>JAXLUU010000001.1:1820000-3024648 GCA_046329325.1 Saprospiraceae bacterium
AACTTACGGAATAGTTGGTTGAAGTGCGTAGGTGTTGATCCGGTAGGCAAATCCGCCGGTGAACTGAAACACGATAGTACTCTGATCCTCTCGGGGTGATGAGATAGTGACTCCAAGCAGGCTTCCAAGAAAAACTTCTAAGCATCAGACATATACGACCCGTACCGCAAACCGACACAGGTAGTCGAGGAGAAGATCCTCAGGCGCTCGAGTGAGTCATGGCTAAGGAACTAGGCAAATTAGTCTCGTAACTTCGGGAAAAGAGACCCCTGCATTTATGTGGGGCGCAGAGAAATGGCCCAGGCGACTGTTTATCAAAAACACAGGACTCTGCAAAATCGAAAGATGAAGTATAGGGTCTGACACCTGCCCGGTGCTGGAAGGTTAAGGAAGGGGGTTAGCGCAAGCGAAGCTCTTGACTGAAGCCCCAGTAAACGGCGGCCGTAACTATAACGGTCCTAAGGTAGCGAAATTCCTTGTCGGGTAAGTTCCGACCTGCACGAATGGTGTAACGATCTGGGCACTGTCTCAGCCATGAGCTCGGTGAAATTGAAGTATCGGTGAAGATGCCGGTTACCCGCCACGGGACGAAAAGACCCCGTGCACCTTTACTATAACTTCACATTGTGCTTGAATATAAGATGTGTAGGATAGGTGGGAGACTTTGAAGCTGGTCCGCTAGGGCTGGTGGAGTCAACGTTGAAATACCACCCTTCTTATATTTAGGTTCTAACCCCGTACCCACGGGGGACAGTGTGTGGTGGGTAGTTTGACTGGGGTGGTCGCCTCCTAAAGAGTAACGGAGGCTTGCAAAGGTACCCTCAGCATGGTTGGTAATCATGCATAGAGCGTATTAGTATAAGGGTGCTTGACTGAGAGAGCGACGGCTCGAACAGGTACGAAAGTAGGCTAAAGTGATCCGGTGGTTCCGCATGGAAGGGCCATCGCTCAAAGGATAAAAGGTACGCCGGGGATAACAGGCTGATCTCCCCCAAGAGCTCATATCGACGGGGAGGTTTGGCACCTCGATGTCGGTTCGTCACATCCTGGGGCTGGAGAAGGTCCCAAGGGTTCGGCTGTTCGCCGATTAAAGTGGCACGTGAACTGGGTTCAGAACGTCGCAAGACAGTTCGGTCTCTATCTGTGGTGGGCGTTGTAACATTGAAGGGAACTGACTCTAGTACGAGAGGACCGAGTTGGACGTACCTCTAGTGTATCTGTTGTGCCGCCAGGTGCAGCGCAGAGTAGCTATGTACGGACTAGATAAGCGCTGAAAGCATCTAAGCGCGAAGCTATCCTTAAGATGAGTGTTACATGGGGTCGTAGAAGACGACTACGTTGATAGGCTACAGGTGTAAGCGTAGTAATACGTTCAGCTGAGTAGTACTAATTACCCCAAAGCTTCCTTTTTTTTTCACCTCAACATCATTTTCTCAACCAACCTTTTTTTTATTTCAACACAGGTTGAAATATTTATAAAAAATATGCCCGCCTATAACGCGGGTCAAGATTTTGGTGGCTATTGCACAGGGGCCCACCTCTTCCCATTCCGAACAGAGAAGTTAAGCCCTGTTGCGCCGATGGTACTGGTCACAATCCGGGAGAGTAGGTCGCCGCCTTTTTTTTTATTTTTCCATAAGCCTTGGTCGATGCAGACACAAGGCTTTTTTTTTGTCCGGCAATATCGGATTCAATCTTCATTATCCGGGAGCATTCTGCCCGTTGCCTTAGGAATAAGTGTCAATATTTTGCTTATACGAACATTTTATTGCAGTCAAAAAAATTGCTGAACCAGTCTTATCCGGTAGTCATCAATATCCCTAACGTCATTTCTTACCAAAAGTAACGTTCGACGCCATACGCTGTCTTAACAAAGTCTGATGTGCACATAGGGAAGTTATTGTACTTTATTGTTAGATACATGAAATTCACATGGCTTTGATTTGAGCTAATTTTATATAATCTTAGTTCCCAAGATTACGTTCGTATGCGGATATGTCTTCGCCATGCTAAGAGTGATTTTGTATGCTATTCCCTTTATTAGCTTCAATCTGAGTTACGGACAGCCCGATGTGTATGTTAAGCATCCTAAATTATTGGAAGTAAGTAAAAACTTGCAGCCGCCTGGTATCGCTTCAGGAAAATACCCGGTTATAGAAATAAACCTTCATGATGTTGAAGGTGGTGTGCTTCTCAACTTTTATCCTTATATGAAATTTGAAGTACTCAATAAATCCATACATGAAATTGGTGAAGACTCCAATAATTTTAAGTTATCTGCGGTTAAATCAACAATAAGCGCTGATTCGTTAGTATTGTTTTTTGATCACGGGACTAGGCATAAAATCTATTATGCGAAACCTGTTGTGAGCGCTGAGGAGTATCCATTGGCTATAAAAAGATTTAACGAAGCCATGAAGGAGAATGACTGGCTTAATGACGGAATCAGATATAAGCTGGATAGTATTCGTCACGCTGAGGAAAATATGACCGAATTGGAAAGAGCGCATAAGGATGATGTAATTCATTGCTCAAACCCTACAAGTAGTTTAATTTATTTGACACTGGAAAAGCAAATGAATTTTAGAATGGTTGGTTATTCAGTTATGCCACCCAATTCTAAGTATCTCCAGTTTTTTGATCTTCAAGGACGTAGAATTCCATTGAAAACAGGCATACTATTAAACCTTACAGACAGTATAATGAATTTGATGGACAATTTGCTTTCTATTGAAGACAGTCAAAAGAGATATATTATTCTATACATTTTAAATAATAAATTGTACTACTCAGATTCAAAGAGCCTGTTGAAAATAATCAATTCGAAAAATCAGAATAATCTCAAATTACTAATGCATAAAACGGAAAATAACATTGAAAATCTAAAAACTATATTAAGAAAGTAGCGCAATTAATAAATAGCTCAGTGCTATCTACAAAATCAATTGACTAGGTTAAGATATTAATTTAGGATTTGTATAAAGTGGATCGTGGAAATCCAGCAAAAATGTGATCGATAAAAGCCGTTTTCAGATTTGAGAAATAATTTCTTTTTTCTGATTCCTTTTAAATTTAAGAATCTAAAAGCTTGCGTTTAAATGGTCTTCTAGGCAATTTGCGTCAGGCCTAGTCCTCAGTTATAGTCAAAACAACAGCTTTATTTTTGGCAAACTATTGCATTGCCAGAATAAAAACCTTACATTTGAACAATTATTAAATCGGAATCTATTGTCGGAAGCGCCATGTTCTGGATTAAATCAAATATTGTCACACTCTTTTGCTTTCTGGGGTTAAGCCAACTCACGATTCAAATCATTCATGCAGAATCGGTCTGTAAGCTAACCATAGACTCTGTCATTGTTGGAGATTGCGAATATAGCACCCGTACCGGCAATGCCTCCAAGGTATTGGTGGCCGTCTTTTTTACCTGGACCATGCCTCCTGCCAATTCAAAGATTGTCGTCAGGGTCAAGGGTCAATCCAAGCAATTTGATCCCACCATAAAGGGTTGTCCGCATTACGTGCAATTTGTCCTCGATCCGGATGGCAGTAATCAGATGGTGGATGCCTACTTCAACAACCTGGGTAATTGCGCCGCAACTTCAGTCCCCATCAAACTGCCATTGCCCTGTGATCCACCGGCATGCCAGGGCAAAAATAGTATTGGGGGGCAGGTATTCAATGATTTCAATAACAACGGTAAAAAAGATCTTTCAGAAAATGGATTACAAGGTATTCAGATCAAGATTTATGATGACTTAAAAATTGAATTGGCCAATACATTGACGGCCAGTAACGGCGCATGGGCAACCTCAGCCATACCTGCCGGAAAAAAAGTGCGGGTGGAATTCATTTATCCTCCTAACTATTACGAATCTGTTCCAGGAATTAACAGCAAAGGCCGGACACAAAAAACATCAACAGGCAATTGTGCTGTTGATCTTGGACTTGTTGACCTGGAGACCATCATTGACGTCAACCCATGGATCGTTACCGCAGCCTACTCCAAAGGAAATGCTTCGGATACCAACACGGTGACATATCGCCAACCCAGCCTGATTGCAAATCTCTTTAACGTGTCAGAAGGTGGGCCACGAACTGGACCTGACGGAAATTATTATCTGGCCAGTTGCGGCGAGACGGGCTCGCTGTGGGGAATAGGTTATCAGCGTGAGACCAGGACCTTGTTTTCATCGTCGTTTCTAAAAAGAAATGCTGATTTGGGAAAATATGGATTGGGCGCAATTTACTATACTGGTTTAGCGGATTTTGTACCCATTCCACGCGACACGCCTGGTTATCGCTACTATGGCAGAACGAACTTGTTGGTTAATTTTGATTCCTTCGGCATTGCAACTGGCAATGAAGCGGTTCTCAAACGAAACCTTCCATTAAATAACCTCGATGCATCGCACGATTCGGTCGCATTTGATTTGGTTGGTAAATGGGGACTGGGTGATCTTGATCTGAATGATAACGGAGATTCTCTTTTTGTTGTCAATCTTTATAACAGAAGTGTGATCGTCGTCAACATTGGTAATCCACTTACGCTACCAATCACCAGCGACCGCATACACGAATTCGCCATTCCCGATCCAGGGTGCTCAGACTCATCTGAATGGCGTCCCTGGGCACTGAAGTATTATGACGGAGTTCTTTATGTAGGCGGTATCTGTAGTGCTGAAAAGTCTCAGAACAGGGATGATCTCAAGGCGGTTATTTATACTTTTAGCAACGGGGTATTCAATAAGTTACTGGAGTTCGATCTGAATTATGGCAAGGGTTTTATCAACGGAAATGATTGTTCTTTATTCAGACCCTGGAGTAATAATTTTTATACTTTTTATCAATATGCGGACATTGCCTGTGGACCTGAACCAGCTTTTACTGATATGGAATTCGATTCTTACGGTAATATTATTGTGGCATTGGGAGATCGCTTTGGGTATCAGACAGGAGGCCGCGATTATGGAACAAGAACATCCGATAAAACGGCCTACGTTAATTTTAGCGGCGGTGACCTGTTGAAATTATTTAAATTGAAAAATGTTTATTTGCTGGAGCAAAACGGCACTTCAGGTTTTACTACCACTGCTGGAGCAAACAATAATCAAGGAATTTGTGGCGGGGAATTTTATTACCAGGATGGTTTTTTCAGTCATCAGGAAAGTGTACTGGGTGGTCTGGCACTTCATCCAAGTTATAATACGGTCATTGCTACGTTGATGGATCCTGCGCAGATCTGGTCCAATGGATGGAGCCAGATTGATAATTCACTGGGAACCAAAAGAGCAAACTATAATATCTATACGGGAGAAAAGTCCACATTTGGAAAATCTTCCGGACTTGGTGATGTGGAAATTTTAAACAATGCCAAATACGCACAAGTTCAAGGTGTAGCGATTGGTAATTATATCTGGGAAGACCGGGACGCGGATGGCATGCAGGATCCTGGTGAAGACCCGGTGGCAGGAATGCCTGTTTATTTGTTTGACAATGGTGGTTTTCTCCTGAACAATACAATTACAAATGCTGCCGGGGAATATGTCTTTACGCAACTTCAGCCTTCTACGTCCTATATTATTCAGATTGGAAATGACAATGCATATCAGTCCAGAGAATTAATTCACGGGAGAAAAATTTATACCCCAACGGTTTATCAGGTAAGGACTGGATTTGCCAATTCTGAAAATGATTCCGATGCATCATACTCGGTTAACTCACCGGGACGTTTTCAGGATAAAATCACGCTAACAGTTAAGACCGGTGCCAGTGGACAGAATAATTTTTCTTATGACTTTGGATTAATAACTTGCCGTAAAGTAATACCAGGTAATCTAACTTATAATTTATGTCCGGGGGATTCCATTCAGGTGCTGAATGACTGGTATGGTCCCAATAAAATGTCCGGAAATTATTTTTTTCCCGGAGGAAGTTTCTACGGATGCGATTCATCACTTACAGTTCAGATTAAGAACATAGACGGAGGCAGAAATCGTTTTGATACCTCTGTTTGCTACAATTCAGATATCTCAATAAATGGCCTTGTTTTTAACAAAAATCATCAAATTGATTCTGTTCTCTTCAAAGGAATGGCCTCTAACGGGTGTGATTCAGTATTAGTTATTAGGGTTCAGATTCTTGATTCAACGGTACGACGACTGGATACAGTTATCTGCCCTGGAAAGAATCTCGTAATTCTGAATACACTTTTTGATTCTTTGCATACCAGTGAGACATTGCGATTAGCAGGAGGTAACCGCCTGGGATGTGATTCATTGATTCAGGTTCAATTAGGATTTTTTCCAAGAACAGTTGGTTCTTTTGATACATCATTGTGCAGAGGTGAGCAGCTGATTCTACATAATATAATATTTGATGAAACGCACAACAACGGCAGTCTAACGCTAATGCAAGCTGACCGATTCGGATGTGATTCCAGTGTTCAAATAACACTCAGGTACCTGAATCCAGGATTGGGAAATCTTGATACATCACTTTGTCCCGGTCATCAACTGACCTTAGGTGGTGTTCGCTTTGATGATCAAAATCCGAAAGGAAACGTCTTGTTAAAAGGCGCCAATTACAATGGTTGCGATTCGATGATTTCGGTCAATTTAAGTTTTTTCCCGAGGACTGCCGGTCGGCTGGACAGTACTGTTTGTCAGGGCAGCTATATCATCATTGAAGGTACGAGATTTGACAAAGCAAATACATCAGGCGATCTTGTACTTGCTAACCGGGACATTTACGGATGTGATTCAACGTTAACGGTCAATTTATCATTTCATCCTGAAACGAAAGGAAAAATTGATACTGCTACTTGTGAAGGTGGCGAAGTGGTTATTCAGGGAATAAAACTAAATCAGTCAAATCCTACGGGAAAATTGGTGTTAAGTCAGTCCAGTTATCATGGATGTGATTCTATCGTTACACTTAATTTAAAAATACACCCTGCGTTTCACAAGAAGGACAGCATTCAGGCCTGTCATGAATATTATTGGGATGTCAACGGCAATACCTATACGGAAGACGGCGAGTTTGAATACAGAGGTCAGACGGTGCATGGTTGTGATTCTATCTATCTGCTGAAGCTAAAGGTTTATCCCGACTATACGTTTGTAGATTCCGTTTGTACGCTCAATCGTTATTACTGGAAAATTGGTCAGAAAGAATACAGACAGAGCGGCGTATACGATAAGATGCTGACGACACGATATGGTTGTGATTCACTGCGAATTCTTATCCTTGAGATACTGGGCGAAGGGGAAGTCTTTGTGCCTAACGTATTCAGTCCTAATGGAGATGGTATTAATGACAAGATTTCGGTATACGCAGACAAGGACGTTCATCTGATAGATGTGTTCCGGATTTTCGACCGATGGGGTGAAATGATGTATGAGAATACCAGTTTTCCGCCCAACGATCCAAACATTGGTTGGGACGGCAATTTAAGAGGTACGCCGGTGCGTCCTGCTGTATTTGCTTATTATCTCGAATGGACAGATAAGCTGGGAGGCAAGCACAAGGATTACGGGGATGTGACTCTGGTTAGGTAATGGTGTTTTCTAATGATGCAATTATTGCTTATTCCGAATAAATGTTTAAATTTGTTTAAGTAAAATAATAAAAATGAAATATTATAATTACTCGGCCTCACTCGGCCTCACTCGGCCTCACTCGGCCTCACTCGGCCTCACTCAGTAAGTCTAAGAATAATTATTTTATATATAGTACTGTTGCAATTCACTTCAATAAATTCTATTATTGCACAGTGCATATGTTCAAATGGTAGCATCCAACTAGGGAGTTTAGGAACAACAACAACCATTGCAAAAATTGACTATAGTAACGAAATTATATGTATTAAAGGTAAAGTCAATGTGCATGATCTAAAGCTATTCGAATGTTTTCTGTATTTAGATGAGGATGCTGAGATAATTTGTGACCAATTGGTTTCTGTAATAACTTGCGAATTTAATGCTTGTTCGAACCACTTTTATACAGGCTTAAACATAGTTAATGCTGTAAGTGTGCTGGTTCACGACTGCCAGTTTTATGATGCTAAATTTGGCATTCAAATAGGAGGAACACATAATGTTTCCAATATTTCATCCTGTACTTTCGACAGAAATCATATCGGTATAAAAATGAATAATGAAAGAAAAACTACTGTTCATCATTGTACATTTATTTGTAACGGTCAATTGCTTGAAAACGTTTTATATCCTGTTGGTAACGCAGAAAAAACCAGATTTGGAATAACTTCATTTGGAAATTCCAGGCTTGAAGCTTATGATAATTACTTTAATGGTATTCATGAAGGAATTCATTCATTTAAAAGTACATTAGTAGCAGAACATAATACATTTAGAAATTTAAGTCTTTTTGCATGGACGCCTTCAGCATTTCATAGTAATGATGGTGGTTATGCAATATTGCTATTAAATTCTATTGGTGAGCAAGTTATTGATAATACTATTGCGAATGCATATGTAGGAGTTTGGGCAGAAAGTTCTTCTTTATTAAAAGTCAATGACAATACAATGGATTCGGTTTACACTGGAATTTGGGTGAACAAAGCTTTAACCAATTCAAAGATTAAACAAAATGAAATTGCTTTTACCAGATATGGTATTTTAGAACAAAATTCATCACCTGGAGTTAGTCCTGAGATTGTAACAAATGATATCAAAGTGTCAGCGGAAATGGCAAATACGCTTGATAGAATTGGAATATATCTAATTAATATAAATCCTGGATCAGGATTTATCTATGATAATACTTTGAACATTGACAATGGATGCGACGGAATAAACTTGAATGTTTGTTTTGGGCAAGTTGTTCATTACAATCACATTTTTTATTCTAAGTACAATCAGAATGTATCAGCTGTAGTCGGAAGGGGAATAGCACTTAGAGCATCAGATAACAATTACATTGAATCTAATACCGTTGAGAGCCGCATTTCTTCAGAGGAGGTTTCAGTTGGTATTAGTACGGGTATTAGTGAAGGAAATGTGATCTGCTGTAACGTTGTAAACACAGCTAAGAGTTGTTATGCTTTTAGTGGTAATTCTGATCATACTAAGTATTCAGGTAATACCAGCAGGGGTAATTATAGCAATGGATTAAGAATTGTACGTGGATCTTATATTGGTGCACAGCCTGAACAACAGGGGGCGCCTAATCCGAGATCTTCAAGAAACAAATGGTATGGACCATCTGGACTTGATGCGAAAAATGAAAATGGACCTTTGGGACTGACAGATCGTTCGCATATTTATGGTTTTTCATGTCAAGAGCCTTACTGGCCTCTACAGATTGACCCAATCCAATCTTGCCCTGCAAACATTAATTCCTGGTTTATTTCATCAACTGTTCTTGGCACAGGATCATGTGAGTCAATACCTGAGTGTGAAATACCTAATTATCCCTATAATGGAATACCTGATGATTATCTGACCAACACAGATGTTGAAATGGCTCAAGGACTGTTTGGATCATTTGTGAATGGACCTGAACTACAATGGGATGGAAGTAATTATTTGTTTAACAAAATACTATCACATACAAATCTCATTGGAGTGAATACTTCTATTGATTCTTTTTATTATGCAAATCTTCAATCTAATATTTATAACATATCTGTTTGTGATAGTATCCTATTCTCAAGATTGCTAGGAGAAAGCAGTGCACAAATTAATGATCAATTTGTTAGTACTCTTTCAGATTTATCCGCTTTGAAAAAGGATTTATTCTTTCAACTTTTAAGTGCTTCATCGTATGATAGTATTGCTATTTTGGACAGTATGAATTTGATTGGAGAATTAATTGATAGCCTCGATAATCAGATTTGGCAAGTCGATAGTGCTTATAATGTTAACATTTTATATGCGAAGAATTCTGCCAATCAAATTATAGATTCTATTACACCAGTAACTGATTTTGAGATAAGAGAGAAACTGATAAGGAGACTATTTATTGATTTGATTCTTGCTAATCAAACTGTGCCAGATTCGATTCAAATAGGTCAACTATTGATGATTTCACAACTCTGTCCATATTCTGATGGAAGCTTAGTATTCTGGGCAAGAGGAATTCTTCAACATTTCAATTCCGAAATTAGCTTTGATGATGAGTATGGTTGTAGCAGTCAGACTGATGAGATAATATTGAATAATGTTAATGTAAGTAATGAATTCAATTCTACTGTCTACCCTAATCCATTTAAAGATAGCTTTGTAATTGATCTAAATGATAAGCAATCTCCTAATACATACTTGGTAACTATAAGCGACCTCTTGGGAATTCAATATTTCAATCAAGAAGTGGAAAATAAGTTGCGGATTAATATTGAGACAAATGAATTAATCAATGGAGTATATATGGTTAGAATTAAGGAGAAAAACAATAACACAGAGCGCATCACTAAGATAATAAAGTACTAATTCAGCTTATTTATGCGATTATTGTTTATTATATTATTTATATTTTTTATAAATAAAGCTGTTACGCAACGACATGACTTTATGTGGCTAGCGGGGGATAATTTTGTTATCGCAGTGGATTCTTTGTTAGGTAGTTTAGTATTAGACTTTAATTCGGAAAATGGCAATCCAAGATATACTTATTCCTCGAAATTTGCATTCCAGTATAATTACGGTTCTCAGATTTGTGATCACAGCGGTAAATTAAGATATAATTATACTGGCGATTTTCTGGAAGATCATCGACACCTACCTGTTAGTGGTTATCAACAAATCTGTGAAACGAATAATAGTTGTGGCATAGATCCTCAATCAACTTTATTTCTTCCATCGGTCAATGGTAAGGATTATCTGATCTTCACAGGAAAGTGGAAGCCAATCGGTGATACGGAAGTGGTTGGCTTCTATTTTGAGGACCTGAGTTATCATCGTATTCAATATGATGATAAAGCAGATAGTTCAATAGTGGGTCCTAAGATAAATATTATTCGGGACAGTATAGATCTTGGGAGATTGACAGCATGCAGACATGCTAATGGAAGAGATTGGTGGATATTAACAGGTAGATTCAATAGACCTGAGATCTATACCATACAACTTAGCAAAGACAGCGTATCCAGAATATTTAAGCAATCTGTAAATAAGTTTAATGATTTTGGAAATAGAGGTTTTGCCTGCTTCTCTCCTGATGGAAAATATTATTGCGTAACTTCTAAGGAAAATGATGAAAAACAAGGTTTTGGGAGAGTTGAGTTTTATCAATTCGACAGATGTGAGGGCATATTAAGTAATCGACAGATTTCTCAATTAGACTCTTTGGAAAGTGGAGAAGTTGGTTGTGCATTCTCAAGCAATAGTCATTATTTGTTTCTAAGTACATGGCATTATTTATATCGATATGAGATTGTAGATGGTAGCTTACAGAATCGGCAAGTCATTGCAGAATATGATGGTAAGCCGGGATATTTATTTAATAATCAATACGGAAGGACCAACTTTGGATCACTTCAATTGGGTCCGGATCATAGGATGTATATGAATTCTGACTTTATCCAAACCAGGTATCTTCATATTATCAATAATCCCGATTCAGATGATGATGTAGAATTTGTGCCAAGGGCGAATTATTTGAAAGCAGTGATACAAACTATTCCCATGCATCCACATTACAGATTAGGGCCGATTGATAATAGCATATGCGATAGTCTGGGAATTGATAATATTCCTTGGTGTTGGTGGCGCTATCAGCAAGACTCAGTCGATCCGTTTTGTATCCATTTCACCGACTTAAGTATGTATGATGTGAAAGAATGGCAATGGGAATTTGGTGATGGAACCATAGGAAATAAACAAACAACTGAACATTGTTATAATCAGAAAGGAATATATACAGTATGTTTAATTGTCCGAAATGAAAATGGAGCGGATACCTTATGCAGAACGATCAATTTAAATATTACAAATAGCCAAGATTTAGCGTCAATAATGAATTTGGAAGTTTTTCCAAATCCTTCAAGTGGTGTAACCCTTGTGAATATCAATCATTATAATCCATTTAGAATGAATGCAAATATTTATAACTTCTTTGGAGAGAAGTTATTAACGCAGAGAGTTTATCAGGGTTCAAATGTGGTTGATCTTTCCGATTTCAAGAATGGAATATATATTATCAACGTTATTGATGATGGAAGATTAATGGGATCTACTAAATTAATCATTAATAAGTAATGCTTTATTCTCTCTTATAAGAGGATCTTATAATTATTTTTGCGGGATGTCTACCTCCAGAACGGTCGCTTTTCATACCCTTGGCTGCAAGCTCAATTTTTCGGAGACTTCTTCCATTAATTCAAGTTTCCGAAGTGCAGGTTATCACGAAGTGAACTTCGAAGAGCCTGCGGATATTTATGTCATCAATACCTGTTCTGTTACGGATCAGGCGGATAGAAAGTGCAGAAAAGTAATCCGCGCTGCGAAGCGTAATAATCCGGAGTCAAAGGTCATTGTAATTGGTTGTTATGCGCAGTTGAAGCCGGAAGAAATTGCTAATATTTCCGGTGTCAATCTCGTACTGGGCGCTGCAGAAAAATTTAATATTCTGGAACATATCCAGGAATTGGATTTGCAAAGTTTTCACTCAAGAGTGATCTCCGGTCCGATTAACGAAGTAAATGATTTTGAACCTTCTTATTCCAAAGAAGGAAGAACGCGGGCCTTCCTCAAGGTACAGGATGGATGCGACTATAAGTGTAGTTTTTGTACGATTCCTAAGGCAAGAGGACGATCCAGAAGCGGAACCATCGCTCAAATCACAGAGCTGGCAAAACAAATTATAGAACATGGTGCCAAGGAGATTGTGTTGACCGGTGTCAATATTGGCGATTTTGGCAATGGCACAGAAGTGATCGAAGGTCTCAGACCAAAGAAAGAGGAATTATTCATAGATCTCATCAGAGAATTGGACAAACTGGAAGGAGATTTCAGATTTAGGATTTCATCCATTGAGCCGAATCTTTGTACTGAAGAGATTATACAATTTGTCGCTTGTTCCAGGCATTTTATGCCCCATTTTCATATGCCTTTGCAATCAGGCGATAATGAGATATTGTCTGCCATGAAAAGGCGATATAAGCGTGAATTGTATTCCGAGCGGGTAGATATGATCAAACGAATCATGCCGAATGCCTGCATTGGGGTCGATGTCATTGTTGGTTTTCCGGGAGAAAGCGACGCACATTTTTCGAACACATTTTCATTTCTTGAGGATCTCGAGGTCAGTTACCTGCACGTTTTTACGTATTCTGAACGATCGGATACCCTTGCCGCTACGATGGATCATTCAGTTCCGGCGGACGTGAGGGCAAAGCGCAGCGAATCATTGCGTCAGCTATCCAACAAGAAAAAGCATTATTTCTACAGAAGTAACCTTGGAAAAACGGGTCACGTACTCATTGAAGCCAGGGAAAAGGAAGGAATATACTCCGGATTTACGGAGAATTATGTTCGGGTACAGATTTCCGAGACGAAAGATAAGATGATTAACCAGCTTATTCCGGTGGAACTGGACATGATTACTCCTCAAATGGATGTCAGAGGCAAAATCTTGCCCTAACCCAGTATAATTCAAAAGAGCTATTTTATTTGTTACTAGGCAATGCCTTCAGAATTAGCACTAAAATTTAGAATACACCTTAAGAATTGGTACTAAAATATAGAATTAACCTTAAATAATAGTACTAAAAATTAGAATCAACCTTAAAAATTAGCACTAATATTTAGACTTAATCGATAAAAATGGCATATTTTTGTAACTTCGGAATAGTAAATTAATATAAGTTATTGATAAGCAGGTATATATATAATAATATTGAAAGGGAACTCAGCCAGCACAACCCTAAAGTAGTCGCCATTTATGGCCCGAGACAGGTTGGTAAGACACAACTGGCAAAAATGCTTTTGGAAGGAAGAGACAAAGTGCTTATCGTGAATGCTGAAGATGTAAGATTTAACAGTGTATTTTCTTCTCAGAATCTTGAAACGATGATGAATCTCATAGAAGATCATGAGACCATATTCATCGATGAGGCGCAGAGTATTCAGAATATCGGAATAAATTTAAAAATTCTTCATGATGCGAAACCCAATTTAAAGATTATCGTCACTGGTTCTTCTTCATTTGAAATTGCCAATAAGATTCAAGAGCCATTAACTGGCAGGGTCAAGAACTTTTTTCTATTTCCGTTATGTATGAAGGAATTGAAAGAATTCAACTCGGGTTTTCAACTTAAAGAAAGAAGAAATGAATTTCTGATATTTGGACTTTATCCTGAAATTTATACAACGCCAAATAAATCAGATAAGGTCGATCATTTACTGCATCTCGGATCTTCTTATTTGTATAAAGATATTTTTCAGTTGACAAATATCAAGTATAATGATAAAATAGTAAAATTATCACAACTCCTTGCGCTTCAGATAGGATCAATTCTCTCAATCAATAAGCTGGCCAATGCTTTAAATATATCACATGAAACGGTTGAGAATTATATCGATTTGCTGGAAAAATCTTTTGTCATATTTAGATTGTCTGCATTTAGTCGCAATAAAGTAAAAGAAATCTCCAAGAGCGATAAATACTATTTTTACGATCTAGGAATTCGAAATGCAATTATTAATAATTTTACCGGACCCGATTCCAGGACAGACCTTGGAATGATGTGGGAGAATTTTGTGATTGCGGAAAGAATGAAAAAACTTGAATATGAAAGAGTTCATAAGCAAAGGTATTTTTGGCGGACTTACAATGGTTCAGAAATTGATTATATAGAAGAACAAGATGGAATTATGGAAGCTTATGAAATAAAATACTCGAACAAGCTAAGAAAAATTCCAATAGCCTGGTCCAAAGAATATGGTAACAACTACAAGACTATTAATTTTGAAAATTGGCTAGAATGGGTATTGTAAACTCTTTTCTACATCAAAGTATAAACTACCTCAATTAAATCTAAGTAAACAGGTTTTTTCATAAAATTGGACATAAAACGAAAGGTCAGCGAAGATTTATACTTTCAAAGCGTCCAGCATTTCAACCTCAAGTAGCAATTCGATATTCGGCGAAAGAATACAAAGGACAGGAGTGAATGGTCAATGTTCCTATGTATTCTGTTTGATTTTGTCAAATTATAATAGAGCCGACTCTGGTCAGCTCCATCAGAATAAATCAAAAATTGGTTGAATCATGTTGCCTTTGATGAATTGCATAAAAAGTTGAACCGGTTGACCCGACTCCGCTTCATTCGAAACAAATAGTCAAAATGCTTTTTATTTAAAACCGGTAACTCAGGCCGATGTTGGTGTTAACACTGTAACGGGTCGTAGAGAGGTTAATGACTGGCTCTTTGGTCAGATCGGTCAGTCCATGCATATAATCGACACCAGCCTTAAAATAGAATCTGTCATTCAGTTTTGCATTAAGTCCTGCGCCAACCACACCAGCCAATTCGTACTGACGAAAATTACTATTGCTCATGTTGATATCATAATTACCTAAATTAAAATCAACTAAAAATCTTGTACGTAACAATAGATCGCCATCCATTGCGTAGGATATCTGTGGGCCAGCATGAATGAATGCTTTTACCTGATCATTTCCGAATTCGGCACGGAGTAACAATGGCAGTTCAAGAAAATGTATTCGGGTGATGGCCCTGACATTGGCGGGTACCGGGATGTTGAAAAGGTCAAGGTCAATTCCACGAATGATCTTGAATCCGGTCATATTGTAGTAAAAACCAGATTGGATACTGAATACCGGATTGAGATCACACTGATAACTCAGACCTGTGCGAACACCCGTAAAGGTCTCAGGTGTTCCCAGCAGATCAGCATCACCCTGAATATTCATGTTGCTGAAGGAAGGACCAATTTCAATTCCCATTTGATGTTGGGCCTCTAAAGTCATTTGAAATGTGATCAGAAGCAGAACAGAAAAAAGAAAGTTTTTCATGATTTAGTAATTTATTCATGAGACTTTCAATTCCGGGATTGGATTATTATGGCTGAATTAAGGAAATCATATTGTACCGTTAATATTTCGGAGAGGTGATAATTTGTTTACAGCATGAGGAACGCTAAGTTGAATTATATCGAACGCCTATCAATATTATAATTTAATTTTTTGAACAAGCAGCGTGAATCGGAAATTATTCGGTGCGTTCGTGAGGATTTTAGAATTCCAAATTGATATTTTAGATTCGCCAAGGTGAAATTATTGACCAATAAAAAAAGCCATCTCGCAGGCGCGAGATGACTTTCCTAATCCCTTAGGGATTTAATCCCATTAAAACGAAGCCAAACCTTTAAACCAAATAATTAATTAAAATCCCATTTGAGAAGATTAACGCGCTCACAAGGCAATTGATTTGACAAGCTGTGTTAAAAAAAATTTAAAATAGAAGAGTAATAATTCCGATAATATTATCTGTTTGAAATAATAATCTATATTATTCCAAATAAACAATAATAATTCTGTAGCAACAATCGTATGCTACACCTTCCGCAGAATATTTTGTAATAAGCGTTAACACGGGGTCGGCTTAAAAACGAAGGTGTTTGATCGTTGTCGCGTTATTATCCAGCTTTTTGAGTGATTCAATACCAATTTTAAGATGTTCATTCAGGAAGTCCTGGGTGACTTTTTTGTCGCTTTCCTCCGTTTTGACGCCTTCCGGTACCATTGGCATATCGGACACTAGCAAAAGTGCCCCGGCGGGAATCCTGTTTTTGAAAGCAGCAATGAAAATTGTGGCTGTTTCCATATCTATGGCGATGGCTCTTAGTTCTGTAAGGTATTGTTTGAAATCCTTGCGATGTTCCCAGACACGCTTATTGGTCGTATACACACTACCTGTCCAGTAATCATGCTGGTGTTCACGGATTGTTGTTGAAATGGCTTTCTGGAGTGCGAAAGCCGGAAGTGCTGGAACTTCAGGTGGAAGATAGTCATTAGAAGTTCCTTCACCTCTTATCGCAGCAATTGGCAGGATCAGATCGCCGACATTGTTTTTGCGTGTCTTGAGTCCGCCGCACTTGCCCAGGAACAGTACCGCTTTGGGTTTTATTGCAGTCAGCAGATCAATGATGGTGCCGGCATTGGGACTACCCATACCGAAGTTGATAATCGTGATATTATTGGCGGTCGCGTTAGGCATTGCGCGATCTTTGCCCAGGATCTTGACCTTGTGCCATTTGGCAAAAAGTTCCAGGTACAGGTTGAAATTGACGAGTATGATATACTCACCAAAGTCTTTCAGTGGTTTTCCGGTATAGCGCGGCAGCCAATTGCTGACTATTTCTTCCTTGGTTTTCATCGGTATGCAATAAAATTATTATCCAATTCGAAGCAAACATAAAGATTTAATAAGTAACAACCTTTCGCGGAATAGTAGAAGTTTATTGAAAAACATTATATACTTGAGCAGAAGTTTATTGAACCGTATCTCCTCTCAGCTTTCTGAATCGTTGTCTTGCTTCAACTGCCAGTGTGCTGCCACTGAATTCAGTAAACAATCTTTCATATAATGATTTAGCCTTTTCTTTATCATTCAATTGATAATCGTAGATCTGCGCCATTTCATAAAGTGCATTATCCGCTCTGATCTCTTCTTTGTGATCCTTTAAAATCAGGTTATATCTTGATATGGCTGAATCTCTTAATTGAAGGTGATTATAAATCTTTGCCTGGAGATAAAAGACATCATCTTCAAGACTGTTTTTTGGATATTGCACCAGGATGCTGTCCAGAAGTTGTAGTGCTTCCTGATACTGATTCTGAAAAACTTTGAGCTCCGCTTTGGAATACTGTGATAATGCGAGGCCCAGTGTGTCCTGGTTGATATTGTCCAGAATAAATACTGACATGTCGATCGCGTCATTGCTGATCAGACGGGATGTGGCCTGTTTGAGAATATCAAATTGTTCCTGCGCCCAGTTGAAATCTCCTGCGAAATAAGACAGGCGGGCGTTTTTATAACGTGCCAGTTCACCGATTTCATCTTCAAGAAAATCCTTGTCCACCTGGGAATAGAGCAATGTTGATTCCCATCGTTCGCCGGAGATCAGATAATAGTCACCAAGGTCCAGCTTTGCTCTGGCTTTAGTCCTTTGATCTACAACAGGATTTTGAATTACCGCCTTGAGAATATCGATCGCTTTGCCTATATTGTTGAGATATCTGGCTTCCAGCTCTGCATATTCAATCAGAATGTCTGCAGCGTAACGATTTTGGCTAAACTCGTTTTTAAACTGATCATAATCTTTTTCAAGGTCTATGAGGTCCTGGACTGAATAATTTTTGTTTTCAACAATTATTTTTCTTCTGCAAATTAAAGTTTGACGCAACGCTTCCATATAATAGGGACCGGACGGGCCAAGTGTTTTCACATAATTGAAAGCTTCTATTGCTGTTTTATATTCTCTTTCGTTCGTGCAGATATTGCCAATGTACATTGGCCTTGAACCGTTCTCGTTCAATCTTTTGTCCAGGGCCTTTGCCTGTCTCAGTGCATTGGTAAAATCTTTATTCTGAATGTAAGACCATTGCAACAATTCAGGAAGTCCGACATCATCCGGTCTTTTTTCAATTCTTGTAAAAAGTGCCGATTGCAAATCAGTCATTTTTTCTTTGGGAAGATAAGCCTGCAATAAATTCTGTAGACTTAGCTGATTGAGACTTCTGTCTTCCAATGCTTCGAGATAATACGATAGCATCTTGTCAACATCACCTTTCCTGCGATAGAGATCTGCCAGCTGATAATTGAAATGGGCGATTCCCTTGAGTGTTCGTTCGCCTTTCTCATAGACTTCAATGGCCTGATCAAAGCGCGAAAGTTCAATCAAGTTGTTTGCTACATTGTGCACGACGATGACATCCGGAGGAAGTTTTTCGATTGCGAGTTTAAATTGCTTTTCAGCTTTATCCGTTTGATTTCGTTTATTCAGCAAATTGGCATAAAGAATGTGCAGCTGACAATCTTTCGGTCGGTTCTGTATTTCTTTCTTCAAAAGTTCTTCAGCCTCATCATTCTTATTCAGGGACTGAAGACAGTTTAAATAAAACTTAAAATAATATTCATTGCCAGGGTTCTTCTGGTAGAGTTGCTGAAACATGACCAAGGCCTTTTCGAATTCACCATCCGTATAGTATTGTGTAGCGAGTCTGGCATCCTGGGCACGGAGTAAAAAACTCAACATGAACACTGCAAAGAACAAACTGTATTTCATCTTTTGATTAACCATAAGCGCTTTGGTTGGTTGAGTAAAAATATTAACTCCCTTGAAATTCCACAGGAAGTGTATACTGGACCCGAACTCCGGAGCTTCCCTGCATACCAGGTGTCCAGTATAATTTCATCGTGTTGATTAACTCCAGTACGCGAATTGTCTCGGCACCGCAGCCATCTCCGATATCTTTGAGGATTTGAATATTTGAGACGGATCCATCTTTCTCCACAATAAATTGGACCACCACGATCCCTTCTGTTTTATTTTTGATAGCTTGTGAGGGATAACGCAGATTGCTTTTTAAGAAACCCAGCAGGCGCTGTTCAGAGCATTTTTTTATTTCTGCCGGACTTCCGCCAAGTTCATCGCATCCCGCAAACACAGGCATCCGGCTGACGCGACGATACACCGCGTTGCCAGAACCCGAATCTCCGGAAGATGACGAAGACCCTTCGGTGGAACCCTGATTGGCTCCGGAATCTGGTTGGTTTTGAGTAGCATTTGAAGGTGAACTTGAGTTTTTATCTTTCGGTTGAATATTTTCTTCTTCAGTTATTCGGGGTTTGAGGGGAATTTTCTCACTTGGCTTTGATTGCTGTTCAGGTGTTGGTTTTGGAGTTTTTTTTAATAAAGTCGGCAAGCTGCCTTGATTTCCTGCTGGCGGTTCATTTAATGTTACTTCATGCACGACCAGCTGATCCATCGCTACATTCTCATATATTTGGTCGTACCATAGACGAATCATGCCGGAGAGGAGCATCACCAGGAAGAATATGATCGAAATAAACAAGGCTAAAGCAGCCTTCCCGGATCCAATGCTTCTGAGTTCGTAAGCACCATACTTTTTATTACGAGACCTGAAGACTTCTTCAAGCCAGACCCTTTCTGAAAGCCAGTTTTCCTGTTTAAAAAACATTCTATCCTCGATTTGCAGTTCCGGACTTCGACGGCAACAGTATTGATAGTGCCCAACCTGCAAAAATGCCAAGTCCGTTGGCCACAAGATCCCAAATGTCAAATTGTCTTCCCATCCGGCTCAGATACTGTATGATTTCAAGGATAGCGCCCATTAACAAAAGTCCCGCGACAATCCATTTTATTGCATAACTGGAATTATTTGATTTTAGTATGGCCATTTTGCAAAAACAAAATGATGCAAATCCGTAAAACAGGATATGACCCAATTTATCGATGTAGCTGAATTGCAGTGGAATGAGCCGATTCAGGTTGCCGGCAGAGATCAACGAAAGCACATTAATGGTGAGTACATCCAGAAAGCCCAGCGCTCTCCAAAGTTTTATTTCCCGATTGACCGATTTCATCCTCAATGCGGTTGACCACAACTTGGCTCAGACCGTTTAAACAGTACCTGAAACGTTTCAGGTCGATTCAACGGCATTAGCCTACCATTGCGGTATAGGCAGCCGCGTCCAGGAGGGATGAGAGATCCGCGTTCTCTCCCAATTCTATTTTTATTATCCAGCCCTCTCCGTATGGATCTGTATTGACAAGTGTTGGGTTATTACCTTGTTTTTCATCCAAAGCGGGGTTAAATTCCAGTACTTTGGCATTCACAGGCATAAACAGATCACTGGTTGTTTTGACGGCTTCAATGGTGCCGAAGATATCATCGTGTGACACCTCATCACCTACTGTGTCGACCTCGACATAAACAATATCTCCCAGCTCAGATTGGGCGAAATCCGTTATGCCGACGTAAGCGACATTACCTTCTACCCTAATCCATTCATGTTCCTTGGTATAACGAAGATTTTCAGGAAACTGCATTTTTGTAAGTTTTTAAACGTTAGCGGCCTGCAAGATAATTTCTTTTAACTCTTCTGTGGTCAGAGATTTTGGTCTTTCAAGCGGAAGCCCGTAAGCGCGGTCCCAGCAAAGCTGTGCGAGAACCCCCATGGCTCTCGAAACGCCAAAAAGAACCGTATAGAAATTATGTTCATTGATACCATAATGTTCAAGCAATGCGCCTGAATGTGCATCCACATTGGGCCATGGATTTTTGACTTTGCCCAAATCCTCAAGAATTGGCGGAACAACCTCAAAAACATTCCAGACGATATTGACCAACGCATCATCCGCACAGTACTTTTCTGCAAATTCCTTCTGTGCCAGAAAACGCGGATCTGGTGCGCGCAGCACTGCGTGACCGTAACCGGGGACAATCTTTCCCTCGGACAGCGTTTTTTTGACATAATCCTGAATTTGTTCTCTGGTTGGTCTATTGGTACCCAGTTCAACAACCATTTCTGCGATCCAGTCCATGACCTCCTGGTTGGCCAATCCATGCAATGGACCGGCGAGTGCGTTGATTCCTCCTGATAGCGAAAGATAAGCATCACTCAATGTTGACCCAATCAGGTGAACGGTATGCGCAGACGCATTGCCACCCTCATGATCTGCATGAATCGTCATGTATAACCTCATCAGATCCATAAAATCCGGCTGGCGATTGCCCATCATGTGTCCAAAGTTGGCGCTCCAGTCAAGGGACGGATCCGGTGCAATATGCTGGTTATTGTGAAAATTTTTTCTGTAGATGTATGCAGCGATTCTCGGAAGCCTGGCGATCAGATTGACGGAATCCTCATACATGTATTCCCAGTATTTGGATTTGGGCATTCCTTCATCGTATTTTCTGGCGAAAAGGCTATCTGACTGCATAGCCATAATGCCGATAGAAAATTGCGTCATTGGGTGGATATCGTTATCCAGCGAATCAAGCACCCTGAATACTGAAGGATTTACTGTGGAGCGATCCTGCCAATCCCGGGATACCCAGGTGACCTGTTCTTCTGTTGGCAAATCACCGGTCAGCATCAGCCAGAAAAGTCCTTCCGGCATGGGTTCACGGGCGCCGTTGATTCTTGGCAACTTTTCGCGCAGTTCCGGAATGCTGTATCCACGAAAGCGAATACCTTCTACCGGATCCAGTGAGGACGTGTCCCATAGCATCAGCTTAATGCCTCTCATGCCACCGTGAAGTTGTTCCACTTTGACCTTGTCGATGACGACGTTGAAGTTGGCTTTAATGAGGTCTTTTAATTCCTCTGTCTTGGCCGCAAATTTTAATTTAAAAGCTTCTTTTAATATGTCCATGAAAGAAAATTAGAACGTACTTAAGGCGTAATAATTCCATTGGCAAAGCTACTTTATTTGAAGGGCGATCCACCGGACAAGTCAAGATATTAACAAGATGTTATGAGCTTTTGTCCGGACCCACAAATCAACCTATGCTATCAAAATTTTATTGCGCCATGCCAAGAACATTCCAATGGAAATTTTTACAATTTATTAAGCAAAATGTAGGATAAGAATAAAAATTTGTAGAAAGGATTTGGACTACCTTTGTCCCTGATCGCCATTTTAAATATATGTCAATTACAGGCAAAATTTCAAACTCGGAAGACCTTTATCAACAAGGTATTTTAAACAGTACGCATGTTAAAGCCAATCTCAGTCCTGATGAACTAATACAGGAAAGTCTGACCAAAGGATTGGGTGTGCTCTCGGATCAGGGCGCATTGTGTATCAGGACCGGTGAATTTACCGGACGCTCTCCGGATGATAAATTTACGGTTGACGACGAAATAACACACCAGCGCGTTGACTGGAACAAATTCAATCAAGCGTTCTCGCAAGAGCGATTTGATAAGTTGCTTGCTAAAGTTCAGCATTATCTTAATTCACAGGAAACTGTCTATGTACAGGACAATTTTGCCTGTGCTCATCCCAAATACCGCATTGGCGTCAGGGCAATTACGGAATTACCCTGGTCTGCACAATTTGCCTCCAATATGTTTATCAGACCGGAAGGCGATGAATTGAGTTCGTTTGTTGCCGACTGGGTAATATACTGTGCACCGGGTTTCCGCGCCGATGCAGCCGAAGACGGCACCAGACAACATAATTTCAGTATCATCGACTTCAAAAACCGGAGGATCCTGATTGGCGGATCAGCCTATACCGGAGAGATCAAAAAATCTATTTTTACTATTCTCAATTTTGTATTACCGGTAAACCACCATGTGCTTCCGATGCATTGCTCTGCGAATGTCGGCAAGGCTGGGGACACAAGTATTTTTTTTGGATTGAGCGGTACCGGCAAAACCACACTTTCGGCCGACCCGGACCGATATTTGATTGGTGATGATGAGCATGGCTGGAGCGACGAAGGCGTATTTAATTTTGAAGGTGGGTGTTATGCCAAATGCATCGATCTCACCGAGGAAAAAGAACCAGATATTTATAAAGCGGTCCGCCACGGCGCTATTCTTGAGAATATTGTCTTCATTCCTGGTACGCAGACCCCGGATTATTCCTGTAAGGACATTACTGAAAACACGAGGGTGTCCTATCCCATTCACCATATCTCCCATATTCAAAAACCATCGTTTGGCCCCGCACCAAAAAACATTTTTTTCCTGACCTGCGATGCTTATGGAATTCTTCCTCCGATCAGCAAGCTGGACCCCGCACAAGCGATGTATCACTTTATTTCGGGTTACACTGCCAAAGTAGCCGGAACCGAAGCAGGAGTAACAGAGCCCAAGGCTACTTTTTCTGCTTGTTTCGGAGCGCCTTTTCTGCCACTTCACCCGACTGAATACGCCACCCTCTTGGGTGAACGAATCAGAAAGTATAATCCTTCGATCTGGCTGGTAAATACCGGATGGACAGGAGGTCCATATGGTATCGGACAAAGGATGAAACTATCTTATACACGGGCGATGTTGTCTTCGGCACTCTCTGGCGAACTTGATCATGCCGAGTATGCAACCCATGAAGTCTTTGGTCTCAAATATCCAACAGGATGTAGCAATGTGCCCGATCATGTATTGAATCCTAGAAACACCTGGGCAGATACCGGACTGTATGATCAGAAAGCCCGTGAACTTGCCAGAAGATTCAATAATAACTTCGATAAATACAGGCCAAAGGCAACTGCCGAAATAATTGCTGCTGAACCTGTGGCGTAAAGCCAACAATTATTTGGTACTTTGTTAAAATACTTCTATCAAATTAAAATATTTTATTTTGTAAATTATTTATTTACAGTAGTTTATATGTTAAATATATTAATATTTAACTTTTATTTATGTCTTGGCGTGTGTATTTTCCTTGAGCAAATTAAATTTGCCTTCTGACTTGAACTAAAATTCAGTCAGGCGTTAAACCAAATTAATACAACTTAACTTCTGAAGACGAAGCATCTCCGGAAAGAGTTATAATAAGGATTACGCAAATGAATAGCATGCTAAATCATTTCAATAGAGATGAATTGGTGTGTTGTCTGCTTTTTGAATATTTAAACCAAACTCAACCATGAAATTGTTATTGATTTCGCTTACACTGATTTTGAGCACTTTCGGCTCCAATCTTCTTTCACAATCCAATCTGCCAGCATTAAAAAGCAATCCTGAAGCAAAGTCTTTGATTAATTCAGAATTGAATGAGCTGTACATTCTGTATAAGACCAACCCTTCGATCGAATTGGAAAGGAAAATCAAACTTTTCAGCAAAGCTGCCGAAATTCTGGAGGAAAAAACCGGGATACCCCCCACTACAGAATATGCATTGAATTCCGCTTATCTCTATATGGAAATTGCAGTAAATGGTGCTCAAACTGACAGCGAAGCCTTGTTCAGATTAAGAAACAAAATGTGGTCAACCAGCTTTGTGGACCTCATCAATCTGGTTAAAAAATAATTTCCCTGATTCCACCACTTCAAAACTCATCTCATGAAAATGATATTTAAATCCTTATGGACCGTTTTTTTCCTCGCTTGTCTGGCAGGAAGCGTCCAGATGAACGCCCAAACCTTTAATGGATCAACCGTTAATACCGCGGGCAACTCAGCTATTCCTTCTATTGGGACTGGAGGTTGTACTGTTGCTCCCCAGACTACCGGAGGAACAATATTTAATTGTACGGTCAGTGGTTTGGCGAGCACAGCTTGTCTGAGATTATCAGGAATCACGCTCAACTTTACACATACTTTTGATTCTGATATTGATATGTTCCTGGTAAGCCCCAGCGGACAGATTCTGGAACTGTCAACAGACAACGGAGGTGGTAATGATAACTTTACGAATACTATGTTTTGTGACACCGCTACAACGAATATCACGGCTGGTGCTGCACCATTTACTGGAGTTTTCCTGGCTGAAGGATCCCTTGTTGCCACGGCCTGCGGTATAAATGTACAACCCACTGTGACGACACTGAGTGATTTTACAGTTGCCAATGGTACCTGGTCACTCTTAATCCTTGATGATGCGGGAGCAGATCAGGGGACTATGCTCAATTGGTCGTTGACTTTTGGACCTTTGGCGGATATCGTTACAAACAATACACCGATCACTTCTCCATTGGCTCCAGGAACTTGTGTTCCACAAGGGGGACTGCCGTGTATTTCTGCCGTAGGCACCACTTGCCCTGTACCTACAGCACCCATCAGTTACAGATATGCATTTAACAGCAGGCCTTCAACTTTGGCAGGCTATACGGTGTGTGGTCCCAATGGCGTTGTACTTCCCGGCGCGGGAAGTTATAGAATATACTGGATCAGCGTAGTCGGTTGTGTAACCGATACCGCTTCAACCGTAGTGAATGTTCAGGATCTCGAACCACCTACATTGGTGCCTTCATGTCCCAAAGGCAATCTGGTCAGTCTCAACGCAGGCCCGGGAGAATGCGAAGTATCTTGGGATGCGCCACAGTTTATGGCAATGGACAATTGCCCTGCAGCTTCATTTACCGGAGCTTCGGCTACCTCTATAGGTTGTAGTTTAGGCGCAGATAATTGTCTTAATGGCACGGCTGGTTTTCATACGGGTCTGCTTTTTGATATTCAAAATACTTCCAGCAGAGTCATGGCGGTGACTGCAGCCTGGTTTATGCCATTTACTGCATCGGGCAACATGTACAGGATTTATGCGAGCACCGCCGCGGGCAGTTTCTTCCCTATCCTGAATAACCCAGCAGCATGGACCTTAATATCGGGTGACTCTGCAAAGGTCGGACAAACGGCATGTCTTCCCGCTCAGACTCGTCTTTTGGAGAGAATGGGAATGGCCAGCCAGACTATTACTTCAAGAGCAACTTGCTTAGGTGTAATATCGGACACTTCCGTTGCACCCAAGCTGATCCTCCAGCCGAATGAAATCAGAGGATTTGCCATCTACGCGATGAACGGAGCTTCACTTTACTATGTCAATGGTGTCGCGCCATGTAGCACTGTGCCGCAAGGTGATGCTAACCTCAAGATGATTCTCGGTCAGGGTCGTGCACAATTTGGACCAGTTGCCAACGGAGTTTTTAACCCATCTGGGTTTTTCTCTGTCAGGATGTTTAACGGAAATCTGGAATATACCTTAGGTCAATCAATGATACCTGTTGTTCAGACCTGCGGACAACCTTACGGGCCCGGATGTTTTTTCCCCATTGGATGTACGAAATTATGCTACAGGGCAACAGACGTAGCGGGTAACATTACGACCTGTGAATTCAACGTGTGTGTTAATGCGTATGCTAATCCAACCAACGCGCTGGCATGCAATGATGATGTGCAGATCAGCCTTGATCTCAACTGCGCAGTAACGCTTAAAGCGGATATGTTTTTGACGGGTGGACCCTACAAGTGTTTTGATAATTATCGAATTGAAGCGAGGCTTTGGTCAACGATAGGTAGCGGTGGATTGATTGATCGTCAACCGAATGTACCGGGAGTTCAACTTGGCTCTCAGGATATTGGCAAAGAATTCAAAATAACGGTTATTGATCCGGCTACAGGAAACTCTTGCTGGTCACATGCAACAGTAGAAGACAAACTTCCGCCTAGCCTTGTTTGCCCTCCGGCCATTACTGTGTCCTGTGGAGCAGGAATATCTCCTTCTGTGACGGGTACTCCAAGGGTAACAGAAAATTGCAGCAGTGCGAGTCTGACCTATCGCGATAATAGCACGAAAGGGACCTGCGCTGCAGGATATGCCTACTTGATACAAAGAACCTGGACGGCAGTCGATGGCTCAGGCAATCGCTCGAATTGCGTACAGAGTATTACCGTGTCATTAGGTGATATTTTTGATGTAAGTGTGCCTGCCAACTTCGATAATATTGAATTGCCAATGTTGGCTTGCAATCAAAAAATTGATCCAAATAAGGATGTTACGCCACATATGGCTGATTTTCCGGAATGCGTTGATGGCTATTTGCTTGATTCAGCATTCTGGTATGCCAATCCTAATCAACCGAATATTTATCCTAACAGGAGATTGCCTAGAGTGCTGGGATGGAATTGTATAGACAATCCTAAAAGCCCATACAATGGTCATCCAAATCCAGACCCAATATATTATCCTCAACATCGTCAGTGGTCACCTACCAATCCTTTGTGTTGGGGCCCAAATACACATGTTGAATGGCTCGGGACAGGTCGTCCTGCAGCGGATTGCTGGAATTTTAATGTATTCTTCCAGGATGTTGTTATAAACCTGGCCACCGAGGGATGCAATGCTGGACCAGTGGGATGTTTTAAAGTATTAAGAAGATGGACGGTGATGGACTGGTGTACATCTACAATTGGAGGACATAGTCAGGTTATCAAAGTAGCTGATGCTGAGGGGCCGCAAGTGCTTTATCCAGACAGCGCACGTGTAAATATGGAGTCTTACTCCTGCAGCGGCAGATGGGAAGTTCCACCAGCCTGGTTGATTGACAACTGTTCTAATGAAATACATTATTCCGTTCAGGTAGAACAGGGAACTATACTCGGTAACGAGTCGGCAGGATATGTGGTGGTTGGAATGCCGGAAGGAATTCAAACTGGCTATGTCATCGCTACCGACTGTTGCGGTAATATCACCAAGAAAAAAGTAATCCTTAACGTAGTTGACCGTGTACCGCCACAGGCTGTATGTAGAACAAGTACGGTAGTGAGCATCAATGGCAACCAGTCTCCTGGTGAAAACGTTGCTAAAGTTTGTGCGGAGGCCTTCGACGAAGGATCATATGACAATTGCCAACCTCACGTATGGTTTAAAGTCATCAGAATGGCTGAATTGCTTGGAACGAATAACGGTTCTAACGCCAACAATACAGTAGCTTGTAACGGTATTAACGGTGATGATAATGCAATTCTCGCCGGAAATCAGGTCTACTTCGATGATTGCACTTATTTCTGTTGCTCTGATATTGGTCAAAGTGTAATGGTTGTCTTGAGAGTTTTTGATGTTGATCCAGGTGCTGGTCCGGTAACTCCTACTAGAATGACATCAACAACAAGTGTTCTAAACGGTAGATTTTCAGACTGCATGGTAGAAGTTCAGGTACAGAACAAAGCAGTTCCGACTGTTGTAGCACCACCAAATATTGTGGTAAGCTGCTGGTTCTGGTTTGACATCACTAAGGTCAATGATCCTAATGATGCTACGTTCGGTCGTGTCGTCACTGATCTGACTGCCAGAAAGAAAGTTGTCACCCAAGACCTGGTTTGCCACAAATTCTGTGAAAGAAACGTAAGAACTGGTTATCCAGGATATGTTCCAACGAATACTGTACCTAAGCCAGCTCCAAACCAGGCTTGCGAATACTATACTCAGTATTTCGATACTGCACACTGGGATAATAAATATGAACTGGTATGGGGATTTGACGGATATGTGATTGGTGCCTGCGGTGCCACTCCAACCATCACGGTTAATGACCTCAGAGAATGCGGACAGGGACAGATTCAGCGTGTAATTTCTACCGTTGGACCGAATAACCTGAACGTATCTGCTATCCAGACAATCTGGGTTGTAGACTGCGATCCATTCTATGTTGACGAGAATACATGTAATGATGCACGCTACACTGACCTATTCTGGCCAAATGGTGTCTGTACACAGACTCCTGTAACGGTTGAAGGTTGTGGTGGAGATATCAGTCCTGACAATCCACAATTGGGTAAACCAACGGTGATCAACAATGCTGATGACAATTGTGCATTAATATCAATTGAGTACAAAGATGAAATCTTCACGATCGAGCCAGATGCTTGCTTCAAGATCCTTCGTACCTGGACAGTCATTGACTGGTGTCAGTATGACCCATTCATCAATCCTGATTTCGGAAGATGGGAAGCGCTTCAGGTCATTAAAGTAAGAGATAAGGATAAGCCAGTTGTTAGCTGCCATGTTGGTGACTGCCAGCCAGCTACTTATGACAACAATCTGAAGACTTGTGTAGGTCCTATCAGCCTGACTGCTGAAGCTACTGACAACTGTAGCCCAATTGACTGGTTATTGTGGGAGTACAAGATCGACGCATTCAACGATGGTAAAGGTGTACACGGAGGTTATGATTTCCGCGTAGGATCATTGACCAGAAAGGGCTATGCTGCAGGCGATACTGTTGAATACAGCCATAACCCATTCGCAAACGATCGTCACAATCCATTTGATGCAAGCGGTAGTTATCCTGTTGGAACACACAAGATCTGCTGGTTTGTAGAAGATGGTTGCGGTAATGTTGGCGTATGCTGCACATTGTTCGAAATCAAGGACTGCAAAGCGCCTACACCATACTGTCTGACGGGAGTAATCACTGTTCCAATGCCTGCAACCGGATGTATAGACATCTGGGCTAAGGATCTGGATCATGGTTCATATGACAACTGTACTGCCAAGGAGAACCTGAAGTTCTACTTCGATGGCGATCCTAATAAACCAAGTATCCGTATCTGCTGTCAGGACTTCATTGATAAAAAAGCAAATGATGAGCTGAGAGTTGATGTTGAAATGTGGGTAGAAGATGAGGAAGGTAACAAAGACTACTGTAAGACTGTAGTTATTGTACAAGACAACCTCGATATCTGTCCGAATACAGGATCATTTGGCAAGATTACAGGTGAGTTAAAAACCAATCGTGGTGATTTAACCAACCCAGTAGAAGTGCAACTGTACAACGGAGCGAATATGATGAAGACCACATCTGGTGGACCATATACTTTCCTTGATCTTCCATTGCAGGCTTCTTATGTTGTGAAGCCATTACGCAACGATAATCCACTTAATGGGGTAAGCACAAAGGACATTACAGTAATCCAAAGGCACATACTCGGCAAAGAATTGATCACAGATCCTTATATTTTGCTTGCGGCAGATGTCAATAACAGCAGGTCAGTTACTGCCTCTGATATCGCTGAAATGAGAAGGTTAATCCTTGGAATAATTCCTGAGTTCAGAGTAGTTAAGTCATGGACATTTGTTCCATCAGCTTACAAATTTGCTGATCCTTCAAATCCATTTGATGCTCCAAGAGAGCAGAATGTAAACTTCGGGGTTACAAAGGAAACTAAAGATGTTCCGTTCGTTGCAGTTAAAATGGGTGACGTAACTCAGGACGCCAGAGCAAGTAATCTGAATGCAGGTAAGACGAGAACAAATGGAAGTCTGCTTTTTGAAATTGATGAAAAGAACCTGAGTGGAGGTGGAACTTATAAAGTTGATTTCAAATCCAGTGATTTTGTTAATATCATCGGGTATCAGTTTACATTAAAGTTTGATGCTAGTGCTTTGAGCTTTGAAGGAATTGAGGCAGGTGTATTAAATACGAACGAATCCAACTTTGGTCTTAATAGATTGAACCAGGGAATTATTACTACAAGCTGGGATGCTCAGGAAGGTACAAGTTTTGGTAAGAATGAAGTGCTGTTTAGCATCATTTTGAGAGCCAATAAGAATGTTAAAATGAGTCAGGTCCTTGCAATCAACAGCGAGGTAACAAATGCTGAGGCGTATAACTTTGCTTCAGATGTTGAAGATGTTAAATTGGGTGTTCGTACTGATCGTGGTGTAATTGCCGGAGAAGTATTCGAACTTTACCAAAACGAACCAAACCCGTTTGCTAAGCAAACTGTAATTAGTTACAGACTGCCGGAAGCAAGTGCGGTAAAACTGACCATTTACGATGTAACAGGAAAGGTTGTTAGAGTATATTCATTGAACGGTCAGAAAGGTTTCAATTCTTATACCGTCAACAAGTCTGAACTCAACAATGCGAATGGCGTACTTTATTATCAGCTCGACGCAGCACACAATACGGCGACCAGAAGGATGGTCATTGTGGAATAAGCAAATAGATAAAAAATTAATAATTAGAAACGAAAGCCTCCGGTCACGGGGGCTTTCGTTTTTTCTTCTATCCAGCACGAACTGTGATTCCATCAACGAACAGCTCAAAACAGTAGAAACACTGATGTGATTTTCCTAAAAGTCTGATTCTCCAAATTTTAATGTTTTTACAAATAGGTTCGATATAGAGTTGTTAGACCTAGACTAATCGAACGCGAGGATATTTCCGATTTGAGCTATGCTCAAATTCATATGAATTTATTTTCAGTCCAAGTTATTAAGTAAGTACCGCAAAGCGTATCTTTATGCGTGTAACTGCTTAAAAATCAATACATTATCAAATATGTTTATTTGTTAGTGTTTGGTTATTAACATGTTATAATAAGATTGAAGCTAATAACCAACCAAAAGGTATAATGCCTCATAATGCCATGAACTCAACTACAGCTCTTAGTTCTCCATTAAGAGCAGGCCTGACTTCGTTGTGTCATGGCTGCATCTCTTCTTGTAACTATTTCATACTTCGACAGAGTTCTCAGTCTACAGCATGGGGAAAGCTTTTACTTACCATTAATTATCATTCTAAACAAAGCCAAATAATGCTTAAATATCTATTACTCACGTTTTGTCTTATTTTAGGGCCTGTAATTACAAATCAATTAAATGCTCAGTCCTCGGATGCTGTACGCGCTCCCCTGGCAGAAGGTAGTTATTATTGGAAAGATTTGCCGGTCATTTTCTCTATTGTTGAGAATGAATTGAAGTTGACGAACACATCACTGTCCAGACAAAATTTAAATAAAACTAAAGCTATTCTAGAAGCTTATCGCACCTTATTGATTCAATTTCAGCTAAGATTAAATAAGTCAGAATCTCCCGCAACAGCCATTGAATCTGCTTTTGAATATGTCAAGAATGAAGATGTTAATATTCCTTATAAAAGGGTTTTGATCGTAAATGATGTATTCATTCTAAAGGAAGATCTAATTTCAAAAATTACAACAATAAATTAATTTAATGTGATTAAGTTCAATCTGACCAATTGAACTTGAATTAACCGAATTCAAGATGAAGCAAGCAACCAAACTCAGTATAAGTATGAATGGCTTAATAAAATTTTCGCAGGTATTTTTACTTGCAATCTGGGCCATACTTTTAAAAGCTCAGACCACCTTGATTAATCCTACTGCGGAGGGTGGATTTGAGTCAGGTAGCACTTTTGCTGCCAATGGCTGGACTGTGGTGAATGGCGCAACAAATCAGTTTTTTGTTGGCGGAGTTCCGGTGCCTTATAGTGGATCCAACGCGGCCTACATATCTGATAATGTTACCGGCACAACGCATACCTATACCAATACAGCCGCTTCGACCGTACATTTTTACAGGGACATCACTTTTCCTGCAGGTGAAACCAATATTACGCTAACATTTAAATGGAAAGGTCAAGGTGAAGGTTCGTATGATTATGTTACAGTATTCTCAATGCCTACTTCTGTTACGCCTGTTGTCAATATGCCTGCCGGGGGCTTTCAAAGCTGGTTAAATATTCCAACAACTTATGCTGGTGCCGTGGTACACTCAACTCCTCCAAATCTTAACCTGCAGGGAACTTACCAAACTCAAACAATTTGTCTTCCATCGGCCTATGCTGGTACAACCAGAAGGTTAGTTTTTATGTGGTCGAATGACGGATCAGCCGGTACACAACCTCCAGGAGCAATTGACGATATCTGGTTAGTATCCAGTGCGACTTCAGTTGCACCTACAACCCAAGGAACGTCACTAGTACTGACCCCTGTCTCTCCTTCACAGATCAATGGAAGTTTTACAGCGGCTAGTGGAAATCCAAATGGTTATCTGGTAGTTCGCTATCCTGTTGGTGCCATGACGACCAATCCGGTCAATGGTATAAGTTATACCAACGGACAGAGTCTGGGGCTTGGTACTGTTGTTCAATTTTCCCCATCGACTACCTTCAGTGCGACCGGTTTAGCCCCAAGTACTGGTTATACATTTTATATATATTCTTTTAATCTGGCAGGGTGTACAGGTGGGCCACTCTATAATATTGCATCACCGCTTTCAGGAACTGCCACTACTTTAGCATGTAGTGGTTTGGCATCAGGGACATACACCGTTGGACCTACAGGGACATACGCTTCATTAACAGCGGTAACTGCTGCATTGGCAAACGGTACAGCTGGCCCGGTACTATTTGAATTACAATCAACTTATAATAGTGCTGTTGAAACTTTTCCGGTTACATTTACAGGATATACATGTCCCAATAATGGAGGTGTAACAATCCGACCACAGGCAGGTGCCACAAATCTTAGTGTTACAAGTTCCAATGCTACCGGTACAATATTATTTGACGGTGGCGACAATATTACCTTCGATGGACGAGCAGGAGGTGCGGGGCCCTCACAACTGACGATTGAAAATACCTCACTTACCGGGTACGCAATACAGTTTATTAACAATGCTGCATCAAATAAATTTCAATATTGTACCATCAAAGGAGTTAACAGTAGCGTTACAAGCGGAGTAATTGTATTTAATACTTCTGCCAATTTTACTTCCGGTAATAGCAATAACAAAATAGACAACTGTGAGCTCAGGGATGGCGCAACCACACCGACAAACCTTATTTATTGTTCAGGCTCAATAACTACTTATCCAATTGGTAATAATAATGATACCATTTCAAATTGCTTGATTCATGATTGGTTTAATGCTACTGCAACGACATCAAGTGCCGCAATCAATATCGTTGCCGGCGCTTCAGACTGGGTTATCACGGGTAACAGTTTTTACCAGACAGTAGCCCGCACTTTTACCATGACCACTGCAACGGATCAGGGAGCTGTGCATATTGCCGCAACTAACTTTGGCGTAAATTTTACCATTACCAATAACTTTATCGGTGGATCGGCCCCCAATTGCGGTGGAGCTCCATGGACCTATACAGGAGGTGCTACCGGGACGCCTACACCCAGATTCATCAGAATCAGTACTGCCATCGGTTTGCCCTTCAACAATATCAATAATAACACCTTAGCTAATTTTGATATTACCACCTCAAGTACATCAACAGCACATTCCATCATTGCCCATCTCAATGGAAATACACATATTAATAACAACTTGATTGGGTCCATGTCGGCAGTGAATAATATTAAATTTACATTGGCTTCAACTTCCACCGCACCATTTTTCCTGCCGATAGCTTGTGGTACTGGTGCATCAGTGAGCAAAATTCGGGTCGCCAATAACAATATTGGTGGAATCACTGTCACGACGAATAGTACAGGTACTGTGAGCTTTCGGGTATTATACGCTCAGCCTCCTGCCTTGAGTACCATTTCATTTATAGGTAATACGATCGGAGGAACAGTTGCCAATAGTATCCAGCAATTGACCAATGGAATTTGCCCAGGAATTATGATTCTCAATCCGACAATTGGCGATACTGTATCGAATAATACGATTCAAAATATAACTCATAATAACACCGGAGTAACAGGTTCAATTACCGGTATTAACGTTCAGGCCAGTGGAGGACGTCATATCATTACCGGAAATATAATAAAGGATCTAACCACCAATGCCACCAACGTGGCAATCAACAATGGTGCCTCTATTGTCGGAATTACGATGACCGGATCGGCTGTAGGTGGTAGCGATATATCCGGAAACTCAATATATAATTTGACCAATACCAATACAACTGTAGCCGGATGGATTAACGGTATGTATTTTGGTACAGCCGCTATTCCACAGCAGAATACTATTGTGTCCAAAAATTTTGTTCACAGTATCAATCTCGCATCAGCCACAGCGGGTATGACCGGGATTTTTGTACCTAATGCAGGAAATGCATTAGTGTATAATAATATGATCAGACTAGGTATTGATGCTACAGGTGCTCCGATTACCACTTCTCTGCAAATCAATGGTATCCAGAAAAACTCAACGGCCAGCGTTGGAATTTACCATAATTCTGTTTTCATAGGTGGTACAGGTGTTGCAAGTGGTGCCGTGAATACCTACGCTTTCAGACGTGCAACCGCCGGTCCGGCTGATACCGTTATGAATAACATTTTTGTTAATGTACGCTCCAATGCCAGTGGAACTGGTAAGCATTATGCCAGTTTTCTTGTTGCGAATACTACTTTATTTGAAGATAATAACGATCTTTTTGTCAATGGAACAGGTGGCGTTCTTGGCCTTCTCAATGTCACTGATTATGCCACTCTTCCTTTGTGGCGGACTGCGACGAACATGGATTGGAATTCGGTTTCCGGTGATCCAATGTTTGTCAACCCAAATGGTACTTCTGCATCCGTTGACCTGCATATCCAGGCTGCAGTGGCTACTGTCATAGAGGGTTCAGGTTACCTTTTAGCTGCACCTTCAGTTGATTATGATATGCAAACACGATCGACCCTATCCCCAATTGATATGGGCGCCGATGCAGGAAATTTTTCAATTTCTGATCAGGCACCTCCAACAATTTATTATGTACCGTTGATTGCGACATCCTGTAACACAGGCAATGCCAGTCTAAATGGAGTTAAGATCCTGGATGCAACAGGCATTCCTTTGGTTGGTGGAAACATTCCAAGAATTTATTACAGAAAAGGGGCGGGTTCATGGTTTTCACAGGCTGGAACTTTTGTTTCGGGAACAGCGACCAATTCAAACTGGAATTTTACGATAGTGGCAGCTGATATGGGCGGTCTTCTGGCTGGTGATATTGTATCCTATTATGTTATTGCGCAGGATCTTGTTGCAACACCAAATGTTGGTTCTTATCTCGCCGGCGTGGTAGCAACGGATGTGAATACAGTGACTACGCATCCTGTGGCACCTTCAACTTATACCATAGCTTCTACCAGTCTCTCGGGTACCTATACTGTGGGATCTGGAGGCAGTTATCCTACTTTAACTGCAGCAATAGCTGCATATAATGCCGCGTGCCTAACAGGACCTGTTACTTTCAATTTGATTGATCCATTGTATTCGGCCAGCGAGACTTTTCCATTAACCATTAATTCGAATCTTTTTGCGAGTTCTACGAATACGCTTACAATCAAGACAACATTGGCGAATACAATGATTACTGGCTCTTCAGCATCAGGAATTTTTGTTTTTAACGGCGCAGACTGGGTTACTATAGATGGTTCAATTGGCTCAACGGTCAATACGGTCTGTCCTTTGGTAAGGGCTTCCAGAGATCTCACCATAATCAATACCAATACTAGTACTGCAAGTGCTGTTATCTGGTTGCAATCCATCGCTTCACCTATTAATGGTGCGACCAATAATACAATTAAAAATATTAACTTAACAGGTAGTTTGAATACCCAGACTTTATTTGGAGCTGGATCAGGATCTTCTACTATTTCAACTTCAAGTTTAGGAATAAATAATAATTTCAATAGTTTTATTAATTTAAATATTTCGAAAACCCAATACGGTCTTTATTCACAAGGATCTTCTCTCGCTGCAAAAAATACAGGTAATGTTTTTAACTTAAATCTCATGAATACGCCAAGCCCGAACAACACCAAGCTAGGTGGTATTCAGTTGGGTTTTGAAGATAATGCAACAGTTAGCGGAAATTTGATAAATGGTATTACTAACACGACCAGCCCAGACTTATTCGGTATTACACTCGGGTATACTGCAATCTCTACTACTGCTTTTATTGGTAATGAAGTTACCAACAGTTTAGTGAGTTACAACAAGATTGATACGGTAAGTAACACGGGTACATTTTCCGCAGTTGGTATTGGTGTAGCGAATGCTTACACAGGTACCAATACATTGTACAATAATATGATCAGTGGCGTATTTGCCAATGGAACTTCTGGTGATTATGGCTCAGGAATATTTCTTGGAGGCGGTGCAAATAGCACTACCAAAGTTTACTTTAATACAGTCTCAATGAGCGGCACAGGTACTGGAGGTGCGTCTCCTACCTATGCATTGGCTATTGGGGGTGTGCAACCAAATATTGACGCAAGAAATAATATTTTGGTTTCAACAGGCAACAATGGCACTGGATTTAACCTTGCGATCGGTCTTGCCTACATTGGTACAAGCGGAAATTATTTGAATCTTACGTCTGATAACAATGACTTATTTGTTTCCGGAACCAGCTCTGGAGTTGGTGTTACCGGTTCGCTAGCAGGTACTCCGGCTTTGACAGGTGTTTTAAGACAATCGTTGACAGATTGGAAAACTGAAACTGGAAAGGATAATAATTCCAAAAATGTATTGCCGGAGTTTATATCAGCTTCTGATGTCCATTTACTTGCGAATGGCGTAAATAACAATAATTCGATCATTGGAATGGGCGTTACAATTGCTGGAATTACCAATGATTATGATTGCGAAATCAGGCCCAGTAGTCCTGCAATTGGAGCTGATCAGTTTCCATGTACTTTCACACCGGCTGCATTAACTTTTGTTGAAAATTCAGGAAATCTCCCCAACGATGGGGTGATCTGCATAGGAGCCTCAGTTACTGTTGTAGCCAGTGGAGGTGTGTCTTATGTTTGGAATACTACAGAAACCAGCTCTACGATTACTAAGAATCCTGTTATTAATACAACTTATACCGTAACTGTCACAAACTCTGCTGGTTGTACAGGAAGTGTTTCGGCTACTGTTTCAGTAAAATCTTTGCCTACTCCAGCAATTACTCCAAATCCAGCCTCCACTTGTCCGGGCAAGCCTATTACCTTGACGGCTAGCGGCGGTGGTACTTACCTGTGGAGTACGGGTGAGACCAGTGTATCGATCACCAAATCACCTGTTGTAGCAACAACGTATACTGTGACAGTTACTAGTACCGACGGATGCACCGCATCTACTTCTATTACCGTTACGATCAATTCATTACCTACTGCGGGGATCACACCGAGCAGTCAGAATTTGTGTTTGGGTAAGACGGCTACCTTGACTGGTACGGGTGGCGGGACCTATGTGTGGAGTACTGGTGAGACGACGACGAGCATTGTGGTGGCACCTACGATTAATACGACCTATACGGTGACGGTGACGAACAGCAGCGGCTGTACGGCTACGGCTACGGCTACGGTTGCGATCATCAATCCGCCGACGCTGAGTTTCACCAAGGTGGAACCTACGTCGTGTACGTCGTTAGATGGCTCTATTAATATGACGGTGAGCGGAGGTATTGCTCCTGTTACCTATTCATGGACGGGACCTGGGGGTTATACGTCTATGGTGGAAGATCCTACAGGATTAAAGGTTGGTAATTATAATGTGACGGTGACCAGTGGTAATGGCTGTACGGCTACGGGCAGTGTAGTTCTTGTTGGACCTGGCACGTGTAACACGGGTACGATTATCGCGGATCCATGCGTATGTAAGAATAATGCGACGACGTTGCAGAATGGTCAGTTTGATGAGCAGGTAAAAGTTACGGCTAGTAGTGGTCAAACATGGACGCTGGTGTCGAACAGTGGTTTGTACCTGACGACGAGCCCTCCTCCGCCTGCGGCTCCTGTGCTGATACCATTGAATACAGTATTGTTAGAGTCTCCTGCGGGTAGCGGAAATTATATATTGAATGGAATACACGTGGACTCCTTAGGGTTTAGTGTGACGGTGACGAACGGGACCTCTACGTTGAGTATAGGGTCTACGTGTTATTATCCTAATCCGACGTTTATGAGTCTGGATACGGCGTATTGCAAGAGTGCACCAGCGGTTACGCTGATGAGCAAAGGATTTTTGGGTAACGGTACGAACCTGCCTGTTGGTGGTACCAGTACGTACATGGTTGATGGGGTTGGTGCCACGCAGCTGATACCAGCGAATCTGAGTGTTGGTCAGCATGTGGTGATGGGCAATTTTGACGCGGACAGTGTGAATGTGACGAATCCTGGATGTATCCAGAAGATGACACAGAACGTACAGATCAATGCATTGGGTACGGTGACGGCGACACGTGATACGAACACGTGTGCAGGACGTGTACATCCGGGCTATGTATTTAGTGGCACGCCAGTGGGTATGGTGAGTTTCACCTGGAGGAAAACGAGTGCGGCGGGAGGATCTGCGACGACGATTGCGGCTTCCGGTAGTGGGAACATACCGAGTTTTACGGCCACGAACAGCGGATGTGGCATATTGACAGATACAATTTTTGTTACGCCATTTAATACGCGCGGCAATTGTGCGGGTATTGTGGATACCTTTTTAATCCGGACTGCACCTACGCCTACGGCGAATCAGATCCGGGACACGAGTATGTGTAACGGACAGATGTGGACGCCACCGGCGTTTAGTGGCAACTGCACGGCACAAACGATCTACCGATGGGTAAAGAAACCTGGCCCTGGGGGTACGAATTTGCCTGGACTGGCATCAAGCGGCACGGGCAATCTGCCTAAGCTGACGATCGTGAATGCACCACCGAGCTGTTTGATTCTGACGGATACAATTATTACGACACCGATTTACCCGATTGCGGGAAGTACGGACAGTTGTTTTGGTACGCCGATGAAGTTTATCGTCAAGAGTGTACCGATGCCGGTGATTGTAGCACTGCCTGATGTGACGTATTGTGCGAATCAGACATTACCGGGCTTTACGCTGAGTAGTAATTGTACGGTGACGACACAGCGGTGGAGGAAGACGACAGTGGGAGGAGCAGGTAATAGTGGTACGAACATTCCGACGAGTGGCACTGGCAACATACCAGGCTTTACGACAATCAATCCTGGATTTGTACCTCGGATTGATACGATCATTACGCTGAGTGTGTTTATCAGTGTTGGCGATAGCTGTGTAGGGACCCCGGATACATTTTTGATTACGGTATTGCCTACGCCGAATGTATTCCAGGTTCGGGATACGAGTTATTGCAGTGGCATCAAGGTACCTGCATTTTATTTTGCAGGAAATTATACGGGCGCGGGCATTAAATATAACTGGACGCGGACGGGTATTGCGATCGGACTGGCGCCATTGAGCGGAGTTGACAGCATACCGATGTTTATGACAATGAACACGACGGCTGCGACGGTGACAGAGATGTTTACGGTGACGCCGGTGATTACGCTCAATGGGGTGAGCTGTAGTGGTCCTGTGATGAATTTCAAGATCAGCGTGTTACCTGCTGCGCGAGCGGTATGTAAGAATGCGACGATCTATATAGATAATAGCGGTAGTGCGACGCTGAATCCAAGTCTTATTGACAATGGCAGTGTTGGAGGGCGCCTGAGCGCTGTTCCGAGCAGTTTCACGTGTCTCAACCTTGGGGCGAACGCGGTGACGCTGGTGGTCACGGATCCGTGCGGTAATACGAACACCTGTGTTGCTACAGTGACGGTATTGGATACCATCCGTCCGGTGATCAGCTGTAAGGATGTGACGATCAATCTGCAGCCTGGGGAATGTGATGGCAGACTGTATTATGTTCCGACGGCGACGGATAACTGCGGGGTGGCGATGGTGATTGCGGAGGACACGGTAAAATACGGCAGTGGTAAGTTTATCCACAAAGGCGTGCATACGGTGTGTTACATGGCGATGGATGCGAGTGGTAATGTGAGCCGTTGTTGTTCAAAGATTACGGTATTGGGATATCAGAATGCGACGAATGCGCTGGCGTGTGAGGATCAGATACAGATCAGCCTGGACCAGAACTGTCGTGCTACGGTGACACCGGACATGGTGTTGACGGGCGGTCCATACAAGTGTTATGAAGAATATGTGGTGCGGATACAGTTGTGGACTGGCGGCGGATTGATAGACCGGGATCCGAACACACCCGGGGTACAGCTAGACAGTCGCGATATCGGCAAGGAGCTGAAGATCACGATTGTGGATACGGCTACGGGTAACAGTTGCTGGAGCCACGCTACGGTAGAAGATAAGCTGGCACCGGTGATCAGCTGTGTGAGCAGTGTGAGCATCAGCTGTGCGGTAGAGCCTATTCCTGCGAATACAGGTACGCCGGTGGTGACGGAGAACTGCGGGGGTTACAGCCTGAGTTATCGTGATGATGCGACGCAGGGCAGCTGCGCTGCGGGCTATCAGGAGCTGATCATCAGGACCTGGACGGCGGTAGATGCCTATGGCAACCGTTCGAGCTGTGTACAGCGGATCACGGTACGCTTAGGGGATATGTTTGATGTAGAAGTTCCGCGGAACTACGACAATATCGATTTACCTGCATTGCGATGCGATGAGAAGGTCAACAGGAATAAAGATGTGAGTCCGCACATGAGCGATTATCCGGAGTGTGTGGATGGATATATACTTGATAGTGTGTACTGGAGGGCGAATGCGGGACAACCGGACATCTATCCGAACCGGAGGCTACCGCGGGTGCTGGGTTGGAACTGTCTTGATGACAGCACGAACCTGAGCACATACGGTCATCCGAGCCCTGAACCTGTGTATTATCCACAGCATCGTCAGTGGAGTCCGCAGAATCCGTTGTGCTGGGGTCCTAACCGACATGTGATGTGGTTGGGTACGGGCAAGCCAAGCGGAGCTGGTATATGCCGCAATCTGAATATGGTGTATGATGATGTAGTACTTGATCAGGCGACACCTGGGTGCGATGCGGGAGCTGTAGGTTGCTATAAGGTATTGCGCCAGTGGACGGTATTAGACTGGTGTACGTCGACAATCGGCGGCCATAACCAGATCATCAAGGTCGCGGATCTTGAAGGTCCACAGGTGATCTACCCTGACAGTGCGCGGGTGAATATGGAATCATTCAACTGTACGGGACGGTGGGAAGTACCAAAACCATGGTTGCTGGACAACTGTTCGAATACGCTGCATTACGGCGTGGAGACAGATTATGGCACGATCACAGGTAATGAGACAGACGGGTATGTTGTACTGAATATGCCGGAAGGAATATACAATGGGTATATAGTGGCTACGGACTGCTGCGGCAACATCACGAAGAAGCGCGTGGTGTTGAATGTTGTGGACCGGGTGCCACCGCAGGCGGTATGCCGTACCTATACGACAGTGAGTGTTGTGGGTAATCAAAGCCCTAATGAGAATATAGCGAAGATTTGTGCTGGTGATCTGGATGAGGGGTCATATGACAACTGTCAGCCACATGTATGGTTCAAAATGATCCGCATGAGCGAGCTGTTGGGCACGAACAACGGATCGAATGCGAACAACGTCAATGCATGCAATGGTATCAACGGAGATGACAATGCGATACTTGCAGGCAACCAGATCTATTTTGATGACTGCAGCTATTTCTGCTGTGCGGATGTTGGGACGCGAGTGATGGTTGTGTTACGCGTGTTTGATGTAGATCCTGGTGCGGGCCCTGTGGTACCGAACAGGATGACGTCGACGTCCAGCGTGCTGAACGGAAGATTTTCGGATTGCATGGTAGAGGTTGAAGTACAGAACAAGTCAGTGCCTACAGTGATTGCGCCACCGAATATCGTGGTGAGTTGCAGCTTCTGGTTTGATGTGACGAAGCTGAGCAATCCGAACGATGCTACGTTTGGCAAGGTGGTGACGGATCTGACGAACCGGAGGAAGGTGGTGACACAGGATATCGTCTGTGCGAAGTATTGCCAGCGCAATGTGTACACCGGGTATCCCGGGTATGTTGCGACAAACACGGTGCCAAAGCCAGCGCCGAACCAGGCATGTGATTATTACCATGTATATTTTGATACAGCCCATCCGGATACGAAGTATGAGCTGGTGTGGGGCTTTGACGGATATGTGATCAATTCATGCGGCACGCCGAATGTGTCGATTACGGTGAATGACCTTCGGGAATGTGGTCAGGGACAGATTCAACGTGTGATCTCCACGGTAGGACCCAATAATCTGAATGTATCGGCGATCCAGACGATCTGGGTGGTAGACTGTGATCCGTTTATTGTGGATGACAGCCATTGTAACGATGCGAAGTATACGGACCTGATCTGGCCGAACGGCATATGTACGGCTACACCGGTGACACTGGATGGCTGTGGTGCGGACGTAAGTCCCGACAATCCACAGCTTGGCAGACCACAGGTGGTCAACGGAGCGGATGACAACTGTGCGTTGATATCGATTGAGTACAAGGATGAGATCTTTAACATCGAGCCTGATGCGTGCTATAAGATACTGCGTACCTGGACGGTGATCGACTGGTGCCAGTATGATCCGTTCATCAGTGCGAGCAACGGAAGATGGACAGCCCTTCAGGTGATCAAGGTGAGAGATAAGAATAAACCGGTGGTAGAATGTGTAGTTGGGGATTGCGAGCCAGCGGTACTGAATAACAAGGAAAAAGTATGTTATGGTCATATCAGTCTTACAGCGAGCGCTACAGATAATTGTACGCCACAGGATTGGTTAAGCTGGGAATATAAAGTTGACTTGTATAATGATGGCAAGGGCGTTCACGGCGGCTATGATACAAGAGTTGGTACGTTGACCAGAACAGGATATGCCAAAGGAGATACAGTAGAGTACAGCCATAATCCATATGCAGATGACAGACACAATCCATTCAATGCGAGTGGTACCTATCCGGTCGGTGTACATAAGATCTGCTGGTTTGTAGAGGACGGCTGTGGCAATGTCGGCGTATGTTGCCAGTTATTCACGATCCGCGACTGCAAGGCACCTACGCCATATTGTGCGACGGGAGTGATTACAGTACCGATGCCGACGAGTGGCTGCATTGATATCTGGGCGAAGGATCTGGACCGTGGCAGCTATGACAACTGCACGGCTCAGGATAAGTTGAAGTTCTACTTTGACGGAGATCCGAACAAGACGAGCATCAGGATCTGTTGCCAGGATTTCATTGACAAGAAAGTGAATGATGAACTGATCGTGAATGTAGAGATGTGGGTTGAAGACGAAGAGGGTAACAAGGATTACTGCAAGACAATCATCATCATCCAGGACAACAACCTGTGTCCGAATGTAGGCTCAGCGAAAGGAAGAATCAGCGGTCAGGTGATGACGGAGAAGAATGAGGAAGCCAGTCCGGTGGATATGCGTTTGTATATGAATGGCGCGATGATCGTACAGAAGGTAGGCAGCCCATATAGTTTTGGAGATCTGGATCTGCGGATGCAATATATTGTAGAGCCTGAGCGTAATGACGATCCGTTGAACGGGGTGAGTACGCAGGACATTGTGGCGATACAGAAGCATATATTGGGTAAGGAGGCACTGAGTACGCCATACAAGCTGATTGCGGCGGATGTGAACAACAGCCGGAGTATCAGTTCAGCGGACATCGCGGAGATCAGGAAGCTGATACTTGGTACGATCAGTGAGTTCAGCAAAGTGAAGTCATGGACCTTTGTGCCGATGACGTACAAGTTTGCGAATCCGGAGTATCCATTTGAAGCGCCGAGGACGGAGGATATACATTTTAGCCAGACCCAGGTTGATGAGTCGAAGACGAGTTCGTTTATGGCGATCAAGTTAGGGGATGTGACGACGAATGCGAGAGCGAAGAATGTGGGCAAGATCGAAGAGCGGACGAATCAGAGTCTGAAGCTGGAAGTGGATGAAATGGACTTGCAGGCAGGTCAGGAGGTGACAGTGAACTTCCGGGGCATAAACTTTGAACAGATCGAAGGCTACCAGTTCAGTCTGAAGTTTGACAACAGCATGCTGTCGTATGTTGGCAGTGAGAGTTCGAAGCTGACGATGAATGAGACGAACTTTGGTGAAAGGTATTTGGATCGAGGAATATTGACGACGAGCTGGAACTCCAACAGAGGAGAGAGTTCGGGCAGTCAGGAGGTATTATTCAGGTTGAAGTTTAGGGTATTGCGCAATGGCCTACTGAGCCATGCGATGATGATCGGCAGTGATGTTACACCCGCACAGGCTTACAACAGTCGTGGGGAAGTCATGGATGTGGTGATGCAGGCGCGCAATGGCAATACCGAGCAGACCACGGGAATCTTTGAATTATACCAGAACGAACCGAATCCATTCAACAAGGTGACGACAATCAGCTACCGTCTGCCGGAGAGTGGAGCAGTGAAGCTGACGGTGTACGATGTGACAGGCAAGGTACTTCGTGTGTATTCACTGAATGGCCACAAGGGCATGAATCAATACCAGGTGAGTCGTGAGGAGCTGGGTGCCGGCGGAGTGCTGTACTATCAGCTGGATGCGGCCCACAATACAGCGACCAGGAAGATGATAGTAGTAGAATAAGAGACATTTAATAATCAAAACCAGGAGCCTCCGGACACCATGCCGGGGGCTCTTTTTTTAAAAATTTAATGCAGAATCATCTTCCATCGATGAACACGTAATTGGCAATAAAAGTCATTAAAACACCACTATTCTAACGTTTATTAATACCTTTGCCTAGTTAACTGCTTAAAAATCAACGCATTACAAAATTAACCAATTTGTAAGTGCATGGTTATTAGTATGTTATACATAGATTGAAGCAATATAACCAACCTCAGGTATGAACAAGTATTCAAGCCAAAGCTTATTCAGTGGATTATTGTCCATTGTCTTATTTTTAATCAGCCATTTGTATATCAGTGCGCAGATTAATCTAACCGCAACTGGCGGATCGCTCAATGCCAGTTACACTACTTTAACAGATGCATTTGTAGCGATCAACGCAGGAACCCATACAGGAACTATTACGATAAATGTCGTAGCAAATACGACAGAACCTGCCACGGGTGCTGTATTGAATGCCAGTGGTACCGGTTCCGCAAACTATACATCCATTCTCATTCAACCATCTGGGGGAGCTGCAAGAGTCATCAGTGGAGCTATTAATGCAGGTGTTCCTATGATTGATCTAAATGGGGCAGATAATGTAACGTTTAATGGTTTAAACTCTGGTGGAAACAGCCTTACACTTGATAATACTACTGTATCTGCTACTTCCGGAACCAGTACAGTCAGATTGCAGGCAGATGCTACCTCCAATTTATTTACAAATATTAACATTAATGGAGCTTCTACCATGGCAACAGGAACAAATGGTGGTAACGTCTGGATAGGTGCTGGTGCAATCAACACTGGAAATGACAACAATTCCTTTGTTAAATGTAAGTTTGGACCCAGCGGCAGCAATTTACCTGCTAAGTGTTTTTATGGCAACGGAACTACAACCAACTCGACTTTATATAACAGTAATATCATCATTGATCAGTGCGAGTTCTTTGATTTCTTCAACGTAGCAGTACAATCCAATGCTATTTACATGACTTCGGGTTGTACAGATTGGCAGATCATGAATAGCAAATTTTATCAAACTGCGACCAGAACTCAGACTACAGCGGCTGCCAACATCGCCATTCAATTGGCCAGCGTCAATATCAACAATACTCTGATTTCAGGAAATACGATTGGATACGCGAATGCATCTGGAACAGGGGTATATACATTAAACAGTGCGGTAGCTACCACATTCGTAGGAATCAGTGTCTCCACCGGAACCGGTGCACCAACTTCAATACAGGGGAATACCATTGCAAGTATCAGCAACACGACATCCAGTGGTACATCAACCGGTTCTGGAGTTCTTGGAGGGATATCACTCCTTGGGGGTGATGCGCTGGTAGGTACAATAACGGGTAACACAATAGGAGTTGCCAGCGGTACAGGATCTTTGGTTGCAAATCCATCCACCGCAACGGGAGCAATAGTAGGTATTAATGCTGGTTCAACAGGCACCATGAACATTCAAAACAATGTCATGGGAGGATTTAACTGTACCAGTACAACAGCAACAGTCGCAACCGCAGTATTTGGTATTACTGTTTCTGCTGCTGCGCTTTTATTGACAGTTAATAACAATACCATTGGAAATGCAACAGCCAATAACATGGTTGCCGGAACTTTCGGAACTTCTACAGGAGCAACCGTTGCAATAGGTATCAATGCAACTTCTGTGCCGACAACAGGAAATTATACGAACAATACGATTCAGAATTTTACTTCAAATGGTTCCGGTACAGGTAATGCACGTGGAATTTTTACAAGCACCACAGCCGGGGCAACCACTGTCCAAACGATAACCGGCAACACCGTAAAATTTATTAATACTAATTCAGCATTAACAAGTGCAACATCTGGTTTAACTGCCGGTTGTGGAATTCATATTTTCCCTGGCACCAATTCAGTTGTATCCAATAATTTGATTTTTGGAATTAACGGCTTAAATACCGGCGCGGTGAATACTGTAATTACCGGTATATCAACAGCCAATGCAACTACTCCATTAATTAGTTATAACAAGATTTACGATATAACCAATGCCAGTACTGCAACATCAACAACGGCACCTGGTGTAGCGGCTGGAATAACCATTCGATCAGGTACAACTGCAGTTACAATTTTTAACAACATGATCTCCCTTGGTACCGGGCAGACTACGAATACAGCTTTTGTTGGAATATGGGGAAACTATGGTTCAAGTCCTAATCCGGTAACGCAGGTGTATTTTAATTCGATTAGAATTGATGGGGTGTCTGCTGCGGGTAATGCTCAGCCAACATTCGGTTTTCTGAGAGGAGATTTTACAGCTACAACAAGGACCGTTACAGTTGATCTGAGAAACAATATTTTTGACAATGCTAGAACCGGAGCAAATAATGTCAATTATGCCATTGGAAATAATTATAATGCGACTGTCAGTACAACCGGATGGGGTGCAGGAGCTTCCAACTATAATGTTTTAAATGCAGCTGCGGCGAATATTGGTTGGTGGACTACAGCACAGACTTTTGCAGGATGGAAGACAGCTTCGGCTTGCGATGCATTAAGTTATTCAGGAATCTCAGTCACGTATACAAATCCTGCCAATGATCTTCATCTAAATATGGGTGTAACACCAACTGTAATTGAATCTGGCGGTATCGCAATAGCAGGAATTACAGATGACTATGATAAGCAAGTAAGACCTGGTCCTCCCGGATCCTTGAACGGTGGCGGAATTCTCCCTGATATTGGAGCAGATGAGTTTGATGGTGTTCCATTAGATGTTTTACCACCTACAATTAACTATACACCATTAGTAGCAGCGTGTGGTACAAGCGATTATTTGGTATCTAATGTAAATATCATCGATGTATCCGGTGTGCCAATCACAGGTTCTTTAGTTCCAAGAATTTACTACAGAAAGAATGCAGGTAGTTGGGTGTCACAACCTGGAACATTGATTAGTGGAACTTCAAAAAATGGTTTTTGGAATTTCACCATCGTGGTATCTACATTAGGAGGAGTATCATTTGGCGATGTAATTGACTACTACATCATAGCACAAGATGTTGTGGCGCCGACTAATATTGGATCTAATCCTGCTGGAGTAGTAGCGACAGATGTCAATACTATTATAACTCCTCCTGCGGTACCTAATTCTATCACTGTAAATCCTATTCTTAGTGGAAATTACACTGTAGGAGCCGGAGGAAGTTACGCTACATTAACCGCAGCTGCTGCAGCTTATAATGTGGGCTGCCTTTCAGGTCCGGTAACTTTTACACTCATTGATGATACCTACGGATCGGAAACTTATCCAATTACATTTAAAAACATCAATGCAACCAGTTCAATTCCACTGACAATTAAGCCACTGGCTGGTAAAAACCCTGTTTTTTCAGGAACATCCGCTTCAGCGATTATACTTTTTGATGGAGCAGATTATATTACATTGGATGGAAGCAACGGTAATACTGTTAATTCAGTATGTCCCAAAACACAGGCTTCAAGAAATGTAACAATCATGAATAACAGTACCAGCACTACTTCAGCTGTGGTCTGGATACAATGGTCTCAGGTTGGTTCAAATATTAATTCTCCAAGTAATATCAAAGTACTTAATTGTAATATAACCGGTAATGCACCAAGCACAACTTTGGTAGGTATTGGGTCGGGAAGTTCAACAATCAGTGCTACGACATTGGGATTTATGAATAACAATATTTCAGTTATTAATAATAACATCAAGCAAAGCCAGTTTGGTATTATATCAATAGGTCAATCGGCCGGGATTAAAAATCTGAATAATATTTTTAATCTGAACGATATCAATACACCGACCCCATCAAACGTTCAGTCAACGGGTATAATAGCAGGGTTTGAAGATGTACTTGATGTATCTGGAAATAACATTTCCGGAATGAATTTAACCACCTCTCCAGATGTCGTGGGTATCAATGTTGGATTCTCCAACTCCGGATTTAGTGCTACGTCTCCAGGAACTAATGAATGTACCAATGTAACGATTAAAAATAATATTATTGGATCTATCACCAATTCGGGAACGTTCTCTGCAGTGGGTATTGGTTTGGGTGCTGCCAATTCAGGTACGAATCTGGTGAGTAATAATATGATCTCAGGCGTAAATGCCAATAGTACTGCTGGTGATATTGGCATTGGTATCGTAGTTGGCGGAGGTACAGGCAATATTCAGATATACCATAATACAGTAAATATGCAGGGTGCGATAACTGGTACTACCGCAGCAAGCCAAACATCAGCCTGTCTTGGATTTACCAGCGCCACAGTGCCATCGAATTTGGATGTCAGAAACAATATTTTTACAAATACACAAATAGGAAATACAAGTGCCACATTAAGGTTTGCATCAATAGCACTGGGATATAGTTCAACTGTTGGAAATTATGCCGGAACAATCTGTGATAATAATGCTTTGTTTTGCAATGGTGCGGGTCCTGGAACGTATACATTAGGAATAACCGGTGGCGTAGTGGCCGGCACTTCAAGGCTTACACTGGCTGACTGGAGGACTGAAACCGGTAAAGACTTATTTTCAGTGAACCTTCTTCCAACATTCGTTTCTACCACGGATCTTCACCTCACCTCTTCTGTCGCCAATGCTTGTCTCAATCAAACGGGAAAAGGATTGGCCGCTGTTCCAAGTGATATTGACTGTATGAACCGATCTGCTAAAAATCCGGATATCGGTGCAGATGAATTCACAGGTGTTACGAATATTGTAACTACGGTTACTGAAAATTCAGGAATACCTAACGATAAGAAAATATGCAGTAGCGCATCGGTGACTATCTCAGTCAGTGGAGGCGTAACACATAAATGGAATACAGGCGAGACGACAAGCTCTATTACTAAGAATCCTACTGTTACAACTATTTACTCTGACACCTTGACCACCGGAGATGGATGTTTGATTATTACTTGCGATACGGTATTCATCAATCCAGCACCAAATGTTGGTTTTAATCCTGTGAATCCTTCAATATGTTCAGGAAATTCTATTACGATTACTGCATCCGGAGGCGTAAGTTATTTTTGGAATACTGGTGATAATACCGCAACCATCACAAAATCACCAACGCTAACAACTACTTATACAGTTACTGTAACAGATGTAAACACTTGTACTGCGACAGGTACTAATACAGTTACAGTACTTCCATTACCGAATGCGGGTATTACTCCAAACCCAGCTTCTGTATGTATCGGTAAGTCTATTACCTTGACTGCAAGTGGTGGTGGTACTTACCTGTGGAGTACGGGTGAGACGAGTGTATCGATCACCAAATCACCTGTTGTAGCAACAACATATACTGTGACGGTAACTGGTACCAATGGTTGTACTGCAGTCGTATCAAGATTAGTTACAATCAATTCGTTACCTACTGCGGGGATCACACCGAGCAGTCAGAATTTGTGTTTAGGTAAGACGGCTACCTTGACTGGTACGGGTGGCGGGACCTATGTGTGGAGTACTGGTGAGACGACGACGAGCATTGTGGTGGCACCTACGATTAATACGACCTATACGGTGACGGTGACGAACAGCAGCGGCTGTACGGCTACGGCTACGGCTACGGTTGCGATCATCAATCCGCCGACGCTGAGTTTCACCAAGGTGGAACCTACGTCGTGTACGTCGTTAGATGGCTCTATTAATATGACGGTGAGCGGAGGTATTGCTCCTGTTACCTATTCATGGACGGGACCTGGGGGTTATACGTCTATGGTGGAAGATCCTACAGGATTAAAGGTTGGTAATTATAATGTGACGGTGACCAGTGGTAATGGCTGTACGGCTACGGGCAGTGTAGTTCTTGTTGGACCTGGCACGTGTAACACGGGTACGATTATCGCGGATCCATGCGTATGTAAGAATAATGCGACGACGTTGCAGAATGGTCAGTTTGATGAGCAGGTAAAAGTTACGGCTAGTAGTGGTCAAACATGGACGCTGGTGTCGAACAGTGGTTTGTACCTGACGACGAGCCCTCCTCCGCCTGCGGCTCCTGTGCTGATACCATTGAATACAGTATTGTTAGAGTCTCCTGCGGGTAGCGGAAATTATATATTGAATGGAATACACGTGGACTCCTTAGGGTTTAGTGTGACGGTGACGAACGGGACCTCTACGTTGAGTATAGGGTCTACGTGTTATTATCCTAATCCGACGTTTATGAGTCTGGATACGGCGTATTGCAAGAGTGCACCAGCGGTTACGCTGATGAGCAAAGGATTTTTGGGTAACGGTACGAACCTGCCTGTTGGTGGTACCAGTACGTACATGGTTGATGGGGTTGGTGCCACGCAGCTGATACCAGCGAATCTGAGTGTTGGTCAGCATGTGGTGATGGGCAATTTTGACGCGGACAGTGTGAATGTGACGAATCCTGGATGTATCCAGAAGATGACACAGAACGTACAGATCAATGCATTGGGTACGGTGACGGCGACACGTGATACGAACACGTGTGCAGGACGTGTACATCCGGGCTATGTATTTAGTGGCACGCCAGTGGGTATGGTGAGTTTCACCTGGAGGAAAACGAGTGCGGCGGGAGGATCTGCGACGACGATTGCGGCTTCCGGTAGTGGGAACATACCGAGTTTTACGGCCACGAACAGCGGATGTGGCATATTGACAGATACAATTTTTGTTACGCCATTTAATACGCGCGGCAATTGTGCGGGTATTGTGGATACCTTTTTAATCCGGACTGCACCTACGCCTACGGCGAATCAGATCCGGGACACGAGTATGTGTAACGGACAGATGTGGACGCCACCGGCGTTTAGTGGCAACTGCACGGCACAAACGATCTACCGATGGGTAAAGAAACCTGGCCCTGGGGGTACGAATTTGCCTGGACTGGCATCAAGCGGCACGGGCAATCTGCCTAAGCTGACGATCGTGAATGCACCACCGAGCTGTTTGATTCTGACGGATACAATTATTACGACACCGATTTACCCGATTGCGGGAAGTACGGACAGTTGTTTTGGTACGCCGATGAAGTTTATCGTCAAGAGTGTACCGATGCCGGTGATTGTAGCACTGCCTGATGTGACGTATTGTGCGAATCAGACATTACCGGGCTTTACGCTGAGTAGTAATTGTACGGTGACGACACAGCGGTGGAGGAAGACGACAGTGGGAGGAGCAGGTAATAGTGGTACGAACATTCCGACGAGTGGCACTGGCAACATACCAGGCTTTACGACAATCAATCCTGGATTTGTACCTCGGATTGATACGATCATTACGCTGAGTGTGTTTATCAGTGTTGGCGATAGCTGTGTAGGGACCCCGGATACATTTTTGATTACGGTATTGCCTACGCCGAATGTATTCCAGGTTCGGGATACGAGTTATTGCAGTGGCATCAAGGTACCTGCATTTTATTTTGCAGGAAATTATACGGGCGCGGGCATTAAATATAACTGGACGCGGACGGGTATTGCGATCGGACTGGCGCCATTGAGCGGAGTTGACAGCATACCGATGTTTATGACAATGAACACGACGGCTGCGACGGTGACAGAGATGTTTACGGTGACGCCGGTGATTACGCTCAATGGGGTGAGCTGTAGTGGTCCTGTGATGAATTTCAAGATCAGCGTGTTACCTGCTGCGCGAGCGGTATGTAAGAATGCGACGATCTATATAGATAATAGCGGTAGTGCGACGCTGAATCCAAGTCTTATTGACAATGGCAGTGTTGGAGGGCGCCTGAGCGCTGTTCCGAGCAGTTTCACGTGTCTCAACCTTGGGGCGAACGCGGTGACGCTGGTGGTCACGGATCCGTGCGGTAATACGAACACCTGTGTTGCTACAGTGACGGTATTGGATACCATCCGTCCGGTGATCAGCTGTAAGGATGTGACGATCAATCTGCAGCCTGGGGAATGTGATGGCAGACTGTATTATGTTCCGACGGCGACGGATAACTGCGGGGTGGCGATGGTGATTGCGGAGGACACGGTAAAATACGGCAGTGGTAAGTTTATCCACAAAGGCGTGCATACGGTGTGTTACATGGCGATGGATGCGAGTGGTAATGTGAGCCGTTGTTGTTCAAAGATTACGGTATTGGGATATCAGAATGCGACGAATGCGCTGGCGTGTGAGGATCAGATACAGATCAGCCTGGACCAGAACTGTCGTGCTACGGTGACACCGGACATGGTGTTGACGGGCGGTCCATACAAGTGTTATGAAGAATATGTGGTGCGGATACAGTTGTGGACTGGCGGCGGATTGATAGACCGGGATCCGAACACACCCGGGGTACAGCTAGACAGTCGCGATATCGGCAAGGAGCTGAAGATCACGATTGTGGATACGGCTACGGGTAACAGTTGCTGGAGCCACGCTACGGTAGAAGATAAGCTGGCACCGGTGATCAGCTGTGTGAGCAGTGTGAGCATCAGCTGTGCGGTAGAGCCTATTCCTGCGAATACAGGTACGCCGGTGGTGACGGAGAACTGCGGGGGTTACAGCCTGAGTTATCGTGATGATGCGACGCAGGGCAGCTGCGCTGCGGGCTATCAGGAGCTGATCATCAGGACCTGGACGGCGGTAGATGCCTATGGCAACCGTTCGAGCTGTGTACAGCGGATCACGGTACGCTTAGGGGATATGTTTGATGTAGAAGTTCCGCGGAACTACGACAATATCGATTTACCTGCATTGCGATGCGATGAGAAGGTCAACAGGAATAAAGATGTGAGTCCGCACATGAGCGATTATCCGGAGTGTGTGGATGGATATATACTTGATAGTGTGTACTGGAGGGCGAATGCGGGACAACCGGACATCTATCCGAACCGGAGGCTACCGCGGGTGCTGGGTTGGAACTGTCTTGATGACAGCACGAACCTGAGCACATACGGTCATCCGAGCCCTGAACCTGTGTATTATCCACAGCATCGTCAGTGGAGTCCGCAGAATCCGTTGTGCTGGGGTCCTAACCGACATGTGATGTGGTTGGGTACGGGCAAGCCAAGCGGAGCTGGTATATGCCGCAATCTGAATATGGTGTATGATGATGTAGTACTTGATCAGGCGACACCTGGGTGCGATGCGGGAGCTGTAGGTTGCTATAAGGTATTGCGCCAGTGGACGGTATTAGACTGGTGTACGTCGACAATCGGCGGCCATAACCAGATCATCAAGGTCGCGGATCTTGAAGGTCCACAGGTGATCTACCCTGACAGTGCGCGGGTGAATATGGAATCATTCAACTGTACGGGACGGTGGGAAGTACCAAAACCATGGTTGCTGGACAACTGTTCGAATACGCTGCATTACGGCGTGGAGACAGATTATGGCACGATCACAGGTAATGAGACAGACGGGTATGTTGTACTGAATATGCCGGAAGGAATATACAATGGGTATATAGTGGCTACGGACTGCTGCGGCAACATCACGAAGAAGCGCGTGGTGTTGAATGTTGTGGACCGGGTGCCACCGCAGGCGGTATGCCGTACCTATACGACAGTGAGTGTTGTGGGTAATCAAAGCCCTAATGAGAATATAGCGAAGATTTGTGCTGGTGATCTGGATGAGGGGTCATATGACAACTGTCAGCCACATGTATGGTTCAAAATGATCCGCATGAGCGAGCTGTTGGGCACGAACAACGGATCGAATGCGAACAACGTCAATGCATGCAATGGTATCAACGGAGATGACAATGCGATACTTGCAGGCAACCAGATCTATTTTGATGACTGCAGCTATTTCTGCTGTGCGGATGTTGGGACGCGAGTGATGGTTGTGTTACGCGTGTTTGATGTAGATCCTGGTGCGGGCCCTGTGGTACCGAACAGGATGACGTCGACGTCCAGCGTGCTGAACGGAAGATTTTCGGATTGCATGGTAGAGGTTGAAGTACAGAACAAGTCAGTGCCTACAGTGATTGCGCCACCGAATATCGTGGTGAGTTGCAGCTTCTGGTTTGATGTGACGAAGCTGAGCAATCCGAACGATGCTACGTTTGGCAAGGTGGTGACGGATCTGACGAACCGGAGGAAGGTGGTGACACAGGATATCGTCTGTGCGAAGTATTGCCAGCGCAATGTGTACACCGGGTATCCCGGGTATGTTGCGACAAACACGGTGCCAAAGCCAGCGCCGAACCAGGCATGTGATTATTACCATGTATATTTTGATACAGCCCATCCGGATACGAAGTATGAGCTGGTGTGGGGCTTTGACGGATATGTGATCAATTCATGCGGCACGCCGAATGTGTCGATTACGGTGAATGACCTTCGGGAATGTGGTCAGGGACAGATTCAACGTGTGATCTCCACGGTAGGACCCAATAATCTGAATGTATCGGCGATCCAGACGATCTGGGTGGTAGACTGTGATCCGTTTATTGTGGATGACAGCCATTGTAACGATGCGAAGTATACGGACCTGATCTGGCCGAACGGCATATGTACGGCTACACCGGTGACACTGGATGGCTGTGGTGCGGACGTAAGTCCCGACAATCCACAGCTTGGCAGACCACAGGTGGTCAACGGAGCGGATGACAACTGTGCGTTGATATCGATTGAGTACAAGGATGAGATCTTTAACATCGAGCCTGATGCGTGCTATAAGATACTGCGTACCTGGACGGTGATCGACTGGTGCCAGTATGATCCGTTCATCAGTGCGAGCAACGGAAGATGGACAGCCCTTCAGGTGATCAAGGTGAGAGATAAGAATAAACCGGTGGTAGAATGTGTAGTTGGGGATTGCGAGCCAGCGGTACTGAATAACAAGGAAAAAGTATGTTATGGTCATATCAGTCTTACAGCGAGCGCTACAGATAATTGTACGCCACAGGATTGGTTAAGCTGGGAATATAAAGTTGACTTGTATAATGATGGCAAGGGCGTTCACGGCGGCTATGATACAAGAGTTGGTACGTTGACCAGAACAGGATATGCCAAAGGAGATACAGTAGAGTACAGCCATAATCCATATGCAGATGACAGACACAATCCATTCAATGCGAGTGGTACCTATCCGGTCGGTGTACATAAGATCTGCTGGTTTGTAGAGGACGGCTGTGGCAATGTCGGCGTATGTTGCCAGTTATTCACGATCCGCGACTGCAAGGCACCTACGCCATATTGTGCGACGGGAGTGATTACAGTACCGATGCCGACGAGTGGCTGCATTGATATCTGGGCGAAGGATCTGGACCGTGGCAGCTATGACAACTGCACGGCTCAGGATAAGTTGAAGTTCTACTTTGACGGAGATCCGAACAAGACGAGCATCAGGATCTGTTGCCAGGATTTCATTGACAAGAAAGTGAATGATGAACTGATCGTGAATGTAGAGATGTGGGTTGAAGACGAAGAGGGTAACAAGGATTACTGCAAGACAATCATCATCATCCAGGACAACAACCTGTGTCCGAATGTAGGCTCAGCGAAAGGAAGAATCAGCGGTCAGGTGATGACGGAGAAGAATGAGGAAGCCAGTCCGGTGGATATGCGTTTGTATATGAATGGCGCGATGATCGTACAGAAGGTAGGCAGCCCATATAGTTTTGGAGATCTGGATCTGCGGATGCAATATATTGTAGAGCCTGAGCGTAATGACGATCCGTTGAACGGGGTGAGTACGCAGGACATTGTGGCGATACAGAAGCATATATTGGGTAAGGAGGCACTGAGTACGCCATACAAGCTGATTGCGGCGGATGTGAACAACAGCCGGAGTATCAGTTCAGCGGACATCGCGGAGATCAGGAAGCTGATACTTGGTACGATCAGTGAGTTCAGCAAAGTGAAGTCATGGACCTTTGTGCCGATGACGTACAAGTTTGCGAATCCGGAGTATCCATTTGAAGCGCCGAGGACGGAGGATATACATTTTAGCCAGACCCAGGTTGATGAGTCGAAGACGAGTTCGTTTATGGCGATCAAGTTAGGGGATGTGACGACGAATGCGAGAGCGAAGAATGTGGGCAAGATCGAAGAGCGGACGAATCAGAGTCTGAAGCTGGAAGTGGATGAAATGGACTTGCAGGCAGGTCAGGAGGTGACAGTGAACTTCCGGGGCATAAACTTTGAACAGATCGAAGGCTACCAGTTCAGTCTGAAGTTTGACAACAGCATGCTGTCGTATGTTGGCAGTGAGAGTTCGAAGCTGACGATGAATGAGACGAACTTTGGTGAAAGGTATTTGGATCGAGGAATATTGACGACGAGCTGGAACTCCAACAGAGGAGAGAGTTCGGGCAGTCAGGAGGTATTATTCAGGTTGAAGTTTAGGGTATTGCGCAATGGCCTACTGAGCCATGCGATGATGATCGGCAGTGATGTTACACCCGCACAGGCTTACAACAGTCGTGGGGAAGTCATGGATGTGGTGATGCAGGCGCGCAATGGCAATACCGAGCAGACCACGGGAATCTTTGAATTATACCAGAACGAACCGAATCCATTCAACAAGGTGACGACAATCAGCTACCGTCTGCCGGAGAGTGGAGCAGTGAAGCTGACGGTGTACGATGTGACAGGCAAGGTACTTCGTGTGTATTCACTGAATGGCCACAAGGGCATGAATCAATACCAGGTGAGTCGTGAGGAGCTGGGTGCCGGCGGAGTGCTGTACTATCAGCTGGATGCGGCCCACAATACAGCGACCAGGAAGATGATAGTAGTAGAATAAGAGACATTTAATAATCAAAACCAGGAGCCTCCGGACACCATGCCGGGGGCTCTTTTTTTTGTTTCAATAAATTATGTTATATTTGAGTTAGGGATTAACCACATATTCTATCAGGGCAACCTGATTGTTTGATTTAATTAAAATCAGTAATATGAAAAATAGGTTACTTTTCCTCATTCTCCTCTCCAATTTATTAATCTTAAATTTTGGTATTGGCCAGGGATCTTGTATCCAGGTCTCCGATACGGTATGCCTGAATGACTGTGTTCCCGTACAATATGTAGGTAACAATTCAGACAATGCTTCTTACATATGGACGATCGGGTGCGGCACTATAACGAATCCCAATGCAAAAAATCCGCATGAAGCATGCTTTTTAAATACCGGTAACTGCTCTATCAACCTGATTACACAGGAGCCTGGTGCATCCCCTGAGACCTGCGCAGTCAACGTCTTTGTAAGGCCACTCCCTACTGCCAGATTTGTGCTAAGGACGGATTCTGTTTGTCTGAATAACTGTCTTGGTTTGCGTATTGATTTTACGGGCACACCACCTTATATTTTTATGATTCGCGATACGACAGGCGTAAAAACCTTTCGCAGTGCGGGCAATTCAACTATTGTAAGCATATGCCCCACCGTAAGCCAGACAATTGCCTTGCTCGGTCTGGAAGATGCTCATTGTAAAAATCCAGGATTACAATCTTTTTTTCGGATAAAAGTCTTTCCTCCTTTTAAAGGTAGTGTATATACCCAGTATAGCCAGCTCTGTGCATCGCCGCCTGTAATTTCTTATCGATGGTTTGAATGTAACACCAACACATTGGTATCTACAGTGTCGTGTTTTGCTCCCCCGAGGGAAGACTGTTACTGTGCCGTGCTGTATAACGGATTTTGTTATGATACAGTTTGTACGCAATTCAAATGTCAGCTGGATTGCGGTATTAACTTTGACCGTAACGTATACATCGGTGACAATATCAAATTAAAGTATAAAGGCAACGGTGGTCCAAAGACCAGGAAAACATGGACTTATACGCTGGACAATATAACTTATACCAATTCAAATGAAGACAGCCTGAATTTGGTTTTTACAACGCCGGGATGCTATATCATCAGGCTTGATGTTGAAGAAGAGATTTGTAAAAGTTCATGTATTGACACGATCTGTGTAAAGTCCCGACCTTGTGAATGTTCAGTATTCAATAAGAATTATGTGGTAAAAGTCGGACAATCTCAAAATAACTGTTGCTATGAAATTCAGGGAGAGATTAATTCTTCAGATTGTTTTACCGGAATAAAACTACTTACCAATAACGGCTCGCTTTCCAATATATCAGTCAATGGACGCGCTGGATGGAAAATTGCTTCAGTGACCCAGCAGAGTCTTGAATTATCCCACGGATCTGGTCATCTGCCAACGGGATTCTTCTCGGCTGCAGGATTTTGTATTGCCAATGCAGACAAATACACCATTACTGTTTACTACTATTATGAAAAAAACGGCGTTAAAGATTCCTGCAAATATCAGTATGTGTATACCTGTTCCCAATCCGTACCAGGATGTGATTCTACCCAAAGTTATCTGGAACTTCAACACACTTCTCCACCCTCGTGTTGCTTTTTTTTAAGAACCAATAATAATAAGTCCGGATATTTCAACCGTTTGACGCTGACTGTCAACAGTGGCTCCATCAATAATATAGTGCCATCATCAGGTTTTAGTATTTTATCAACAAACGGACAGAGTATAACATTAAGTCATATTTCAGGATTTATTCCAACTGGAGCCATTACACCAGTGGCCTTTTGTCTTACGGGTTTTACCAATCCTGTAAATATTAATGTGCACTATCTGCGTGTTATTCAGAATAAGACAGATAGTTGTTCTACGGGTTTTCGGTTTTATTGCCCGGATGACAGTACACCCAAACCCGATTGTTGCGACAGTACCCAGGCCAATCTCCTGACTTTCGGAAATGTCGGATGTTGCTGGAATCTTACCGCATTCAGTAAAAAATCTTCATGCTTCTCCAAAATCTGTGTGACTTCAGCCAATGGTAATTTTACCAATTTTGTTGCTAACAGCGGATGGACCGTTAGTCCGGTGAATGGTGGAATTTGTTATAGTCCCACAGGAGGAAACTTTCCTTCTGGTTCAGTTAATCCAGGACATTTTTGCATGAATAATTTTAGTAGCCCAATATCTTACAACATAAATTTCTATGATCTCAGTGGAAATATACTGACAGACTGCAAAAAGACACTTGTCAGAGAATGTAAAGTGCCGTCTCCCTGCAGTTGTGACAGTCTGGACAACCAAATCTTTCAAAATAGCGTGAATGCAGGATCTTGCTGCCATTCATTTCTAGGTACTATACCTTACAGTAACTGTTACACTAAAATTGCTGTCACAGTCAATGCAGGTAGTTTTGCGAATATTATTCCTGCAGCCGGTTACAATGTTGCGGGAGGTGGATCTTCATTTATTATAACCCATCAGTCTGGACACTTGCCGATTGGAAATATCACACCGGCAACGTTCTGTGTCAACGGTGCGCCGGTGTATACAATAACTGTTCAGTACATTTATACAGATCAAAACGGCATCGAACAACGATGTGTTTTTTTCGGTGAGTTTGACTGTCCGTCTGCTGGGCCAAAATGCAATTGCGATTCGTTAAGTACAATCATTCAATCAGTTTCTGTCAACACGGGTAATTGTTGTTACAAATTTTCCAGTAATGTAGCACCGTCTAATTGCTTTACCAAAATAACTGTAACAACCAGTGCAGGGCAATTCAACAATATCCTTCCTGCCAATGGTTTTAATGTTAGTAATAATAACGGAAGTGGTTTTACGCTGACACATAACTCAGGACATATACCAGCAGGCCAACAGACCCCCGCAAGTTTTTGCGTTTCAGGGGCTACAGTGTATGTAATAACAGTAACATACTATTATTTAGACGTCAACGGCATTGAGCAGAAATGTATTAAAATGCAGACGTTTGATTGCCCTTCGAACCCAAAAGTGTGTACTTGTGATTCCCTCAAGGTATTAATAAACCAGACCTCTACAAGTGCCGGTCAGTGTTGCCACAATATTACAAATACCATTGGTGGAACCGGGTGTTTTCTGCGACTAAACATCAGTCTTAGTTCCGGAGTCCTTTTGAATCCGCAAGCATCTCCGGGATTTACATTGAGTAACATTAGTTCAAGCGGGCTTACTGTTCAGCACACCTCTGGATTTATACCTTCCGGAACAACAACCCCGCTGACGTTTTGTGTCAGCGGTTCAACGTCTTATATCATTACAGCGCAGTACATTTACAAGGATCAAAACGGGATTGAACAGCGATGTGTTATAAGCAAGGAATTCAACTGTCCGCCAGCTTCGTCTCCATGTAAATGTGATTCGCTGAAAGCATTCATTCAGCAGACTTCGAATAAACCGGGTCTATGTTGTCACCAAGCAGTTTTTGACGTGCCGTCATCAAATTGTTTTATTGCGGTCAAGTTTGAACTGGATCATGGCATTTTCACCAATGTCAATGCTTCTCCCAATTTTACAATTGGTAACCTTGCGTCGCAGTCATTTAATCTGGGACATACCAGCGGATTTCTTCCTGCTGGGCAGTATAATCCCGTGACATTCTGCGTCAGCGGAGCAATAATTTATACCATCACAATGAAATTTTTGTATACATCCAATGGTGTAATTGACAGTTGCGTATTTCCTAATACATTTGAATGTAAGCCACTCGACAGTACTCAATCTTGTCCTGGTGGAGCTTGTTTAGGAAATCGTTCCTGGCAAGCGGTTGGGGCCAACAACGGTATTGTGTATGATCTAAAAAATTACCAGTGTGCACTCTATGCGGGTGGTCAGTTTACTTTGATTGGTGGTCAGAATGCCAGTAATATAGCAATATGGAATGGGAACACCTGGTCTCCTCTACCTGGAGGTGGGCTCAATGGAACCGTGCGTTGTATGGAAGTACACAATGGAATATTATATGTTGGCGGACAATTTACCATGGCGGGCACAACTGCTGTCAATAACATTGCTGCATGGAACGGAACCAGTTGGTCTGCAGTTGGCGGTGGTGTGACCGGTATTAATCCTTCACCTGTTGTTTTTGAGCTATTAAGCACTTCTGGTGGTTTAATCGTTGGTGGGCAGTTTGCGTTAACGGGCAATAATCTGGTTGTCAACAATATCGCCATGTGGAACGGGACAATCTGGACTTCTCCTTTTGCCAATGGAATTCCTTATCCGGTAAGCATGCTGCGTGAATTTAATGGCGACCTTTATGCAGGTGGTGCATTTTTTGGTAATCCCTATCAGTGCATTGCGCGTTGGAATGGAACCGCCTGGAGTTCATTAAGCGGTGGTGGTATCAACCTGGTAAATAACATTTTATATCATGGCATTGAACAATCAATTATCAGGAATGGGGAAATGATCATCGGGGGGCATTTTAAAAACGCAGCCGGTGTGCCATCAACACAACATATCGCGCGCTGGAACGGTAACAACTGGCTGGCCATGCCAGAAGGTGATTTGATTGATTCATTCAATAGTGTCAATGATTTTATTTATTTTAACGGAGAACTTTTTGCCGGTGGAGAATATCAATCAATCGGCTCAACAGCAGCCAAAGGCGTAGCGCGTTCAGTGAATAATATCTGGGTCAGTGTAAGTCATCCAGATGTGGTTACCTGGGCGTTGGAGACGTATGACTCCTGCGGCACCAAATCCTGCGATCTTTATGCAGCGGGTGAGGGATTCGTCAACCGTTGGGTGTGCGTCACCTCTACAGGAGGAGTCACTAAAAAAGATAGATGGAATATTTATCCCAACCCAGTTGACCAGTACGTTATCGTCAAGACGGATGAATTGAATGAATTTGCAATTGAGGTCAATGATATCAATGGGTTGCAGATGCGTCGTATGTATTTTTCCGGATCAAATGAGGTTACAATTGATCTGTCCGACTTGGCAGAAGGGATGTACTTCATTCTGATCAAAGACATCAACGGCTATCAAGATATCAAGAAATTGATAAAGCAGTAGGGGTATTCTTAACCAATTTACCGGTCGGCTGAAATTCAAAGCCAGTCTTCAGCCGTCCGGTAAATCAGTCATGTATTGATTCATTCGCTGAATAAAAATTGATGACGTTGATTGAATATTGACTGAATTTTGAAGATTAAATTTTAATCAATTTTTTTGGATAAATGCCTTGTGCTGCTATGAAATAAACACCAGGAAGGAGACTAATATTTTCAAAATAATTCTTACCCTTATTAAGATTTCCATTATAAATTACGTCACCAAGCGAAGAAATTATTTGAAAACAACATTTTTCATTGGCATAAATTTCCACATAGTCATTTACAGGATTAGGTAAAATTGTTATCTCACCCCCAAGTTGATCAATAGAATTGGTCATGTTAAGGTCTTTGCAGGAATATTTGTACTCGCTCCCGTATCCCATATTGTCAAATGCAATAAGTCCCAACTTATCGTTTTTAAAACATCTGATTATTCCGCCTTCCCCACCATCACGCATTACATCAAGAATATCAAATGGAAGAAGATAAAACCACCTGGCGCCAATAAAATTATAAATAGTGTCTATTGCTTGAGAAAAACCAAGGTTGCCATATTGCACGGCCTGCGAAAAAAGTTCCTTTCCGGCAAAGCTGGTTGTGAAAGTGTCCACAATGATCATTGCCATCGAATCTGTGCGCATGGTACCATGATGTCGATTTATTTTCCATGAGCGCCCCTTTACAGCATTAAAATTGAACAAGGTATCAAAGTTTTGGCCGTCTTCAGAATATTCAACAATACCGGAATCTGAGCGGAAGTAAACAGGATCCAGGTCAAAACTCAGCTTGCGGTTATCAAGTGTGATTCTGGATGCTTTTTTGCTGAATTTACGGGTTTTAAGACCATCAATTATAGTGTCTTCTTTAAATTCAATTTCTGTAATCCCAATGGACCATGCTCCATTGTAATCAAAAACCCATTTGGTATCTTGCGATGCGAATTCCTGAGCTAAACAAATGTGGCCGCTGAATAATACCAATATGATCATGATGCATCCTGTGAAGATATTGACCTCATTGCGCTTATTACAAAATTGAAATAAATGCTTCTGGCAAAATAATTTTTTATGCTTCATAAGCTCGGCAATACCCAAATTAAAATATACTTCTTATTTTGTGAGTTGCTTGAAGTGATTTAGGAAATTACTGAAATTAAATCACCTTTAGTACCCAACTTTCATTCGCTGGACATTCCCAACCAGGTTTCTGCAGATCTGTAGTTCAACCACGATTGTGTATCGCCAGTCAAGTTCATGGATTGAATAAGATTTCCAGGATGAAGTTCACCCAGGGGAAATGGATAATCAGAACCAAGGCAGATTTTTTCATGACCGAATAAGCTAATTAATTTATGAAGCATATCCGGATCATGTACCAGGCTGTCAACCCAAAATTTCCCTAAGTAGTGGTCGGGATGTAAAGGATTATCAATCGCAACCAGATCCGGTCTGACTTCAAAGCCATGTTTTATTCTGCCATAAGTTCCTGGAAATGATCCGCCACCGTGCGCAAAAGCGACCCTTAACCGCGGATACTTCTCAAAAACTCCACCAAAAATCATACTGCATATCGCCAGTGAGGTTTCTGCGGGCATGCCTACCAGCCAGGGAAGCCAGTATCGTGGCATTTTATCTTTTCCTACCATGTCCCATGGATGCACAAATAGGCAAGCCTCGAGTTCTTCCGCAGCTTGATAAAATTCATCGAGCGCCGGATCATTCAGGTTCCAGTCATTGATGTGTGAACCAATCTCAATACCTGCCAGCCCAAGTTCATTCATACATCGATCCATTTCGCGGATGGCCAGCTGCGGGTCCTGCATCGGCAATGTGCCCAGTCCGATAAACCGACTTGGATGCATTCGAACTACTTCTGCCATGTGGTCATTCAGAAAGCGGCTGACATCATAGGCATCGACTGGCTGCGCCCAGTAAGAAAATAAAACAGGTATGGTGCTCAGGACCTGAATCAGAATTCCGCTCTGATCACAATCACGGAGACGTACGGAAGGATCCCAACAGTTGCTTTCAATTTCTCTGAAAAACTTATCTCCAATCATCATTCGGGCGCGACAAGACTGATGATGATCGAGGTGAACAAAACCATCATAGCCGTATTTTTCTGCCCAGCGTGGAAGATTTTCTGGAAGGATATGCGTGTGAATGTCAATTTTTTTCACGATCAGCTTTAACGTTGAGTGAATGAAAATCCGAGGGTCCGCTTAAGCTCATCTGGTAATTCAGGTATATCGGACCTTGGAATCATTAAGGTGCTGATGTTGTGAAAATCTATAAAGACCTGATGTTTCTTGACGGTCTCCATGAGGTAATCATATCCAGAGGAACCACCAGTACCTGATTTTCGGCCCAGCATGCGCATGACCATCTGTGCGTGCCGGTATCGCCAGTTGGTAAGTAATTCATCCATTTCAATTAATGTATGAATTAATCTTGAAGGCAATTGCAACAGAGGTTCGGTACTATATAACTGGATCATCAAAGCGGCGATTGTAGCGCGATAAGACAAACGTATCCTTCCTTCGGCGATCAACTGATTGTGATATTCTTCATTAAAAATATTCACAAAAAATGTCCCGACGTCACCATTCATTTTAAGACGCATTTCCTTTTCGTGCGGATTGAGATATTCTGAAGATTGTATTGCATCAGCCTCACGTTGGAGCATTCGTTCAACTGCACTGAGGTATTTTGTTTTAAAATCAAAATCCTTCATGTCAATAAATGGAGTTCGTTCGAGCCAGGATTGAATGAGATCAAAAAGTCCCTCTTTCGATTCCAATGCAACGATAGTCTCCTGTTCCACCGGCGTAAACTCGTGATAGTATTTGTAAGGGGTATAGGCAATTCGTTTTTCGATCTTAAGTCCAAGCTTGACTTCAAAGCATCGAAACTGAAAACTCTGAAAACCTGACGCCGGAAAAAGATATGCGCGAAATTCAAGAAAATCAATAGGCGTCATGGTTTCAAGTACCTTGATCTGTTGAGTGAGTAGACGAAGGATCTCATTGATGCGCTCTAGCCTTAAAACAGCTTCATCAATATTTTTCTCATCCACATTCAGAGAACGAAACATTTCCATTACAGAGTCCAGTTCATGCATCATCTGTTTGAACCATAATTCATAGACTTGATGAATGATGATAAACAACGTCTCTTCATGGGCCTCTTTACCTAGCTCCGCGGATCTTGGATGCTGCGCATTGAGGATTTTGTCCAGTTCAAGGTAGCTTGCATAATGTATCGAAGTATATTTCTTTTGATTGCTCATACTGGTTTGTAGGCAACTGCCTTGATTTCGATGAGTAAATGTGGATGTGGCAGTTGGTGAACGGCAACGGTTGTCCTTGCTGGACCGGTATAATCGAAATAGGAATTGTACACTTCGTTATAACCACCAAAATCATTCATGTTCACCAGGAATGTACTGATCTCAACAATGTCCGAAAGTTCTGCACCTTCACTCTGTAAGATGTCCCTGATATTCTCAATAACTGCTTTGGTCTGCACTTTGATATCAAGACTTACCGTACCCATTACATCTGCCGATGCACCCTCGATACTGTTGTCCGGACGGCGGCTGCTCGTGCCGCTGACAAATAATAAATCACCGGCTCGACGGATGTGAGGAAATTTGCCTCTCGGGACGGCTTTGCCCTCAAGCACTCTGGCGTTGCTGTCTTTTGTCATAGCCCAAAGATAGCAACAACTATTCTATAAAGCATTTGACTTCATAATTATTCAAAATTGACGGATAATCTTCTCAGTTGCGCTCTTTTGTGCGAGCATTCTGTGCTAGACTAAAACAATCAAATGGAAGTCTTAATATTTAATCTACTGAATTGGTTTTTAAAAAGTAAAAACTAATGTAATGAGCATTGTTGTACATTTCAGGTATTGCTTTTATTTCAGTATTTATTTCATCAGAAGTAGAAAATGAATTGGATCGATGTATAAACTTCATAGATAAAGCGGATCGTTTTAAAATTGATTTTATTCAATGTACACATTTCAATGCTATTAATAAAAAAGGCAGACCCTCAGATCTGCCTTAAAATATTAATTAATATCTTAGATTAATTCTTAGATTCAGGCGTTTGATGGTTTTGCATACCAATGGATTGTTCTGTTTTCGTTTCCCTTGTATTTGAACTTTGGCTGTGAGCAAACTTTTCCCCAAGTATTGGTGCAATTGTCAGACCAACCAGACAGGTCAGCTTGATGAGAATATTCATCGAAGGTCCGGAAGTGTCTTTAAATGGATCTCCAACGGTATCCCCGATTACGGCAGCCTTGTGAGGATCAGATCCCTTGTAATACATCTGTCCGTTGATTTCAACACCAGCCTCAAATGATTTCTTGGCATTATCCCATGCACCACCTGCGTTATTCTGGAATATTGCCCATAGCACACCGCTCACGCAAACGCCGGCCATATAAGATCCCAGTGCTTCTGGTCCCATAATAAATCCAATAATGATCGGGACAACGATCGTGATAAGTCCTGGCAACATCATTTCTCGCAGTGCAGCCTTGGTCGAAATCGCCACGCATTTGCTGTAATCTGGTTTGCCACTGCCATCCATGATTCCAGGAATCTCCCGAAATTGTCTTCTTACTTCATTAACCATATCCATGGCGGCCTTTCCGACGGAACGCATGGCCAAAGCAGAGAAAACTACGGGAATCATTCCTCCGACAAACAACGCAGCGAGCACATCCGCTTTGAAAATATTGATTCCATTTATTCCGGTAAATGTTACATATGCCGCAAATAATCCAAGAGCCGTCAGGGCAGCGGATGCTATTGCAAATCCTTTGCCGATCGCCGCGGTCGTGTTACCAACAGAATCTAGAATATCTGTTCTGGTTCTTACTTCTTTGGGTAATTCACTCATCTCTGCAATTCCACCTGCGTTATCCGCAATCGGGCCAAACGCATCTATGGCAAGTTGCATTGCCGTAGTGGCCATCATGGCCGATGCTGCAATGGCCACACCATAAAAACCGGCGAGAGAATAGGTCACAAAAATTGCAATGGCAAATAATACAACCGGACCTGCCGTGCTGAGCATTCCGTTGCTTAATCCTCCGATAATATTTGTTGCAGCTCCGGTTCCGGATTTCTGTACAATATCATTGACAGGACCTTTGCCCAGACCGGTAAACAATTCTGTCATCCAGCTGATGGCGCCACCAACAAACAATCCTACCAATACCGCGATAAATACTTCATTTTGAGAAACTGACACTGCACCTTTCCCGAAAAAATTCATCTGCATTTGCGCTGGTAGCATCCAATTGATCAGAAAGTAGCAGGCAATCGCTGTCATAGCGATTGAACTCCAGTTTCCTAAATTCAATGCCGATTGAACCTGCTGTTCTTTGGCGTTGTCTGAACTAACTTTAACAAAAAATGAACCAAGGATTGAAAATACGATACCTACACCTGCGATCACAACCGGCAGCAGAATGGGTCCGATTCCGAGAAAAGAATCATTGATACTTCCTCCGTTATCGCGAATTACATAATTACCCAATACCATAGCTGCCAGCACTGTAGCAACATAACTTCCAAAAAGATCAGCACCCATTCCGGCAACATCTCCGACATTATCGCCGACGTTGTCAGCGATCGTGGCTGGGTTGCGCGGATCATCTTCAGGGATGCCTGCCTCAACTTTTCCAACCAGGTCTGCTCCAACATCAGCAGCTTTTGTATAAATACCGCCGCCGACACGAGCAAATAAGGCGATAGACTCAGCACCTACGGAGAATCCAGCCAGCACCTCAAGAATGACACTCATGGCCTTATAAGCTTCAAGGCTATTGTCCTTAATTACGGCCGTGCCCCATACGCCGCCCATGAAGTGTTGAAAAAATATCGCAAACAGGGATGAAAGTCCAAGTACAGCAAGACTTGCCACACCAAGCCCCATGACAGTGCCTCCTTTAAAGGAGACCTGCAGGGCCTTGCTCAGACTGGAACGCGCAGCCTGCGTAGTCCTCACGTTGGCTTTGGTTGCGATTTTCATACCAATATAACCTGCAGTAATAGAGAATACTGCTCCCAATACAAAGGCCGCTACAATGAGCCAGTGGGTCGTGGCCACCTGCGTGCTGAGGACCCCCAGCAAGGTGCCGGCTATAACGACATAAATCGCAAGAACCCTGTATTCAGCTTTGAGAAAGGACATCGCGCCCTCAGCGATACTATCAGAAATGGTTCTCATCTTGTCTTCACCGGCATCCTGCCTGGATACCCAGCTATACAGGTAGGCCATGTAAATAAGCCCTATGACGCCGAATACTGGCAAGATATACACTAAATTTTCCATACGTTTGGTTTTTAAGCCGCAAAGATAGGTTTCTGACGGGCATATGCCAAAATCAGGCAAATTAACATTGTGACATCCTGTGCGTTAATTGATATATGATGCTAGAAAATCGATTCATTTGCTGGACTACGTTGATGATCTTCCTGGTATTCTTCTCTTGCCATCGAACCGACCAAAAGAATGAAAGCACTCCAACAACCGGAATAATACGCATTGCCTGTGATGAGATGCTGAAAGGTATTGTTATGCAGGAAGAAGATATTTTTGAAAGAAACTATCCGAATGCGGCTATAACCATAGATTATCTCCCTGAATCACAGCTTTTTGAAGTGTTTCTGAAAGATACCGTTGAATTGATTATTGCTTCACGGGGTCTGGATTCTATAGAGAAAAAATTTCTTGACCAACAGAAAAACCTGCATCCCAGGGAATTTCCAATGGCAGTCTCTGCCATCGCACTCGTAGCCAAAGCTGGCATCGCTGATTCAACCATTGGATACAGTGAACTTCTGGATATTATCCGGGGTAGCGAGAACACGCGCATCAAGACGCTGGTTGTTGAAAAAACCAGATCAGGCATACCTGGATACCTGATGTCCCTGGCTGGAGTAAAGGCTCTTCCTGGTAACTTTTATGCCAAGGATTCGCTTCGGGCAATCATTGATTATGTCAACACCCATCCGGAGGCCATTGGACTTGTAGACTGGTCCCAGCTCAGTGACTCGGATGATCCGATTGCCAGGCTATTGCTGGATCGGGTGACTTTGATGTCTTTAGAAAACCCTTCTGACTCGCTTAAAGGCAAATTCTATCAGCCTTACCAGTATAACTTGCAAGACCGTCTTTATCCGCTGACCCGGACACTGACTTTTATTACCCGAAGCGGCAAAAACGACCTGGGACTTGGATTCGCCTCCTTCATAACAGGAGATATTGGACAGAAAATCCTCTTAAAGGCCGGTTTATTACCGCTATACCAGACAGATCGCTGGATTGAAATTCATTCTACGGGTGATTTCAGGGTGGTTCAATAATCTTAATAATGATTTAACGATGTCCCACTAACTTCAGAGGGCTTTCCAACGTCAAATGCTTAAACGATCAATCGCTAAAACAATGAAAAAACGTAATTTTGCCCACTTTCAAGAAATACCTTCGGTAATGAACAGATTGCTGTACTTCGTGCTCACGCTCATGATTTCTGTACTGGGGCTAAATGGCCAGACTTTACAGGACGGAATCAAACAGCTCGAAAATGAAAATTATGAGACTGCCCTCAATACATTTACAAAACTGAGTAATGCAGACGGTAAAAATGCTCTGTATCAATATTACATCGGCGAGGTCTATTATGCGCTTGAGAATACTGATGCTGCTAGGACAGCCTATAATAAAGGGCTGGCCATCAACCCCAAATGTGATGAATGCAGAATTGGTTTGGGTAAACTTGAGATAGACAAAAAGAATCTCGCTGAAGCCAAAAAACAATTCGAATCTGCGCTTAAAGGCAATGGCAAAAACCACGCAATCATAGACATGGTTGGAATGGCTTATCTGTATAATAAAAATCCCCAGGCACAACAAGCACTGGAATATTTTACAAAGGCCAGAGACCTTGATCCAAAAATTGTTAAGTACTGGATTCATAAAGGTGATGCACACGTTCTCGCGGATGATCTCGGCGCAGCCATGACTGCCTATGAGGTTGCCGTAGAGAAGAACAAGAATGAACCTGAGACTTATGTCAAGATGGCGCGTATCTGGAACTCTTCCGGAAAATATGAACTTGCCATCGAGAAGCTAGAAAATGCAGTAAAGCTCGACGCCAATAATGCACTGGTTTATAAAGAACTTTATGAGTCTTATATTAAGAGCAGAAATTTTTCAAAAGTGATACCGGTCCTTGAGAAATATGTTGCACTTGCAGGTGATGATATTGGTGCGAAAGTCAGATTGGTCAAATTCCTTTGCTTCCAGGCCAAAGATTATGAACGTGCCATTGAAGAAGGCAACAAAATTATCAAGACGAATCCGGAACAGTATACGATCAACCGCTGGCTGGCCTGGTCTTATGCCGAAACCAACAGGGCGCAGGAGTCATTTAATGCCAATAAGCAACTGTTTGACACAGCCGGAAAAAACCCTGAAATCAAACTGTATGCCTCCGATTACGAATATTTTGGAAAGGCTTCAGCCAAATTGAAAAAAATGGACACAGCGGAATGGGCCTACAAGAAAGTCGTGGAGCAAGATAGTTCAAGACAACTGGATGTCTATGGAATTTTGGCCAAGGCATATTATGATAATAAGGACTATGTTAATGCGGAAAAATATTATGTTGCCAAAAACAACTTGAAGAAACTCAATAATTCAGAGTTGTACTATCTGGCCCAGGCGCAGTTCTTCAATGAAGCTTACAGCCGCGCCGACAGCAGTTTTGCAATGGTGCTCGAATCTACACCGAATTATGCGCCTGCCTGGATCATGCGTGCCAAATGCAATGTCAATCTTGATCCTGACAATGTTAATTTTCTGGCGAAGCCATATTTTGAAAAATATGTTGAAGTCGCAGAAGTGGATAAGGCCAAAGAATATGTCAAAAAAAACCTGATCCTTGCCTACAATTATCTGGGCGTATACTTTGTGCAGCAAAATGATAATACCACTGCAAAAAGCTGGTTTGCCAGGACAATAACGCTGGATCCAAATGATGCAACTGCCTCAGATGCGCTTCGCATCCTCAATAAAAAATAACATGGTTCCGGCAATCGGTTCCACTTATAAAATTTGTGATCCACCTTCGGGTGGATTTTTTTTTGGATATATATTCGTATCAAAGGATTTGATGTCCCCGGTGCCTCAGAATATTCCGAAATATTTCTATTAATTTTACAAGATGTAGAATGATGCGACCAGGATGGGGAAGAAGTGTTTTTCATTCCAAATTACCTATTTATTGCCGTTGATATTCGCATCATGAATAGATAAATTTTTCTCACCAGGTCATGCGTGAAATGCAATCCCAAAATGATGGACTGGTCTGTAGAACGTTAGGAAATGATAGATCAACGCAAGTTGCAAAGTTGTGTTACTTGGAACCTGTGCCCAATCGGTAAATGATTCATTAATTCATTGGTAAAGCGTGAAGCGCATTCATGACTTTGATATTCATTTGCTTATGGGGAATAAGTGAACAAGTCAGGTATTTGCAGAGAAATTTATTCTGCGCTTAAAAGAACATATCAGCATACATTTTTATGAAATATTAACGCAACATCCAGATCTCCAAAACTGATAGATCCATCACATGTTGCATTACAAATCCAATTCTGATAATGTTGGTATGCCCATGCATCTTGTAAATTCTGGAAAGTAATTAGTCCCGGATATATTCCAAGAACGCAAAATATCTTCTGACTGCGGGATAGTCTTGTTTGCGCTCATTGGTGTACGCTTCTTTTTCAAAGCTTATACTTCGATATGCCTCAAAGTGTGTTTTGCCTTGTATACGGTAAATCAGGTATTCAATAAGGTACCACAAGTAAAAGAATACAACCAGCAGTTCCGCCTGTTGGCGAAGATGAATTCTTTCATGAATGATAAGCGAATTGTTCTGAACATCATGCTGAGAACGCAGGATAATAAAGGGCCAAAGGGTGATGGCTGTGGCAAATCTACCGGTAAACAGACGTACTAAAAACGGACTGATGATGATCAAATACGATACTTACTTAAAGCAAAAGCCAGTCTGCTATTATTTATGGGCGTCCACTTTGTCCATCGCTTCCTGGGTCTTCTCCCAGAATTCACTGAAAAAAGGTTTGATCTGTGCGAAGACGACTTTTGATTTTTCAGGAACTGACTCTAACAAAGGATATGTCAGTGAACTTTGTTTGAGTCCTGCAGATACCACCTTGATCTCATTAAGAAACCAAATCAGCGAACTAAAGATCACGAGGGTGATCAACGCAGAAAATGCCCCACCGGCGAATTGGTTGATAAAATTAATGTGTGTTGTCTCCAGAATTTTCTCAAGACCCTTGCCGATCATTCTGATGCCAACCAGCACCAATAGAAATGTGGCCACGAAGCCCAGAATAATGTTGAGCCTCGGATCAACGGTCAGAATTTTTTCCAGAATCCCGATGGTTAGAAAAGAAAGTTTAAGCGCAGCCAGCAAACCAAGAAAAATGGACAAGACACCGAATATGGTCTTCAGTATGCCCTTGGTATAACCAATGTAAAAGCTTCCTGCCACAAGGATCCCGCAGATAATATCAAGAATCATAACTGAAGCATTTAATCGGGTGTAAAGGTAAGTAATTTGAAGATCTGATCTAAAAGGGATCGACTACAACAGTTTATCTACCAATTGATGCCGCAGTGTGCTTGTTCATTTTGTGTATACTTTAAGGATAGTGGTAATTAATCATTGAGGTTATGTAAATTTGTCTGGTCATTTGGATATGTTTAAGAGGGTATTGCATATTATTTGTTGGGTCGTTGTCTGCAGTGTACTTGAAGCTCAGACGTCAACCGATACAAAAACCTCGGGGGCAAAGATTGCCCTGCCCAACAGTTTTTTAATTGGAGAGCACGAACTGGCCTATGACGCTATTCTTGACAGATACGCCAAAGGACTTGTGGCGATCTGCGGTAATGATAATGATAAGGCTTTCATGATCTGGTCCTCGATACTGGCAGATCTTGTCGAATTCTCAAAAGCCAATAATGTGGAGCTCAATGGCCTGAAACTTTGGATGAACATTTTCTTTAATGACAATTCTGGGATTGACTATATCGTCTATTACCCAAAGCCCAACAGCAAGAATATGGATTTTGACAAGCTGACCGAATTGTTTATTAATTTTTGCAGGTCTTATAAAATGAAAGTCAAACTTGGGGAGCGATGCATTCTCAATGCCAACGCCTCGTTTCCTCTGACAGTAAAATAAAATATCATTTTTGCTGAAGCCTGGTTCGAATTTGATCTTTCTGATGCTGTTCATTTTTTCTTGCATGAAGGAAGAAAGTGCTTCATTCAAATTCTTAAATACCCAAAGCAGCGATGAGCTGACAGCCATACATCTGTTTGATGATAATCAGATTTTAGCGGTAGGTGGCAAGACCTGGGAACGATCGGTGGCACTGGTTTCCCATGATGCAGGACATGAATGGCAAAACATAACACTTGAGGGCAGGGGCTTATATGCTATGGCTGGTGACAGAAGCGGGAAGATTTACAGTTGCGGATTGGATAAACGGATTTTTACGTTCACCCCACAGACCCATCAGCAGTATCTATTTGGTGATTATATCGCATTCAAAAGCCTGGACGTGTATGATTCAGCGCATATCATACTCGCAGGAGGCGAATCGATTGGCAAGGGTTATTTGTATAAAGCTTCCCTGTCCGCGGGAACGATGGAGGAAATTTTTTCGCTCAACAGGGAAATGAATGTAGTGCACTGTATTGACAGCCTGCGCTGGTTGGCTACCGGATTTGGACTTGTGATCAGATCAGAGGATGGTGGAATTAGCTGGGATACTTTGGATATCAGGGGAGAACATTTTCTGGACCTGTGTACCATTCAGGATAGTGTCATGTTCCTCTGCGGTATCGGAGGAAGTATCTATCGTTCTGCTGATTATGGAAAGCACTGGTTAATACTGCGGGATGCGACCAAGATTTTTGTTTCTGCCAAACCCTTCAGGTGCATTTGTTTTAAGAATATCAATGAAGGTATTGTTGCGGGTGAACAAGGTATCGTATGGCTAACAAAGGACAGCGGTTATCATTGGATTAGTCTCGAAGGATTGCCTGATGTCGACTATTTGGATGCACAGTATCGCAATGGCAATTATTGGATTTGTGGAAGCAACGGAACTGTAATCTGTCTGAAAGATCAATAAATCTTACACTTTCCGATGGAAGACGAGTAAACGCTCTACTGAAGCTTTAATAAGTAATTACGAAACGAAGTAAAATGCGTCGCACAGGGCATACAAGAAGTCAAAATCAGCTTTGTACCAGCAAACTTACTTCATTCTTCAGCACTTCGCAGAATCCCTTGCTGATCTCAAACTTCTGGCTGTTGCCTTTTTCATCGGTAATTTTAATGACGCCTTTTGTCAACGCTGCGATCATCGGAGCATGGCGGTCGAGAATTTCAAACTGACCACCCAGACCCGGCAATACAATTGCAGTTGCATTGCCCTCAAACAGGCTTTTCTCAGGCGTAAGAATAGTAAGCTTCATGATTGCAATTACTTGGTTTCAGCGAGAAGTTTCTTACCCTTTTCGATGGCATCTTCAAGCGTACCGACAAGGTTAAATGCAGCTTCAGGATATTCGTCCACTTCACCATCAATGATGGCGTTGAATCCGCGAATGGTATCTTCGATCGGAACGAAAACCCCTTTGATACCGGTAAACTGCTCAGCAACGTGGAAAGGTTGTGAAAGAAAACGCTGTACACGTCTTGCCCTGTGAACGACGAGCTTGTCTTCCTCGCTCAATTCTTCCATACCGAGGATGGCGATAATATCCAGCAATTCATTGTATCGCTGTAAAATATTTTTAACACGCTGGGCTGTATTGTAATGTAACTCACCAATGACATGCGGGTCGAGAATCCTTGAAGTAGAGTCCAGAGGATCCACTGCCGGATAAATGCCGAGGGAGGCGATTTTTCTGCTCAATACGGTAGTCGCATCCAGGTGAGCGAAAGTAGTCGCAGGCGCAGGGTCTGTCAAGTCATCTGCCGGAACGTACACAGCCTGAACAGAGGTAATGGAACCTCTTTTGGTTGAGGTAATACGTTCCTGCATGAGTCCCATCTCGGTGGCCAGTGTGGGCTGATAACCCACTGCGGAAGGCATCCTTCCCAATAGGGCCGATACTTCGGAACCCGCCTGGGTAAACCTGAATATATTGTCTATAAAGAAAAGAATATCTTTTCCGCCTGCAGGATCGCTGAGGTCTCCATCCCGGAAATATTCAGCAACCGTCAGACCTGACAGTGCCACCCGTGCACGGGCACCTGGCGGCTCATTCATCTGACCAAAAATAAACGTTGCTTTGGAATCCCTAAGTCCTTTCATATCAACGGTATTCAGGTCCCAGCCTCCTTTTTCCATGGAATGCTTGAAATCTTCACCGTAACGAATAATTCCTGCTTCAATCATCTCGCGAAGAAGGTCATTACCTTCACGGGTCCGTTCTCCAACGCCGGCAAATACTGATAATCCACCGTAACCTTTGGCGATATTATTGATAAGCTCCTGGATCAATACGGTCTTACCAACGCCGGCTCCTCCGAAGAGACCAATCTTGCCACCCTTGGCATAGGGTTCGATCAGGTCAATAACCTTAATACCCGTAAAGAGAACCTCTGTCTCCGTAGACAGCTCCTCGTAGGTCGGTGGTTTGCGGTGAATCGAATAAGTTCTGGCTTTGGATACAGGGCCAAGTCCGTCAATTGCCTCGCCAACAACATTAAAGAGGCGTCCATTGATTTCCTCGCCGACCGGCATGGCAATCGTTTCATGAAGGTCGATAACTTCAGCTCCTCTGGTCAATCCGTCTGTTGAGTCCATGGCTATTGCCCTGACGCTATCCTCACCGAGATGTTGCTGAACCTCAAGAATAAGATCCTCTTTGCCGGGGCGTTTGATGCAAAGTGCGTTAAAAATTTCAGGAAGACTAGCTCCTGAACCTGAAAAAGAAACGTCTACAACCGGACCAATGATTTGGCTGACACGACCGATATTTGCCATATTATTAATTAGTTTTATAAATCGGCGCAAAGATAGTCCCCGGGCTCCCGATGACCAAGCACAAGGCCTATTAACGGCCTCTCAATTTTGTTAATGATGATTAAAAATCCGGAAGAGTATTTTGATTTTCTCGGCGCCTGGCAAGACGGATCACGCGGATTGGAAGCGCCAGCGAAGGCACGGTACCTGGCAACCCTTAGCATGAGGTCCAAGGCAGCTTCAACGATTTATCTGCGTTCGGACTCGACTGCCCCGGTTGGACAAATTCGCATGGAATGGGACCAATTTCTGAGAAAAGCGATGGAATATGAAATGCATTCGCTGATTTATGAATACAGCAGCCTGGCATTCAAAAAAAATTACTTTTTTCCGGTTAACCTGCTCACTGCCATGATTCGTTATGCGGAGAAATATCCGCAGATCGCTGTCTCTATCCTTTCCTGTGTTGGCCCCTGCGGACGATGGATTATGTCTGTCAATCCGGATTGGCAATACCTTTTAGCTGAACCAGAATACATGAGATCTGTAAAAAGTGATGCCAAACGTATGGTTCTTTCGGTCAGACAACTTCTGACACTTCAGCCTGACAAGTTGTGGGAGCTGATCCTTGATGCAACGATCAGCGAAAAAATTATACTTCAGGTACTTCCGGAATGGCGTGCACAGCACGAACTCGAGCCAACACAAGCGCTGGAGGACCTTCGGAAAAAATATAACAACGGAAGGACTTTGGAATCATTGATGATGAGATTACTTCTTGCATCAAACGAACTGCGGGAGTCCTTGGCAGGAGAGGTGGCAGACCTCTGTAAGGGAGGAGATTTGTCATCGCTGTTACAACATCCTATCTTGAAGACCATCCACGGCAAAGCAGATATCAAAAAAATCCTACGGATCATTCCTCCGTACTGGTTACTTTCATCTTCTCAGTCGGATCTTATACTCAAAGACTTGATTGACAAGGAATATCTGGATATCATAACGGATTCCATCGCATTGCATCGTGATGTTTATTCGTCCAAACTGATTTTGCGATACCTGATCCGCAATAATCTTTTTACGGAAAATATGCCCGTAGAAAAATTATCTCAAACACTGGATTACCCGGCATTTAATGAAGTCGCAAGATATGCATTGCAATTGGGTGGGAGTAATACCGATCTTGAAGCATTTCTTTTTTTGCTGCGGCCATTCCGGCATTTCTGGAGTGACGAATTGCTGGATGATATATTGGCAATGTTTAAAAATAAAAAACTGGAGGAGCGATTTGATTTTGAAGTATTTTTTGATTTGATTCCTTATCGTATGAATCCCAATAGCAACCGGATCAACGATATTCCCAATACTATTCGTTCATCGGTCGAAAGACCTTTCTCATTTCAATCGGTCATACACTTTAGAAAAATTCTTAGAAAATGAAAATACAGTATTTTTTTATTTTGTTGTTTGGTATTCAGGTCGCTTCTGCACAAATCAACCAAAAAAATGCGGGCCAGCTGGTGGACAGGCTGCATCATGCGCTCATGTCCAGAGACCATGATGAACTGAATACACTGCTTGATTCAAGACTTAGTTACGGACATTCTAATTTATGGATAGAAAGCAAGCAGGAACTCTTAAGTAACAATGCATCCGGTAAATTGATTTATCATCATATAGACCGAGACAGTCTTCAGGTTACAGGAAATGGGAGGACAATGATTGTGCGGTATCAGTCGCATCTGAACGTTGCGCTCAACGATAAGGAGCTGATGCTTCAATTACACGTGATGCAGGTATGGATCAGGCATCGTGGACATTGGCGTCTGCTCGCACGTCAAGCGGTCAAAATCAGTTAGCTACTAGGGTTTTTAGCTTTTTAAACATTTGTTAATTTTGGTTCCTGTACAAGGATCATTGTAAAAATTAAGAACTTTGTTTTCAAATTCACTACAATGAAATTTCTTTCAGGTATTGCGATATATCTTTTGTTAATTGTGATCACTACAGGATGCAAGAATGAACCGAAGACAGTCATTACTACACCTGAAGAGCGGGCGCTCACCGAAACACCGGATGTTTTTGCAGTAGACCTTAATGGCGACAAACTTACCCGATGGAAGGAGGCTGACAGTGTGTGGGCTGCGAGAGAAAAGGATGTTGAAATTGCACGGTCTGCGTACCTTGGAAAAACCGAGGATCCCAAGACGCTGCTGCGCTATGCCAAGGCATACAGTATGACCGGACGTGTAGAAAATGCAATAGACCTTCTCAATCGCGGGGTACAGACTTTTCCAGATATAGCCGACTTCTATACCAGTCGCGGCGAAAACCTTCTACTCAGCCGCCAGCTTGGTGACTGCGTTGACAATTTTTGGAAAGCGGGTCAAAAAATGGAGAAAGGTGCCAATAAAGGGCTTTTACCTCCAACTGGTGATGATTCAATTGCCGGAGTCACCCTGGCCTACAAAAATTATTTTCTAATGGCAATGTCATTTTTCTGCAATAATGATCTGAGCAGCGCGGATAAATTCTTTGAGGTATGTGGAGATTTCTCAACCAACAGTGATCTTTGGGCGCGTACCTATTATTGGCAGTATGCATGCTATTCCAGATCCGGTAGAACCGAGGATGCCAAGGCCATTCTGAAAAACCTGAGTGAGAATATGCAGATCCTCCCGGTCTCCAAACCCTATATTGAATCGCTCAAATACTATAAGGGCACCATCAGCGAAGCAGATCTTGTGGATGCCTCATTTGAACCTAAATCGCTCGCTGAAGCAGAACCCTGGATGATTCGTATGTATGCCGTCGGTGTCAAAAATCTTTTAAATAACAATAAGGATAAAGCGCTCAATACCTTTATGACCATTAAGAATAAAGGTTTCTGGTACAGTATGGTGAATCTTGCCGCCGAGACCGAATTAATGCGTCTGGCGGGCAAAAAATATGAAGAACCGGAAAAGATTGAGCTCAATAGCAAGGAAAAAAAGAAGTAATTTCCTTCCTGCGACTTCAATCGTCGGATATTTATTCGATTTCATCGAACAATAACGTGTTCGTTGAACTTTGTTTAAGGCTTACGCTGTTAGCGTTGTAAACCTTTAAACATGAAAGAAAAAATATTTACTCCGATTTCAGGATGGCTCATGCTGCCATTGGTTCTGATCATTCCAGCAACCATGATCATGTTGAAGACACCGCTTTGGTGGATCGGCGGTGGTCTTCTAACAGCCATGACCCTTGCAGGATTTATTATTGTCAACCCTAATTTTTCGAAAGTACTGGTGCTTTTCGGAAAATATGCGGGAACCATCAGATCCGACGGCTTTTTCTGGGCAAACCCGTTTTATGTCAAGAAAGGAATCTCCCTTCGTGCCAATAATTTTGACAGTGACCGCCTGAAGGTCAATGACAAAAGGGGTAATCCGATACAAATCAGTGTTATTCTGGTTTGGCGTGTTCGAGATACATACAGCGCTTGTTTTGAAGTGGATCAGTTGTATGATTTTGTAAAAATCCAGACGGATGCCGCAGTACGAAAACTGGCAAATCACTTTTCATATGATCACGTAGATGATGCGGATGAAGTCACACTGCGGTCCTCAAGTACTTTGGTCAATGAATCGCTCGAATCTGAGTTACAAGACCGACTGAACATTGCGGGCATCGAAGTGATGGAAGCGCGCATTGGATACCTCGCCTATGCACCGGAAATCGCTGCGGCGATGCTCAAACGTCAACAGGCCGAGGCAATCGTCTCTGCGCGGTACAAGATCGTTGAAGGTGCTATCGGAATGGTCGAAGGCGCAATGAAGCAAATTCAGGAAAAGGGCATCGCAACACTCAGTGATCAGGAAAAATCCCGGATTGTCGGCAACCTGATGGTGGTGCTTTGTTCGGACAAGGAAGTAAGCCCGGTGATGGAAGTCAATGCAAGCCATCAGTAAAAATAGTATACCGATTAAGCAGCGTGTCGTAATTTGTTGAACAAATAAATTAAATGAATTACAAAGGGCTGTTTCTTATTCTCGCAATTTGTCTGACTTCCTGTGATCTTAATCATTCGCCGATCAATAAAGGCGGAGATTATTTTAAGCCTAAATGGCCCGGCGTGCGCAATGGCAATGTCCGGGTCATTCAAATTGAAGAAAAAGGCAGACAGTACAAGCTTTGGACCAAAACATTTGGTAACAGCATTCATACAAGAATATTGCTTCTGAGTGGAGGTCCCGGCTGTAGTCACGAATATTTTGAATGCTTTGAGAATTATCTGCCAGCGGAAGGAATTGAGTTTATTTACTATGATCAGCTCGGAACAGGATTTTCAGATCATCCAATGGACACTTCGATGTGGGATCTGGCGCGATATGTTGAGGAAGTAGAGACAGTAAGAAAAGCGTTGCAACTGGGCCCTTCAGACTTTTACTTACTCGGACATTCCTGGGGAGGCATTCTTGCCATGGAATATGCCTTAAAATATCAAAAAAATCTCAAAGGATTGATCATCAGTAATATGATGGCCTCTTGTCCTAAATATGACCAGTACGCAAAAGACGTGCTCGCAAAAAAGATCAATCCTATTGTACTGGACAGTATCAAAATGATGGAATCAAAGGGAGATATTCATAACCCAAGGTATACCGAACTGCTGATGACTCATTTTTATAGTCAGTTTATCTGCAGGATTCCGCTTTCTGAATGGCCGGAACCACTTCAACGTTCATTCAACGGGCTCAACGAAAGTCTATATGTCACGATGCAGGGACCAAGTGAATTCGGTATTTCCGGCAAACTTGAAAACTGGGACAGAAGCAGTGATCTAAATCAATTGAAAATACCGGTTTTGGTCATTGGTGCAACGAATGATACGATGGATCCGGAATATATGTCCTGGATGAGTCAGCAGATCAAGGGCGCAACATTCTTACTATGTCCAAACGGATCCCATATGTGCATGTGGGATGATCAGGAACATTATTTTCCAGGGCTTGTTTCATTTCTTCGCAATAAATAGGCACAGCATAAAAGGAATTGCGGACCAAAGAAAATGAAGTAAATACAACCTGTCCACTGCCGATGTGTGGATTGTTTGTTTGGATTGAAAAATAATTGGAATCAGTGAAAAAAATCAATTCTGATGTATTTGCGCCTGGATAATCCTGGTATTGAAAAAGTCGCCTTTAATCAGATAATTAAATTCTTTATACAATATACCGGAAAAAAATCATCCGATAGATTGCAATTACAAAAATAAATGCGTTGGAATATACGCTTTCATCATCTTCAATTAGGATTGAAAGAAATTAAACTTTATTGAAAAAGTCGACAGACAACTGCGAACCAGGATCTTGTAAAAATAATTTTTGAACTTCTGACCAGATCAAAGTTTCGATAATTTCAGATGGCTGATCTGCAGAAATAACAATAATATTTTCTTCCTTTTTCTGCCATTCCAAAGCCTTTTGATAATTGTGGTGTACTGACCTGAGGTTTTCCATTTCTTCGTAGATTTCTTTTGAATCACGGCTATGGTTAATTCTTTCCATACCTTTTTCGGGATCCAGGTCAAGGTAAAAAGTAATATCTGCCTTGAGCATTTGACGTGCTTGATCATTGGCCTTCAAAATCCATTCCATCGGAGCAAATACCGATTGATACGCCATTGATGACAAATAGTAACGATCGCTGATCACATGCGTATTTTGACCCAATAAATTAATTATGCCATCTTCCTTGTTGACTAAATGATCAAGGCGGTCGGCTACAAAGAGACCTGCAACGACCAGGTTATCCATCGGTAACTTTCCACTGAATATCTCGCGTATCATTTTACCAACCGGACGTTCACTGGGTTCACAGGTGAGATGACAGGAGCCAAAAAATTGATTCATCTTGCGGTGTAACAATTTGCATTGTGTACTTTTTCCTGAACCGTCAATTCCTTCAAATACGATAAACTTTCCTGGATTATTCACTGTGTAAAGATAGGATTTATGCGCAAAATAAATTGTGCGTTCATTGCCAGATTATGATGCATATTCCAATAAATGTTGCATAGGGAAAAAATCGCCGGGCAATCTTCCTGAAATAGTTATTATCTACATTTATTCATGAATCAGTCGTGCGTTAATATTTGAATTATTATTTTAAAATTATTGAATGGCAAGCAAGTAATTTATTGAATCCGGAGATGGCGACCAGCGTTAGGACATAGTTAATGGAATGAACTATATTTACAATCTCAAACTCAATGTAATGGATGCTCAGCGGCATGTTCTGATTATGGGTGCTTCAGGAATGATAGGTAGTCTGGTTCTTGAAGAATGTCTCAATAGTAATAAGATCGGTCGGGTTACAACAATCGGAAGAAAAAAATTGCCGGAGCATCCCAAACTTACCCAAATAATATCGGAGAATGTCTCCGAACCGATGAACCTTCTGAAGGGCGTTGACATGGTTGACGTGTGTTACTATTGTATCGGGGTATATACAGGTCAGGTTCCAAAAGATGAATTTATAAAAATTACCGTTGACATGCCTGTTGCATTCGCCAGGGCACTTTATGCTTCCAGTCCGCAATGTCATTTTGTATTACTAAGCGGAGATGGCGCGGATCGTAGCGGCAAGAGTTCGTTACTGTTTGCAAGACAAAAAGGTATTGCAGAAAATGAATTATTAAAAATCGGTTTTCCGCATGTATATTGTTGCAGGCCTGGTTATATTTATCCGGATGCAGTAAGAAAGGAACCCAATACCGCATACGCAGTAATCAAGAAGTTGTATCCTTTGGTTTCATTCTTTTATCCTTCATTCGGTATACGATCCGGTCAACTGGCCAGGGCAATGTTTAACATTGGACTTCAGAATATTGCTCAGAATGTCTTTACGCATCAGGATTTACTGCGTCAGGCCAAACTGCAGGAGTAAAGATCCGCTGAAGCATTTTCATGATGATCGCATCGCGTTCTGGATGAAGAACCCTGCCTGACTGTTGTGTTATCTTTTTTCCCGTATTTCTTGTAATCATTCGCAAGATTCTCTGCCGTTCTGTCATTTGCAAAGAGCCAAAGGAACGTCGTAGTACCGGCAGCACTTCCCTGAATTCCTGCTCCTCCAGTGCTGAAATCCATTGTTGCATATTTTGAAGTGCATTTTCCTGAAACAAATAAAAACCGGTAGACTGGTGTAAAAATCCCTCGATCCACTCGGCGGTATCATTAATCCTGGCTGACTTCGAAAAGATGTGGTTGAGTTCTACAACAAAAAGTTCTCTTGATGTCCATTTTTGTTCCAGGCACAGATACCAGATTCTTCCTCTGATTTTAGGATGAATATTGACCTGTGTAGAAGCAAGGTTCAGTGTACTGATCCAAAGATCCAGATGATCGTTTTTGGAAAAATGGTAAAAGAACGACTGGATCAGGTCCATGCATCTCAGTAACTTTTGGGCTTCATCCGACTTAATCAGTGCCGACTGGGATGGAAATTCAAGTATAATGTGTGGGATGATGTCATCAAGAATTTTTTCAAGCTGTGCTACATCCATCTGGTGAATATTGCCATAACTAATGGATGAGACCAACGGACGAATGAGTTCTGCGAGATCAATCAAGCTGTTATCTGACACGGACAGATCGTGAAGCCTGGTTGAAATGAGATTCCACAGTTCGGGCATGTCAGCCTTGAGTCCATGGTTAATCCAATGGCCCAGCGCCAGAAGATCTTTTGTCTCAGTCCACAATCGCTCACTGATTTTAAGTATGGCCGTCTGTATGTCCGATCCTTCGATAGCCGCTTCGGTTAGTCGGATCTCACAATCTGGTTCCCATTGAAAACGCCAGTTTTCGTGAAAATTACCGAGCGCCTGAACAGACACTGATTCTTCTTCACACCATAATAATTGCAACAAAGTCGATTGATGAAGAAAGCGACTGATTAGAAGATGTTTCTCTTTTCTGAGATCGAGTTGAAGCATTTCCGGAGGGTTCTCCATCCAGTATTTATTCAACCGAAATGCTTTTAATTGATTTTTGAACTCGGTTACCAGGCTTAAAGTAGAAGCAGAAATTTCAATTGACCCTGTCCGCTGACCAATGAGGAGTTCATTCATTATCAGGCTGATCCGGGAGGCGTCTCCTTTGCCGAGTATTGTTATACATGCATCTTGCAGTTCCATGATGCCCGGTGTCGGAAGTTCCCTTAGCAATGCCAGCTCCGTAGCTAATCGCGCGGTATCGATCAATTCGGCCGTATTGACATCAAATCCGTATTCTCTCATCATGCGGGCAGCGCGTGTAAGCCACAGGTTGACTGCATTACTGTGATTCTCAAACATGCATTCGCTCCACTGCGGGGCAACGATTCCAGCTGTGTAGGAGGCATTCAGCGCGAGACGCCTGTTAGTCCAGGGGATAATTCCGGTTTTCATTTTTTTAGAGGACAGCAGATCGATGTTCATCGGCGGCACCGGGACACCTGAATCTGGAATCAGGGCCGGCACGTGCCAGGCACCGCAGATTACTGCGAGGCGTTGGGGATTCTTCTTGATACATAAATCCAATTCCCTGCGCATGTAATGTTCTCGAATGATCGTCACCCGGTCATCGAGGCCGGCAGATTGCAATCGCAATTGCAGCATCAGATCTGCGATCACGTCAAAAAGATCCAGCGCATCGTGCCAGGATTCAAAATAGCTTTCCCACCAGCGTTCAGAGTCTTCATAGCCACTTCTACGGGCCAGGTAAGCGATGGGGTCATTGATCATGCGATGCTGATCTGCAGACAATCCACCGGTTTCCGATTTTTCAAGCGACCTGTGCCAGGTTTTGAGGCCCGCCGGGATATCCAATGGATGTATTACGATTTGATGCTCACCAGCATAGACTATGGCCTGATACTCGGGTGAATATTCCGCCAGAGGATAATACGTTGTCTCGCGGATATTATCAGGATTATAGTATACGAAGGCAACCGGGCACTGATGTGCCACTGACTGAAGCTGATGAATCAGTGGAACGGATTCTGCAGGAATTTCCATCGCAATTAAATCCGGTTTAAATTCACCCAAGGCATTCGTGAGGCGTCTGGCGGATCCTGCACCATGATGTCTTATGCCAAAGTATCTGATCTGTGTTGCCACCTGTCAAAAATAAAAAAGCCATCCATGATTCATGGATGGCTTTTTATAAAGGTTATAATTTTTATCTGTTAACCTGGAATGATTTCTTCAAAAATCCTTTTGGTGTATTAACTTGAAGGATATACTGTCCGTTGGACAGGTTGTTGACATTGAACTCAGCATTAAACTGATCTGATGTATTTCTTTCACTGGCGGTGTAGACCAGTCTTCCATTGACATCAAAGATCTGATAGTTGATTTGAGATTTGTTATTGAGCTTAATGGCTGCTTTCAGAACATCTCTTGCCGGGTTAGGCGTAAGATCAATACTGTTGCCGGATTGGTCAGTTATATCCTTCGTGCCGACGAGACCTTTGGAGATATTGACACCGATCGATGCCGGAGAGTACACAGTCTCACCCTCATTAATTCTATCTCCATTGCAATCAAAATAAAATAATCCTGCAGCATCCATATCCGGACCGCCGTTTACTGCCTGCGTAGTGGTAGTTAAATAAGGAAGATCTTCAGTTGCGAGTGCCTGGTTGGCATCTTTTATATTGACCAGTACGCTGGCATCATAGTCATTATCATACCCAAAGAAAATGTTATGTGCTCCCCCAGGGTACTGAATAGCGGCAAAATACAGATCATTGTCCTTCTTAACCTGATATACTGCCTCGGATCCGTCCAGGTTCTCCAGGCTCATACTCATCGGTGCGGCAGTACGTGTATCTGACGCAGGGAATGTCGTTGTACCCAAGGCTACAAGGGTCATCTCTTCACTTTGAATCACTTCATCTGCGTTGGCATCATCCCAGCGATAAATTCTGCCTTCCATATAAAGGTTGGCAAGTGTGCCTGTATTGGTGCTCAGGTATCCATACACTGAATCAATCTGAAGTCCCACGCCATATTTGAGACGGAAAGGGATCATCAGTTCGCGGTATGCAGTTTCACCACCAAAGAGGTAAGCACCGGATCTCACAGGTTCGCGTGAATCAAAATTGAAGCGGCATTTGGAAAGCACTGTGCTATTGACATTGAAGTAGCTGGTGTAATCATTGTCTACTCCAAATTTCTCCGCAACGTCGGTACCAACATGATAAGTGAAATCATATTTTCCCATCGCGAGTCCGTTATAATCCATTTCATCGATCAGATCGCCGGAAGTGCTGTCCACATCCAGCTGAAACGAAGCAGATGATTTGTTGTAAATTTCTGTTGAACCGTTCTTTACAACACATTGGATCTTGGCAGTAGATTGATTTTCGGTACCTACATTGGTTCCAAAACCTCCATTGACAAAAGACAGGTCGCCAGCTGCCCTCACCTGATTGGCAGGAACAGCACCGTATGTCGGGTGAATAACTCTGGGTTGAGAGAAGCTTCCGTCACAAACGGTACGAGTTATCGCCAGGTCAACTTTTTCTTTGTCAAATGCACCAATTGTCATGTTGACCGTGCCGGCTTTCATCGCTGCTTTGAGCGCAAGTCCGTCTTCGTAGCCGAGCATGACACATGGAATGGTTACCTGTGCTCCAACATTGCCATTGGCCATACGGAATGGAGGGCCTCCAGCATTGGACAGGTTGTGATTCAGTATCACACAGGCGATGGCGCCTGCATCCTGTGCATTCAGACATTTAACGTCGAAACTGCAGGTCAGACGGTCTATGACACAGAATTTTCCGGCAATGGCGGATTTATTCGTGAGTGCAGTACATCCGATGTTTGGATCTGCAAGCACACAATCTCCGGTCCACTGACCGCTGGTGAGGTCTGCTCCGAAGGCTGCGCCGCCGTAGATTTTCTCACCTCCGATCGAAGCCGGGCTATTGACGATCACGGCCACTTTTTGTGCAAACACAGAGCCGCAAGTCGCTAAAATGATGAATAGTAAAATTTTCTTCATGTTTTGATAATTATTTTATTAAGCAAATTATTTCAGTTAAAAACAAACAGCAGCCGCACTTTTGGGACGTACAGCTGCTGCAGCAATTTATTTTATTACAGCAAACGTTTTTTTCATGAAACCTTTATCCGTACTTACTTTCACGATATAGGTACCGGCACTCCAGTTTTGAACAGGGTACACTTTTGTAAATTCTGATTGTGCATCTGAAATTTTTTCAGAACTCATTAACTTACCTGTAGCATTATATACTTCCAGGTTGGCTGATGTGATGTGGTCAAGCGCAACTTTGATGGTTGCTTGTTCGCGTGCAGGAGAAGGGTTGATACTAATCCGGATATCATTTTTGTTGGTGACATCCTTCGTTGCAACCGCGCCACCGAATTCGAGCGCCATGGCTGCAGGGAAGTAAAATACTTCTTCGTCCTGTGCAGAGCCATCACTGTTCAGGTCAACATAAAACAAGCTAACGCTGGAGAAATCCGGATTGCCTGTTGCGGCATCCTGTGTTCTGGAACTCAGATAAGGATAATCTTCGAACTCAAGATTGCCTGCAGCGTCTTTGACCGTTACGAGCATTCTTGCGCTGGGCACCATGTCATAAGCATTGAAAATTGACTTCGCTCCTCCCGGATACATCAATGAAGCGAAATACAGAACATTGTCTTCAATCTCAAATTTCGGTGAGCTGCCAACGATGTTTTCCAAACCAATTCTCACATTGATGAAATTACCGGCAGTACCTGCGGGTACTTCGTAGGCACCGAGGGCAACCAATGAGATTTCATCGGTCGTTACATCCTGGTCATTGTTGACGTCTTCCCACTTGTAGATGCGGCCTTCAACATACATCTCGGCTACACCTTCGTTGGAGGCAATACCTGCAAACAAAGAGTCAATGGTGAGTCCTTTGGCGTGTTTGGTACTGAATGGCATCAGTGTCTCACGGTAGGCGGTACCACCTCCCCAATATTGCGTAATCTGCAGTCCTTTGTTGGAAGGATTGATCCGGCCTTTGGACATAATTTTGCTCAGCATATACATGTTGCTGGTATAGGTGTTGTCACCTTTGGCCTGATCTGCAGAATCCTGGCCTACCGTGTAGGTAAATGCATATCTGCCGGCACCTTTGCCATCATTAAAATCGAATGGCTCAACGGTTAATCCGACGATGCTGTCTTTTTCGAGATCTGCCTTATCCGTTGAGGTCTTGTCAAAAATCTTGGTTGCGGCTCCGCCGGTCAGCGGATAATAGTTGATGACGGTATTGACCTTTACCCCAGTGAGGGTAAGGTTGCCGATATTTTTCATGTAGGCGCCGGATAAAAATTCCACATCGCCGGGTCCCTGAACCTCAGTAGCCAGTTTGGCGCTGAAATTCGGATTGATTACATAACGTTCCGTAGCAGAGGATCCATAAGCTAGACTATAAATGCTGTTATCGTAATCTTTTGCCAGAACCTGAGCTCCCTGGTCGCCTGGGTTAAGCGGTGCCGACAGCATCACATTTTTCTGCAACGGACGTTGCATGATGTGCTTGCCAAAGTGCTGGGCGTTGATCTGGAATGTAACCAGCACCAATGCCATGAAGAGTAGATTTTTTGTCATGAAGAATGGTTTTTATTTACAAATAAATGTGAAAGTACAAAGTTAATAATTTGTTTCCTTTACTCAAAAAAATATTTCAAATGACTAAAAATTAATTATTTATATATATATAATTAATTTAATTATTGTAATTCAAAACCTCCCTGATGAGAAGTTCCGGATCAAGGTTCGGGGCAGGATTAAAAAGATCTTGTTCAGATCGTACATAGGTAAACGGCAGAGAGGCAATTTTCGCTGCCTCGGGAGTTACAAATGGACGCTTTCCGGAAATCGCCGTTTTGAGTGTCTGTATGGTATGATGTGCCAGGGTTAATAAGGGTGTCAGCGATCTATGCGGCATCCCGATCCCGGCCTGCCGGCAGGTCATCTCGAACAATTGACGATAACTCATGGTACTATCATAGATCAGTTGCGGTCCGCAATCGATATCTTCAAGAATCGCCCGAATCAACGCTGCAATGACGGTATCCAGCGATGTCACAGCCAGGTTTCCAGTCGGATAATATGGCATTCCGGCGGCTATTTCCCGAATGACACGGTTTGAGCCATGCATCCAGTTATCCGCCCCCAATATCAGCGTCGGGTTAAGAATACAGGTCCACAATCCTTCTGCAGATCCCCGGATGACTTCCAGTTCGCCGAGATATTTGGACCTGGCATAATGGCTGTGAAAGATGGGTCTTCCCGGTAATAGATTGCCTACCAGCAAAGGATTGGCACTTCTTGTTAACGTCGAAGCGCTGCTCAGGTAAATGAGTCTCCGTACACCCTGTTGAAGGCAGATATTCACAAGATCCCTGGTGCCGTAATAATTGACTTTTCGCAACGCAGTGGTATCCTTACGATCATAGCTCACCAAAGCTGCAAGATGTATAACCGTATCCACATTCAGAATAACTTCTTCCAATGAATCAGGATCTCTTAGATCTACTTTATGCCATCGGATATCCATGATTTCCGGACATGCGCTATGGTAGAGTCCGGTCAGATTACTCAATCCATGTTCCTTCAGTGCCCGGATAAGGTGTCGGCCGACGAATCCGGAGGCTCCGGTAATGAGGATATGAGAAGCCTTATTCACTGGTAGATTGTGCGAGGGAAATCGTGTATTCTGCAATTTTTTCGATATCGTCTTTACTCAGTTTGCCTTCAAATCCCGTCATGGCATTTCTGCCCCGGGTAATGACGAGGATCCGTTCCTCCTTTGACATTTGGGAAAGCCTCAGATTATGTGCTCCATTGGTCATCAGGTCACCCTTGATCCCATGACAAAAAACGCAGTTCTGGTAAAAAAGTCTTTTTGCGTCAGCGGCCTGTTTTGGCGCTTCACTGGCGCAGGACCAGCAGAGGAGAAAAGCCGGAACTACCACGCGAATTGCTTTCATGCCACAAAGTTGATGATTCATTATTCGTTTAAAAACTTTTTAACCTCATTTAAGTTTATGTTTCGACCTGATCTTTAAGACGATATCTTATTTTCCATGAAAAATGTATTCTTCCTTGGCTTCGGACTATTTCTGATTGGTGCGGCTGTGTCTGCTCAAAAGAGTTTTAGCCTTGCGGAAGCTGTCCGGTATGCCGAAACCAACAGCAAATCACTCGACCTTCAAAGGCTGGATATACAGGATGCCAATGACCTCATGACCGAATACCGCTCCATCGGTATGCCCAAATTAACGGGCGGCGTGGGATACACTCATTTTGTGGATATTCCCACAAGCATCCTGCCTGATTTTATATCCCCGTCGGTGTACGAAGTTCTGTTCAAGGAGAATTTACTACAACGCCGCGATATAGATTACGGCAAAGGGATTCCGGCACAATTTGGAACAAAAAATAATCTAACCGCCAAACTGGATTTCTCCACACTATTGTTTGATGGAAGTTTTTTTGTAGGGCTCAAAGCCCAGAAGATGTATAAAGAGCTGATCGAAAAACAAATCAATCAGTCTGCGGCCGATGTGCGCTATCAGGTGACCAAATCCTATCTGGCAGCCAGTGCGGTGGCAGCCAGCCTTCAGATGATTGACAAAAATATCGAAAACCTCAGCAAGCTCACACGGGAGGTCACAGCCATATACAAAGCCGGACTCACAGAAAATCTCGATGTGGAAAGGTTGGAGCTATCAAGGCAGAATCTCGATGTGGAACGCGAAAAACTGGTGCGGCTGTATGAGATTACCAAGAATGTGCTCAAGTATCAAATGTCTTATCCGCTGAAGGATTCGATTCAATTATCCCAGTCATTTGAAGAATTGTCCAAGGCTTATTACATACAGACGCTGGATCCGTCCATTCGGCTGGACATTAGCAAAAGACCTGAGTATAGTGTGATGGACCAGGGAAGAAAGCTCGCGGAGATCAATATCAAACGATACCAAATGAGTTATTATCCGAGCCTTAATGGATTTGCTTCAGCGCAACGCATCCTGCAGCGCAATGACCTGTTTAACGGCAATGAAAACAAGTGGTTTCCGACGACGCTGGTTGGATTGAATCTCAACGTACCGATTTTTGATGGTCTTGATCGCAAAGCCAAAATCAGCAAGGCCAAAACCTTACTGGAAAGGACGAACAAGCAAATGAGTGAATTTGAACGCGGAATTTCGCTGGCTTTTGAAAATGCCAGGACACAATATCTCAATGCGCTCAATACCTATGAGGCGCGGAAGAAAACCCTTGCGCTAGCTGAAAAAATTTACAAAACGAGCCAGGTAAAATTTAAGGAAGGCGTTGGCAGTTCGCTGGAAGTATCCGCATCAGAGCGAGATCTTTATTCGGCCCAGGCGAATGTGCTGGAAGCCCAGTCTGCTTTAATCCAGGCCAGGGTTGAACTGGACAAGGCGATGGGAGCGCTGTAAGATTTGCAATTATTTTTTTAAAAAATGCATGCCGGAGCTTACGCTTAGCGTGGAAAAATATCATCAATAGCTATTGAGGCAACAGCAGACTCATAACCTTTCTGGTATAAATATTGCATCAATTGTTTTTTCCGAAGAAGCTGTTGAGTTTCTTTGTCCATCGTCTTCCATTTTTTTTCTGCGACTTGTTTTGCTGTCTCCAAGTACAGTTCCGGATTGATCTCATTCAGCATCTCGTCAATCATCCTTTCATGAATATTTCGCAACAGCAGAAATTGTCTGATTTTAATCTTGCCCCATGATTTGATGGAAAATTTTCCATTCACAATGGCTCGGGTATATCGCTCTTCGTTAAGATACTGTTCTTCGATCAGGCTGATGATAATATCATCCTGCCATTCGCGGTCTATTTTCAGCTCCCTCATTTTTTGTATCACCTCGGACTGGCAGCGTTCCTGATAGGCACAATACCTGCGCATTTTATCAAGAAAAACCGTTTTACCGGAATACGGATCAGACATTGTTGCGCTGAAGAATGTGACTGATCACATCTGCAATTTCCTGCGCCGGATCGTGGGTCCAAACCCTGAATCCGCAAGCTGATGCAGCTTCCGTATTTTCCGGTTTATCATCGATGAAAAGACTCAGCGCAGGATCTATGCCGGCACGATGGATCACGTATTCGTAAATCGCTTGATCGGGTTTGCGCAAGTGAATATCATGGGACAGAAACACCTCCTGAAAGTACGATCCGAAATCTTTTACACCGTGCGTGTTGTGCAAATAGCGAAAGACATTTCGCACATGCGTAATATTGGTATTGCTCAGCAAATACAGTTTGTATTGTTTTCTCAATTCCCGAAGCATGTTCAGGCGTTGCTCCGGCATATCCAGGAGCATGGCATTCCAGATATAGAAGTACGCGTCACCGTTGAGCACTTTGACGGACCGGCGTTGCAGCCGATTAAAAAAAGCTTCCTCCGAAATTTCACCCCGTTCGTATGGATGGATTACCTGTTCCATTAAATCTGCGGAAAGTGCCGGATCAAGCACTTCCTGGAGCCCTTTGATGGTTCTGGATTCATCCAGATTGAGCAGTACGCCGCCGAAGTCAAATACAATATTCTGAAGCATTGGATCAGTAAAGGTTATTGTCAAACTGAATACAGACGTTCTTGGCTTCGGTAAAGAAACGCATGACCTCCCAGCCACCTTCCCTGCCGACACCACTGGCATTAACGCCTCCGAATGGCGTCCGCAGATCGCGGAGCAACCAGCAATTCACCCATACAATTCCTGTATTGATGCGCGATGAAAGCCGATGCACCCGGTCGACATCAGTTGTCCACAGTGTGGCAGCCAGACCATACTCACTTGCATTCGCCAATTGCAGCGCTTCTTCTTCCGTATCGAAAGGCTGTAACGTAATAACCGGACCAAAGATCTCTTCCATATTGGTGCGGCACGAGGGACCCAGTCCTTCAATCACAGTCGGCGCAACAAAGAAGCCTTTACTGCATCGACCCTGCAATTGCAATGCATGGCCGCCGGTCAGAATTCGTCCACCTTCCTGCTGAGCAAGCGCTATGTAACTGAGTACTTTTTGCTGGTGTTCCGCGCTGATGAGTGAACCAAACTGTGTATCCGGATCCATGGGATCGCCGATGCACAATTTTGAAATTTTGGCCAGAAGTCGTTCTTTGAATTCAGCGTAAATGCTTCGTTGAATGAGAATACGCGATCCGCACAGGCAGATTTGCCCCTGGTTCGAAAATGCCAGCCGTGCCACTTCACTGACCGTGCGTTCCATTGGGCAATCAGCGAATACAAGGCAAGGGTTTTTGCCGCCAAGTTCAAGGCTTAGTTTTTTGAACATAGGTCCAGCAATGGAACTGATCAATTGACCGGTTTTTGTTCCCCCCGTAAAAGATACGGCTTTAATTCGTGGGTGTCTGACGATCGCATCTCCAGCCTGTGCGCCTGATCCCTGGATAATATTCAGTACCCCTGGAGGCAGCCCGGCATCTAAACAAATCTGACCTAATAAACTTGCGGTGGTCGGGCTGAGTTCGGATGGTTTGGACACAACGCAATTACCTGCCGCGAGCGCCGGCGCTATTTTCCAGGTGAAGAGGTAGAGTGGAAGGTTCCACGGGCTGATACAACCGACAATACCGACCGGCTGCCGAAGCGTATAATTGATCGCCGAAGGCATCGCGTGACTCTCTGAGGAAAACTGAAGCGCAGCCGTTGCAAAAAACCTGAAATTGCTGCTGGCCCTCGGTATTTCCACTTCACGGGACAATCTGAGGGGCTTGCCCGTATCCGTTGTTTCTGCTGCAGCGAGCATCTCAGAGCGTTGGCTGATGATTTCAGCTATTCTGTTGAGAATTTCGAAGCGCTGCTGCGCAGAAGTTGCTGACCAGGAGGTCAATGCTTGTGCAGACGCGTCGACGGCGCGTTGAACATCTGTCTGGTCTCCAAGTGCGATATCGGCTGTTTTTTCACCGGTAGCCGGGTTGATCTTATACATCCAGCGATCCGAGGCAGAAGGACTATATTGTCCATCAATGAAATGCAGAATTTTGTCCATACGATACAAAGATGAGGATTATGCACAGATTGCCATAATGTGGGGTGAATAAGGGTCTGTGCTTTGGATTTTTTAGCTTTGCGTCGTAATTAGATTATGGATCAGATTTTCAAGGGCACGCTCATACCGATCGGGGGCAATGAAGACAAGGGCAGTGGTCCCAATGAAATGTACACCCTTCAATTTGTAGAAGAAGGCATCCTGTCTTCAGTGCTCAGGGAGGCCAAAGGGAAGGATACCCGCGTTGTTGTCATTACGACCGCATCACGGATCCCCAAGGAGGTCGGACAAAACTACCTGGAGGCTTTTAGCGCGCTGGGATGCACGGACATTCACATCATGGACATTCGTTCCTATTATGAAGCGAATGATCCTTATAACCTTCGCCTTTTGGATGACTGTGACTGCCTGATGTTTTCGGGCGGGGACCAGAGTGAGATCGTCAAACACATTAAAGGCACGTTAATGAACGAGCTTATTCTCCGACGCCTAAAAGAGGGACAGTTTGTCGTAGCCGGCACCAGTGCGGGCGCGATGTGCATGAGCCGGGAGATGATTGCCGGAGGTTCCAGTAGCGAAGCCTTCCGTAAAGGCAATGTTAAAATGTCAAAAGGGATGTCCTTTATAGACAATGCCATTATTGATTCACATTTTATCCAGCGCGGCAGATTCGGTCGACTGGCTGAAGCCCTGGCACAGTTTCCTGAAAAACTAGGTATTGGACTTTCTGAAGATACCGGCATCATTATCAAGGAAGGCAATCAGTGCAAGGTCATCGGTTCGGGTATGGTGATCCTTTTTGATGCCAGCCATCTGACGCACAATAAAATTGATGAACTTCAGGACGGCACACCCCTTTCGATGTGTCACCTGATTACGCATATCCTCGCGAACGGCGACAGATTCTCATTGTCTGAACGAAGTGTCAGGGTGCTGTCAGTCAGTGAAAAATTTGAATGGGAGTAGGAGTCAATTAGTCGCGAGTCAAGAGTCGCGAGTCTGTCGCGTGAACATAGTGAACGGGATCAAGAGTCTAAAGTCGCGAGTCATGAGTCGCGAGAGTGTTCTATGAGCGTATTGAAAGGGATAATGAGATATCATAAGAATGATGAACTATGAATTATCGAAGATCCTCGGATTTCGAAGTAATCCGGAATGAATGATGAATTATTTATCCTCAAAATCAGAGTGATTTCGAAATGAGTTATCAAGGATCCTCCGGGACTTATTGTAATAGTTCGAAAGGATAGAAGAGAGATTCGGGAAGTGCGTAGATAAAGACAAAGAAATATGTTAAAAATATGTTAATATGATTTCTTTTTTTGCATTGTTAATGCTTTTGCTAATTTTGACTGACTATACATTTATTGAGGGCCCGATTTAATGCACAGTGGGTGGAGAACATCAATCTGCAAGGCACACCCTGATCAAAGACTTGCAGTATTCATTTATTAATTTTTATTATGAAACCTTTATTTGAATTTCTCTATTATCAGAGTTGCAAGGATGGTTAATGATTATGCGGCCATAATTTAATAATTCATTGGCAAGTAGAAATATTAAGTAGGTTGTACTAATTAATACTATCAAATGAATTCTCTAATTCAATTGTTGGCAGAATATGAAAATATCAAAGGAAGAAATAAGTTAAGTAATCTAATTTCAAATAAAAAAACTGTATTTTACTATATAGATATTTTCAGATAATTATTCGGTGGTAAATTCCGAAACCACTAAAAAAGAAGTAGGACGTCAGCTCAAATACGTTAAATTTAGCAATAAACAAAAATTACATTTATGAAGAACTATAACAAAATTGCATTTCTTGGCTTTTTTTTCTTTTTTATTGGGCTTAATTCATGTAAAAAAGAAGAACTCTATATTCACAATTATAAAGATATAGATGATTTTAAGAAAGTTGCCCAACTTTTTAGTGTTGCAGATTCAGAGACCAGGCGGGGAATAATTCAAACTTATCACAAAAAAGGGATTGAGGAGTTTTTGCTTGCAGATATCCTTAAAGCAGAAGGACTATCTACTAGATATCTTAGCACTTTATGCGACCTCAACTCCGTAATATTGGAAAACCCCATGATAACGATTGCTTATCCTTCATTTGCATTTCACAATGAATCATTTGAAAAACACTTATCCTTGATCGACTACACAGTAGTAGTATTCGATGATCCAGACAAAGTTGAAAGTCTCCCTGCATTCAATGCATCAGGACAACTTGTCAACATTAGTTCGACTTTTGATGAGTCACTTCGGTATTGTGTAATTAAATACAATGAAGCATATATAGCCGTTAATCCTTTGACACACAAGACATATTTTGGGGATGATATATCTTTTAAATTACTTGAATTCGCTCCAAGAGATATTGTGGGTACATATCTGATGTACTCGGCTGCTGATCTATTTAATTCATGGTCTAAGGAGGCAGGTAAATTTCCTTCTGATAGCATTGATAGCAGAACCAGTGAACCGTGCAATCTTCCATGCGAACGGGATTGCTATAAGAAAAAGGATGAACTGCATAGGGTAAAATGGTCAAGTAAAGACTGCGTTAAGAATTTTGAAAGTGGATTCCATTTACCACAGGTCGAAATGATTGCATATTATGGAATTCCCCGTTACAACAGCGGCACAGTAACAGTAGATCTTGTAGCAAAGGATGTTTTCTTGAACTGGAAAGATATGACTACGAAATTTTCAGAGCCTCTAGAGTTAGAAATCGCAACTTGGACAGAAGATTTTGGAAGTAGGTGGCAAGTCTTATGGATAGAACGGGATTATTGGAATAAAGTCCAAGATAAATTTACACTAGGTTTTTCAGTTTCTTTTAAGGTGAGAGATCCAGTTACAGGTTCTGAAACTAATTATGGCGCCAATGCGACTTGGGAAGTTACATCGATGAAGCAAGACAAAGAAATAGGGAGATCACTTATTGAATATTGTGATAAAGCAAAGGATGAAGGTGAAATATACAAGACATTATCTTGCGATGGATCAGGAGGATTCTGGTTCAAGGAGCATGTAAGAGATTAAAAGTTAGTTAACACGGGGTGTCTATCTGTACTACACATAGTCACCCCTTTTATTTAAAAGTAAAATGAAACAACAAATCATTTTAACCGCCATTTTAATCTTTAAGCTTTGCGCTCAAAGTTTAGGGCAGGTAAATACAGGCAACAATTCCCTGTCTGTTGAGATAATTCCAACATCTTTTATGATGAATGTAGGAAGTGGACTTAACATCCAGTATGGATTTGAATCCAAGAATAAATTACTGTCTCTCGTAAGTGTAGGATTTATGTACAATGATTATACTACGGGCTTTGAAAGAGAATTGTTTACTTCAAACGGGGTACCATTGGCAAAATGGTCAACCGAAGTCGATATTAAAACAAATCGCCCGTATCCTCTAGGGGGAGTAGTTAACAGTATCGATTTTCAAAACATCGACAAACTGGGATTCAAGCAGTTTAAGCCTAAAATGGGTTACAGGCTTAACAGATATGTCTTATATGAAATGTTATATAAATTGAAAATCCGTAATTTAAGAATTTTTGCAGGAGCGGGAGTGGCTATAGGTATGACAAACAGAGACGACACCCATGTCGGATTTACTGGAATTATCAAAAATGAAGTTAATGGACTGGAAGAGCGGTTTTGGATAAACATTAATATTCGTGCGAAATATTTATATCTTGGAGGAACAGCAAAAATAGACTTTTTGTACCCTGTAAATAGAAGACTGGATGTCGGCTTGACATCCGGAATTCACTACATCTTTGACAAATATTTTCATGAGGATATCAAAATACCTTATTTAGGAATAATCACTAAATTCAATCTTTAAGATCTTCGAAATCAGAATGATTTCGGGATAAATTATCGAAGATACCCGGATTTCGAAGAAATCCGGGATGAACTATTTATCCTAGGATTTCGCTTTGCTCAACGAGAATATACACTTAAAGAAAGAAACGCAGTACGGAGCCTATGCTTATCGAGGTAGCGAGGGCACAAGTCATCCCTAAGTTCCTTAGGTCAAGACTTGCGCCAGCAAGGGTCTTATATTGAAGTTGCGAAGCTTATTAATCATATTGATGTGAATTCCGTCGATTTGCAAACTGCACTTAACCTGGTCAATGCCGAAATAACAGCAATCCAGGTTGAAATAAAGAATCAGGATAACATCATGGAAGGAATGAACTCTATAACAGGACTTGAAGACGAGTACCTTCAAAGACAAAATCTGTCTGCAGAATTGATCATAAAACAAAACATTTTGGATCAGATCCTGGAAGAAATTAATGATGAATATACAAATGATCTGAATGCGGCCATTTATGCCAATAATTCTCTCACGCCCGCGGGAAGCAAGCAATCAGAAGAAAAGTTACTTAATTCGATGTACTTAAATCATTTATCCGGAGTACAATATAGCCAGGCGGAAATCAATACCTTGCAAAGTCTTTCAGCCCGCTGCATAGTCGATCACGGCAATACGGTTCTGTATGCCCAGTCATTATTACCGATATCGAATAACTATTACAGGGAGCCTCAGATGTTCTGTAACCAGGCGCCGCAAAGTCCATTGATCCAGCGCAAAAAAAATTCAGTAAATTTGTCAGAGAATCAAATCTTTGACCGGATTGAGATCTATTCTTTGGATGGAAGATATCATGGAGTATTTACCAACTTGTCTGTTGTTGAATTAAAAACAAAAGAAAGCACTTTATCAGGATTATATATTTTGAAGTGCAAAGATGCCGAAGGAATGATTTATACGCATAAAATACTTCTATGATACGAAGGTTTGTCCTGGCAGTGATTTTATCATATTCCTGTTCCGTATCGGGACAGGAATATGATAAGAATTGGTTGATGGGCTATAATGACAGAAGCATCGATTATATTCCATATTTCGGATTTACCTTATTGAACTTTAATAGCACCCTGGATACGAGTTTTCTCGATGTCAGTATTCCCTTATGCGATTTTTGGTTAACCAACGGCTGCATTTCAGATGATCATGGCAATCTTCTATTCTTCACAGATGGCCACCGGGTGTACGGAAAGCATTTTGACCTGTGCTTCAACGGCGACAGCATCAATCCAGGAGAACTCTGGGAGAATTTTCTTGGGAATGGATATCCCGAACAAAATGGCGCTTTATTCCTGCCATTTCCCGGCAGAAGAGACGAATATGTCTTATTTCATAAGGGAGTGACCTATGACCAGCCAATTCCTGGTAGGGCGGATAATATATACTGCAACATTTTTTACTATAGTGTATTGGTTGACAATGAGCGCGACAACGGAGAGATGCTTCGGAAAAACGTACCGCTGTTGAAGTCATTTATCAATGACAGTGAGCTCGCGGCTTGCAAGCATGGCAATGGCCGCGATTACTGGATCGTGATCAAGACCATGGGGACGCAGGAGTATTACTTTTACCTGCTGGACAGCAGCGGCGTAAGGCTCAGCCATACCCAGGTGATCGGCATGGCGAAGACGAAGAATGACTGGAACGGCAATTCGGTATTCAGCAGAGACGGATCCAGATTCGCCCGGGTGTTGCCGGAAGATGGCCTTGAGATATTTGATTTTGACCGTTGCAAGGGACAATTTTCAAATCCCAGGCATGTGGATTTCCCCGATGCGAAGCTGCTGGTATCTTCGGTCGCATTTTCAGGTTCCGGCAGATTTGTTTACCTGTCATCCATTAACAAAATATGGCAGTATGATCTGGAAGCAGTGGATGTCAGTGCAAGCGAAGAGATAATCTTAAGCAGAGACACGTTCACTTCGCCGCTGGATCACGAGCTATACAACAAAGGGTACTTCCAGATGAGGTTGGCGCCGGACAATATGATATATGTAGCCATGTTTGGATATACACATTTTCTGTCCAGAATACGAAATCCAGATAAAAAGGGATTGGCCTGCCATGCCGTGAATTACGATATTATCCTGCCCGCCTGGACAGGCGGGGGAATTCCCATGCATCCGAATTTCAGACTGGGGGTTCTGCAGGGATCAGCGTGCGACAACACAAATTCTGTTGTGGAGGTGTCTTATGATGAAAACAAACGCTACAATTCAATTTCCGTATTCGCGATCAGCGGTGCATTAATCGGTGATTACACGAACAAGACTATTCAGGAATTGAGATCGGAGACCGCGCTTATCCCTGGTTTGTATTTTGTCCGGATTTCTCACCATGGGTTTAAGACTAAAACATTTAAGATGATATTTTGATAAGGTGACAATAGAGTTCTGATTGTATCCTATAGAGAATATGTAAATGATTCATGGAATATATCCTGTCCAAAATTTCAACTAAATTATTGAAGCGTCTTTTAAGCTTGAATCGTGAATCATCGCGAGCCTGTGGCGTGAATGAAGTGAACGGGATCATGAGTCAAGAGTCGCAAGTCAAGAGTCGCGAGTCTGTCGCGTGAACGTAGTGAACGGGAGTAAGAGTCAATTAGTCGCGAGTCAAGAGTCTATCCGGTGAAAATAGTGAACGGGATCATGAGTCAAGAGTCGCGAGTCAAGAGTCGCGAGAGTGTTCTATGAGCGTATTGAAAGGGATAATGAGATATCATAAGAATGATGAACTATGAATTATCGAAGATCCTCGGATTTCGAAGTAATCCGGGATGAATGATTTATGCTCGAATTTCGCTACGCTCATCGAGCGAATGACAATCCTTTTGTAAAAGAGAATGCCTGAAATGAGATTAGCCGTGTTTGATTTCGCTTTATTTCAGCTCTTCTTCTTCATCCTCGGGGAGAATTTTGGAAGCAGGAAATCGAGCCTCAATCGATTGTATCGTTCCTTTTAGAAAATTCTGATCTGATTCAAATCCATAGCCCTGTACGACTTCATCCTGGCGCGAAAGGCGGACAAATTTGCTGGTATAGACTTTGCTGTTGCGCTCATCCCAGGTGAGTTCCGATGTTTCCAGTTTTTCACCTTTGGGATTCAACAGCACCACATGATCGGAAAGATAAGTCTTGCCATCTTCGAGGACGCGCAATGCGTAATTTGAACTGAGTGTATTGGTCAACTCACCTGCCGTGAAAAACGAGGCCAGAATACCTTTTCTGAATTCATCCTGTGATTGTCCGGCTTTGTAGGAACGCAACAATTCCGGCGCTTTGATATTCATCACCACTTTGCCGGAATCCGAATAATCGAGGTTGATGTTCTGTAACAATTCCTTGCCTGCCAGCTGCAGCGCATCCTGTTCACTGATTTTGCGAACATCCTGTGCGCATTGAATGAACAGAATGCAAGAAAATAAGCTCAACAAGAATTTCTTCATCGCAACACCGTGATATCACCTCCAAAGTCCTTGATCGTACCATCGATAAAGTGCGCCACAATCACGTAAGTGAATACGCCGGGGTTTACTTTTTCACCATTGAATGTGCCGTCCCAAAGTCTGTCAAATTCACTGCGGCTGACTTTCTCGCGGCTGTAGGTGCGTCCGCCCCATCGATCGTAGATATCGATCCGGTCAATACTTTCGAGTGCTGCATTGGCCTTGATGATAAAATAATCATTGACACCGTCTCCATTGGCAGAGATGACGTTGGGTACATACAAATTATATTCTCTGCGTACACGAATATACAGACTATCCATTCCGGTACAGCCATTCTGGTCTGTAGCTGTGGCGACATAATAGCCTTCTTTCAAAGGCTGAATGGTGGTAGATTGGCAATTATTGCACACGACGCTACCACCCTGTGTCCAGTTGTAGACATACGGGTTATCCGGCTGTGCTGAAGCATGCAGTGTGAGCTCGTCTCCCAGGTTAATTTCTGTATCCGGTCCGGCATCAACTGTAACCGGTGGTGGTTGCTTAATCTCAAAATCAACATAGCTCACGCACCCTTTCCGATCCTGAATATACAATCTGTATTTGCCCGCTGCTAGATTGGAGAGACTGGTCAGGGGAGCAAAGTTGACACCGTCCAAACTGAACGTATAATATTTTGCATTAGTGATTTGGTCAGTGTAGGGATTTCCGGCGACCCCTTTGAATACCACGCGTCCGTTCTTTTCACCAAAACAATGAACATCGTAGACGCTGTCCACCACTGCCTTGAGATCCGGGAGATCTTCACAGCATGGGTCGGCAACAATTCTCTTCACTTTTGAAATTTTGCAGCCCAGGTCAGTCGTCAAGGTCAGCGTGATGAATTTTTCACCAAATGAATTGTATGACACCTGGTGCGGGCCAGCGGTATTGGCATCGGGAGGTACTGCATCTACACCAAAGTTCCATTCATACGAAATAATTTTTCCCGCCACAAAAGTTGAAAAGTCGCGCACATCGAAAAAGGTCTCACAACGCAGACCCGAGTCGGGCACAATTTTAAATTCCGGTTCAGGTCCCTGAAATTCACAATCCCCAAACTCCAGTGAGAATCCGATACCAGAGCTGGTAAAATTATTAATGACAAGGGTATATGCGGTCCCTGCTTTCATGTCGATGTATTTGCAGAATCCGTCTTCTCCGGCATCGCAGTTGAGGTTTTCGAATGTATCCCTGGAATTGAGGTTGAGTCCGGTGGTATAGCCACAGAAGAGTCCCGGCGCTATGGGGTGCGTCGCATTGCACCGGAGCAGTTTTTTATCCGTACAGTTATGAATACCCGATGGCAGTTCATACAGCGCAAAATCCAGATCATCACCCTGGTTGAGCGGGGTGATGGTGAAGGTCAGCCGGCAGTCGGACTTGGCAATCCAGGTATACCAGCTTGATTGGTCCTCAGAGACACCCAGGCCTTCACCCAGGCAAGAGCCGGAGGCTTCATCATTGAAGACACCGGGACCAGAAAGCTTTGGATTGACAAACGGATTATTGTTGCACAGAACGGTTGCGGATCTGCAATCCTGTTCTGCTTCCGCTGGCGGAAAAAAGTTATTGATGCATATCTGGAAAGTTCCTTCCGCATTATTGCGGCCATCGACGCGTAACAGATAGTCTTTTCCGACGACCAGTGTCCCCTTGTTGAGCGAGAGTACCCCGGCTGCAGCGACGTCTGAAGCACAGGCAATCTGATTGAGTGTGCCACCGCAAACCCCTACATACAGGGCTGCATTGATGGTCTGTAGTGTACCTCCTGCATTGCCGGGATTTCGCGCATTGACGCCTCTGATCGTGATGGATATATCGGTTGCGATGGCGCGAAAAATAAACCAGACATCCTTATTCGATGCCGTCCAGCAGGTAGCGGCTCCATATCCCGAAGGTGTGGCCTTTACGTTGGTAAACTCACCAACCTTGCTGCAGAATTTGGTAATGTCCGTAATCCGGATCGGATTCGAACAATCATCATTGGATGGCTGGGCCCAGAGGCTTACACCGGAGAGCAGGAAGATAGCTACGGACGCCTTTTGTAAAATGTTCATGGTTAATCTGCTTTGTCGTAATAAGGACGAAATTAAACGCGATATTGTTGACGGGCGTTGCGCAAATAGGTACACAAATTTAAGTTAAAGCGACACTTTGACGCCAAAAAGTCTCCTGGCGTCTCAGTTCCACACCAGTGAAGCGGCAATTTCATCCTAAGTTAATGGTCATCCAAAGATATTAAGCGCAATTCGCATCTTGGGTAAGGCACTACTCAGATGGTACTTTGAAGACTTGCTCGCGATCCGGGGCTGAGGTTAGACTGCTACGACTTACCTTTGCGTGCGACATGTTTTCCATTCCCAATAGTATCACAGCGCTTAATCTGTATTCCGGCTGCCTGGGTGTGGTTGCGGTGCTGGAGGGGCGACCCGACAAGGCGATGATGTACATCGGGCTTGCACTGATCTTTGATTTTGCGGATGGCTGGGTAGCGCGCAAGTTGGGACAGTCCTCACCGCTTGGGATCCAACTTGACTCCCTTGCCGATGTGGTCAGTTTTGGTCTTCTGCCAGGCTGCATGATGTATAGTATTTTCAAGTCTTACAATTCCGATGGCTCCTGGCCCGCTCAGGCTGCATGGCTTCCATTGATGGTGACCGTGTTTGCTGCATTCAGGCTTGCCCGGTTTAATGTGGAAACCACGGGAGAACCTGGTGAATTCAAGGGATTGCCGGTACCGGCGAGTGGAATGGCAATGGCTGGCCTTTACGGGCATTTTGCTTTGGATGGCGGAAGTTTCAATTTTTTTGACGTGCGCATCTTCATTGTGTTATTTTCTATCGCTGCCTCCGCTGCAATGGTCAGTCGAACGAAGGTCCTCAAATTTCAGGTCAACAAGACTTTTTTTCAAAAACACTTTATACTGGTATTCCTTTACCTGCTTTGCCTGGCGGTCTTGATGATGAAACATCATTACGCATTTACACTACTGATCATCGCACATGTTTTGTACGGGATCATTTATTTTGCATTTTCAAAAAATAAAACATAAGACATGACCTATCTCGCTCAGATTGTGATAATGCCGCACAAGGAACTCCTGGACCCTCAGGGCAAGACTGTCGCCAAGAACATGAGTCATGTGCATATCGACGGCGTAGAAGATGTGCGCATTGGCAAACACATTGAGATGAGGGTACATGCAACAACCCAGGAGGAGGCGAGTGAAATCGTTGAGCAATCCTGCAAGAAGCTGCTCGCCAACCTGATCACCGAGACTTACCGGTTTGATATTCGTCCTCTTTAGAATTTCTTTTTGAGATGCTTTACCTGGTGCCAACCCCTGTCGGCAACCGTTCGGACATGACACCGCGGGCCATTGAGGTATTAAAGAAAGTTGATCTGATCGCTGCAGAAGATACCCGTGTTAGTGGACCTTATCTGCGGTCGCTCGGTATTGAAGCGCCTCTGCAGAGTTATCACAACAACAATGAACATCAGATGACTCAGGTATTGCTTGATAAGTTACGTGGCGGCTCAGACCTGGCCATTGTCACCGATGCCGGCACGCCGGGGATATCGGATCCGGGATTTCTGTTGGTGCGCGCCTGCCGAGAAGAAGGGATCGAAGTGATGACCCTCCCCGGTGCGACTGCCTTTGTACCTGCTTTGGTGAGTTCAGGACTGCCCTGCGAAAAATTCTTTTTTCAGGGATTTCTTCCACTCAAGAAAGGCCGTAAGACACAACTGGAGTGGTTGTCACAAATGCCATGCACCATCGTGCTTTACGAGTCACCACATCGTCTGATTCGTTGCCTGGAAGAAATAGAAAACAGCTTTGGGCCAGCCCGTAAGATGTGTGCATCCAAAGAAATCAGCAAGTTACATGAACATCATTATTATGGGACGGTAGCTGAAGTTCGCTCGCTGCTAGGTGGACTTAGCAAGGTTCAGGGTGAGTGGGTGATAAGCCTTGCTGGTAATTCCTAAGTGAATCAAAATGTTACCATAATAATTTAAACAGGATTCCAACGTGCGTAATCCATTTAAAATAAAAAATAATATAACCTATCAGTTTAAAATTCTGAAGTAAGTAGTTGAGGATTCTTACAATAAGAAAATACCTAATTTGACTAAAAAAATTTATCTAAATCTTTACAAATTTAAAGTAATTCGAATTGTGATTTTGGTCAAATATCATAAGGTGGTACACTCCAGGAATCAAGTCTCTGATATAAATGAGACCATCGGATAATATTTTTCCCTTCGTGACAACGCTTCCAAGCCCGTTGATGATGCAAAAGTCATAGGGGCTGTAGGCGTTCCCGTCATTTTTCTTGAGAACCAACCTATCAGCGGATATATTATTCATCAAGGTCAGGTTTTTATCTGGTTTTTGATCATTGACATGATTGAATAAAGCGCCGGTATTCGTGTATATTCCGTCCATGGCCAGACTAAGAAAAATCTGATCGTTTTTTCCAACTACCGCTGATTTGATCAGCCATGAATCATACGGACTATGACCCAGACCGGTAAAACTGAAATTACTCTGATATTTGCTGTCTACTTCTGAAATTAATACCACCGGTTGATCCAGGCCAGATAGAGATTCGGAGTATCCAATCAGTGAACGATCAGTTACAGACCTCAGCGAATAAGACTTCTTAATTGAATCCGGACTTATTGCTTCAATATTGCCAGTGTGATCCACAATAAAAAGCTTGTACTCATTATTGAATTGAGGAAGATTGCTTCTGGATGAAACAATAAACTTGCCATCCTTCAGTTGGACGATCTCGTTAATCTCCGTTAATTTAGCAAACCTTCTATCTTCATTCCAGGACTTCCCTTTGTCGTAAGAAATCTTCACCCCGAAAGGCAAGCCTAAGCCATTATTATAATATCCATTATATATCAGCCAATGGCCTTCCTGGTCGACCAGCGTTTCCATACTCGGGTAGAATTTATCTATTTGTGTTACGGGAGTTGTGGTAGTCTGCCAGGTTCTGCCGGCGTCCTCAGAATAATAAAAAAGGGGCTTCTGAGGAAAAGCACCTCCAACAAGACCATCCAAGATCAGATCTTGTCCGATGGAGTAGCAGTGATAAATTTCAACATTCGGTTTAATGACGTTGCTTGTCAGAACATTATCCCAGGCATTGGTCGAAGGATTGTGAACAAAGACTTCCTTGTTCAGAATAATGGCGACAGCATTGCCCTCTTTATTGATGGCAAGTCCATGGACATCATAGCCGGAGATCTTCAGGTATCTCCAGGTCTTACCCTGATCCTCACTAACAACATACCTTGTTTTTAGATGATAGTCACAAGGTCGGAATCCATACAATCTGCCTTCCTTGTCAGCCTTCAGATCGATGATGTTCTCCAGATTTATGTCCAGCTTCACTTCTTTCCACTGGTTAAATTTTGGAGAGAAACAATACACTCTGGATGCACCACAAATAGTACCATAGGAGATGATTGCAGATGTTGAATCTTTAATGCAATAATAATTATTGACATCATCAGCCTCGGGAACGGGAAGGTCCTGACTCATCTGATAACACTTGTCCCACTGATCCAGATGTACTCCATCTGTCTTATAGATTCCTTCGTATGTGGAGATAAATATCTCTCCTGATACAGTCGCCTGAATGGTAAATACGTCTGGTTTTCCATTGAAGGGTATAGGCACTTCATGGTATTTGGAAGGTTCATTAAAAGGCGCATAAAATAACTTGTTAGAACGAGAGTGGAACACTATAGATCCATTCTCGGTTACAACAATATCTTCAGGTACGATGTCATGATAAAATACGGAATGCAAATGGGATTCACCTGTCTTTGAATTAAATTTAACTATCCTGAAGGTATCCTTATCAGAAAAATTGCGGAGGACAACATAATTATTTTCTGAAGTGTACAGAAAAGAGTTTATTATGTATGAGTCAGTGAGAATTGGATTTTTCAGATCCACTTCAAAATTAGAATTGATCGGATAGATATAATCAAACTCTACGTCAAATAAACTACCCTCTTTATCCATCCTAATGTATTTTTGAATAAGAGATTTCCCTGCCCTTTGCTTAATTAAAATTCCATCATCTCCAAGATTGTATAATAAAGTTGAGCTGGTAGTACGAGGATAATGAAATACCAATAATTTATCCTCTACAACTTCAAGGCTTTTGTAATCAATATTTGAATACTTTCTTTCAAACGGTCCAAGCGCTTTCCAGCTTGCTCCACTGTCTCGTGATTCGAAGATTTCATGAGTTTTATTTAGACTTATATAAGATCTGTTGTTGCTAAGTATCGCAATGTCGTCAACCTCGTAGTATGGTTCTGTTAAAGTTGTTTTCCACTGATTCTGTGCACTAATAATCGTTAAGTGAGAAATAAAAAAAATCGATGTGATTATTTTTTTCATGATTCTATAATAATTATTCACAATTGCAAGAATAATATTCAGCATGAAAATAAATTTCAAGGTTGTAACAATCTTGTATGATGGTGCAATTTGTTGACGAAAAACTGACAATATAGAATTGCATGTTTCTGATTCTTGTAGCACATCCAGGAATATGACTCATAGCATAAGATCTTGCTGTACCCATCATTAGATCTTGAAGTGTAACATCAGCATAATTACACATTGTACCAAAGCTGCCACAATCATAGGGATCACAGTCAGTCCTGCTGGAACAATAAATCCATGGATTAAGACCACTGTATTGAGTCAAGAAATTAACATTAATTTCGTCAGTGCAACATTGGTTTGGCCCGCATTCTGTAGGTGCTGGGCAACCATTGACAACAGAATTCAATTCTGCAACCAAAGCTGATGCGAATGCCCCATTGGTTAAATAGGTGCATGGATCTACATCATTGCGGGTACAAGATAAATTTGTATTAAAAGCAAGTTTGTTAACTGAATCGTTAGCCCCGAATTCTGGATTTTTAACGTGCTTTGTTAAACCATTTAATCCAAGAAAAATAAAAACAAACGGCACAATCGAAAAATGTTGCGATGCAGTTCTAAATAAAATTAATACACGATTAATTCGATTTGAGAGGTCCCTAATTTGAGGATTTGAGGATTTGAGGATTTGAGGATTCATAATTAGGTTAATTTTAGTGATAAATGAAAAACAAAAATAATCAATTGAATGTAGTTAGTCAATAACCATAAATAGTTACTTGACATATTGCTGGAATGTATTATTTTAGATTCTTTCAATGAAATTTACTCAAGATAAATAAGCCCATTATTTGACTGATTTCATGTACGCGGCTTAGTATTTATTCTGTTTTATAATGGATTCGAATCTTTTTTTATTATGCCAGGTTCTAAATAATTTCATAAATATCTGATAATCAGCGTATTTATAGGAATAAATTAAAAATTGTTCCAAAAAAGCGCTCTTTTTCAATGAGTTATAAAATTTTTATTCAAAAAGCAGCGCTGGGAAGCGCCTGATGTCTTACATTTGCCCCGCCTTAGAGAAAAAGGCTGTTTAATTTTTACAAAAATATTTGATTGTGAATACATTAAGTTACAGAACAAGTCATACGCGTCCGGAGGATGTGAAGCGTAAGTGGTTTGTGGTTGATGCCAATGGATTGACGGTTGGACGTATGTCCTCGCGCATCGCCCATATCCTCAAGGGCAAACACCGTCCGGATTACACACCGCACGTCGATTGTGGAGATTATGTCATCGTGATCAATGCCGAGAAAGTGAGATTCACTGGCAAAAAGATGGACAAGAAGACCTATTCGACCTATAGCGGTTATCCAGGTGGACAGAAGATTACGACTCCCAAAGAGTTGCTCGCGAGGATTCCGACCCGTGTGGTCGAAGTTGCCGTGCGCAAGATGTTGCCCAAGAACAGATTGGGCGACGCGATGTATAAGAAATTATTCATTTACGCCGGACCAGAGCACTATCACCAGGCTCAGAAACCGGAAGTACTAAACTTTTAATCGAGGATGGAAACGATCATCAATTCAGTCGGAAGACGCAAAGCAGCCGTAGCACGGGTGTATCTTTTTAAAGCCAAGGGTACAAACCCTGCGATTCAGATCAATGGAAGAACGCTTGAGCAGTATTTTCCTGTGAAGGAACTTGCTGCCAAGGTGACGGACCCGATACAGACTGTCGAAGACGGCAAGAACTACGATTTCAAGATCACGGTAAGCGGAGGTGGACTTAAAGGACAGGCAGAAGCCATCCGGATGGGTATTGCCCGGGCCCTGGTTAAAGGCAACGCCGATGACCGCAAGCCGCTGAAAGACCGCAAGTTTCTGACCAGAGACTCCAGAGAGGTCGAAAGAAAGAAGTTCGGACTTAAAAAAGCCCGTCGTTCTACTCAGTTCAGCAAGCGTTAATTTTTATTACAATCATTACAATCGATCCGAAAGAATATGGAAAAACCTACATATAATCAGATGTTAGATTCAGGTGTTCACTTTGGCCACCTGAAAAGAAAATGGAATCCAAAGATGAGGCCATACATCTTCAAGGAGCACAAGGGTGTGCACCTGATAGACCTCAACCGCACTTCCGAGTGCCTGGACAAAGCAGCTGCAGCCATGAAACAGATCGCCAAGAGCGGAAGAAAAATCATGTTTGTTGCAACCAAAAAGCAAGCACGTGAAGTGATTACTCAACTGGCTCAATCTGTCAACATGCCTTATGTTACGGACCGCTGGCTGGGAGGTATGATGACCAATTTTGCGACGATCCGCCGGTCTGTCAAGAAGATGAATAATATCGAACGCATGCTGACAGATTCAAGCATTACCAATATTACCAAGAAAGAAAGACTGTCTCTCAGCCGTGAGCGCACCAAAATGGATCGCGTACTGGGTGGAGTGGCTGCCCTCAACAGATTGCCTTCTGCGATTTTTGTTGTCGACACAATTCACGAGCATCTTGCACTGAAGGAAGCAGAAAGACTCGGCGTAAGGACCTTCGCCATGGTGGATACCAACTCCGATCCGAACGAAGTGGATTTTCCGATTCCTGCCAATGATGACAGCTCCAAATCCATATCGTTGATTGCCGCTTATCTGACCCAGGCCATTAAAGAAGGGCTGGCTGAGCGTGGAGATTCGGGTGAAGCAGCTGGCAGCAATAATTAATTTATTCACAGACAAAAATTTAAAATGAGTTTTACACTTTCAGCAACTGATGTAAAGAATCTCAGGGATGCAACCGGAGCAGGTATGATGGACTGCAAGGCCGCATTAACTGAAGCAAATGGGGATTTTGAAGCAGCGATTGATATACTTCGTAAAAAAGGACAAAAGCTTTCTGTCAAGAGAGCAGACCGTGAAGCCAAGGAGGGAGTTGTAATTGCAATGGTCAACGGCGACAAGACCAAGGGAATCATCGTCAAACTCAGTTCCGAAACGGATTTTGTATCCAAGAATGAAGATTTCGTCCAGACGACCAAGAAAATAGCCCAGGTAGCCATTGATCACTTTCCTGCTGATCTGGAAGCACTGAAGGCACTTCCTTATGAAGGTAATACCTCGATAGGCGATAAAGTTACAGACCTTGTTGCAGCTATTGGCGAGAAGATCGAACTGAGCAACTATGAGAAGCTCGAAGCACCTCAAGTCGAATATTATATTCACATGGGGAATAAGGCTGGGGTACTCATTGGCCTCAACAAAGTGAATGCAGCATTTACCGATGCGGGCCGCGATGCAGCCATGCAGGTTGCCGCAATGAAACCGGTTGCATTGGATCGCGGAGATGTCGATGCGACGATGATCAAAAGAGAACTGGAGATCGGTATGGAACAAGCACGTGCGGAAGGCAAGCCAGAAGCCATGCTTGAAAAAATCGCCCAGGGAAAACTTGAACGATTCTATAAAGACAATACACTACTCAATCAGAGCTTTGTCAAAGACGGCTCGATGACCGTGGCAGCATATCTCAAGTCGGTCGATCAAGACCTGACGGTCACAGGCTTCAAGCATGTGATGCTCGGATAAAAAAGAAAAAGCGAATGAGATGATCATTCGCTTTTTTTTTGTGTATACATTTACGAATAGAAGAAGAAGGGATGATCAAATTCAGGCGTGTACTCCTAAAGCTCAGCGGCGAATCGCTGATGGGTGAACAGCAATTCGGTATAGACCCGGCCATGCTCCAGTATTATGCCAAACAAATTAAGGTACTCGTTGAAGAAGGCGTAGAAGTTGCCGTTGTGATCGGTGGGGGTAATATTTTTCGCGGCCTCGGTTCCGATTCAGGAATCGAAAGAGTACAGGGTGATTACATGGGAATGCTTGCCACTTGCATCAATGCGATGGCCTTGCAGAGCGCGCTCGAAGGTCAGGGAGTATTTACCCGCATGATCTCCGCCATTGAAATGCGACAGATTGCAGAACCCTATATCCGTCGTCGGGCGATACGGCATCTTGAAAAGCGACGTGTCGTGATCTTTAGTGCCGGGACCGGCAATCCCTACTTTACAACCGATTCAGCCGCAGCACTGCGTGCAAGCGAGATCAACGCTGATGTGATCCTGAAGGGTACCCGAGTGAATGGTATCTATGAAAGTGATCCGGAAAAGAATCCCGATGCTAAAAAATTTGACGAATTATCTTTTGAAGAAGTGATCAGGATGAATCTGAAGGTCATGGATATGACCGCATTCACCATCTGCAGAGAGAATCACATTCCGATCATCGTATTCAACATCAATGAAGATGATAATCTGCGACGGATTATTGACGGTGAACACATTGGTACTGTGGTCCGCTAGGATCAGATTCAATTATTTTTTTACAGTAAGCAGCTTTTAAACAGTAAGCAGAATCATCATTTTGTAAGTTTGATTGCCGGATGACCGGGTGATCTTCAAATCCTGTCTTGATGAAGCTGCAATTTGTATTTTTCATTTATGCTTGTGTTGCTACCTTAAGGCTATCAGCGCAGTGTACGCCAGCGTCGGCTAACCGATGTGAAAATGTCAATGTACTGTGCAATGTGAACGAACTGAACGGTTATCACTGCACCAGTCCTGACTGGCCAAATCCTACCGGCTGCACCCCTTTATGTCCCTCCGGGGGAATGCCTTCCAGAACGATGTGGTGGGCTTTTGTTGCCCACGGCGGTGAAGTCTGTGTTACACTCGACGTTGCGTCATGCCAGTTACCGGGACAAGGACTTGAATTTGGGCTGACATCGGATTGTCAGTGCAGTGAGATCCTTTTCTGTGATGCCCGTTGCACAGGTCCGGGAAGTAAGACGGCATGTGCCGTTCTCAAACCCTGTACGACATACTATCTTTTTGTCGATGCCTGCTCCGACGATGTTTGTGATTTTACGATCACAACTAAAGGAGATGAAACCGATATTACCGAGATCAGTCAATTGACCGGACCGCGTTCGGTTTGCCAGGGTTCATGCCAGATTGAATATGCCGCAGAAACAAATCTGGATTATCATTGTGAATCAGACTTTATCTGGACATTGGACGGAACAGACCTGGATCAGTATAAGGGGAGGATTAAGCTGGATTTTCCTGATGAGGGTAAGTTTATTCTATGTGCTACTGCGATTATTGGTAATCCCGGGTCCGTATCCATTTGCGACCAAATAGGACCGCGGTGCATCACCATCGGTGTTCACAATGGCCGAACTGAAGGAATGGATAGTCTCAGGTTAATTTGTCGATCGCAGTTGCCGTTTCGCTGGGGCAATAAGCTGATTGACAGTGCCGGTACATATCGGCAGACGTACTATGATTCAAACTGTTGTGTAACTGACAGTACCGTTCATTTTGTCATCACCGGCAAGGGAAGAAACGAGATCAGTTTCCTTGGATGTAAAGGCGATCAATTTACGGATCCATATTCCGGAAGAGTCATCTCATATTGCCTGGACACCATCATTTTTCTCTCACAGGACAGCACCCCTGCCGATCAGTGTGACAGCAGTTATCGACTGAGGGTTGGAATATTGGACTATAAATTATCCATTGCAAGTGAATGTATCGACGAGCAGTTATTTTATTATGCACACCAAAACTTATATGCATCCGGGTGCACGAATTTTAATGTAAAATCAGATCATGTTATTTGGTACAAAAAATCAGATCATATTATCTTAAGTCAGACTAACGAATTAGAAGTAAAAACGGCTGATGAATATTGCGCGGATATTTCATTCATCATGTATAATAACATACAACAAAAAGAAGTTCATGCGACCTTATGCGATAGTTTTGATGAAGACTTTCTTATTCATCCAAAATGTCCAGAAGGTTTGACAGAGGTACTGGTAGGAGATACCTCAGTGTATTCCATATCACCTCCGTGGAAGAGCGGGTATACTTATGGATGGATGGCAGAAGGTGGTGAAGTTATTTCAGACGATCCTTACAACAGACACGTAAGGGTAGTTTGGAAGCGGGAGCCAGGATCCGGCCAGAATATCATCGGCCATATTTGTGCAGTTAGCGGTTATGTATGCAATATGGATGAAAAAGAGTGTTGCAGAGAGGTAAAAATCAAGAGGCCAACCAATGTACATGAAGACAATAAATTAATATCTGTTGTTATAGTTCCTAATCCTGTCAATATCAATTTTAGAATTTTGTCTGAAAGAAATACTGTTTTTTCATCAGTCCAGTTTGTTACCATAACAGGTCTTATCATTCAGGAATATCATCAGGTCATTGCGGGTACTGAAGTTCGAATCTGTGGAATGATTCCAGGTGTATATTTTGTCAGGATGAATGCCGGAAATGAAATTCTTGTGAGAAGGGTCATGGTAGCAGGAGAATAGCGAAATCTTTGAATGGACCGCAAACGTCATTAACGCTGAATTTTTATCATCATTTTTGTTTGTCCCGCCGTTCTATACATGATACGATGGTGGCGGCACAAACTTCACAAAAATGTCGCTTGAAACAATAGTAAATAATAAATAGTAATAAGAAGTAAGGCTGAATTCTTATACTGCACTTCAAAAGTGTCGCAGAAGGATATGAAGATACTTCCTTGGAGAATCTTTACTTCAGCACCTTCATTTTCATCGTCACATTCTTGACCGGGCGATCGGCTCTGCCCGTTTGCACTGCCGCGATCTTATCGATAACATCGAGGCCCTCTATGACTTCACCAAAGACTGTGTAATCCTGATCAAGAAAAGGTGTGCCACCGATCGTGGCATAAATCTTTTTTTGTTCGTCCGTGTATTTGAATCCTTTCTGATCTTCAATGCGGGTCAGCATGGATTCACCCTGTGGTGATCCCTGGACAATGTAGAACTGACATCCCGATGATCTTTTCTGGGGATTCACCTGATCACCGGTTCTTGCGGCTGCGAGTGCACCCTTCTTGTGAATGAAGCTTCGGTTAAATTCAGCCGGTATGGTATAATTGGGACCTCCGCTACCCAGCATGCTCTCCGGTGAAGCATTTTTTGAATTGGGGTCACCACCCTGAATCATGAATCCCTGAATCACACGATGGAAAAGAAGATCCTCGTAAAATCCTTCTTCGACCAGTTTAACAAAATTATCACGATGTTCCGGCGTCTCATCATAAAGTCGAATGGTCATATTGCCCATTGGTGTCTCGAGCAGAACGAGGCAGTGATCCGGATGTTTGATTTCGATATTCATTTTTACTTCCTTATTTTTATTTCCAAAATTTGCACGAGCAGTCACCACGTAATTACCTGAGGCAGGAAAGAGATGCTTAGGATTCATTTCTTCGGACTTAGTTCCGTCACCAAAATCCCAGCGCACTGATTTTGTCTTCGAACCCACATAATTAAATTGCACCGGCTCGGTCACTTTAGCCACTTTTTTATCAGCGGTGATGGTTGCTATTTTTGGGCTACAGGCACCAAAAAACAAAAGCATCAGAACAGCAGCGGCGATTACATTTTTCATGTGGAAGGTCATATATTTATAGTCAGTGTCACAGACAGGCATAGCACCTGCAGGCACCCCAATAACATTAGGATGAACCGATTGTTTAAACAGATCAAAAGTTAAAAACCAAACATGAATCTGGCCGGGATTTGGTTTTACTTTGCGACGATATTCATTCTGACATCTGACTGCGGCCTGTTCATTGCGTCGCAAGGCACTGCAGCAATTTTATCAATGACATCGAGGCCCATGGTCACTTCACCAAACACAGTGTAAGCACCATCCAGAAACGGGGCACCACCTTCTGTGCTATAACGCTGGATATCAGCCTGGGTGTAATTTATTCCTGACCTGCTGGACATGGCCTGCAACTGAACGGGATCCATACGTTGCCCTTGTACAATATAGAACTGTGAGCCAGAAGATTTTTTCTGAGGATTGGCCTGATCACCAAGACGCGCAGCGGCAAGTGCGCCCTTGAAATGGTATTTTCCAATCTCTGCATCAATAGTATATCCCGGACCTCCTGCTCCCAGATGTTGGCCTGCTGCTGCCGTTCTGGAATCCGGATCACCACCCTGGATCATGAACCCGGGCATCACGCGGTGAAACAGAAGGTCTTTGTAATAGCCTTGCTTAACCAATTTGATAAAATTATCTCTGTGTTTTGGCGTTGAATCATATAATCTGACAGTCATATTGCCGAAGCTCGTCTGAATCACAAACTCCTGTGATTTTTTTGCCTGGTTGCAGGATAGCAAAACAGTAATTAATAAGAGTATTGCCGTCCGCTCAGGACGCAGAAAATTCAGTCTGATCATGGATGTAATATTTATTGAAATAATGAATGATTAATTTCTTGAGATACGTTTCCTGTTCACTGGCACCGGAAAGTGTAAAAGGCCGGAGCGCTTTGTAGTGGGGCCAGCCATCATGATCCTGTCCTTCGTATTCGTAGTACCCTTCCTCACTCAGCAAGCGACAGCATCCGATGTGCATGAGGTCTCTTTTTTCTTCTTTGGTAAATTTACCAGTCACAGGTTTTCCAAGTTCCTGAATGCCGATCAGGAGAAGAATAATGTTAAGATCCGGTAGGGTCGTCCGGCTCAGTTTTTCTCTGACAAAATCACGAACGCGAAGCCACTCAAATTCCAGCTGCCATTCTTCCATAACGCAAAGTTAAAGGAACAGGACCGAAGGAACTAATCTTCTCTGAAAATCACGTCAAGCTCTCTGATCTTTCGCGCGGGCAAAATACAGGCCAAGGAGACTGTAAAGAAAACGGCGAGGCCAACAATTATAAAATCAGTCAATCTCATCGAGATCGGGTAGGTGTCAATTATAAACTCATCCGGGACTTTGATCAACGCAAACTTATTCTGCAAAGTATAGAATGCCATGGCCAGTATAAATCCCATAGTCATACCCAGTGCACCGATACCAAAACCAATGCCGTAATATATCTTTTGTATATCGCGCGTCATCATACCAAGAGACTTGAGAATGGCAATATCCATTCTTTTTTCGAGTACGGCCATCCAAAGTGTTCCCACAATCGTAAAAGAAACGAGCAACATGGTCATCAGAAAAAGTGTGAAGTACAACCATTTTTCAAGATTCATAATGCGAAGAAAAGCTTCGTCTTGCTGGTATCTGTCTTTCACGAGAAAACGCGACCCTAGAATTTTTTTCAGTTCCTGAACAACCCGAGGGGACTGCGCAATGGATTCGAGTCTGATCTGAACAGAGCTGAGTACAGTGCTATCCCCGATATAATTCCTGAGGCGGCCAAGATCCGTGATAACCACTTCATAATCCGCTTCCTGATGAAAAGAAAAAGTCATCACGGGTGTCAGCGGGAGTCTTTTATACTGTTCGTTGCCGAATTCCATTTTGCCTTCCTTTAAACCCGGGGTAAAGGCTTTCAAAGGTGTTAGAAAATTGTCAATGGAAACACCTAGCTTATTGCCGATTCCGATTCCCAGATAGGCATAAGGTGTATCATAATCTCCGGCTTTTATTTTTCCTTCAACAATGGCAGAGTCCAGTGAGATCATTGAAGCATAGTTTTCATCTACGCCGCGGAGCGTCCCGAAATCCTGTGACTCATCGTATTGAAACAAACAACTCTGTTCATAGACCCGGGAGATTTTCTGAATTCCGTTGATTTGTTTGACGGCTTGCGTTGGAAAACTGTCTTCACTGAAATTACGGCCTCTAACATCGACGATCTTGATATCCGGATTGTATTTGCTGAACATTCCTGTCAGCAGCTCTTCAAAACCATTGAATACCGAGAGCACAATGATGAGTGCGGCAGTACCGATCGCCAGACCAAGGATCGATACCGATGCAATGATGTTGATGCTTAAAGAACTTTTACCGGCGAACAGGTATTTCCTGATCAATAACAGAATGGTCCTCATCACAAAATGGATTTGTACACAATGTCCTGGATCCTGACTCGGTAGCGCTGACGGTGAAGCAGATTCTTGCTACCGTCAGGATATGTTCTGTTGGACAGAAAAATAAAAATAAGATTTGATTCAGGATCAACCCAGGCACACGTACCTGTGAATCCGGTATGCCCAAAGGTTCTTTTCGAAGCAAAGCGCGAGACATATGCTGTCTCGGAGGGTTGCAATTCCGGCATGTCAAAAATCAGGGCACGACGTCCGAGTTTTTTGTCGCGCATGGTGAACGACCGGACCGTAGAAGATGTGAAATACTCCCTTCCGCCGTACTGTCCGTTGTTAAGATAACACTGCATTAATTTGGCCAGGTCTTCAGCAGTAGAGAATACGCCAGCATGTCCACTCACACCTCCGCACATGGCTGAGCCCATGTCGTGTACACAGGCCAGAATCTTCTGGTGTCTGAAGTATGAATCTTCTTCCGTTGGTGCAATATTCTCCAACAATACCTCGTGGGCTAAAGGCTGAAAACAGGTGTTGTACATTCCAAGCGGTCCAAAAATCTCGTGATCCGCATAATCAGAAAAATTCTGACCGGTAAATTTTTCAACCAGTTCCGGAATGAAATAAAAAAAGAGATCTGAGTACAGATAACGCGTACTATCATGGAGCCTGCTGTTGAGAATGGCCTGATAGATGGTGTCCCGGTAACCATGTTGCAAAAATAATTTGTCAGTGACATGAATATCAAATGAATCGGATTGACTGGATCGGTACAAATCTTCTCTCAGCATGTTAAAGGTATCCGGAGCAATCAGTGTATTCTTGTAAAAAGGAATCCAGCTCAATAAGCGTGCCTGATGCAGTAAGGCATCCCGGATTTTCATTGATTGTTTGTTCGTTCCCAGGAATTGCGGTAAATAGACTGATATTGAGTCATTCACGTTGAGGAGATCCTGATCTACAAAGTTCATTAGTGCAGGTGCGCTGGCAGTGATTTTTGTCAGGCTCGCAATATCATATAAAGTTGATAGACTGGCCATGGCACTGGAATCATAGGCCAAGGTTCCGAATGATTCGTTGTAGAGTATCTTGTTGTTGCGCGCAATGAGGATCTGACACCCCGGTGCTGCATTTGTACTGACAATTTGTTCGGCGATACTACGGATTAGTTCGAGGCTGTCCGAAGAAAGACCTTCAGATTCAGGAACGGTATAACCCAATCGCAGCAGCGAGGGACGCTGAATGCCGCTTCCACAAGGAGACTGCGTATCGATATCCACCGGAAGAATTCCAGCGATGGGATCCGATCCGAAGACCAGTTGTGCTGCAATGCCCTGTACCATATCATTATCCTCATAACTGCAAATAACCGCAGCGGATGCCGGAAAAAATTTGGCGACGTAGGGTGTTCCAAAAATGCAAATAGCAGTCTTTTGTCGACTACATAATGCCTGAATGAAATCAATCTCATCTTGTTTGAGGCCGTAATTTTGTTCAAATCGGTAATTCAGTCCATGAATGCTCAACAGTAAGAGATCGGCAGAACGTATGTCGCTGTTGTCGAGAAGAAACGCAGTATTTTTTTGTAAATAATTGAAATGTTTCATCTTCGTGTACGAAGACATTTGGTGTTGAAAGCCGTTGATACTGTCGCAACCTACGCTGATGCTTACGATTTTTTGTTCAAGGTTACGAATGGGAATATCTTTGTGCTTGTCCCTGGCCAGGGTGATGGCGCTGCGGTATAATTTATCTTTTAATGCAAGAGAAGTCCTTGAGTTAATATCCCGGCGTAAATTCTTGAGATCTACAGATGATTTCTGATAAACCCCTGCGTCAAATTTGGCACCGAGTATACGGGCTACGCTTTGGTTGAGTTGATCCAGACTGATCTCGCCGAGTTGTATGGCGTTGTAGATTTTATCAATAGCGAGGTCAACATTTTCTGAAAGGAGGAGAATATCATTTCCTGCCTTGAAGGAGAGGAGTTCAAGTTCGCCAGGTTGGTAACGTTGAGCGACAGCTTTCATCTCCAGTGCATCCGTTACAATCAGACCGCGGTATTGATATTCGCCGCGCAGGATATTCGTTATTGCTTTGTAAGATTGCGAGGAAGAGATTCCGTTGGCAGTGTCGATGGAAGGAATGCGCAGATGTGCAACCATGATGGAAGGAAGTTCTTTTTCGCACAAAATCCGAAAGGGAAATAGTTCTAGACTGTCCAGGCGATGCCTGGAATGGGTCACCTGTGGGAGATCAAAATGGGAATCGATATCAGTGTCTCCGTGTCCGGGAAAATGTTTTGCACAGGCAATGATTTGCTGACTTTGAAGACCTTTGGCATAGGCAAAAGACTTGGCTGTTACGTTGACACGGTCCGCGCCAAAGGATCGCTCATTGATCACTGGGTTATGCGGATTTGAATTGATGTCAACAACAGGTGCGAAATTAAAATTGACGCCAAGGCGTTTAAGATGACGACCGATGTCCTCACCCATTTTAAAAATTAAATCGTTGTCCCGTATGGCACCAAGACACATTTGCCGCGGGAAGCTAAATCCTTCCTTCTTTAAACGCATGCCGAGGCTCCACTCTGCATCCATTGATATGAATAGGGGAATTTTACTCAAGGACTGGTAATCATTGGTCAGGTTGGCTTGTGTTTCAGCATCACCCTGAAAAAAACACAGACCACCGATGCCGTTACGGCTGATCTGATCTTTAATCCTTGCAACGGCAGTGCTGTCATTCTTTCCGTATGCACGAAGGATAAACAACTGACCTATCTTTTCACGCAGCGTCATGTGCTGCATGGTTTCATTTACCCATTCCTGTCTTAGCGGTGCCCGTTGACTGAATATAAGACTCTGACCAACGATAAAAATCAGGAAGAACTTACGTTTCATTATCTGCTTCCCTGATTGAATTTGCTCTGGATATCAGGATCAATGGCTTTGGCTTTGGCAAGCATGGTCTCAGCCTGTATTTGATCGCCCATATTAACGTAGGTTAGGTATAGATTGAAACATGCCATGGCTGAACGCGGATTCAATTCGAGCACTTTGTTGAATTGCGTGAGTGCTTCGTTATATTTTCCTAAAACTCCGTAGGCTACACCCAGCAGAGAAATTGTCTCTTCATCATTGTTTTTGATCTGCAGTGATCGGTTTAAGTATTCGATGGCTTGTGCCGGATTATTCTCATTCATTCCTGTTACGCGGCCAAGTTCGCGATAGGAGAGCGCGAGATTATTTCGGGCGTCCCGGTCTTCAGGTCTGTACTTGAGAATAAAATCATATCTCGCTACTGCATCCTTGTATTCTTTGTTGATGAAAAATGCGTTACCAAGCAAGTTGTGCGCTTCAAAATAATAAGGATGCATGTCAATTGCACGGCGAAGATGCATTTTGGCCTGTGCGATTTTTTCCTGTAGAATTTTAGTGTCTTTGTTGCCAGAATATTTTTCCAACAGTATTCCGCCAACCGCTGTGTTCAGTTTGGCACTGTTGGGAGAGATTTGAATATCGTGAAGGATCAGGGTGAGATCGTCTTTCCAGTTCTTGTTGCGGGTGATGGTCCTCATGGCGGATAATCCAATGATTATAATGAGCGCGAAAGGGACCCATGAAAAGTTGCGTTGAATCAGGCGGTATAGTAACCAACCCATCAACAGGCTAAAACCAACAGAGGGCATAAATAAAAACCGTTCACCCATAAATGTTCCGACAGAAAAAAGTAAATTCGAAACGATAAAGAGTGGAATCAAATATGCGAGAAGGGCAAAACTCACAATAGGGCGCGACTGACGAAATATCCAAACAGCTCCCAGCATCGCGAAATGGATAATCAGCGATAGCAACGAAGGCAGGGAACTGAGTGCATGCATGTTGATGTGTTTGGGATAATAATCGTAAGTCAGCGGGTGCGGAAAAAAAAGCAATCCGATATATCGTAACAGCGTGTAAAAAATTGTACCCAACTTTTCACCAGCGGTAAAGGGAATGTAATTTCCTCCAATAAATTTAAGAAACGGATTATTCATTAATTCCGCCGACTGCCCTGCGATTGGATTCCAGCCCAATATCTGCGCCCTGCAGTAGAGAAATACAAACACGGGAACAATGAATAAAGCAAAGATCCTTGCAGACGTGGTGAATTCTGCTTTCTTCAGTAGCCAGAGACCGGCCGGTATCAGCGCGAGCCATGCTACCGAATTTTCTTTGGAAAACATGGCTAATCCCAGCGAGAGCATAGCGAATATTATCCAGATCATGCGTCGTTCTTCCAACCATCGAAGGACATACCATGCGGAGCTCAAGGATAGCAGGAGGGCGAGCATTTCATCCGCTCCTTTGATGTTGGCGACACATTCGGTATGTACCGGATGAATAATGAAAATAACGGAAGCCAAAAAGGCGATGGCTGAAGATTCTTTGGGCAACAGGCGGTCAAGCATCCTGCCAAGCACCTTGTACAATAACACGCCGAGCAGGGTATAAAGCAGGATATTAACCAGGTGATAGATCCATGCTGCATCGCCAAAAAACTGGTAGATGAAAGCAAAAAGGATCAGGCTCAGTGGCCGGTATCGTCCACCGGAAACGAGCTTATCTTTACCTTCGGTCTTGAAGAAACCGCGAAATGTGTCTTTGTTGAGGATATCGGGAATTCCGGACAATCCCTTCCGGACATATTCATTTTTGACGATAACAATACTATCATCTACCGCAAAATCATTACTCAATGTATTGACATAGAATAGCAACGACAGCACGATCAGCGCAGTGATATGCTTTGAAGGCGATAGGAGAAAATCGTTAAGCCACTTGTTCATGGTGCCAATTCAAATCAGTAGCCTATTCCATGGTGCTGAAGACGTTCTGTACATCATCATCTTCTTCAATTTTGTCCAACAGTTTATTGACTTCCTCTTCCTGTTCCGGAGTTAGTTTTTTTGTTGTGGTTGGTATTCGGTCAAAGCCTGATTCGATGATTTCATAATTATTTGCTTCGAAGTAGCTCTGTAGTTTGCCGAAAGCATCGAAAGGACCATAGACGATGATTTCTTCTGGTTCAGCAACGAATTCCTCACAGCCGTAATCAATGAGTTCGAGCTCCAGTTCTTCGGTATCGACCCCGGTTTTCGGTTTGACGCGGAAATTACACTTATGATCAAACATAAAACTGACTGAACCACTGACACCTAAGCTGCCGTTATATTTATTGAAGTAGGAGCGTACGTTGGCCACAGTACGTGTGGGATTGTCCGTAGCGGTCTCGACAAGGACAGCAATCCCGTGCGGCGCGTATCCTTCATACGTAAGGATCTCAAGATCTTTTTCATCTTTGGAAGTCGCCTTTTTGATAGCGGCCTCCAGTCTGTCTTTGGGCATGTTACAGGCCCTGGCGTTCTGGATGGCTGCACGAAGTCTCGGATTGTTTTCGGGATTCGGGCCGGATGCCTTGACTGCCATGAATACATCTTTACTAATGCGGGCAAACTGTTTGCTCATCTTGGCATATCGTGCAAACATTTTGTGTTTTCTTACTTCAAATATTCTACCCATGATTCTTAGATATTTCTGTTATGCTTTTGCTAATTAATTTTTGTGATTTTAATAAGGCTTTTGCATGGTCATCAGCTTGGGCCCGATTGCTGGATCTATCTTGTAGGCTTCACTCATGAGGGCCGTGGCACGAGCCTTATCGCCTTTTTTGTAATAGGTATTGGCCATATTGACCCGTACCATTCCGTTCTTGGGATCTGCCTTGATTGCCTTGTCGAAATAATCTATTGACTGATCGTATTCACCACGCGCACCGTAGGCAATTCCAAGGGATTCAAGCAGGCGGGGATCAGAAGGTTTTATTTTTAAGGATTTGATCAGCATATCCACAGACTTGTCAAGATCAGTATTTCGAACGGCGAGGTCCCTTCCGTATTCGCGATAGCTTACCTGCAGGTTCCGTATGACATCGCTGTTGGTTGGCACGAGGTCGAGATATTTCTCATACGTCGCAATCGCCTTCTCATAATCTTTGCGGAGATAATTGAGGTTGCCGATCAGAAAGAGTGCGTTGGCATGACGAGGGTAAAGCTGCACCGCTTTTTCAAGGTGGGGCAATGCTTCACTCACCAGCATTCGGGTGGTTGCCGAGTCTTTAGAATTTTTTATTTTATCGATCAGGTGATAAGCAAGCTCATCATGGGCTTTGACACTGTTGACAGAGGTGCGCACGTCGGTGCTGAATAGCGAATACTCATCTTTCCAGTCCGCATTACGCGAGATCAGTTTTGCTGCAAACAATCCCAACGATAATATGAGGATAGCAGAGGCAAGGGCTGGTCTCTGAGTATTTAATTTGTAGATGCCAAAGGCCGCCAGCAGACAAAATCCCCAACTTGCTGTAAATGCAAAACGTTCACCCATCGGCACACCCATCGGCACCACCAGATTACTGATCAGGATCAGCGGAATGATCAGCAGTAACAGTCCATAAGCAACCAGCGTATTGCGCTTGCGCAAAAACCATGCGGTCAGCAACAGACCGATGACGAGAATCAGAGAAATGAATGGTATCGGTGTGTTAAGTCCTTGTAATCGGACATGTTGCGGGAAATAATCGTGGGTCAGTGGATGAGGAAAAATCATCAGCTGCAGGTATTTGCCCAGACAGTAGAAAATCATTCCCAATCTTTCGGTCAGGGATGCATCCGTCACTGAAGTGCCGCGTATCTTGAGGAAGGGATTGGTGAGTACATCTCTAGTAGCTTCTCCAAATACAGTAAAGCCAATCGCGGCAGTTCGCGCTGCGAAATAAACTACGGATGCCAAAATTAGCGGTAGAAGCACCATGACCATCTTCTTCCAGTCCATGCTGCGAAACATCAAAATACCGAGCGGTATGAGCACAAGAAATGCTGCCGCACTTTCTTTTGAGAAAAATGCCAGTGCAAAAAACAGAAATGCCCACAAGAGTTGGATGGTTTTTGTCTGATCGATATAGCGTAATATGGCAGAGAATGACAGTACCGAAAAAAGCAGTGAGAGTATTTCATCCAGGCCTTTGATGTTGCTGACCGCTTCCGTATGAATTGGGTGGAAAGCAAAAAATAGTGTGCTCAGCAACGCGAGTCCAGCGGCATGCTCTGGGTAACGCTGTGAGAGAAGCTTAGAGACCAACCCGTACATGAGAACACAGAGTATTGCAAACAGGATTATGTTGATCAGATGGTAGTACAGTGGCTGAAGTCCAAGAAAAGGATATTTCGCCGCAAAGAGTACCTGGGACAGTGGCCGGTAGCGGCCGCCGGTGACGGTTACGCCACTTTGATCATTGAGAAAAAATCCCTTGAAGCTGTCATGGGTGAGTATATCCGGAATACCGGCAAATCCTTTTTTGACAAATTCGTTTTTGCAAAGGACGATGTTGTCATCCAGCACAAAACCGTTACGAAGGGTATTGGCATAAAGCATGAACGCTGCGGTAAAGAGGATCAACCGGTGCCATTTTTTGTTGTTCCAGAGCACGTTCAGAAACCCATTCATATATTAAATTATTTTGTAATATGTATGTTGATAATAAAGAGCGCAAAGATAGCCAAAAAACCCTAGCGGAACCTTACTTCAACGCCATAAATCAAAGGTCTTCCAGACAACAGACCGAAGGGGATGCCAGACTTCGGTCCCGCCTGAATTTCAGAAGGACATCTTACATCATTTCGCCGGATAAATAAAACTCAAAATCAGACGCTTACAGATTTACAATAATTGAAACTACTATGGCATGTGGTTCTATCGGAGCGTACCTTGAGGCTGAGAGGGTTAGTAAATATCCAGTGTCAGACCGAAGTGATAAGCATACGGCAAGAAGGCCCAAAAAACGGCTGATTATCGGGCATTAAAAATTCTTGCAACAGGATACAGTCGGTAATAAGGCTCGCTGAACCTGGAACGGTAGTACACAAATTCCAGTTTGTCGGCCATTTTTCGTGCAGAACTGCTGTCCGAAGTAAGATATGACTTATAAGCTTTTGCCAGTTCTGGTTTGCTGCTGATTTCTTGTTCTGCGAACGGAGCGAAAGCATAATCCGAATAATATTCTTTGCGCATGAGAATTCCGTCAAAAAAATTCCATGCAAAATAGGAATCCTCCGCCTGTGGTTCGAGGGTTTGCAGGATCCATTGCATGCTTGCCTGTCGAACCGGAACCAGAACATCTCCTTTGAGGTATGGGTATGACATTGATTCCTCTGTGACCTGAAGGTTGGTATGCAGGTAGTGATTTTCGTAGGGTGTCGGAACAGTCTTAAAATCACCCAGACGGTAATAACTGGCACGAACGAGTGAATCCTTTGTCAGTCGCGTAAAATGTACGCCATTTCGGTGCAGGCTGCGGATGAGGTCCTCATATGCCTGAGGTATAATATAATAGTCAGGTACGCTGACTATCAGTTCCGGTATGTAATTTTCATAATAGGGAATGTTCTGCAGAAGTCCACTGTGCGGATCATAGCAATACAGCGAATCACAGAGAACCGGATAGTAAATGCTTTTGGTTCCGAAACTGCGAAAGGCCATCATTTTGGGTGATGCCGCATCGAGTTTCCATCGGATCGGGTAGTGATCACTTTTTTGCATCGATGCTGCAGAGGCGGTACGAATGTTTTTTATTTCAGACTGATGCGCTGCGGTATATTGCAGAATCTGCCACAACAACAGCGAAGTCGCCTGTACTCGGCGTGCAAAGGGTTTGAGCATGTGTGTCTCAATCACGAAAGGGATGCTGTGATAGAGCGCTGCGTAACCTGAGCTGAAACGCGGTTTGTCATAGAATGCATAAACCCCATCCTCCATGCGATCCCGAAATTCAACGTAAGGTATCATTTCCTCTCCGGCGTTCTTCATACCTTCATACAATTGCGGAAGCATTTTATCATAGAGATAATCACCCAAAATTTTTCCCATTTTGCCTCTCATGCCGGGCAATACACTAATTGCATAGGGATAGTCCGCACCGTCGGTTGTGTGTGTATCAACAAAAATATCAGGTTGCCATACCTGCCAGGTTTTGGCAAATGTTTTGGCATTGCGGGAATCCTGTTTGATAAAATCGCGGTTAAGATCAAGGTAATTGTTATTTCCACGGAAGCCATAGAATTCCGGACCATTCTGATTCGTGCGCGAAGTGTTGTTGCGCCGCAGACATCCGCCGATATTGTATACCGGGACAATGACAATACTAACTTTGTCGAGTAGCCCTTTGTATTCCTTTCTGGTGACCAGGTCTCGTGCGAGCATCATACTAGCGTCAATGCCTTCTGGTTCACCGGGATGGATGCCATTGTTGATCCAGATGATCGCCCTTGATTTGGCACGGATCGCATCGGCCCGTGACAGTCCATCGCGGTCCACGATGACCAAATCGATCGGGTAGCTGACATCGCTACGACCCGCCTTGATGATGGTTATGGATTTGAATCGATGATCCAGCGTTCGGTAATAATCCATGCATTCGGTGAAGGTTGCCGTTTGAATGTTATTTTTTTCAAATACCGTGACGAGGTCCTGAGATGATAACAACATTGGAAACAGTGTCCAGAATAAAATAAATCTGTCATTCATACGCATAAAGGTAATCTGCAAAATACAACACTTGTCAACCATTGCCCGCGCTGCTTCATAACCCATTGTAGTATTTGAGACACCTAAGAGTAGATTAATTCGTCAGGCAGTAACGGTAAAGCATTTCCACTAAAACTGTTCGCATTGATAATCGTCCTGGACTTGCCAGTGTCGCGTACTTTTGCAAAAGATTCAGAAACATATGGCTGGAGAATTGATCTATCTACTGGTCGGTCTTTTGGGAGGACTTGTCATACTATTGATTTGGCGCGCCAGATCAGTGTCCCGTGACAGTCTCACCGAAATGGAGAACCTTTATCGCGAGGCGAACACACAGACTGCTCTATTTCAAGAAAGGCTGCAATTGCAACAGGCGGAATTATTGCAGGTGAAAGATCAGTTAGGTCAAAAGACCAGCGAAGGACAACAATTGTTGCAGGATAAGGCCAGTCTCAGTGCGACAATGGAACAGTTCAAAGCATTTGCTGATCGATTCAGGACAGAGCTTGAATCAGAAAAAATGGCGAATCAGAGACAGCAGGAGGAGATCGGGCGCCTGCAGCGTATCACCAGCGAATTTCAAGCTGGCAACCAGTATTTGCAGGAGAAACTCAATACCCAGAAAGCAGAGCTTGAGGAGTTCCGGCGCACTTCACAGCTTGAATTCAGCCAGATGGCAGATAAAATTCTGGAGGAAAAGGTCAGTAAGTTTACTGAAAAGAACAAGGAAAACCTCGATCACATCCTCAAGCCACTTGGTGAAAACATAGAGCAATTCAAAAAGAAAGTTGAGGAGACTTATGACATCGAGTCCAAGCAACGCTTTAGCCTGGAAGAAAAAGTCAAAGAGCTCATGGAGCAGAGCAACCGCATCTCACAGGAAGCCAATAACCTGACCAATGCCCTGCGCGGGCAGGCGAAAAAGCAGGGTAACTGGGGAGAAGTCATTCTGGAGAGCATTCTGGAAAAATCCGGTTTGCAGAAGAACCGCGAATACAAGATCCAGGCGACAATGCAGAATGAGGAAGGCCAGGTATTTCGACCGGATGTCCTGATCTTTCTTCCGGAGGAGCGGACCATTGTAGTGGACTCCAAGGTGTCACTCACAGCCTACGACCGCTATTGCGCTGCAGAAACCAAGGACGAACAGGAGATGCATCTGCAGCAGCATCTTGCATCTTTGTATCAACACATCGATGATCTTTCGCGCAAGCGTTATGATGAGCTGACCAAAGGGTTGGATTTTACAATGATGTTCATCCCGATCGAACCCGCCTATCTGCTGGCGATCCAGGAGGACCAGAATATGTGGAACTATGCCTACAATAAAAGAATACTGCTGATCTCCCCAACCAATCTGATCGCGGCACTCAAGCTCATCAGCGACTTGTGGAAGCGGGAACAACAGAATAAGAATGCGATGGAGATTGCAAAACAGGGAGAGCGCCTTTATGAAAAGATTGTGGGATTTCTGGAGACGATGGAAGACATTGAAAAGCACATCAACAAGACACAGGAGACATTTCTCAAAGCCAAGAAACAACTCAAGGACGGTAAGGGCAATATGGTCTCGCAGGCGCAGAAGCTCAAGAGTATGGGTATCAACAGTGACAAGGTGATCCCTGAACATCTGGGTGGAGAGGATGATCAGGCGGATTAAGAAGGATGGTTGCCCTCCTTGTTCCAATGCAGCGAATGAAAGTTCTGTTATTAACCATCTATAATTGCCTGATGAAAATCCTTCAATTCATCGCTGTAGCAAAGAATATCATTTTTTGTCAGCTATATCTGGAAGTAAATTTTTGTATATAGGGTTCTGACCCAGCACGTCGGCGAAGACTCCTGCAGTCTCAATTAAGCCGTGGAGCTTTCAGGCACGGAGAAGTCTTTTTTACTATGCACCGTTTTTGTCATCATTTTTGCAATCCCCTGCCAGTGTCTTGCACGCGTTGCTGAAGGGTGTGTCATTGAGGTCGACAGGTAGGCGAAGAAAGTCACGCTAAAGCGGCATAATGAATCTTGTATCATTGTACTGTATACATTAGACTCCAAGGATAAATATGAAAACCGGGGTCTCGTTTGATTATTAAGACCCCGGATGTAAAATTTGTGTACATTGAATACAACATTCAGTATTTTCTTAATCGAACTTACTCCACAAAGTTATTCTTTTGAAATAATCTGTGAACTAAAAATGCTCTCGTTGCTACATTTGGCCCTAATCAGGTAAGGACCTTCCGGCCATTCTTTGCAGTTAATCTTAGCTATGTGACCGTCACATAATTGAGCCGAAACCAAAGAACCTGCTGAGTTGAATACTTCAATACGCTCTAACTCAGATTCAGTCTCAATCGTAATAAGATCTTTAGCGGGATTTGGAGCTAATCTGAAGCCCTTCGTCAAATTGTGTTTGCCTGTCTCTGTTACAATAGGTTGGCCTTGCCCAATTATAGGCGGATCCGCTTTGGTAAAGACCCTTGCATAATCAAATTGAAAGCGGCAGTATGGCGTGCCATATTCATAATATTGGTTCTGATAGTTGCTGATCCATTGCATCTTGGTCTCTGCATCTTCCGTATTACTGTTATGAAAGTCATCCATAGCCAGTGCCCGAATTACCGGCAGGCTTAATCCACTTACTTGATCTACGATTGGGCACATATCATTGCCGCCGCTTCCACCGGCTGTATTACAAACAATGGTTAAATGGTTGGTATAGTAAGGTGTATAAATCAGTGGGATATCATTACCGCCCCTGGTAAGTGCGTAGTTACCTGCCTGTGGTGCCGAACCTCCCCAGTAATTGTAACTGCCTTCAACCTGATCAATCAGTCTGTAATAATATTGTACATCAAAATACAATTGAGAATTATTTGCAAGTGTAAACTTGTTCTTTCCTACAATGCCCAACCCGGAATTATTTGCCAAAGGACTTATGCTGAGGAGAATATCCTGCCCCTGAATACAATATTCATTGTTAAAAAAATTACAGCATCCCAGCTCAGTCATGCCTGATGTGCCGTTACCCAACATGTAAATTCCTCTGTAATTATTATTAAAACTTGACTGGTAAGCAAAAACATTTGAAGAACCGGCTGCATTTATTCCATCGATACAATGAGTAAACGTAGAATTCCTGACTACAAAATAATCAACCCTAACAAGATTAAATCCCTGCTCCATATTGTCCACATGAACACGACTTAAATCTGCCCGATCAACATAAAGAAGAGTAGAATTCTTCCCGCTGATTAGATAAACTGAATCAAAGGCTGCTTTAATAATACCTTCCATATACATGGGGTAATCGACAAGCGTAAAGACCCCCTTCGCTTCATGTCAAGAAGCTCAAGCCCGAGCTTGGCCCATGCATCCGACCTGATACCGGCCTCGATATCCTTAAAGTTACAAAAATTGGTTGTTACTTTATTGCCTATACCTCCTTTTGTGATAAAACCATGCGCATTATTCTTCTGCGGGGCATACCCCACTGTCCCCTGAACGCCAAGACTATCCAGATGAATACTTGCCTCCGTTGTGATATCACTGCTGGGCTCCATATCAATTCTACCTCTACCGAGTGATACGCCCTGACAAATAATATTCAGATGACAATACTGATTCAATCGGAGAAACCGTACTTCCTTCATAAAACCTCTGGCACTGAAGTCCTTGTCCACATCGATATCTAATTTGGAATTATGGTCAAACTGTATGTAACCATTACCCTGATGCTTCCATTCTCCATTGTATCGAAAAATACCGTTGTTCTTAATAGTAATCTTGCACCTGCCGTCGTCTGTAAGCACTCCATCAACCAATCTTAGGATTGCACCTTCGTCTACAATTATCCTGCCACCAGGCTCCACGACTAGTTCTGAATTGTCAATCATATTTAATATTCCAAATCTATTTATTCTTAATATGCCACCATTCCTTATTACGATCTTTGACTCAGACAAGGATTGTAACAATCCTCCAGCTTCAATTTGCAATATTGCGCCGCTATTTACAAATATTACTGACTTTTCTTCTATTTTTACAGTTCCTTCTCCTTTTATTAATAGCCTGGTTGAATCATTCAGTTGCAATCTACCAATATTATTAGCGCTTGTCATGTCTCCGATCTGTAGTATTCCCCCATCTTTTACTTGCACTACAGTGGTATCGATACAATCCTGAATTACGTTGAGATCATAAGTAACATTATCTCCATTATACTTATTATTTGAGTTATTAGTATAGCCGATTCTGTCATATCTATTGACCCATAACTTGCCCAGATTCTTAATAGTAAGATCATAGTTAAGAACATTTCTAATACGGATTTTTTGATTGTCAATAATGCTCTGTGTTGTTACTTCGATATTTCCATAATTAAACGTGTTGATATCCAGTGGATCGCTCACGGTTATTACATTATATCCTACCAATGTTTTTAAATATTCTGCTAACCTCTTATTTAATGATACATGATCTTCGTTCCAAAATAATGTACCGTTTTTAAAAAATGGCTTCTGCTCTATTGAGCCAGAATAACATGAAACACTGGTTCTACCATTTAATATTGTCTTATTGACATCATCAAGCTCATAGATGTCATAATAGTAAGGATCTTCAGTATTCAAACGAAGCGCACTAATTGTAGGAATAAAACCAAAACTTTCATACTTCCAAGCCAATCCATCTTCAAATACTCGCATTCCACCAGGGGCACTATCGTAGGGCTTAGAATCCTTCAAGTATCTCTTAATAATTTTTGTTATAGGTATAAAAAGTATAAAGGTACCATACTTGCCTTTATAAATTAATTGACTTCCGTCAACATTAACCGCATATACAATGTGTTCACTAAAAAAACCTGTGCTCAATATGGTTGCTGCAAGCAATTCTACTGTGGTGGACCAAAAGTTATTAAAGCCAGCCTGTTTCAGCAATTCGTTTGTGGATAGGGTAGCGTCTGCTAACTTTGCTCCAATCCCGAATTGCTGCCCCTTACGAAGAATACTTCCGTTAGAGATAGCATAGTGCTTGACATTAAGGTTGCCCAATGCATTAAATTCGTTGAAAAAAGCATCATGCTTTTTGCTCAATCCAATCGCAAAAGTCTCTAAGCAATCATCCTCTGTCCCACCACAAGGAGTCCATGTATCTGAATCATAATGGTAATAAAGCATTTGATTTGCAGCAGGGCTATTCAACGCAAACTGTCCTTTCAGCAGTCCATTACCATCTTTATCAAAGACATCCTGATTGCCGTAGTTCTTCAACCTGGTACCTACCAGATTATAATCTCCAAGCTCCTGGACAAAAGCCTGCATACCGACCGGGATATTAGCTCCCTTAAGTGGCGAGTCAACCGTCAGATATAATTCCGCTTCATGATCAATATTACTATTCTCCATTGACTTCAGAGCCCAATATCCTACCAGGCCACCCATACTTGCCCCAATGACAATATTCTTCTCATAACTCCCGTCTTTGTGTTTCCGGGCGTTAATCCAGTTTATCGCCTGCTTCACATAAAAAGCATTGTCCCGGATATCTATGTGTCCCAGTTTATAGTCGATGTAAAATATATCATATTCGTCTTGGTGAAGATACTCGGATAGCAATTTTCCATTTTCATCTTTATAATCGTTATTAAGTAACCCTGTATTTAAATCGCTATATTTTTTGAATACTAAGCCTGGCCCATTTTTGTTTAATGGGTCAAATCCTTCAATTAGAATAAGCGGCTTCCTCACTTTTCTGTCTTCACAATTTTTGTTATACCACCAATAAAGATTTACTCCATCCAAATGTGCTGAATCATCCGGATCAATATTATAATCCAGACCGCAAGTATTGGGCTGTATCTCATAAAAAGACTGCGCTGTATAATCCTTACCATTGACATCAGTTATCCTGCATCTGATTCGCTTGACCCCATAATCTGAATAGTGAATCGCAATCAGTTGACCAATGCTGATGACCCGGAGACCCAGGCCGTCATCAAAGTCGATAGCAAGGCTGCTAAAGCCAAAGCTTGCAAAGACATAGTCATTCGGTAGCATGAATTTCTGATCAAGGGAGTTCGACAGGTGGTTAAACATACTGAAGCCAAAGACGGTATCTGGCTGATATGGACTCTCTGTCCTGCCTGGCACATCATAGAAGTGATCTCCCTGGTAGCTAATCAATTGCCGTGTAATCGCACCCGTGTCAAAACGATGATAATTATACAGGATTACACCCATCCTTACCGTATCCGAGGATCTGAGTCTTTGTGCATCAAATACGATGGTATTCATATCCGGAAGGCCAGAACTATGATTAATATCCATAGTATGAAGCATCCCAATCGCCATTGAGAATCTTGAGATTAGAAATGAAGTACTATCGCTAACATAATTGCCACGCCAGTATGCAAATGGGTAATATTCCGGAACCCTTTCATAGAGTCTGCCCGAAGGACATTGACTTTGATCAAGCGTCGCCAAGGCATTGAGTACCTTCTGCTCAAGCTGTTCATTCTGTGCGTTGAGTTCGGGACACACAGCTCCCATTAAGGCCAGCAGGCCAATTAGTAATTTTTTCATAAGATTGTGTTTGTGGTTAAGTGCAGTTAAGTGCCGGCTTATTAAATTCTAACTACATTTTACCGGGTTAAATAATATTGCCTCAAAAAATAAATTTTGTTTTAAAATAACCGTCGGTGACTGTTGCCGTATCTCCGCAGAGATTATAAACTCTAAAGTTAAACCTGCCTTCTATAATAAATTTTAAAGTATCTATCCTATCTAGAATAAAGAAATTATTATAAGAAAAATCTAAAGAATCTAACCTTATACAGTTTCCAACAAGTTTGTAATTACTTAACTTCAGCTCTCTTTGCTGAATTGAATTACCTCCAAGTATGCCTCCCCCAAAACCACTAAATTGATTTAAGCTAATTCCGGAATTATTTGAATCGTCAATTGCTGATAAACTTAACCCTTTATCTTGATTATATGAATAATCACATCTAACTGCTTTGCACCCAAACAGTGGATCATTACTCACACAATTGGATACCCATTCCTTGCCGTTGACCTTGCACCTGACAATATCCTTGAAGCAGGCAGGGCAAGGATCTTCGCCCTGACAACAAGAGAACATGAATAAGACGAGGAAGGAGAACACTAGCAGTTGAAGATCGATTTGATTTTTCATGATTTTGCTTTGAAGTATTGTATTTCCATCATTTTAAGACTTCTGAATCTTAAGGAGTATTTAACAATGCACATACAATCTTAAGATGATTTCTTAGATAAAGCGCAAAATTATGAATCCATTTTTGACATTAACATATTAAGAATAGTAATATATATAGAATAATGGCTATTTCGGCGCTCTATTGTTAAAAATGTGTCTATTAATGAGAAATAATAAGTAGATTTACAATTTCATTGTCATAAATTGACTCAATGGATACGATCATTTTCAACAAATTGCTGATAGACCGGATAATCAGCCTGGTCGGCGAGAATGAGGTCCTTGACTTTCTGTGCAAAGAACTCAATAAAGGAAGAAGTTCTGTCTATAAAAAAATGAGGGGTGAGATCGAATTCTCCACCGCGGAGCTGATTCAGCTCGTTCGACGCCTTAACCTATCGTTGGATCACATTATACTCGAGGCACCGCAGCACCTCATCGCATTCGATCTGCCATTTCGCTCAGTCAAAATACAGGATGCGGGTCAGTTCATCAGACTGATAGCAGGTGAGCTTAATCAGATGTCACAATATAAACACTTTCACGTGTACTATGCGACGAGAGAGATTCCGTTGTTTTATCATTTTTATTACCCTAATCTCGCCCGCTTCAAGGCATATGCCTTTATGAGGATCGCCTGTGACTTCCCCTCGAAGAAGCAGCATTTGTTTTCACTTCACTCGGATATTTTTAATGCTCAGTTTGATCAATTGTCCGTACAGTTGGTCAACGGGTTCTCCAGGGTGCCCAGCCGTGAGTTTTGGAATATGAATGTGTTGGACACCACTCTTTTTCAGCTAGAGTATTTCCTTCAGGCTGGCCTGTTCAAAGACCCCGGCGAGGCCATTCTGATTCTCGAGAGCATCTATGCACTGACTGCGGATCTCGCAGAAATGTGCAGCATTGGATCTAAAATGGACGCACGGCGGAAGTTTAGTGAAGATGACAATTTCACTTTATTCATTAACGATCTGACCCATACCGGCAACGTCATTCTTGCCAAGTCAGAAGAACAATCAACATTCTATATTACGCTTGATAACCCAAATTACATCAAGTCTTCAGACAAGGATATCTGTGACTATGCTGCACATTGGATGGAAAGACTCGAGACTTTCTCCGAAAGAATCTCCAATAAAGAAAGCCGGGCGAGTATGAGACTCTTTAACCACCTCCAGCTCAGAATCAGCCAGACGGAGAAAATAGTCCGCGCCTATGTATGACCGAAACCTGGAATAAAAAGAATTAATTCCAAGTAACAAACCGATTCGACAAATCTGCCCAATTTATAGTAGACCAAGACAATAAATTCAATGGCCTTAGATGAGCAACATTACGCTCAATAAATTTAATTGTCGTCGCCTTTAGGGGTTTGCAAGATGTAATTGGGCTCTTACACTCAAAAGATTCAAATATACACTTACACTTTCGCACTGTTTATCATGCATTATGATCGCTTGTTTATTTGAAGTACACCCGCGTCATCACGGGATTGTGATCCGAGTAACTGGTCTGCAGCACCCGGTGAAAGCAGAAATCCAGTTTGCGTTGATCGGCAAGGATGACATCAATGCGCAGGCCCGGAAGAAGACCTACGTAGGTTGATCCGAAGCCGCTGCCGCATTCCAGAAAACTGTCCTTGCGATCTTTTGCCAACGTTTTGTATGCATAGCTAAACGGCGTATCGTTGAGGTCGCCAGAAAGGATGCATGGATAGGGTGATTCACTGACATGGCGATTGATCAACTCTGCCTGTTGCGCTCGGCGCATAGACATTTTGCGGTATTTGTAGAGGATCTGTTTGACGAGGCTGAAGCGCGCAGTTTCTTCATCCTCTTCATCGCGAAGACGCGCCACCTGGCGTGTGATACTGTTGGACTGAAGGTGATAAGAATAGACCCTGGCCCTGCGGCCCTGTACCAGAATATCTGCCCACAGGCAACTGTTGGTGTTGGTACCAAAGTCGATAAGACCCTGATCCAATATCGGATATTTCGAATAAATGGCGGCACCATGATTAATGACATAATGCACGTAAGGAAATAGCTCAGATCGCGAGATGACTTCATCTGCAAACAAGTTGTTCTCCTGAACGCAGAGTACGTCCGGATCATTTTTACGGAGGAAGGCGAGAAACTGTGATTTATTGCGCGAAGCCGTCTGGTCTGAAGTATCCTTGAGATTGCGCAAGCCGAACACGTTGAAGGACATCAACTGTAATGAGGCGGCCTGTCTGCACCGAACGTCGCTGCTTTCTGATTCCCAGGACAACATTTTGTTGATTTGAGGATAAGCAACCAATAATATTACTGCCGATAACCAGGCGTAGGAGCGGTGCACCATCAACCAGAAAAACACAATCAGAAGATTGAGGATGATAGAGACCGGAATGATCAGACTCGCAATTGAAAAAATCCAGAATTTCTGCGGATCAGTGCCTTCAAATAAATAAAGTAAAAGACATACAATGCCCCAGACAATATTTAAGGAAAATAAAAACCGGATCATTTTTCAGAAAATTGATCGAGGAATTTTTTCTCATCATCATTCAGCGAATTCATTCCATTGTTCTTAATCTTGTCTAGTATTGCATTGAGTCTGCTTTCAGCATCAGTTTGATTTTTTTTGACATCTGGTGCAGTTACAGTGCGTGTTGAAATGGCTTGACGTTTAGTGTATGATGGTTTTTTGCTTTGTCTTTTGAATGACAATCCGGATCGCAACATCACAATGTAAAGATATCCTGCGAGCGCACCGCCAATATGCGCAGCATGTCCGCCGGAATTGCTGTTTTGTCCGACAAACAGGAGATCCATGACCAGCCAAGCCAGTGCAATGTATTTGATGGAGACTCTGCCGATCAGCAATAAGGTCAGCAGATAATCCGGAGAGAGCGCGGCGGCTGCAAATAACAGTCCCATCACAGAAGCTGATGCACCATAAGCGATAAGATGTTCATACTTCATCCAGGGAAGGATTGTGCACGAAAGCATAAAAAGCAAAGCACCGGCGAGTCCTGCTGCAATAAATACCCTAATGGCATGCCGTTGTCCGATCAGATCTTCTACGATCATGCCAAACCAATACAGGCTAAGCATATTCCACAACAGATGGAAGAATGACTGATGTGTAATCAGATGCGTCAGCCAAACCCAGGGATGTACCAGATTGTCATACCATGAAGAAGAAAGTGATAGCCATCTAAGCAGCGGATGATATATCTCCGTCGATTTTTCAGCACTGAACTGATGGTAAGATGCGCTGATCTGCAGTGCAACGAAAACGATCACTGAGATCACAATGACCCACATACGGAATCCTCCCGTGCGCAATTGATATCTCAGGTCACTCCACAACGAATCAAACATACTTAAATTCTTCGCGTCCAGCGCAACAATAATAAAAACCCAAAGAGCGCACCGCCAAGATGAGCAAAGTGTGCGATGCCAGAAGCCATGCCGCTGATTCCGGAGAGAAAGTCGTACGCGAGCAGTCCCAACGCCAGATATCGCGCTTTGATCGGGATTGGAATAAACATCAGAAACATCTCCAGATCAGGGAAAAGATAAGCAAGTCCGATAAACAATCCGTTGATAGCGCCGGAAGCACCAACCGCAGGCGTGTACATGACAGAATCGATTCCTGCAAAATGAAACTGGTAATATTGAAAGGCAAAATGAAGGACTGCTCCACCCAGGCCACTGACAAAATAAAATATCAAAAAGCGGCGCATGCCCAGCACGTTTTCCATCAGTGGGCCAATGAAAAAGAGCGACAACATATTGAACATCAAATGGCTCACCGAACCATGCATAAACATGTGTGTAACCAGTTGCCAAGGTCTGAATAATGGACTTTCAGGATAGAACAGGGCGAACTTTGAAATGGATTCCTGGTCCGTAAAGAATGTGTTGACCCCCAGAAAAACCAGGCCATTGATAATCAGTAGGTGCTTGACTGCTTCTGTTAATCTGTACATCAGTTGCCGAATAATTTAAAAAACTCATCGAGCTTAATCAAGTGGATACATTTTTTTCCGCCCGGTGTGGTATTTGGATTCTGACATAGGAACAGATTTTCGATGATCGTGTTCATTTCCTGGGTGCTGAGTCTTGTGCCGCGGCGGACGGCCTGTGTAGCAGCCAATGATCGCGCGACATTTTCAGCCGGCGAAAAGTCAAACTCCAGATTCATTTTATATTGTTCGATCATCGATGAGATCATTTCCTTCTCGACGATTTTCTCATCAAGCGCTGCTGGAATTGCCTGAATAATAAAACTATCTGCTCCAAACGCTTCAATCTCAACGCCATTATGGCGAAGAATTTCCTGAATCTTTAACAGGATGTGCGCATCCGTTTTGCTGAGGTGAAGGGTAATCGGAAACAGAAGCTGCCGGCTTGCTACGGCACTGTCACGGCCGGTTCGGATAAATTGTTCGTATAATATACGTTCATGTGCCGCTTGCTGGTCTATAAACCCAACGCCCTGTGCCGAATGAAACATGATATAGGAAGAATACAGCTGAACAGGATGTTGGAAAGCAGATTCGTCATCATGTAGTGGTAATTCGTTATTGGAAGTTTGTGGTGGAGCAAAAACCAGTTCTTCCCTTTCCTGAATCTTACTTCGACCAGCATCCGGGAATGCCAACTGACGCCAGTGGGCCTGACTTCCTGCCGAAGGAAAACTGGCATCTGTTTTTGCATTGATTGGGGACGATGTATTTTTTGGATGAAACATCCTTTCAATGCCGGGACTTTGATTGTCGAAATCAAGAGTTGGAGCCAGAATTTGTTTGCCAAGCGATTGTCTGACACTGATCTTGAGAAAATTATAAATTAGCCGGTCGTCATCAAATTTGATCTCATGTTTGGTAGGATGCACATTGATGTCGATATGTTCAGGGTCTATCTCCAGAAAGAGCACATAAAAGGGGTAGCCATTTCGCGCGAAGATTTCTTCATAGGTGCTGGCGATCGCGTGATTGAGGTAATGATTTTTGACGGGGCGTCGGTTGACAAAAAGGTATTGCTCACCGCGGGACTTGCGGATCAGTTGATCGTTACAGAGGTAACCACTGATTTTTAGAATATCTGTTTCCTGGTTGATTTCGATCAGGTGTTCGTTATATTTCTTTCCGAAGACATTGACGATACGCTGTCTCAACCCTTCCTGGGGACAGCGGTACAGTTCGTGCCCATCCTGAATAAAGCTCATTTTAAGATCCGGATGGGAGAGTGCCTGTACCACAAATTCTTCCTGCAAGTGACGCAGTTCGACCACATCCGATTTCAGGAATTTCTTGCGCGCCGGGACACTAAAGAAGAGGTCGGCGACCCTTATCTGGGTGCCTGGGAGCGCGGCGCAGGCTTCTTGTTGCAAGACTTTGGAATCCCGGATTGATATAAGCGTCCCGGTCTCATCTTCTTTGCGCCGGGTCTTCATTTCAACATGTGCCACTGCGGCGATAGAAGCGAGTGCCTCACCCCGAAAACCAAGGGTTTGAATCCGGAAGAGATCCTGGCTGTTGCGGATTTTTGAAGTGGCATGACGTTCGAAGGACATCCGGGCATCCAGCGGGGTCATGCCACATCCATTATCGGTCACCTGAATAAGCTCCTTGCCCCCTTTATCGACCACTACTTTGATTTCTGTGGCTCCGGAATCAATGGCGTTATCCATGAGTTCCTTAATGACCGATGAGGGCCTTTGAATAACTTCTCCTGCCGCGATCTGGTTGACCACACTGTCGGGGAGCAAGCGAATGATCTCTGTCATACCAGACCCAAAATTATTCATTTTGAAGCAGCACGCCTGACTTTTCCAGAATCTACTAAAATATCTGGCATCCGCTCGTGTGCAGGAGCATCCTTACGGCTAATCGGAAGCGATGATGCGTCTTATGATTAAATAGCCCGGACATCCGTTCATATTGCTTATTTTTGCACTTCCAAGCTGAATATGAGCGACCAGATCAAGCATGAATGCGGTCTTGCATTTATCAGATTATTAAAACCCCTTGCGTATTACCAGGAGAAGTATGGCACTTCGTTTTACGGACTGCAGAAGCTTCAGCTACTTCTTCAAAAACAACGCAATCGCGGCCAGGATGGTGCAGGTCTCGCCACCATCAAACTTGATGTGCGTCCCGGGGAAAAGTATTTTTCCGTTCATAAGAGCAATGCCAATAATTACATCAGCCATTTGTTTGAGGGCGTATATGCTCACTTCAAAGACCTCGACGAAGATCAACTTCAGGATACGCAATGGCTCAAAAAAAACAAGCCTTTTACCGGAGAGGTTCTGCTGGGGCATCTGAGGTACGGTACCCATGGTGACAACAGCCTGGAGACGGTACATCCCTTTGTCCGTGAGAATAACTGGATTAGCCGTAATCTCGCCGTCGCCGGAAATTTTAACATGACCAATGTTGATGAACTTTTTGACAAGCTGGTCAGCCTGGGACAGTACCCCAAGATTAAGTCAGATACCATCACGGTGTTGGAGAAGATCGGGCATTTTCTCGACGAGGAGGTACAACATCTTTTCAACTGGTACAAGCCTGAGGGGTACAGTCAGATGCAGATCAATCCACTGATTTTTGACCATCTGGACATCAGCCGCGTGCTCAAAAAGGCAGCCAGAAAATTTGATGGTGGCTATGTTATTGCAGGTCTAATCGGACACGGTGACGCCTTTATTCTACGTGACCCCGGCGGTATCAGGCCTGCGTTTTATTACCAGGATGAGGAAGTGGTGGTCATGGCTTCGGAAAGACCCGCCATCCAGACTGCTTTTGGCGTGCGCAGGACCGAGATCCAGGAAGTCAAGCCAGGCAATGCACTGATAATAAAGCACAATGGAAAGATTTCAGAAGAACTTTGCCTGGAACCTGGGCCCAAGCTGTCTTGTTCCTTTGAACGCATTTATTTTTCCCGCGGCAACGATTATGATATTTACCAGGAGCGCAAGAATCTCGGTAGATTCCTTGTTCCCGACATCATGGAAGCCGTGGATCATGATTTTGAGAATACCGTCTTCTCCTATATTCCGAATACTTCCGAGTCTGCCTTTTTTGGCATGATGGAAGCGGTTACAGACGAACTCAACATACAAAAGTTAAAGCGCATACGTGAATTGGCACCTAAAGATGATTCAGCCGCTCTCCAGGTGTTACAGTTACGTCCGCGATTTGAAAAATTAGTGCTTAAGGATGATAAGATGAGGACCTTCATCGCCAACGATCTCATTCGCGGCGGCATGGTCTCTCATATATACGACGTGACCTATGGGATTGTGCGTAATGATAAAGATACACTTGTGGTGGTAGATGATTCGATTGTTCGCGGCACAACATTGCGCGATAGCATCATCAGAATACTCTGCACGCTAAAACCCAGGCAGGTCATTGTCGTCTCTTCCGCACCCCAGATCCGCTATCCCGATTGTTATGGAATCGATATGTCTCAGATCGACAAGCTGGTGGCATTCCGTGCCATGATCGATCTATTGCATGAGCATAATCTCGAGCATCTCATGGAAGAAGTGTATCATCGTTGTCTTGAGCAACGAGATGCCGCTCCTGCGCAAATGAAGAACTATGTTCGCGAACTCTATGATCACTTCAGTTATGAAGAGATCTCGTCAAGGATTTCCAAACTGCTAACTCCTCCGGAAACTAAAATTCCAGTGAAGATTATATTTCAGACGCTTGAAGGTTTGCATCGCGCCTGTCCTGACCATCGCGGGGACTGGTATTTCTCTGGCGATTATCCCACGCCTGGCGGATTCCGTGTGTTGAATAATGCCTATATCAATTTTATGGAAAAGAAGGATGTCAGGGCATACTGATTAATAGTGGATGAGTCGGAGGTGAAATAATTGTAGGAATTTTCCTCTATTTTTATTTATACATTTTGCCTCAAGGTAATGGTTGTTATTGTGCCTTTATAAACAATCTCATTAGGACTCAATTCCCTTGTATCCATTTCTATTTGAAGATCAGTTGTCTTATTGATGAGGCTAATTTTTTCCCGAACTATGGTGCTGGCATGAGAATCATGCCGGGTTAAATCTAAGGATTTCAATTGCATTGATTTGTTCATGCCTATGCCATTGTCACTTATAATGATAATAATGTAAGTAGATTCAGACCGGATGTCAATTTTGATTAAACCATTGTTTGGACGGTGAAACAATCCATGTTTAATAGAATTTTCAACGATAGGTTGAATTAGCATGGTCGGAATTTGAATTTCATTATCAAGCACTTGAGGATCAATACTAATTTCATATGAAAATCGGTTGTCAAAACGCATTTTTTCCAAGACAAGATAGTGATTGATCAAATCCAACTCCTCCTTTATTGTGATTTGAGATTTTCTTGAGGTATCAAGGTATAACCTCATGAGTTTACTAAAGTGACTTAGGTAGTAATCTGCATTTTTAATATCACTACTTTGGATAAAAGACTTGATTGAAGTTAAAGAATTAAAGATAAAATGAGGGTTCATTTGATTCTCAAGTAATTTTACCTGAGAATCCCTAAGATTATACTCCAGTTTTTGAATAATTGAATTGACTTTGTTTCTTTGTGATTGAAGGTAATTATAGTAATAAAATACTAATGTAGCCAAAAACAAATTGCATAATACAAGAAACCAAGGAGTTTTAAACCATAATTGATTTATTGTCAGAGGTATTGTCTTAATAGCAAGTTCCGCATTTGAATATTTATTTTTAGCCAAAATCTCGATGTTATAAAGACCAGGATTAAGATCTCTCAACTGGATTGTATTGGAGGGCAGATCAATCCAATCAGAATGATTATTTAATCTGTAGGCATATAATATGTCCTCAGCACCAGAATAGTCAAGCAATGAAACAGAGAACTTTAAGTTGTTCCAATATCGGGATAAAGATTTGAGGCTCTCAATATTTAATTCGCTGTTGCCACAAAATATTTTAGACAGCGAAATCTGCTGTTTTAAAGATTTTGAAATTTCCGGAAGTATTCGAATTACTTTATCTTTTAATACACAATAAACAAAGGTGTCATTAGAAAATCCTAACAGCATGTCTTCTGGAATTATTCCACTACTTGCAGAATATACGTTGGTAATCTTAAAATTTGTATCCCGGGCACTAAACAGATAAATTCCTTTATCGGTCATAACGGATAGTTTTTCACCACAGTAATTCAAGGAAAAGATATCAAGGGATTCTGTCTTAGTGATCTGATGCCACTTGTTATTTCGATCAAGAGAAAAAAGACCATTTTCGAAAGTACCAATAATGATCTGATCCGTCATATTATTATGAAACAGAACTGAAACATTAAGTAATTGGTTCTGATTTTTTAAAGGAATAACTCTAATCTTTTGGAAGTATTTATTAAATTGATAAATGTTGTCTTTAGAGGCAATATATATATCCTTATTATTAGTATAGATTAAATCATATAGACGGAATGAATCCTTATGTATTAAGCTGGAAGTAAATATATTTTTATTGTAGGAGTAAGACATTAAATTGTTAAAATGATCTATACCAACTAAAGTGTCTTGGTTTATTTTAATCATTTTAAATGGAAGTGCATATCCTTTTGTTTTCCATTCAGGAAACATCTGAAAGAAATTATAAATTTTAAAAGGGGAATGATTTCGGAAAACATAATGTGAGAAATCTCCATATAAAATAGAATAGTCTTTAAAAAAGGGCCTTATGCTATGCAGGTTTGGGGTACTTATTTTTCCTACTATGGAATTGGATTCAATATTATATACAGCAGTTTGTCCGTTTTTTAAATTGCAGTATAGAGAATTGCTATATAATATGGCATTTGTTAGTTGGTCGGGAAACACAAAAAATTGTCTCTCAACTTTGTTTGTTTTGTTCTTATATAGAAAAACCCCACCGCCCCGGGCGCCGACCCAAATATTATTGTCTTTATCAATAAATGTGCGGTTAATTGGTACAGAATTTTTAATACTGATTTGTGATATAATTTCACCATTACGAAAGATCAATTGACCTCTTGAAGTGCTGATAATGACACTGTCTCCTTTCACAACTGGCGTATAAAGATTAGTGCCATCCTCAAGCTTTATTTTTTTGACATGGCAATTTTTAATATTTTCAATGATCAAAAATTCATTATTAACAGCGTAGCGATATTTGTAATTTCCAATTTGAAATTCTCTTGTGAAGCCAGGAAGATAGTCCTCATTATTACAAAATTGATGTGTCGGTTCATGAGGGATTATCTCGTTGTTCTTCAAATAAAAATACGATTGGTAGCTCTTGAACAGCAAATTGCCATCTGCCTCTTCAAATATTAATTCGATCGTTACTTGAGATGGAAAACTATGGAATACTTTTACTTTGTCATTAGTTAAATAAACAAGTTGGTTATCATGGGTGTGCACCCATATCCTATCTTGTGAATCAATGGTCAGAAGCCAGATGTTTGAAGAAGGAAGTCCTTCCTGAGTTGTATAATTATAGAAAGTATGACCATCAAATTTACTAATGCCTTTATCGGTATAAAACCACAAATAACCTAGGTGGTCCTGTATGCAACCATAAACATTGTTGGAAATGAGACCGTCCTTTTTTGTAAATATTCTGTCCGGTGTATTCAGAGTGACAAAACCTGAAGCATACGTCAATGTAACGCTGATGAAACAAAAACTTATAGTTTTAAAGAATTGGTGCAATCCATATCTGTCTGAATAAAGAATTTTTGTCATTAAATCTTCTTGAAAAGGGTGTTAAATCAGAGCTGACATAAAACGTAATTATCTAAATCTGGGGTGCTATAGGAAGGTAAAAGCACTTACGATATGCAATTATAATAATAAAAACGCATATTGGACTGACACTACTTATTTTTTACAGCCGCTTAGGTTATTAAATCAATAAAAATAAAGCAGGAAGGGTTTAGTGCTATGGCCAACGCCGATTAATCTCTAATCCTGTACTTTATTGAATAATAAATGCTGCTTGGTAGTAATTATTTACAGCAGCAATAAGTTTAACTTTGAGATATCCAGATTCGCAGAACAAACGAAAGGCGTAAAATTCATGGTTGGGAACATTAAATTCATCAAACATGAGAATATCGCCCTTCTTTAGAAATGGTTTTAACATAAATAAAGAATATAGAGTTGCACTAAATAGGTCAGCATCCAAATGTATGATCAACCTTTTTTTCAACAACTCACGCTTATCTTCAATAAATTTCTCTAGTGTATTCTGAAAAAGTCCTTTAATAAATTCAGCTCTATTATCGGAAATATCAGGAAGATCGTATGCCATGGATCCTTTATCAAATGCACCCCAATTTTCTGGTAATCCTTCAAATGTATCAAAACCGAAAAGCCGGGTACTTTGAAGAGGAAGATTTTTTAGCCACCAATTGAACGATGAACCAGAAGCTACACCAAACTCCATATAAGTTATTTCATCTTCATCAAGTTTGTGAGTCTTAAGCAGGTGTTCATATAACAGATAACGTTTATTATAGTCTCTCTTGTAAGAATAAAAATCATCCAGTGCCTGAGAATCTTTTATCAAATTGCTTTTCCAACGGCTTAGTAAAAGCGTATTGATTATAAACTGTAATGGCTTTATTATAAATCCAAATAAGTAATGCGGCTTCAAAAGAAGAATAAGACCTTTGAAAAGTGAACTAAAGAAGACCAAAATTTTCATACTTAACAATTAGCGATTTCAAAAAGTAGTAGGAAAATCAATATATAAATTGACTTAGCTAAAGTTTGCAAAGTTATTTAATATAATTAATTATTACTGCAAAGTCTCCCTATCACCTCCATCGCCTCTTTGAGCGTTGATTCTTCGATGCTGAGGGGTGGAGCAATCCGCATGGTGGAAGGGGCAAAGAGAAATCCTTCAGCCAGGATGTGCTGCATGAACAGGGAATTGAGGATCTGCCACAAGCTTTGGTGACTTCCTAGCTCGACCGCGATGAGCAGACCCTCACTTCTCACACCAAGACCGGGAATCGTCGAGAGGCTTTTCTGAATCATCGTTTCCAGTGAAGATACTCTCTCTGTCAGCCGTTCTTCGAGCAAAACCTTAAGACCGGCTAGCGCCGCCGCGCAACTCAGTGGGTGTCCCCCAAAAGTGCTGATATGTCCAAGTGCAGGATTGCTCGTAAAGGTCCGCAGCAGATCTCTCCCCGAGATGATGGCGCTGAGCGGAAGTCCCGCGCCAAGGGCTTTTCCAAGGACCAGAATATCGGGTATGACACCGTGTTTCTGAAAGGCAAACAAATGTCCGGTCCGGCCCAATCCAGTCTGCACCTCGTCCAAAACCATGAGTGCTCCGGTGCGGTTACATTGTTCGCGAAGCCCTCGCAGAAAATCACCGGTCAGGGCTAAGACTCCTGCTTCTGCCTGAACTACTTCCGTGATGACCAGGGCGGTGCGAGTAGTGATATGAGCCAATTTACCGGGCTCGTTGGGCACGATGAACCTTATCCCAGGCACCAATGGCCGAAAGGGCTGTCCGTGGCTGTCGCTTCGCAGAGACTCGGCACCCAGGGTGCTCCCGTGATATCCATTGGTGCAGACCACGATCTCACTTCGACCAGTCGCTCGGCGCGCCAGTTTGATTGCCGCATCAATCGCTTCACTGCCGCTGTTGAGGAAGTACACTGCATTCAGTGATGCTGGCAGCAATTGACAGAGCAGTTCGGCGAGTTTGACCTGTACCGATTGGACATGTTCACCATAGACCGTCGTATGAAGGTATTTTTGCGATTGCAGTCGGATGGCTTCGATCACAGACGGATGCCGGTGACCAATATTCGCTACGCTGAATCCGGAGACCAAGTCTAGCCAGGCTTTGCCTTCCGCATCATACAAATAGCTGCCCAAAGCTATGGAAGGCTCGAAGAGGGAAGGTATCTCGCTCGTCGGTGCGATGCGTTCTAGGAATTGCCTTCGCAGATACATATTATGGTCTGAGCACAGGGTTATTCAACAAATTGGGCATTTTTTCGTTAAATGACTGATTTGAAGATTTGCATGATCTTAGCAACAAAATTAATTACTTTCAACAGAACGCATTGGCAGATGAAAATGATTCATACCTCCGCAATATTACTTTTCATGGGTCTAATCGGCAAGTCGCTGGCCCAGGAAGGCACCGGAATTAATTTTTTTCACGGTACTTTTAAGGAGGCGCTGGCGCTTGCCAAATCACAAGACAAACTGGTCTTTATGGATGCTTACACAACCTGGTGCGGACCATGCCGTCGTATGTCCGCCAACACTTTTCCAGATCCGAATGTTGGCAATTACTACAATGCCAATTTCATCAACATCAAAGTGGATATGGAGAAGGAAGAAGGACCACAAATTGCAAGCACTTATGGCGTAGGTTCTTATCCGACGCTACTCTATATTGACGGAGATGGCAAGGTCGTGTACAAGACCGCAGGAATGCGGGGTCCTGAGGATTTTATTGCCCTGGGTCAGGAAGTCATGAAAAAAATCGATAAGTCTTCGACTTATGAAAAAATGTTCAATGATGGTAAAAGGGATCCGGAGACGGTGCTGGCCTATGTTAAATCACTTAATGCAGCCGGCAAATCACCCATCAAGGTTATCAATGAATACCTGTCTACGCAAAAGGATCTGACCACGCCGGCGAACCTGGACATTATTTTTGAAGGCGCACGTGAAGCAGATTCAAAAGTCTTTGATCTTTTCCTTCAGAACAAGGCATTCTATGAAAAGACCAGAAATCCGAATGTCATTGATGCAAAGATCTATCAATGCTGTATGAAGACATTTCAGAAGTCTCTGGAGTACCGCAATGAAGATTTGCTCAAGCTTTCACAAGAAAAAATGAAATCGCATTCTTCCAAAGCACTGGAATTCAAATACAATACCGACATGGAGTATTATGCGCGTACGGGGGATGCTGCCAAATTTGAAAAAGCCACCAAAGGTTTTGTTTCCAAAATGGCCGGCAAGGATGCCAACAAGATTACCCAGAGTGCCCAGATGTGTATTGATTTTTTCAGAACCAATGGTAAGTTGACAAAACTGGCCGAACAGCTCGCAGGAAAGGCAGTCAAACTGGATGGAACTCCGAATCAGTATTTGCTCTATGCCAATACACTTAAACTCAATGGAAAGTACAAGGAGGCCAAGCAGCAGGCTACCAAAGGTCTCAATATCGCCCGGGAGAAATCAATGCCGACGGGAGGACTCGAACAAATATTACAAGAACTGGGCGACCGATAGTCAATTAATATACAAAGTAGCTTTTAACAGCATTCAGGGCGAAATCGAATATAGATTTGTTTTGATTTTCGCTTGATTGAGTATAGGTTCGTTTGATTTGGTCTGGATAATGCCGCACTAACGACGTGCATTCTGACATTCCAATTCTGAAGACAGCGATGTATGACCACACCCAACTGTCAGATTATTACAGCAACATGTATCGCTTTTTTCACTGACAACTTATCAATTCTGTTATTATTCATCAAGATAGATTTGTCTTTGCAATCAGAATCGAAGAAGAACTTATTTCTTATAGCCGCAGAATAAATAAAGATGAGAATAGGCAAACTCAGAAGCTTAGGCAGTTGCCTGCTGCCTGTTTTGTATTTTGTAAAACTCCTTGAAAGTGATCATTCTTCCTGTGGCTTCATCCCACAATTTATTACTCGCCAATCTGAAACTTTGCCAGATACTAATTTCACTGGTATACTTGTTGATCCAAAGAATTGCATTCATGCTCTTCTTCAGGTTGTAATTCGGTATTGTCGGATTCAGGTGGTGAATGTGATGAATCGCGATATTGCCGGTAAACCAGTTGAGTAGCGCTGGAAGCTTGTAATAGCTACTTCCCTTGACCGCAGCATAAAGATATTCCCATTTGTTACGCCATTCCTTATAGGCATGTTCATGTTGATGCTGAATATAAAAAAACCATATGGCGATCACAGAAAACATGGAAAGTATCATGCCATGAATGAGGAGAAACTTTTTCCAGTCCAGCAAAAAACAAAGTGCCGTGATCAGTCCGGCATATAAGACATTGTAGAGCCAAAGTCCTTTTTCCTCTTTCTTAAATCCTTCTTCCTTGATCAGAGGAAGTCTGTTGTGAATCAGGACATAGTAAATGGGTCCCAGGAAAAACATGACAAATGTGGAGCGGTACAATCTGTATTTGAATCTTCCCCAGCGGCTCAAATTTTTGTATTCTTCAACCGTGAGTGTCGTGATGTCACCGATGTCTCGTACTTCGAGCATGCCATTGTGGCTATGGTGGAAATGATGCGATTTGCCCCAGTAGAAGAATGGAATTGAACTGAACAGGCTGCACACATATCCGATCACCTTGCGCGCTCCTGAGGAGCGAACAAAGGTCTTGTGACCGCAATCGTGCTGGATAATAAAAATCCGAACCAAAAAAAATGCATTCAGAATGCTGAGCAAAAAACAAAGCCAGAAAGAATAATCCCAAGTCAGGTACATGAGAATCCATACCCCGATAAAGGGAATGAAAGAATTAATAATCTGAATGGTAGCTTTTAGATGATTCGGCCGCTGATATTGTTTAATTACCTTCAGCGCCACCCTGATCCTTTTGGCGAATTCTGCCTGCTCCGTCGATTGGTTCATATTTACCTCTGCTCAACTAAGACTACAAAGATAAAACAAGAGCACATTATGCCCAAATATTCTCCAGGTTTGCCATTCAAAATCAACATAGACAATGAATAACAAATTATAAAAAGTCTTTATTTAATAGATGCATTGATACTGAATTAAGGAATTTGGAAGCGTAACAATGAAGGTTCCAATGATGTGAGTTCTGAATTTTGAAAGTACTGAATCGGTGATGATTATTCAATAACATTTCTACCGGCTGATTCTGATGCAGACAAATCCATAATCAACATACCCGCAGTGCGATCAGGGTGAGACCAGAATGGCATCTTCCAGTTGAAACATCAGGCGGTTGAGATCGGCGCTGTTTAGTCGAAAACGCCCCTCCAGCTCCACTCGTTCGGAAGTGACCGGAATATCTTGTCTTACCCTGATCTCAATGACCGTCTCGGGGCCGGCACCACCGCAAAAATAACAGCTCTTCACCGGCAAAGCCGAGAGAACAAACTCCCTTGAACTTTTGTATCCGTTGGTGGGTACGATAAAGCCACGTACTTTGACCCGCCTGCCTTCAATGGATTTGATCTCATCATTGAATACGGGATAATCCACCTCATAGCCCAGCAGCGGATCGCTGACCTTTTTGTACTTGACCCCACTGAGAATCGGCCAGATACTGTATTGTGCAAGCACAGACACTGTATCTAGGAAGATTAAAGTCATCAGAATGATGAGCCTATTGACGATAACATTTTTCAAAGTGCTGGCAGGAAAATTTATTTGAAGCTTCATTTCATTATTTTAGTATTCCCAAAGCGGGAATTTGACAAAGAACAATTATTCGCAAAGAAGAAATAGATTTTACCATCTAAACTATAAAATAAAACAAGCAGGAATCAACAAAAGAATTTTATTCAATTCATTTATAATGTACAGGCACATTCTGACAATTCATCAACGTGAAAGAATCAGAATAAAAGTTGAACCTTAATTAAGATTAAGCCAACACCAAGCGGATATCACATCCAATTCATTTTTTCTTCTCTTCTTTATCCTTTTTGAGTCTGACCCTGCTTCCGGACTTCAAATCCTTGGATATAGCTGAATAAGGACCGGTGACAACTTCCATTTCTTCGCTGAGACCATTGGTTATCTCAATATAGTTTTCGTCCTGAATTCCGGTTTTCACATCCACCCGGCTAACCGTATCGTTGATCCTGACAAAAACGGCTTCACGAAAATCATTTTGATCGAGTACTAATTTTTCTTCTTTTTGGACTGCATTGTTTTTCTGGTCCTCTTTGATTTCTTTTTTCTTTTTATTGATTTCTGCCTTGGCATCATATGCAATAACACACTGTATGGGCACCGCGAGTACCTGTTCCCGGTTGTCTGTACGGATCTCAACAGTAGCGGACATGCCCGGGCGGAACGGCATTGAATTGTTGGTGCTCATCAGGTCACTGTACGATTCCTTGTTAATCCTGACTTTGACCAAAAACTTCGTCACCTGGTCAGTTGACAGACTGGCTGCGGTGCCAAAATTGATATTCGATGCGCTGTTGGAAATTTCTGTTACCTGACCGGTAAATTTTTTACCCGGATAGGCATCTACTTCAATGACGGAGGGATCTCCGATGCTGACCCGGACGATATCGTTTTCACTCACTTCGACCTGCACCTCCATCGCATTGAGATCAGCAATTCTCATGATCTCGGTACCCGTCATTTGAATCGTACCAACGACGCGTTCTCCCCGTTCGATATTGAGCTTACTGATTACGCCACTGGCAGGTGCCTTGATGATGGTTCTTTCAAAATTAGTGTTTGTCTCTTTGAGCATCGCCTGGGCATCGCGGATCTGGTAATTGGATGCACTGTAGTTATTTCGGCTTGATTCAAGATTTGCCTCTGAAGCTTGCAGGCTGGCCGCAAGATTTCGCGCCTGTGTCTCTGCATTGTCCAGTTCTGCGCGTGACACGATGCCATCCTTGTACATCTGTTTTGTCCTTTCAAGCGTCTTTTGGGCATTGTCAAATTGGACCTTGATCTGGTCGCGTTGAGCGGTTGCTCCCTGAATCGCTACCTTGCTCGAACTTGCGCGTGAGATCGCCGTGTTGACGCCGGCACGGCTTCGCTCCAGGGCTGACTGGTAAGCATCCGGATTCACCCGTGCAAGTATTTGACCTGTCTTGACAGAATCACCTTCTTTCACATAGAGTTCTACCACCTGTCCGGATACATCCGAGGAGATCTTGACTTCTTTTTCGGGAAATATTTTTCCGCTGGCAGTTACTTTTTCGCTGATATTCCGGCGCTGCACTTTTTCAATACTGACCTCTGTACCTTTTGGCTTTTGCTTGCTTTTCCAAATGGCCAGCGCCGTAAGAATGACGAAAAGTGCGGCGAGGAGCCAGATCCAGTTTTTTCTGATAAACGATCCCATGGACTTTTTGAATTGTGAAGATTGTTATTTAATTCTTGCTTTCAGTTGCTGCAGAAAAGGCGATGCAAAGATGAAGCCATCCAGAATTTTATTGTTGCTTTCAAGGACCTGATCCTTGTTGCCCTGCCACTCAAGTTCTCCTTCGTGAATAAAAATAATATTTTCGCCAATTTGCATTACGCTGTTCATGTCATGGGTATTAATCACGGTGATGATATTCATATCATGGGTGATCGTTGAAATGAGTTCGTCGATCACGATGGAGGTCTTTGGATCAAGGCCGCTATTTGGTTCATCGCAAAACAAATACTTTGGATTCAAAACGATTGCCCGGGCGATCCCAACACGTTTCTGCATACCACCTGAAAGTTCAGAAGGGAATTTTCTATTGGCGCCGTTTAAGTTAACTTTTTCAAGACAGTAATTGACCCGATCCATTTTTTCCTCAGCGCTCATGGAAGTAAACATATCCATGGGGAATCTGATATTCTCTTCAACAGTCATCGAATCAAAAAGAGCCGAACCCTGAAATAACATTCCGATTTGCATTCGAAGTGCCCTCATTTCAACTTTGTCAAGTGAATAGAAGTCCACACCATCGAAAAGAACCTTGCCTGTTGTCGGAGGGATAAGCCCGACCAGTATCTTCAGTAAGACTGTTTTTCCTGCACCGGAACGTCCGATAATTAAATTGGTCTTGCCTCGTTCAAAGACCGCGTCAATTCCTTTGAGAACTTCCTGTTCACCAAAACTCTTATGTATATTTTGAGTAACAATCATGCGGTCATCACGGCTGCAATAATATAATCCGACAACAGGATAAGTATATTCGAATAAACCACCGCACGCGTGCTCGCATTGCCAAGTTCTATACTTCCCCCTTTGACAAAATAACCCTGGTAACAGGATACAGTTGTTAAAATAAATGAGAACACCACCGCCTTTACGAACATCATGTTGACATTGTAAGGTTCAAAAAAAGATCGCAGGCCACGCACAAATTCCTGACTTGTAAATAAACCTGTAGGGACAGCGGCAATATACCCGCCGATGATGCTGATAAAAGATGCCAGACACACCAGCATCGGGATGACTACAATGGCAGCCACAACCTTTGGCTGTACCAGAAATGCTGAAGTATTGACTCCCATAATCTCCATTGCGTCAATATGTTCCTTCTGCCGCATGCCACCAAGTTCCGATGCAAGGCTTGAACCCACTTTACCGGCCAATACCATACAACTGAAGGTCGGCGCCAGCTCGATGATGGTCATGTCCCGCACAATATAACCGATGTAATAACGAGGGATTAAGGTGCCAACCATCTGATAAGAAAACTGTACTGCGGTCACGGCACCAATAAAAACTGCGATAATACCTACAATTATGATTGAACCAATTCCGATCACGTTCATTTGCCGCAATGTTTCGCGCCAGTACATTGCCATATTCTCAGGCCGTTTGAATACCTGTCTGAGCCAGACCAGGTATAAACCGAAGTGTTGAAGGCTATTCATCGGGCACAAAGGTATAACGAGCAGCTTCAAACATGCAAAAAACCATCGATTCGGGCAGGTCAATGAATATTAATTCATGTAACAATTGACCGAACCCGTAACTTTATGTGCTTGTCGCCTATTTAAAAGGTTATGCAATACAACCCCTTCAAGCCGTTTATCATATTGATCTGGGTTGCCTTCAGCCTTCCGGCGTGGGCTAATGTACCGACTGAATGCTGCCAGCAGGGAATGCTTTCAGGCAAAAATGCCGGAATTCTCAGCCTACGAAATGTTGCCACGCCATGTACCGACAGCTTTTGCCTGGAAATCATACTCTATAATAACTCAGGAATGTCCGTGAATATCCAAAAGCTGACCCTTAGTGGATCCTATTCCGGAAAGGGATTCGTTCCCTTCGATCTGATGCCGGGTGATACCGTGGCGGTACGTCTGTCCTGTGAATGGACGGGAACCGGGTCATTTCACCTGAAAGCCGAGCTCAATGATCCAACGTCAGATGACGAACCGCTGGATAACCAGTTAGAAGCTGATTTTTATACTGGCCCTTCTCCAATTTTAAATGTTTTGAAGGTGTCGCCAACGAATTGTCTAAGCGACGGGGAGATTCACGTTTCAGCCTTTGGAGCTCCTGGTCCCTTTCGCTACACCATCAGCAACCGGCCGAATCCGCAGACCATTGGCAGTTTTTTGTTGCTGACAAATGGCAGTTACCTGATTTCAGTAACAGACCAAAGAGGATGCATGGATACCCTGGCGGTAACAGTTCCGGATAGCTGTAAGAAACCCAATAACAAGCGATTCATTTATAACAAAGATGCGTTTCTCAACGGTGGCGATTGCAGCACACTCACACAGGATCTCAAGGATCAGGCAGGATCCATATGGTATGAGGAGAAGATCGACCTCACCAGGGACTTTAATGTCAATTTTGATTTCTTTTTGGGTTGCAAGGACCAGAGTGGAGCAGATGGAATGGCCTTTGTCCTTCAACCCATATCTACAGCCATTGGCGTGCCGGGTGGTGGTCTGGGATATCAGAATATTTCTCCGTCACTTGCCGTTGAGTTCGATACCTGGCGCAACCCCAATTTTAATGACGTCGGATTTGACCATATCGCGCTGATGCGCAATGGCAATAACAATCATCTGTCCGCCGATAACCTCGCGGGACCTGTGGCTATTTCAACCGCTTTTGGCAACGCTGAAGACTGCAAATATCACAAAGGACTTGTGCGCTGGATCGCCTCGACCAAAACGCTTGAGGTATATGTCGAATGCGAACTGAGAATACGTTACAGCGGCGACATCGTGCGCAATATCTTTAACAATGATCCATTAGTTTATTTCGGATTTACGGCCTCTACCGGACAATCCTTTAACCTGCAGCAATTGTGTCTCAATTATGTGACGGGTGCCAGTAAACTCAGCGACAGGACCATCTGCCAGGGTGAATCCATCCAGGTCGCAGCCAAGCCCAACTTTGCGCGTTATAGTTGGACGCCGGTTGCCGGAGTAAGCAATCCTTCTGTATACAATCCGGTTTTTTCTCCTTTGGTGTCAACGACCTATTACCTCGAGATCACTGATCAGTGCGGGTTCAAGACACGCGATTCGATGCGCGTCACGGTACTTCCATCCGGAATTGATTTTAGTTACAGACTAAGCGACAGTTGCCAAATGGGTAGTCAACTTATCCTTGATATTTTTCCCAGGGCCTCGGACACTTCAAAATTATTTTCCATCAATGGGATGATTTATGATACGCTACTGCATTTTGTAATAGACAGTCTGACTCCGTTCACGATTTTTCACCTCAATGGCAATTGTATTGCCAATGCACTGGTGGAACCCCAGACCTATACTCCTATGATCAGAGGCAATGCTAAGGCGAGTCCTTCAATCTGTGATACCAGGGGTTCAGTTCGGCTGAGTGCTTTGAAGGGAAAACCACCTTATCGGTATAGAAAACAAGGGGACATCTGGCAGGGATCAGCAGAATTTACAGATCTCGCGCCGGGAACTTATTTTTTTGAACTATCAGATCAGACCCATTGTATTTTGACCGATACAATAGTGATACAGGAGCAGCGCTATAAGCCTGGTATTGAGCTGGCGAATGCACAGTTAGACAGGAGTTGCTGTACGCCAATAGCCAGCGTTCTTCTGAGGGGAACGGTACCGGGGGATTTTAAACTCGACGGAAATACCAAATCCGCATCAGGATTTTTGGACAGCCTGAACCCTGGCAAGCATCAGGTTTGGCTGTCAGACAGTAATGGCTGTGTATCAGATACATTATCATTTGAAGTTTTGGATTACTTTGATCCGGCAGTGGTTACACAATCGCTCACTTTGTGCGAAGGTCAATTTGTGGATGTAGGATCCAAAAGGTATACAACGAGTGGAATATATCGCGATACTTTTGCAACGGTGCATTGCTGTGACAGCATTGTAGTCAGTATGCTGGTTTTTAATGCAGTGTTCAGTAACCTGCAAAATCAAGCGATCTGCGAAGGTTCTTACATCGAAGTCGGCACACACCGTTATTTACAGAAGGGCGTGTACATAGATAGTCTTTTGAATAGCAAAGGCTGCGACAGCGTGATAACAACCATACTGGATTTAAATCCCGTTTACACGCAAGACGTCGATACCAGTATTTGTAATGGAAGCACATATCCAGTTGGAATTCATATCTACAGTGCACCGGGAATGTATGTTGACTCGCTGAGAAGCACTGTTGGGTGTGATAGTGTCATCCGTACCCTGTTGTCAATTGATCCTGTAGATAGTACGATGCTGTTGTATACTATTTGTGAAGGAGATTTCGTGCAGGTATCCGGGAAGCGATATGTCAGTTCTGGATCTTATCGTGATACGCTGAGATCAGCGAAAGGTTGCGACAGTACATTGCTTATTAGTATTCGCACACTTCCAATTGATCATCAGCACAATCAAATTCAACTCTGTCAGGGAGATAGTCTATGGATCGCCGGTTTGTATCGCCATTCCGAAGGCATTTATTCTGATACGGCGGTCAACAGATTCGGTTGTGACAGTATCATTTCATACAATCTCGATGTCGATTCTCTGAACTGGAGAATCAATCTGGATTCTGTGCAGTGTCACAATCAGCGCAACGGGGCTTTACAGGTTTTGCTTCGTGATGGCGTACAACCTTATCTTGTAGGGCTGAATGACAGTCTGATGCTAAGCAGTAATTTGTATTTTGATCAGCTTGCGCCTGGGGATTATCAGTTGTTCATTCGTGATGCCGCAGGTTGCGGCGGTAGTGTTTTATTTACCTTGAACAACCCGGATAGTCTCAATCTTATACTGCCTCAAGAAATCCGTTTACTTCTCGGCGAAGAACGAATCCTGGATCCACTCATAGATTTTGTTCCTTCAGGAATACGATGGTTTCCTGTGGACGGACTCAGCTGTGATGACTGTCTGCATCCGGTTTGCCGGGCAATTACCGATACCTTATATGAATTGGTACTAACTGATTCGAAGGGTTGTGAAGTGCGTGCTACGATCAGGGTGCTGGTGGACCGCGATATCAAGATATTTGCGCCTACGTCCTTTAGTCCCAATGGTGACCAGGTCAACGACTGGTTTTTTCTGACAGGCGATGCCGGTGTCGCTGCAGTCAGACAGTTGCGCATTTTTGACCGCTGGGGAGCTGAAGTTTTTGCGAAGCAGGATCTCAGGATCGGCGAGGCCAGCGACGGATGGAACGGCAATTTTAGAGGGCAATCGTTACAGCCTGGGGTGTATGTTTGGGTAGCAGAGGTATTAAAGAAAAATGGTGAAAGTGTCGAATTGCACGGGGATGTGACCCTGATCCGATAAGGTCATCATAAACTATCCGGAATTGCAAAGTCGACACTGGTTGACCAAAGGTGTTCATCCAAGAATTGCAACGCTTATAAAAGTGATCTTTGTGAAAGCATTATTGAAAAATCGGTCGGAAAATATGCAACGTATGAGATCTGATGCTTTCACACCTGGATATCAAATCGGATGTATATTTTCATTATTCCATTACTTCTCAAATCAACAAGTAGTACGATTGATCAGGTTGAAATGAATACCTGAATACAAATTACGAAATCAGCGTGATAATTGCAAACAAATGGTTCAGACTTTCAGTAGGTGGTTTCTAATTTTAAAAAATGAGAATAGCTAAATATCGCTAACCGATGGATTCCATCGTCTTTTTGAGCTCCTGAAAATTTTTATCCTGCATGGGCACAAGCGGAAGCCTGAGTTCATTGCTGCAGATGCCCAGGAGGCTGCAGGCAGCTTTGATTCCAGCGGGATTACCATCCACATAAAGCCATTTGTGCAGTGGAAATAATTTGTTGTTCAGTTGCCGTGCTTTTGGGAAATCACCTTTCAGTGCTGCGCGCATCATCTCAGAGAATTCTGCCGGATGCGAATTGGCAATCACGGATATCACCCCGTCACCACCGATACCAGCCAGAGCCAGTGCGAGAGGATCGTCTCCTGAAAGAACAAGAAAGTGTGATGGCCTGCCGCAGAGAATCTCAGTCGCCTGCGCAAGATCACCGGACGCTTCCTTGATTGCCGCAAACTTGTCACTGGCATGCGCCAATCGTAATGTGGTGGAAGCGGTTATGTTGGACGAGGTCCTGCCAGGAACATTATAGATAATAATTGGCAGCGGGCTCACAGATGCCAGCGCCATATAGTGTTGGTAGATGCCTTCCTGGCTTGGTTTGTTGTATGCCGGGCTGCTTGAAAGAATGGCATCGATTCCACGCGTGTCCAGGGATTTAATTTCACGCATGACTTCTGCGGTGTGATTGCCACCGATTCCTACGATCACCTTTGCCCTTCCTGCCGCGCAATCTGTGGTAAAGCGCACGACCTGATTTTTTTCATCATGGCTCAGGGTGACCGATTCGCCCGTGGTGCCCATGGTGATGAGGCTTTCGACCCCTCCGCGGATGCAATGCTCAATCAGGCGCTCGAGTGCCGCAAAATCAATTTGTCCTTTGCTGTCAAAGGGTGTGATGAGTGCAACTCCGGTCCCTTTAAATTGGCTGTAATCAGGCATTGTGATGGTTCATTAAATTTTCTTCGTTGATCTTGAATTTGCCCATTTTGCTGTATTTCTCAATACGCTGGGTGATTCTGGTGTCAGGATCCATCTGAACCAGTGAGGGTAAAGCTGCGAGGATGTGGTCCTTGAGCATAAGGGCTGCTGCCGCCGGATCGGAGTGTGCCCCGCCAACAGGTTCTTTGACGATCCCATCAATGAGTTTGAAATCATACATGTGATCCGCCGTCAGTTTGAGTGCTTCTGCGGCTTTCTCCTTGTACTCCCAGCTGCGCCAGAGAATGCTTGAGCAGGATTCCGGAGAAATGACCGAATACCATGTATTCTCCAGCATAAAAACGCGGTCACCTACACCGATGCCCAAGGCACCACCCGATGCACCTTCGCCTATGATATAGCAGAGGATGCTGGACCGGAGCTGAGCCATCTCAAATAGATTGAGGGCGATGGCTTCTGCCTGGCCGCGCTCTTCGGCTTCGATACCCGGGTAGGCACCGGGCGTATCGATCATGGTAATGACCGGAAGGCCAAATTTTTCAGCCATCTTCATCAGTCGCAGGGCCTTGCGGTAGCCGTCCGGGTTGGCCATTCCGAAATTGCGGTAAGATCGCTCCTTGGTGGTCTTGCCTTTCTGGTGTCCGATGATCATGCATCGCACGTCGCCAATGGTGGCCAGGCCTCCTACGATGGCCTTGTCGTCTTTGACGAAGCGGTCACCATGCAACTCCACGAAGTTGGTACACATGGCCTGGATATAATCGAGCGTATAGGGTCTTTCAGGGTGCCGGGAGAGTTGCACTTTCTGCCATCCGGTAAGATGGGCGTAGATCTCTTCCCTTTTATTGCGGATCCTTCCTTCCAGTTCTGCAATCTGAGCGGACATATCGATAGCCCCTTCCTCGGAGATCTTTTTGATCTGTTCCAGCTGACCGTACAAGGTCTCAAGGGGCTTTTCAAATTCCATAAATATCATAAAATCAGTAATTTATATGATTTTAATGCGGTGGCTTGATTTGAAAACAGCGCTCAAATTAAGCCATAGCACGATACGATCCCTAAAAACTTAAGGATAATAATTTTTAAGGCTCCGGATAGGTATAATATGCAATAAAACTATACTTTTGCAACGCTTTTCCAAGGAATAGCCTGATGCGAAAGCATCCAGTGTAAGGAGGATTGGTAGTTCAGTTGGTTAGAATGCCGCCCTGTCACGGCGGAGGTCGCGGGTTCGAGTCCCGTCCAATCCGCTCTTCTTTTTTTGAGAAACACCTGATTTCTGATTGTATTTAGATTTGAAGTTGAGCCTTTGGGTGAGCTGCTTGTTATTGACGTCTGGTTTAAGAAGTTCACGATTTTTTGTATATCAGTAGTCTTGCAATAACACTGCTGATAGTAATTTACTGAACAAACACCTTGTCATTGTTTGGAACAATTCGTTACATACATTTTGTATTGCCAAAAGATTGATCGCTGCTATGTTGGTCAGACAAGCAACATTGCAAGTCGTCTGGCAAAGCACAATCGGCACGAGGTTCCAGCGACAAAACATGGAGATAGTTGGGAACTTTTATATTACGTGAAATTCGCAACCAGATCTGAAGCGATGAATGAGGAGCGTAAGATCAAGAATTTGAAAAGCCGGGAAAGAATGCTTGATCGAATCGGGAAGAAAAAGTCCCGCGCCGAATCGATCTTTATCGATTCGAGCGTTCTCGAAAAATTGGTCAAATCGAAGATTTGAAATTTTTCGGAATCCAATCCTTTCTGAAATGATGCATATCATTTCAGAAATCCACGTAAAACATATCAAATCTGTGATTTGATTGTTTTACGAGAGCTTCTTTTTTTGAGAAACACCTGATTTCTGATTGTATTTAGATTTGAAGTTGAGCCTTTGGGTGAGCTGCTTGTTATTGACGTCTGGTTTAAGAAGTTCACGAATTTTTGTATATCAGTAGTCTTGCAATAACACTGCTGATAGTAATTTACTGAACAAACACCTTAGTCATTGTTTGGAACAATTCGTTACATACATTTTGTATTGCCAAAAGATTGATCGCTGCTATGTTGGTCAGACAAGCAACATTGCAAATCGTCTGGCAAAGCACAATCGGCACGAGGTTCCGGCGACAAAACATGGAGATAGTTGGGAACTTTTATATTACGTGAAATTCGCAACCAGATTTGAAGCGATGAATGAGGAGCGTAAGATCAAGAATTTGAAAAGCCGGGAAAGAATGCTTGATCGAATCGGGAAGAAAAAGTCCCGCGCCGAATCGATCTTTATCGATTCGAGCGTTCTCGAAAAATTGGTCAAATCGAAGATTTGAAATTTTTCGGAATCCAATCCTTTCTGAAATGATGCATATCATTTCAGAAATCCACGTAAAACATATCAAATCTGTGATTTGATTGTTTTACGGGAGCTTCTTTTTTTGAGTAACACCTGATTTCTGATTGTATTTAGATTTGAAGTTGAGCCTTTGGGTGAGCTGCTTGTTATTGACGTCTGGTTTAAGAAGTTCACGATTTTTTGTATATCAGTAGTCTTGCAATAACACTGCTGATAGTAATTTACTGAACAAACACCTTGTCATTGTTTGGAACAATTCGTTACATACATTTTGTATTGCCAAAAGATTGATCGCTGCTATGTTGGTCAGACAAGCAACATTGCAAGTCGTCTGGCAAAGCACAATCGGCACGAGGTTCCGGCGACAAAACATGGAGATAGTTGGTATCCGTCCAACGAAGTACCTATGTGAATTATTTTGCCCAATTCTGGGGTAAGAGCTCTTCGATCCTGTTAATTGGATGATCATTTATTCTATTGAACACATCAATGAGCCATTCGTAAGGATTGATATTATGTAATATACAAGTAGCAAATAAGGAATAGACCATTGCAGCCCTTTGAGCGGATTCATGAGAGCCTGCAAATAAATAATTTTTACGACCCAGGGCTATAGGCCGAATTTTATTTTCAATGAGATTATTATCAATTTCTACTTCTCCATGGTCGATATAATTGCTCAGCTGCCTCCATCTTTTTAATGTATATCCTATGGCTTCACCCAAGGAGGATGCCGGAAGGATATTTTGAATGGAGAGATTGTCCAGGTAGCTTTTTATTTTCTGAAGAATAACTTTACTCTGATCCTGTCTGATTTTTCTTCTCTGTTCATAATTCAAATTCTGATCTCTGCAATGCTTTTCAACATTGTATAGCTCTTGAATAAGTGATAATGTTTTTTCGGCTTCCGGCTTATATGATTCTAATGCCTTGTCGAATTTTCTCCTGGCATGTGCCCAACAGCTGAACATTTGCATTCCAGGGATCTGTTGCAATTTTTCATAAGGGCCATACCCATCTACTTGATTCTTTCCAACAAATCCATTCAAGTGGTTATTCATACTCTCACTGCTTCTGGATTTTTGGTACGTGAATAATACCAACTTGTTTACGGGTGCATAACTGGCCCAGATATAACCCAGGTGTGCTGATCCTTCTTTGTCTTCGCTTAGCACTTTATAGGTCGTTTCATCCGTTTGAATATATTCTTGTTCCAGTACGGCGGCTTTTAATTTATTATAAACCGGAATGAGTAAATCCAGATATTGATGCATAGACTCACCCAGACTTGATTTACTTATCGCTACGTTATGATCTCTTTTGAACTGCTGGATCATCCGATACAGAGGCATGTGATCCATGTACTTGCTTACTATCGTATGTGCCATAAATTGCGGTCCAAATTGCGATTTGGGCACTGGCTTTGAGGGCATAGGGGCTATTTTGATCTTTTTTGTCTGATCATCTACATACTTTGGCCTTTCGATGCGATTTACATGAAATACACCAGGAGTGTATTCGAGTTCTTCTGTAACAAGTAGCCCTATGCGTCGGTCTGTATCTTTCTTATCTTCTGGTTCAATAACTTCGATTTGACGAAGTAGATGTGACGGCAATTCTTTGCGCCCCCCTTTGCGATGCACGGGCTTCGTTCTTTCGTAGCTGATTTGCTCAGTGAGGTTCTCTAATTTATTTTCTTCGGGAACCACCTCGGAAAAGAGTGTTCCAGGAGGAAAGGGCTTTTCTTCTGAAATAAACCGTTCTGATTTCTTTCCAAATATTAAGCGTTTGAGTTGTGCTATTTCCGCACGCAGATATGCATTCTCTTTTTTGTACTCAACTATTTCTTGTTGGAGTGATAATACTATTTCTTCTACGTTGTTCACTCCCTCAAGGTAGGAATATTTCTTGATTCTGCAAAATTATTTTCTACAATTTTATATCGTTTTCTATACCGAATACTTCGCAATTTTATCCCTTGCAGCACACATGTTAGCTGAGTCCAATTGATCGTAAATTTAGTGCTATCACCTGACGTCTTAATGACTTCATAGGTGCCCTGCTCCAATTTCTTGCTCAACAATACCAGGCCGCCGGTATCATATACTAGCAATCGAATCTGGTTGCGGCGTTTATTAAAAAACACATAGACACTTCCATCTACTGGATTGCTCTCCATGACACTCCTAATTATACCCAATAAACCATTATAGCCTTTGCGAAAATCAGTTATCCCGCTATATACAAAGTATTGATGACCGCTGGTAAAAGGTATCATCCTATACCATTCTTCTTATGCTAAGGCTTAATATCTGAGGACTATGCCTCCCAAGGCGAATATGAACTTCTTCCTTATATTCAATCTCTACTATATGATTCTCCTGTGCTTGACCTATATGTATCGGAACAAAACCTGTATCACCGGCCTCCTCGGTGTATTTCCTATTCCAGTAATAATAACGGTGTAAAGGAAGCCCTTTTGCTAACATAAATTGCTTTATGCTCAGACCACTACATGCTAACTCATCACTTAATAGATCAAACTCTTGCTTTGTCATAATTTTCCTATTTCTCGCAAAGCTATGACCTGTTCTATTCCAGGATTATAGGCAGTTTACTGGACGGATACGATAGTTGGGAACTTTTATATTACGTGAAATTCGCAACCAGATCTGAAGCGATGAATGAGGAGCGTAAGATCAAGAATTTGAAAAGCCCGGAAAGAATGCTTGATCGAATCGGGAAGAAAAAGTCCCGCGCCGAATCGATCTTTATCGATTCGAGCGTTCTCGAAAAATTGGTCAAATCGAAGATTTGAAATTTTTCGGAATCCAATCCTTTCTGAAATGATGCATATCATTTCAGAAATCCACGTAAAACATATCAAATCTGTGATTTGATTGTTTTACGGGAGCTTCTTTTTTTGAGAAACACCTGATTTCCGATTGTATTAAGATTTAAAGTTGAGCCTTTGGGTGATCAGCTTGTTATTGACGTCTGGTTTAAGAAGTTCACGAATTTTTGTATATCAGTAGTCTTGCAATAACACTGCTGATAGTAATTTACTGAACAAACACCTTGTCATTGTTTGGAACAATTCGTTACATACATTTTGTATTGCCAAAAGATTGATCGCTGCTATGTTGGTCAACTTGAAAGGCAAGAAGAAAGAAAGCAGTTTATCAAAAATAAGTACCGTGTTTTGTTAACACGTGGACGTGAAGGCTTAATAATTTTCATTCCTCAAGGTTCAGAATCAGACCACACAAGACCAAGCAAAAATTATGACACCACTTATGAATATTTAAAGCGGATAGGAATAAAGGAACTTTGAAATTAATGATAAAAAGAAGCGCAGCTTGTAACATCGTGTAAGCAATATTGCCTTGCCACAGGCTCAAACAAAAGGCAAGATCGCATACACCCAAAACGTGGTATAAAGTCAGGCTTCATGACGCATTAAGATGAAACAAAGAGACTGTATTTTTGAGCTAATTTAAAACTAAAGTGATGAGTGAAGATTTAAGTAAAATTATTTATAGTTCAAGAGAGTTAGATTCTTCGGTGAAGAAAGTTTATAGTGCCTTTTCCAACCCTTTGCATTTAAAAAACTGGTGGGGACCGGCAGGTTTTTCAAATACGATACATGAATTTGATTTAAGACCGCAAGGCCGATGGATTTTGACAATGCATGGTCCTGAAAAGGGCAACTATGAAAACAGTTCAGTTTTTAAAGAGGTTGTGCCTCATCAATTCATCAGTTGGAGAAGAATCTCTCAGCCAATTTTCGATATGGAAATAGGATTGGAAAAGTTAAGTGATTTTAAAACCAGGATATCATTCAAGATGATATTTGACACCGTGGAAGAATGTGAAAAAGTCAAACGCTTTGCAATTCCCAAGAATGAAGAAAATTTTGACCGACTGGAAAAGGAACTTCAAGAAATGAAATAAATGCAGAAGCTGATGACGGTTAGGCAAAAGTGACGGTTCTGTTCACCGCATTAACATTGGTGGTGAAAATCGGCACCTTTGGCAAGCCGCGGACCGTTGTAGTCAAGCTCACGAAATTTAAATAATTGTTTTTTTTAAAACATTATACGTACATTATTATTAGATTTGTACGTATAATCTAATTGTGATGGACAATAAATTGACCTTAAAGCTTGATAATCAGGTGATTGAACAAGCAAAAACCTATGCGCGAAAGAGAAATACAAGCCTTTCAAAACTAATTGAAAGTTATCTGGAGCTTTTAACTTCTCAAGCTAACACCAGCGGAGATGATATTACTCCACTTGTCAAAAGCTTATCAGAAGGAAGTGATCTCGACAAAAAAATAGACTATAGAAAGGAATATAAAAAACATATCCTAAAAAAATATAGTAAATGACAAAGGTATTTGTAGATACGGATATTTGTCTTGATGTATTGACAGGCAGAAAACCCTATCACGTGATGGCCGAAAGACTATTTTCGCTGGCAGACTTAGGTAAAATAGAGGTTTATGTTTCCTCTTTATGTTTTGCCAATATTGACTACATTTTAACTCAACAATATAAACGCAAAGATTCCAGGCAAGCGATTGCAAAATTCAAGACTCTCGTGAATGTCCTGTCGGTCGACGATAAAATCATAGAACTTTCAATTGCTTCTAACTTTAATGATTTTGAGGATGCAATTCAATATAATACGGCTATAGAAAATAATCTTCAAATTTTAATTACAAGAAACACCAAGGACTTTAAGAAAGCTAAGATCAAAATTATGACACCAGATGTATTTATGGCAAAATCCTAACCATCCGATGTACAACATTGTACATGCGTTCCAACACCAAAATATTCAACTTTCACGTTAATAAAATAATTCATAAACACATGAAAAAAGTAACCGGAATCGGCGGAATATTCTTCAAAGCAAATGATCCAGCGGCCTTGAAAGAATGGTACAGTTCACAACTGGGCATTGGTGCCGGACCTTACGGCGCGAGTTTCGAGTGGCGGGAGCATGACGACCCTGCCAAAAAGGGACTGACTCAATGGAATCCCTTCAACGCAACAACCAAATATTTTGAGCCCTCCGCAAAGGAATTTATGATCAATTATATTGTGGAGGACCTGGAGGCGCTTGTCGAACAGCTACGCACTGCAGGCGTCACCATAGTAGATCAGATTGAATCATACGATTACGGTAAATTCGTCCATATCCTGGATCCGGAAGGCAATAAGATCCAGTTGTGGCAACCTGCCGCCCAATAATTCTGAAGATTCATACATTTTTTTACATAAATGGAGGATGAATTGATGCTGCTTGTTGGGGCAATTTTTCTTTCATTGAGAATTTGAAAGCTTGCATTAAAATTTTGCTCCTGCGCGTAATGCTATAAAATTAATTGCAGTCTTCAGCGCTGCAGGGCTGTCCGGTAATCTCTGTCTCAAGGGTAACATGATGTATTCCCAAATGCTGCATCCTATGGCGGAGGTCTGACTTGATAGCTGCAATTTCGTTGGCACTGAATTCCTGTGTGAGTACAAGATGTGCTGTCATGGCATTTTCCGTCGTGCTGATCGCCCAGACATGAAGATGGTGCAACGCGGCAATGCCCGGGATTGCAAGTGCTTCTTTGCGGACTTCCACAAGATCTATGTGATGCGGCACACCATCCAGCGAGAGTCGCATGCTTTCTTTAAACAATGACCATGTCATCCACAGGATAATCACCGCTACAATAACACCCAACAAACTGTCCAGCCAGTACCACTGTGTGTACCATATGATGACTCCCCCCATCACAAGTCCAATCGAAATGACGGCGTCACTCAGTAAGTGAACAAAAGCGCTGCGCAGATTGATATCCTTATTTTTGTCTTTGTAGAAAAGAAATGCTGAGCCCGCATTAATTGCAATGCCAATGGCGGAGATCCACGCTATGGTCAGTCCCTGCACGGGTTCCGGATTCAAAAACCGATGGGCAGCTTCATACAATATGGCACCAATCGAAACCAGCAGCAACATGGCATTGAACAGCGCGGTTAACACAGAGGTCTTACGGTAACCGTAGGTGTAATTCCGATTTGATCTCGAGCGCAACAATCTGAATGCGATCATCGAAATAAATAGTGAACCCACATCGGCGAAGTTGTGACCGGCGTCAGACAATACGGCCAGTGAATGAATCCGCAGACCCATCACGACCTGGATCATCACAAATATCAGATTGAGTGAGATACCGGCAATAAAAGCCTTGTTGATTTTCTCACGGGCAATCCGGGTGTGATCATGGTTGTGATGATGATGTGAATGCGTATGTGACGATGCCATATTGCGAACACGATGAAGTGCTCTGCGGTAAAGTTAAAACATTGTATGCCGTACTGTGCTGAAAAATACCTTCCTGGGCTGACTGTAATCTGTTTACACTGGTTCTATACTCGCATGTTTTTACAATGCGCGATGCCAACCACTCGGGAATGTCAATATTATCGCAGTCTATTCTGAATAGCCTGCTGAAGCATTAGTTCCAACCGCCGCCCAGGTATTTATACAGATGTGTGGTCGCCATCATCTGCTGCAATCTTGTCTCAATTAATTCAAGACGCGATTCGAGACCATCGCGCTGCGTCATGAGCACTTCGAGATAATCGGCTCTGGCGTATTTGAATAATTCATTCGACACGTCGATACTTCGGCTGAGTGCTTCTACTTCCTGCGATTTCAACTCATAGATCTTTTGCAGTTTTTCTATTCTCGACAATTCGGTCGAAACTTCTTTCATGGCCCCGACGATGGTCTGTTGATAATGATACAATGACTGAATCTGGCGCGCATTGGCATTGCGGTATTCGGCCGAAATAGCGGATCGATTGAAGATGGGACCAGTGAGCTCGCTGGCCAAGGAGAAGATCATGGATTCCGGAAGCCGCACCAGATAGTCGGGCCTAAAGGCATTGAGCCCCAGAGCGCCATTAAGTTCCAGCGATGGATAGAATTCAGCACGGGCGACTTTGACATCCAGTCTTGATGCCGCGAGTTCCATTTCTGCTTGTCGAATGTCTGGTCTGCGCTGCAGGAGTTGAGAAGGAATTCCTGCGTTCACTGCGGGAAGCGTCATGTTGATAAACAGCGTTTTATCACGCTCTATTGGCTGAGGATAGCGGCCCAGGAGAAAATTAATTTCATTCTCCGTCTCCCGTATCTTTTGAATGATTTCAAACTCCTGACCCTGGTAGTTGAGTACTTCGGCTTCAAATTTTTTAACAGCAAGTTCATTGACCATCGCACCTTCTTTCTGTATGCGGATTACTTCGAGTGCATTTTTGAGTAAGGTAATGGACTGTCTGACAATTTCCAGTTGATTATCCAGGGCGAGTAACTCATAGTAATCACCAGCGATCTCGGACACCAGCGAGGTGATGACGAAGTTTTTACCTTCGACCGTCGCAAGATACCTCTGCACAGCAGCCTGTCTGGCGTTGCGAAGTTTTTTCCAGATATCGATTTCCCAGTGCGCATAGGCACCGGCCACCTGATCCGTCAGCCAATCGGGAACTTTTTTGCCGGGAGAAATATCTGTCGATGCGTCGCCCGCCCCCTGGCTTGTATAACGACCCACTTTATCGATCCCTGCACCACCACGGCCCGTTACGAAGGGCAACAGCATTCCCTGCCTGACCCTGATATCATTGCGCGCCATTTCTATTTCCTGGAGCACCATCAGCAGTTCCTGATTATTGGTGAGTGCCGTGTCAATCAGTTTTTGAAGTAATGGGTCCTTGAAATAGTTACGCCACGGTAGCGATGCTATACTGGTAGTATCCTTTACGTTGCCAAAGAATGCCGGCAGATTCAGCATTTTTGGTTCTTCGATGAGGGCCGGCGTCTTGCAGGCTCCCATGAAAATTATCAGGAGAAGTATAATTAAATTGGGTCTATTGGTCATTTCTTTCAATTTCTTCAGTGAGTGGATTCTCTTCTTCATCTTTAACCAGCGGATTCTTTTCGGATATTTTTGCAAAGAAATAATATAATCCCGGCACCAGGAGAACGCCGAAAATAGATCCAATCAACATTCCACCGGTAGCGGCAGTACCTATTGTTCTATTGCCAATGGCTCCGGGTCCGGTAGCAAAAACAAGTGGCAGAATTCCTACAATAAATGCAAAAGAGGTCATCAGGATGGGTCTTAATCTGGCGCCTGCTCCTTCAACTGCGGCTTTTAATGCACTTTGTCCCATCGCGTGTCGTTGTGCGGCAAATTCAACAATCAGCACCGCATTCTTGCCGAGTATACCAATCAGCATGACCATCGCGATCTGGGCATAAATATTGTTTTCGAGACCCGTCACCATCAAAAGGAAAAAAGCTCCGAATACACCAATCGGAAGCGAAAGGATAATCGGAAGGGGAAGCACAAAACTCTCATACTGCGCCGAAAGAACGAGATAGACAAAGATGAGTGAAATGATAAAAATAAAAATCGCCTGATTGCCCTGACGGGATTCGTCCAACGAAATACCAGACCATTCAAAACCCCAACCTTTTGGCAGTGTCTTGGCTGCCACTTCAGTGACGACATCCATCGCGGTACCACTGCTGAATCCGTGTGCCGGACCACCACTTACCTCTGAGGAATTATACAGGTTATGTCTCGTAATCTCCGATAATCCAAATACTTTTTCAAATTTCATGAAAGCGCTGTAAGGCACCATTTCACCTTTGTCATTCTTGGTATAGTACTTTAATACATCATCAGGCGTCACACGATAATCCGGCAATGCCTGTACCATGACCTTATATTGGCGGTCATACTTGATAAAGCTTGTTTCATAATTTGATCCGATAAAAGTGGAGAGATTTTCCATGGCATTGCCAATCGATACTCCTTTTTGTTGGGCTTTATCATTATCCACCACCAGTAAATACTGAGGAAAGCTGGCGCTGTAGAATGTAAAAACGTTGGATAGTTCTTTGCGTTTGTTCAACTCTTTGACAAAATCCTTTGTAACCGTTTCCATCAACTTATAATCTCCGGTACCAACTTTGTCAACGACCCTGAGTTCAAATCCTCCTGCTGCACCATAGCCAGGTACCGCTGGTGGAGGGAAAAATTCAATATTGGCACCTTTGATATCTTTTGATTTCTCCTCAAGGTCTTTCATTACCTCGGAAATGGTCCTTTTTCTTTCAGACCAGTCCTTTAGATTGATAAGACAGCTACCTGAATTGGCGCCAGTTCCTTCAGAAAGAATTTCATAACCTGACATCGAGGAGACCGATTTAATCTCTGGAATTGTCGAAGCAATTTCCTGAAGTTGGAGGGCCACTTCATCGGTTCTCTCAAGTGTGGATCCGGGAGGTGTCAGAATGATCGCATAGAATACGCCCTGGTCTTCGTTGGGAATGAATCCGGAAGGAACTTTCTTCGAGACAAACCAGGTTCCTATACAAAATAAAATCAACACCATAAAAGTCATTATTCTCCGGTTGACGATCTTTTCAACGAGGAGTTTATAACTTCCATTGACACGTGTAAACCAGTCATTGAATCCAGTTAAAATTCTATTCAGCCAGTTTTTCTTCGGAGGATGGGCATGCAGATCTTTCAGAATCATGGCACACAATGCAGGGGTAAAAGTTAATGCAACAATACCCGATAGGATAATTGAGGTGGCCATGGTTACCGAAAACTGCCGGTAGAAAATACCAACCGGTCCGCTCATAAATGCCACCGGAATAAAAACTGCTGCCATGACCAACGTGATCGCAACGATGGCGCCGCTGATTTCCCTTAAGGCCACCTTGGTAGCTTCCTGCGGCCCTAAATGCAACTGTTCCATTTTGGCATGAACTGCCTCTACGACGACAATCGCATCGTCCACGACGATGCCGATGGCCAGTACCATGGCAAATAAAGTAATTAAGTTAAGTGTGATCCCAAAGAGCTGCATGAAAAGGAAAGTGCCAATCAGCGACACCGGCACTGCGATCGCCGGGATCAGCGTCGATCGCCAGTCTGCTAAGAATAGAAACACCACAAACGATACCAGCAGAAATGCTTCCAGTAGCGTATGTAGCACTTTTTCGATAGAAGCATCAAGGAATGAAGAAACATCGTAACCGATTTGATAATCCATTCCTTTGGGAAAGGAACTTTTCTTGATTTCTTCCAGCTTTTCTTTGATATTTTTAATGACCTCGCTCGCATTACTGCCATAGGACTGCTTAATAACTATGGCTGCAGAAGGTTTGCCATTTAACTTTGAGTATAAATCGTAGTAGGCATTACCAAATTCTATATCTGCAATATCCTTTAACCTGAGTAATTCTCCGTCCGTGGTAGATTTGATAACAATATTTTCATACTGTTCCTTATTCGTAAATCGACCCGGATACTTTAATACATATTCGAAAGCCTGTGATTTTTTACCTGAACTCTCTCCAAGCCTACCCGGCGATGCTTCGAAGCTTTGCTCTTCAAGTGAGGACATCACCTCATCGGCAGAAATTTTATAGGCCAACATCCGGTCAGGTTTTAACCAGATCCTCATGGAGTACTCGCGGTCTCCAAGCACATCTGCAAATCCAACGCCGTTGACGCGCTTGATTTCAGAGAGCATATTGATATCGGCGAAATTGTAAAGGAAATTAACATCCAGTGTGCTGTCATTGCTAAATATATTTACATACATCAGCATGTTGGATTCTTCCCTGGTGATTTTTACACCTTCTCGTATAACAATCGGCGGTAGTTTGTTTACAACTGCAGCCACACGATTCTGGACATTCACAGAAGCAATATTGGGATCTGTGCCAAGTTCAAATACTACCTGAATAGTACAGACTCCGTCATTTCCGGCATCGGAATCTATATATTTGAGACCCGGGACACCGTTGATTGCTCGCTCCAGTGGAATAACCACTGCCTTGATCATGAGTTCCGCATTCGCACCTGGAAATTCTGCGTTGATGTTAACCTTTGGCGGTGAGATGGAAGGAAACTGTGTGACAGGGAGTTTGAGCAAGGACAGGAATCCCAGAAAAACAATAATCATAGAGATGACCATTGATAATACCGGCCTTTGTATAAATTTTGCAAACATTTATTTCAGATTGAAGTGAGAATATAGAAGCAGTTTTACGTTTTTAATTTTAAACAATTCTTGCGGTCTTTGAAGTACCAGAATCTTCTGTTTATTTTATCAGCTGTAGGTTGTAGATGATATCTTTGGGTTCTACAAATTCTGCCTTTATTTCTTCATCTTCCCTGGCTGTCTGCAAGCCTTCAACAAGTATTTTGTCATTCTCATTCAAACCACGGTCAAGGATGTAAAGATTGGAAAGCGCCTGCTTGACAATAATGTTTCTTGATTTAATTTTATTCTCATTGTCAACGACGTAAACGTAAACCTTATCCTGTAAGTCATAAGTAGCCTTTTGAGGGATAATTAAGGCATCCTTGAGCGGTATAGTCAGTCTGACTTTACCCGTTTCGCCGTGTTTCAACAAAAGGTCAGGGTTGGGAAATTTTGCTCTAAAGGCAATATTGCCGGTCTCATTGTTAAACTCTGCTTCAATGGTTTCAATTTCTCCGGTAAATTTGTGTTCCTGCCCATTCGCCAGAATCAGAGTAACTTTTTGGTTCTGATCTGTTTTGCGGTTTTTAAAATCCAGGTATTCAAGTTCGGTAACATTGAAGTAAGCAAATACGAATTTGGTGCTGGACAGCGTAGTCAATAATCCGTCTTCGTCAATTAAACTACCTTTTTTAAACCTGATGCGGTCAATAATACCATCAAAAGGAGCTTTAATCTCTGTAAGTGAAAGATGCAGTTGCGCTAACGCAAGTTCTGCTTTGGCCTGATCGAGTTTTGCCTGAGCGATGGCAAGCTCCGTCTTGGATACGATGTTCTTATCCGCAAGTGTTTTCGTATTGAGTAACTCCAACTCACTTTGTTTAACTTCAGCCTGAGCCTTCAATACTTCCGCTTCGTATAATTTAGGCATGATACGAAACAGCAGCTGGCCTTCGTGAACATATTGACCTTCATCAATATAAACATCCTGGAGATAACCTTTTTCCTGAGCACGCAATTCAATGTTTCTGACAGCCTGAATTTGTGCAACGTAATCTTTGGTATATGAGGTATCAAGCTTCAGGGGTGAAGTTGTTTTAAAAATCCCTGTCTCTTCCTTCTCAGCTTCTTTATGTTTGCATGAAACCGAAAGCAGAAACAAAAATGTTATGGAAAAGAAAGTGATCTTTTTGATCAGAATAGAATACATATGATTGCTTTTAAAAATTTATTGGATTTGGAAAAAGATTATTTTGTAACGGCCTAAGGCGTTGCTAACGGAAGTTAATAATCCGGATACCTCTGTTTAAGAATCTAGAGTCGCAGTGTACAAAAAAACAGGAAGGCGCTGGCAAATAAAAACAAGCGGGTAGGCAACAAGCCCGGTAATTCAATAGATTGGCTAAAAGGTATGCAGCCTAATAATGCTTCTTCGAGAAGCGTATGATAATCTATTGATTGATCTTTGGATTTCTTGCGGATCTGCTCATAATCGTCTTCTTCTGTATCATCAAAGAAAAGCGAAATATCTGGACCGGTTACGTATGGATGATTTTGTGAAGAAAGCTGTGAGGTGAATAACTTATAATTACAACGCAATGATTGAAACTTATCTACTGGTTCTGAAATACGATCTAATCCATGTACTGTCTGCACAAAGAAAGTAACTAAAATCAGAATATTCAAATAGCCAATTCTCATCGTCCGAAATGCAAAATTATATCGTTATACACAGAGTCTGATGAATATAAACGATTTAATAAATTTTTAACGCGGTTATAGCTTGTATAGACGAATTAAAATTGTGAAGAATCGAAAAAATCGTATTCCGTTATGATCAAATTAAAAGAGAATGATAATAATGAATCGTTAATATTAATCTGATTCAGTTAATATTATTTAAACACAACGCATAACATAAAAGCACCGTTCAATTAAATTGGTTGAAATCACTATACTCTCGCAATCACTTATGAATATCCGACATCAGGTATTTGGCGAAAATCGCACGCAGAAATTGCATCATTTCCATAGGACGCTGTGTTGAAATCAATACGGTCGCATCATTTCTGAGTATGAGTTCAAGTGCCCTGCAACCGCCAAACAGATAAGCAATCCCGTGACCAACTGACTTCAGTCGAACGCCCCATCCTGAAAATTCGCGTATTGCGGAAAACCGTCGAATTCGGATATGACGGATAAGCTCCCAGGGAAATACCTGCCATTCCGTTCGAAAAGGATAAAACCTGAGGGCCACACCGCGCGGTGTAATACTGAGCTCCATTTTACTGACATACATCAGCGTATTAAGAATAATCAAAATCAGGGTGCCTATTCCGTAAAAGTCCTGGTCGAAGCGGTTGTCAAAATAGGTCAGGTGTAAAAAGGCCCGATACATGAAACCGATGAAGAAATAGATGTCCAGAATGATGACCACCAGCCAGATCCACCATTGCCAGATCTGCTGTGTCTCATGAAATTCAAAAGCAGTGCGCCTGATTGGCATAAAATCATTTTAGGTTGGAAAAAATTTCGGGCAATAAATTTAGTTCATTAGCATGGATGAAAACCCAAATGTAATAGAATTAGCAGGCAGTCTTTAGGATCATACTACCATTGACGCATTTTCTTCACCGAAGTGCACAAACAAGATTTAGACATTCAGAACGTTACTGTTTTTCTCAAGGACCTTTATAATAACATAAGCCAACAGGCTTAAGCATAGAAGTCCAATCAAAATAAGATTCACAGCCTCCGCAGATCTGAGGTAATAACCACCTAAATCAAACAGGCAGAATACGGCAAAGAGATTTACCGTAGTACTTTTTTCGCTCCGGAGGACTTTTCTCCAGTTAAACGGATGTTTGGGTGCAACAAACCTGGACCAGTCCGGAAAAAAGGCAGGTACTTCGTCACCCCATTGGGTATACTGTTCACCGAATTTACGGCGTAAAAACTGTTCTTCTGCATACATGATCCGCTCGTAATAGAGCGCATAGAGCAGACAAAATATGACGACAAACCATACATTGGCCGTGAGCAGGCAGACACCGAGCCACATGATAAAGTTGCCGACATAGAGTGGATGTCGCACAGCCGAGTAAATCCCAGTGGTATTGAGGCTGTCGGCGACCTGACCTTCGGAGGTGTTGCGTCCGGAGGTATTGACCGGGGCGTGTGCCACGGTATACAGTCTTACCAGCGAACCAACCAGACTGACTGCGAGGCAGGCCAACTCAAATCCGGTTTGTCCGCGCTTTTCCTGAAGCCAGCGAAAAGCCTCTCCCGAGTCACCCCATAAATAGACGGTCCCACCAATTAGCAATATCACCAGCGGTAGAAAACTCCGGTATCGAAACAGCCAGTTGCCCTGCGATTCAAGTTCTTCCTGTAACGGCATTAGAAAAGATTATAATGGCCAAATATAAATAGGACAATGCATGCCCGGGCCATTTAATGAAAATAAGTTATATCTCTGTCAAGGGCACTTATCCCGCGTTGCTTTTGGATTGCTTTAATACATCACCGCTATGGATCGCCATACAGAAAAATGGAAAGTGGTGTACCGAAGGTCATGAAATGAAGTTTGTAGGGTTTGAAACCAACTGATCAATGCCGTGAAAAGCGATTCGATAATTGAGACCAATGAAGTCCATGGGTATTTTAAGCTGTGATGTTTTTTTGCAATAATGCAATCAAAATAAATCACCCGGAAATTCAAAATGTAACTTGCGCCTTAATATACTCTTTTATTTAAATGAATTTTTAAGTGTAATTTTCGGGCCAAATTGTATTCAAGAGGAGATGAAAGACTCAAGACTGCAGGTATTTTGTTAATGCCTACTGGAGACTGATCAATTTCTTACAGGATAAAATAATATGGTCCCGTTCAAACACAATGTAGTAAATGCCCGAAGGAAGTCTCGGATTAATTAAAGTACTTCCAGACGGATCAAGCACAAACTGTTCGATCACTACACCTTCCATAGAAAATATTTTCGCACTGATGGTTGATGCTGATTGAGGCACATTGTGTTTTATTAACATTTTATCCTTAACAGGATTGGGAATTATTTCGATGAAGATATTCTCAGCAATATAGTCGCTGAATGTCAGAAAACTTGTCGCGGCAACATTGGTGATGATCGGCGGATTCTGGTCAAAATATATTCCGGCGCGGTTATAGATCATTTCATTGGCTTTAACACTGGCTTTAGGCTTAATAAGAAACTGCACAAATCCCTGTGAGCCAGTATAATTTGTCGTGCTATCGGGCAATAAAATATTTTTAAAATGAAATTGCGCCAGATTCAAAGCATCCATTGTATACACGCAAGGATGACTGTTGTTAACTATTCGCAGGGTCTTTGGATCGAGAAGATGGGAAATGCTGTCTCTGATGATGATGTCATACGCGGTATCATTGCCAGTATTCTGGAATCGGATGGTATAAAGCAGGTCGCCAATTAATGATTCAGAATTTGGATCCCTGATGATCTGAACCATTTTGTCATTCGGATCAAACGAATTTCTGATGATATCCGCAAAGATCATCTCGTTATTCACGGGATTGCGATCCAGCGGCGTGGAGACACGGGCTTTTAGATAAAATTTCTTGCCCGCAGGGATATCTCCCGGCAATGAAAAATAAACATTAAATTTTAATCCTGTGCCAATGGAACTAGCGTTGAAATTCCATTCCATATTGGATGAACCAATTTTTCCAGTGGGCACTGCGGATTGAATCTTCCAATCAGAAGGAAATTCAAGGCTCAGCAAGGCATTCTGCACATTCAATGCACCAAGATTATTGACGTCTATGGTTGCTTGCACGAGTCGGCCCGCCCTGGCCCTCCCAAGGTTAAGCACAACTTCAAGATCAATGGAATCCTGAATTTCTAATGCAAAATCATAATTTCCAGGTTGCTGACCTGAATTTACACTTGGAAAAATTGAATATGTCTTCGGTTTCAAAATATTTTTTGTGCCCGCAAAAGCATATGCTTTAATGACATTGAGGGCATTTGGAATCAGTTCAATGTTATACTTCCCATCCATGCTCAGTGTGATAGCGGAGGACTGATCATTATCAATGAACACGCCATCCGCAGACAGGTCCACTTTGTTATCAAATGATCCGTTGTGATTGATATCATAGTAAACACGCCCCGATGCATAAATATCCTTTTTGCAGGGAGGTATGGATGATGGAATCTCGATGAAAGATTTGATTGAATCCTGAATACAACTTCCAATTTTGAATTCTGCAGTATATGTCCCGGTCCCGGTGATCAGGGTGTTACCCCACAGAAAGGGAAAGAGCGCTTCACAGACTTTGGTATGCACCCCTTTGGCGGTAGAATTTCTGGTTACCCTTATTTGTTTACTAAAGAGAGATGATTCATTACAAATTTTTGTGCCAATGACCAATAGATGACTAAAACAAAGATTAAACGTTCCTTCTGTCGGAAAGTCAAGGTAGGTTCGGCATTCAAGAGAAGAAATGAGCTGACCATCAAGGTATGCTGCACACTGGTTGCAATCATGAAGCTGCAGATCGGAAGTATATAGTATGTTTTCCGATCCCAGGCAGACATCGCTCGGGCCAATAATGGATTTGGGTGGGTCGACAGCAGGCATATTACCGCCTGTTACAGATAAACTAAAATCACAAATATCACCATCGCAACCATTCACAAAAAAATAGAGAATTCTACAGTAGTCATTCTCAAAACAAATGGTTTTGGAACCTGTTGTCTGACAATTCAGTTCACAGGCCACATTTCTGTAGCAGCATTCATCTTCATACACTCCAAACTGAATTCCTTTGTTGTTTACACAAGATGTGGTAGTTACCGTAATACATATCTGACCTTTGTAACCCGCAAACGCCCACCAGCTTGTATTGATGGATACGCCTCCACCGGAACAAAGTGGTTTGCAACCGGTCGGACTGCTGTACCCGACTGTCTGACAGCTTAATCCGTCCAGTTCCTGTGCAGAACACAGGATCTCTGCATCGGCGCAGCGATCGGCACCCGGAGGACTGCATTGGGATTTCATCTGGCTGACAACACTAAACAAAATGATCGTAATAAGAAAATTTTTCATTTTCTACTCGGTTAAATAATAAGACCCCTCAAGTTAAGTATTCGATGCCTCTTATGCCCAATTATAAATGAGCTATATTTCTTCTACCAAAGCCTTTAACTGTCTCAGCACCGGATTTTCTTCGCCCTGTGGAGGTTCCTGAACTGCATGGGGTCTTTGGTCTTCCTGAATGATCTCAAGTCTGGTCCGTCCGTCCACAGCGGTTAATTTGTAGTGCATAATAAAATAGTTTTCTGGTTTGTCTTCAAGCCCGGGCCTTGGTGCAAAGAGTGAATAACTGAGACTTTCGGGTGGGTTATAGCTCAGGACCGTCCCCCATTGCTCATAGTATTTACCTTCCCATTCAGACCTGAATGAAATCTTGTGACCGGTGATCCAATCCGTCATAAGCTCGCTTTCGTACTGCCATTGTTTGACAAATTCAGGTCGTGTAATACAATCCCAGACTTTTTGCCTGGAATTGTTGATAAGAATTGTTGATATGTTTTTAGGCATTACATTATTTTTTGTTTTTAAATGAATCAATATCTTTAAAATATTCACAAATGATATTTTGAAGCTATTATTTTTGTAATAGTAAGGCTGACTGACTATATTCAAAAAAATAAAGCGAATTCAATAGAATCAAATTTTGACACAAGACGACAAAATAGCAACTGTTGTGAGTGCGTTGTCACGAAATATACATTGAACCAAAATAATGCTGTTATCTCAAATATCAGCGTCACTTATTCGGGTAAAAATGATCCAGTGCCCTGCGCAACGCTTCTTCCTTTTGTGTGCCAATCAGTAATTTCTTTCCGTTTTTAAAGATTAGCTGAAGACCACGGTCACCACGTACAATATAGGCACTTCCTCTTCCAAAAAATCCCCAGCGCAAGCCCCAGCCGCCAAATTCTCGGATGGCTGAATATTCTCTCAATTGTACCGTGGATAATTCGTTCCAGCTGAAATTCTTGTACCTGAGAATGAATGGAAAAAACCTGACAGCAATACCATCTTTGCTGATGATGGTCTCCAGTGTTGTTAACCAGAACAACAGAAGTATTCCGCAAACTAATATTGTAAAGCCAATGAGCATCGCATTGCTCATCGGCCGGTCACCCCACGGCAGCCCAAAATATAACTGGTGGACCAATCCGTAAATGAAAAGTGCCGCGGTTCCAAATAAAATAGTCCACAGCCACCACTGTCTGAAAGACTGGCGCTCAAAGTATGAATCTGTTTTGCCTCTGGTATCCATTTGAATCATAGTTTACGAGAATCAATATTATAAAAAATTGGCGAATTAATCTATTGCATCCCTGTTTCTACTACTGTTTTCTTCATGCGACCGCAATGAAACAGCATCAATTCAACGCCACACCAACCACCAATCCAAGCCAGGGTTTGTTTTGATAGATCCATTCATTTCGATTACGTCCGGTCAGATGATCTATTCCCAGTGAGAGACCAAAGCTGGCAAAGCTACTCTCTGCAAATACTGCAATTCCACCCTGCAGACTTAGGCCTCCGTACTCTTCGTTGACACGGCCTAGTGTAGAAAACGAATTGACGGAGGTGGTTCCAAGGCCAATGAAAGGACCGGCGTCAACGCCCCAATGGTCAATGCCAAGCGTACTGCGATGTATTGGACTTTTGACAGAGGATATATTGAATCGATCTTTTCGCCATCCTGCGTAGACCGCCAGATTGAGGTCTGTACTGATTTGCGCCGGCCTGCCTTGTCGCGCCATTCTGTATTTCATCAGGATCGATGTGAGGTCAATATCAAGTCCGGTCCTGTCAAACTGGAGATTTCGATTTAATTCAATTTTATCGTCATGGGTCTGAATATCCAGCAAGCTCTTTTCTGATATTATCGCCTGATTGATTGGAAAAATGCTGATCTGATCCTGATCAACCTGAACATATGTTTTCAATTTTGTCCCGTTATCTTTAAATCGGTAATAACCGCTGTGAAAATCATGTCTTGATGCCTTCTCAATGACCCGACATGAACCTAATCCAATAATTGTAATGACAACACAAAGTAAACGGCCATATAATTGTAATGATGGCATCTGATTAAATGATTTAAAATTAATTAAATTTTGTCGGCGTGTTCGAAGGTGTTCTTTCAACATTTGAGAATGAATGGATAAATGCCGTAAAGTGTAAATTCTATAAAATATATTTTCCATTCTACTGTATCTATCGTGAATATTGGACATGCTATCTGATTCTGAGGCAATCTTTAATTATATCGACCTTGCCGGAAAAATTTTGATAGTTAAACATCCTTGTTACGACAACGAAGAAGTTTTACTACTTTAATACGCATGCGAAACTCCTGATTCAAACTATGACATTGTAAAATTAAAAATTATTCATCGCAGCGACAAATTAATTAATTTTTCTCAACCCATAATTGCACTGCAAAATTGATTTCTCCATCCTGATATGCTTTGAAGTTGGTGTGCCAGTAATTGTTAAGGACATACAGAAAAAGGTTTGGGACGGTTGCTGGTGCTCGTTTCCAGACCTTGGCGCCGCGGATCTGTGATTCGTCAATGATTCCACTGGTCTCAGCCAAGGCAAGACCAAATGTTCGTATATGAATGGAATGGTTATCTTGATGTATTCTGAGATGGCCCGGCGTACACACGAACTCGTAATTCGAGCCCGGAAGCAGGGATTGTGGATACTGAAGCCAGGTGTCATCGCTTCCGTATTCGAGTTGATTGCACCTGAAAGGCAGGGCGATGTGCAATGATTCTTTGTTGTGCTGAATGCTTTTGTGGATATTGAACCGAGCGGTCAGCACGTGCAGCTTTTTATCAAGAATGTAACGGATATTGACTTCAGGAAAGAAATTCATCGAGCCCATCACAATCCATTCCTTATGGAGCTCGTCTTCATGGACCAATTGTACATCTTGTATCTTTAATCCGGTGCGAAGAGCCGAATTCGTGCCTTCGCAATAAATCAACTCAAAGGGCTGGTATTCGTTTCCGTTTGTTTCAAATGAATTTCCATCAGCATAAAAAAAATGAATTCCGCCGTGCAATGAATCGATATGCATTTCAATCGGAACCGTGTTATTTGACATTGAATTTTCAGGCTCATGTTCTTCAGTAATCATTCCTTGCATTAGTCTATTGTAGCGGACCTCAGCGCTGTCGAGAAAACTTTTTTTATACGCCCACTGTCTCATTGTGAAAGGTATTTCAGGATCTGAAATACTGCACCAGGATCCCCAGGTATGTTCATGAAACATGGTTACGTCGCGATGTAGCGGATACCAACTTGCAGAGTCATAGCGGCTGATTTTCTTCAGGCGACGTTCTGCAGAGATGATTTTGCGACTGATTTCGCGATTGAGAATTTCTTCACGGGCGGTGGAATAAGCTCCGTCCTCCCAATAAGGCGCAATCTCGCCACCGGAAATAACGGGTATTTTGTCTCTGTACTTTCGGATGACTAAAGCGTATAAACTGTCCAGATTCGAGATGTGGAGCTGTGGGCTGGAATACTTGCGGTTCCAGTTTTTAACAAAAATATCCAGTGTGGTGTCCACCGGTCCATTGTCCGCATTTTTAGTGTAGCGCAACTGAATATCCTCCATGGGATAAGATGCAGCAGATAATTCTGTCGCATAGTCGGATATCTTTTTTTCCCATCTAAACCCGCGATCCTTATCAGGAATATTGTGAAAGTACGAATAACCTTTGCCGGCCGTCCATACGAGGATTGAATCTGCGGCATCCGGTTGTGGTTTCCAAAAGAAAAGATGATCTCCTGTCTCACGGATAATTCCTCCCACGCGATCGCCATGATCAGGCAAATTTTCAACGTAATTAGGACCTAATGACAAGAAGGGAAGTTGTTGCGCAGTGTAAGAACGAAGTGCCCAATAACTGACACCCGGAATATCTGTGATCATTGCGTTTCGGATCTTACAACCGCTCATTTGCTCAATATATCGCGCGTACTCGGTGGTCCAGCCATGTTCTTCTGGCTGACAGAGGCCGGTGAGTATATTCGCATAGTTGGCAGACAATGAAATCCGGCCTTTGCGAATTTGATCAAAAAATCTTTTTTTAGTAAATGAATCACAAACGGATAAAAAATTTTCTACCGCCCATAATGATTCGATGTGCCAGCAGGCCCTGTTGCCTCGTCGGTCTGCAGCTTCAGTCCATGCCATGGCATCCATGATGTTCCGGGATTGAATTCTTGCCACTTCTTCTTGCAAATGCGAGTAACCAATGTCATTGTGACTGTGATGGATGATATGAAATCGGTACGGCCGAACCGGACTGATGAGGATTGGAATGTGAGCTGTTTTTCTTTGATTGACAAAAAACTGCAGAGTATCCTTGCCCTTGAAATTTTCAGGATATAAAGCCAAATGAAAATTCTGATAGCCGTGCCTGAGTACATAATGCGTTATTCCTTTGCGGGAGCGGATGGTAAGTTTATCATTATCCGGGCCAGGATAATCGACAATCATCTGAACCATGCGGCGGTGATTCTGTCGCAGCACGAGAGAAGTAGGCTGTACTTTCAGCTTCCATCCTTCGCGGTACATAAAGACCATGAGCCAGTCACGACTCTCATGCTGGAGTCCACGTATTCCAAATAACAATTCTCCAGCCGGTACTTTTTTTAAGTGAATTTCCAGAAATCCAAATGCGTCCTTGTTGATATCCTGCGCCATGCATCGGAAGGAATACCTTGTACCGGAAACTTTGTCTTCTCCCTGAATGATGGCACCGGTTGTCATTTGTGGAACGGTATGAAATACAAAGAGTGCTTGATCATTGAGCGTGACGTCGAAGTCACGCTCTCCGGAACTGGTTCCGGTACTGTGTCCTATTAGAAACCTGAAACTGTAGTTTCCATTATTTTTTTTCGGACGATCCGCTTCAATATGTATTTTAGAATGACCATTCGCACGGGTCAATAGCGCGCTGTCTGCGAATTCATGCAGCGGCGACCAATATTTCAGTACCTCGCCTTCCTTGGCACATACGAATTGACCGCATTGTGCATTTAGATGATGCATTTGTATAAGCGTCGCTAGCAAGAATGCAATGAACAGAAAAAGCTTTTTTCCAAGCAAGACCTGCTTTGAAATGTGCTTGGTTGAAATTGACAATTGTTCGTATTTTCTGTTCATTGCATTTCTATTCGACAAATATCCAAAATTAGTCCTTGTAGTCGACTCAAGACTTTAAAGAATGTCTTTTTAAAAAAATTTACTTCTATAACAGTATTTTATTCAGTGTGAATATATGTTTAATTTAATTCAAAATAGGAGGCTAATATTAACGCGTGAAAGTATGCTTGAATCTTCATTGACAATTGTAAAAATATTTCTTTATCAGTCAACTCTTATGAAATTAAATAATTGACAACTTTTTGGAAACCTTTCGGTAAAAGGTTATCAAGAATACATTCTTCTTGGAAGTAATGCTGCGCTTTCTTGACATCTCCATAATTTAATCATATTCCATTTTTACTTTTCACTACGTGTAATTATTAACTATTAATAGACTAAAATATTCGATACAAATCCTCTGGCATCCGTGAGTCCACAGTAGGTCAGCGTCAGATAATGCTTGAAAATTCGAATTGAATAATCCAGGTCTTTCACCTTCGATTTTTGCGCTAGAAGATTACGGATTTGTTCTTCATGCTTGCAAAATTGGTCAAACCAGCAGAGCAATGTCCTGGGATAAGAAAGTGCCGGAAGGTCATGGCGATCTACATGCTTGAAGTACTTTTTGAAGATGTTCAGATTACTGCGTATCTCAGGTGTTGATCCTCCCGGAAAAATAAACTTCGAGAGGAAGGGATCAACTTTGTAAAACCACTCACTGTGAAAAATAGAATGAATTAATGCGCGCCCTCCGGGCTTTAATATCTGTGCCAGTCGCCGGTACATGAAGTCATAATCGCTGATATGTTCCATGACACCGATGCTGATCACATAATCGTAACGTCCTTGAGCCAGAAGAATATCACCGACTTCTACGGTGACCAGGTGTTCCAAATGACGCTTGATGGCTTCATCTTTAATGTAACTGGCCTGAGCGGTGGAAAGTGTAATGCCGTGGCAGCGGATACCAAATTTTTCTGCCATATAAAACAAACAGCCTCCCCATCCACATCCAAGATCTGCCAGTATTCCTGGATCGTTTGATTTAATTTGAAGACGCTGAGCATAAAAATATAATTTGTTCTCCTGTGCCTCTTGAAGCGTTCGTATGCCCTGGTCCCATTTGCCGCAACTGTACTGAATATAGCGGGCATCTAACCACTGCAGGTAAAATGCATTTGCATCTTCGTCCTGTTCAAACCAGTCGCTAAGACTATAGTGAGCATTGATATTTTCACTTCTGTCCAGACGATCGGAAAAAGTCCGGTTAAACTTCGCTTTGAGTATTAAAAAAATGTCTGCTGGTTTTAATTTCAGAAGCAATCTCAGGTCATATGTTACCCTAACAAAAATGTCTACAAAGTACCTGTAATACTGATCCTTAACCTCAATCAGCCCTTCGCAATACGACTCTCCAAGTCCCAGAGAGCCTTCTGTAAATATCCTTTGAAAGACTTCTTCAGAACGCTGAATGAATACCGGGATGACCTTATCGCTTTCTCCAATCTGTACAATAAAACCGTCCAGGTTGATTTCAAATGAATATTGCGGATTGATCGTCACATACGACCGCACCAGCCTGATGAAGGTACTTGAAAACGAACTTCCCATCCCTTAGTAGTATTTTCATCTTCAATGTAAATATATAGTAAAATCTCGCAAAAATGAAATTATTTGGAATATTTCAGTTGCCTGAGATCTGCAGCTTAATTATAAAATAGGTATTGAATGATTGGTGACTTTAAAGCAATTGGATTACTTGCTGAATTTAATGCTTGGTAAGGAATATCTTTTTTGAAAATGATTTTGTTCCGGAATAAATGACAAGTATCACCATTCCGGGCTTGGGGCTACTTATTCTGATTTCATTCACCCCCGCATTCAAGTTGCCTGATAGAATCTCCCTGCCGCTCAATTCTGTTAGAAGATAATCAGCCGACACAGGACTTTGGATAGACAGTTCTCCGTTGGAAGGATTGGGCCATATTGAAAAAATCGTACTTGCATCTGTGAGATCAGGGACGGAGTTGATCAACACGGTACGGTCCGGTATTGTGTCCAGCTGAAGTTTCCAGCCTTTATTTTGACAACAACCTGAATAGGCTCCCCGGTAAGTCCAGGCATACGAATCTCCATTAAAGTCTTTTTTGGCATCCTTGTATTTCAAAGTAAGTGTATCAGGTGTAAGGGCGCCGGTCAATTGGCCAGCCTTCGGAAATAAATCAAGATTGAGAATAGTGTTCCTTGCAGCAAGAACATAGGACGAAGCGTTATTGTAAGTATCCTTGACGTTGTCCATTTCATTCGAGAAATTGCTGATAGGATATGGTGCAAAAACGGCATTGGCATAGCAATCCTGGACAAATCCCGGTGCAGGGTTATAAAGTCTTACGCCTCCTGAGGAATTGGCCGCCCATAGCGTGTTGTGAAAAAAATGAATTGTTTGCGGATTGACGCCATTTTGCGGTGTGAAGTACACTGCCCTGATTCCTGCAGGATCAAAATGATTGACAAAAATGTTGTCATACATGATAATATTTCCCGTACCCTGATACAATGCTTCTACCGGATTATTGTAAAAGAAATTGCCATATATCTCATAATAATCTTTCGAGCCCCAGCCGGTCGTTGGAAATCCTCCAGTCAATAAATTGGGCCTAGCATTACCTCCGCTTGATGAAGATGAATCTTTTGTAAATACGTTATATCGAATCGTTGTATGCGCATCAATCATGGTCTCCGGAAGAACATCCCTTGATCCATTGATTTGGTGTTTGATTTGCATATTGTAACCGACAGTACTGGCGATATAATTGTACTCAATGATTCCGTTGACAAAGGGCATATATCCATCTGAATTGCCAAGATAAAGGCCCGTGCCAGCGCCAATGATTTTGTTCTTGCGGATAATCCAATTCCAGGAAGGGCATTTGGTGCTGATCCCGACGGCTTGTTGATCAATTCCATAACCTGTAATTGTACAATATTGAATTGTAATATCATGGGTCCAGTTGCCGGTTGTACCTTCTGCCTTCACCGCATCGACAAATTGATTTTGGCCATCCAGTGATAAATGGCTAAGGACTAAAAAGGAGCATTTTGTAAGACTAACCGTATTGCAACAGGAATTTCCAATCAAAACGGTGGATTGACCTGAACCCATCAAGACAATGGGTTGACCGGGTTTGCCATTGATGTTTACAAGTTTCATATTATTGGCATACGTGCCAGGTTCCAGTAAAAGCGTATCTCCAGGTTGTAATACCCCAATTTTCTGAAGGTAATTACCCGGATTGCCTGAGATAACATTGGCTATGCCATGAATGGGCAGGCCTAGGAGTCCTATGAAATGCAGGGCAAGTATTTGAATTGGAATCGCAATGAATTTATTCATACGCTTTGGGGTTAATTTCGAAAATTAATCTAATTTCAATCGAAGAAATTAATGCATTGGATAAAATGATTTATTGCTTTGTCTTTCGAACATCGTTGAGCACGCCATGAGGGTTTACGGGACGGAAAAATCTGGCCACTGAAATTCCAACAAATGCCACAGAACTATTGGCTGTTTGACCACTGTAATAGTACTGTCCGAAATAAATATTAAAATGAATTTTGGGATTCATGCAATATTCAATACCCGATGTAAATTCAAGCATCAGATACTGTGATGCATTCAATACGACTCCTAGACCCGGCGTAAAGGTATTGACAAATTTGCCAACTTGAAAAATATTGAGATTGGGCCTGAATTCAAGATACCAGGCAGTATCTCTGGACCTGACCTTCTCACAATTTGTCCTGCCAATATCTAACGCCATAGTAAATACATCTTGCCACTGCTTGCCAATCTCAATATCCGGACTGAATTTGGCCCCGGGACTCCCTGGGTTGTTGGTGATGGATGGTGCAATCGAACAATACCAGATAGAAGATCTGTCTGATGACTGTGAGAATGATACGCCGTTCAAATGCATCATGAATAGGTGGAAAAATACAATACGAATAGTCGTTGTGCTTTTAAAACGAACAGACATCCAATTGAGCATACTTTTGTTTTTCTAATCAGAAATAAAATTTAGTCTGCACTATTGCGCGGCCGGATCCTGCTGATGTAAGCCATGAATATTGCCATCGGGATCCTTAAAATAGCTGAGCCAGCCCACACCCGGAATAGCTGTCCTTGGGATGACGATTGTTCCACCGGCTTTGACGACATCTTGCATGGCCTGATCAATTTGGACGACATTGATTGCATTGGTCATCGGCTGCATTGGATCCCTTTTTTTCATAATAGCCCCGTTGATGCCCGGCTGAGAAGGATCGCCTGTCATAGCGAGCCAGTAAGGCTCATTCCCAAATTGCTGGAAATCCCATCCAAAAGCTTCCCTGAAAAATCGTACCGTGCGCTCCGGATCATTGCAGGGTATTTCGAAGTGAACCACTCTGTTGCTCATAATTTAGGTATTTTATAAATTAAAATTTCTATTATTATATGTTGACAAAGAACAAATATATCCAATTCAATTATGGAAAACAAATTTTTGAAATCGTATTTTTTTGAACTTGAATTGAGTCTTCAATTTAGCCAGATAATTTCTCAATATAACTAAATTAAGAGACTTTAATAATCTATGCTTATGGTTTACTGAGAATGTGCAAGAAAGCCAATTCCGTATTTAATAAATTGACGAGCATTTAAGAGGTAACTGTTAGCATGAGATGATGTAAAAATGAATATTAAAGTAAGTTTGTTCATAAAAAATCTCAAGCAGCTTTAGGAAATATTAATGGTCTGATCATCTCCTACAATTCAAATTACAGAGCAAATTATTTATGTAAATGGATTTTTATCCAATAAGACCTTTTATAAACCATAATTGAATGTCATTGGAAAACTGAGCACTAAAAGCACTTCAACGGGATGAATTTCCGACGACAAGTTTTTTAGTGAATTATCTGGAAACTATCCGTTCATTCGTGCAAACACCGCTTTCAGTCCATCCGGGCCTATTTGTGTCAGTGAATCGCTCATGCCAAAAGTAATTTCATTTTTACCCTCGCGCAGTTGTTTGAACACTGCTTCCACAAATTCACTCACGGGTGGAAATGCGTCATGAAGTCCCTTGCCTCCAAGATCTGTATTGAGTGCCGGAGGAATGATCTCAATGACTTCAATATTCTTTTCATTAAGCAAATGTCTGAGTGATAAGGTCCATGAGTGAATAAATGATTTTGTAGCACTGTACACAGGCACTTTAGCCATGGGGACAAAGGCAAGCCCGGACGATACATTGACCATGGTCTTCAAGGAGGAGAGTTTTAAAAACAAATGACAAAGGTGTAAGGGAGCGACTAGATTGGTATTGATCTCTTCCATGGAGCGCTCATAAAAATTCTCATCGGATATTTTCATCCATTGCTGAATTCCTGCATTGTTGATGAGTATATTCAGATCCGGATGCTCAGTTGTCACCCATTGAAATAAAGAATGCCGGTCCTCCTCCCTTGACAGATCACATTCCCTGGTGATGATTCCAGGTATAACTCGCTTTGCGTCGTCTAAAGCGTCTGCTCTTCGACCACATATGATCACTACATTGTCCTCACGGACAAATTGTTCGGCCAGGCCTCTGCCAATTCCGCTTGCTCCGCCGGTAATCAGGATTTTGTTGCCAGATATTTTCATGAATTTGATTTTGTAATGCGAAGGTATTGGCAACAAAGGTAAGTTATCAATCGGCCTTATAACTTTTTAAGTTGCTGATCACGATACTTCTATAGACTCCTGACTTGTGAAAAGAATTTTGTCAAATCTGAATGAGATAAAGTATGTCGTATTGAGAATACTTTGCGTACAGAATCGTTCTAGTCATTCTTTTTAATTCCTGCGTTCAAAAGTCGGCTTGCCATAATTGTTGCAAGTACCTGGACGCAGCCCATGGTGATAAAAAGCACTTCAAACGACATAAAATGCGTAATCAGCCCGCCGATACCGAACGATATACCCGTGACAATCTGCGATTGTCCGGTGGATAAGCCCCAACCATAAGAATCGTGTTCTTCCGTTAAGTTTTTAGCAAATAAAGCATCCCATGCCGGCGTACCAATGGCTTCGGCCACACCGAGTCCTGCCTGTACGAAAAACAATTGCATTGGAGAACGCACAAACAGATATCCAAAGGTAAATAAAGCATTAATGGCATAACCGATAACCATTACGTGGGCCTTATAAGGCTTCTTATTCAAGAGCTTTCCGGTGATGATATAGACCAATCCGGTGACAACCAGATAGGTAGACCAGGCCCAGGTTATGTCGAGGATATCTCCACCGACCTTTTCTGCAAAGACTGCAAATAGCGGACCGAGCATTCCTTCGCCAAAGTACCAAATGTTGGCGCTGAGGAGCAATATTTTGGAAACACGGGATAGTTTCATTCTGGGATTATATATGGATTAGTACAAATTGACTTTAATGCTTGCAATAGATATAAGGGTGATGGGAAGAACATTGTACCTGCCATAAGATCTAGTCTGATGTGAAAGAGACATTTTATTTTTTCAGTACGTACCAATTGTTATTTGAACCATGCTCCATAAAACTTCCCAACCTGCTGAATCCAAGTTTGAGAAGAATGTGATTCGATGCTTCATTCTCAGGGTGCGCTGCGGCATAAATTTCATTCAGATCGAGTTGCCTGAAACCATAATCCAGACTGGCCCTCGCGGCCTCCGTAGCATAACCTCGGCCCCAATGTCGCCTGATCAAACGATATCCCAGGTCATAATAAGGATTGGGATGGTGGGCCGCTTCGGCAATATATTTTAAGCCACACCATCCTGCAAATTCATTGGAACTTTTCTCCACAACTGCCCAGCGCCCGATGCCAAATTCTTCATACTGGCCAATCACATAGTCAATCACTTTCGCGAGAACCATGCGGTCTGTAACCGGCTCATTGCCAAGATACCGGTGCACCTCAGGATCAGAATCCAGTTCGTAAAAGCCTTCCAGATCCTCAGGCTTAATATTTCTTAGAATTAATCTTTCAGTTTCAATAAGGAAATTCATTTGTTTTTTGTTTAGGTACGATTTTCCCTGGGGACTTGTAGATGAAATTCATTCTGATTTTGCTCATGAGAAAATTCTTTAGTTCAACAACTTTGAAAACCACAAAATTATCAACAAACAAAATAAAAGTATGCATGCTATAAAGTTTGACGCAACATATCTAAATCTGTTTTAGCAATCTGCTAGTTACAGCAATCACATTAACCTATAGACACAACGCCAGGCAGACAAGGTACCTTGCCATTGTACTTTCCAAGACCATAACATTTCTTGCGGCAATACTCCTCGCAACCTTGATCACAGGCGTTGGCAGGAGCTGAATCGATAACATTTTTTGCATTGCAGCTGCAGCAACATCGTGACAGCGCAATGACCCATAGAATCAGGAATTCAATACTGAAAATTTGAGTATGTGCCTGAATGGAATTGGGTGAAGTCAGATTGACCTCCATTAGTCCGCAATTGATGGCGATAAAACAACTAGTCAAAGTTAAATCATTGTACCATTTTGACATTATTTTACTGGATCTTACAATGTTGGGTTTCATTTTGAATAAAGAATTTCAAAACGGCAAATCATGCTTTTGTTTATTGTAGTCACACTTAAGTGTGATGCGAAGAATCCCGGCTGAAATAACCTTTGTGCTCGACCCGGTTGGAATAGACATTAATAAACAGCACTACATAGATAAAAAAGATCACTGACTGAAAACTCACCATCATCTTTCCGGGTGCTGTTTCGGGATAGAAGTCTCCAAAGCCAAGTGAAGCTGCTGTGCTGAAGCTAAAATAGATCGGATCGTACCAGTGCCCGAATTCACGATTTAACCCTCGTATGCTGGCATAGATCACTGCAAAATCGAGAACGATTTCAAAATAATTGATAAATACGAGCAACATGGAACGGCGGTAGGACCGCGGCGGCTTGAAGATATCTGAAGCAAAAATCAATGTCGGAACATACATGAGGGTCTCCAACATCAGCCAGATCAGAATCCAGAATACAATGGGGTTATCGTACCATCCGAAATAGCAAATGGCAAAAGGAAAAATAAGCTTCGAGAGTACAAAGGTATCTGTGAAATTTTCCTGTTGACGGGTCGTAAATCCACTATACAACTGTTTAAGGTACATCCCTGGAAATACAAAATTGCTGCTGGCAAGGATCAGCCGCATCAGTTTCTCTATCCCTGCATCATTCTGGTGGACGTTGTTCCATATCGCCTTGATGTTGTGCCAGCGATTCGATATCACAAGCCATCTGCCTTCAGCCATTGCAGTCAATTGAACAGCTAAATTACAATGGTTGGAGCCGCGATACGGTGAATTGAACTAATTTAATCTAATTAAAGATAAAATAATCTTATTATTGAAGGAATTGTACTAAATTGAAGGCATAAATTAGAAATATGATCAAAAAAGTAAAAGGAGACATTTTATTATCAGGGGCCGAAGCCATCGCGCATGCCGTGGCGCCAATGGATCATTTTGAATCCGGTCTTGCGGCAGCAATCAGGCAGGATTATCCGGCGCTGTATAAGGATTTCAGGCATTATTGCCAGACTTTCCATCCGAAGCCGGGAGATATATGGCTTTGGCAGGGTGTAGGTCAAGTCAAGATATTTAACCTGATGACACAGGAGCCTGCACCCAGCGCATCTGCGCATCCGGGTCGCGCCAGCTTATCCAATCTTCGGCATTGCCTTCGAAAACTGGCACATGAAGTGGAGACAAGTGACATCAAAAGCCTGGCATTGCCCAGATTGTCAACAGGTGTTGGCGGACTTGACTGGAAGGAAGTTGAGCCTGTTATTGAAGAGTATTTCAAGAATTCAAAGACCGAAGTACTGGTTTATGATCAGTATGTGAAGGATGTCGGTGCTGCAGAATAGAAGGCTTGTAATACAACCGAAATGCCTTGCTTCAAAACGATAATAGACATATTATTTACAATTGGTCTTTAATCCACAAGTTCAACCTTAACAGGGTGCATCGCATCATGATGTGATGGTATATCACATCATGATGCGAATGTACTTTTTTGGCAGAAGGGCAATGTCACGGTTACTTTTGTAGGGAAATTTTTTATTTCATTTTTAAATCTTAAGTTATGAAAAAAATTCTCCTTACGTTCCTGATGATTGCTCAAGTTGGTTCAATTCTCAGTTATTGCGTTGGCCAGTCACTGACTTGTCTGTCAAATGTTACCCTTGATATTGGTCATAATTGCAGTGCCAGCATTACACCGGACATGATTGGCGTATCCTTGAATCATGATCCAGCATACACTTATGCACTTTCACGCTCAGAATTTGACTGCTCGGATGTGGGCCACTCCTATGATGTTGTTCTTCAACTCAGGGATGCCCATACAGGTGTTTTGCTCAATTCCTGTGTCAGTCACGTGTCCGTCATCTGTAGTGCTGTCCCCAGTCCTTGTGAACATATCAATTTATACGCGCATTCTGAGATTACGGTAACCTTGAATGATGAAGGATTTGTCGTATTGACACCTGAAATGATTGGCATCGGTCCGCTGAGCACGAATCCATATTTTGTTTATGGCGTTACGCCCAATGTTCTCGACTGTGATGATGTTGGAGCGAATACGGTACGATTAAATTTGAACAGCGCGTGTTATCCCACCAACTATGTCACCATGACCGTCAATGTAGTTGACCGCGGAGGATATGGGCCAACTTGTCATCATATCAGTACCGGTGGCATAAACTTTTTTCCGGCCCACCTCGATCAGGAACTGGTATTTCCGGGAAGTGAAATTTCTTATGCTACACTTTTGAATTACCAGGGAGAGCTTCCAAACCTTCCGGCAGAATTCAGAATGTTCCTTTCACGGGACAATTCACCTGATTCCAAAGACCTTCTCATCGATAAAAAACAGCTGATCTTCAAAAAATCACCCAACGGAATTGCCGTATCTGGTAAATTCATACTTCCAAGAAATCTGTTAGCGGGCAATTACTACCTGATCGCGGATTTGTATAGTAAAAATAAAAAAGCGAGCATAGGATTTAAGACCATTGTGCAAGCGATTCATGTGGGCAAGTCAAACAAGTCAGGTGACATCGTCTCCCGTGAAAGAGCTGATTTGAATGATCAGAACGAGGATATCAATATTTATCCCAATCCTTTCTCTTCGGTGATTTCAATCAGGTTGCCAACTTCAAGTGAAGGCTTACACAGCGTGGAGTTCATCAATTCTGTTGGGATTATAATCAAAAAGATTGAACATCCATCCGGCACGATAGATACTGAAGACCTTGGCAGCGGAATTTATGTAATTCGCGTGACCGATAACCTTAATCACACAATGGTTAAAAAGATGATCAAGCAATAAACTTACAAATATTCTCGCACCACAGTTAATAGCCCTGATTCGCTGGGCCTGAGTGATTACAAGACTGCCGGACTCCGGATAACGGAGGCTGGCAGTCTTTATTGCATAAAATAGTTGTATAACAAAGGTTATATTGATTGATTAACTTCAACGTGAGAGTTTTGTGAGGATTATTTGCAAAATCAAATTGAACACAAAATGAAATTGACGCTTAATCTTTCCATTCGTATGAATAAAACAGATGATTGTAGCATGCCACATGGATTCGGATTCTTCGTTGAACGGTCTTGGTGTAAATGGATGAAGACATTCATGTTTTTTATTTATGCTGCTCAAATGTTGTGTGCACAGGGACAACGCGCTATACCTTTACGCAGCCAGATTAAATCTCCTGCCAACACTTACGCTTTTATTATTGGCATCAGTGATTATTGCAACGTGCCAGACCTGATGTATGCTGACAGGGATGCCATCTCATTCAGAAATTATCTTCTCAGTAACGCTTTCGAAAAATGCGATAGCCAGAATATTCAGATCTTTCTCAACCGTGAGGCAACACATATTAATATTGCCGATGCACTGTATGTTCTCCTTCGAAAGATAAAACCTGGAGACCGGTTTTATTTTTATTTTGCAGGACATGGCGATGTAGAGGATCGCTCGCAATCCGAAAACGGCCTCCTTCTTTTACACAATGCGCCCACGAAAGATTATTTTGGAATGATTCATGATGTGCTCAAGCTCACTGAACTGGCAGATTATTTTGGGGGCATGAGCAAAGATGATATTGATGTGATTTGTATTATTGATGCCTGTCATTCAGGCAAACTGTCCGGTGGGGCCAAAGGAAGAGCGCATACGATTCATGCAATGCAGGAACTTCTTTCACCACGGACCACGTTGATGCTGTCTTGTAAGGAAGAACAATTGTCCCTGGAGGGCTCCGAATGGGGCGGCGGGCATGGCATTTTTTCATATTATCTGGAGTCAGGGCTCCTGGGACTTGCAGACATGGATCGCGATAATTTGATTAGCCTGGTTGAACTCGAAAACTATGTCCAGAGAAACATTTACCTGGAATCCGAAAAAAAGCAGACCCCGGTTTTTATTGGAATGCCGAACCGTATTGTCAACAGGATCAGTGATGATCAATGGACATTAATCAGCAACCAATTTGCAAGCCGGTATACTCCTTATTCTCAGATTAACTACAAAGGCGAGATGGCAATGTATCCTGAAGAAGGAGATTCTGCGTCATTTTTGTATATCCGTTTCAGTGAGCAAATGAAAAATGGACAGGTCATTGGCTCTACAACAAGTTCTGCTATTGGTACTTACAAGGCGCTCGCAGCCCTGCACCCCGAAAGCGAATATAACGATATCCTGCGAAGAAAAATCATCACCCGGCTCAATTACACATTTGACAGCCTCATCCTGCCGCTGATTAATGGTAAAAGGCCGAAATGGAATAAGGAGTTACTGGTACAGGCAAGAACTGATCTCGAAGCCAGTCTGGACCTGATCAGTACAAGGCATTACCTGTATCCGCACCTGCAGTCGCGCAAATATTTTCTAGATGCCGTTCTTTCATCCTACGGTATCAATATCAATAATTACACAAAAAAAGACGATGACTCGCTCTTCAGCTGTATCCGTTCGTTGCACAAGGCAAGGCAGCTGGAACCCCACGCAGCGTATATACACTACTGGATGGGGCGCACCTACCAGACAATGATCATACTTGATAGTTCGAAATTTTACCTGAATCAGTTTGCATCACTGATTCCGTTTTCTCCGGTAGCGCACAATATGCTGGGTATATACTACGGTGATCATAAAGAGTACGGCCAGTCTATCGCTTCATTTAGAAAAGCCATGGCGCTGGATCCGGGCGGTCAGATACCCGTAGCCAATCTGATCGAGATGTATTCCAAAATCAACCGTTATGATTCAGCAATGTATATAGCACAAAAAACCCTGCATTCTTATCCTGATTCCAAAGAAATACTGAGTAACCTCACCGAACTGTACATAGGTTTATATCGCTTCAAGGATGCGGAAAAAATCATTCACCAGGCACTGCAAAAAGACAGTGCAAGTTTAAGTTTCTTGTATCTTCAAGGGCAATGGTACTGCAGACAATCGAAGTATGAAGAGGCAGAGCAGTTTTTTCGCCGTGCGCTTGCGATCAGACCAATGCATCGTAAGTCAGGTTATAGCCTGAGCAAGGTGTTGCAGGCACAGCGAAAGTATCAGGAAGCCATCGAAGTGCTCTCGCGTATACTTCACAATGACAGTGCTGATATCAAAACATATTATGAAATGGGTATGTGCTGGGATTTTCTGGGCGATTCGGTCAACGCAGCCAGGTGTTTCACGCAATTTGAACAAAAGGCCAGCGAAGAGGACGAGTATGCTGGAACAATGGGAGATTTATACTATTTTTTCAAAAAGGATCCGGTTGTTGCTGAAAAATACTATTCAAGGGCTTATGCCTATGATCGTTTTGAACTGAGTATTATTTCCGCTTTACATGTCACCCGGAGGATGCAGAATAAAGCATCTGACGCGGAAGAATTATTCAGAAACCTGAACAGTAATCCGGCTTGCAGCGCATACCGTCATTATTCGAATCTTGCCGATGAAGCAAAGTCAAACAATATTCAGAATATGGCGGAAATTGTCAAAGGGATTGTTCGAACGGATCCGGATCTGGCATGGAAAATTAAAAAGGATCCGGCACACGCCGAATGGGTGCAAAGTCCGATTCTCAGGAAAATATTATAAGATCAAAGAGGGTATCATCTGTGTCTGATTGAAGAAATTGTTAGTTGTATAGGATCATTCATTATAGAAGATATTGAAGGAAATATTTTGATTTGGCCTTTAGAAAGGCTATATTTGTAATTACACCAAAATTCTTCACAATGTCAGATAGCAATTCTACTAATAAAGTAACCGAACGAAACATTCGCGACCAAAAAGCCGAACAGGGCAATTCGCTCGTGTGGTCGTACAAGACGCTGCGCAATTTTATTGGTTTTTGTGGGATACTGTTGCCCTTGATCCTGTGGCTGTTTACCGGGCAATGCGGCAATGGCTACAGCATCGAACCTTCCATTAGTGATTACTACTATACCTGTGGTGGTGAAATCCTGGTGATGGTGCTCGCGGTGATGGGGAGTTTTTTAATTACTTACAACGGATATGGATTGTGGACAGAAGTCCTGTTATATAAGGTGGCCGGGCTGTGTGCATTGGGCATTGCCTTCTTTCCCACAGCGGCTAATTCAGCCAATGGAGACAGCGTTCATGCTATCGTGGCCGATGTGCCGGGCAAGTTTGATATTACGGAATTACATTTGGTTGTTGCCACAACCTTTTTTGTATGCACTGCGATTATTTGTTTCTTCTTTTTTACGAGGGACGCCAATTATGGTCTTAAGCAACCTACACATACCATCTCGGCCAACAAACACTGGCGCAACAGGATCTATTATTTTTGTGGTGCAATGATTGTATTATCGCTGGTGATTCTGTTTATACATTTCAGCTGCCCAACCTGCTTCGGAAATCCTTCGAAAGATGCGCCATTCGTCGCCATATGGGAGACCGTTGCACTGGAAGCATTCGGACTGGCCTGGCTGACCAAAGGTGAGACCTTGTTTCCCGATGGAGAACACTACGCCATGAAGGGACTGCGCTCTGTAAAACTTATGTTCCAAGATGTTGAAAGCAAATAAAAAGGTATTGTATTTTGATTGAAGACTAGTGGATTTCTTAAAGTAAAAAATACTGGATTGAATTGATATTAATTTATTCTTTTCAACCAAATGATTTACCAATATTGGCATCAAGCTGATTTGTTATTTGAGCATGTGAAACTTCATGAATAACGGTTGGTGCATAAGCCATGATAACTTGTTTTAGAAAATGAACTACTTTCATTCATTCCAAGTGCTTTCAATATTATAATTGATATTTTAAAGCACAACACTGAGATGTTACTTGTGTCAATGATTTTCCACCACGGATTGGACTAAAACTTGATAAGTATTATTGCATTTTCTGACGCCGTTCTTCTACTAAGTTTGATCGCATGTTTTCTTAATGAATTGAATGAAATTCTTGATCCCGCATGAATTCTTAAAGTAGCGAAAGTTTTAAAAAATATCCTCCGCCGCCCGCTCCGCAAAGTTTGTAAAATGTACGACCGGATGATATGCCTGCCAGCCAGGTGTGCCTCAATTGCTCCGGAATCATGTCGCGGAATACCTCGAGCGAAAGACTGCTGATCACTTGCCAATGCATAATCATTGCTTCATGATCATTGGTCAACAGGCCATTGATAGCTGCTTCATTTGCTGGTATCAGCTCTTCCACAATCAGTTTTCTGTACGGTGGATCTTTTTCCGCGCGTACTCGAAATTTCTCCACCAGGGCCCTTGTCTCACGGGGGCTAGCACTGTCGACTAATTCTATTTGGAAGCCAGGGCCGCTGAGTTTTGGTATATCGGTTAATACTTCCAATCCACTCTTGCGACTGACGATGGCGTTTTTCAGAAAACTCACCAGAGGATCCAAGCCAGAACTGTGACCATGGAAATAACCTTCCATGCCGGAAAGCACTTTCCTCGTTCCTTCAAGATTTTGTTCCTTGGTATGGTATCGATCGTAAATGGCCGCACACAATACGCCGCTGCTTCCGAGCCCTGATCCAAAGGGTATCGTTGATCTGAGCCTCCAGCCTTCGGCGTGATCTGCAGCCAGGGCTTCTGTATGAATGGCTTGGGACAGGACCTTTTCACCGGCCAGAAAATCAATGAAAGCCCCGAATTCCGGTGCAGCCTGAGGGTCCTGAATCCATGCAGCGCCGCACCCGAACCAGGGCAGACTTAACCCTGAGCCACCCAGCAGAACGGTGTATTCACCAAACAATAGTATTTTGGCTGGATACGTCGGTTGGAAACTGTCCAATCTATGAATAATTTAGATTAATATAAATAAATATTTAGGATACACTAAAATATTGAGCGCCCAATCATACAATGCACTAAATTTGACACAAAAATAAACAATGGCACTTGTAGATATTAAAGTTCCCTCAATCGGTGAATCGGTCACGGAAGTAACCCTGGCCAGATGGATGGTACAGGAAGGTCAGTATGTCGTCCTTGATCAGATCCTTTGCGAATTTGAATCCGATAAAGCAACTTTCGAATTGCCTGCCGAGGTGGCCGGTAAGATCAGTCTGCTGGCAGCCGAAAAGGATGATTTAAGCGTTGGAGCGATCGTTGCGCAAATCGATACCGATGCGGTGGGAGATGTGGCGGAAGCTGCAGCGAATCCGGTACAACCAATTCAGTCACCTGCGACGCCTTTAGCGACCATTACACCGCCAAAAGTTTCCATTCAGTCAGCCCCAACGCCAGAATTGAATCTGCAGGCTCCCAAGGCGGCATCTGAAGAGCGATTGAATCTGGACGAAACGCGAGGCGATCGCCGTGAAAAAATGTCCCGGATGCGAAGGACTATCGCAAGGCGCCTCGTTTCCGCCAAGAATGAGACCGCCATGCTGACGACCTTCAATGAGATGGACATGACCGCCATCAATGAACTTCGCAAGACCTACAATGATCAGTTCGTCGCCAAATACGGCGTTAAACTCGGATTTATGTCCTTGTTTTGCAAAGCATGTTCAAAGATTCTGCTGGAAATGCCGGAAGTCAATGCATTTGTTGACGGCGACGATATCGTTTATCATCCATATACTGATATTGCTGTCGCCATATCTACACCCAATGGACTCGTCGTACCTCCGGTTCGCAATGTCCAGGATCTCAAATTACACGAAATCGAGTTGCAGATCAAAGACCTTGCGGAGAAGGCGCGGAATGGCACTCTGAGCATGCAGGACATGACGGGTGGAACTTTTACCATCACCAATGGCGGCGTATTTGGCTCGCTGATGAGTACGCCGATCCTCAACGAACCGCAATCTGCAATTCTCGGCATGCATGCCATCAAGGACAGGCCGGTAGCCATCGACGGAAAAATAGAGATTCGTCCCATGATGTATCTCGCCTTGTCTTACGATCACCGGATCATCGACGGAAGTACTTCTGTTACATTTTTAGTTCGGGTCAAAACACTGCTGGAAGAACCGATTCGATTACTTTTGGAATCTTAAAGGAAATTCATATGACGGTGCAGGAGTTTTTTAATTATGTCCACGATCATCCACAGCTGGCGCTGTACTTTTATCTTGGTGTGCCCGTCTTCGCACTGATCATCTCATGGATCAGTGAACCGCAGGGATACCAGGAACCATGGAAGTATCTGTATTCAGTACTTATCTATGCTGCCTGCATTCCTGGCATTTTTGCAGTAACGCTCAATATTTATTTCTTTTTCTGGGAACGAAGATCCTTGATGGATTCTGAAATACTGGTACAATGGATGCCGGTCCTGTCAATGATTGCCACCTTGATCATCATCAGACGTTATGTCAGCTTTGAAGCGATTCCCGGATTTGATAAATTAAGTGGCCTGATGACGATGATCGCCGTGCTGCTGACGATGATGTGGATTCTGGATCGCACACATATTTATGCCTTTACCTATATGCCAATATGGATGGTGCTGGTCATTGTGGTGGGAGGAATACTGCTCATTCGCTGGTCACTCCGCGGTATGATGCGCGCATGAAGATAATCATCGAACACCTGATGCGGTCTTCACTGAAGAATATTCGTGAATGCTCAGTGCAATTGGTGTTCTGCCTGTCGCTGATCCTGCCAGGTCAAACGACTGCAGCCATCAGGATTCCGTTTCGCTATGTGCAGAATTTTATTGTACTAGATCTCAAACTCGAGCATGTTCTGCCACTCAAAATGATTTTTGATACCGGTGCGGAACATCATTTGCTGTTTGATAAAAAACACACAGACCTCATCAGCAACGCATACCTGCGCGAAGTTCGCGTGATGGGTTCTGATCTGCAACAGGAAATTCCTGCACTGCTGACAACGCCATTAGACCTGGGCTTAACAGACCGACAGCACCGGAATGCGCAATTTGTGGTTCTGCTGGAACAAATCGGTTCCGTAAGTGAGATGCTCGGCGAACAGATTGATGGCATATTGTCGGCATCCATATTTGCAGACCAGGTCTTCGAGATAAATTACAAGCATCATTACATTCAGATTTATGAAGGACTACCGTCACCCAAAAAGCTTTTGGGGTTTGGTCGATGCTCTTTGCAGATCTATAAGAACAAACCTTTTGTCAACAGCAATCTGACCATTGCCAGAGGAACAGATCCTGTCGCCCTCAATTTGTTGATTGATACCGGTGCAGGAATCTCCGTTCTGCTCTATAAATCCACTCAATCCACGCTTGCGCTGCCGGATAGCCTGGTACCGGGCAAGTTGGGTTCGGGTCTGGGTGGTCTTCTCAACGGTTTTCTGGCCCGTACCGAAAAACTGGACTTCTGCAATACATCCTTTGATAAAGTCATCACCAGCTTTCAGGAAATCAATACGGAGTACAGTGAACGGGAGAGCAGGTTCAAGCAGGGACTGATTGGCAACCAGGTGCTGGAGAAGTACACGCTGTTGCTGGATTATATGCACTCAACACTATATTGGAAGCAGATTACACCTGACCGAACGATCCGCACAGACCGCAGTGGAATGACGCTCGTCGCCGGCGGATATGAATTCAATCAGTTTACGGTCGCCCACATATTACCCGGAAGTCCGGCCGATCGGATGGGTATAACCACCGGAGATCGTATTCTTTCGGTCAATCGTTGGCCTGCCGGCTGGCTCAACCTGAGGCAGATACAACGAAGACTGAGTCGTATCGGTGACGAGAAAGTTCGTCTCAGGATCAGTCATGAAGGACATAAAAAGACCTTGGTGCTGTCGCTCAAAGATGTAATTTGATTATATAATCATTATATTTATTTATAAAATACTGACTTATTTTTAAATACATATTTAATAAATTTATATATTAATAACTTTGATTCAACCAGGCACTTTCAGGTACTGCAAACTGTCACCTTAAACGGCATGATCTCTTTTTGGACTAGATTTAATAATGACTGAAAGTCATACGGTTGGGAAATTTTATTGACAAAAAACCTTCAACTTTTGTCCTTCCTGTGTTACCTTTGCGACCCTTATTCTAAAAATCATGTTAGCGATCGTTAATATTCAGGGACAGCAGTTTAAAGTCAGCGCAGGTCAGAAGATCTATGTCCATCAGCTTCCGGCTTCCGAAGGAGACAAACTCACTTTTGACGAAGTATTGCTGCTTGACGATGGTTCTGTCAGGATTGGTAGTCCTTCCATTGAAGGAGCCTCCGTGAGCGCTACCGTGCTGAACCACCAGAAAGGAGACAAAGTAATCGTCTACAAGAAGAAAAGAAGAAAGGGCCTGGAAAAAAAGAATGGTCACCGACAGTCTTTCACCAGGATCAGCATCGATTCAATTAACGCATAAGCATATAATTCTCAGACCATGGCACATAAAAAAGGGGAAGGTAGTACGAGTAACGGCCGCGACAGTAACAGCAAAAGGCTAGGTGTCAAATTATTCGGCGGTCAGAGAGCCATCGCGGGCAACATCATCGTCCGCCAGAAAGGTACCAAGTTTCACCCCGGCAAAAATGTCGGTGTGGGCAAAGACTGGACGCTGTTTGCTTTGACGGACGGCACGGTTAAATTTACAAAGACCGTGGACGACCGGAAATACGTCCACATCATCTAATCTTTTTCTGATTTAATTTATTGGAACCAAGTTGGGCTTCTTGTCCAGAATTGGCTATTGCAATCTTCTCAGATTCTTTTCATCTGACCACCCTGTTTCATATCCTTGTGTGCGAACTTTGAGCCATTGGCCGATCCAGTCCAGTATCAGCACTTCTTCACCGGCCCTGAAAACATATTTTTTTTCACTCGCCTCGTCCGGTGAGATGTAAAGCCCCGCATCAGCAGTCATGACGATAGCCTTTGGTGTATTGCGCAAGTCATATTGCTGATACAACGCGACGGCTATGATCAGCGACAGCGCCGTAAGCACCTGGCCTGCCGTGCGGCGAACCAATGCCTCGGACCGAAACCAGAGCCACAGACCGGATAGCGCAAACAACAGGTAAAAGCCCATGAGGATCCACTGCGGTATTCGACTGAGCACGCGATCGGCAATACGCCCGAATTGCCAGCCCGGCAGCTCCCATTGCTCAATTCCGGCTGACTTTTCAGCCACCGTCAGGTTATTCGAGGCGGATGCAAGTCCCGGGTGAAGGATGAGCGCCTTTTTAAAGTGATAGATAGCTTCTGCGACCTGCCCTTGTTCGTAATGGAGAATGCCAAGATTGTAACAAGCTGAGGCATCACCCTGATCGCAAAGTGACAAGAATGCGATCTGCGCCTTATCCTTCTCACCTTGCTGACTGAACTTGAGCGCTTCGCCAAAACTTTGTGCACCGGCAGAGACAGACCATATAGCAATCAGCGCAAAGACGTACAGAAAGTGTTTCATTGAAAGAGGTCTTCGAAGGTTAACGGTTTTTCGGAACTACGCGGCGTAAAGCCCTCCAGTCGTTTGTCCTTGCCGGAGCTTGTCGGCATCAGATTGCCCGTCGGCTTGGTATAAAAGTGAATATTGTCGATCTTCTGATTTTGTAAAAAATTGATCCGCATGCTGCTGCACTGGATATAATTCATGCCAATGTAATCCTTGTCATCATCCTGCACAAAATAGATCGTCTCGGCATTGCCGGTGACATCCGTATAGTTGATTTTGCGCTGATTGAAATACGCGAAGATGGTTCGGCCCTTGACCTGATTGTCGAGACGGGTCTGGGATTCTGTAAGGATGAAAGCATGTTGCAGAAGATGGACCTGATCCATCGTTTTGTTCTTCATAAACATCCTGATGGTGTCACCGGTAAATTGTGTGGTATCAGACCACAATACAGGATTAACATGCATCGTAAAGGATGAATCACGTCCGCTGTAGAAGAGTGAATCACACAAACCCTGCAAGTGTTTGCTCCAGATGCGCACATCGCGGCGGGCGATCATGATCTGAAAACTGTCCGTGCCATCCACGACCTGTTCAGATACAATTTCTTCTGCGGTAAGATAGAGCGTATCGTTGTCCATTGGCGTGGCGATATACTTGCGCATGCCGACCGGTTCAAATCTTTTGGTCTTTTTGTTGTAACTGAACGTGTCACAGTGGATCTCCCATCCGGACTGTGTATCCCGCACCACCACATCACCGTAGGCATATCCCAGATCCTGGTCGCCCTTGTAATCAATGCGCTGCGCTTCAATGTCCTGCTTGCCTTCTTTGAGATGTGTCCTGCCACTCACCTGCAAAGAGCGGTCAAGACGATTGTAGAGAATCCGGTCGCCGCTGATCTTTCTTTCTTCATCGCGATAGTCTGCATGACCCAGTATGCGTATGCTGTGGTCCGTGTCGTTGATGATAATGGTATCGCCGTGCGCTTCAGTGCTGCTGTCGCGGATGACCGCATCTTTGAGCAGTGTGGTGATTTTGTTTTTTTGATCGTGAATGATGGTACGCGCTTCCGCCGATTCATCGCTCTCAGTATATACAGGATTCTTGTCAAAGTAGGCGAGGCTTTGGGTGATGTCATAGTAACCCTGTTCGCAATAGACGGACAGCTCATTCTGCAGGATGCGGGTGGGCGCCAGAAAGACGACCTTGTTTTGTTTGGAATCAAACTGGATGGTATCGGCCTGTACGTTCATTCCGTCATCGAGGATGATGTTGACGCTATCTTTGAAGAAGGCCTGTTCCGTACGCGCGTTATACCATGCTTTCTTGCTCTGCATGCGCGTACTGTCCTGAATCAGCAGGCCGCCGGTCTGATAGCTGGCGATCCTCTTTTTGAGATCGTAGAATAACTTATCGGTAAATAACTGCCTGCCATGATGGTTGAGCGTGACATTCTGTATCAGCTCCGCCTTGAGCTTCGCGCCGTCGTAATTGAGCGTATCACCGAAGATCTGCAGGCTGTCCCCTTCGACAATGCGTACATGGCCTAGCGCCCTGACCGTTAGCCCGGTGATGGCCGCCGAATCGCAGAAGAGGTAAGTGTTCTTGTGACGGATCACGACGTCCTGACGAAGATACTGATACTCCAGCTCGCCTTTTTTCTCAAAATCGAGGAATTCCGCATGGATGATGTAAATCCTGTTTTTACTCGTGTCGGGGGCCTGGGCCGAAAGCCTGATTCCTGCGGACAGGAGGATTCCGCTGATCAGCCATAACCAATGTGTGTAAACAGACCAATGCATCGCAATAGCTAACTGAAGCTCCCTGATTTTGGTTTAGACAAAATGAATTTTAAGGTAAAATTAAGGGGATTTTTATAGGGGCTTCAGAATGGCGGATTCGATAAGTATTCTAAAATTTTTGCTTGTCAAAGTCTGTGAATAATATGTCGAAACAAAACAGAAATTAAGATTTTAAAAAATTATCAGAGAAAAAACTATGTGAAAAAAAATAATATTATATTTGTAACATTCATTTAACAAAAACTATGAGAACTGGCACTATTTCTACAAAGATTTTAACCACGTAATTAAGCTTATAACTTCATGAATATAATAAATTTATATATTATCAAATATATTTATTTGTATTAATATTAAATTTCAAAATAAAGTTGCCCATAAGAAAAAAAAATAAGCGAATCGTTAAATTATTGATAAAAACAATCTAGGATACAATAAAAAAGCCCACGATCACCCATCGATTAGGGATACGCAGGCCATCTTATCGCTATAATAAGGCTGCAAAAGTAGTGTTTTTTTTAGTTTCTTTTGATTGTTTGAATACTTTTATTTAAACACTTTAATAATTGAATTTATGAAAAAAAATGCTCCTGAAATTCTCAAGAATTTGATTCAAATTTTGCAGTTTAAGCATATTAAGTATTGCTGTTTGTTAATCTTCTTTTGCCAGAGTGGTTTTGGTTATTCCGAAAAGAATCACTTTGAAATATGCCTGCCTGGATATACGCTTTCGGTTCCAATAAATCCTGCGGACATAAATGTAAATTTAGCCTCTTGTACATTCTTAATTACCAAAGCTATTTGTAATTCAGATAATAGCTTTACGATTTGTGCCGAAGCTAATGATCCAACATGTCCCAATAATTGGGTACTTAAACAGGGAAATACAGTGTTGTTCACCACTACGGATGCAAAGTTTTGCTTCACTACTTTACCAAATACAGTAAATGATTTTATATTGTATCATTATTGTGGGCCTAATGATTTTTGTTCTAAGGATATTAGTGTTATTTGCAATCCTGATTGCAGCGTTTACAATTTTAAATATTCAAGTTCCAATTGTGAAGCAACATTTGATATTGAGAACTTAGATAACCATGAGGTCGTATTTTCTTTTGGGGATGGTAGCCATTCAGAAAGTACAAATGGAAGCTCCATAAATCACATTTTTTCAAAATGTGGCGGCACATTTAATGTTTGCCTGACATCTGAAGTTCCAAAGTCCCTGACTAATCAAGAAAAAGAGTTAACCAATGCTTCAGACCCTCCAGGTTATTATACTTGTTGTTACAATGTTGTAATACCAAATTGTATATCTTGTAAAAACCCTTCAATAACCTGGGAGCAATGTCCGGTAAAAATAGCCAATGAATGTTGTATTAACCTGACCTTTCATTCTGATTTTACTTCATCAACTACATATAAATGGGACATATATCTGGGGAATAATCTAATACATACAGAAACAACCACAAATAAAAACTTACAACACCATTTTATAGGTAAAGGCCCTTATTTTATTTGTGTTACTTTTACGGTAGATGATTGTGAAAGGCAATGTTGTGATGAAATTGAATTGCCACCTTGTGATTGTTGCGAAAGCGCTGACTTCACTTTTCAAACAAAAGAAGTATCAATTTATAATACTTGTCTAAATAGGATTTTTGAAATCAATCCAGTTTGCTCAAGAATAGGAATGACAAGGCATAAGTGGATCTTTTCCGATGGGGTTGTAATTTGGAGAGATGCTATTGACCCTGCGCCACCCGACCACATTTTCACTAATTACGTAAATACAACTGGTGAAGTCTGCGTGACGCATGAAATTTATTGTGATGATCAACTTCAAGCCACAGTAACTAAATGTAAGTCAATGAGTCCAGGCGCTTATCTGGGTGTAACGGGTCAAGTAATCAGAATGTCGGACATATTAGTGAATTTGAACCCCAATATTACGGTGTTTGGGTTTATTACTCAGTATGCCAATAACCCTGCTGTTCCGTTATTAATTGATGGCATACTGACCAATGACATCAATACTTCATTCAATAATGGGTATTGGTGGATGGCAAAAGGTTCCCAAGTCTATATTAACGCCAACACATCGTTTGGTCTATCGGGTACCGAAATTCGAACTGCTGCCCGGATAGGATTTGTTTTTTGTTGTAGGTGGAAAGGGATTAAGGCAGAGCCTAGATCAACCTTAACCTGGAATGGTGCAACCATTTCTGATGCGGAGATTATGCTTGAAACGGTAAATTCCTCTCCGGCGGGAGCCAGACTTAATTTTACAAATAACAATTTTCTGGAGAATGTTATGGGTATCAAATCAATAAATCATAGATTTACCTGCGGTTCATTCCATAATAACAGATTCACCGGGTGCAAAGAGTGTAATGTACTGTGTGGGTGCAGTCAGAGTCCTTGTATTTATATTGACATGACTGGAGGCACAACACTGCCAATTGTCTTTCCGGTTACGGGTGCAAAAAATTCTATTTCCAGTTATGATCAGGGCTTCGAAGTATATAATTTAAATTTAAATGTAAAGAATTTTGATATCTTTAATATAACACAACACGGGATTTACTACGATAAGTCGATTTCTTCAAATCGAAGCCTTACGTTGGATTTAATGACATTTGACAATATGCGAACCGGTGTAGTGGACAATTCTTCCGGTGGAGGAACGCACATACTCAATGCAGTGGCTTCCGTGCCTTTTAATAGCCTAAAGTTTACAAATGTGTGGCAAGGATATAATATTGGAATTGTGCGTACTCTTCTGAATGGTAATATAAGTAATAATGAGATAAATACCAATGGAGGTGTTACCAATTTGGGAATTTCAGTAGGGTTAGTGGGTTCGGCCAATAATAATTTTACGGCGAATAATAATCGATTAATAATTAATGGCGGAACTGTCAACTCGGTTGGAATAAGTTTATCATCTACGACCAATTATGTTCAAAACGGAGTAATATCTAATAATAATATTCAGAATGCAGCTGTCAATATGGGTGCCGGAATCTTCATTAATAACTGGGTTAATACCCGGGTTACAGACAACATTATTAATATTAGTAATGATAAGGCTGGTATTGAATTAACCAATGGTGGCCAATCACTTATAAAGTGTAATAGTATTAATTCCGGAAGAAGAGGAATGTCATTTAGTATCTCTCCTGAAAATAATATTGTTAGTAATTCGTGCTATGGCAATTTTAATTCTATTTTCTTTACTGGTAATTGTGCAGGAAGAACTAAATCTTTTATTGGAAAAAATAACTTCTCAAATAGCGTTACTTATTCCACATTATATGCAACTGATGCTAATACTGGAATTCAAAACCATTACCTATATAATTCATGGACTCCAGTTGTGCTTCAGAATAAAGTACTTCATAATGGTGGAGCTAAAGCTGCAATTCAATGTCAAATAACCTCACCAGCAAATGTAAATTATCCAAGTGTTCATTATCCAAGAGCTAACCCAAATAACATGTTTATCGCTACTGGACCTCCTCCTGGATTACAGTCCTCAGATTGCTTATTTGGCGGAACTAGTGGAGATGGCAATTATTCTGACTTTCATAGAACCAGCTCTGAAGCTGGTGAGCAATACAATCAAATTCTTGGTCAAGGTGACTATTTTGATAATTTTACAGCAGCACAGACTACCAGTACTTTGCAATCGATATTTGAACTAATTCTAATAAACCCAGATTGGTTATCACAATATAGCAATTTAGCAACATTTTACAATTCAAATTTAAGTACTTTTATCGGAATAAGCGCTCAGGTAAAGCATGATCTTGAGATGCATTTATCTGCAGTCGAGGCTCAGAACCAAAGCCTTTCTACTCTGTATAATCAGCAACAAGGACTGGAAAACCAATTGGCCTCATTAGACTTATTATTGCTCAATGAGTCAGACCCCGTGCAAATTCAGTTATTATTGAATCAGATGCAGGTGGTCCAGCAGCAGATTGAAGTTGTAAGTCAATCGATAGCTGATCAAATGAATATTAATAATTCGATCAACTTGATGAGCTTGAATTCAATTCAGAATCTAAATGAAATTCTGGTAGCGTTGCTTCCGCATGAAATAAATGAGAAAAATATCAATCGAATTACGATTAAACTGTTAAAAGGGGAAGGTATTACAACTTCAGAAAGTAGTATTTTGAGATCTGTTGCCCAGACTTGTTATGCGGAAGGAGGCAGAACAGTCTATAACGCAATTGATTTATGTATTTACTTATTCAAGGAATACTATTCGCAAGTTGATTGTCCATTAAGTGCTGTTGGCGAGAAGCTTGAGACGAGAATTCAAACCAGCAAATCATTAAAGTTGATTCCAAACCCGGCTATTTCTGAGGTTTCTATTTTGTTACCAAATTCTTTTAAGGATAAGGATGCGCTTGGTTTTTATTTGATGGATAATCTTGGCAGGGAATACAGACTTGTTGTAAGTAAAATCAATGATCTGAATTATGTAGCTGAGTTAGGATTTTTTAATGAGGGAGTTTATATTTTGGTAGTAAAATCAGGTGAAAGTACTGAGACTACAAAGATTATTATTAGTAAATGAGTTTATCACACTAGCCCTCTGGCTTACCGGAGGGCTATTATTAATTTCTCAGGATATGTTTAAGCCATTATTAATTATAGTAATTATAATCTCATTACATACATCCAAAGGGTTAGCCCAGCTCACCAATGTAAAGTGGGCGAAAACTGCTTTAGGCGTCAAAGATGACTGGTCGAGAATTGTAAAGTCAGATTCTGAGGGAAATGTTTATATTTTAGGGGAGTTTTTATCAAAAAAATTAACAGTTGACGGTTCTGTTTTAATTAACAAAGCAGATTCTACCTTGAATTCCGATGCCAATTTGTTTTTAATAAAATACTCCTCTGATGGAAAACTATTATGGGCCAAGGTATTTGAAAGTGATGGAAGTTTCTCCACCAGTAGGTTAGATATAGGAAAATCAAATAGTATTATTGTAACAAGTTCACTTTCTGTCGGATCATATTTTTCTTTTGGAAATAAGACCTATAATAATCCTAAACGCTATGATATATTTTTTATAACTCAAATAGATTCTGACGGCAACTTATTATGGTCTAAAGCTTTTTATGATTTATTACCATGTAGTTCAACCGCTGGAATTAAGTATGATAGCGACCAAAATATTGTTTTTGGAGGAATTACCAATAGTAGCACTATAATTGATGAATCTGGAAATGCCATAATTAGAGATTCAGTAAGATCAGTTAAATTATTTTTAGTAAAATTATCTAATAATGGTCAGGTAATATGGACTAAGTTATTTGGAAATAATGAGACTCAAGTTTTTTCCTGCATAAGCATTGATGCTGATAACAATATTGTAATCAATGGAGTGTTTACTGCACCGACGTTCGTTCTTGATTCTTTAAGTATTAGGAACAGGAGTATTAAGGATAGATTCGGTAATTTGTATTATGACATATTTCTAGCAAAGCTGGATTCTGATGGCAAAGCATTGTGGCTGAATTCAATATATGGTAAGTACGATGATGCATCTGCGGATAAACTAATGACTGATGCTAAAGGAAATATATACATTTCAGGATCTTACCAAAGTGATACATTATTTATTAAAAAGGACTGCTATGTAATAGGAGGACCCTATTTTCAGGGGAAGTATGATGATTTGTTTTATGCAAAATATGATCAATCCGGAAACCCGCTATGGATAAAAAGTCCAACAGATAGAATCAAAAGCAATTTTTTTGCAAATCTGACGGTTAGCAAGGAGGGCACTTTATACATTGCTGGTAATTATGACAATTCGAAATTTCAGGGAGGCAATTTATTTCCAAGTTTCGGATATTTTGATGCTTTTTATATTCAATGCGATACTGACGGCAATATACTGAAGTCACAACCATTTGGTTCAACAGATTGGGAATGGATTGGTGATCTGGATTTGGATCAACATGGAAATTTATTTATTACCGGCAATTACGGCAGCGAAAAATTAAAACTTGGAGATTTTGAATTGGTGAATACATCGAATGACAAGTCATTGGACATATTCCTGATTAAGGTCTGTCCGGATTCGATAAGTTCCACTGGTAATCCTTCAGCGTATCGGGATCTTGAATTGGTATATTTGTCTGATCTTCATCGTATGCGAATTAGCGCAATGGGAGAAGGGGACCATGGCTCCTTGAGTATTTATAACTTATCGGGTCAATTGATTTTTAGCGAGGATGTACAAGGCAATACAGAATTTGTATCCGTACCGGAATTGACAGCGGGAGTATATCTGGCAAGCTTAACAACAGAAAGCGGAACCATTACGAAACGATTTGTCGCCCGATGAATAAAGGTGTATATTGTAAACGTATGCTGGAGCCTACGCTTAGCGAATGCATTGAAGAAACGTAGGCTGGAGCCTACGCTTAACGAATGCATTGAAGAAACGTAGGCTGGAGCCTACGCTTAACGAAGCCTGTGCGCATTGAAGAAACGCAGTCCGGAGCCTACGCTTAGCGAAGCTTGATTTTGTACAGTCACAAGTTTCACGCCAAAGCGTGACAGGTGAAAACTGGCGCCAGCAATGGACAAATAGTTGTTATTGACTATAAATAGTTAATCTTCGAACTGAATGCCCAAAAGTTTGTTTGAAGTTCATCGATTGTCAAAAACCATATGTCCAGTCGTAAAGAAGACCACATCAGCCTGGCGATGCAATCCGCGACACCGGCAACAAGTCTTGACCGCAGATTTGATTACGATCCGGTGCATGGCATTCATCCCAGTGAAGATGCCCGGTGGCCTGTGCGATTTGCCGGATTTGAGTTGGAATATCCTGTCTGGATATCGAGCATGACGGGCGGTGCCGTCAGGGCGGGAGAGATCAATAGCCGGCTGGCGCAGCTCTGCGGCAAATACAGGCTCGGAATGGGCCTCGGCTCCTGCCGCAAGATCATAGACGATCCCGGGTGCGCAGGGGATTTCCAGGTGAGAAAGTTTATTGGTAACCAGCCCTTGTTCGCCAATCTCGGAATCGCGCAGTGTGCGCAGTGGCTCGGGGAATCCGGTGATCACCATATCAGAACCATCATGGATATCTGTGAGGCAGATGGTCTGATCATTCACCTCAACCCGCTGCAGGAATACATGCAACCCGAAGGCGATCGCTTCCGCGAATCGCCACTGGAGACCTTGTTGCGTCTCCGCGAAAAATTCAGCTTCCCAATGATCGTCAAGGAGGTAGGCCAGGGGATCAGCCATCGCGGACTCGAAGCGCTGATGAAACTGGACCTCGCCGCCATCGAATTTGGCGCATACGGAGGTACCAACTTTGCCTTGCTCGAGTTACTTCGCGATGACGAACAGAGACTGGCCGCTTTCGAACCCATGGCGCGCGTAGGCCATAGTGCCGAAGAGATGGTGCAATTCACCAATGCGATCCTTGCCGGGGATAAAGAAATAAGTTGCCGGAATATCATCATCTCGGGAGGCGTCCGCCATTTTCTGGATGCCTATTACCTTCTGAGTCTGTCGCGGGCGAATGCCCTGTACGGCATGGCTTCGGCATGGCTTCAACACGCAATGAATTCGTACGAAGAACTGGAACGTTTCTTCCAGCAGCAGATGCAAGGTCTGATGCTCGCCAAAGCATTTTTACGGATCAAGGAATGAGCATGGACAGCGAGAAGAGATCCAAGAGTATCGTCGGTTTTTCGAAGCTCAACAAGCGCGGCAAGATCAAATGGATCGTTGAAAATTTTTTCCGCGACCCGGAGAATGTGATGCACGAGCTGATGAGTTACTGGCACCGCAACGAAGACCAGCAGAAAGTTCTTGACGGTTTTTCAGAAAACACCATCACGAACTTCCCGATGCCCTTTTCTGTCGCACCGAATGTCGTGGTCAACGGCAAGACCTACTGCGTACCCATGGTGATCGAAGAGAGCAGTGTAGTTGCTGCAGCATCTTCAGCAGCCAAGTTCTGGATGGACCGCGGTGGTGTTCAAGCCGAGGTTCTGGGTACGCGCAAACTCGGGCAGGTGCACTTCAACTGGGACGGCCCTGAGACAATGTTGCGTGCGTGGCTTCCGGAGATCGAGCGCCGCTTGCGTCAGGAGGCGGTTCAGATTGTCGCCAATATGGAAAAAAGAGGCGGCGGAATCAAAGAAATTGAACTCATCAGCATCAAAGAGTTCGAGCGCTATTATCAGCTGAGGGTGGGTTTTGAAACCTGCGACAGCATGGGCGCCAATTTTATCAATACCTGCCTGGAATCCTTTGCCAAAAGCCTGGATGGTTTTTTTGCCGGATCACCGATGGTACCGGAACACTTGCGCAGTGTGGAAGTCATCATGTCCATCCTGTCGAATTATACGCCAGAATGCCTGGTGCGGGCGCGCGTGGAATGCCCTGTTGAAGCCCTGGGATCTGTTGGCGAGATGAGTGCGGAAGAATTTGCCTGGCGCATGAGTACGGCGGTCGAGATCGCGCGCAGGGATCCATACCGGGCGGTTACGCACAACAAAGGAATACTCAATGGCGTAGATGCTGTCGTCATTGCTACAGGTAATGATTTCCGGGCCGTAGAAGCCTGCTGCCACGCTTTTGCAGCGAAGGACGGGCAATACCGGGGACTCAGCACCTGCAGTATAAACAACGGAATCTTTCATTTTGCAGTAGAGCTTCCGCTGGCATTGGGAACCATCGGAGGGCTGACCAGTCTGCATCCTATGGCGAAGCGATCATTGGAATTACTCGAACAACCTGATGCGGAAGAATTGATGAAGATTACCGCAGCAACAGGATTATTGCAAAATTTCGCAGCGGTACGATCTCTGGTTACAACTGGAATTCAAAAAGGGCATATGAAAATGCACCTGCACAATATTCTGCACCAGCTCGGTGCAAGTGAAGATCAAAAAATTTGCGCAGACGAATTTTTTAATAACAGGACCGTAAGTTATAATGCCGTAAGGGATTTTCTCGCGGAGTACCCGCCAGCCGAATAGTTGCTCAGTTTCTTGGATGAAACCGGTATCCTATATGGAGCCTTCCCCAGGGAAACGCTTCCTGATCGTCTACTTCATTTCCAAAATAGCGGCCAATGCCGATGCCGAGGTCCAGCAATATGTTTCTCCGCGAAACCCATTTATATCCCAGACCGAATCCTGGGCCTACTCCAAAATCAGAAGCGCCAACAAGGGCACACAGAAAAAACCTGTCGTTAAGTTTCGCTGATGGCTTGAAGTAATAGCGATATACCCCGCCAGCATAAAAAAACTCATTAGGATAATAATTGACTTCAGCTTCCAGCGACATATCGTTGCGGATGGGAAATTCTGCTGCAACCGGTATAAACTCAAATAGTAGCGCGACCGGGTTGGTTTTGATTTCAATCTGTGCACTGGCAAATGACACCGACAGCAGGCTTATTGCGCAGAAAAGTATTGTTGTTGATTTCATAAGTTGTATTTACAATGATCAGGAATACTTCATTTATCACGCTTCATCAATCGAACTCAAATCGAAGACAGTATTTACCTTGCAAATGCCGTGGCGCGCTTTTCCCGAATGACCGTGACTTTGACCTGCCCGGGATACTGCATCTCATCCTGGATGCGCTGTGAGATCATAAATGCGAGATCATCCGCAAACTGATCCGTTACTTTTTCGCTTTCTACGATCACCCTCAACTCTCTGCCGGCCTGCAATGCATAAGCTTTGGATACTCCTTCGTAGGACATGGCCAGTTCTTCGAGTTCGTTGATCCGCTTGAGGTAACTTTCGAGAATCTCTCTGCGTGCGCCCGGACGTGCCCCGGAAATCGCGTCGCATGCCTGGACGATGGGCGAAATGATGTTGTTCATTTCGATCTCATCGTGGTGCGCACCGACCGCATTGATGATCACTTCATGCTCTTTGTATTTTTCACAAAGTTTCATGCCAAATAAGGCGTGGGAGAGTTCTGATTCTTCTTCAGCCACTTTGCCGATATCATGCAAAAGCCCTGCTCTTTTGGCCATTTTGACCTGCTTTGGATTCAGTCCAAGCTCCGCGGCCATGACGGCACAGAGGTTGGCCGTCTCACAGGAGTGCTCCAGAAGATTCTGTCCATAGGATGAGCGGAATCTCATCCGTCCGACCATGCGGACCAGGTAAGGGTCAAGTCCATGAATGTCCAGATCGATAATCGTCCTTTCGCCGATTTCGACGATTTGTTCGTCCAGTTGTTTTTTAATCTTGGCAACGACTTCTTCGATTCGTGCCGGGTGAATGCGACCGTCAGCCACAAGTTTTTTGAGGGCCAGTCTGGCGATCTCCCTTCGAATCGGGTCGAAGCTGCTGATGACGATGGCTTCCGGTGTATCGTCGACGACGATTTCTGCACCCGTTGCCGCTTCGAGCGCGCGGATGTTGCGTCCTTCACGACCGATGATCTGTCCTTTGATGTCATCATTATCGAGGTTAAAGACAGAGACGCTGTTTTCAATGGTATACTCCGCACACATGCGCTGGATGGTCTGAATGACAATGCGCTTGGCTTCCTTGTTGGCATTGGTTTTGGCGTTCTCAATAATTTCTTTTTCCAGTGACAGCGCGTCATTGGCTGCTTTGGAGCGCACGGCCTGAAGGAGAAGATCCTTGGCTTCAGATTCGCTCAGCTTGCTGATGATCTGAAGCTGTTTGATGCGTTCTTCATTGGCCGTATCCAGTTCTTCTTTCTTTTTGGCAATGATCTTGAGCTGCATTTCCATGTTTTCGCGCAGGGTCTTCAGCTCTGATTCGCGTACGTCGATATCCTGCCTGAGCTGTTTCAGCTCCTTGTCGGCGACCGCCATTTTCAGTTCGCGTTCCTTCAGTTCGATCATTTGATTCGATTTGAAGGATTCGAACTCGGACTTCAGTTTATTGAAATTGTCTTTGCTCTCCTGAATTTTCTGCTGTTTGATCTGCTCGTTTCTGGCCTCGGCCTTGGCGATGATCCGTTCGGCTTTGGTCTCTGCCTCATCAAGGACGCGCTTTGAGGTAATTTTGGCTTTCTCGATTTCAATATCCGAGAGTTGGTTGAGCTCATCGAGTCTTTTCTGATTGCTGCGCGTGACCAGCGATCGGGTGATCAGAAATCCGCCTCCGGCGCCTCCAACCAATCCCAGTATTAATCCTATAATAGGGTCCATACAAACTAGTTTTTTGAGGTCCTCAACCAGCAATAAAAGAAGTGAAATTCCGAAGTAACCTACCCGATCAATCGGGTTACACCGCCATTCCGGCGCAGCGCAGATCGATTTTGTTATTAATCAAAGTTGATATATATAAATAACAATTCTTCTTACAAGTTATCTTCATCACAAATTCCTCTCTAATCTTTTACTTTGCTAAGTATCAGACCATTATATATTAAAATTGTCAAAATATAAAATATTATCTTTTTATTTTGACTTTGCAAAAATAAAGAAAATAATTCTTCCGGGCTTATTTTTTTGGTTTTGCCGGAATTTTAATACTATCCCGGCTGGGCTGCGCATAATCGGGAAAATCAACCTCCGGCCGAAGGGGCCGCAGGGTGTCGTGTGGCACCAGGATGCTGTCCAGTTTGGCCTGCTTGGATTCAATCCTGAGTGCTGAATCGGCCCGTGACTGGGCCTCACTATAAATCAGCCGGCTGCAGATCGCCATCCTGTCGCGAAGCTGATTGGACTGACGTTCAGCAAGCTGTGTGGCAGCCAGTGCTTCAACTTTCTCCCGGGTCACTTCGTAGCATGATCCCAGGTACAACATCGCGATCAAGGGCAATATTTTATTCAAGGCTCCTCAGTTGATTGATTTGTTCCCGGCGTACCCGAAGAATAGAATCGATGATAACAGGCATTTCAGCCTGTCTTCGCGCTTCACACAGTGAATCAGCCATTTGGTTAAAGTCTTTGGCCCTGGCGATAAACATGCTGTCGGATAAGATATAAGCCTGCGAACTGAGTTGCCGTTCGTAATCTTCCTTACAGGCACACATCATCAGGCTAATCACTGCAAAATACTTCATATCAGTCCTTTTTTTTGCGCCGCAATTCAAAATTCTGTCCGAGATAGACGCGACGGACTGTCTCATCTTCTGCAAGCTGCTCTGCCGAACCACTTTTGAGAATCTTTCCTTCAAAAATGAGGTAGGCACGGTCCGTAATCGACAAGGTCTCCTGTACATTATGATCCGTAATCAGGATCCCGATATTCTTGCGTTTTAATTTTTCAACAATGGATTGAATATCTTCGACGGCGATGGGATCGATTCCTGCAAAAGGCTCGTCCAGCAATATAAATTTGGGGTTGGAGGCCAGGGCGCGGGCGATTTCTGTTCTCCTGCGCTCACCACCGGACAGGCTGTCACCGGCATTCTTTCGGACCTTGCCCAGATTGAATTCTTCGATCAGATTCTCCAGGCTGTCTTTTTGTTCAGCAGGCGGCAGTCCGGTCATCTCCAGAATTGCTTTGATATTGTCTTCTACACTGAGCTTTCTGAACACGCTTGGTTCCTGGGGAAGATAGCCGACACCCTTGCGCGCACGCATGTACATGGGGTCCCTGCTGATATTCTCCTGATCAATAAATACAGATCCTTGAGTTGGTGTGATAAATCCTACCATCATGTAGAAGCAGGTGGTCTTGCCGGCACCGTTGGGGCCCAAGAGTCCTACAATCTCCCCCTGGTGCACTTCTACGCTGACACCGTTGACCACGGTCCTGGTGCCATATTTTTTAACTAAATCCTGTGTCCACAATTTCATGATTCCGTACTCAGTTTTATTTCAAGATCCCAATCTGCCCTGACTTCTTTGATTGGCCATATCCAGGTTTTTTCAGGAAGAATTTTCTGTAGAAACTTCCCGGGATCCCAAATGCCATTGCGATTGCGATCCTGAATGAGCCTGACTTTGTAATTGCCCGGCATCAACGCATCAAATAGGATGATGTGTCCGGTATCCTGCGACACAAAGGTCCGCTGTTCCTGGACTTTATCATTCAACAGGATCTGAAAAATATATGCTTCGTCTCTGGTGATACCCCCGATATTAAATTTTACCCGCGACAGCGAGGAGGATTTGACCAGTTGGCATTGAAGACTATCGGCAGCACTTACACTTCCAAAGACGGTTGCGATGGCATTACTGTCGAGTCGGACTACAAATTGATCTCCGGGTGACTTTTCAGGATAAATGCGCAGTTTGCGGGGATCTGCACTATCTATCTTCCAGCTGTAGGTCACGGAAGGGTTGAAATGAATCAACGCAGTATCGAGTCGGGCGATGGGTTCATTGTACTGAAGCGTCCATGGCTGACCATAAATCCACTGTCGGCTCCACATTCGCGGATGGATGCCATTCATTTTGGGAGGCATGGATTTTTTTAGATTAAAAGTATCTGTTCGGCCTTCGTAAATGGCATAAAATGCGCAGGCTTCATCCGTGTGATACCAACAGACTGCGCTGTCACCTTCCTGCACCGTGACCAATTCACGGCATGTATTGCAACTGATCTGAAGGTCCTGTGGTGCTGAGGCAAACCAGAATCTGATGCGACCCTCGGTTTCTTTTTTGTCCTTGATATAATTGCGGGTGCGCTCCTGTGAAAGACTGATCCTGGGCAAATCATGTCTCAAAAAAGGGACCTCAACGGCTTCTTCTAAAAAGCCCATGCTTTCCGTTTTCTGATCGAAAAAGAAATTCTGATTCTTGTCGATCATTGCATATAACCGATAAGTTCCCTGCTTTAAATTTTCAAATAGAAACCGGCCCATGCTGTCTGTATAGGTAATGTACACCGGCGGGCCTGTGACAAAGGCGCTGTCCTGCAACGAGTCATAGAGTGAGACTTGTGTAAGTATACTTTTCTGCTGACTCAACGCATCGACCACCGTGCCTTCAAGGGTTAGCGAATCCAGCACCGGGCCTGTCGAAAAAACAAAATAAATTTTTTTGGCGACATTTTTTTGTGTGATGTCTTCAATGCTTTTCCCAAAAAATATAGTGTAAGTGGTGCTGTCCCGAAGTTGCTCTTCTTTATCCAGTTCGATAATGACTGCTTTGCCCTGTAGTTTGTAACGTGGATTTTTTTTCAGCCGGGGGGAGAAAATAATATTCTGCTGCGGATTATTCAAGTTGATCCATTCATTAAAGCTGAGTCTGATTTCCTGAGGGCGAAAGTTGGTCTGGTGATTGGGGGTAGATTTTTTAATATCAACAACGGGTGGTGTCCTGTCTTCAGGTCCTCCACTGATATTGCGAATGTTGGCACATGAGAAAACCAGCAGCACCGCGAAAATCAGAATTTCAGAACGCAGAAAATTGTGTTGATGTGCAATCACCCGACGAGTAGATTTTGTCCGGTCATTACTGCCGGAGCAGGTAATTCCATCAGTTTTAATATGGTCGGCGCGATGTCACAAAGCCTTCCACTATTGATCCCGTAAGGTTTCTGGCTGATCAGGATACAGGGTACCGGATTTTTGGTGTGCGCCGTATTCGGGCTTCCATCCGGGTTGATCATGCAATCGGCATTACCATGGTCTGCAAGGATGATGATATGATATCCCTGGGGGACTGCTTCGTCGAGTACGCGCTGCAGACAGCGGTCAACAGTCTCCGCTGCTTCAACTGCCGCACTGAAAACGCCGGTATGGCCTACCATATCCGTATTGGCAAAGTTGAGGCAGACAAATTCAGGATGGTTGGTGTGCAGGTCTGCCACCAGCGCGTCCGTTACTGCTTCTGCGCTCATGGAAGGCTTGAGATCATACGTAGCCACCTTGGGACTTGGGATCAGAATTCTTCGTTCACCACTGAACGGAGCTTCGCGGCCACCATTGAAAAAGAATGTGACGTGGGGATATTTCTCCGTTTCTGCGATGCGGAGTTGCGAAGCGCCGTAGCGGCTGAGCATTTCTCCGAGCGACTGATCCATGCTGATCTTTGGAAAAATCAGTTGTACCCCCTTATAGGTTTTGTCGTATTCCGTCATGGTGTAATAGTGCAAATCCAACGGTATCATCGGATATCCCTCAATGGATTCCTGATTCAGGACAGTCGTCAATTGACGAAGACGGTCAGATCTAAAATTAAAACAAAGCACCACATCACCATCAGAAATCGATGGATACGCACTGCCCTGTTCGTCCAGTATCAATATGGGTTTGATGAATTCATCCGTTACGCCCTGTTCATAGGAAGCCTGAATGGCATCCTGTGCATTGGTGGCAGTGACTCCCTGACCATGAACATACAAATCATAAGCCTGTTGGGTCCTTTCCCATCGTTTGTCACGATCCATGGCGTAATATCTGCCGACCACTGTGGACACTCTGATACGCGTGTCCCGGATATGATTCTCCAGTTGCGCAAGGTATCCTTTGGCGGCATGAGGGTCAGTGTCACGGCCATCCGTAATGGCGTGAATGTAGATTTGTCTGGATTCACTGGCCTGCAATAGGTCGCACAGTGCGAGCAAATGATTCAGGTGGCTGTGCACGCCCCCGTCTGAGACAAGGCCAATCAGATGGATGGCCTTATTTTGTGCCGAGGCATAGTCCATGAGTTCAAGCAGAACTTTGTTTCGCTTCAGTTCACCGGGTCCTATGGCGAGATCAATGCGCGTCAGGTCCTGGTACACAATCCTTCCGGCACCCAGGTTGATATGGCCTACTTCGGAATTGCCCATCTGACCGTCCGGCAGGCCCACATCGAGTCCGTGGGTGATCAAGGTACTATGCGGCCTTGACAGCATCAGTGCATCGAAACAGGGCGTATTGGCCTGAAAGATGGCATCTGCTTCGTGAACCGGCCCCAGTCCGAAGCCATCCAGGATGATTAATATTGCTTTTTGCATTTCAGGGCCAAAAATACGATGCGCGTACTAAAGTAATTTGTGTGGTCTTTTGAACGAATTGAAAGCAATTTCCGTTTTGTAATAAATTAAAAGTCAAAATGAGATTTTTGTTGCTTGCTTCAATGGTTCTCTCCGGAATGATCGCTTTCGGCCAGGCTAAAAATCCTGCCCTGGATGCCCTGTCCAGAAACGACCTGAACAGTCTTTCAGCGATGCTGGATGACCGCGTGGAAATTTGTTTTGACAATCGGGTCCAGTATCTTGACAAAGAAGCTACCATCAGTGCGGTGAGGGCTTTTTTGAGTCAGAACCCACCGAAAAGTTGCGCACAGATGCACACCGGAGCGGGTAAGGGCAACGCTTCCAATTATGTTATTGGCTCGCTTGCCTCCAGCAATGGTAAAAACTTCCGCGTATTTATTTTTGTTTCTGAAAAAGGTGATAAGAAGATCATTCAGGAACTCAAAATCGACCTTCAATAATTCGCTGACCACATCGGTCTGCTGTGATTTAATTTGCTTTGGCAATACAGTTCGGATGGGCCATGCAATTACTTTCAAGGGGTGTTATTGCAATTGAGCTGTCCATTTTTGGACGTTAAGGTCATTTCAATGAACGATTAACTTTTGTGCTCGAGGGCGATTCTGTCCGGACCATTTATCAAGCTTACAGAATCAAACATGGTATGTGTAATTTTAAGTGAGGCGTTTTGCCCAAGACTTCGATTCAAATTTTAAATTACACCATTACAATGTATTGCTGGAGATAAACCATGCCCTGATAAAATGCTGATCTGGTATCTTTAGCTTATTAGTTTGAACATATTCAGCGAAAAAATAATGATTCTCACCACCTTGAAGAGACTGACTGTACTTTGCTGCGCCATTGGTATTTTATCCTGTCTTCCACATACTTTCTCGGCACAGGTAACTTTTTCTTCAAGACACTTTACAATACAAAAGCTTGGCAACGGGGTATACGCAGCGATAGCCACCAACGGTGGTTATGCCATTTGCAACGCCGGAATTGTCGATTTGGGCGATGCCGCACTGGTGATGGATCCATTCATGACGCCTGAGGCGGCCCGGGATCTCAAGAAGGCAGCGGAACGGCTCACGGGTCATTCCGTGCGCTATGTGATTAATTCGCATTTTCACAACGATCATACGGGGGGCAATCAGGTGTTCGAAAAGTCAACCATCATCAGTACACAGGCGACCCTTCGTCACATGCGCGAGGAGTTACCCCCGGAGCTGGAAGAAAACCGAAAACATGCCGCGGAGAAGGCGGCCAGTTTTCACCAGATGAACCCCAGGAATATGTCAGCACACGAGCGACAGGAACACATCATGTGGGAAGCCTACTATGACGGCCTGGCCAGGTCAGTGGGTACACTCAAGTTGTGTTATCCGCAATTGAGTTTTACGGACAGTATGATCATACACGGCAGCAAGCGGGATGTACATCTCTACGACTGCGGTCCAGCGCACACGGAAGGTGATCTTCTGATGTTCCTTCCGGAGGAGAAAATTCTTTTTACCGGTGATGTATTGTTCATTGGCTGTCATCCCTGGATCGGTGATGGAAATCCAGGTCGTTGGGATCATGTGCTTCAAAATATACAGCAGGGCCAGGCTGAAGTGATTATTCCCGGTCATGGGCGCAGTGGAAGCAAGGATGATGTTCAGCCCATGCGTCAGTACTTGCAAGACCTGCGGGAAATGGTCCAAAAATACCAGCGAGAGGGCCATTATCCGCATGAGGATAATGCGCTGAAGATTCCTGAAGCTTACGCTGCCTGGACGCTGTCCGTATTTTACAAACCGAATCTACTGAACATGTGGGAGAAATACGGCCATTAAAGAATATAAATGATTTATAATGAGTAAATTATAGTCTATTATTGTTTTAGACCGTCCTGTTCAGGTGGCGATGAACATCATGCGCTTGATTGATCTATCCTGCAATTGTAATTCATAAATTGCAGCCAAATTAGAATTGGGGTGAATTGATTACATTTGCGGCTGCTTAGCAAACGGTCTAAGCGTTAGAAATTTCAGCTTTGTACTTACATGGCCCAATGTAGAATTGGTCATCGTACTGGTTTCTGACAATAAGCACATCTTAAAGTAGATGGGTCTTCTTGATTGAAAAACAAAATAAAACAGGCGGTTGCACAGTTTATGGTATTGAGGCCTGTTGCAGACCTTTGCTTTGATTTAAGCGTTGCGATAATGTCTTGAATTCACGGGTCTAATCAGTTCTCCTAAAGACCTGAACTTGCCCGACTTATAGGTCGGAATCTTATGCCAGGCAAGATTGTATTTCAATTGAAGAGAAAAGAAGGTAAAAAGGTAATTGATAGTAGGTATAGGTCCCATAGCTCAGTCGGTTAGAGCATCTGACTCATAATCAGAGGGTCCTTGGTTCGAGCCCAAGTGGGACCACTTTTAACAGCGTGAAAAATAAAAAGAGAATGAAATGTGAAGTGCCGTGGAAAAGTCCTTGTCTCTTCAGGTTTATTTTTTCATCTGTACAATGATTTCAACGATTTCATGTCTTTTACGGTGTGCGATGGGGATCACGAAATCACCGGTCATGGCAAGCTGGTCTCCAGTATCAATTCGCAACACATGACGGGGATTGATCACATAAGATCGGTGGGTCTGAACAAAACTATATGGTTCCAACAGGGCCTTGTACTTGCCGATATTATATGAACTGACCATCTCCCTTTTATCTGTCAGGTGGATTTTGGTATAACGCTCCCATCCTTCACAAAATATAATATCGCTGATCTTCACAAAAGTTATTTCATTGACATAATTAATAGCTATGTACTGTTCATTCAGGTCATTTTTTTTGATATTTTCCAGTAAGTACCGGTAACTTTCCATTGCGTGCTTGATTTCCTTACGCTCTTTGACCAGTTCGAGAGCAGCCCGTAGCTCTTCGGTTTCAACTGGTTTAAGGAGATAGGCGAGCGCAGAGACTTTTATGGCGTTGAGGGCATATTCAGAATGGCTGGTCACAAAAATCAATTCGAAATCAATAGTGTCAAAATACTTCAGTAAGTCAAAGCCATTTTCGCCAGGCATGATGATATCAAGAAAAACAATATCCGGTTTATAGATGCGAATGCAATCAACAGCTTCACTAACATTATGGACCACAGCGGAGATTTCAATGTGCGGAAAATTTGTGAGCAACTCATTTTCCAGAACCTTGCTTACTTTTGGTTCATCATCTACAATAATGGCTTTCAGATTTTCAGAACTCATAAAAAATTCCTTTAATTACAATTTTTGTTAATGTGCCCTTGTATTTGGGATCTTCAGGGTTTAATTCTCCGGTAAACAAAGTTATGTTGTATTGCGAAAAACTATTCAGCAACTCGATTTTTTCATTCAGAATATCAGAGGCATGAGATTCGTGGTTAGTTGTAGTACTTTGCTTCATTGCTTGTGAAGCTTTGATGCCAATGCCGTTGTCCGCTACAATTAGATGCAGGTCAGTACCAATTTTTTTTATTGAAACCGTTATCATTCCACTATCCGGGCGATGGAATAGCCCATGCCGTACCGAGTTTTCAACAATAGGCTGGATCAGCATTGTGGGAATTTTTAGTGTTGAGCTGTCAATCTCCTTATCTACGATGATTTCAAAATCGAAGCGGTTATCAAACCTCATTTTCTCCAGAATTAGGTACTGCCTGATCATATCTATTTCGTTTTCAATGTTGATCAGCGAGGACCTTGAAGAATCCAAAAACCGGCGCATTAATTTGCTAAAGCTGTTGAGATAGAACTTTGCATTGTCTGAATCTCTGAGTAATAAGAATGATTTGATGGCAGTCAGGGAATTAAAGAGAAAGTGTGGATTCATTTGGTTTTCGAGCAGCTTGATTTTGGTCTCCCGGAGATTATATTGGGATGTCATCATATAGTGTTCGAAGACTTTATTTTTGAGGGTCTGTCTTCGGAAGAAAAAGACGATTGTGCCTAGCAATAAGATATTGAACGAAGACAGGAACCACCAGGTTCTGTACCATGGGGTTAGAATTTCAAACGGTAATATTTTAGTGGCCAAAATCTGATTTGAATATTTATTAAAGGCTTCAATAAATAACGTGTGTTCGCCAAATGATAATTGAGTAATTTCGATGTAATTGGACTTTAATTCATTCCATGGATCAGAGTTTTTAAATCTATAACGAAATTTAGTATCATCCATTCGGGTGTAATCGAAAGTTGAGAACCGGAAACTTATATTTTTAAAATTCGAAGGAATGACAATTTTTTTGCTTATATCAAGTTTAGTCAAATTTACTAAACACTCGTATATTCTTATCGTATTGTTTGTTGCATCTATAAGATTAGGACTAAATGCTATTATATTTGTTTTTGATACTACATAAATGGAGTCATTGTGAGGATAACAAAGTAAAATATTATCAGGATTTAATCCGTATGAATATGCATATAAAGTAAAAAATTCAAATTTATTTTCATTGAATTTATACGAAAAAATACCTTTATTTGAATGAATTAATAGATATTTTCCAATGTTGAAAATTGATTTGCATTCTAGATTTTCACTTTTTGGTAATAAAATCCAACCCTGGTTTTTATTAAAGAAATATGCACCATTGCCATTTGTTCCAGCTATGAGAGTTTTAGAATTTGCAACTTCAGTGAGGCATGAAATATTGAGAGTAGATTTATTATTTGATAACTCAATTGAATCTTTTAGAATTAAGTTTTTATCGATGACATAAATTTTCTTAAGGGATGCTAAAAGTAAATTTCTATCTGAAGTAATGTAACTGAAGAATATTCTATATTTATCATGATAAAATTCTTTGAAACTATATAAATTATCCTTTTTTACTATTAAGCTAGCAAGATTACTTGTAATTGAAATTATTGAGTCTTCATTCAATTTATGAGTATTATAAGGTATCCATTTATTTGTTTTTAATTTAGAAAGCTCTTTATTTTTTTGGAAAAAATCAAAAACAAAATTATTTTTATCAAATAGTTTATATTTGTAGTTTCCTCTTATCCATACATAATTGTCAAACCACTCACCAGATTCACGATTGCCAGACATATTTTTATGCTTTTTAATTTGTTTGGTTTTATTATCAAAAATTAATATGTCCTTTGATTCCAGTTCTATAATTGTTTTGTTGGCAACATTAGTTACATTAATAAAATCTCCTGTATTAGAATAAATTACTTTAATTTTCTCAAAATAATTTTTATTATAATATAGTACACCTTTAGTTTGTGATCCAGACCAGACGTTTCCACAATTATCGGTATTGCTTCTTAGCAAGTTATTGCTAGATTTTATTATGTAATTTGTTTTCAACATGTTGTCCTTGAAAATCATCAATCCTTGTGTTCCACTTAGAAATAATTTATCATTTAATAGGACTGGAGTATAAAATCTATTGTTTTCTGGCAGGATATAAAGAGAACCTAGACCTGAATTCATCGAAAAAGTGAAGAATTTGTTATTTAATGCAGATAATGCGTATAAATTATTGTTTGAGCAAAAGGCAAAGCCATTTGAGTAGCCATTTATATCTAATTCATGATCTTTTAATTTATGACCGAATGAATCCCAATTAATTTGATTTAAGCAATTCAGACGTTGTTCAAAAATTAATTTTTGTTTGTAGCTCAAATCATCATATGATATATTTGAAAATGAATCTTGTCCAATTAGATATAGACTGCTGGAATAGGTCGATTTCATAATTAATAGTGTATCAGTATTAATTCTCAAAATTCGATATATTGCACCACTATTCTCAAACGAGCCTACAGTATGCACCGAATCCCCCTGCACATAGGATAATACATTATCATGTGTGCCGAGCCAGAGCCTGTTGTTGGTATCCTTGTACAGCATCCAGACATTAGGCCTCGATATGCCTTCTGCTGAACTGAAATTTTTCATCGAAAAACCATCAAATTTGGAAAGTCCCTTATCGGTATAAAACCAAATAAAGCCTTCATCATCCTGAACTGCACCATAAACAAAGTTGGAGCAAAGACCGTCCTCAACGGTAAGATTTTTATTGGGCGTGTGCAGGGTGTATTCCTGAGCCTTGGTTTTGATTAGTGAAAGATTCAGAATCAAGCAAATCACCAGGGATGAAGTAGCTCTCAAGTTTCTTGATTAAGTGTACAAATAATGTCGTATGACTTTATACAACCCAGCGTTGAAAAAGTAATACGTATTGAAATACCAAAATCAATACGTTGCTGTGTCTCTAATAGCCATTACCAAGATCAAAGATAATAATTGGGTCTTATACATTGAAATTTAAATAAAAAATTCAGGCTTCCAAAAGCACAACGATCTAAGTATTATATTTCTTGGGCGTCATCCCAAATTTTCTTCGGAAGGCGGTGATAAAATGGCTTACGTTGGTATAACCGATGCGGTCCGCAATCTCGTTGACGGGAAGTTGCTCTCTGAGGATTAGCTGACGAGCAATTTCGAGTTTGTAGTCGAGTACAAACTGGTAGGGCGTGTTGCCGTACACTTCCTTGAAGCCCTTCTTCAATTGCAGCTCATTGAGCCCTACCTGCCGGGCAATGTTGGGAAGTGTAACCGGGTTCATATAATGCTGGATTAGCAGATCCTTGGCTTTCTTCAGCTTTCGCACCATCTCATCGTTGTTGAGAAAGGGACAGGCATCCGTGTCCGCGCGCTCCTTCGAAAAAAACAGGCTCACGACTTCGATGCATTTGGCTTTCTGGTACAGACGCTGCGCAGATTCACTTAGCCGCACCTCCTGGTAATGCTGGAGGATGCGCTGAACCTCGGTGACGATGACGCGTTCTTCATAGAACCGGCGCTGGCTGTTTTCCGGCAGAAAGACGGGCGCATTATTGGATTCCGGGGCAAACATCCCATGCAGCGTGGAGAGTCCCATGCTGAGCATAAATAACCTCGTTCCTTCCTCAGACTTGAACTGGCAGATCAGGTCCCGGTCCGGGTCGTAGATAATGAAGGCCCTCCCGGGTGCCAACATTCTGCTGTAGACCGGACTGAAGGCCACCTCCAGGGGACTCCCCAGGCAAAAAATTACGTAAAACAGGCCTTTGTGGAGGGTATAATCCTGCTGCGGACCATTCAATTCTTCCAACGACCCTTCAAACTTTTCAAAAGATTCCATTTACTTATTGGGATATTATTCAAGAATCTAGCTATCATCTATTTCGCATCAAAATTAGTAATTAGGCGATTATCTAAGGGGATAATAGCCTGTTCCTTTATCCGGAATGGGGCATTAATAATACGTTTTGGGATATGATTGGACTTTAAGCCCTATGCACCTTTGTAGTCTGAATGAAAAGAGTTTATTATCTTTTATTTATGGCGGTTTGGAACCTCTCGGCGCAGAAGGACAGCTTTGCCCTCTCCGAAGTCAGTGTGACTGCGACGAGATCTGAAAGGGTCATTTCCCGAATTCCCCTTCCATTTCAGCTTATTCACAATCAGGTCATCAGATCCTGTGCACAGGTCAGGTTGCAGGAAGTGCTCAGTGAGTTTGCCGGCCTTTCGGTGGTACCGCAGATCAATGGCCTGGGCAGCGGCATCCAGGTGCAGGGTCTCAATCCCGACTATACCCTTATCCTCATGGATGGAGAACCCCTGATTGGTCGCTATACCGGCAGTCTGGAGTTAAGCAGGGTGTCGGCCTTCAATATCCGCAAAATTGAAATCGTCAAGGGACCTTCCTCCAGTCTATACGGATCGGAGGCACTGGCCGGTGTCATCAATGTCATCACCGATCAGACCCTGACGGATAAATTGATGGCCGGGGTCAGGATATCCTCCAGGACGACCAGTGATCTTAATGTGCTGGGCGCACTGAACCGGAAGAAGATCAGGGTGCAGGCCAGTATCAACCGATTTGCCACGAATGGTTATGATCTGTCGCCCGCAATCTTTGGTCAGACGGTGTCTCCTTTCCATAACTATACCCTGAGCGGAAAGATCATCTACACCCCACATCCAAAACACGAAATAGGGGTGAGTCTCCGTACTTTCAAAGAATTTCAGACAAATCAATACCAGGTGCTTACTTCCGGTGATTCCATCCGCGTCTCGGGTGACGGGACGGTTCAGGACTGGAATATCATTCCGACGTATCAATGGACGCTGAACTCCCGGTTAAGGCTGCAATGCAGAAGTTACTGGAGCGGCTATCGGACCAAAACCAATCTGATCCATCTCGAGACCGGCGATGCGTTCTACCATGATGATTTTACACAGCATTTTATCCGAAATGAGGTGTTGTCGACGTATAAAATCAAAGAGAACTTCCGCATCATCGCAGGTACCGGAATAATCCATGAAAGTGTCACTTCTTCACGCTATGGGGACCAGTCCAACAATCAAAGTACCACTTACGGTTTTTCTCAATTGGAAATTGAACCGATCCGGTCATTGCAGATGATCGCAGGAATCAGGCTGGATAAAAACTCAAATTACATTATGCAGTGGAGTCCCAAACTGGCTGTGTTGTATCCTTTAACCCGCTGGATGCAACTCAAATGTTCATCCGGGACAGGTTTCAAGGCACCAGACTTTCGGCAGCTCTATCTCAACTTTAGTAATGATGCCGCTTCCTACGCGGTATACGGAACTGAAGTCATTCAAAGTAAGATCAGGCAACTCATGGAAAATCAACAGATCAATGTACTCTACGTTGATCCAGGCTCCATTGGTAAGGTTAGTGCTGAATCCTCTGTGGCCTTTAACGCCGGAATGAATATCGCGGTATCCCCGAGCGTCAACATGAATTTGAATTATTTCCGCAATGATATCAAAGGTCTCATCGAGACGCAGTTGGTTGCCACGACAATCAATCAGAGAAACATCTATACGTATACCAACATCCACAGGGCCTATACGAGAGGTGTTGAGTTGAATGCATCCATGAAGGTCACCAATCATTTTACCATTCAGGCCGGGTATCAGTTTTTGATCGCCAAAGACAAAGATGTGGTTGACAGGATTCGAAGAGGCGAAGTATTCGGCAGGGATCCTTATACGCTTGAAAGTTACAGAATTACTGCGCGCGATTACACAGGACTATCAAACAGGTCCAGACATCAGGCCAGTCTTAAGTTTGGATATTCTATTCCTAAATGGAAAACCGATATTCAGCTTCGCTTGCATTACAGAGACCGTTTTGGTTTATTTCCCACTTCAGGTAATGTGAGTGGTGTTGTTGTGCCACAAAGCGATCTCAACGGCAATGGCATACTGGACCGTTATGACCGTTTTGTAAATTCCTACTATCTTTTAAACCTGACCATCGGTAAAAGTTTCTTTCAGCATTTTGAGTGCCGCTTCGGTGCAGAAAATGTATTCAATTACACAGATCCATTGAATATACCCAATCTTCCGGGACGAAATATTTTTATACAATTTAATTATAATCTGATAAAATCATGAAAATTATTTATTTGTTTTCTTTACTGACTGTCTTCGCACTGTTTAGTTGTAATGATGATAACGACAATCTTATTACCGTGCAATCCACGACAATCAAGAATCTGGCTGCAGACCCTACAACAGGATTTGATCCGACGACCGGGGCACCAGTAGGTGATAAAAAAATATTTACCTTCTTCAGGTTGTCCGACAGCGCGATTGTTGATCACGCAGACAGTGCCACCAGCAAATGGGATATTGGTTTTAGAGCCAATAAGATTATTATCAATTCCGGCATCAGCGGTCCTGGTCAGGCTGGCGCATTCATATACAACGGGCTGTTCAGTGACCTTAAATCTGTTCCTGCCGATTCTGTCTTTAAGACTGATACCAACACGGCATTGGCCATCGGTAGCAGTTGGTCTACGTATAATCCAGCGACCATGATTGTCAGTCCAACGCCGGGCAAGGTACTTGTACTCAGGACAGCCGATGGTAAGTATGCCAAAATGGAGATCCTCAGTTATTACAAAAATGCGCCGGTGAGCCCCAATGCATTCCAGGATGAAGCCAGGTATTATACCTACCGCTATTCTTACCAGGCGGACGGATCAAAAAAATTCGAATAGCCGGTAAGGTTCACGGCTAATAAACCACGATTTTACTACAATTACTTTTTCAATATTAAAAGGCCCTGTGTACTTTAACGTCCGGGGCCTTTTTTAGGCCATCTGTAATGAATTCACAAAGCATTGAGTAGCTGACTGACTGGCAGTCATTTTGAAATATTTATTTGATTAATATATCACCAAATTTTTTAAAAAATTTTGACTTGTAATATATTATACATTAGGTTTAATTTTTATCTGAAAAATGTACCCACGTAGAATTTTGGCGGATATCCATTTTTCAATGAAAATTGCTAAATTTACCATCAAATAAGTAAACATGAGGAACTTGATGATCTTCCTCTTTCTGCCGATGATCATTCGAGCAGAAGCAGGAAAAAACTCAAACTCCCTGTCACCTCAGACCTTGCTTGTTGAATGTCCTGCCAATGTGACGATATCGGAGGGACAGAAGTATGATACCTCGGTGACAGGATTTCCGAAAGTTGTGATGAATGACGGCGGAGCGGTGACAATTAGTTACATTGAAATTTTTTCAAAGGGTAATTGCTCAAACCGTAATGATTTGGTCACCAGAATATTTACTATTCGCAATGCCATAGGCAACACGGAAAGATGTACGCAGAGCATTTATATTAGTTTTCTAACCCCCTCTCAATTAAGACTACCGACGGACACCACACTCAATTATCCCCGAGACAAGACATTGTCTCAAGCGATCACGGGATTTGGTCCAGCGTTGGGTGCATTGGATGTGAGCTTTATCGATACCAAGGTGTCGAATATGTGCAACCTGCCAGTGAAGATAAAGCGCGAGTGGTCCATTACGGATCGTTGCAGCGGAACAGTCGTTAAGCGTACGACAAATATTACGCTCAACGATTATCAGTATAGTTTTGATCAAAACAAAAGTACAGTAACCCATTTGTGCGGTGCAGAGGGCGAGATCTCATTGAGTCCTAAAGGTGAGTTTGCTCCGTATACCTATCAGTGGAATACGGGGGCAACGACCCGAACCATCACGAATCTTACGGCGGGAAATTATTCTGCTGTGATTACAGACGGTTTCAAATGCACGCAGCTCAATTCAACCACGCTGACCAATATGTCAGAGACAGGCGATGTGGGAGGATTGATTGCTACTGCAAACAGCATTCGGGTATATCCGGACTCTATCAACATCAAAGATCTAAGTAATATTGATAAATTCTGCGTCTCTCAAAACGGTGGATTGCAATATGGATTCAAACTTAAAAAGAAGAATACCGGATTCATGGAGTATAACTTCGTCAAACGATCTCAGATACTCGACGGATTAAATACCAAGGATATTATTATTATTCAGAAGCACATCCTTGGCAAGCAACTGATAACAGATCCGCTCTTGTTAATTGCGGCGGATGTGAATGCCAACTTTAATGTGGCATCTTCCGATATTGCGGAGATCAGGAAATTACTTCTTGGGGTCATTCCGACATTTCAAAAAGTGCTGCCATGGTATTTTTACAGAACTGACTGGATGAGCGGCGGCAATGCACTGTTTCAGGGCGTAACGCTAACGACTTTTCCCAAATTCAATGCAGATGTGCTCGCCCTCAAAATGGGAGATGTGGATCTGAGTTACCGTGAGCCGGGATATGTGTTGCAATCCAGAAATATTGCATCTGATCAAGATGTTTTCCTGGATTATAAACTCAGACAAGGAACATCCGGAACGGAAGTTGATATTTATCTGCACGCACTGGAATCGAAGATCAGCGGATTCCAGGGATCCTGGACATTGCCTTCAAAAATTATTAAAGCAGAAGTGATCAATTCCCAGCTGCCTTCAGATGCTTTCATTATTTCGCAAAATGAACTCAGAATCAGTCACAGCACTGGTGACTTATTGGAGTGGGAACAAAATACACCAATTCTGACCTTACGGATTAACCAGAACTTGAATATACAAGAATCTGCTGATCTATTCCGAAATAGTAATTTTATTGAACAGCGGTATTTTGACCTAGATTTAAATGAATACGATCTTGAATTTCGGCAAATGGGCAGCGGGCAGGTACAGCAAGTCCTTTGTTTTCCCAATCCGGCAGATCATTTTATCGAAATTGTGTATCCAGGTAACGGTATGAATACGCTGTTTGAAGTTTTCGATCAGTCAGGAAAATTGGTTTTGAAGGAAAATCACAATACTGGGATATTCAGGGTAGATGTGCAAGGTCTTTCTCAGGGCATTTATTATTACAGGGCAAGTGAAGATGATCAAATGGTGAGTGGAGGTTTCTTCTTCAAGAAATAAATCCAGACAGAAATCCTGACACTTCGAGGTAAAAACTGAATCATTATTATTTTTAATAAATTAGCGTTATTTAATATGTTTAATTCGCTAGTATTCAAAAGTTTATATTTATGACCATCTTTTTTATAAACTGATTTCAGGAGTTTTATTTCAATACTTGGGCAATTGTCCTTCATTAACGGGCTCATTTTTTAACTTTACCGCTGATGACCCTCCGAAGACTCATCATATTGGTATCTACCCTGATGATGCTCTATGTCATCGGAATATTTTTTGTTTATATCCTGATTGATTTTATTGTTTTTAACCCGGTCAGACACAGTCAGAATACCGTATATCATTTTGATCTACCGCATACAGAGTTTAAACTCAGTCAGCCTAATGAGGAAAAATTCAATGTATTGCAATTCAGACCTGAGTTGCCGGTAAAGGCACATATTTTATTTCTACATGGTGCGGACAAAAGTGCTGATTACTGGGCATCCAAATTCGCAAGATTTTTTACGGAACGCCAATATTCGGTTGCATTTCCGGATTACAGGGGGTATGGAAAATCAGATTCAAGACCATCTGAGTTTAACTGGTATGAAGATGCGCAGTTAAGTTATTCGTGGCTCAAAAATCAGGTTGGCCAGGATAGCGTTATCATCGTGGGATATGGTCTCGGCGCTGTCGCAGCGGCTTATCTGGCCAATCTGAGCCCGTGCAGATTGGTGGTCATGATTAATCCAATCTATGGTATTCGCGAGTGGTTTAGGCTCAAGTTGCCAGCACTGGTATTGCTACCCCGAGACTTAAAGTATGATTTCAACACTTTCGAATATATTCAAAATATTATCAGCCCGCTGGTACTGATGATTAATAGAAACAGTTCGGACATTGCTCCGGAATCTGCAGCACATCTCAGGTCTTTATTACAGGATCCGGGCAGCTATATCGAACTCGATCACCCGCCTGGAGATTTGCCGGTTGATGAAGTACACTTTGTTGATTTTTTTGATTTGTTGGGAAAAGAATTGTAACGGTCGATGGGTAAAAGATCCAAACTAGAAAAATTTGCTGAAAACCTTCAATTTCCCAATGTATTTGAAAATTTTAATTTTGAAGATCCCAGACTTTACGCTGCTTACAATAAGCCCGTCGATTACCGCGGGCATTGGAAAGAAAAATATTTTCGTAACGAATTCCCCCTTACACTGGAACTGGCTTGTGGAAGAGGAGAGTATTCGTTAGGGCTCGCCAGGTTGAATGCGAAAAACAATTACATCGGTATTGACATCAAAGGGGCAAGGATTTGGAAGGGTGCCGCAACGGCACTCGCAGAAGATCTTTCGCAGGTGGCATTTGTGCGAACAAGAATAGAACTTATTCCAACTTTTTTTGCAAAAGATGAAGTGGATGAGATTTGGATCACTTTTCCGGATCCATTTCCGCGTCCCAGTAAATCAAACCGAAGGCTAATATCTGCTCCTTACCTAAAAACTTATAAACAAATACTCCGACCGGGTGCCCTGCTACATCTTAAGACCGACAATACACCGCTCTATGAATTTGGTCTCACAACATTGTCTTCCGACAATGATTTTGAGATACTCAATCATTACAATGATGTATATCAGCAATCATGCATCACACCGGAGCTTCAGATTCGCACGTACTATGAAAAAATACACCTGAGCGAAGGCCGCACCATTAAATATATCCAAAGCCGTTACATGCCAACATAGTCTGAGAGTGATTAATCAGACGATACATGCCCTGAGAACTTAGACCGATGACTTTATTTCTTCTTCATCGCTTTTTGCATGGGGTTGGATCCGGCAGCGGCTTGACGTCTTCCTCCCTGGCCTTGTTGCTTTGATTTGAATAACTCGAATTTCGTCATCGGAGAAGTCTGATTCCAGACGTTATTGCTTTCATCAATATCAGCCGTCTCGCGATATGGGTCCAGCGTTATGGATTTTACTTCTTTATGCTTAATAAATGTCTTGACCAGTTGTTTTTCATTTTGTCTCCAGACATACGGATGAATGTGCTCCAGTTCCTGAGTGCCATCCTGGTAATACCACATCAGGATCAGCGGCATGATCATTCCTCCTTTATTGGTAAAGCTGATCTCATAGACATAGTAGTCCTTATAAAGTTCAAAAGTGCTGCTATCAGCAAGATCCGGCAATGCGTTGCTGCGTTTTGGTGCAGGGCTTTGTGGTGCGGGTTGTTCATCTTTTTCCTTACTGGCATCATAATAGTAATAAAAGTCCCTGAGGGTAGTGTCCGTGTTTACCAGAAATTGTATGCCGGATTGTCTGTTGCGCAACTTGGAGAGGGGTTCATATCGTTGTATGGGTGATGGTGCAGGCTTGGCAACAGTAGCCCGCTGGACTTTCGAACCGGATGAGTCTGTGGCCTGACGCTCCGAAGTAAACCGATAAGCCAATACGGAATCTATTGAAATGTCTGTCGGTTCGATATCAAAGAACCATCCACGCCAGAACCAGTCCAGGTCAACAGCTGAAGCATCTTCCATGGTTCTGAAAAAATCTGCCGGTGTCGGATGTTTAAATTTCCAGCTTTGTGCATAGGTCTTGAAAGCTTTATCAAACAGTGCTCTTCCCATGACCGTCTCGCGAAGAATATTGAGACCTGTGGCTGTCTTGGCATAAGCGTTACTGCCAAAGTGAATCAGGTTGTCGCTGTTGGTCATAATGGGTTCCAGTTGTTCCTTGGGCAGACGCATATAGTCTGTAATATTTTCAGGGAACCCTCGACCAGAAGGATAATTATTGTCAAACTCCTGCTCTGCTAGAAACTGGACAAATGTATTCAGGCCTTCATCCATCCAGGTCCACTGGCGCTCATCGCTGTTGATGATCATGGGAAAAAAATTGTGTCCCACTTCATGAATGATAACCGAAATCATCCCGTACTTGGTGCCTTCAGAATAACTACCATCTTTCTCTGTCCTGCCGTAATTGAAGCATATCATTGGATATTCCATTCCATTAGAAGCTTCAACGCTGATAGCCACCGGATACGGATAGTCTATCGTATATTTGGAGTAGGTGCGGATCGTATGGGCAACGGTCTTGGTCGAATAACGACGGTACAGACCATAGGCTTCCTTGCCGTAATAACTCATGCAAAGTGTCCTGTGACCTCCGATCTGAATCGGCATCAAATCCCAAACAAATTTGCGGCTGGTGCCCCAGGCAAAGTCTCTGACATTGCTGGCTTTATAGTGCCAGACCTTTCGCTCTTTGGATCTGCTACTTTCTTTGCGTGTTGCCTCCGCCAGTGTAACAATCTCAGTAACCTCTCCATTTTTTTGAGTTGCGTTTTGGTATCGCTGCCACTGAACATCGGTTAATACGCTTTTGTAATTCTGGCATTCACCCGTAGACGCAATCACATGGTCCGAAGGAACATCCATCTCAACATCGAAGTCCCCAAAAGTCAGTGCAAATTCCGCCCGTCCGGTAAATTGTTTATTCTGCCATCCCTGAAAATCAGAATAAACGCACATCCGTGGATACCACTGGGACATGGTAAACAAACAATTACCGTCATCCTCTATTTTTTCGAAACCACCCCTTCCTCCTACGGTTAAACGATTGGGAATTTTGTAGTTCCACGCTACAAAAAATTTGACGGAAGATTTTGATTTAAGGGTTGACGGCAGGTCAATACGCATCATGGTTCCATTTATGACATAGGGCATGTTATTACCTGCAGCATCAGTTACTTTGGTAATATTGACACCGAGATCTTTGTACTGCTGATCATGATCCATTTGTGCTACGGTATTTTCATAAAATGGCGGATCCCAATTGCTGGGGTTGGCCTTGCGAAATTCATCATCGCTTTTATGCTGGTTTTCATCCAGCTGAAGCCAGAGATAGTGTAATTCATGAGGTGATTGATTGTGATAGCTGATCCACTCAGAACCGTACAATCTGAAATCTTCTTCGTCCAGCCTGGCCTTGATCTTGTAGTCAGCTTTCTGTTGCCAGTATGCCTCTCCCGGGGCCCCTGCCGCGGTCCTGTATGGTCCCGGATCCGGAAGAATGATCCCCAACTGCTCAAATTTGTTGCCATGGGAGGATGAGGGGTTGTTTTTGATGTTTTGTGATAAAAGGTTGATATTTATAGCGTTATATAAAGCCAAAATCAATATCAGTCTGGTCATATTTTGTGAACTTTCTACAAAGTTAATGAGATTATTATATTCACAACGAAGACTTTCGTAGTTTGTATCTTTGTTATATGATCGAATTACTATTATTTATCCAATCCATATTCTGGTTGGCCCATCCGCATTACGTCAGTACATCGGAAGTGAATTATAATCCGGACGAAGATATTTTTGAAATCAGTATCAGTCTGACTTCACATGATTTTGAAGACGCGCTGAAAAAGCAATTCAAGTCAACGGTTGATCTGGGGCCAAAGGGTGATTCTGCGACTATGAATGAGATGGTGGAACACTATGTCGAAAGATTCTTTCAGGTACGGCTGGATGGTAATAACTTCGGCCTTGACTACCAGGGGTATGAATTAGACAAAGACAAGGTAAATGTATATCTTCAGTCAGAAGTTATAAGTTTTATGCCAGTGGATATTCATATTGAGAACAGACTACTTTTTGAAGAATTTGCTGAACAGCAGAACATCGTTCGATTTGAATATAATCAGCTGAAAAAAAGTGCGCGTCTTACACGATCACAACCGATCATGCACATCCATTTGGAGTCAGTAAATCAAAAATAGGAATTTACTTTCACTGCTTTCGCGCTCATGCTGAAGCATAATGGGACGCATAGTGACTGTTTGATCAAACCGTTTAAGCTTTTGAAACGTTGATATAGTATTCTATGATAGTTTAAATTCAGATGATCCAAATTCCAAAAGATCTGAGTACATTTATTCGTGAAGCAGGTGATATGTCTAGATTTACCTGGAGGTTCTTCAGAGAAGGATTCAGATCAAGGTTTGAATACGAGGAGTTTATCAAACAGTGTTATGTTCTGGGTTACAGGAGTCTTCCATTGGTCGCTTTGACAGCATTTATCATAGGACTGGTACTGACCATGCAGCTTAGACCTTCGATGGTAAAGTATGGTGTCGAAGTCCAGATCCCTGCGATGGTTGGAATTTCTATTGTAAGAGAAATCGGGCCGATTCTGACGGCGCTGATTTTTGCCGGCAAAATTGGTTCAAGCATTGGTGCAGAACTGGGTTCGATGAATGTTACGGAGCAGATTGATGCCATGGAGGTGTCCGGGACAAATCCTTTTAAATATCTTGTGGTGACGAGGACGCTGGCGACAACCCTTATGCTGCCTGTGCTGGTATTGATTGCAGACGCCATCGCCTTATTTGGATCCTATCTTGGCGAGCTCATGTACGAACCGCTCAACCTGAATTTGTTTTACCACAAGGTTTTTGAAAACCTGATCTACATTGATTTTGTCCCGGCATTTATCAAGACATTTTTCTTTGGTTTTGCCGTTGGAATCATAGGATGCTTCAAAGGATATTTTTCTGACAAAGGGACAGAAGGCGTTGGCCACTCAGCCAATAGTTCTGTGGTCGTATCTTCGGTTATGATATTTATTATAGACCTAATCGCGGTGCAGATTGCGGACTTTTTTCAATATTAGAATAGATGAATAGCACAACTGAAACAGTAACGAAAGACGCAGCATCGCTACAAACAGGGGAGGAAGTCGTTCTGCGTGTGCATAAGCTATACAAGTCTTTTGGAAATAACCATGTGTTAAGAGAGTTTAGCGTCGCGTTACATCAAGGCGAAAACCTGGTTGTGCTGGGCAAGTCTGGTTCCGGCAAATCAGTACTGATCAAATGCATTATCGGACTACTTGAACCTGATTCCGGCGAAATCAATGTACTTGGAGAAGATGTTCTGTCACTGGACAGCGAAGAATTGGACAGACTGCGTGTCAAGGTCGGATTCCTGTTTCAGAGCAATGCACTTTATGACTCAATGACGGTACGCGAAAATCTTGAATTTCCATTAAGAAGACACACGATACAGCTGGATCCGAAAGATGAACTTGAATTGGTCATGGAAGCGCTTGCCAATGTCGGACTTGAACACACGCTGGACATGCTGCCGGCCGAACTGTCCGGTGGAATGAGAAAACGCATAGCCCTTGCACGGACGCTTATTCTCAAGCCAAGTATAATTTTATATGATGAGCCGACGACTGGACTGGATCCGATCACAAGCCTTGAAATTATAACGCTGATCAATAAGATCCGGGAGAAATATGGCACATCGGCGCTGATTATCAGTCACGACATGAATTGTGTCAGGCGCACCGCTGACCGTATTGCAGTCCTTGTCGACGGACGATGCGAAGCGCTGGGCACTTATGAAGAATTATTGAGAATTGAAGATCAAAATATTAGTCCGTTTTTTCATTAGATTATGAAACGCAAACCAATAGAAAATATCAAGCTTGGAATGTTCGTCCTGTCCGGAATGCTGATTCTTATTTTTGCTCTTTACATGTTGAGTAAAAACAGATCTTTTTTTTCCAGTCGCTTATTTATTACCACCCATTTCAGAAACATCAACGGACTTCTGCCGGGCAATAATGTGCGGTACAATGGTATCGATATTGGCAATGTCAAGTCCATCGAAATGATCAACGATTCCACGATTAAAGTCGACATGAGCCTAAAGAGCAGCATGAAATACTATATACGTACCAGTGCAATGGCTTCTGTTGGTACGGACGGTTTGATTGGCAATCGGATTATCAATATTTCACCGGGTCCGGCGGATGCGCCTTTTTTGAAGGGCGGAGAAAATATCAAATCACTGGAAGAAGTCAATACGGAAGCAATGCTGAGGACGTTAGACCAGTCCAATCAGAATATCGGAGAGATTACGGAAGAAGTCAAAATGACAATGAAACTGATTAGAAACAGTAGTCAGCTCAACCGGTTACTCAATGATTCTACCATGTCAGATAATCTGGCCATTACATTCAGACAAATCAGGGAGACCGCTGAAAAAGCAAATACTGTTGCATCCGATGCGTTGCGAACAATCAGAATGATCTCTGAAGGTAAAGGTACTTTGGCTGCGTTGCTGACAGATACCGCCATGGCTTCGAGTACCCGGCACACGGTTGATAATCTGATTCAAATCGAGGCGGATGCCAGGAACCTGATCGGGAAGCTGAGCGAAAACCTGAGTCAGCTTCAATCTGAATTACAAAATAGCAGAGGAACTTTAAATACAATACTAAGAGACACTGCCACCGCTCATCGGATCACCAGAAGTATCCAGAACATTGAAAAAGGAACAGCCCTGTTTTCCGAAGACATGAAAGCGCTGCAAAGTAATTTTTTATTGCGCTCCTATTTTAGGAAACAAAAAAAGGAGAACAAGCTAATGGAAAATGCAGACAGTCTGGGATTAACGAGATAACTTCTGGCAGTATATTGAAGAAAAAAGTAACTTCACGGACTGTTTGGAAGGAGCGGTAAATAAGTACAATATCTTATTTCCGGGCTTTAACCTATATTCAACTTTATGTACAAATTATTTCATTGGCTGATTTGCTTGATGGCTGGGAGCTTTATCATAACAGTGAGAGCCCAGGACCTCTATGATGCTACCAGTATTCAGGAAATAAAGATTTATTTTCCTTACACCAATTGGGATCAAAAACTGGATTCGTTGCATTCTGCTGATTCTGACGCGAGGCTAGTATGTTCTTACATTTTGTTAAATGGCCAGAAAATGGACAGTGTAGGAATCCGATACAAAGGGAACAGTACATATAACGCGACGCGCAACAAGAACCCATTCAATATTAAGCTGGATCACGTAAAATCTGACCAAAATTACCAGGGATATACGACGATCAAGTTGTCCAACTGTTTTATGGATCCGAGCATGCTCAGGGAGGTGATGGGATACTATATTTCAAGGCAGTATATACCTGCTTCACAGTCCAATTTTATGAAAGTATATGTCAATGACAGCTATATCGGACTTTATACCAATGTTGAAGCAGTCTCCTCTGATTTTTTGTCCAGGAAATTTTATTCATCTGATGGCGCATTTTTTCAATGTGACCGAACGGATAAGCAAGTTACCGTTCCTGGCAGTTGTCAGCCTGCCAATCCAGGGTCTGCATTGCGCTACAGCTCATCTGACTCTGCCTGTTACTACAATTCCTACGAACTGCAGTCGGACTACGGTTGGGCTTCGTTATTAAGGATGATGAGCCAGCTCAATAACAATGTAGCAGTTGTTGACCATGTACTCAACGTCGATCGTGCATTGTGGATGCTTGCGTTGAATAACTTTTTCGTCAATCTGGACAGTTACTCCGGATCAGGGCATAATTACCTGGTGTATGAGGATGATCATGGAATATTCCAATCCATCATGTGGGATCTGAATGAGTTTTACGGAGCATTTACCAACACTGGCCAGGGGCAAGCCACGATAGCGCAGATGCGCTCACTGGATCCGTTGTTACATCTTAATAATGTTGACAGACCGTTGATTTCAAAACTACTATCGATTCCATCTTACAAGAAAAGATATCTTGCGCATCTCAAGACCATTATGATCGAAACACAGGCCAATAACTTTTACAAGGCCAAGGCAACGGAGTGGCAAAATCTGATCCGTTCATCAGCAATCGCAGATAAGAATAAATTTTTCCCGGACAGTGCTTTTGAACTCAATGTCAATAATGATTATGCGATCAACAACGGCCCTAACGGAGCCAAAACATATCCCGGACTAACCAAGTTTGCAACAGAGCGAAGTGATTTCTTGAAATCACACGTTAGTCTGAATGTTGTCCAGCCTTCGATTGAAACCTACGCTCCGCAGCCCAATGTTTTTGGCGATAGCGTATTTTTTCAACTCACTGCCAAAGTTGTCAATGCGGATAAAGTCTATCTCTATTACCGCTTTAGTCCGGCGGATCCATTTATCAGAATTGAAATGCAGGACAATGGTATTACGGATGACGGTGTGGCATCCAATCAGATCTATGGCAATAGTATTCATTATAAGGCTTTGTACGGACTTCAATATTACATCTATGCTGAAAATTCAAGTATCGCGGTAGTGTTGCCTCAGAGAGCGGAATATGAGTTTTTTACTCAAGCGCCGGTATATAACAAAGTTATCAATGGCGGTCTGCTCATCAATGAAGCAATGAGTTCGAATACCAGTTACGCCGCAGATCCGCAAGGTGAGTATGATGACTGGATCGAACTATACAATCCCAGCGATAATAAGATTGACTTATCTGGTTTGTATCTGAGTGATAATTCAGGCAATAAACTCAAATGGGGATTTCCGGATACTTCTATAAGTAGTCAATCTTATCTCGTGGTTTGGGCTGATGAAAATGGAAGTGATCCGGGCTTGCACGCCAACTTTAAATTATCCAGATCCGGTGAAAAAATACATCTGGTCAATTTTGACAGCAGCTTAATTGATGAACTGGATATGCCAGAATTGCAGGAGGATGAGTCATTCGGTAGATGTAACCAGCAACGATTACATTTTATAAATCCAACGATTGGCAAAGCAAATTCTTGTCCTTCAAATGCCAGTAATGAAAAGCAGCAAGAAATATTTCAAGTATCGCCGAATCCTTCATATGGAAGTTGTGAGATACAGTTCAACCGTAGAGGAGACTATCATTTGAAGTGTATTGGTATAGACGGCATACCCATTGTGGAACGAGATTTGCACTGTGAAAATCTTGACACTGGAAACTATAGAATAGTATTTGAAAAGGCAGGATGCTACGTAATTACTCTACAGGATAGAGAAGGAAACAAGTGGGCAATTAGAGTAATTAATTATGGGCATAAATAGCATAGTCAATAAAAGCTTGTTTCTAAAAAATATTTAAAAAAGTGAGATTTGTACCTGCTCTATTGATTAGTCAATTTTACTAGTGTAAAAAGCATGTTATATTCCAGTGAAAGAATTAATCTTTTTTAATATTTGAATAGTCAAGCTAATAATGAATCATCATCAAAATGTGTTGAGTTATAGTATTGAATTTTAATCATAAAACATATGCTCTTCCAGTATCAAAAAGCACAACTACAAGGGCAACGGAATTTTAGAAGGTAGTTATAGAATTATTAGGAGCAACAATTTTTACGCTTCATTTTTAAGATAAGATGAGCTGTTTGCATTTATCCATCAACCATTTTTTATCAATTATTTTCTCCTCTTTCTGAATAGATTCAAATAATGCCATTACCTTATGCTTATTTGTGCTTTGAATATTGATCCATTTCAAAAGGTATTTGCAAAAGTTAAGGTAATATTCCTGCTGGTATCCGAAATATTTATTCCGTTTGATATATGAAACCATCGACTTTAAGTGATATTCTGCCAGTTCAATATCCTGGAGTCCAATAAAAATCTTTACACGCTCCAGCCTACAAGCCAATTCCAGGAGAACATCCTCAAAACTAATATTTGCAATAAAAGACAAGGCTTCACTAAATTTTTTCTGTTCGCTGAGAATTCTTGATTTTTCAAAAGAGTAAATAAAATTCCTATAGGCTGGCTGAAGATTTTGTTTGTACTTGATAATAAAATTATCAGCCCAACTGTATTTTTCGAGTTTAAGGGCAGTTTCGACAATATTGCGGTAACTGAATCTTGAAATAATATTGTTTTCCAGTAAGTATTTCCTTTCCAAGGCTCTTTCATACAGGTTGAACAGGATCCGGCGATATCTCTCTATGCCCAAATTTATCTTTCGGATAGCGATATTTACCAGAATGATGTAATTATCCCTACCTTCATCTAAGGAAAATAAATTTTCATTTTCGAAGAACACAATCATCGCATTTTTAAAATTGTTTTCTTTTTCGCCATCAATGTAGTACTCTGCCAGGGTAAGATAGAAATTGAGAACGGCATTGTTATTGAAGATGGGATTTTGACTAGTCACTGATAGAATAAATAAAAAAGCCTGGGTGTCCTGCGCAGTTTTATCAAATTCACGTAAATTAAAGATCCTAACAATATGTTTTAGTTTGCGAATGAAGTAGCATGAATCGATTGATAAGTCAATTTCACTAACATTATAAGGGCCTTCTCTTTTTCTTGATGACTCAAAGTAATAGTACTCCAATTGTACCTTGTAGAGATAGTCAAAATATTTTTCATTTCGAAATGGAAGTGCTTCTATTTTTTCAAATGTGTCGGATAAATATTTGGAGAAAAGTTCATCATGGTGGTTAGCCCGATAATACTTCAGGGCCGAAGTTGAATTGAATATGCCGGCCTCTTGACCATTTTCTTTAATCGCAAGAAAGTCATTTAGCAATTTATAGAGCTGGCTTAGTCGGACACGCAATAAGGAGGCATTATATTGCCTTTTTCCATAATACGATTTAAAAAGTTTATATTCATCAATTGAAAAAGGATCTTTAGTAATTTGAGTGTGGAGGTTCTCAAATAGATGCACAAGTAAATTATCTTTTTTGGGTACAAGCCCACGGATATTTGCACTAAATTGTTTAACTTCCAAAGGGCTTAATTCGGAAATAATATTAAAAAATCGGGATCTTATCATTAAAGTGTATAAAATAATTTAGCAAAAAATATTATAATGTGTTGATTAACAAGCATTAGTATGCATTTATTGGCTACTTATAATAGCAAAATTAAAAAATTATACTTTTTACCTTTCAATTTGCGCTTCATTTTTGTATCATAATTCAATTCCGTAAAGAATTTTTATGAAAAAACTCCTCATTCTCCTTCTGGTTTTTTTTAAGCACCTTTTTCCTGTGTATTCTCAAAGCCATGAAACGATCTTTCTTTATTTGGATACAGAAAGAAATGGTTCTGAGGCCTTCGTTCGCGTGAGGGCAATTCATGCCAATGATATCCTAGCATTCCAATTTGGCATTGATATCAATCCGCTTGAATATAAAATAAGTGAAATTAAATCATATGAATATCCAGCTAGTAATGTTATTGGATTACCATTATTCGCTTTTGATTCATTGTCAAAAACCCTGAGATGTATTTGGAATCAGCTTGGTGGACAGAATGCCTCTATTCCAGACGATCAGGTTCTTCTTGAATTTAAATTAACCCAATTAAACCCTCCTGCTGATTCCTGTTTGAAGTTTTCAAATAATTTGGTTTTCGTTACAGAATTTTTGGGTAATTCTGGTTCCTATGATGTTATCGTTTCAAATTCTTGTGAAAAACTATCATTTGGGTCGATCTCAGGTGAAGTTCTCCTCGATGAAGATAAGAATTGTCAAAAGGACCAAATTTATCATCCGTTAAATAATTTTACAATTGTTCTTGAGTCTACCACAGGAGATAAATTCATAGCAAAGACATTCAATAGTAAGTTTGTCAAATCCCTTCTTCCTGGTGATTATAAAGTTGAGGTGATCCCTCCTGTACCAGTTTGGCAGTTATGCCAATACCCATCTGTTATTACCATCCCGGCTAACCGCGAAAAAATCACCTTCGAAGCATTGTCCAATAGCGCGATAGACTGTAAGCAAATTGAAGTAAATGTATTAGGTGACAGGCTCAGATTATGTGCAGAATCAATCGTATTTGTCAATTATGCTAATGTAGGGACAGTGGATGTTGATAATGTTAGTATAGAATTGACACTCGATAACAATTTAGAGTTAACAATGTGTTCATATCCATATGTCAGTATTGGTAACAATAAGTTTAAGATTCAAGTTGGTCAAGTCAAAATTACTGAGAGCAATTCGTTTTTTATCGGGGTTAAAACACCATGTGATATTGGGCTATTGAACCAGACAGCTTGCATAGAAGCCAATTCAAGTCCATTCGAATTTTGCCTTCCGGATCCTCTGTGGTCCGGTGCAAACTTAAAAATTACGCCCAGGTGCCTTTCGTCTAAAGTAGCATTCGATGTAGAAAATAATGGCATTGGAGATATGAAAGAATCCATCAATTACAACATCGTTGAAGATGATCTCTTACCAGGTTCCCAGGGATTAATCAAACTTAATAAGAATGAAAAGAAAACAATTGAATATCCTGCCAATGGCAGAACCATCAGAATTATTGTTGACACCATCTCTAACCATCCCTATCATCAAAAGTTTACTTCAGCTGTTGAAGCTTGCAGGGCAAATATGGAAAAAGTTAGCACAGGATTTGTCACTCAATATAGTTTTGAGGATGATGCCCCAAATGTTGATCTGGCTTGTTACCGCCTTGTTGCTTCTTATGACCCCAATGACAAGAACGCAACGCCTGTAGGAATCACAGATATGCATTTTATTGAGAAGAATTCACGGCTACAATACCTGATTCGGTTTCAGAATACAGGAACAGATACGGCTTACAAGGTTAGAATTCAAGATGAAATATCGGATAAGCTGGACCTCCAAAGCTTAAGGATTGAAGGTGCAAGCCACCCATTTAATACTTCATTGGAAGACGGCAGGTTGCTTGCCTTCACCTTTGATAAGATTTATCTTCCGGATAGTGCAGCGGATGAGAAAGCTTCGCACGGGTATGTTCAATACTCCCTGGTTCCTGATAATAAACTAAAGGATGGTGATATAATTGAAAATTATGCTGATATACATTTTGATTTTAATCCACCGGTTAGAACCAATACATTCTATCATACAATAGGTAGGATAGCAACCATTGTTAGTGACCATCCAGACAGAAATACAAATGTTGAATACTATCCGAATCCTGCAAATGGATTGGTAATTTTTAAGTTAAATAACCATAGTTCAAATACCTATTTGTACATTTTTGATTTAGACGGAAAGGTTGTTAAGTCCCAACATGCCTCGGAGGCTAAGGTTGAAGTTAATCTGACGGAATTACAGCAAGGTTTCTATACATTTAAACTTGAATCGGACGGGTATTTAATTGATTCCGGTTCATTGGTAATAAAATAAAGTAATTAATAATTAGTAAAAGTTAAATATGAACAAAGCAATTATATTAATAATTCTAGGTATTTCTAATTTGTTGGTTTCTAACCCGAGTAATAATAAGTTTCAATTATCTGCTTTAGAACAATCTCACTTGCTTTCGACGTTTAGTATTTTTGGCGAAGTCAGGAGTCCATATGGCGGGATTCCAACAAGGAGTATTAAAGTACAACTTTTTCTGAATGGAGCATTATTTAGAGAAACTAATGTGGATAGCGGTAGATTTGAATTTAAGGACTTGCCAGACGATAATAAATATGAACTAATTGCAGATGTTGAATCTCAAGACAATCCTTTAAATGGTGTGTCAACGGCAGATTTTGTAAAAATACAACGGCATCTTCTAGGGTTAGTTCCATTTACCCAGGATTACCAAAGATTAGCAGCAGATGTGAATCAGAAAAATGGAGCAACCGTTGCTGATTTGGTCGAAATCTTAAAACTAATCCTGGGGACTATGGATGAATTTAGTTCCAAAAAAAGCTGGATAATCTACCCGGAGAAATTTTACGAAGAGCCAAATTACAAATATTATATTAAAGGGTCTATTTATATTGATAAATCCAAGTCCTCTATTAGTCATAATTTTACAATCTTGAAGCTTGGCGACGTTAATGGTTCAGCTACAAATTAATATATCAAGTGATCTTTAATCCGTATTTTTTCAAAGATCACATTACCTTCAATACTATGAGAACATATTAATTTGGATAAATCTGTCTAACGAGATTATATTGGAATTCTCTGAGTCTAGTAATACTAAAATGAAATAAATAATAGACCAATAATTTGGATATTGTTTTTTTTGTAGTATCTTTGGTCTTAAATATAATTCATCATGTCATATTCTTTACAAATACCAGTTAAGGAAACGATCAAGGAGCTTAGACATTTATTAAAATCATCATCAACGATGATGTCCCCTCGAATTAAGATGCTGATTTTAATGAAGCAAAATTCTGATTCTGGGATATCCAAGAGAGCATTAATGGATGAAGTTGGAGCTTGTAGTCAAAGTATACAGAATTGGAGAACTTTGTACAAAGAGGGTGGATTAGAAAAACTATTAATGAATGGCAGAAAAGGAAATAGCGGTAAACCATCCGTTATTTCTGCTGAAGAGAAGAAGATAATTGAACAGAAATTGAAGGATCCAAAGAATGGTCTTGCCGGCTATATTGAATTGCAGCAATGGATTCAGAAAGAGTTCAAGAAGGAAGTTCGTTATAATACTATTTTAAAGTACGCTATGAGAAATTTTGGTTCTAGCGTCAAAGTAGCAAGAAAAAGCCACGTTAAGAAAGATGAAATGGCTGTTGACACTTTTAAAAAAACTTTACGCAAAAAATAACTTCTATTGCCTTAGAGGTTTCTCCTGAATTTGAGAGCATAAATCTATATTTTGAAGACGAGAGCCGTTTTGGCTTACACACAAAGTATGGCAGAGGCTTAACTGCTAAAGGAGTGCAACCTGTATGTACCTTTCAACAGGTATTTCAATTTACCTACTTATTTGGAGCATTTTCACCCATCACGGGAGATAAATTCTTGTTGGAAATGCCTTTTTGTAATTCAGATACCTTTCAGCTATACTTAGACCAGTTCTGTGAAACTAAACCCCGTGAATTCAAAATAATTGTCCTGGACAACGGTGCTTTTCATAAAGCTAAGAACTTAACCATTCCACCAAATATCGCACTCTTATTCTTGCCACCCTACAGCCCAGAATTAAATCCTGCTGAGAAAATTTGGAAGACAATCAAAAGAAAATTTACAAATCGATACTTTAAAGATTTATCCATGTTGAGTCAATTCTTTACTGAAGCCATTGCTGAAATTACATCAGATACTGTAAAATCTACTTGCTCGTATAGCTATGTTTCCGTTTGTGATTATTGGTCTTTTATATAATTCACTTTCGTATAATTCATTGATTTAATTAAATTATTGTTTCTAAGCTTCACACAAATTGTGGGACATTTTTTTAATTCTTAATAAACATATTAAATTAAATAATAATATGTTTATTTTCTTTTTTTGATAGAATGCCTTTAGTCGGTGATCATCTTACCGTTCAGTTCGCTTGCGGCCTGTATGAGCGATTTTTTAGCAGACAGCAGTGCACGGTAGACATTGAGCAGTGTAGAGGCGTTCAATTCACTCAGCCTTTTATCGTGCAAAGCTTTGAGAAGTTCATTTTTCTTTTCTTCATTCCATTGAAAGCGCCCGGACAATAGTTTTTCTGTCTCCTGTTGCAATTTTTGCTCATCCAGCACTGACAGTAATTCAGTCAATTCTGTTTCAAAGCTGTTCCACATATTGCGAATAAGATCGATTTGACCGTACATCAGGTCGTCCGGAGAAGATTCAAAATCTTCAAGGTTATGCTGAATGCCTTTAACTGATTTTACAGCATAGATGCATCTTCTCACGACACTGAGGCTTTGGATCATCTCCTGATGATCCTTTGGATTTACTTTGAGTTGCGTTATGTTGAAGTAATAATTGTTGAGATCACCCTCTGATTTTTTGAGGAGTTTGTACTCAATGTCGAGTGCATCTTTTTGCTCACGCACGGTGGATTGCTCACTGCAAAGAACAAGGTGACAGAATCGAAGTGAGCGCTTCAGAAGGTTGCGGGCTTCACCATGTATGGCGTCGCCTGCCAGTTCAGCATGCTTTGGAAGACTCGCAGTTAAGGAGGAGGTGTGCTCACCTCCGGCTGTTATTAGTTTTTCAATCCATCTGGAAAACAAGCCTGCAAACGGAATGAAAATAATGATGGATACAAGGTTTATCAGTGTCTGAAAACTAACCAATGCGATCAGCGGATCGGCAATCCGCAGATGTACTTCGCGGTCAAACCAACCAATGAAGATGTATGCAAGAATGCCTGTGAAAATGTTAAAAATAAAATTACTCCAACCGACTTTGCGTTTGTCCTCACTTCCGCTGAGGCTCCATAATAAAGTCTTGACGGTGGTACCTACTTCCGATCCGATCACCAGACCGGCCGCGCTGCTGAAATCCAATACACCTGAATAAATCGCCGTCAATCCTATTGCTACGGTAGCACTACTGGACTGGATGATCGTCGTCATGATAAATCCTGTCAGAACGTAGATCCAGATCCCATAACCTGAGATTGCATTCAGATCGAAGTTTTTGGCCAGGTCCAATGCACCATTCTTCATGAACTGGATTCCTATGAACAAAATGCCAATCTGAAAACAAATCTGAAACACTGTGCGCAATCGAGCATGTTGTTCTGCCAGAAATGCGCCGATTGCGCTCACAGCAATAACCGGCAATGTGTAATCCATTAGTTCAAATGAGAACCCTACGAGTGCTATAATCCAGCTTGTCATGGTTGTGCCCAGATTGGCACCGAGGATGACTCCTAGCGCATTGCGAAATGGCATGAATCCGGCTTCAACAAAAGAGAGAGTAATCAACGATACAATCGAACTGCTCTGAACAATTGCGGTCACCACGGAAGAGGCTAATATTGATTTAAAAAGATTACCTGTATTCTTTTTAATAAACAGTTTGAATGAACGTCCGGGCAGTTGTCGGAGTAATATTTCGAGTTGTCCCATCCCGTACAGAAAGAATCCGATACCCGCAAGAAACATCCAAAAATTTGACATCAATTCCGCATTATTGTGAAGAATACATTTTGTTCATTGAATGCCTTGTCAATCACCGTCTGTGTCCGAAGCGCCTGAAAGCTTCTTTCTCCAGATTTTCACGGTGATCAGGATGAGCGATGTCAATCAGCGCGTAGGCGCGCTGAAGAAGATTTTTTCCAAACAGGTTTGTTACACCGTATTCCGTGATGACATAATGCACGTGTGCACGTGTTGTGACCACACCAGCCCCATTGCGAAGAAACGGCGTTATTTTACTTTCTCCCTTGTGTGTGGTGCTGGCCATGGCGATGATTGGTTTTCCACCTTCTGAAAGGCTCGCGCCGCGAATAAAATCCATCTGCCCGCCTACGCCGGAATATTGTATAAAACCAATTGAGTCTGCACATACCTGACCGGTAAGATCAATCTCGATGGCACTATTGATGGCACACACTTTAGGGTTTTTTGAAATGACATAAGCGTCATTGACGTAATCCGATTCCAGAAATGCAAACATTGGGTTGTTGTCAATATAATCATACAATCTCCGGCTGCCAATTGCAAATGTACTCACCACTTTCTGCCGGTGCTTTTTCTTAAAACGGTTATTGATCACTCCGGATTCAAGCAAATCAATCACGCCATCTGAAAACATCTCGGTGTGAATTCCAAGATCTTTGTGATTTCTCAGTTCATGAAGCACCGCATCCGGTACGCAACCAATGCCCATTTGCAATGTCGAACCATCTTCAATAACAGAGGCGCAGTGACGCGCGATCTGAAGATCCACCGGTGTCATTTCCTTTGAATAGCTGACTTCAGGAAGCGCCTGGTTAACCTCGACCAGAAAGTCGATCTGGCGGATATGAATAAAACCATCGCCGTGGGTCCTGGGCATTGCCGGATTAATCTGGGCTATCACGATTCGCGAGGCGTTGATCGCAGATTTGATGATGTCAACACTTACGCCCAGTGAACAATAGCCATGTTCATCCGGAGGTGAGCAATGGATTAACACTGCATCAACTGGCAAAAGACCCCGGTAGAATAAGCTACTGATTTCGCTCAGGAATACTGGTACATAATCGCCACGGTCATCATTAACCGCTTCGCGCGTATTGCTTGAGACAAATAGGGCATTGATATAAAAACTGTCGGGATATCGATCGTCCAGGAGTTCCATATCTCCCAGTGTAGTGAGAGAGACTATTTCAACGTTTTTTAATTGCGATGCCCTGGCACCGATGGCTCGTGTGAGCACCAATGGTGTAGCAGCCGAACCCTGCACTACCACCCGCATCCCCGATTGAATGTGATTGACGGCTTCTTCTGCACTGACTTTGATCATGTGAATCTGTATTGCACAAATGTACTTCAGGTTGAGCGGGCAGCCGGTGCTGATGGAGTGATAATTTCAATATAAATAAGCCCTAAATTGTGTAAAATTTAATAAAATATGTAGCTGTAGATGCTATGCATCGTCCTTTTAATTTACAAAACGCTCCACCCTTCAGACTTATCCTGGCAAAAATATCCAAACAAATTGGGTACATCGTATTCTTTCAATTCTTATAACTTCGTGCATTATTCTGGATCTGGAATGGATTTCTTGTTAGACAAATCACTCTTTTACACCCAGCGTAAACAAGAATCTGTCACTGGGGATGATATGTCATTTATTGTTGATCTTCAGTCTGGAAGTGAGTTAGCTTATGCTAAGCTTTTGGATGAATACCAGCAAATTATTTTTGCGACTTGTTACAAATTTCTTCTGGATACTTCAATGGCGGAGGATATAGCCCAGGAAGTATTTATTGAAATATTCCATTTGATCAAAAAATTTAGAGCTGAATGCAGATTGTCAACCTGGATTTACAGGATTACGGTATCCAGATGCCTGGATGAATTGAGAAGACGAAAGCGCAGGCAAAAATTTTTCAAATTCATTTCGGAGGCAGGTTGGAACCTATTGTCCGATACATGCGATAGCGCGCTGCGGCCGGATCAACAGATTGAAAACGAGGAAGGTATCCAACGTATTCTGAATGCCATGAGCCGCCTGCCTGACCATCAAAGGATAGCTTATACACTTAGTCACATCCAGGGATATACACACTTTGAGATTAGCGAGATTCTCGAAATTTCAATCCAGGCGTCGGAATCTATCGTCAAAAGAGCCAGGGCAAAACTTCAAGTGTACCTTCGTTAAAAAAAAATCATTTTGCGCGCCTGATCCGGCATTCCATTTACGTCTAAGATCTGGAAAAACTTAATATATGGTGATTTGCCATCTGGATAATAATCAAAAAAATCACTTTTGAAACCTCGTTAAGGACTAATGACGGAAATTGAAATTAACTATAAGTGGAGTAAATTAATGCCATGCTATGAAATAATTACTACAATTGAATATCAACATGAAGAAAATAACTAATGATAATCCCACTCCGCCTCTACTTGATTGGTTCGATCAAGTGGCTTCTCAGGTTGACAATGAAAAGTTGGCGGATATGGTTTTGCGGAAAATAAAAGGAAGTAATCCATCTGATAATGAATCAACCCGCTTCTGGTACGGAGGTTTGACGCTCCTTTTTATTCTGAATATTGTGGTGGTTATAATGTTTGCCAGACAATTGGATCCGTATCCAGAAATTGTTTATCAAAGAGAAGAACTCAAGGAAATTTCAAATCAGTTTCTAATAATCGCTCAAGTGCCCTGACAATGGACATTTATTCTAAGAATAAACTATTGATTCGCCTCGTGACAGGTTTGAGTGTTATCAATCTGTTGGTACTTAGTTTCCTGGCATGGAATATTCTGGTTCAGAAGCGGGGAATCAGTTTTACTGATAAAAAAGAATCTTCGAATGTAGAAGTACATGCCATTCTAAAAAAGGCACTCGAATTGAGTGATGAACAGGAAGTGGCTGTTAAAAATCTTCGGGAAGATTTTTACAGCAAGGAAAGAAAGCTCTCTTCGCTGATTCGTGATAAGAGAGATTCCATGAATCTGATAATGTTTAATCATAACACCAATGATACGCTGCTCTATCGGCTGGCCCATGAAGTGGCTGCAAATGAAGAACAAATGGAATGGCTGAGAATTGACCAGGCAAAATCTTTTAAGGCGATTTGCACTCCTGACCAACAGGAAAAATTCGAAGGACTGGTAAAGGTGATCAAAGATTATTTCCGACCTGAAATCAAAAAGCGAAAAAGGAATGATTGAAAAGTATAATCAGACAATGAAATTAGGGTTGATGAATATCAAATCAACGATGATCATCATATTGACATCGGTAGGCTTTTGCAAGGCATTGTCGCAGGGTTATAACATTGTACTCGGCCGGCCAACAGACACTTCTATAACGGTCAGTGTGATGATTGATCAGAAGGCAGAGTTCTATCTGGAATACGGTGAAACGTCGACTGCATATGATCAAAAGACAGATATATTGAGCGTTGCAGCAAATGATCCTCAACATGTACTCATTCATCCATTACGACGCAATAGCAGGTATTTCTATCGATTGAGATATAAGACTGATAAAAGTTTTGTGGCATCACCGCAATTTCATTTCCAGACCCAAAGAGCAGAAGGAAGCAGCTTTGTTTTTACGGTGGAGGCGGACGAACATCTGTACGATAAAAAAGGTATCCGGAGTATGTATAACGTCACCTTACAGAATCAGGCAGCGGACAATCCAGATTTCTTAATTTCATTGGGTGATATTTTCGGTGATGATCATGAACCATTTACGATCACTTCAGGTGAACTGGAGGAACTTCACCGAGATTATAGGCCCTTGCTTGGTAGCATTTGTCATTCCATTCCATTCTACATCTGTCTTGGAAATCACGAAGGTGAAAATGATTATTATCAAAGTATAAGCCCTCCGGATAACTTATGTTATCGGGCCACTCAGTGGAGGAAATATTATTATCCGAATCCCTTTCCCGACGGTTTTTACACAGGCAATACGACCCTCGAACCTTATGGCATTGAGCATCCCGAAAATTATTTTGCATGGACCTGGGGCGATGCATTGTTTGTCGTCCTCGATGTATACCGGACGCAAAGCTATGACAGCCTTGATCCGAAGCCGCAAGGATGGAACTGGACACTGGGACTCAAGCAATATAACTGGTTAAAGAAAACACTGGAAGAGAGTAATAGCAAATTCAAATTTGTATTTGCGCATCATCTTCGCGGACAGGGCCGTGGAGGCGTACTTCTGGCCAAAACAAATGAGTGGGGAGGCTACCAGAATTCAAAGGGCAATTACACATTTCCTGCCTATCGGCCTGGCTGGGCTAAGCCCATTCACCAGTTATTTGTAGATAACAAAGTGACGAAGTTTATACAGGGTCATGATCATGTTTTTGCACATGAAGAACTTGACGGCATACAATATATCGCTGCGCCGATGGCTGCAGATTCGACCTATCAGATCGGTATGCTGGCGAATGCCGATGCCTATGTATCAGATACGGTCGACGGAACAGGACATTTGCGTTTTAAGGTGAATAATGAATGCGTGCAAATGGATTATGTCAAAGCATATCTTCCACTGGATACACTGAGCGGCGAACATAAAAATCGTGAAGTTGGATTCAGTCTTGACATCGGTGATTGCAACAATACCAACATCGTTAGAGAAGCGCCGCAATTAACTGAATTTGCTGTTGTGCCGAATCCATCGCGAGGCTCCTTTGTTATCACGATGACTAATGTTGACAAGGTGAATTCAATTCTGGTAACAGATATTTTTGGCAACGAAGTTTTTCAGACCAATAGGTGCTTTTCTGGCATGCGAATTTTCACTGGCGGCTGGTCACCTGGTGTCTATATCATCAGTGTAGTCGGTTACCACGGATCAATGGCTCTAAAAGTACTTGTTCAGGAATAAATTTGATGAATTTGAAAAATACAACCTTTATATTGTTTTGTCTTGGAATGCTTGAGATCGCCTATGGTCAGCGATTGTGGAGATCTGAGGTGCTCGGTAGACCCGGTGAGCACAGCATCACGGTACAGTTGTTGTTTGCCGATTCCGCTGATGTGCGGGTTCAGTATGGCACCGTGTCCGCTCAGTATGATCACGAGACAGCCTGGAGTACTTATGCGGACAGCGTGACCGTGGAAATTATACTCAGTGACCTGAAACCTGCTACCCATTATTTCTACCGGGTCAATTACAGAAAACCCGGAAGGCAGAATATTCTGAATCTGCAGGAACACAGCTTCACCACAAAGAGAGACAAGCAGGATTCTTTTGTTTTTACCGTACAGGCTGATCCTCATCTTGATGGGATGAGCGATTCAGCGTTGTACCGCGTTTGTCTGAAAAATCAGCTTGAAGACAGGCTTGATTTTATGATCGATCTCGGTGATTTCCTCATGACCGACAAACTACAGAATGTTTCCAAGGTTGTACCCTTTGATACCATTCCTTACCGCTGCAATTTATTGCGTTCGATGTATGAGTCCATCTGTCATTCAGTTCCATTGTTCATCGCTCTCGGCAATCATGAAGGAGAAGCCGGCTGGCTTAACAACGGAACTGCCAATAATATCGCTGTGTGGGATGCGCGCGAGCGAAAACGGTTTTTTCCCAATCCTTACCCTGACGGATTCTATACCGGTGATACTTCCAATACGCCATTTGTCGGATTGAGACAGTCATTTTATTCCTGGGAATGGGGCAATGCTTTATTTATTGTCCTGGACCCTTACTGGTACACCAAACCAAAGCCTGATTCGTTGCATGGATGGAACTGGACATTGGGTAAGGCGCAGTACGACTGGCTCCGTCAGTCGCTCGAAAATAGCAGTGCCGAATATAAATTCGTTTTTGCCCATCAGCTGATTGGAGGTGATGAACAGGGACGAGGCGGCGTTGAATTTGCTGATCTCTATGAGTGGGGCGGAAAAAACCTGGACGGATCAGATGGATGGGCAACACAAAGGCCTGGTTGGTACAAACCTATTAAAGACCTGCTGACAGAAAACAGGGTGAATATATTCTTCCACGGACATGATCATTTTTTCGGTCAACAGCAAAAAGACTGCCTCATTTACCAGGAAACACCTCAGCCAAGCCTTCCTAACTTTAATTATCCAAGACAGGCGGCAGACTACGGATATGTTCAGGGTGTTATTCAATCCAATACAGGGCACTTACGTGTCAGCGTCAATGGTGAACGGGTTAAAGTTGAATATGTCAAAGCCTACAGGGTTTCTCAAGAGACTTCAAGTCAGCATAACAAGGATGTTGTTGCCACCTATTTTATCAATCTGAAGAATTGTTACGATAGCCTGAAAACAGGAACCACCGTTATCTGGAACAGCCAGTACGCTGATCAGATAGCCTACCCAAATCCTTTTACCGATCAGACAAAAATTTCCTTTGAAATAAAGAATACCAATCACCTGACCCTTGATATTTTTAATGACAACGGACAATGGTTGAGGCGTTTGATGGATGATGATGCACTCGGAAGCGGCACATATCAAGTCATCTGGGATGGAAAGGATTTTAAAGGCACTTCAGTGAATCGTGGCAATTACTATTATAAAATCCAGGGCCGGTCCAACGGTGCTGTAAGTGGCAAACTAATTTATTTGAAATAAATTTAAATCAATTGACCATGAAAAATAAATTCTATTTACTGATCATATCCTTTGTAATAACACTGTCCAATGCTGCGGCGCATGATATTTACTCCGACCACGTTGCCTTGCGAAAATGGCACCTCGTAAATGGAAACAAGGAGATCACAGGAAATTTTTTCATGATGAAGGAGGATCAAGTATTGATACAAGGTGAAGATCATTCCATTCAGTCTTATCCGCTAAAATCATTCTCTGCAGAAGATATAACCTATATCCAACACAGGCAGGATCACATTGAAGAGCTCAATCACGCAGGAAGCAACCCGGTCGCAGTTCATCATACGCAATGGAACAATATGCTTCTTGTCGTTTTCTTGTGTATTGTTTTTTTTATCACTGGATGGCTGGCATCGAAAAAATCGCTCAACGAGCGGTTCAAAGCCGCATTGCCCGTTTTGCTGATCGCTATTTGTTTTTTGTTTTTCAACCTGACGCGAAAATTATTTTTCAGTCCGGATCCTATAGGGATTGCCGCTGCATTTGAACCCTTTATCCCCGAGGTGCATACTTTCTGGGACAGCACTTATTTCTGGGTTGAATCGAAGGGAATTCCTACCACACATCCGATGATGGCTGGCATATCGAGCACAGGCTGGCAGCGACAGGTACCGATACCGCAATGCTATACCGGTGCGAATGCCTGGCCGTTTCCTCTAAATCCGGTCAAGGCCGCTAATCCGATTCCTGTGGATTCCGTACACTTTACGCGTGGAGCGATAGCCATCGCGGTCAACGGGGTTCCGATTTTCAATCAGCATACCAATACCGGTGCGGATGCCTTTGCTTCCGGTCAGCTGGATCAGTACGGAGGACACAGCGGAAGGGCAGACGATTATCATTATCACATTGCCCCCCTGCACCTCTACGCTTACACCAGAACAAGCCTTCCGGTGGCCTATGGTCTTGACGGTTATCCTGTATTTGGCAGCACAGAGCCAGACGGTACACCGATGAAAGCGCTTGATGAGAATCATGGCCACACGTATGGAGCAAGTTATCATTATCACGGGACTACAGCGTATCCGTACATGATTGGCAAAATGGCAGGTCAGGTGACAGAGGATAATACCCATCAATTGATTCCGCAGGCTGCAGCACATCCGGTGCGTGTTGGACAGAATCCACTGCGGGGAGCACTGATCACCGCTTGCAATCCTAATGGTAAAGGCAACGGATATACCCTGATTTATACTTATCAGAACAAGACAGACTCCGTAGTGTATTCCTGGGATGTAAAGGGAAATTATACATTCAAATACTACACAGAAGGCAGGCTCGATTCAATGGAGACGAACCGCGGATTTGTGCAATGCAATGTACCGGTTACAACAGGCACAAAATCCATTTCGCAGGATCAATCCGTCAGTATTTTTGAAGGTCCTTCTAATAAGATGATCACTGTAGTCAGCAACATCGATATATCGCGGATCACCATAATGGATATCAGTGGCATTGAGATCAGAACTCAAATTGTAAATGATGTCGCGCCGTTGCGTTACTGTGTGGAACTGGGAGCGTTGCCGTCGGGTATTTATCTAATGAAAATTCAAACCTGCGCGGGTGCAATCACCAGAAAGTTTGTGTTGCCATAAGAACAATTAAGAAACAGTGATTCACCAATTCAACAGCCCTTCAGCGAATTATAAAACACGATTATGAACAGCGGTAACAATTCTAACAGGTTATCAGTCATTTTTTTATTCATGATATCCTTGATCATTTCCAACAATCTTGATGGTCAGACCTGGTTGAGGACAATGGATCGACTGCCGGATACGGGGCAGAAAATCAACTACACTAATTCACCCGGCGAAGACAGCGATTACGAAATCAATACGCCCTACTATGTCGACAATGGCGATGGGACAGTCACAGATACTATCACCGGGTTAATGTGGCAAAAACAGGACGGAGGCGAGATGAGTTACGATAGTGCTGTTGACTGGGTGGGTCGTCTTGCGCTGGCAGGATACCAGGACTGGAGGCTTCCCGGCATCCATGAGAGTTTTAGTCTGATGAATCTGGATGCACTCAATCCTGCACTGAATAAGTTTGCTTTTACGGATACCGGTGCGGAATACTGGTGGAGTGCAGATGTTGCCGTCAACAATCCTTCCAAAGTCTGGGTGACCAATTCCGGAGGTGGTCAGGGGGCACACCCAAAGACAGAAACGATCAGTGCGGGTGGAACAAAAAAATTTCATGCCAGGGCCGTGCGCAATACTCATCCGCCCAATACACTGCAGGCCAGATTTAAATTTATTGCTGACAGTGTCGTGCTGGATCTGTTGACCGGTCTCATGTGGGAAAGGTATCCGCTCAACGATTCAATCAACTGGGAGAATGCGCTGATGCGCGCTGAGAATATAGTGCTCGGCGGGTACTGTGACTGGCGTCTTCCGAACATCAAAGAGATCGAATCCATTCAGGATGAAAAAAACATTTCCCCTGCAGTGAATAAGAATTTTTTTTCTGCCATACGGTCGGCAAAATACTGGTCATCCACTTCGCAGTTCAACAGGGGAGTCAATGCATGGTATATCGACTATCAGAATCTGGGACTGACCACCTATGGTGCGAAGAATACGCGAGCATGTTACGCGATTTGTGTCAGGACTGCCGAAGACCAGTTGCTGGGTGTGCAGAACAATACCATGACACATTCCGGCACAATGATCTATCCCAATCCGGCCGGACAAGCTCTGCATTTAAGGGGATTCAGCGCAGGTTTGTATGATATCGTGTTGTTAAATGCTGTCGGCGAAGTATTGCAGCGAAGCAGCGTTCAAATTACAGAAGAGAATGCAGACTACTTATTTTGTGTGGACCATATTGCACCGGGATATTATCTCATGCAAGTGATGATGTCAGGACATTTGGTGAAAACACAAATAATTGTGGTTACAGGTCAATAATTATTTCGTTAAACGATTGGCAGTAATATTCGTGAGCTTTTATTGTTAACTTCATTTTGCAGTAGCGATAATGGATTTAGTCACCTGAACATTATCAATTCGATTATTTTGATTCGTATACTTTTTATGGAGTTGAGTTTTGCTTAGAGTGTTTTCAGTTAATGTATGAGTACTTTTTGAATGCAGATATGGCTCGATTTCGTTATAGAATTCATAATATAGACTCCGGACGGAAATCCTGTTGTAGGGATTGTAATGTTTTGATTGTTGAATGAAGTGCTGCTGAAAACTATCTGACCTGAAAGATGCAACAAATGAATGCTTTGGAGATTGTCCTCGGAAAAAACATTTAGGTTATTTTGGTCTTGATGGATGATACAGTCAGATTTAACAATTGGGAGTCCTGGGTTATTGGAAGTGATAACCGGTTCGTAAACATAAATTTCATTTCCGTGGAATTTGTCACTTCCGAGAAAATACATTTTATTTCGAATAGGGGTTAGTCCGGTGAACGAATTCGGTCCCGGATCGATGTCAAAGAATAGTTTTGTTCCTGAGGCGGTTCCGTCTGTTACCCAAATCTGATCTTCGTTCAAACCATCTGTGGCAACAAAATAAATTTTATCCTGGAATTCAATTATTTCAAGTGGTCTGACATAGAGTAGAAAGTATTTGTTTATAGATGTAATAAACTGCGTCTTGCCTGTCAAAAGTGAGATCTCTCCGATTTGTATTTGACTTAAATCTCCTTCTGCAAAAAAAATTAGTTTGTTCTTTAATTTAAGGATTTTTAAAATCTGATAGGTGCTGTCTGAATCAAAAAGAGTGCGGGTGTTGCCCACTGTCCCGCTTGATACAAAAATTTGTTGATCTCCTGTAAAATAGATCAACGAATCAACCTCAATAAAATTAGTAAAACCATAAGTGTCAGATCTTAATACGGAATTAAAGATCTGGACAGTTCCTTTTTCAGTGCCGTCGCTGATAAAAAGTGAGTGCAGCGTTTGGCTGCCGTTCGGCGTTTTACCAGTTTTCATTCCAAATAGGGTTTTGCCATTGAAATTGGAAAAATTAGTGACTGGATTTTCTTTGAGCAATGAATTTTTGATAATTTCTTTTGTGGAAGCAATGGTGCCCCGAGTGACCATTGGCACATATTTCCCTTTTGGATTGACAGCCTGAAAGAAGACGAGGTTTAGCTTTTCATTGTAAAACATACGCTCAGGATTTGAACTTTTCATGCCCGGATAAATATCGACCACTAATTTGGTACTCAGGCTTGATCCTTCGGTAACAAATAATTCTGCACCATAATTTGCATTAAATAAATTTACAAACAAACCGCCAGGTCCAAATGCCATATCCTGATAACCGTAAATCATATTCGCTGCCGTTCTGTATTCGGTTACCTTAAATACGGAGTTATAATTATTATATACCACATACAGGTCAATGGTGTTTTTTAAAGAGTTATTACTTTTAAAAAACAGTTTTTCACTGTTGCCGGTGATATCAAACATGTTGCTGCCATCCGTCCCAAAAGTCAGATCCCTTAATAAGATAAATGTGTCTATTTCCGGATCATAAAAGCTGGGCTCATAGCCGGTGTTGCCGTGTTCAACCAGAAGAAATAGTTTATTGTTAAAAGTACTTATCGCAGACCACTCCGCAACAGAAGAACTCGGACCATGAATTAGCTCGTTGGCAATACGTATTTGAGAAATTACCGGAAAGACTAACAGGAAAGATAGAATTGAGCAAATTGACTTAATCAACTAATGAAGTTTTTTCAAAATTAAGTAAACTTGACTCAATTTTAAAATTATATTTCTTCGCTATTAAGAAATCTGAAGAAAATGATGTGCTAGGCATTTTATTTATATGCCCACCATATTAAAGTATTAGAAATTATTGCCTTATTCCTCGAACTCGCTGCTGGTGTTAAACTGCAGTTCGGGAAAATTCTCCTGAACAAGGCGCAATGTCCAGGCAGAATCGGCGAGAAAAACCAGTTTGCCTTCCATATCACTCGCCAGATCTTTTCGGCGACGCTGCTTGAATTCACCGAGTTTGGCTTGATCCCTGGCGTGCACCCACAGGGCCTTGTGCAGCGTCAGCGGTTCGTAGCGGCAGATCGCACCGTACTCATGTTCTAACCTGTACTGTATGACGTCAAACTGCAGCGCGCCTACCACTCCGATGATTTTTCGCTGCGATTCTTCCTTGATGAACATCTGCGCCACGCCTTCATCCATTAGCTGTTCGAGTCCCTTCGCAAATTGCTTAAATTTGGAAGGATCGCCGTTGTCGACATAGCGGAAGATCTCCGGAGAAAATCTCGGGATGCCTTTGAAATGCAGTGACTCACCTTCGGTCAGACTGTCGCCGATTTTGAAATTGCCGTTGTCATACAATCCGACAACGTCTCCGGCATAGGCTTCGTCGATGACTTCCTTGCGCGAGGCCATGAACGATGTCGGGTTTGAGAATTTCAGTTGCCTGCCCAGGCGTACATGATAGTAGTTGGTGTTTCTTTTAAATTCTCCGGAACAAATACGGAAAAATGCGATCCTGTCGCGATGCTTGGGATCCATATTGGCATGAATCTTAAACACAAATCCGGATAGCGGTTCTTCGTAAGGCTGTACCACGCGCTCTTCTGTCTCACGCGGTCTCGGAGTTGGCGCGATTTCAACAAAGCAGTCGAGCAATTCGCGGACTCCGAAATTATTGACTGCTGAGCCGTAAAATACGGGGCAGATTTTTCCGGACAGATAATCCTCACGGGAGAATTCAGGATAAACCCCGTGAACGGTTTCGAGGTCCTGCTGAAATTGATTGTAGAGCCGGTCCCCTGCGATTTGATTCAATCGTGGATCCTTGATATCTGAAATCTCTACGATGTCTTCTTCTTCCTGTTTGCCGTGCGCTTTAAAATGGATAAATTTCTTCTCATAAAGGCTGTAGACGCCTTTGAAATCCTGCCCGATTCCGATGGGCCAGGAGAGTGGCGTAACCCTGAGTCCGAGTCTGGTCTCTACCTCATCCAGCAGGTCGAAGGCATCCTTTCCTTCCCGGTCCAGTTTGTTGATGAAGACGATAATCGGCGTGTGCCTCATCCGGCAGACTTCAACCAGTTTTTCGGTCTGTTCCTCTACGCCTTTGGCGACATCGATGACGACGATTACGCTATCCACCGCAGTCAGCGTCCGGTAGGTATCTTCAGCAAAATCCTTGTGACCAGGAGTGTCAAGGATGTTGATTTGCAGATCGCGGTAAGGAAAGGCCATTACCGATGTGGCGACGGATATTCCCCGTTGCCGCTCAATCTCCATGAAATCGGAGGTGGCGTGTTTCTTGATTTTATTGGATTTGACGGCCCCGGCGACCTGGATGGCGCCCCCGAACAATAGCAGCTTTTCCGTCAGCGTGGTCTTTCCTGCATCGGGGTGTGAGACGATCCCGAAAGTTCGCCTGCGATTGATCTCTGATTGCCTGCTCATCTGTTCCGTACGAACCGGATTAAAAAAGAAAAACCATTGATGATCAATGGTTTCCCTGTAATTCGGTTTTATTGACTGGTACCCCGTAGGGGAATCGAACCCCTCTTGCCAGAATGAAAATCTGATGTCCTAACCGATAGACGAACGGGGCAGATTTTTCAAAAGAGCTGCAAATATAGGTGGATTTGTAATGTACGTTAAACTTTTTAGGGCCATTTTGTTAATAATTGGTACTGAATTCTTCATCAGATATGAAAAAACGCATAGCCATTAATGGTTTTGGAAGGATTGGGCGTCTGACTTTTCGTCAGCTGATCGATAATGCCAACCTGGAAGTAGTGGCGGTCAACGACCTCACCGATATCCCGACCCTTGCACACCTCCTCCGGTTTGACTCTTCCCATGGCAAATTTGATGAGCAGGTGACACCTGGTCCGGATTACTTTGAAGTCAGGGGGCAAAAGATCAAATGCTTTGCGATCAAGGATCCTTTGCAATTGCCCTGGAAAGATCTGCAGGTTGACATTGTCCTGGAATGTACAGGCATTTATCTTACAGCAGAGGCAGCAGGGGCCCATTTGAATTCAGGTGCCAAAAAGGTAATTTTGTCAGCGCCTCCAAAAGACAGTTCAATCCCAACGTATGTGATTGGGGTCAATGACCATAACTTAAACAGCTCAGAAAATATTATTTCCAATGCAAGTTGCACGACCAACTGCCTTGCCCCGCTGATCCGTATCGTACATGAAAACTACGGGATCGAATTCGCCAGCATGAATACCATCCATGCCTATACCCAGGATCAGCGCTTGCAGGACGCACCCCACAAGGACCTTCGAAGGGCGCGTGCTGCCGCGGTCAATATCATCCCGACGAGTACAGGTGCAGCCAGGGCTGTTGAGCAGGTTTTCCCGCAAATAAAAGGTAAGCTATTTGCATCGTCTTACAGGGTACCGGTGATCAGCGGATCGCTGATAGAATTATTCTTCGTGTTGCGAGATCCCGTCGACCGAAATGCTTTTAATGAAAAAATAAAAAGCATTGCACAGACTTCGCACCGCAACATCATAGAATATAACAGTGATCCACTCGTCTCAACTGATATCATTGGTAATACGCACAGCGCGATATTTGATTCGGAGCTCACAGAATCCAACGGCAATCATCTGCGTCTGGTAGCCTGGTATGACAACGAGAGCGGATATTCCAACCGCCTCGCTGATATGTGTGCATTGATGGCCAGCAAAATCTGACATGATGATGAATATGCGTTCCTGCAAGGTAATTCTCCGCGTTGATTTCAATGTACCCATCAACAGCGAAGGCGTGATCACCGATGATACGCGAATTGTTAAGGCCTTACCAACAGTTCAACAATTGTTGGCGCAGGGAGCGAAACTGATCGTGATGTCGCACCTTGGCAGGCCGCTAAAAGATCTTAATGAAGATGGTAGTATTAAAATGTCAAAATACTCACTGCGTCCGGTGGCCTCGAGGCTTTCAGAGCTGATCAGTCAACCGGTAGCATTTGCATCTGATTGCGGTGGACCTGACAGCATGGAGAAGATTGACAATCTGAAGGATGGAGAGCTGGTGCTACTTGAAAATACGCGCTTTAGAAAGGAAGAAGAAAAAGGCGATTCAGAATGGGCGCGTTCACTGTCAGCACTTGGAGAATTCTATATCAATGACGCATTTGGTGCAGCACATCGGGAGCATGCGACCACGGCGACCATCGCAAGGTATTTTGACCATGATCATAAAGGTTTCGGACTATTGATGGATGCTGAGGTCAGCAATGCGTCACGCGTCCTGGATCATCCTCATAGGCCATTAACAGCAATTGTCGGTGGTGCTAAAGTCAGTGACAAAATCGCACTGCTTGAAAACCTGATCGGGCGCTGTGATCATATTATCATCGGCGGAGGAATGGCCTATACATTCCTGGCTGCGCAGGGATTCGGAATTGGAAAATCTCTTTGCGAACAAGACAAGATTGGCCTTGCTTCTGAAATTCTTGTCAAAGCACAAGAACGCAACTGCAGGATTCATCTACCGATTGATTCCGTTTGTGGCGACCGGTTTGCGCCGGATGCTTCTGTGATGACCACGGAAGGGCCTGAAGTTAAAGGTGAGTGGATGGCACTGGATATCGGACCTCGGACCGTTCAGCAATTTGCGGAAGTCGTGAGACGATCAAAGACCATTGTCTGGAATGGCCCGATGGGCGTTTTTGAGATGCCGGCTTTTTCGAACGGAACCAAATGTATTGCCCAGGCTGTCGCTGAGGCGACCACATCGGAAAATGCATTTACTCTGATTGGCGGAGGAGATTCTGTTGCAGCAATCAATCAGTTTGGACTGGCGGATAAAGTAAGCTTCGTATCTACCGGAGGAGGTGCGATGCTCGAACTCCTGGAAGGTAAGACGCTTCCGGGTATAGCAGCAATAAAAGAATGATCGGACAAATTAGCAAAGTGCAACTGGTAAGACATTCTTAAAAGAATGCCTGATCATCATTTATGCCAAATGCATTATCCACAATCACTAATAATATAAACTGGTTGAATTTGAAATCAGTGTCCTGAAGTTTTCACCAATTTTTTCAGATACGAATTGCCATTGTTATCGGTTATCCTGCAGAGGTATAATCCGTCAGGAATATTACCGAATTCAATTTGGTAACCAGGATTAGAAACACGGTACACTATAATGCCGGATATGGTGGAGAGTTCAAGGGTTCTGATAAGATCTGCATCGATTTGAATCGATTCTTTGAATGGGTTAGGAAAAATATCGACAGTAAATTGATGAAGATTGGATGAGGAACTGACCAGGCAATATGAAGGAGGATTTTCAAAAAACCAGGAACAAGCCAGGTCGTCATGGGTAAAAAAATCAAGCATCCAGTCAGCAATTTTTTGTGTTCCCTGTGTGCTGGGGTGTGTTCCGTCTGATTGAAAATCATCCGGGCATTGCAAAGCAATCGCCGGATTATAGGATTGCGGCGTACTGCCGTCAGACCACAAATAAGGACCCCAGAGGAGAAAAGGGGATCTGGTATTAGTGCCATTAAAAATAAGTGTGGAGTCCCCGTTGATTTGATCTTCAATAAGGTGTTTGACCACCCATCCAGAATAGTAGGCATAGGGTTCAGGATTTAGTGTGGATGAGGCATAACGACCTGATATTCGGCTACTTAAATAGCATAATCGCGCATTGGGGAATCTTGATTTCAGTTCATGACAAATTCTTTTATGCTGGATATAAAGTGAATCATAATAGGTCCTGATTGGTGTTGTTCCAGCTGGATTGGCCTCCTTCAGCCAGATCACCTGGACCTGCGCTGAGCTGACACCCGCATTGGTCAGGCGGCTGGTGACTGTGTTCCAGAATACATTATAATTGGATTGCGAAGGTGTACAAATAATGCCGGCCGTCATTCCACCCTGGGCACCATCCACGAATATGAGTTTCTTGCTTTTATTCGGATAGTTATTGGCGGTTGGAATAAATCGCTGCGTTTCAGCAGTTGTATTGGACATGCCGATCGATAGCCATACCACTTTTCCATTGATCTCATCCGGATTACCAGAAGTATTCATGGGCATGATCTGTTGCGAAACAAGCATTCCTGCCAGTTTGTGTGCAGCTGGCATCTCATTCGAACCTCCGGGATACAATCCACCAGGCCATGTCTCCGACCAGGCGTTCGTAAACGATTTTTTTTCAAGGTCATTAATGGAAGTCAATCCGGTAGAGGCTGCATTGCAATCAACAACCTGAGCAGAAACTAGTGTTTCGTCCTGTCTATCCTGGATTAATAATTGATCTTGATGCTGCAAAAAGTTTGCTCCAGATGTCTGTGCCAGGATCATGTTGATGTGAAGAAAAATCACAACCGTGAATGAAAAGATCTGCCTCATCATAACTGAAAATTTGTTTTAAATATAAGCCTGATTAACGTAGCGTCCTAAAAATGGTGATTTTTTTGCAGAAAAGATTGCGAAATGGTTTCACGTAATCAAGTTTGATGATTACATTCGGAAACTTCAATCAAACGATTAGTCAGTATACTTTTGATTTTTCAATTAAGTTATCTGATGCTTTAATGCAATACAACTTACAAAATATTCATTCATGAACTGCAATACACATTTCACAAATTGAACTGTGGAGTAAACTTCATTCATTCGCTCAACTCCAGTGGTCGTGAAAATGAAAAATGCTTAAAATTAATTTGAGAGGTTTGGTGAGCTTATAATTTCTGTACAAAGATTTTTCCAGTATAAACTTGATTTCTCGACCTCACGGTAACAGTATACAGTCCATTCTGCAATCTACTGACATCCAGTTCAAGAGACGACGGGCCTTTTGTAAAATCTACGCTAAAGACCTGTCCCAGGCTATTGGTTAACACAATGACCGGATTTGTATCAAAAGACTCCGGAATTGAACAAGTAGACTTTTCAACGGCCGGATTCGGGCTGAAATCGAGTTTGAATGCGTAGCTATGACCCTTCTTGAGACGGTTCAAATGATCCTTCGTATTGGTTGAGCTATTTATTGCTTGACCGCAAGTCCATTTAATATCATACGCCAGTTTGTCAAAATCCTCCTGTGTAATCGCATGATACATCGTTGAAAAAGTGTTTTTTTCAGAATTATTAACAACTTCAAGCAAGTGGCCGCCACAATCATAGAACTTCACTTCATCCTTGTATTCTGATGGTGGCCCTTTCACCTGGTAACATCTCGAAAAGGTATAGAACACTTTAACATTTCTGACATTCACAAAACCAGCATGAACATCAGTAAACTCACAGTTACTTAACTTGCAATTCAGGTGTTTGATGGTATCCTCTATCCAGACAAAGTCTTTGAGTGATTGGAATTCCTTTCCGCTGCATTTGACGTTGCAGATTCCCAGAAATCGGTCGTAAGCAGGATTAGACCTGAATATGCTGTCTCCAAATGGACAAAACCAAATAAACTTATCATTGAGCGAGTCGATATCATTATTTCCGAAATCTACCTTACCAACTTCAAGATTGGGCAACATGGTGAGATTATCCGGTAACTGACCCTTCAGTTTATTATCATTAATTTTCAACGAGCGAAGATCACAAAGGTCACCCAGATCCGGTGGAACACTACCTGTAAGTCCGTTTTTGCTGAGGTTCAGATTTTGTATATTATTCCAGTTGGTGATGGTTTGTGGCAGGGGCCCGGACAATTGATTCTCGCTCAGGTTAAGTGTCTTGATAAATGGAATTTTGACTTCAGGAATTTTTCCATTGAGCGCATTATTTGCAAAAATGGCGGTATCGAGTGTGTTCAGGTCCAACAGTGGAATACTTCCCTGCAGATTATTATTGCTCAGATCAATCGACTGTACGCATCCGAGATTGTTGGTATGGATACCATACCACTCGTTGATTCTTTTTCCGGGGACCAGCCAGTTGTTGTGATTGGTCCAGCTGTTACCACCTGTTGAATTATATAATTTCACCAGTTCATTTGAATCTTTTTGTATGTCACAGATTCTGAGAGATATGGTCTTGCTTTGTAATTCCAAAAAAGGAAGTTGCGGATTCGTTACTTTCACGATATAACGGCCTGAATTGGACGCCTGCGGATTCGCAAACAGGATTTTATTGGAGTCCTGACTAAACTGAAATTTCAATTGATCATTGTCCAGCAGATAGATTTCATAACGGTTATCAGTAATATTTTGATCAATGCCGAGATCAACTACAAGCCGTTTGTTTTTGGCTGCCATGATGACCGTATCGGTGAAAAAATCTCTTTGTGGCTCATAGTAATAATTCGTACTTGTATTCCCGGGTGCGAGAAGGTCGCTGAAGGTAAATTTGTTGCCTTCTATGTGATACCACTTTATAAATGGCGTTTTGGTAATCGGACCAGAAAAGTAATTATCATAAAGCCAAACTGAAGTCAAATCGGGCAGATTAGAGAAATCCGGTAGGCTTCCGGTGAGTTGGTTGGCTCCAAGTTCAAGAAAATCCAGAAGTTTAACATTGGAAAAATCCGGTATAGGGCCTGTGAGCTTGTTGTTTCTCAGATAAAGTGTATGTAAGTTGGGGAGATTCAATGTAGGAATATTACCGGAAAGATCGCACGATGAAATATCAAGCAACCAAAGTTTGGGCATATTGGTAAATTGAGGTATAGAACCAGAAAATTTACTTTCTCCGTAGCTTAAAAAAAACATATTAGGAAGTTTTGTAAAAGTTGGAACAGATCCTGTGAATTGATTTCTTCCCAAATAAAGACTGCCTAGGCTCGGAAGATTGGAAAAATTGGGAATCGTACCACTGAGTTTATTTCCATCGATCCACATTGTCCCCAGATTTCTCAGTTTTGTAAAATCGGGTACGCTTCCAGACAGAGAATTGTCGTACAGACTCAATGTTTCAAGTTTAGGAAGTTTTGAAAAATCAGGTATTGGTCCTTCAATTGAATTCACACTGAGATCAAGCGTCGCGAGATTACCCAGATTATTGAAATCTGGCAAGGTGCCTGAAATTAGATTTCCCGATAGATTGAGTGAATCCAATAAAGGCATATTAGAAAAGTTTACCAATGCGCCAGCGATATCATTATTACCCAAGCTTAGTACTCTCAAATTATTTAACTTAAAGTCAATTAGATTACCGGCCAGTTCATTGTTGTCAAGACGTAACCCGATGACACAGCCTTGTGCGCTGATTTCAACACCATACCAGGTATCGATTGAATTTCCCGGGACGAGCCAGTTGGTGTTATCAGTCCAGTTGTCACCGTCAAATTGATTGTAGAAGCTGACGAGCTCCAGGCTGTCGTTGGTCCTGTTACATGCCAGTGGTGCCTGGGCAATGAGATTTGCAGCATTAAAAATCAGCATGAAGAAACCTGCAATAAAAGAATAAGAATACAGGTGATTTTTCATCATATAATCTTTGTTTTAAATTAAATGAAAATAACTTTGGCGAATATATAATTTAATACTTGTTTGGCAAAGCTTTTCAATTGATTATTTAGTAATGAGTTCTGAAGAAACATGGAATTTCCACTATGCCGGAAGATTTGCTATTTTTGTAATATGATGATTGATTTGAAGTTTGGCATCTGGCAGGGCGCGATTGCAATGGTTGTATTATCACAATCGTTATGTTATCAAGTGATTGCTCAGTCCGGGTCCATCAAGGATATTATTACCGCGGCGGATAAATTACTGAATGCAAAAAAATCACAGGAAGCTTTAGACCTTCTGGCACCGGCCCTGAGTTCACAAAAGGAGTTAAGCGCTGCAGACAGTTTGGAATTATATAACCTGACCGGCGACGGATATTACCAGTTACAGCAATTCAGCAAAGCACTGACCAATTACAAAATAGCTTTGAATTCCACTTCAGTCAATGATACCGTCAGAGCCAGAATTTATAACCAGATTGGATTAAGCAATTACAGACTGAGCGATTATGCGGGGGCAGTCACCAACATTATTCAGGCTCGTAATTTGTACAAGCAGCTGTTCGGTACCAAAGACACGAAATATACCCAGACGCTGAATACCCTGGGTTTTTTGTATAACGTACAGGCAAAGTACAGTGAAGCAGAGAAAACCTTTCAGGAGGCCCGTCAGCTCAGTTTTCAGATTAACGGAGGTGAAGACATACAATATGCCAGAATAGCCAACAACCTCGCTATGGTCTACTGCCGGCTGAACCGTTTTGACAAGGCCGATGAGTTGTTTCAGACATCGCTCAGGATCAAAGAAAAGTTGAGTGGCAAACGAACGAAAGATTACGCCAACAGCCTGTATAATGTCGCGGATTATTATTCTGACCTGGGCCGTTATGAAAAAGCCATCAATTGCATACAAGATGGTATAGGTATTTTCAATAGCCTCAATGATACTACGCACACAGACTATTTTAAGTTCCTGGACTATCTCGCGTTGCTGAAAGAAAAATTGAAGGACAGAGACGGTGCAGAGAAATTATTTAAGGAATCATTGCTGCGAAGAGAAAAGGCTTCATTAACGGACAGGGACGACTACGCCCTCAATCTGCTTAATCTTGGAAATTTATATATTAGTGCAAAAGAGTACAAGGCGGCTTATCCCTATGCGGAAAAAGCAACAGCGCTAATACTAAAGATTTATGGTAAAAATCACCCGACCTATGCCCATGCACTCATTACCTTGGCTACCATTCAGAGCAAACAAAATGAAAATGAACAGGCATCGAAGAATTTTAAAACAGCCGTACAAATAATTCAAACCAGTCTCGGCAGTGACCATATCGAATACTTCAACGCCCAGATGGGTTATGCCAGGTTTTTAAGAAAAAGCGGACAGAAAGCAGAAGCCGTTGCCATTATCAAAAAAGTGAATGCTGTGCCGCGCAATTATCTCAAAAGAGTCGGGCGATTTCTTTCAGAAAAAGAGCTCAGCGAAAAGGTCAAAGAATTTGTTGATTATATCCATGAAATCTACAGTTTTGTCAGAGAACTTCCGAATGACCATGACCTGTGTACCATGGCCTATGACTTGAATCTATTCTATCGTTCCTACATTCTCAACCACATGCAGCGGATGAGAATCAGTCTTTATAAAGCGCAGCAGGTGAATGAAGCCAGGGATGAGGTCATCTCTTTGCACCGACAATTGGAAAATGAACTAAACAGGCCTGTGTCTGAGCGTGTCAACATTTCGGAACTTGAAAGCCGAATTTCTGAGAAAGAAGCAGAAATTTCGCGCAAGATTGGATCTTTTGCCGATGAGGACGCATCGGTTAAATGGGACGACATTCGCATGGCATTGGCCGAAGAGGATGCCGCCATTGAGTTCATCAGTTTTCCGGAAGCGGAACGTGGAGATTCTATCTTCTATGGATCGCTCGTATTAAGGAATGGGATGGAGCAACCTACTTATGTGGACCTGTGCAGTGAATCAGACCTTGCAGCGGTCATACAGACTCATGGTGGCAGAACTTCAGATTATGTGGCAGCACTTTATGATTTTTCGAACCGTGGCGCGGCAGCGGTGGATGTATCGAGAAAGTCTTTGGCCGAAATGGTCTGGAAGCCACTGGGGCAAAATCTTTCCGGAGTAAAAAAAGTTTATCTGGTCACAGATGGATTGATTCACCGGATCGCTTTCTCAGCGATTCCCTTAACCATGGAATCATTTGTCTCGGATTCTTTTGAACTTGTCTACATGAGTAGCAGCAAACAAGTGTTGCCCGATGATCAGAAAATTATGACTTACACCGGCAAGCGCACTTTGATTGTTGGTGGTGTAAATTATGATTCCGGCTCTGGCGAACTGGTCGCCAGTCGTTCCGGCAATCAAACCACGAAGCAATGGTCCTATCTGCCCTGGGCCGCCAAGGAAAGCCAGGATGTGACGGATATTTTCAAATCCGGAGATTATAATGTGAGTTACCTCAAAGGGATGGATGCTTCGGAAAAAAACGTATTGGACAGTCTCGACAGCCGTGAAGGATTCAGGGTATTACACTTTGCTACCCACGGCTATTTCAAAGGCAATGCACCTGCTGAACAGGCTGGGAGCAGCTATTACGGCAAGGGTCTTGTCAACAGTGCGCTGGTCCTTTCAGGCGCCAATAACGCCAGTAACACAGAGAGAAAAAGCGATACCGAAGACGGCTTGCTAACCGCCTATGCCATCAGTAAGCTGGATCTGTCCAAGACAGAACTGGTGGTGCTGTCTGCCTGCGAAACAGCCTTGGGTGATATTCAAGAGATCGAAGGGGTATTTGGTATGCAGAGAGCCTTTAAACTGGCTGGCGCCAGTCAGTTGATATTGAGCCTGTGGCAAATACCGGATCGGGAGACGAAAGACTTCATGTTGAGTTTTTATAAAAACTGGTTGTCCAACGAAAACAGTGTACGGGAGGCCTTTAATAAGACGCAGGCAGAATTTCGGCAGCGGTTTGTCAACCCTTACCAGTGGGCGGGATTTATACTATTGGAATAAATATCTTTTTTGCAAACCAAATAATCTGACAAACAATTATTGCGGGAAAATTGATTGTTTGTAATTGATTGCATGAGGTGCTGCAAATGTTCAAACTACCGCCCTCTGCCTGCAAATTGATTTTGAACAAAATACCTCGTTGAGATTTTTTCAGTATCACTGTAGCTTACCACAAAGTAAAGTCCGCTTGGATAACCACTGACGTCAAACTCTACGCCACGACGACTTCCGTCAATATTCATTTCCTGAGCGAGCAGCTTGCCGGTATTGTTGTACAGTCTTGCACAGAACCGCTCTCCCTTGCTGTTGAGAATGATAATCTGACCGGTAGTCTGCGCATACGAATATTGCCATGTAACGGTGATGTGGCGGCGGTCTACTTTGGCTTGCTCATGGTCACGAGGCTTGGGCAATGAACCCGAATATTCGATGGCGCCCATATCTACCCTGCCATTGATCAGCCTGATATTGCCCTGGAAATCATATGGACTGAGCAGTTCGTTGAAGCCCGTATTTATTGCTGAACTCTTCGGGCGTAATTCGAAATTATACTGCCCGAGATGATGATCTGTAGTTGTAAAGAGTGGATCTTCATTGAGGTCTTTTTCACCCTTGAAATAGATCTTCGTATTGGCGTAAAGATTGTTCTTAAAACTTACTCCTTCATAATTATTGACTGCGCTGCCCGGCAATCCAAGTCTCGCAGCAATAATGTTATTGTAAGCGCGAACACCTTTTGTTTTGTCAATCACGATTTCGCCACACCGAGATTCATTGTTCTGGTTATTCTGGTAGAGGGTATTATTGATCAGTGACAGGTTGTTCGTCTCGAAGATATCGATGCCCGGTCCGCCGTTGAGGTAGATGATATTGTTGGAAATCAGAATGCCATGCTGATATGCAGGGCGGTTGGCCTGATACGGGTCAAACCTGTTGTTGCGCATAGCGATACCAGCACCACCGTAGCTTTCTTCACAGGTGTTGTTGATGCGTGCCAGTGCGCCTTGCTGTCTGTGATCACTGATGCTGTTGTACATGATCTGAATATGGTCCCCTGGCTTCTGATCAAAGGCAGACAAAAACTGCATCCTGATACCACAATTGTTGTTGCTACTCAGATTGCCGTTGGCCTGAATGGTGTTGAAGACAAAATCGAGGTAATCTGCACTGTTGACATCGATCGCCGTGCCAGGACAGTCATGAATAAAGTTGTTTTTAAGTCTGATATGATGTGACAGATAACCTTCGTTTCTGCTTCTTTCAAAAAGAATTCCATTGCCTTTGGAAGTGATGTTGTCTTTTTGATCGAAATTGCTAAACCTTGAAATATACTCAGGATCCTGAGTAATCTCCAGTCCTTCAATCTGAATGTAGGATGCCAGGTTAAATGAAATAGCTGACTCGTTGCTGATATAAAGTATGGGCCTTTCCTGACCGTAGGCCTTGTAATAGATCCAATGATCAACTGTGCCGTTCTGGCTGATCCTTAGGAGGTTCTTTTGTCCACTTCGGTAGATGCCTTGGGCAATGTTAATCGTGTCTCCCGGTTGACTCATATTGGCGGCATATTGCAGCGTTTTCAAAGCCAGCGCCATGGTGGTACCGTCATGATGGTCATCTCCTGTCGCTGAGGATACAAATAGCTGGCGGCTGTTCCCTGTGCCCAGGAAATAAGAAAATATAAGGATTAACCCAATTGATTTCTGAATCATTCTAATTTGGACTTGACGCAAAAATAACAAAAGGCGACCCGGTGGATCGCCTTTTGTTGTGGGGGGAGCTTTAACTCTGCTTTACTTCTTTAGTTATATTCTGATCTCATGAACAATACAAAGGTCGTGTGCCGGGAAGTCACAGAAGTCAGGTAAAACCCTGAGTATTCAAAATTCAGTGTTTATCTCTATTATTCAGGATTTCTCCTATCGATATAAATATTTGAAAATGAAAATGGTATACATTTTAATAAAAATATCTGAACCAAATCGAACAGAAAATCAGAATGGTACATTGCATTTTCCGAAGTGATCTTAAAGGCTTGATTAAACGTAATCTGCTGAGAAATTCAATTTTGCAGCGGTGTATAATTTCACATAAGCGTAAACCAATTTAGTGGACTTAAATTCACAGCTAGGGTGAATAATTGAAAATTGGACTATGAATAGCAGGAAGCCCATTCGCTCAATTTCAATTGTTTATATGTAGATAAAGGTATATAAATGCCGGATTAAGCAATTTTTTAAGCATTCTCCCGGTTATTCAATTAAGCTTTTTGCAACAAATAAGAATATTGCAATTCAATCAATGTACTAAACCACTGATAGATTTAATACCACTGATTGTTGGATTGTTATGAATTGATATGAATCAAGAATGTTGGTGAGCGTCCCAAATGCGTACTGATAATGAGAAAGTAAATGAGTGCATCTTGGTATGGTAATTTTTCATCTTAAAATTAAATGCTTGGGAAAATCCAAGCTACAAAATTACTTTGCCAGATATTCAATGTTTAAATCAAAATTGATGGTAATCTCATTATCAACTTTGACCATTCCAAACATCATTACCGGTGGATCGATATGGTACGAACTCATTTTTATTAGATGATTTCCCTTGATGCGAATTTTGCCGTCACTCGTTTTCATGGCTTTTCCTTTGACTTCCTGTAGCAGTGTCAGATCTTTGATAGTTACAAGTGTGTTGGTGTACACTTCAAACCATTGATTCACATTCTTAAGATCTTCCGTATGGCGGACTTGTACATAAACCAATTCGATCCCGATTGTTGGGTGACGATCAGTCTGAAGACATTTTTTTAAATTATAATTGTAAACTGAATTGCCGCATTCCATGCAAGTGGTGCATATATTGATTTTGGCATTGTTAAAGACCGCTACACTGGGAGTTCTGTTGATGTTAATTTCTATTTCTTTGGCAATTGAGCCACAACTGCATTTGAATCCGGCTAAATTGCTTTTGCCTGTAAGTAGTATTTTACTATCCGGTAATATCTTTAATTTACCGGATAGTAAAATGCTACTGTTAGATTCGACGTCCTTCCACAGTCCTGGAATAATTGCACAAAAACAAATAAACCGACATATTAGAAGAAACATCTAGTGGCAGAATCAGAAACTTACGGCAGTCTGAAGAACAAATCCATTGAATTTTCCATCTCTTCTGTAGTCAAGAAAATCCTTATAGCTTTGATTGACATATTCAGCCTTCACCACGATATATTTCAAAGGATACCAGCCGGCAGATATAGTCAGTCTGTCAATTGAAGCATCTTGTCTTGGCGTAGGGTCGAACGGATGAATATAGGGTCTGCAATTTACTTTGTTGTAACGAAGTCCGATGAATAGATTTTCGTTCTTGGCAAAGCGATATATAAGCTCACCAGCGACTTGTGATACTTTTCTTTCGTCTGGGCCTTCCTGCCAAAAGCGACCTTTCGAATTTTCATAAGTCAGAAAACACTCAAGTCCTTTGTATTTTCCAAGTAAGTTGAGCATAAAAGCAGATACTTTGCTATGGAACAGAGGATCAAATCTTCCGGAATCCTTATTATTGATTGGATTGCTCTGTGCAATGACCGTAGGTATTCCTTCTGGAAATTGAAGTGATCGGTTCGGTTCCATGATCATAAAGTAGTGTGAACCTGCCCGGTCTCCGTAATATAATGTCTGATTATCGCTTCCGCTGTTATGGTAGAAAGAAGCAGAGACCCTGAGCCTTAATCCACCAAAGTTATTGTCATAGGCTATTTTACCAATAAAGGCTGGAGCTGTTTTGGTAGAGTCACCCGTATTAGGGGCTGGTTTGGCTTTTTTGTCATCGATTTTCAGGTTGCCATGAAGTACACCATTGGTCATTCCTCCAAGAATCATCAATCCTTTAATCGGGAAAAATGAAATATCGCCACCTATTTCAGTAGTAAATGCATCCAGTATGTAATTTTCTACAAATGGATTATACATGGTATTGCCTCCATCGGTTCTTCTGAAGTGCATGTCTCCGTAATTGGGCATGTAGTGGCCTACTTTCAGTCTCAGGTATTTGCTGAACCACTCAGGATTACCAAACATGGGTAACTTGTCTACTTGAATGTATCCTCCCTTCACCCAGAATTCATTGTGATGGCGAGATGACATGTAGGATTCAACGCACATTCTGATACCGTCTGCAAGTTGCGCGTCAATCGTCAAATTCGCCATGGCAGTATTAAATCCCGCCAGTGTTGCAGAAGTTGAATCGCTGCTCGTGGTGGCAAAGAGTCTCGTGGCATTGTATTGAGGATTTCCGAATTCCGGAACATAATTGGGTGTGTTGGAATGTGTCAGTGATTGAAACTCCTGCGAGAACGAAGCGCCCAGCTTGAGTTTTAATCCGTCAAATGCAGGCTGTTCGGCATCTTTTGAAGGTTCAAAAACGTTGATACCGTTTCGGTTCCATTTTCTGAAATACTGCAAATCACTATCTTGAGACCATGCGGTCGAAAGAAGTAGTGCAAGCAGCAAGGTTGCGAAAAACTGAAAATTTGTTTTTTTCATAATTGTTTGGTTTTAGTTTAGTTTCTTTTTAAATTAATATTGAATTCAATGGTTACTTCATTGCCAGTTGATAAAGTATTGAACATGGCTTTGGGTGGCTTAATACCATAATCAGTCATTAAAATTTTTTTTGTGCCTTTGATATTAATCGAACCATCACCCTGAATAGAAGATTGAACATCAAGATTCTCTGCGCGTGTGTTGCCGGCAATTGTCAGATTGCCTTTGGTCTGTAATGTTTGTCCTTCAGATATGCTATTGATTGAAGTAACATCCATGAGCTTATATTGAATGAGAGGATGCTGATCAGCAAGAAGTGTTTCATGCGTTTTGTTATCCATTGTTGAGCTTTTGTTATGACTGATGAGTCCCTTTACAGGAATTTCAATGGTCAGGTTCTCAATTTTTTGGATCTTACCTTTATCCACGGTAAACTGTCCGGATCCTCTTACATCGCGAACGTTGATTGTCCAATCATGCATAGTGGAGGTGCCGCTAATACTCATTTTGTGTTGTGAGACCGTAAATTTGGCAACTTCCGGATTTGTGTAGAAAAGAAAGATGTAAACGGCGGATGCAAAAAAGCTATGTAGCATGTAAAAAAGTATTTTGGTTTAAGAATAAATTAAGTCAATTGAGCGAAAGGTCAGTAAAGGTAGAAAAAAGATTTTATTCATATTCAGATAAGACGCACTAATGTTTCTAAAAAGTCATGATTGGTTTCAAAAAATTGAATGGAATTATTTTCTCCGGTTTTGAAATCTTTACAAAGAGGGTAATCAGAGTGATAGGCATTGTCAAATCGAAAGGAATTAGGTCTCCTGTTTCCAATGTAATAAGCAGCAACCGATTCAATACAATTTTGCTTGATGAATTGATTCTGATCCTTCATTTTAAGGACACACTTTTTGAATAATCCTGCTGCAACATCCGCAAAATCTATAATTTTCAAGTGTAAACCGGGGTTGAAAGTATCGAGGTTACCACATAAACAGGACTTGTTCACACTGGTTAATATCAGAGTCAGCTGTCCTGTGCAGCTGATTGCTTTGTACAGAAGTATTTTCATATCTGTTTTATACTTGTCGTACCCTTGGGTTGCTGTATTTGAATTGCTATTCACAGATTTTTTTGGTTTTCTTCTTTGATACCAGGGCATCTTCAGCAAATCTTCAGGATAATTTTAATCCCTGTAAGACCTCATGGTCTGATGCATGGTAACTTATCATTCGCGTAGGTTTTATCGAAAACATGAATACACAAACCGGCAGAATAATCAAATGGTATTTTAATTTGATGCCTTCAAGGAAATAATTTGAGAGGTCGTCAATTTGGGTGCGCATAAATATAATAGGATTATAATATCTGATTATATTAATTAATGATTTGATAATCCTTGTAATGCTTTTCCATGAGTTGAACGCGCAATAATAAATTAATTCAATAACCCGAAAATTCTGCGCTTCTCCAAGAATACGACTACTGGATGGTCTGGTTTTCATTACAAATCATCTAAGATTATCCATAAAGATAAAAATTTGAAGATTTGGTTATCACTTTTACGCTACAATCTGGATTTGGTCCAGGTATTTTTCATCTGGTGTCATGAGCAAAACCTGAAGGTTAATTGGATGCATTGTTGAGTCCAGAATGAGGATCAGTTGTGATTAAAATCGTATTGCATAAAAGTACTTTTTCACAATTTTTAGAGATAATTAAGTTATCTATACGCTGGCGGTTATGATATAATTCTGACCTGTCCGCATTTTCTACCATGGATAATTTTAATTATTAAATAATATTTTAATTTATAAATATTTGAATATAAATAACATATAAGGATAAAATAAAATTTGCCTGGATATTGTTTCAGTTGCAAAGCCCTGCTTAACTTTGCGCTCCATTTAGACAGGATGACCCATGGTGTAACGGTAGCACTACAGATTTTGGTTCTGTCTGTTAAGGTTCGAATCCTTATGGGTCAACAAGGGCCGGAGCAATCCGGCCTTTTCATTTAGAAAACTTTATTCTCCAATATTTCGTTATTTGCGAATGACTATCAATAGAAGGACTGGTTTACCCTTGCTTGTAGCATTGGTCGCCCTCAATTCCTGTAAATGGGACAAAAGTGTGAAAGTCCCGGATTTTGACCAGACGGTTGCACATGCAGCGGTAAGATCTCAGGTACAGTTTGGTCCCAGAGTACCAGGGTCTGATGCGCACAGCCGATGTAAGGAATGGCTTGTCGCAGAATTTAAAAATAATGGTGCAACGGTTACGGATCAGGATTTTAAAGCCAAAACCTTTGACGGCAAGGAATTTGATGCGCACAATATTATTGCTTCATACAACATACGCGCCAGACAACGTATCATCATTGCGGCCCACTGGGACTCCAGGCCTTTTTCAGACCAGGAACAGGATACCAGTCTGCATCATACCCCAGTATCCGGTGCAGATGATGGGGCTAGTGGCGTAGGAATCATTCTCGCCGTAAGCAATCTGCTCGGGAAGCAGCCACTCGAAAAAATAGGTGTGGATCTGGTGCTTTTTGATGCCGAAGATTACGGTGCCAATAACGGTGAAATGGAGACCTGGTGTCTGGGTAGCCAGTACTGGTCAAAAAACCCGCATGTCGCCGATTACAAGGCTGATTATGGAATCTTGTTGGACATGGTCGGTGGCGCAAACCCTTCTTTCAACAAAGAAGAATATTCACTCTATTTTGCACCCAGGGTCGTCGAAAAAGTTTGGAAGATCGCCCATGGTGAAGGACTTGACAAAGTCTTTGTTAATGTCAACGGCACTGGACTGGTTGATGATCATATTTTTGTCAATCGCGATGCACGGATTCCAATGATCGATATTATCAACAGACCCCCGGGCAGCAAAACAGGATTTGTTACACACTGGCATACCCAGAAAGACGATATGAATGCCATTGATCCCAATACGCTTGGTGCGGTAGGTCGCGTACTCACGAAGCTTTTATACTGGGAAGACAAGGATAAGATCTGATAAAATTTCTGCAACAATTTTTATTAAGTCACGCCAGTGGGGAATTGCGCAATGACAAAAACTTTGATGGTATTATTTCATATTATACTGATACTTATTTTACTTTCATAGCCTAATTTAGAATTTCTTATCTGGAAAAAATTATTTTGAAGTAAAAGAACAGCCATAAAAATTAATCGTGCGTACCCTAGCATTTATTCAATAATGTCCATAGCAATCATCACATGGATCAGGACGAAGTCATTTATCTTCTTCAGTATTAATTCTTATTATTTCTCCGTGACAAGATTTTGATCCCCTGGAATACGCTAAGCGTAAATCATAGTCTTTAGGATATGATTTTGCATCAGACCCTTTACAAATCAAATGATCACCAGATTCTTTATTAAAACTTCCACAGGTCAGACTAATGACCGGAAGGAAAAAGCGAAAAAGTAAGATAACTGACCTGAAATTAATTTTCGCTGGGGATAAAAAAATGAACTGCATAACTGGCAACTTTTAATATTCGTAAATTAAATGAACATTGCACGACAGAAATTACAAAATCAAATCTTGCGATGATCCGATTGATTGGGTAAATTCTATCCCCAAATTGAGGGTTCAAATATAATTATTAACGGGTGAAATTTTTTAGGAGAATGGGTTAAAATAAGAAATTATATCAAATTTTTACAGATCGCATTGATTTGTAAAATATGTATGTCTAGTGTGTCAAATTTAGAGAAATATTATTCCTGAACGATGGTGCCGTAATCAACCAGAAGCTCTTCTCCTGCATGAATTTGGCGAAGGGCTACAAACGATTCGCCATCATTCACTGAGGCTATATTGGGCGTATCCGAATGATTCAGAAAAAGAGAGAGGTCCATTTTTTCAAATCCATGGGCTGGGACAAAATATCCAAGATGATCGAAGAGGCAATAGGTTTCTATTAAAAATTGACTGGATGTAGGCAGCGATCCTACGTCACTATATGTCAGATGAATCCATTCGTCTTCAGAATCTGAAAAAAAATTGTCACTTCCTGCCGGAATGTCCCGGATGGCAAATACTCCTGTACCATGAATCCCGGAAGGCTGAAGCCGGATAAAAGTCTCTTCGCGAAGATGCCTGAGTAAGTCAGTTTTTTCGGTCATTGGATGGCAATATTTTTTAAACAGATCGTAAATATATTCATTTTAGGCTAACACACATTATTTCCCAGGACTCTTCACAATGTGAGAAGTGTAATGTATGTCAATTTGCAGCATAGGGAATATGCAAGGAGCAAACAGTGTGTTGGTCAATTGCTAGACCAGAATTCTTACAGGTTTTATGCTCTAGTTGATTGGTCAAAAAATGCTTATCCCTGGATTATTGGAAAAATATGCCTCTTTGGTTTGTGAATATAGCCCCTGCGTTATAGCTTTACGCGCTGCAACAACAAAGATCATGTACGAATTTCCCAACTGGTTTAGCTCTGAGGTTCTCCTGAGTATCTTAACGCTGACGTTCCTCGAAATTGTACTTGGTGTAGACAATATTATATTCATCTCTATTACCGCCAACAGGTTGCCGTCAGATTCACGTAAGAAAGCAACCAACATCGGGCTGCTCGCTGCGATGGTCATGCGCATTTTGCTATTGTTCGGCCTTGCTTTTCTAACGGCACTGCAGGAGCCGTTATTCCGCATCGAAGGCACATGGATTCACGGAGCATTTTCCATGCAGAGCCTTATTCTGATTGTGGGTGGTATTTTTTTAATTTATAAATCAGTATCCGAGATACATCATAAACTGGATGCCGATGATCCGAAAGAATCAAAATCACATAAGTCGAATGTCTCGCTGACGAGTGCGGTGCTTCAGATTACTTTGATTAACCTGATATTTTCTCTTGATTCAATACTGACCGCAGTTGGTATGACTTCAGGCGTGCATGGATCGTTATGGATTATGATCGTGAGCGTCATTGCCTCGATTGTTATTATGATTGCCTTCGCACATCCGGTTGGAAAATTCGTCAATGATCATCCGACAGTCCAAATGCTAGGTCTGGCCTTCTTGTTGTTGATTGGATTTATGTTGATCGTGGAAGGTGCGCATCTTTCACATTTTGTATTGGCCGGAGAGGAAGTAGGAACAGTGCCAAAGGGTTACCTCTACTTCGCCATCGCATTCTCACTGCTTGTGGAGATGTTGAATATGCGCATGAGAAGAAGATCGCGACCGGTCCAATTGCACGGAATTGGTGAAGACGCCAGGGAACAGGGATTTTTTGAAAATCAGCAGTAGCATGGACCTGTTTCTTAAATGCTGGATTATACTGATCGCTGTTCAGCATTTTTTCTTTTTTATAATGGAATCTTTTCTATGGAAAAGTTTGGGCCGCAAAATCTTCGGAAAAGGTCGAAATATTGATTTCTTTAATGACACCGCCTCATTGGCATTCAATCAGGGTGTGTACAATTTGTTTTTATGTGCAGGCTTATTCCTTAGTCTGATCCTAAGGGAAGACCAGTGCGCGAGTACATTAAGAAATTTTTTTCTGATCTGCATTGTAACTGCAGGGATTGCAGGTGGATGGAGCGTCAGCAGACGCATATTCATTGTCCAGGCAATTCCGGCATTGATAGCGCTTATAATAGGTATTATTTAATGATTTTGTAAGGATTCGCGTGAATCAATCAAACTATAAAAATGCGGGCAGATGTATTTTATTTATCATGCCCTCCATTGTCAACCAACTGTTCAATCCTTTCAGTCTGAGTGCGACGGAGTTGTTGTCGCTGAGTTTTGGCTTGCTGATGGTCGGACTCTGGGTTAGTGAGTGTTTTCCGATGCCCGTAGTGGCTCTCCTTCCTCTTATTATTTTTCCAGTTACCGGCCTGGATACTTTTGGAAATGTTAGCAATTGTTATTCAGATCCTGTGATCTATCTGTTTATGGGCGGGTTCTTTATCGCTCTTGCCCTCGAGAAATGGGAATTGCACAAAAGAATCTCATTACAGATCCTGAGAATAACAGGATTTAAAGGAGATCGCGTCATACTTGGATTTATGATCTCAACTTATCTGATCAGCATGTGGATCAGCAATACTGCCACGACCATGATGATGTATCCAATAGCGATGTCTATGATCAACGTGCTTAAATCCTGGTATCCAGTGGATCAGCATCGCCGCATTACGGTTGCAATCCTCCTGAGCATCGCTTATGCATCCAATATCGGCGGTCTTAGTACGATCATTGGAACCCCTCCCAACAGCGCATTTGCTGCCTACATCCATGAACACAATGGCGTAACACTTGGATTTGCAGAGTGGTTCAAATTTGCCTTTCCGCTATCTGCACTGATGCTGACTTTATTGTACATTGTATTTGCAAAGGTATTGTTCAGAATAAAAGTCAGCCCCGATGTGTCTGAATTGCCTTTTATAAAAAATGAAATCTCAAAACTGGGCCCTTGGAAACGAGAGCAAGTCCTGGTATTGTGTGTTTTTATTTTTACCGCGGCATTTTGGATTCTGAAGGATGTCGTGAATAAATTGACTGAGCTGGACATTAATGATTCAGCCATCGCTTTGACGGGCGCAATGCTGTTGTTTGTTTTGCCATCAAACCAAAAATCAAGCCACAACGCACTGGAAGTCGATGAGCTAGTGCATCAGCACAAGGGGCTTCTAACCTGGAAAGACACGATAAAAATGGAATGGGGGATACTGCTCATGTTCGGTGGCGGAATTGCCCTTGCAAAGCAATTACAGTCCGCGGGTCTCTTGAGTCGCCTTGGTAATGCACTCGCAGGAGTAACCCCGGATAATTTGTTCTTAATAATCATGGTCATTGCTTCAATTTCAGTTTTCTTAAGTGAGATTATGAGCAATATCGCCCAGGTCATCGTTCTGAGTCCAATTGTCGTAAGCCTGGCCGAATCACTTCACCTTTCGCCATTGATTTTAGGTATACCCATGTGTTTGGCAGCTTCCTGTTCCGGTATGTTGCCGATGGGTACTCCTCCCAATGCGATTGTATATGGAAGCGGACTGGTACCGCTGCGAAAGATGTTACAAGCAGGCTTATGGATTAATTTAATCAGTATCCTGGTAATCAGTATTTGGACCTGGCTATTTCTGTTAAAAATATTTTGAATAGTATTGCCTGCACCTTAAGATTATTATTTTTCCTGATTCGTTATTGCAGGTTTAAAGTGCCGGCCTGGTAGTATGTACGGATTTCTGCTAGACGGTTCTTGATCACGGCCTCATAATATCGAAGATTGGAATTAATAAAATCCTGTTCGCGCTGGTTGATCATAAAAAGTGAGCTTTCTCCCAAGGTGAAAAGTTTTTTTTCTCCTTCCAGCATTTTTTCACTGCGAATTCTGATTTGCCCTGTGAGATTAACTTGATCGGTGGCAGTTACCCACTCATTAAATGCGGTATTGATTTTATAGGACTGTTGTGCTACTTTAAGTGATTGCTCGTAGGAGAGGTCTTGAAGTTTGAGCTTTGCAATATTGACGTCTGCTCTTTCCTTTCTAAAAATGATTGGTGAATAGAACTGGAGGCCCCATTTATTATTGTCCAGCTTTCGGTCATTACTGTTGATGACCGGTGAAGTAAGCCAGTAATATTGCAGATTGAGTTGGGGCTTAAACTGTTCTCTGTTTAATCTTAGATCAGCCATAACCAATTCTTTTTTGTTGGAATATTGTTTCAATGCCGGATGTTCATTAACCAAACTGAGTATATCGCTGATTAAATTGCTGTCGGGTTTGCTAAGCGCAAGTTCTTTGATGTTATCTGGAAGAACAGTGGCACTCATTTCCATCGGATAATGGCTGTCATTCCACAGGTATACACTTACGAGTGCCTTCTGATTAGTATAGAGAAGAGCTGACTGCATGTAGGCAAAATTGCGGTTTTGTACCTGAATGAATGCTTCTATGGTATCGAGAAGTGGTCGATCCTCAAGTAATGAAGTTCTTTTGACGGCTTCAAATCGTTCCAATGCCTTGCTATACATTTCTTCCTGCAGCTTCAGGATAGCATATGATTCAGTCCATTGCCAATATGCCCTGGATGCTTCAAAATATAAATCCAGAAGGACTATCTTTCTTTCGTTTTCAGATAGGTTCTTGTTTATTCTCGCTTTTGTAAGATCTGTTCGCCTGCGGTCCATCAAAAGGCCCTGCAGTAGTGGTAATTCGATACCGGAGCGCAATAGACCATCTGAAGGTAGAGATGCTTCGGGATTGAGTTGCGTGCCGGTATTCTGGTCGTAAAAAAATTTTAGATCGGGGCCGTATCGCAAAGGAAGTTTAAGACCACCTTCGAGTATAGAATAATAAGTTTTGTCACTAAAGTTCTTATTGTCCCAGCTGAATAGCAGGGTCGGATCAAAGGCTGACTTTGCTTTACTTATAAGCATTTCCGCATTCTGTGGGATAAGATCGGCCTGCAATGCCAGGGGATGATTTTTCATAACCAATGAAATATATTCAGCGTAACCCAGTGTGCTGTCACGCGGACCAGCCAACACTGACGGACATATTGCAGAAATATGGATCAGAAATAAGATGGTACTATAGCGAGATATTATGAATGATTTCGTAGTCGCAGAATTATTTTTTGTTTTCTTCATTGCTTTTCAATGAGTAATAAAAATCTGGTGGAAATCCGTTAATCTTTCGCCAAAGTTCGTACCAAATGGGTACATTGTTAAGCAGGCACATTCCTATGGCACCTGAACCCACACGAAGTGCGGTTGGCCAGGGATGGTCCGTCGGATCGGGCTTGACGAGTATTCTGAACTTGCCGTTGTTGTCAGTAAATTTATCAATTGCAAAAATGATTCCGCCGTATGTCCCATAGCTCGTTCCAGGCCATCCGGAGAATACTATGGCTGGCCATCCATCAAACTGAATGCGGACTTTTCTTCCGGTGTCCAACAGCGGGAGATCAATCGCTTTGACATAGATTGATACGGCCAGTTGAGCTTCTGTTGGCATGATGGTGGCAATTTCTGTGCTTTCCTTGATGTTCTCCCCAACACCGGCACTCAATACTTCGGTGACATATCCATCTTGTGGTGCTGTAACATAATAATAACCGGAGCGCATCGTGTAATTGGAGAACTGGTTCTGCATTTTGGTGACTGTGGCTTCAGCATCATAAAGGTTACTAAGCGTTGAAAATTTATCTGATTCTGCTTTTGAAATGTCTTCGCGGTATTTGGCTGAAATGGAACCCAATTCAATCTTAGCATTGAGAAGATCATTTTGGGATGTTAGCAATTTGTTTTCTGCAGCGATCATGGAAGCCTGTGCCCTTTGCATTGTTAGCTTTCGCGCTTCCAGGTCAGTGAGGCTTCTTAGTCCTTCTTTATGAAGTTGTTCCATCCTCGCGTATTGTTCTGCAGCCACCTGGAATGCAGCTTCCTGTGCCTTCATATCGATACTGTCCGTGGTCACCCGTAGCATAGACTGACGCAATCGGTTGTTCGCCTGCTGAAGCCTCAACTGTCCTGATTTGAGTAATGCGCCGATTTGATTATCGAGCGCAGTCACTTTGCGTTCGTAAGCTCCAACTGCAGATTGTTTAGCGTTTAACTGATCTGCAGTTCTTTGAAGCAGCTGTGGATCAAAATAATCTTCTTTAACTTCGGATATCCTCAGAATGGTGTCGCCCTTTCGGACTTTATCTCCTTCTTTGATGTACCATTTTTCGATTCTGCCTGCAATGACAGATTGAAGTTTCTGTGGCCTTTGTCCCGGGTAAAGTGTTGTTACCATACCATTGGAGCGTATATTCTGAGTCCAGGGAAAAAACAAAAGTGCCAGCAGAATCATGCTCACCATGAGAAGAAATCTTTTGAATAATGGACTTGTGGATTTGGCTTCAATCTGCCGTATACCATCGTACTTGCGGGTCAGACTTTCATAGTTTTGATTTACCGGAGAAATATTTAACATGTCGGGTAATTCTTTTTATTGATGAAGTGTTCTTTCGTCCTTTACAATTTTTCCGTCTGATAAATTAACTATCCGATTGGCGTATTTTTTTACAACAGGGTCATCAGATAACATCATGACAGTATGATTAAACTGCTTAGAAAATACAAAATTGAGAATTCTGTCTTTTTCAGCGGACGACCATTGGTCAAAGATTGATTCGATGAGCAATAATGACGGTTTGCCTGCAAGGCTTCTGAGCAGGATGATCTTGGAAATAATTCCAGATGGAAGCTTTTGGCCCTGTGGATCCAGAATCGTATTGTATCCATGTGGGAGGTTTCTGACAAATTCGGCCAAGCCGGTAGCTTCAGCTAAGGCGTGTACCTCTGCAAAATCAATACCGCTTCGGTCCAGTGTAATGTTGTCCAAAATTGAACCATGAAATATTTGTTCGATCATCAGAGCGTCGCCGATGCAGGACCGTAACGAATCAAACTCCAAATTGGATGCTGGAAATCCGTTGTAGCTGATGTGACCATTTTGAGGCGTATACAGGCCGGCTATCAATCGCATCAACGTAGATTTGCCCGAGCCCTCTTTACCGGTAATGACGATTCTTTCGCCAGGGTCAATAACCAGATTGATTTCTTTTAGTGAAGGCTCCCTGGATCCCGGATAAGTAAAGGTCAGATTTTCAAGTTGAAGCTTCATTGGTAGATCATGTTTCATGATGACCGTGCCGGGAGATTCCAGTTTGAGATCGCTGATTTGTCCAATTTTTTCAAGGGAAGTCAGCACATCGTATAAGTTTTCAAGATTAAGTATTATTTTTTCTATTGAATCAATGACCAGCAATATGATGATTTCGGCAGCGATAAATTGACCGATGTTCATTTGCTGATTCATCACCAGCATCCCTCCGATGAGCAACAGTCCGATGGTAATTAATACCTTAAAGCTGATCATGTAATTAAACTGCTTTAACAGCACTTTGAAGTGCAAGTCTCGTGCATGCGCATATTCACTGATATGATCATCTGTCTTGCGAAGGTGCAGATCAGATTTGCCTGCCAGCTTAAAGGTGCCATAGTTGCGTGCTAATTCTTCCAACCAGTATGCCAGTTTATATTTCATTTTGGATTCGAGGAGACTGGTCTGGAGGCCTTTGCCTGCTGTCAGAAAAATAATCGCAGCAAGCAGAAGAACCAGAATTAGACTGAAGATGATAAAAAAGGGATGATAAAACGAAAGCAGTATCAGACCAAAAAGAATTTGCAGAATGGCAGTGGATAGATCAATAAGTATTTTGGGGAGGCCTTTCTGAATGGGTACGATATCGAAGAATCTGTTCATGAGTTCGGGCGGATAATGCGGATAAAGCTCTTCAGACCTGATCTTTGGAATCCTGAAAGCAAACGTTATGGCTGCCCTGGAAAATATTTTTTGTTGCAGGTTCTCGGTTATTCGCAGTTGATAGATTTGGAGTATGCCGTTGAGTAGGACACCAATCACAACAATAAGAATGAGGACAATCCAGGAAGCACTGATCCTGGCACCCTGGATAAAGTTGATGATGGCCTGTATGCCAAGTGGTAGTGAAAGATTAATGAGACCCTTAAAGACCGAGTAGAAGTAGATGTCACGGATATCTTTTTTATCATTTTCAAGGAGCTTCCAAAACCGTTTGACCGGTGTGTAAGGCGTAGTATCCAAGGTTTTTGTTAGTTTTAATTGCAAAAATAATAGGAATACTATTGTTGATAGTAGTTTTATTATATATTATAATTATGAATATTTATAAATAACAATTAATCAATATAATAGTTATTTTTTTTAATGTTTATTTAACCAAATGAAGCGTGTCATTGATACAGAAGACGCAAGAACAATGAATTATTATTCGGTTGTAGAACCATTGATTAATTTTGGTGTATGAAAATGAAGTGTCTGGTAATCGATGACGATCCCATGATATGTGACCTCGTTAGGCATTTCTGCTCCAAAATGCCTCAGATCGACTATTGCCTGACCGCCGGCACAGGTCGGGACGGCTTGCAGCTCCTGGCCAGTCAAAAATTTGACGTATTATTACTGGACTATCACCTGCCTGATATGACCGGGCACGCAATTCTTGAGATAAACTCTCAGAAGATCCCCATTATTATGATTACTGCGGAAAAAGATTTTGCTGTCACGGCATTCGAATATGATGAGATCTATGACTTTCTGGTCAAACCACTCAATTTTGATAGATTTGGTAAAGCCATTGAGAGGGTATCTCAAGGCGGCAATGAGTCCAATTCAATGGTTCCCGCCAACGAAGAGAGCTTTTATGTTAAGGACGGCAATAAGTTTACAAAAGTGACTTATGGTAATCTTTTGTTTATCCGTGCCGAAGAAAATTATGTCGCATTTGTCACTACCGAGCGGACAATCATGAATCTGAGTACCTTGAAGGAGACAGAATCGAGACTGCCTCCCAATTTTATGAAGATACACCGATCCTATATTGTCAACCTGGAAAAGATCGAGTCGGCTACAACAGAAGAAGTGAGGATCAAAGACCACAGGTTGCCAATCAGCATGAAGTACAAAAAGGAACTTTTGCAGTATCTTGCGAATAAATAATACCCTATTCTTAATTTTAATTCAGAGACAACACAGCAATTTAGGTTTGAAACAATGCTGCCGGTATAGATTATTGTAAGTTATTATTTTGCCTCTACGGGGATTTTTATCATAATACATTGATGCTGCTAAATTAATTCCGTACCTCCATAGCCTATAGCAATACGATAATGATATATGTTGTGGGCATCACTACATAAGTAAAAACAATTCTAGTTGATTGCTTTGTATTTGGTGTAATATTATAAGCACCTTTGGATCAAAGCACTTCCTGCAATTAGTATCAGTCTAAAGCAATAATGAAAGCAGATATTGCAACGGCCCAACAAGAAAGTCAGACACCAATACGAAAAATTATGATAATTATGCTGATGCAAATGATGGAAAAAAATTAACCGTGCAGCTTCAGCGATAATTTTGTCTCTAAAAAATTATAAGGCCAAATGCAATATTATTTTTTTAATCAGTCTTCATTCAAATCATACTCATAAATGGCGTGATCCAGTCTGTCGCCAGGCTTGATCTCGCAGATCGGCAGAATGATTCCGTTGCTGAGGCTGTATACCCATCCGTGCAGATAAGGGGCCTTTCTATCTTTCCATGCCCGTTGGACGATCGAAGTCTTGGCGAGGTTCATGATTTGCTCGGAGATATTCAATTCGATGAGACGGTTGAGTCGGTCGTCTTCATTGGGTAAGACATCAATTTCATCCTGGTGGTAGCGATACACATCCTTGATATTGCGTAGCCACTTGTTGATAATTCCCAGATCCTTATTGGACATGGCGGCCTTCACGCCACCACAACCGTAATGACCACATACAATGATATGTTCTACCTTTAAAACCTCAACTGCATATTGAAGCACACTTAGAAGGTTTAGGTCTGTATGCACAACAAGATTTGCAATGTTACGATGGATAAATATTTCCCCTGGCTGGGTTTGCGTGATCTTATCGGGTGGTACGCGACTATCGGAACAACCTATCCATAAATACTTTGGCGTCTGCACATCGACCAGACGCTGAAAATATCCTGGGTCGGCATCAGCCTGTTGGCTGGCCCAGGCCTTATTTTGAATCAATAGTTTTTCATATTCCTTCATGGTCGTCTAATTTTTTGCCTTACGCAATTCTACAGTAATATTTCTATATTTTGAATTCTCGATAAAGTCCTGAATAATCTCATCATTGTCCAGATCGATGAATTTGGATTCAGCAAAATCAATGATCACATCGGATCCATCCTCAATATCAAAGAGTGTTTGTTTGAGTAAAGACTTATTGATAAAAGACAGGTCTTTGTTTGATTTGATATAATAATGACTTCCATCTCTCGTGACGTATAGTGCCTTTTTGTAATTTTCGTTGACGATAAAGTACAATCCAAATAGCAATCCGATTAATATTCCTACCAGCAGATTACTAAACAGTATCGCCACAATGGTCGCAACAAAGGGAAAAAAGTGTGCTTTGCCTTTAATCCATTTATTACGAAATACAGAAGGGTGTGCAAGCTTGTATCCTGTATATAGAAGAATGGCAGCCAGACACGATAATGGAATGCGGTTAATCACCGCCGGGATAAACATAACGGCCAGTAACAGATAGATTCCGTGTGCGATAGTCGAAGTCTTGTTTACTGCTCCTGAATTGACATTGGCGGAACTTCTAACGATCACAGAAGTAACCGGCAAACCGCCAATAAATCCTGAAGTCAGATTTCCTAATCCCTGGGCGATGAGTTCACGGTTCGTCGGGGATACCCTTTTATAGGCATCCAGTTTATCCACTGCTTCCAAACTGAGCAGGCTTTCAATCGAAGCAACCAATGCCAGGGTAATCGCAATTTGCCAAACTGCAATTGAAGAGATGGCATTAAAATCAGGTAGGCTGAACTGATTTAGAAATGAGGTAAAATCTGCACTCACTGGAATCTTTACGAGATGATCTTCCGAAAGACCAGCTTCGATCCCAATGAAATATGATAACATTAGATTGGCCACAATTCCAAATACAACCACAACCAAAGGACCGGGAACAAATTTCAGGTAGCGGTTAGATTTAATAAAATTGCTTTGAAAGATTACCAATATGGCTATCGATGCCAGACAGATAAAGATTGCGCTGAATGATAGTGGCCCAATCGTACTGTAAAATAATTCAGACAATGTATTGTGACCGTCATCCTGGAGAAATGATTCATCTCCTTCATAATCTTTATCATAACCTACGGCATGAGGAAGTTGCTTGAGAATCAAAGTCAGTCCAATCGCGGCAAGCATACCCCTGATGACAGCAGAAGGAATATAATCTGCTATCCTTCCTAATCGAAGGACGCCAAAAATAATTTGAAAAATTCCCGCCAACATCACGCTCATTAAGAATGTACTGAACTCGCCCAGTTGCTGAATCGAAGAAAGAACGATGGTGCTCAGACCTGCCGCAGGTCCGCTCACACTTAAGGGTGATTGGCTAAAAAATCCGATCACGATGCCACCAACAATGCCGGCGATGATTCCGCTAAAAAGTGGTGCTCCACTCGCCAGGGCGATGCCGAGACATAATGGCAGTGCTACAAGAAATACAGCAATTCCTCCTAAAAGATCTTGAGGTATGGTATCCTTAATTCTGAGACTATTCTGTTGCAAATCGTTTTTTGTTTTGTTTTTTCGATAATATTCTAATAAATTCAGATTATTATTTGGAAATTAAACAATTAAGCTGAAATTTATCAGGCCTGTTGTTCGATTGAAATAACAGGATAATAGTAACACTTTAATTGGGTGTTGGTTCTGCTAAAATTGGTTCAGGCATTCCATATTACCTCCTGGAAGGAAATATATTCAATACAATGATCAAAATGGGTCAGGGATTGCAGTATAGCTGATTCATCATTGCTTGATACACTAATATCTGAATTTTTCCATTCTTTTTCAAGAAAATCCAGTTGAAATCTTCTCAACGAGTTGGCTAATTTGTGAACGATGGCATCTTTATCCTCGTTGTTATGCTCTATGATGGCTTTTCGAAGTCGTTCGGAAGAAATTTTCCACTCGCTGATGAGCAGATGGAGTGCATTGCGAATCTTACTTCTGTCAAAATCATAATCGTGATATAGACTTTGGAGTCTGGGCAGAGGACCCTTTTTCCAGTGACGTACTTTCGAAAGAACCTGAAGAAGTTCATCGGTCTGTACGGGTTTTTGTAGAATGCAATCAAAATATCCATCGCTGCCGATGAGCAATGGGATAAGATTATGATCACCGGTGAGCAGAACCTTCGGTGCTTCTGAACTTGTGACTTTTTTTAGTACAGGGATATATTTCAGGACACTGTTCTGTCCCAGATAATTGTCGGTAATCAGGGCATCAAATTGTAATGTATCCAAATCGCTCAAATCGGCAATATCCTGAATAACTTTATGACTAATTTTTTGATCAGTAAAAAAGTGTTCATATAACATGGTGATTTGCGGGTCGTCATCAACAATTAGAATATTCTCCCATTGTTCTACGGAATCTTTTCTGATCATTGTTTCAATCTTGTTTTGCAAGACCGGCAGCTTAAGTTCGAAGAAGAAATCTGAACCATTGGGAGAAACGGGTGCAAATTGTAATCCAGACTGGAATAACTGAAGAATCTGAACGACAATGGGTAATCCAAGACCGGTGCCGATTTGATCCTTGTTCGGTTCATGCAATTGCTGAAATCGCTGCATTACAAGATCCAGTTTATCAGCAGGAATTCCTGGACCCTGATCCAGTACCGAAAATTTGATTGCGCATTGATGTTCATCAGAATGTAGGATCTCCGCAACGACCCTGACTTCACTGGCTGCGGGTGAAAATTTTATGGCATTGCTCAACAGATTATTCATGACCTGGCTAAATCTCAAAGTGTCTATGACTACCTGTAACCGGTACAATTCTGGATCGATTTCTGGTTTGATTGTAATTCTGCGAGTGAGTGCATCATAAGAATAACTCTTGATAATATTATCCAATAGTTCGCCAATCTGGGCAGTCTTGTTAGCGAGTGAAATTTTTCCTTCCTTAAGTTTCGAAAAATCCAGAATATCATTAACCAGTGCCAGCAATGTCTGTGAGCTGAATTTAAGGCTTTCGATAATTGGTTGTTGGTCGGGCCTCGGCGTATTATCCTGAAGCATTCTTGACATTCCCAGAATTGTGTGCAGTGGATTTCGGATTTCATGACTCATATTCTGCAGAAATTCCTCCTTTTGCGTGTTTGCCTGCTCGGCTTCCTTCTTGGCAATAGCCAGACTGTTGATATTTTTTTTAATGGTGGAGGCCATGCTTCCGAAGGTGCGCGCAATAATTCCGATTTCATCATTACGACTGACAGGAAGGCTTTTGGTCTCAAGATCCTGTTCGAATCGGATGATCGCATCAACAATATCTTCCATGCTTCGTGATTGCTGACGAAGCCACCAGAGTGCCAGCAACATCATCAGCGCGGAGATCATCAATGTAATTCCAAGGATAGACCAGCGCCATTTGTAGAAGGTCGCCAACAATTTGTTCTGATAACTCCGCAATGCGATGAATACTCCAAAATCACGCTTCGGATATTTTATCTTTTTGATATAAAAATGGTTATCACCAGCATTCAGGTGATTGGTGCCAGGATTGATAACCATTGGATCAATGCCGTTTTCTGTAAAGAAGGAATGTTCTTTTCCATATTCAAAGGCAAAAGACTTGTTGGAGTCCGGATGAATCATGCATTGACCGGCCTGATTGAAAAGGTATAAATCATAGTCGTTACTGATCGAAGAATGCAGTTCTCTGAACAGGCTGATCAGATTGGTGTTGATCACCGCGATGCCGATGACAGCCCCGTTAATCCAAATAGGGCAGGATACACGAATGGTCGGCATCACCGGATGACTGATTTTGCCATGTTCCTTGTTGAGATCTATGATTGAGAAGCTCACCGAATCTTCAGGCGAAATCATGGTCTCTTTAAAATAACTGGTATTACCTTTCTCCTGCAACTCCTGTGGACTGATGACCATGACATTGTTGTTCATCCTGTCAACGCGAATGACTTCTTTACCATTATGCTGTATGCCAATAAATCGGATCTGGGCGTAATCAGGTTTTGACGACAGGAAGCTTACGTAATCTGCGGTTAGGTTCAATCTTTTTCCTTCTTCTCTGGATGTTCCAATGGCCTGAACATAATCTTTGAGATAAGGACTTCTCGAAATAAAGAGCACATCTTTCTTGACGTTGTCAAAATAACTTTGGAGCTTGACATCAAGGACTTCGATGATGTGAATTGCATTTTGCTCAGATGATTCGAGAATAATGTTGGTACTTTGTCGATAGATAAAATAGCCGATTAATAGTGAACTGAGTAGAATCAGTATAATGTAAAAGACGGCATTTTTATAAGCCAGCGAAAAAAATCGGTTGGATCCCTGACTCATAATAATTTATTTTCTGCCAAAGTCTGCAGGTATTTCTCCCCATTTCTCCGTATCCCACTTCAACACTGGATTGGAATACGTATTTTCATTCAACCATTGTGTGGCCCTTGTAATCATCTCTAATATTGCTTCATTGCTTCGGTCGAAATTAAGTTTGGTGTTGGCTTTTTTTCTTCGCACCCAACTGATGGCGGTAGCCGAATCAGAGTATATTGGAACCTGGTGCTGCCCCTTTTTTTTCAGAAATGCCAAGGCATGAACAATGGCCAGAAATTCACCAATGTTATTGGTGCCATTGCGATAAGGTCCTACATGAAAAAGAAGTTCGCCGCTGTATGGATCGACGCCACGGTATTCCATATTGCCAGGATTGCCTTCGCAGGCTGCGTCAACCGCGACGCTGCCATGAGGAACATACTTCTTCCAGGATTCTCCAACATTGTTTTTTTTGCTACGTGAAATGGGTATCGCACTGCTACCGTAACCCTGTAAAAAAGCATTGTTGGCTTCTTCTTTCGACTCGAAGGATTTGTATTTGGCATTCGGATAAGCTTTAACCTGAAGAAGACACTTGTCCCAGGTTTCATATATTCCTGGTGTGTGTCCCTGCCAAACAACATAGTACTTTTTTTTGACCTTCATCGTCTGGGATTATTCCTCAAATTTTTCAGTCATTTCAGATGTCGGTACAAGCGCACTGAATTTTCCGTAAAATCTCGTTGCGCGCACGATATGATTGTCTATCCAATGATAGTTTCCGCCTCTCGGTTTGCCCATTAACATGCCATGATAGCGGAATCCGTGTTTTTGCAGCCATTCTTCCGTGATCACGCGCAGATCTTCTGTTCGGCTGGTAAAAAAAGTTACGACGTGTCCCTGATCGTAAATACCGTTGACGAATTCCTGAGCGCCTTCAAAAGGCAAAACAGTAGTCATACGTTCAGGTTCTTCATTCGGTACATCATCGCAGATGGTGCCATCGATATCAATCAGAAAATTTCTGCGATCAGCACCCAGCACCGGACTTAGTGTATTGCCACTGTCATCTTTTTGAAAGTGCAGTGCGTTTTCTACAGGATTTGATTTGTCTACTTCTTTAGCCATTTGTCAAGCCAACCATAGAATTCTCGTTGCCAGAGTAAGCTGTTTTGCGGCGTCATGATCCAATGCCCTTCTTCGGGAAAAAGCACCATACGGCTCGGTACTCCCTTGAGTTGCGCAGCCTGGTAAGCCTGAAGCCCTTCACTGAGTGGTACACGGTAATCTTTCTCGCCGTGCAGGATCAGAATTGGCGTATCCCAGTTGTCGACGAATTTGTGAGGGGAAAATTTTTCATAGGCTTTCATATAACGTTTGTCCCAGTATGCTCCTCCGATATCATAATTGGCAAACCACATTTCTTCAGTTGTGCCGTACCAGGATTCCATATTAAACATTCCGCAATGCGCTATAAAACACTTAAATCTTTTATTGTGATTGCCGGCCAGATAATAGACAGAATAACCGCCAAAGCTTGCACCAACTGCACCAAGCCGGTCTTTATCGACATAGCTCTCACGCGTAGCATCATCAATTGCAGAAAGATAATCTTTCATGCATTGCCCTCCCCAGTCTTTGCTGATCTGAAGATTCCATTCCTGGCCGAAGCCAGGCATCCCTCTACGACATGGTGCTACCACGATATACCCCTTGGCTGCCATCAAAGAAAAATTCCATCTATAGGAAAAGAACTGGCTTACTGTTGACTGAGGTCCGCCTTGGCAGTAGAGTAGTGTAGGATATTTTTTGGAAGGATCAAAATCCGGAGGATAAATTGTCCATACAAGCATCTGCTTGTTATCTGTAGTCCTGACCCATTTGGATTTGACGCTTGCAGGCTTGATCTTATCCCAGATTTTCTGATTGATATGGCTTAATGCCATAAAACTTCCGGTGGTTGGGTCTATGCGATAGATTTCGGCGGGTTGTGTCATTGATATTTTAGTGGCAATCAATGATGTTTGAGATGGTCTGAATGCAGTAATATCATGTATGCCGTTGGTCACTTGTTTGATTTTCATCGAGACTGCATCCATATTCATCAACTGAACACATCCGTTAACCGCACTGGTAAAATAAATGCTTTTTCCATCGTATGACCATGCTGCCTCATTCATGTCATTATCATAATCCTTGCCAAGATCTTTAATCGTTCCGCTGATCAGATCATACATCGTCAGTCGATTTTTATCTGCTTCATAACCTGCAGTCAGCATGGAATTAAAAATTAACTTAGATCCATCCGGAGAAAATACTGGAGATTTGTCATATCCACCATTAAACTCACTGACGTTCTTTGTCTTTCCGGTCTCAATATCATACAACATAATGTCGCTGTTCGTAGAGAGAGCGTACTCCTTACCCTGAGATTTCTTTATGGAGTAGGCAATATACCTTCCGTTGTTGCTGACGCTCACCTGTTCAATACCGTCATTCGGTTCGGTCGGCGCTTCATAAGCCTGATTAACGATGTTGACGGGTGCACCTGTCAGTTGTCCGTCTTTATAACTGACCATAAATACATTACTGTCATAACCGTCGTCAAAAGATTTCCAGTGCCGGTACATGAGATCAGAATATAGTCTTGCATTGGCTTTCGGCAAATCAGGGTAAACTTCTGCCGTTGTTGGACGATGTTTGACATCCTGCAGAAAAATAATTCGGTCACCTTTGGGAGACCATGTAAAACCATTCATTTCAATTTCTGATATTTTGTTTTGATCGCTGCCATCCACATTCATTTCATACAGTAATCCGTTCATCAGAAAATTGATCTTCTGTCCATCAGGTCTGAATCGGGCGTTGTTTTCGGCGCCATCGTAGTTGGTCAGTTTTCTTGGCGCAATGCTGCCATCTGTCGCAACAAGATATAAATTGATATTGCTTTTATTGTCCGCAATATTATAATTTACAACGGAGAAGACCGTCCATTTGCCATCGGGGCTGACATCTTCCAGATTGACACGTCCAAGCTTCCACAAGGTCTCTGCGGTGAGTAATTCGTTCTGTGCAGAAATTGAATTGAATGCAATTCCGCAAAAAAGTATGATTAATGAAAGTATTTTATTCATGATATTTATTTCAAAAACAAGAATCAGGCTTGCGCGACCGGTGTATTAAAACTCATTGGAGGAAACTGTTGAGGTTCAGGATCCTGGATTGTTCCAAACTGATTTTCATACCGGGTGATGTTATCCGACAACGCTTTGAGCAAACGCTTGGCATGTTGTGGAGTAAGTACAATCCTCGATTTGACTTTGGCCTTGGGTACATTGGGCATGAGCCTGATAAAATCGACAACAAATTCGGAATGAGAATGTGAAATGATGGCAAGATTGGAGTATACGCCTTCCGCTACATCTTCGGTCAGCTCAATGTTGATTTCATTTTGATTTTTTTGTTGATCGGACATATGTATTTATTTAAATCGTAAAAATACTAATTTTTCACCTACAGGATGTCAGTCTCAGCTGGTCTCTTCGGCTTCAAGAGTATTGCCATCCAGGTTAATCTCCTCATTGTCAAGCCATTTGTCGTATTCGTCGGGACGAACAATCACCGGCATGCGCTTTTTGGAATTGTGAATCACTGACATGAGTTCGTTGGCTTCTGTGGTCAGTAATGCATAAGTGAAGATCAACTCTCCAGACTGGGGGTTGATCCACCGGGACCATATGCCTGCGAAGGCAAATACTTCTTGCCCCTTCACTTTGACCAGAAACTTTTTCTTATGTACGCCTTTAGGATCCAACCATTGCCATTCGTAGAAACCATTCGATGGTATCAGACAGTGTTGGCGTGCAGCATCTCTGAATGACGGTTTGTCGTTGAGTGTTTCTATTTTTGCATTGAGGGTGTATTTCTTAATTTCGTCATTCTTGGCCCAATGTGGGATCAGGCCCCATCTGAAATGCTGGAGTGTGTTGCGCTTGATGTTTGTAATTACGGGCGTCGTAGGAAAGTTGAAAGCGTTGACATAGAACTGTGGCGCAAGCTCTTGTATATTCTCAAGTGTTACCCTAAAATGTTTGGCAAGCTGTTTATCGGTCATTGATACCAAAGAGTGGAAACACATCTGAAAATGAATTTACATCGTTTTTATAACAAACTGCACATGGCAGCGTCTGCCCGGTATTCCCCAATGGATCAGAAAGCCAAACGGATTACATGGCCTCGGCTACAACCTCTTTGACGGATGGTATCATGCGTTTCATCAACCCTTCAATTCCTGATTTGAGGGTTACAGTAGAAGAGGGGCAACCGCTGCAGGAACCCTGCATTATAACCGTAACGATGCCCTCATGATAGGATTTAAATTCAATGTTCCCGCCATCCATTTCTACAGCCGGACGAACATAGTGATCTATGATTTCCCGAATTCTGCGGACAAGCTCCAGCTCTTCGCCGGCATATTGATCTTCAATGGCTGCGCCATGATTTTGTTGTATAAAATCCTGATAACCGTCTTTAATTATTTCACTCCCTGAACTCAGATATTGCTTTACAAAGTCTTTTAATGGCACCATCAGTTCGTGCCATTCGTATTCTGGTTTTTTGGTAATCGTAACGAAATTATTGGAGATGTAAACACCCCGGACACTTTCCTGTCCGAATAAAGCTTCTGCCAAACCTGACCATTCTCTTGCGCTTTCCACGTCTTTAAATTCTGCAATACCCTGGTACAACATTCTGTTGCACACAAATTTAAGCGACTCCGGATTTGGAGTCTGTTCGGTATAGATGAGTATCTGTGGCGCCTGTTGTGTTCCTGTTTCCATATCAGTCAATTGAATTCCAAAAACAATGCAGGCAGCTTATTGTTCAAGATCAACCCGCAGAACGACCTGATAAACAGGAAGATAAAGGATCGTATGGTCTTATTTTAGATCAAGACGGATGGCATCATCCACCTGTTGAAGCAAGGTTTTGGCCTCGCGGATATTGCGAACTTGTTCGCGGATTAGCATGAGATGCGTTCCACTCTGCTTGAGGGTGAACAGATGAGCGTGACCGGACTCAGCAATATGTCGGGTCAACGATTGAAAGTATGGTGAATCGAAATATCTTGAACCAGGATTGCTGATAAATACAGCCTGAAGCTTTTTCTTTTTTAGCTGAATTCGTTCAAAGCCCATCTCGCGGGTTAACCATCGCAGCCGCAATCCGTCGAATAATTCTTCTACTTGCGGAGGCAAAGGGCCGAATCGATCCTCAAGTTTGCTCGAGAAAGAAACGATACCTTCCTCAGACTCTATTTTATCCAGTTGTTGGTAGAGGTTCAAGCGCTCCTGTATCTGACTGACATAGCCATCAGGTATAAACATCTCGGTATCGGTATCCAATGTTGTATCTCTTACATACTGTACGTTCTCTTGTTTTTGATCACTGAATGTCTCACTGAAATCCGATTCCTTGAGTTCGGCGACTGCTTCTTCCAGGATTCGCTGGTATGCTTCATAGCCCATGTCGGTAATAAAGCCGGATTGTTCGCCGCCCAGTAAATTGCCAGCTCCGCGAATATCCAGGTCTTTCATTGCAATCGCAAATCCGCTGCCCAGATCAGAAAATTCTTCCAGTGTCTTGAGTCTTTTTCGCGCTTCCATGGTGAGCGTGGAGGATGGCGGAGCAAACAAATAACAGTAAGCTTTGCGATTAGAGCGTCCAACCCTTCCGCGAAGCTGATGCAGGTCGCTGAGCCCGAATTGATGCGCATTGTTGATAATGATAGTGTTCGCGTTTGGGATATCTAGGCCGGTCTCAATGATATTGGTGCAAACCAGCACGTCGTACTTGAAATCAATAAAATCAACAAGAACCTTTTCGAGTTTTTCGGCATCCATCTGTCCGTGGGCAACACCGATGTCGACATTCGGACACAACTTATGAATCATCGCGGCGATATCACCCAGGTTCGCAACGCGGTTATGCACAAAAAAAACCTGGCCTCCACGATACACTTCATTCATGATGGCTTCCTTGATGAGTTCATCGTTGAAGACTCGCCGTTCGGTATAGATGGGCTGCCGGTTCGGCGGCGCAGTCTGGATAACGCTAAGATCTCTTGCTGACATCAGCGAAAACTGCAGCGTTCTTGGAATGGGCGTGGCAGTCAGTGTCAGGGTATCTACGTTGACTTTCAATTCGCGTAATTTTTCCTTGGCAGCAACGCCAAATTTTTGTTCTTCGTCGATAATCAAAAGTCCGAGGTCTTTGAAATCTGTCTTCTTGTTTAACAGGCTGTGGGTGCCGATGAGAATATCAATTTTTCCGGATTTGGTATCTTTCAGAATCTGTGTTTTTTCGCGTGTTGTACGGAATCTGGACAGGTAATCGATAGTAACTGGAAACTCTTTAAAGCGATCGCGGAACGTCTTGTAATGCTGAAGTGCCAGAATCGTTGTTGGTACAAGAATCGCCACCTGCTTACCATCCAGGACACTCTTAAATGCAGCGCGAATCGCGATTTCGGTTTTTCCAAAACCCACATCACCGCAGATTAGCCTGTCCATCGGGTAACCCTGTTCCATGTCGTACTTGACTTCTTGTGTCACTTTGATCTGATCAGGCGTGTCTTCATAAATAAAAGACGCTTCAAGCTCTGCCTGCATATAATTGTCCGGAGAAAATGCAAATCCCTTTGATGCTTTTCTTCGCGCGTACAGCGCGATGAGTTCGCGAGCGATATCCTTGACGCGCTGCTTCGTCCGCTGCTTGAGTGCTTTCCACTGTTCGGAACCTAGTTTATGCAGTGTCGGTTCTGTGCCTTCCTGGCCGACATATTTTGATATTTTATGCAAAGAATGTATGCTGACATAAAGAATATCATTGCCTTTGTAAATCAGACGCACTGCTTCCTGTAACTGCCCGTTGATATTAAGTTTTTCCAGACCGGCGAATCTTCCCACCCCGTGATCCAGATGTGTGACATAATCTCCCGGATGAAGTTCGCGAAGCAATTTGAGCTGACTTGCTTTTTCTGAATTCAGTTTATTGCTGAACTTTAATCCATGGTGTCTTGAGAAAATCTGATGATCCGTAAAACATGCGATCTTAAGGTCATCATCAATAAACCCTTCGCGTATCGTAAAATACTGCGGAATAAAAATATCGCCAGCCTTAAGATCCTCAAAAATGTTGTAAAAACGCTCGATCTGAGCCTTGCTGTCCGAACATATCAGCGTAAGATATTGCTGATCCCTGAGTTTGCCCAGTTCTTCAATCAGCAAATTGAAATTCTTATTGATGCTGGGCTGCGCGCGCGTGCGCAAGGTGATTTCTTCAATTTTATCGACGATCTGTGGTCTGACATCAAAATAAACCTGGTGAAAATCCTGCAGCTGTATGATGATATCCCGCGGAAGTACAAAAGCGCGCTGACCGATGAATTCAACGCGGTCTTCTTCGTCGTAATGGATCATTTTTTCGCCAAATCGCTCCGCCTGTAATAGACAATTGTCCAGCCTTTCAAGTGTTGTTGCGATATCGCGGATCCACACCACAGTATTCTGAGGTATTACTTCAAGAAGTGATTTTTTATCGTGATAGGTCACTTCTGCATTGACATTGGGAATAATCGTGAACCTCCCAATATTGTGGGTACTCAGTTGCGTAGACGTGTCGAAAGTCCGGATACTCTCAATGACAATATCCAGAAGCTCGATGCGGTATGGCTCATCTGAAGAAAATGAAAAAAGGTCGATGATCCCTCCGCGAATTGAAAATTGACCGGGCTCGTATACAAAATCAACCCGCTCAAATCCGTAATGGATGAGTTTTTCAATCAATTCATCAACATCCAGTAAATCACCTTTGGCGATTGTAATCCGCGCATCTTCCAGATCGGCTGGTGCTACAACTTTTTCAAACAAGGCCTCCGGATAGGTGATCAATAAAAATTTTTCGCCTTTGCTGATCATGTCCATACATTCCAGCCTTTGTTGGACCTGAAAACTGTTAAGGGATTCAAATTGGGCTGGCCGTTTGAATGAGTCAGGGAAAAATCCCATCTGATGATGACCTAAAAAGTGCTGCAGGTCACTCTGAAGATAAGCGGCCTCTTCCCGGTCATTGGCCAGGACAACCATGCTGCCCGGTGAAATTTTGAAGCTTGAAAAAAGCAAAAAGCTATCCCTTGAGCCTGCCAGGCCCTTGATGAGCAATCTTGCGGGTCCGGTACTCCTTTGTATTCTGGAAATCAGATTACCGGCGGCAGGATCGCCGCTGTACTTCTCCTTAAGCACATGTGCATCCGCCACGGGGCAAAAGTATTATTTGGCGTTATAAAATTCCTGAAACAATTGATTTTATTCTTTGTAAACAGCATTCATCGTTGTCTGCGTGATAAATCCGAAGAGTTTAACGACATTATGAATTATGATCACAGATCAAAATCGATCAGGGCAGTGAGATTGTGCGTTAGATGGACAGGAGTTGATCAATATTTTAACCTCTTTTATTTTGAGGAAAGGCCGTGAAGCTCCTGGTGAACAAAATCTTTGGGATAATACGCGATATCCTCAAATCCCAACACTTCATAGGGATCGACTTTTGAGGGTACATACGCGGTGCCAAACAAGTAATCCCAGATACTCAGGCTGAGTCCAAAATTAACCCCATAACTGCCTTTAGGCTGACTTTTGGCATGATGCCAGAGGTGCATTACGGGATTATTTACAATATACTTGAGCGTTCCGTAATCCCAACCAAGATTTGCATGGTTAAGATGTCCAATGGCCACTGCAATGATGTGAATGATAAAAAAGTCCTGAATACCGAATCCGATCATGGCAAGGGGAATGTACTGAATACTTTTATAGACAATGGTCTCCATCCAATGGAAGCGTAAATGCGCCGCAAATCCCATTTCCTCAACCGAATGGTGCAGTTTGTGAAACTCCCAAAGCCAAGGGCTGCGGTGCAGCAGACGATGGATATTCCATTGTATAAAATCAGCAAATACAAACATCAGAAGGTACTGCATGACAACCTGCCATTGCTGAATTTCAATAGCGATGATGTTCCGAATGCCAAAAAGTCCCAGAAAATCATTAAAAAGCTGTACGCCAACGTTGGAAATAGCGGAATAACCAATCAGCGAAAGCAGAAAGAAATTAAAGAACATGTAGAATGCATCGAGAAAAAAGTCTTTTCTCAGCTTTCCCTGACGACTTCTCCAGGGAAAAGCCATTTCAAGGATCCATACAGCCAACGAAAGTCCCAGCAGCCAGTAAAAGTAGTTATGCCATCCGGGATGAAGCACTTCGTGAATGAGGTAATGAGTGTATGATTTATAGGAATTGATCACGATGTCCAAATACCGACTCAGAAATTCCATAGGGAAAATAGTTAAAGAGATATGCTAAAATAACCCGTCGAAAGGTGTATTGTTTATCAGGCGCTAATCAAACCGATTATTGCTCCGCAAAGGGTATGACAAAGCAGAAAAAACCCACATACACGAAGAATATAAAACCAATCGCGGCCCTGTGTACGGTAAAGAATAATAGCTGGAAAACAAAACATAGACAGTGTGAGCATAAATCCGGACTTAATACCGTCTGCCATTCCCATTCGCTCTGTCATCAGCATAAATAACGCGACGAAAAAACTAAACAGGAATGCCAGGGGTAATACCACTAGCAGTTGCTGTGCACCAAGGTTGCTGGTACCTGAAGTATGATCCTTCACAATCATATTAAAACCAAAGAAATACACAACGATGTACGTTGCAGTGGAGATCAGAACTGCAAGGAGTGATATTTCAGCCATGATCGTGGTATTTGATTATAACACTTTATGATCGGTACTATGATTGACAATAGTAACGAATGAATCCGCGAAAGTCGGAATCCTCCATCGATGCGGGAGCCAGACTGGTAAAAATTTCCAGTTGGGTCTGATCATCCTGAATGGCTTCCTTGAGTACTTCCAAAGCATTATCCCGGTGACCAGTCAGGTAATGATATGCGGCCTTGCAGAAGAGCAAATCCGCGCCGACAGAATACTTATCTGCACGAATGATCGTCTTGTAGGCTTTCTCAAAATTTCTGTTTTGAAGCAGAAAGGAGATATATCGGGTCCAGTATTGACTTTGTTCCATACCGGTCCTTGCGGCTTTGGCAAAATGTATTTCAGCAAGATGAAGTTCGCCATTCTCGGAATAACACTCCGCCAGTGAAGCATGATATTCCTCTCGATACTCCTCAATGGTAATTGCTTCCTTTAGGAAATCAATCGCCTTGTCTGTTTCATGGCATCGCATATAGCACAGACCAAGATAGTAGCAAATCTCGTCGTTGTATGGATCTGCTTTGTAAGCTTTGTGCAGGATCTTTTTGGCATCCTTATATCTTTCGAGGCGAATCAGACAATCTGAGAGGTAAGCTACCACGTCACCATCATTGCCAAAATGAGCCAACACTTCAGTATAGATGTCTACGGCCTTTTCGAATTGTCCCATTTGCACTGCCAATTCGGCACAATCAAGATATCCCTGTTCAAACTGAACGTTGATGATAAATGAATATTCAAGCGCTTCAAGGGCCTTTTCATATTCTCCAAGACAGGAATAGGCGTGACCCAGATTAAACCAGGCAAGGTAACTGTAAGGATTTCGGTCGATCAACTCAAGGTGAAGGTTGATGCTTTCTTCGTATTTCTTTGAAAATTCAACGCTCACCCAAATCTGTTCCAATGCTTCAACATTGTCAGGATTATGGGTAAGAAGTTCTTTCAGTGTGTAGAACATTTTTTCAAAATCTTTCATGGTCTCGCTGATAAAGGCTTCAAGTAATAATAAATCAGTAATATCGGTTTTATGAAAGATTAGCTTAATCTCATCTACCAGGATCAGTGCTTCTTCGGAGTGTCCCTGCAGTGCCAATAGTTTACATTTGAGTATCTGCACCTGACGATCATATGGGCTTAGTTTGGCCGCCTGTTCCAAAACACCTTTGGCCTCATTGAGTTGCATTTTGCCCATCAGCAGATTGGCTTTGAGCAAATAAAAGTCTGTTCTGAATTTATAATGGCTCAGGGCTGTATTGGCTACTTCAAGCGCTCTTTCGATGGAACCCTGATTGGTGTAGAAGTCAATTAATTTGAAATAGGTCTTGTCATCCCAGACCGCAGGAAAAGAATGTTGATCGCGACGTTCGAATTGCTGAACGATTTCGGATAGTTTTGGATTTGGCTTCGTCTTTCTGTTCATTATTTCCTGTTGGGGTATAATGAGTGCGTAAAAGTAAATAATCTCATCAACATCAGACATTCGATTGTCAAAATCAGTGTTTTGGTGTCTGATATTATTACTTTTTGTAATACATCTCAAATGCTTTGCATTCAAATTGCTATATATTAAGGTAATAATAAATGTAAACAGAGCCTTTTTATAACTATTTAGGAATCATGAAGAAATAAAATGAAATAAAAACTCAAAAAAAAAATTAAAAAAATGGTTGACACCACCGGAAGTATGATTTGAAATGGAAGTTATAGCCTTTTATCCATTAATTATTTCTCAAATCTGAATCTGGATTCATTGTCTGATCTAAGCGTAATGATTTAGTTATATCCTTTGTTGAATTAACGCTGATTGGATTTGCCAAAAAGGCCAACAATATTTCAAAGGTCCACCACAATGCCTTATCAAACCAACACCTAATCGTTCTGAATTATTTGTCATTTCAATGTCAACACATATGATGAAAGTTTGCATGTCTATTCAATTGGAAAATCATTTTCTTATTTTAATTTTCTTTATCGGTGATGAACGTCAGATGAAACCAGATATACACCGAAAATAGTCATCGATCCAAACACGAGATATTGCCACAACAGTTGATCCTTTCCCAGAATCATCCCAATGACCAATGCGAGCAGCGGTTGAAGATAGATATACTGACTAACCAGTGCAGGACCACTTAATTCGAGAGACTTTGCATTGAGAAGATAAGTTAGAAATGTTGTGCAGATCAATACGAACAACAAAGCAGCCACACTGCTCGCGTCAAAGGATTGCCATGATATTTGGTTGAATTGCGCGGCGCCCAAGGGAATACTCATAATAAAACCAATAATAAAAATCCAGCTGAGTACATCCATCGGTCGGTGCCTGCTGATCAATGCAGGAAATCGCGTAAGGTAAATTGCGTATGAGCAAGCATTGGAAAACACCATTAGATCACCTGCGATTGAAGATGATCTGCTTCCTTGATCGTGACCTGAGATTCCAATAAGTAACGCCGTCCCGCCAAAGGCGAGCAGTGTGCCGAACCACTGTCTGCAGGATACCTGGAAGCGCTGAGTGTAAAACTGAATGCCCAGCACAAGAAGCGGTGTAGTAATCATGATCAATGCAGCATGCACAGGAGTTGTCCGCGCGAGGCCATTGAAAAATAAAAACTGATTGGCCACCACACCGGTAAGACTGGCAAATATTAATTCACGCCAGGAACCCAGGGCATCTGGAGATGGGATTCCAAAAAAGATGATAAAGAGTAATGCCGCTGAACCGATGCGCATAAAAATGAAAGTATTCGGATCAAGCAGGCCAGGGTCAAGGACAATCTTTGCGATAGAATAGTTGGCGCCGTAGATCAATGCTACAATGAAAAGATAAATGTGGGCCCTTGGATTGGACTTAAGTCTCTGATTTGGATCCACGAAGCTCATTTTGCAAAACCAGCATCCATTGAAAAATTCCAATCCCCGCAGCCGTCTCCAGTCCATGTTCTACCATGAGACTGAACCATATCATCACGCCAAGAGCGGCCGTTAAAATATTGCGTTGAAAGAAATTCTTTAACAAGCTGTGATACATCATCATCATCAGACTAAATAGTGCTGGAAGGCCTGCCGCTGCCCATGTAAACACAAACTGATTATGCGGATACTTGACTTCCGTAGACTGTATTTTTTCCTGGTAAACAGAAGCCATAGCTCCAGGGAGATCGCCTATACCCGTTCCAAACAAAGGATGGCGCGTAATAATTTCCCAGCCAAAACTGATTGATTGCCACCGCTCAATATCTGAATACCAGTGGTACTTTCCGCGGGTCCATTCGCCCATCTGCCAGATAAAATGAAGGTATTTATTGTAAAGACTTGGTGTTAAAAAAACCATGAAAAAAAACAATCCAAACAATGAAGGCATGATCCAGTAAAGCCAGTGCAGTTTTTTGTGGCTAAATAAGTAAATGACAGCAAGCGCTATCAGCCCTAGATAAAATCCAGCCAGTCCGGATTTGACACTGAGTATATGAAGTCCTATAAAAAAATAGATCATTAGGGCGGCATAAAGCCAGGCTTCCCATCTGTATTTTGTCCAGCGTCGTTCTAAAAATAAAAAGATCAGTACCAGCAGGTCACCGGCGAGTATCAGACTAAACCTGATGTGCGAGATTGGTGTTGGAATCGGTTTGCCTTTCAGGATATTATGATTGATGACTTCAAAGTCAGCATAGTATCTTACGAGAACAATGGTCAGCTGGATGACCATGCTAAGGATACTAAGGCCAATCACCCATCTTAAATGAACGATCTTGAGTCTTCCATGAACCGCGAATACCAATGGAATAACTACCATAGGAGCCAGTAACCGCAGGTGATGTATCCAAAATGCATTTTCTGTTGACCACAGTATGGATAACGCAATGAGTAAATAGAAAGCAATACTATATATACCTGCCTGATTCTCCCACAAACGCTTCATTGATTGAGGCCAGCTTCTGTTCAGTCTGATTCCTGTTGCATGGTCTTCAAAAATCGAACAGGCCGCCATGCCAAACATGCTTACACTGATCACGTAGACCGAAAACGGAAGCGCAAAGCAAAATGCTGCAAAGAAGAATACGAAGAAATCCTGAATCTGTAGTCTACGGATCATTGGCTAAAGCAGGTAAAACTAAGATATCGAAGCAAATATTGAATCCTGTTGTCTTCAATGGGTTGATTAAATTCCACTTTCACGGTCGCAAAACTATCAAGTAATAACCGGATTTTTGCCAATAACGGCTCATACTTACTTTCTGCTAATTGTGCTGCGATATCAGGTCTTTGTGCAGGAACACTTATTTTTGTGCCCAACGAGTGAGCATATGAATTGGCGAGAGGATCTCAAAGAAATCCGTACGGAATTGGACAACAGCAACATTACGGATGCAGCAGCGCTGGAAGCTTTCAGGATTAGGTTCCTGGGCAGCAAGAATATTTTTAAACCTGTTTTTGAACAAATGAAACAGGTTCCTGCCGAAGAGAAAAAGGAATTTGGTCAAAAGATCAATGAGCTTAAAAACCGAGCAGAAGAAGTATTTCAGCTTGCTGCATCGGCGCATACTGTGGGTAAGGCCACTGAAATTCCTGACCTTAGCCTTCCTGCTACACCCGGCACTATTGGATCGCGGCACCCCATCAGCCTGGTCATGGATAAGATCGTTGGTATTTTTGAAAAAATTGGTTTTCAGGTAGCAGAAGAGCGAGAGATTGAGGATGATTGGCACAATTTCACGGCTTTGAATACACCTGATGACCACCCGGCACGCGACATGCAGGACACATTTTACTTGCAAGGCCGGAGTGACCGCGTGCTGCGGACGCATACTTCGAGTGTTCAGGCGAGGATCATGACGACACACGCGCCGCCTATCCGGATTCTGGCGCCAGGTCGCGTCTTCAGAAATGAGACCATCAGTGCACGCTCTCATTGTCAGTTTCACCAGGTGGAAGGACTCTATATTGACAAGGGAGTATCCATGGCGGATCTTAAGCAGACGCTTTTATTTTTTGCACGAGAAATGTTCGGTCCTTCTGTCAAGATTAGGCTACGCCCTTCTTATTTTCCTTTTACCGAACCTTCCGCAGAAATGGATATTTACTGGGGTCTTAAGGATGAAACCGATCACCGGATTACAAAAGGTACCGGATGGCTCGAAATATTGGGGTGTGGTATGGTGGATCCCGCTGTCCTGAAGAACTGTGGGCTGGATCCTGATGTTTACAGCGGATTTGCATTTGGCATGGGCATTGAAAGGCAAGCCATGCTTCTGTATAAAATACCGGACATCCGGTATTATTTTGAAAATGATCTGCGATTTCTTCGCCAATTTAAAAGCGCATAGGCATGGCACAGAAACCAGGTCTGGCAAAAGGAACCAGGGATTTTTTGCCTGAACAGGCTAGAAAACGCAAGTATATTTTTCGCGTCATCGAAGAAGAATTTATCCTGGCAGGGTATCAGCCTCTTGAAACACCGGCCATGGAGAACCTCAGCACGTTGACAGGCAAGTATGGTGACGAAGGGGACAAACTGCTTTTTCGCATACTCAACAGCGGCGAATTCCTGAAGGATCTGAGCGAGGACCAGCGAATGAACCTCAGCGCATCAGAGATGTCCGTCTTGATCTGTGAGAAGGGCCTGCGGTATGATCTGACAGTGCCAATGGCACGTGCTGTCGTCATGAACAGACATTTAATTTCGTTTCCTTTCAAACGGTATCAGATTCAACCGGTGTGGCGTGCAGACCGCCCGCAACGTGGACGCTATCGCGAATTTTATCAGTGTGATGCCGATGTTATTGGATCAGACAGTCTGTTGTATGAAGCCGAACTGATGCTGATCTACCTCAAAGTTTTCAATCGGTTGGGAATCCCTGTTAAGGTCCTCTACAACCACCGCAAAATTCTTGAAGGGCTCGCGCTTCAGGCCGGGCGTGAAGACTTGTTTGTGCCCATGACCATCGCGCTCGATAAGCTCGATAAAATCGGGAACGATGGGGTGATTGAAGAATTGACCAAAGCTGGATTTACAAGAGACAAAGCTTTAGATCTCCTCAAAAGGATCGGTGAAGGCTCCATGAATAGTTTTCAGGAAAACCTGGTCATGTCAAAAGGCATCGACGAGCTGAACAAAATCTGGTCTTTTATATCCAATCATCCTTTGTCGGCCGGCGGTCTTCAGTTTTCGCCTTCGCTGGCCAGAGGCCTGAGTTACTACACCGGAACCATCTTTGAAGTCGTGCCGACTTCCGTGAGTATGGGCAGTCTCGGAGGTGGCGGACGTTATGACAACCTCACCGGGGTATTTGGCATGGAAGGGACCTCCGGGGTAGGCATATCGTTTGGCGCCGACCGGATTTATGATGTCATGGAGGAACTGGGCTTATTTCCCGATGAATTAAACAAGCCTTTGACCCTTTTATTCCTTTGTCTGGATGAGTCATCTCAGGCTTATGCCTTCGATCTGTGCTGCTCATTGAGAGACGAGGGCATCGCCGCTGACGTTTATCCTGAACACGGCAAACTCAAAAAACAATGGAAATACGCAGAGGATATCAGGGCTTCCTATACCATCGTCATCGGGGAGGATGAGCGGCACAAGGGCAGTTTCCAATTGAAGAACCAATCTACCGGTATGTCCACAGAATGTAACAGGTCTGAATTAATGATGACTTTAAAACACTGATTTACAATATATATATATATTATTATTATTTATTATTTGTATTAACACTGTGTTTGAGGCTTTAACTTTTCGTTATAAAACTTTATATATAACTTTGTCGTTCTAACCGGACTCTATTCGCCGGAAGGGGTTTGTACCTTTCCTACGCAGGATTCCGGTGAATTTTTAATCCATGAATGACTGATGAAAGTCCGGTATTGCATTACTATGCTTTTTGTATTGTTACTGTCTCTCAGTAGGGCAGAATACACCGTGTACCCGCATCTTTCCTGGTCACTGAATGAAAAAATCCTGTTTAACTTTTACGAAGAAGAAGTGACGGAACGGCTTCGTGCGATGAACAGCATTGTAACTGTCAATCTGGATGAGGATGTTTTTTCCCAGGTCAGAAGATTTGTCGTTTTGGACCGGGGATCTTCCAAATCAATTTTGTATCGATCAGAGCTTTATTTTCCACTCATTGAAAGGTTACTTTTTGACAATAACCTTCCATTTCAACTGAAAAATCTGGCCGTTCTTGAATCAGCGTTAATTCCTGAGGCGCGCTCTTATGCCGGAGCGGCAGGAATGTGGCAGCTTATGCCTGAAACAGCCCGGAACCTTGGCCTTCGGGTCAACAAGAATATTGATGAACGAAAGGATCCTGTTGCTTCTACACGCGCTGCGATCACTTACCTGAAGAAACTGTTTGGAATCTTTAATGACTGGGCCCTGGTGTTGGCTGCATACAATTGTGGCGAGAATAAAATTCTCAATATCATGGAGGAGACCGGGCTGACCAGATTCGATGAGATTAAAAAATATCTGCCCAAGCAAACCCAGCAATTTATACCCACTTTTATCGGAGCGAGTTATTTGATGGAGTTTTATGGAGAACACGATCTTGTCCCCGACGAATCAGAACTACGGGGTCAGTACCTTACCTATGTCAGCATTGATCGAAAAGTTAACCTAAACAAAATGTTCAGGGAGTCAGGCGTTGACCAGGAGATTTTTAAAAAATTAAATCCGTCTTTCCGGACTACAGAGATAAATCCCGGCAAAGAAGCCGTATTCATATGTTTGCCGGACAGTATGATGGTTGAATTTGTTGACTACTATCTGAAGCTGCACAGAAAATTTGCGGACACTTCGACAATTGTTGAGGCGGCTGACCACTCATTAATCCTGGAGCTGATCTCATTTAGCCGACCTTATATCGATGCTCCGGAAGATGTTGAAGCGGCACGGGATGAAAAAATCAATTACCGGTCTACGGATTATTCAAAGGTTGAAGAGGTTCCTTCACCTCGGGTTGCAAAAAAATCCGATGAGATCATTCACATCCTGAGGACTGGTGAAAGTTTGAGTGATGTAGCCGATCAATATCCACAGGTAACCATTGCGCAACTGATGAACTGGAACGGTCTCAGGGAATTCGATTTTCTGCTACCTGGCAAAGCGCTGACCATTCGAAAATAAGTTGAACTGCCAATACGCATTGGTCTAATAGCGCCTCAATTTTTCCAATAGTCTGGACCTATGCACCTTTCCTTCAATGAATTCAACCATTGCAAAATTCTGATTCAACGCTCATAGCAATTTATAGCAAAGAAATTGAGAAAATCAGGATACCTTTTGTCGAAGGCTTGTCAGAATTCGGGCCATCTGCTGGTGGATGATTTTATACGAGCTGATTTTGCGATCCAGATAGACAAAGACCATTTGAAGTGGCGCATTGGAGTCTGCATCAGGTTGCAAAAATTCCTGCCTGTTGAGTCTGAATGCTTCGCGCATGAGACGTTTGATCCTGTTTCGTTCTACAGATTTACGAAAGTTCTTTTTTGGCACTGCAAAAGCAGCTTCAGGCTGTGCCCCTTCATCTGTAATGATTCTGTAACGGCAAAGCAAAGGGTGACACAAAACCGATTCATTGGAAGCAAAAACAGCTTCAATAGATTTGCGTGATTTAAGTCTGAATTTAGCTGGAAACCTGTATTTGCGGCCCATGGCCGACAGCGAAAGGGTCAATTATTTCAACTTGCTCTCGTCTGAAACCGTCAATTTGTGGCGGCCTCTGGCACGACGGCGTGCAAGCACTTTTCTGCCATTTTTGGAAGCCATACGCGTACGAAATCCATGTTTGTTGGCTCTCTTTCTTCTGGAAGGCTGAAATGTACGTTTCATAACTAACTGATTATAAGACCATTATTATATGGGAGCGCAAAGATAATACGATTCGTTGAATCCTGCAATCGAGCACCGCATTAATTATTCATATTTACTAAAAACTCCTCGTTGGTAACTGTTCCCATCATGTGTTTTTTGATAAACTCGATGGCTTCTTCGGGTTTCATGTCTGCCAGGTGATTACGGAGTACGAACATCCTCTGGATAATGGCATCATCAAGCAGGAGGTCTTCTCGGCGCGTACTGGACTTGGTGAGGTCAATGGATGGATATAATCTCTTGTTGGCGAGGGTTCTGTCAAGCTGCAACTCCATGTTACCGGTACCCTTAAACTCTTCAAAGATCACCCCATCCATTTTGGAACCGGTATCAATCAGCGCCGTGGCGAGAATAGTCAGTGAACCGCCGTTTTCAATTTTTCTGGCAGCGCCAAAGAATTTCTTTGGTTTCTGCAGGGCATTGGCCTCGACACCACCAGAGAGCACCTTTCCGGAAGACGGTGCAACGGTATTATAAGCTCTTGCCAGACGTGTGATTGAATCGAGTAGAATGACCACGTCGTGGCCACATTCGACCATTCGCTTGGCTTTTTCAAGTACAATATTCGCGACTTTGGTATGATTTTCTGCAGGTTCATCAAACGTTGATGAGATCACTTCTGCTTTGACACTGCGTTTCATATCCGTCACCTCTTCCGGACGCTCATCAATCAGCAATACGATCAGATAACATTCCGGATGATTGGCGGCGATGGAGTTGGCGATATCTTTCAGCAGAAAAGTCTTACCGGTCTTCGGTTGGGCTACAATCAATCCCCGCTGCCCTTTACCAATCGGCGTAAAGAGATCGATCATCCGATTGCCATAATCTCTGCCATTGGATTGGGTTGTCAGTTTGAATTTCTCCTTTGGAAACAGGGGAGTCAGGTAATCAAAAGGCACCCGGTCTCTGATATTCTTTGGGTCCAGGCCGTTGATCTTAGATACGCGGAGCAATGCATAGTATTTTTCTCCTTCCTTGGGCGGGCGTATGGCCCCATCGATGGTATCTCCTGTTTTGATACCGAACAACTTGATCTGGGATGGAGAAACGTACACGTCATCTGGTGAGGACAAGTAATTGTAATCTGAACTTCTCAAAAATCCGTACCCATCCTGCATGATCTCCAGCACGCCCTGGCCTTCAATGACACCATCAAGGTCGGCGACGAAAAGTGGTTCAGCGGGTGCTTCCTGTACTTCCTGAGCCGGAGCATTTGATACAGATTCTTGATTTTCAGTATGTTGTGCCTGAGATTGTTCTTCTTCCTGGGGCCTTTGATGAAATTTTCTTTTAGGATGCTGAAAGGGTCTTTTTTCTCTGTAGGGCCTCTCCTGCGTTTGCCCTGTCTCCTGTTGCACGGGTGCTGTAGTCTCTGTGGGTGCTGGTGTCTCGAATTTTAGTTCCTGAGGCTTGGCTTCCGGCTCAGGGGTATCGTTTTCAGGCGATTCAACCCTTCCTTTGGAGCTGGCAACGCGGGCCGGTTTCTTATCCTGTTGCCCCAGTCTTTTTCTTCTGTTGCGCAGGTTATTTTCGTCTTCCAGGATCTCATAGGTTTTAGAATTATTTTCAACGGGCTGGTTGGTACTACCGTTGCTTCCTTTCAGCGCTTGCTGGTCCAGGATTTTATAAATAAGATCTTGCTTGGATAGTTTTTTGGCTTCGGGCACTTGTAGGCCTTCAGCAATGTTTCTTAACTCGGAGACCAGCATCTCATTGAGCTGTAAAATATCGTACATGAAAAGAAATGTTATTTAAAAAATAAATGATCGGTTAATCTGAATAAAAACGGATAAAAAAAGACAGGAATCTTGTAAATATGCGGCGAAAAGAACCATTTTCGCGCCACAAATATAGGCCTTTTTCATACACACAAGGGTTTTATTAAAAAAAATTACATGATTCGCCTTGACCAAAAAAGTCCTGTATTTGAACAAAATATATAAAAAATGATAGAACTCAATACGCTTCGCAATCAGACAGAAAGGGTCTTAACCGGATTGCGCAAAAGAAATCTTCCACAAGCGCAGTTGGATCTTGTGGATCAAGTACTGAACAGTGATCAGCTGCGCAAGAGCTTACAGGCATCACTCGATAATCAGTTGGCCAGGCTCAATCAATTGTCCAGGGATATCGGGCAGCTGATGAAGGAAGGCAAGGGTGATCATGCCCAGTCAGCAAGAGAAGAAGTTGCTGCGATCAAACAAAGTACGCGGGAGGAAGAAATTCGTCTGGTTGAAATTCAGGAAAAAATAGAGGGCCTTCTGGTGCAATTACCCAATGTGCCCCATGAGAGTGTGCCGGTTGGAACCAGCGCTGATGACAACGAGGTCTATGAAGAATGGCTTGACCCAATGCCAACCCTTGGTTCCGGAGCAAAACCGCATTGGGAATTGGCCAAAGATTACCGCGTATTTGATATGGAGCTCGGTGTAAAAATCAGTGGTTCTGGTTTTATGCTTTACCGTCAGAATGGTGCGAGGCTGCAGCGTGCATTGATCAATTTCTTCCTTGATCAGGCCAGTCAGGCGGGGTATGAAGAAATCTGGGCACCCTTGTTAGTCAACAAGGATTCTGCCCGCGGTACAGGTCAGCTTCCCGATAAAGAGGGACAGATGTATTATGTGGAAAAAGACGATTTGTATCTGATTCCAACGGCTGAAGTTCCGGTGACCAATATGTACCGCGATGTCATTCTGAAGGAGGAAGAACTCCCGATCCGGCTTACCGGTTATACTCCATGCTTTCGCCGGGAAGCAGGTTCCTATGGAGCTCATGTCAAAGGGTTGAACAGAGTACATCAGTTTGATAAAGTTGAAATCGTTCGTATGGAGCATCCGGATCGGTCTTATGAGGCGCTCATGCAGATGCTTGATCATGTGCGTGGCCTTCTGAAGAAACTGGAACTTCCATACCGGATTCTTCGTTTATGTGGCGGTGATATGGGTTTTGCGTCTGCACTGACCTTTGATTTTGAAGTTTATTCTGCCGCGCAGCAGCGCTGGCTGGAAGTTAGTTCTGTATCGAATTTTGAAACTTTTCAGTCAAACAGGATGAAACTTCGGTTTAAGAATAATAAAGGTCAAATTAAGCTTTTGCACACACTCAATGGCAGCGCCATGGCGCTGGCAAGAATCGTTGCAGCATTACTGGAGAATCACCAGACATCAGATGGAATACGCATCCCGGAAGCGCTCAGGGTATATTTTGGTGCAGACTTGATGAAGCCAATAAATGCTTAAAAATATCAAGGCAATTTGAATCTTTTGAATAGAAAATTGTTTAACACAATATAATTTTTACAATGGGAATGGATTATTTCATATACTATTTAATTGGTGGGGTAATGACCCTGGTTGGTTGGTATATCCATAACAAACTGCAGTCAAAATTTGCATTGTATGGTCAGCAACGACTTAACTCTGGAAGAAGCGGTAAGGAAATTGCGGAGCGGATGCTGGCACATTATGGAATTAGTGATGTGCAGGTACTTCAGGGAGAAGGATTTTTGAGTGACCATTATAATCCACTCAATAAGACGGTGAATCTCAGTCCTGAGGTTTATTCAGGTCGTTCGGTTGCATCTGCTGCCGTGGCGGCACACGAATGCGGACATGCCGTTCAGCATGCCCGGGCTTATCTCATGTTGCAGGTTCGCAGTGCGATCGTTCCGGTTGTTAAAATAGCCAGTATGGCCCAGCAGTTTTTACTAATGGGTGTATTTATGCTCGGTAATGCCTTTCCTTCATTGTTGTTGATCACCATTGGTGTTTTCCTGGTGACGACATTATTCAGTGTGATCACACTCCCGGTTGAGTTTGATGCCAGTCGCAGAGCCTTGGTATGGTTAGAAGAAACAAATGAAGCCAGTGGATCAGAACATGATGGCGCCAAGGATGCACTGAAATGGGCAGCCATGACATATGTAGCACAAGCGCTGAGTGCATTGGTAATGTTGGTTTTTCTCATTTTGCGCTATCTTGGCAGTTCAAGAGACTAAACCGTAGGAATATTTTAAAATTAAAACATGAGTGCTGAAATTGAACAGTTAATACGTCAGGCCAGGACGGATTTTGATAAAGCCATAGAACATTTACAGAAAGAACTGCTAAAGGTCAGGACTGGTAAGGCAAATATCGCTATGATTGATGGGGTGCACGTTATGTATTATGGTTCGCCTGTGCCCCTGTCTCAGGTAGCCAATTTAAGTGTATCGGATGCTAGAACCATCAGCATTCAGCCTTGGGAAAAGAAAATCATCGGAGACATCGAACATGCAATATTTGCTGCAAACCTGGGATTTACCCCGCAGAACGACGGAGAAACCATACGCCTTACTGTTCCGCCGCTAACAGAAGACAGGAGAAAGGATTTGGTGAAGCAAGTCAAACACCACGGTGAAGAAACAAAAGTTGCGCTGCGAAATATTCGTCATAAGGTGTTGGATCACATCAAAAAGGAAAAAAATCACGGACTCTCCGAAGATCAGGTTCGCAACAAAGAGAATCAGGTCCAGCAAATGCTCAATGATTATGTAGTAAAGGTCGATCATGTCGTCGAATCGAAGGACAAAGAGTTAATGACTGTATAAGATTTGAACATACTGTTTAATAAATCTGTGTATGCAGAATGGTGGTCTTGAAATGCCAGGACAGTATTCTAATCAATTCAAATTCTTAATACAGACAATACCCGCTTCTAAGACTTTGTTTCAGAATTTTGATCGAGAATAATCTATTTATCTAAGGTCTTACCGGTTGCTACACGCGTTGATATAATTTATCAGATATTGAATGTAACAACGCCTCAACACTTCATACGCACTGAAGAATAAAATAAGATGAGACCTGATATATGAGTTGCCGATAATATCTTGATTTTGCCATTCTTCATATCGATTTAGTGCAGCTGGAATCAATTCAAACAGTTGACCATAAAAATTCTTCTTTGTAAATTAGCTAGTTACAAAAATTCTGGAGCAAGAACGGTTATTTTCTGTTATAACAATCCTCTGTCATATGTAACAATTCATCGAAGTAATTCAGAATCCATAAACGAATCTTCCTAACACCTGACTCGGTCGGCAATGCCCTGATTTAAGTAAATATGGAATTATATTCCAAAAGCAGGAATGGTCAGAGGCCAGGATTGATTGTATAACCATGAATTCGATTGAACGCTTTGGCTAGATGCGCTTTGCCAATTCTGTCAATCCGGACGATGAGGTGGTAAAGGATGAATAAGACGAAGGTCTCATCAGTGCGGCATAACCGAATACAGCAGATTAAATGAATATCCAAGGTGAGTAAAAATAAATTCTTCCTGGGCAGCATTCAGGCTTTATTTGTGGAATGAGGTGCCATCGAAACCAGCTCACCGCTTTTAATATATCTGAAGTTAACAGATTTTGGAAAATTATCATGGCTGCATGATCCAAAATTGCTATTTTTCCGTAAATACTATTCGTTTTAATATTGCTTAGCACAAATAAAATTCGTTAACTTAGTAAAAAATTTTCAAAATGGTCAACGCCGGACAATCCCCAATGCACCGCACTTACAGTGCCCTTTTGTTGCACGCTATAGTGCTTATATGTTGGGTCGCCTACAGCTTTTACCAGCCGGTGATTTTCATTGACTTCGGTCTTGAAGCCATGAATCAAACCTACCTGAAGATCCAGAACGTGTTACTTGTTGCAGTGCCACCATTGTCTGGATTTTTTGCGGATATTTATTTCAGGAATAGGCAGAAATTGTTGATCTACATGATGATTGCGGTTATTGTGACGGCCTGTCTTTTTCTGTCACTGGCTGGAATTTTTCTGAACGGGTCCGGTGAAGTTCTGAGACTCATTCCCTTCTTTATGTTGGTATGGGTGGTCAGTATGAATGTATTCTATAACCCGGGACTTTCATTGCTCGCACGAAGCGCCCGACAATCCGGTTGGTCATATGCCTCCGCGATCACAGGATCGGTCACGGATATCGTTTTTGCACTGGTTGGATTCCTGATTGTGTTCTTCAGAAGTCTCGGTCATTCCTATACCTTTGGGGCAGGTGCTATTCTCGTTATTGCCGCCAGCTGGTATTTTATCAAGACACACAAAATACAGAATTCGGATGAGCAAATACAGGCATCAGTGGTCAGCACGCATTGGATATATTTTGTTGGAGCACTCACCGTAGGGGTATGCTCAGGTCTAGTTCATTATAAGATACTTCATGATTTATCGGAGCATATCGAAGGGTTGGATGGACATATTTTTATTCCGGTCATTATGGTACTATGTGCTATTGCGTTGCTTTGGCTGCATGCACGGTTGCATCACTACGGACTGATGAGGGTTTTTACTTTTGGATTTTTGTTATGTCTGCTGGCCTATATACTTTCAGTATTTGTACATGGTCTTCTGGGCACTGTGCTGTGTTTTGTATGCCTTATTCCGGGAATTATCGGCTTGTCAGGTTCTGCATTTGGTGCCGCACTGGACCGGATACCGGATCGCTGGTCTAATTTGGGGACTGGTCTTTTTCTTGCGGGATTTAATAGCATGATCTATTTTATCTCCTATGTTTAAGAATTGCATTCATCTGCTATTACAGCATTGTCTTGAAAGAAATTACCATAAAAAGTATGAGCAGTCCTGCAGAAATTGATGTATTTTCATTTTATGCGGAACCCCATGTAATCCAAACACATTGTATTCGGTGAAAAAAAATATTCATTCATTCTTTAGATGAGATGTTTTGACAATTATATTTATTACATGGTTGCTAAACAGGTATTGAAGTTTTTACTAACAGTATTAATTTTTTCTTCGCAGGCACTAAGCCAGAGACTCAACATTATCATGATACTCAGTGATGACATGGGTTATGCTGACCTTGGTTGTTATGGCTCGAGAGATAATCATACCCCCCATCTTGATAGAATCGCCCATGAAGGTGTTCAGTTTAACTCGGCTTATTCTGCAGGTCCCATGTGCACGCCAACAAGAACTGCCTTGTTGACTGGACGGTATCCAGCGCGAACAACCGTTGGATTGATTGAGCCTTTAACGACCAAAAAACGTGATACCGATTACGGATTGACGAATGAAACGCCATCCCTTGGAATTTATCTCAGCGCTGCTGGATATGAGACAAGGCTAATCGGCAAGTGGCATCTGGGTTTTCAACCGAGACACAGTCCTTTGCAGAATGGATTTGATCAGTATTTTGGATTTCTCAGCGGCGCGTCGGATTATATTTCCCATGACGGAGATGGAAGGACGCCCGATCTTTTCAGAAATGATACCGCAGTGCATGTTGATGGATACCTCACTGACCTTTTTACACAAGAAGCTGTCAAGTTTATTGGAACTACACACACGCAACCGTTTTTTCTACTGCTCACATATAATGCCCCGCACTGGCCCTGGCAGGGTAGGAAATCGGAGGCATATCCAGATTCAATGGATTATACCGCCGGCGGATCGAAGGAGATCTATCGCGAAATGATCACTGCCCTGGATGACGGTGTTGGCGAGATCCTGAATGCGCTTCAACAAAATCATCTGGACTCAAGCACCCTGGTGATCTTCACGAATGATAACGGCGGTGAGCGTTACAGTAATAACGGTATTAATCGTCATGGCAAGATGACACTTTGGGAAGGCGGGATTCGGGTTCCGGCAATGATGCGCTGGCCGGGTCATCTGGCTCATCAAGAGGTAAGTTATCTTCCGGTCATCACCATGGATTGGACAGCTACGATACTTGCAGCGGCAAAGGTTAAACCAAATGATTCTTTTCCACTGGATGGCCTTAATTTAATTCCTCAAATTAACATTTCTAGCAGTTTAAAACAAAGAACATTCTACTGGCGCACCTATCAGCGCAGCAAACAAAAGGCAGTAAGAAAAGGTGACTGGAAGTATCTCAAAATTGAAAATGAGGAATACCTTTTTAATCTTCGTAAAGATCCCGGTGAGACTACAAATCTGAAAGATCGCAATCCAAATATATTCAATCGATTAAAGCGTCATGTTGAACACTGGGAGACGACAGTACTTCCACCTATTCCTATGAAATAGGTACTATAACATTGGCGATGTCCATCCGATCTTGGTATAGACTCTTATACTCTTGAGAATTCTATGCTGAATTAAATTTTTCAGCCGACCGAGTTACTTACTACTCTTTTTGGTAGTAGGATACTTCATTATTTCAGCTGTTTTAGCCACAAGCAATTGAACCTACTACCAGATTTGGTAATTGACGGCAATTGAATAGATATGGATTTTTGCTTTGCAATTCAAGGCATTTTTAAAACACTTTGATTTTGCTTACTTATTGTATTTACTGTTTAAAAATCAAATCGAGAATTCATGAAAATCATGTCAACTTTCTTTGTACTGGGTTCGCTCCTTTTATGGAGTTCAGTTCTTCTATCTCAATCTGATGGCGATTACCGAAGCAAAGCCAATGGACTATGGTCCGCAACATCAACATGGGAAAAATTTGACGGAAGCAACTGGGTGGCTGCCTCAAGCAGTCCTACAGATTCAGATGGAGAAATTACAATTAGTGCTCCTAATAATGTCACCATTGACGCAGCAGTCAGTGCAGACCAACTCAAGATTAAAAGTAATGCGACATTAATAATTAAGTTCAGTACGGTATTAAGCCTAAAGGATCAGTCAGGAGAAGATTTGGAATGTGATGGAACCTTATGGGTTCAATCCGGAATCATCAATGGTCCTGGAACTGTTCAAATTAATTCTGGCGGCACACTTAAAATGGTAGGCGGTGTCCTATACGGGCCTGGCACTTATGCTACAACCATAACCAATAATGGAACCATAGACTGGGATAATAATACTTGTCCTGGTTGCGGAGGTCAGACCTTTCAGCTTACCCTGACAGGTGGCAAAATTATCAATAACAATATATTTAACATTAAGTGCACCACAATTGGTAATAACACTCAGAAGGTAGTGGATGGAGAAATACTCAACAACGGAACCATCACCCAAAGTAATTTTAATGCTGCTAATACATTGCATTTTGATGTCAAAAAATTTACACACAATGCAGGGCAAATTGTAAGTAATGATAAGTCTACACTGAAAATTGAAGCAGACAGTAACTCTACTCATCACGGCATTTATACCAAAAATGGATCGGGATTATTTATATTTCAGGGTGCCGGAGCGCAAACCTATAGTAATACAACTGATTTCAACGGCAGTGGAGAATTTCAATTCATCGCCGGCACGCACACATTAAATGGAGCTTACAATGCTGATAAAACAACCATTTACGGCGCTAAGGTCAATTTCGACATGTCAGTGGTTAATTTTAATCAGTTTGCATTTCTGGATGGCGAGTTTTCAGGTTCTGCAGCAAGAAATATGAACAAGGGAATGTACTGGAATGACGGAGTTCTGTCTTCGTCCCCGCGTATTAGCGGAACTGGGGTTGTTACAATTTCCGCCGGACAAATTTTGGACTTTTCAGATGACTTTGGAAGTTTCTATTTATCAGCGCCTATGGTTAATAATGGAACTGCTATATGGAACATTAACGGGGGAGGAAGTTTCACTTTTTATTTTGATTTGGATCAAGGAAGCTTTACCAATAATTCCATTTTCAATATTTATCGTGGTACCTACAAGAAGGAAGTGATAAGAAATGGGAATTTAATTAATAATGGAACAATGAATATTGCCAATTCTAATGGCAGCGATCTGATTTTTGAAGCGACAAATACACTAACTAATAACGGGGTTATTAATTTTAATCATCTTACAGGTCAGGTTACTCAAATTCTTGGCAACCAAAATATTGGAGGAACGCTCAATATTGACAAAGGGTACCTTCAGACAGGTAATTTAAATTTTAATGGAACATTGTTAAATATGACCAATGGAAGTCAGATTACGCCATTAGGAACTACCAATCGCTTTACTTTTACCGGAACCTCAGATATGACATTGACCAGTTCCGGCTTTGCAGTCATCACAAGGATGGGAATGAATAGTAATGGAAAGTTGCAGTTAATTGGTTATCTGCATACGACGGATTTGTTTTTAACAAATGGTCATATTAATGTACTTGACAACAACTTGGAACTGAACGGTCCTCTGACGGGAACAATTGATGATAATAATTATGTCATTCTTTCTGGAACAGGAAAATTCAGGAGGTATATGACTTCAACGGCCGTACATACTTTTCCGGTCGGGACAATCAGTGGTTATTCTCCTGTTGATTTACAAGTGGCAAGCAGTACCTATTTCGGCTGGCATCAGGTTTGGGTTCAGGATAATCTCTATGCAGCTTATGATGCCAATTCAATTCCAACAGGACCTCAAGTGCCATCCGCTGTTGTTAACCGAACATGGCAGGTGAGAAAAGATGCTACTCCTGTAAGCGTTAATGTCACACTTAAGTGGAAATCAGCTGCACAAAGTGCAAATTTCAATAGTAGCTCCTGCCGATTTGGTACCTATGATAACGGTAGTGGTGTCTGGGCTGTTGGTGCAATTACCAGTGGTGGCGCAGGGCCATTGTATAGCATCCAAAAGACTACAATTACCACACTAACGGGAACTACATTCGCAGTGGTCAGTCATTTTACAACGGCAACACAAAATCTAGGACCATACTGCAGTGGGGCGGACTTTAATTTGAATTATAATGCAATTGGTGCATTCAACGCAGGCAACACATTTACTGCTCAACTCAGCAATGCTTCGGGTGATTTCAGCAACCCGGTGAGCATTGGTAGCTTCAGTTCAACAGCAAGTGGCAGTATCGCTTGTACTATTCCTGCAGGTACAAATACAGGAAGCGGATACAAGATAAGGGTCGTAAGCAGTAATCCTGTATCTGTCGGAAGTCACAATGGAAGTGATATCGTGATTACAAAAGCAACTACTTTTTATGCAGATAATGATGGTGATGGTTTTGGAAATCCCAATTCTACTAAACTATCATGTTCTGGAGCCCCTGTCGGATATGTAAGTGATAACTCAGATTGTAATGATAACTTGGTCACTTATACAGATAATGATGGCGATGGTTTTGGAACAGGAAGCCCTGTAGCTTGCGGTGTCGGTAATCACGATGATTGCAATGATAACTTAGTCACCTATACGGACAATGACGGTGATGGCTTTGGATATGGAAGCCCTGTGGCTTGCGGTGTTGGTAATCACGATGACTGCGACGATAACTTAGTCACCTATGCAGACAATGACGGCGATGGTTTTGGAACAGGAAATCCTGTAGCTTGCGGTGTCGGTAATCACGATGATTGCAATGATAACTTAGTCACCTATACGGACAATGACGGTGATGGCTTTGGATATGGAAGCCCAGTGGCTTGCGGTGTTGGTAATCACGATGACTGCGACGATAATTTAGTCACGTATACAGACAATGACGGCGATGGTTTTGGAGCCGGAAATCCTGTGGCTTGCGGTGTAAGTAATGACGATGACTGCGACGATAACTTGGTCACATATACCGACAATGACGGCGATGGTTTTGGAGCCGGAAATCCTGTAGCTTGCGGTGTAAGTAATGACGATGACTGCAATGATAATTTAGTCACATATACCGACAATGACGGCGACGGATTTGGAGCCGGAAATCCTGTAGCTTGCGGTGTAAGTAATGACGATGACTGCAATGATAATTTAGTCACATATACCGACAATGACGGCGACGGATTTGGAACTGGAAATCCTGTAGCTTGCGGTGTAAGTAATGACGATGACTGCAATGATAATTTAGTCACATATACCGACAATGACGGCGACGGATTTGGAACTGGAATTCCTGTGGCCTGCGGAGTGGGTAATCATGATGACTGTAATGATAATTTAGTCACTTATACAGATAATGACGGAGACGGATTTGGAACAGGAAGCCCTGTGGCTTGCGGAGTGGGAAATCATGATGACTGTAATGATAATTTAGTCACTTATACAGATAATGACGGAGACGGATTTGGAACTGGAAGCCCTGTGGCCTGCGGAGTAAATAACTTTAGTGATTGTAATGATAATAACGCCAATATTCATCCAAATGCAGTTGAAACTTGCAACGGAGTTGATGATGATTGTGATTGGTTAACCGATGACGCTGATCCTGGTATTACAGGACAGTCAACCTGGTATCAGGATTATGATGGCGATGGATACGGTAATGCTGTAGTCTCGATCCTGGCTTGTTTCAAGCCGGCTGGTTATGTTAGCAATGATGATGACTGCGTTGATAACAACAGCGATATTCATCCTGGTGTGTCAGAAACATGTAACAGTCTGGATGATGATTGTGATGGACTGGTAGATGAGGGAATAAATTGTGGTAATGACAGCGACGGAGACGGGATACCAAACGACGATGACAATTGTCCTTATATTGCCAATCCAGGTCAGGAGGATGCCGACTGTGATGGGGTTGGCGATGTGTGCGATTATTGTCCGGGTGGAAATGATAAAATTAATGCAAACCTGGATACGCTACCGGATTGTCATTTTATACCAGCATACAAGGACATCATTGAAGGGTGGAAATGTGGCAAAGACAAGGTGTATATTGCCCACCAAACCGGTAATGGAGGTTGTAATACAATCTGTGTAAGTTATAATGCCGTTCAGGCGCACATAGCCCACGGCGACTATCTCGGCAAATGCAATGAAAGTAAGTGCAATCAGTCTTTAAGGAAAGTGGCAAGTAATGATTGGATAAAGTTTTCTGGTGATTATGACAATGCTTCACTTGATCTAATACAAGATTACCATATTTCAATTGCGCCCAATCCGTCTATTGGAGAATTCCAAATTTCTGTTGAAGATGGCAAGATCCAGTATATGATCATCAGTGTTTATGATATATTTGGGCGGTTGAAGGAATCATTCAGGACGACCACTTCAGATATATTGTTGATTGGCCAGGATTATACACCTGGTGTGTATTTGGTACAAGTAACGATTGAAGGATGCGAGCGAACATTTCGGATTATCAAATCTTCGAAGTAATACATCCAGCTTAAATTTGAGAATGGAGTCCTCTAGAGGGCTCCATCTTTATTTGATGAAATGACGTTCATTTTTTTAGTAAATAAGACCAAAAATTGGTTACAGAAGGATGATTAATAAGGGCACTTGATATGGTGACTTCTTGTTTAGATTCTGTTTCCAATATTTTTTGCAACTTGCACTGTATTTAATATGACAGCCATTTTAATCATATTCATCCTGGCATACATATTTATTGTTACAGAACAATATACCCGTATTGACAAGGCAGTGCCTGCCTTGATCGCCGGTGTATTATGCTGGGCCGTGATGTATATGGACAATGAGCAGGAAGCAACTGCCAAACTGCAACATCATTTTTCGGGTATCGCAGAAATATTATTCTTTCTGGTAGGCGCAATGACTATTGTTGAATTAATTGATGCTCACCGGGGCTTTCAGCTTATAACAAACTGGTTACCCCTATCGAATCCTCTTCGGCTGATGTTGGTGATGGCCGCACTGACATTTTTCCTGTCGGCGGTTTTGGATAATCTGACGACGGCTATCGTAATGTGTTCAATTAGCGCCAGGATCAATCAAGAACAGGAACTGCGCTGGATCTACGGCAGTCTGATCGTGATCGCAGCCAATGCAGGCGGAGTATGGTCGCCCATCGGAGATGTCACAACAACAATGTTGTGGATCGGACATAGAATTACGACTTCTGCTTTGGTTACGGTAACTTTTATCCCGGCCATGATCAGTCTGATCGTACCGATCATCATTTTATGGCCCCGATTAAAAATTTTTTCAAAGCAATCGTTTGATTCAAATAACGATCAGCAAATATTATTCAGATCATCTGCACCAATGCTATGCTTAGGCTTCGCCAGTATGCTCAGTGTACCGATATTAAAATCCATAACCGGTATACCACCATTTCTGGCCATGATGATTGCATTGGCGGTCCTTTGGGCCATTTCGGAGTTTATTGATCCGGGTATTTATCCGGATAATGCCGAACTGAAAAGAGAACTCTCCATCCGTCAGGCCATGACACGCATCGAAATGCCCGGTATACTGTTCTTTCTTGGAATCCTTCTAGCCGTCGCTGCTTTGGAATCCAGCGGTCAGCTTCACGCACTTGCGGAAAATTTATCTGGTCAGTTCAGCAGTCTTTCATACGTTGCGGGAATGATGGGATTGTTATCGGCAGTCATTGACAATGTACCCTTGGTGGCAGCAGCGATGAATATGTATTCGCTTCCTCAGGATGATCACTTTTGGTCAATGCTCGCCTATTGCGCTGGAACAGGAGGATCCATACTGATCATTGGTTCTGCAGCAGGTGTTGCTGCCATGGGAATCGAAAAGATTAGTTTCGTCTGGTATTTAAAGAGGATAGCAATGGCAGCATTCGCCGGTTATCTTGCAGGATTCGCCTGGCTTATGCTTCTGGGGTAAGCTGATCAAAAAAATCCTCCATGACTGAAAAATCATAAACGCCTGTCTTTTCTTCTCCATGCACCCGGATAACAAGGATACTTGCCAGTCTATCTTCCTGACTAAGATGGTGTCCATCTGAATATTTTATTTGAGCTGATATCGGGTCAGGATAAAGATTGTCAAATTCCAGCCATTGGGCAATTACCCCCGGTATTATTTTACCATTCAAATCATAGAGATCTTTCTTGGCGATTATTCTTGCAATCCCGGCAAGATCTCTTTCCAGTGAATCAAGCATCTCTGGATCACTTCCGGTTCCAGCGAGTTTGGGTCCTTCAATCCAAAGCATAAGCTGTGCCATAAATTCTTTATTTCCAGCCAGATTGCGCGTATCCAGATTAAGAATTATCAGTTGAATATCTTTGGAAGCAAAGTATCTGGCAAGGGTCAGGTCTTCGATATGATCTGCGATAATTATTTTTTTACTTTCTACCATTTAAGAATAATTGCTCAAAGATTATTCAAAAAGACCATCAGGAGGTTGACTGATCCTAAACGTTTTTCTGTGATGGACACAGGGTCCGTAATTAATTACCGCACGGCGGTGCTCAGCACTGGGATAACCCTTGTTAGAGATCCAGTTGTAATGAGGAAAAGACATGTGAAGGATAGCCATAAATTCGTCCCGGTAGGTCTTTGCCAGAATAGATGCAGCAGCAATTGATTGATAAAGTGCATCGCCTTTGACAATACAGGTCTGTTCAAAAGGCAGGTCTCTGATTAATTGGTTGCCGTCAATCAGTACATGTTCTGGTAATGGATTTAGTTTCATTAGTGATCTATACATCGCCATCAGACTGGCGCGCAGAATATTAATTCGATCAATCTCCTCAGGGTCAACAAAAGTAACTGCAAAAGTGAGGGCTTTAAGTTCAATTTCCCTACGCAAATACTGACGCTGGTCCGAAGTTAGTTCTTTGCTGTCCCTAAGACCCTGAATCGGCCGTAATGGGTCCAGGATAACGGCTGCGGCAACAACCGGACCTGCCAAACAGCCTCGTCCAGCTTCGTCACAACCGGCTTCATATAAATTTTTTTTATAATATGATTTTAAACCCAAACTTGGTCGCGTTTGAATCCTTATCTTCGCGGCCGTAAATTTATAATTTCCCGATGTCGGAGCGTCTTAACTTTTATTTTTTTTGTCTTTCTTTGATAATATTCATGGGCAGTTCTGTGGCCCAGGGCCGTCTGGTACGTATAGATTTGAAGGGAATAAGTGAGAAAGATCTGGCCAGAACAGGACTAGCCTTTGATCATGGATATTACGTCCCTGGTGAATCATTTACCGGAGATTTCAGTGCTGCAGAGCAGAAGAAACTGCTGGCTTCCGGATTTCAACTTCAACAGGTAGAGTCTAATACTTTGCGAGCTCCGGTAATCAATTGCAAGCCCGGAAATGTGAACCCTCCGTACTATGAAGTGCCGCTGAATTATGAATACGGATCCATGGGTGGTTTTCTGACGCTCAGTGAGATGTACGATAACCTTGATCTCATGCATGAGCTCTACCCCGATTTAGTGACCGTGAAGACCCGTATAGGCAATTTCATAACTGAGGAAGGAAGGCCGATTTATTATCTGAAAATCTCGGATCATCCAACGGACAATGAGGCAGAGCCACAAGTCCTGTACACCGCCCTGCATCACGCCCGTGAGCCGGCGAGTATGGGACAAATGCTGTTCTTTATGTGGTATCTTTTGGAGAACTATAGCAGGGATGCGGATATTAAGAAACTGGTTGACTCGCGCGAATTGTATTTTGTACCTTGTGTGAACCCTGATGGATACCGTTATAATCAAACCACCAACCCATCTGGAAACGGATTTTGGCGCAAGAACAGAACACTCAATCTTGATAACACAGAGGGGATCGATCTGAACAGAAATTACGGATACCAATGGGGATATAACGATATCGGTTCATCTCCTAATGGAGAAGCAGAAACCTATCGTGGTGAAAGTGCTTTTTCTGAGATTGAGACCAGGGCACTCAAGGATTTGTGTATCAAGCATCACTTCAATATAGCGGTCAACTATCACACTTTCGGAAATATTCTCATTATACCCTGGGGCTACAACGATTCTTTGACCAAAGACTATGAAGAGTTCAATATCCTGGCGAAGGATTTTACAAAATACAATCAATATACTGTAGGTACTGCAACCAGTACACTCAATTATCAGGTGAATGGTGTCAGCGATGACTGGATGTATGGAGATACCATCGCTAAAAATAAAATCTTCTCTTTTACACCTGAAGTCGGGCCTGCTTTCTGGCCTTCACGTCAGGAGATTGGTCAGATCAATCAACAAACACAGCACATGAATTTTTCTGCAGCCTGGAATGCAGGAAGCGTTGCACATATTGAAGAATCCAGTCCTGAAATCATCGAACCGGCAGAAGGCGATTTGCGATTAATCATCACTCGGACAGGTATACAAGATAATGATATCAATATAACAGCATCTTGCGATCATCCGGATCAAATTGTGATTGATGAAATAACGCCATTTCGAATGAATATGGCGGAGACAAGGACAGTCAAAGTTCGTTACCATGTCATACAATCACTACCTTTTCAGGAAGTCGTGCATTTTACATTTCATGTCCTGACCGGAGAGTATTCGGAAACCATACTGTCAGATAAAAAATTTCTTGGTACGCCCTATTGGCGTGATGAGGCAAATCATACAGATTACTGGTCAAGCAGTATCAACCGACCTCTTGAGCTCAATTCGGGAGATTATGATTCAGCGCCTTCCTGTTTTTCTGACAGTCCACAAGGTGAGAGGTTAGCAAATCAGCAATATCTGATGACGACAACTGATGCAATCAATCTGCAGCATGCCAACTACGCTTATTTATCGTATAAACTAAAATTTGATCTTGATTCTGCAGAAGACTATGCACAAGTGCTGATTTCAATAGATGGCAACCGATTTTATCCGGTATGCGGAAGATATTCCGTCAACGGTAATTTCCTGCAAGGTATAGATCAGCCAGTGTATGCAGGTCGTTCAACAGGATGGGTCACAGAATGGATAGATTTGAGTGAATTTTTAGGTCAGCAAATCCGCCTGCAGATCAAAGTTGGAACGGGCGCAAACGGACATTATGATGGTGTGAATATTGATGATCTGCGCATTTATACCGACGTGCTCTCTTCAGTAAATGAATCTGCGACACAAAATATTTTGTTCCCCAATCCTGCCAATGATTTAATCAGGATCACAGACCCTTCCCAGGAAATCCGAAAAATTCAACTTTATAATGTCCTGGGTGATGAATTACACATTCTGTGGTCGAGACAGGGAGATTATATATTATGTCCTAGTGCAGATTTATCCAGCGGGATATATTCCATTGAGATAGAAAAAAGTAATGGCCGCAAAGGACTTCGAAAAGTTCTCATACAACATTAAGCCTTATGAAAAACGATATTCTGCACGCACTGCAGCTTGAGGATCAAAATCCGGGTAGCTGGAGCGGCTCAAAATCTTATAAGTTAAAGGATTGCATTACTTCATTCTCTCCGGTGGATGCGACCAGGATCGCTGATGTAGGCGTCAGCAGCAGTCAGGATTACCAGTCAATCATCCGACAGGCAACCAAAGCCTTCGAAATTTGGCGCGTTACACCAGCACCTCAGCGAGGAGAATTTGTTCGTTGTCTAGGTGAAGAATTGAGAAAGGTCAAAGCGGAACTTGGCAAACTAGTCTCTTACGAGATGGGCAAAAGTTATCAGGAAGGCCTTGGTGAAGTACAGGAGATGATCGATATCTGTGATTTTGCGGTCGGGCTGAGCAGGCAATTGTACGGACTGACAATGCATTCCGAACGTCCCAAGCACAGAATGTATGAACAATGGCATCCACTTGGAATCGTCGGTGTAATATCTGCCTTTAATTTTCCGGTGGCTGTCTGGTCCTGGAATGCTGCATTGGCGTGGGTGTGCGGCAATGTTGTCGTATGGAAACCTTCAGAAAAAACACCTTTGTGTGGCGTAGCTGTGCAAAAGATCGTTGCCAGGCTAATAAAACAAATGCAACTTCCTGATGGACTTTGTAGTATGATTAACGGCGGTCCGGAAGCTGGTGCCTGGCTGACCCATGATCACAAAGTCGCACTGATCTCTGCTACTGGTTCTACCAGAATGGGAAAGCAGGTGGGTGCGGCGGTGGCCGACAGATTTGGAAAAAGCATTCTGGAGTTGGGTGGCAATAACGCGATTATCATCACCCCTTCGGCCAATTTGAAAAAAGTATTGCCGGCCATTGTCTTTGGCGCCGTTGGTACAGCTGGACAACGTTGTACAAGCACCAGAAGACTGATCATTCACGAATCAATCTACCGCAAAGTGCGGGACACCTTGGTCAAAGCCTATAAGCAGTTGCGTATCGGTGATCCTTTGGATCAAAACAATCATGTGGGTCCGCTCATAGATCAGCAAGCTGTTCGTCAATATCTCCTGGCTGCCGAAAAAATACGCAAGCAGGGAGGGCGCCTTGTGATTGCGGCCAAGGTACTCAACGGCAAAGCATACCCAAGCGGGTGTTATGTGCAACCCTGCATTGCAGAAGTTACGCCTGAAATGTCTATTGTACAGCAAGAGACCTTTGCACCTATTTTATATCTGATGTCTTATTCAACTCTTGATGAGGCGATCGCCATTCAGAACAATGTTCCGCAAGGATTATCTTCTGCTATTATGACGGAACAGTTGCGTGAAGCGGAACTTTTTCTATCGGCTGCCGGATCAGACTGTGGCATTGCCAATGTCAACATTGGCACTTCAGGTGCTGAAATTGGCGGTGCCTTTGGAGGTGAAAAAGAAACCGGTGGCGGCCGCGAATCTGGATCCGATGCCTGGAAATTGTATATGAGAAGACAGACGAATACAATTAGTTATAGCGATACGCTGACCTTGGCACAGGGCATTAAATTCGAAATATAAACTCAGCGGACAGATTTGGTCATTTAGTTCCTTGACTTTTTATGACGATTGCAGAAGATTTCAGATCAATGTTTCAATGTAATCCTTCAGTAAACAGCAGGGTAAAAATTACCTTAAAGTATAGTTTAATCTTTTACAGGGTTTTGGAGGATTACGAAATAGCGACAGAAGGCAGTAATCAGCCGTGATCAGCATTTTAAAGGTGTTCAACGATCACAGATATTTATTTGGATTCACTGTTATCGTGTAAAATATCTTCTTACTAATTTTTAAAAGCCCATTGCATAAGAGAGTAAGTAATCGCAGGTCATGATCAAACATATTGAATTACTTACAGGCAAACAACAGATTTATTAGTAAGAATAGCTGACTATTTTAGGATTAACAGACCTTTGCAAAATAAAGCTTGTAAATGCCTAATGCAATAATACATATTGTAATGGTGATTAATATGAGTGCAACTTTCACCATTCTTTTTCTGAGTTCAAATTTCATTTATTAAGTTGAATTAGAATATTTTATTACCCTATATTATAAATTACGGATCCTTCAAATTAATCTTTTTAACTTTAGTAAGGCTAAAATAATAATTTAAAAAATCATTTGAAAATTATATCGTTGTAGCCTCAATCAAAAACACTTTGTAAGAGCAGAACATTAGCTTACAAAATTACGACGTAAAAATGCTGTTTTGTCAACAGAAAGATCAATTTATACTCCATTCTTATACATTGTGGGTCTTATGAATTTCAATACAAGAATTGTTAGCGTTTGCCTTCGAAAGCCCTGACCGGATATTTGGCATCAACGATGCCTTTGCGAATTTTATTTAGTTTGCCGTTGAGCATCTGTCTTCTCATCGGGTTGATATGTTGAATGAATAGTTTGCCTTCAATATGATCATACTCGTGTTGAATGACACGAGCAGTAATTTCATCAAAGGTCTCTTCAAAAATATTAAATTGTTCATCCATATAGCGAAGGTGAACGTGTGTGGTTCGGCTGACTTCCGCATTAATACCTGGTATGCTCAGGCAGCCTTCTTCAAAGCCCCAGTCCGGGCCACTTTCTTCAATGATTAATGGATTGATAAAAACCTTTTTTCTGCCTTTCGCTGCACGCAGTGCTTCATCATCATAATACACATTGGTGTCAATTATAAAAAGCCGTATCGAAAGACCAATCTGAGGTGCTGCCAGTCCCACGCCTTTGGCGTGATACATTGTGTCGAACATATCACTGATGATTTGATTCAGGCCAGGATGTTCGGGCTGAATGTCTTTGGCCTGAGTCTGTAAAACAGGATGTCCGTAGAGATAAATCGGTTTGATCATACAACAATAAAAAACTTTCGCAAAGTTACACCAACTGCGGGTCCCGATGCGAACTTTGCCAGAAAATTGAATAGATGATGGCACTGTCAATGATCGCTATATTATTCATGGGCCTGGTACTTGGACTGCTCGGAGCAGGAGGAGCAATTCTGACGATCCCAATACTTGTGTACCTGATGAATATTCCCGGTCAGGAAGCAGTGGTTTATTCTTATGCGATCGTAGGTGCTTTGAGTATGATGGCGGCCATTCCCGGTCTGCTGCGACGCGAGGTCGATGTTCCGGCTATTTTTTGGCTTGGTATCCCTTCTGTTATTGTACTGAGCTGGTGTCGTTCCGTACTGATTCCACTGATTCCAGAAGAATTAATTGCAACGCCTGTTTTCTCATTGAGCCGCGATACAGCGACAATGCTACTTTTTGCAATCGTGGTCGCATGGTCAGCGATCAGGATGCTTGCACCAGTAACCAATGAGAAGGAACCATCCATGACTTCAAAACCCCGGCTATTGATTACAGGTGTTGTACTAGGATTGCTTACAGGCCTACTGGGCGTAGGCGGAGGATTTATTATCATCCCTGCTTTGGTCATCGTGATGGGTTTGGGAATTAACATCGCAGTGAATACATCGCTGACGATCATTAGCATTAATACACTTTTTGGTCTTGGCTCTTCCTATGCGTTGTTAGAAACTCTTGACTGGTTCCTCGCTGCCAGGATCATTGCTGTTGCTGCAATTGGAATGGCGGTTGGCATAAGATCCCGGCAAAAGATCCCGGTATCACTACTCAAGCGAATCTTCGCATGGATGTTGCTGGCGGTTGCGGTGTTTATACTATTGAAGGAGTTTATAGGGTTGTCGTGAGTGCTGAGTCATGCGTGCTGAGTCATGAGTATCAAATTTTTATTTGAACATGTATAACGATGACCAAAGGCTTAATAATTGTTAAGTACACTTTGATTGGCATGATGATGATGCAACTCTAAATAAGTCTTTAAAATATATTGGAAGACCTGTTATTAGGTAAGCGTTGTTATTTGTAAAACGGCAAAGAAGCATAGTTTCTTAATACTGATGAAAAACTCTCAAAGGCTTTTACCATCAGCTTGACTTGAGAATCTAAATGGGTTTGATGATCAAACATCAAATGCTTGCCTACAAAACATATATGGCCAGCAAATTAAGGTGCCTTAGATACCGAACAATATGGTTTTGACTAAATTTGTAATGTGAAAAGAATAATATGGACTTGAATTTTTGCAATAGGCAATTTTAAATAAAATGAGCGAGAAGCAACGCAGGACTGCAACTGAATACACCCATCAGGATCTTGAGCGGGTCAAGATGTTTTCTGATGCGGTGTTTGCCATTGCTTTGACGCTTTTGGTGCTGGAATTAAAAATACCAGATGACATGCATCTGAATGATAGTCATGCGATGTGGAAGGGTCTTCGCGAGATGATGCCGCAGTTTAAGGCTTTCCTGCTGAGTGCTGTTCTGGTAGGGGGTAACTGGATTTCACTGATGAACTTACATCGGATCATGGTCAAGGTGGATTTCTTTTTTCTCGCCGATCTAGTATTGTATCTTGTGATTATCAGCCTGATACCATTTTGTTGTGAGCTGATCGGCAAGTATCCTGACAATCCTGTTTCCTTCATCATTTTTGGAGGATTATGTGAGCTGTTGGTGGTTAATGCTTATTTTTTTATCAGACATTGTCGTTTAAAGCATTTATTTCACCCCGAAGCTGATCTGCAGGAGGTAAAGTTTCTTGAAAAATCCCTGATTGTGGTTTCCATTCTTCTTGCCATTATGATATGGATCGCCTTCTATAGTACGAATCTTTCGTTTTTTCTGTTTCTTGTATATAATCTGATACCTTTTTTTGTGACCAGAAAACTAAAGTAAATTTAGTTTTAAAATGAATCTTTAAATTCTTTGATCTGGCTTATCAACTAATAAAAATATCAGCTTTGATTTTAGCAGGTCAAACAAAAATACCTTATAATAATATATCGGTTGTTTTTCAGAAAGTAATTTTTATTAAAGCTGAGCACAACCATTAAGTGCAATTAAGTAAGATATGAATTACATAAGGATCATTTAGTGTTTAATTTCATTCTTATATCCAAGTAATTCTTGGAAGCATGGACAATTTATACTTCAATTGTACTCAGCTGTAAAACAGGATTATTTTGCAGTCAGCATCATCATTTTTTTTGTCATCACTTCATTCCCAGCAATGATCTCGATGTAATACATGCCTTCCGGGAAAGAAGAAATGTCAAATTGCTCCCTGGAATGTACCTGTCCCGCTTTCATAATTTGCCCTGCGGGTGAATAAATGCGATATTTCAATAGCTCCGGTTGATCACTTTGAATGATGATCAGGCCATCGCTTGGATTGGGAAATATCTCAATTTCAAGATGGTTTTTATTAAGATTATTGACCGCTGTGGCTTGACAGACCGCAATAACTTCCATGATGCTCCTGCATCCGGGGGCATTGGCTCTGATCGTCCTTGGCTTTTGGCTTTGCAGGTAGGAACAAATGCTGAACTCCTCACAGGTCGAGAGCAAAGGATTTTTCTCAATTAATAGTACGGTAACTGTATTGGAATGAATACTGTCGAGCGCCTGCAAGCTAGCCAGTGAGTCATTCTCATTGATCTTCAAAAAACCTCCTATCGAAATCAGGTTTTCCAAACCATTCAAATTCTTAAGAGAAATGTTTGATGATATATCGACGCCTTTGCCAACTGATTTGAGGTTATTTAATCCATTGAGGTCTGAAAGTAAATCATTCAATTTAAAAGTCAGTACTCCGCCTATTGAAGCGAGTTTGCTCAGGCCTGACAGACTCTTCAGCGAGCTGTTGGCAATGTATAAATCACTTCCTACTGATGATAAATTGTCTAAGCCATTCAGGCTCTTCAGTGATTTGTTGTCATCAAGATTCAAACTCCCGCCTATGGATTTAAGGTTTCTAAGTCCTGAAATACTGGTCAGTGAAAAGTTCTGAGTTAGATAAAAGTCACTTTCGATCACAGTCAGGTTTGCCAATTCGTCAAGATTCCTGAGCGAATCATTCCCGTGAATGGTCATGATTCTGACAGAATTATTACGCAGACTCAGGCCCTTCAGACTGACCAGGGAAGCATTGCCAAAAATAGAAATTCCGCCCTGGATGTTGGTCAAATTTTCAAGTCCGCTGAGATCAGTTAGTGAAGCATTGTTATTAATAATCAGTCCTCCGACTGATTTGAGTTTGTCAAGTCCCTGAAGGCTCCGGAGGCTTTTATTAAATATTATGGACAAATAATTCTGATTGATTGAAATTAAATTATTCAATCCGTCCAGACTTAGGAGGGATTCATTGTTCGATACCGACAATCCCCCGTCGACAGCCGACAGCTTTGGAAATCCGCTTAGGTCAGTTAAAGAGGCGTTGTTATCTACCTTCAGAGACCCGCCGATCGAAGAAATGTTATCCAGCCCATTTAGCGTAAGGAGTGAATTGTTGTTTCTGATCGTCAGCTCCTGAACTATTTCTTTTAATTCTTTTAATGCGGCCAGACTGGTGAGTGAAGGATTGCATTCAATGTATAAATCCTTGCCGATATAAGAGAGACGGTTTAAACCATTTAAATTCGACAGGGAAGAGTTGCTTCCGATACATCCCTTGGCCCAGTCCCACGAGCCGATGTGCAGTCCGCCAAGTATTGAGTCGAGCTGAGACAATCCCTGGAGCCTGGTTATTTCGCCGGAATTTGCTTCCTGTATGATAAGGGTTCCAAGTATTTTATGGCAACCCGGATAGTTGATCGCAAAACTGTCAATCTGACCCTGTCTGCTCAGGATCAGGGTATCCGGAATACATCCCTGGGCTTGTACTTGTTCCGTGATACCAAACGCTGTAATGAGTAAGCAAATAAAAAGATTCTTCATGGCCATAAAATTAGTAAAAAACGCATTGGATTATAGTAAATAATTTTTACAAATCGAAAACGCTAATGATACTCAGGCATATTTCAAGGTTAGGTCCTTATTGCTGTTTGATGAGTCTCAAAGCTTTAATTCCCCGGTTGCCATGCAGGAGCAATGTATAAACTCCGGGAGGAGCGTCGGCAAGATTGACCTGAAGCTCATTGATGTCATCATGGACTAAATGCCTTTCTGAAATAATTTTCCCGTCCGGGGTCAGCACCGTCAACCGGTCGAATCTATGTTAAACGTAAAGACTTTGAATCTAGGCGATGCATTCATTGATGGGTTTTTCGTTTTCCTTATTTCATTTTGTAACAGTTACAACTCACTAGAAATTCCCTGGCTTTTTGAATATAAGAAACAATACGACCATGCTATATCAGTTCTATGTTTTAAAACCCGGAATCACAGTGACGGGCTTAAAATTACTACTTTCTGAAACTGGTAATCGTTGCAACCAAATGACTGTTTTTATGTTATACCCTCAAACAATTAGCAAGATGTTCGTTAGGACTTTTTTCTATCTTTTGATGGCTATTTCTTTGGCTTTTGGTCATACACAATGTTCAGGTCAGTCCAAGCCGGTCAATGTCACTGAACTCTTAGCGAAGAAGCCAGGCATTCTTATCGACGTACGTACCAATGATGAGTGGAATTCTGGCCATCGTCCTGAGGCACTACACTATGACTGGAACAGTGGAGACTTGCAACGCGCAACGCTGAAACTGGACAAGTCGAAGACTTACTATCTGTATTGCGCCGCCGGGGTTCGTGCCGGTAAGGCCGCAGACTACATGAAATCCATGGGATTTAAGAATGTGGTTAACCTGGGCGGTTACAGCGATTTACGTTAAAGCATTCACGCACTGGTAGAATTTTTGATTTGATCAACTCATCCTGGAACGTCGATCCCAAAAAGAAAAACGCCGGTAATGCCGAAGAGCGTGCTGTATTGGTAGGAATTATTCTTCCAGACCAGAGCGAAGCCCTGGTGGAAGAGCACCTCGATGAGTTAGAATTTCTTGCTTTAACAGCAGGCGCAAAGACCATACGGAGGTTTACGCAGAAACTCAAAAGTCCTGACAGTCGGAGCTATATTGGCAGTGGCAAACTCGAAGAAATAAGGCGGTATCTTGAGGATCATGAAATTGATCTTGTGATCTTTGATGATGATCTCTCCGGCAAACAACAGAATATCATTGAATCTATTCTAAAGGTCAAGATCGTTGACCGGAGTTTTCTCATTCTCGACATTTTCGCAAGTCGTGCACAGACGGCTCAGGCAAAGACACAGGTAGAGCTTGCGCAACTTCAATATATTTACCCGAGACTTCGCGGTATGTGGTCTCACCTGGAGCGGCAACGCGGAGGAATCGGTATGCGTGGACCCGGTGAACAGGAAATCGAGACGGACCGACGAATCGTAAAAGAGAAGATTAGTCTTCTGAAAAAACGTCTCGAAAAAATCGATCTTCAAAGCGCGACACAACGTAAAAACCGCGATGAGATGATCCGCGTATCCCTGGTTGGATACACCAACGTCGGGAAATCAACCTTGATGACTTTGTTGAGCAAATCAGAAGTATTCGCCGAGAACAAACTCTTCGCAACACTGGACACTACTGTGCGTAAGGTGGTATGGGATTCTATGCCTTTTCTATTATCAGATACTGTTGGATTTATACGGAAACTGCCACATCACCTGATCGAAAGTTTTAAATCAACTCTCGACGACGTGCGCGAAGCAGATATATTGCTTCACGTGGTGGACATCAGTCACCCACAGTTTGAGGATCAGGTTAAAGTTGTCAACGAGACGCTTGGAAGCATTGGTGCCGGTGACAAGATCACGATGATAGTCTTTAACAAGATGGACGCATGGCGCCAGAAAAATTTTGATGAACTTCTGGATAGATCCACACGCAATGAACTTGAAGATGAATTGAAAAACCGGTTGAAGGAATTGTATCCTGTGGAAATGGAATTTATTTCTGCCAAGTCCCTTGAACACACGGAGTTATTGCGATCCAAACTTCGCGAATTGATCAACAGACAATACATGGTCCGATATCCTTATCGTAGCAAACACTGGTAATTTTATGACGGATTTTGACAAACGATATGCGAAGCTTCTTGGAGAATATTCGTTATACCTCAAGCCGGGCGAACTCGTGTATTTGCGAACTACAGTACTGGCACATGATCTGGTCAGGGAGTTTTCTAAAGTTTGTATTGACCGCGGTGCCAAACTGGTTGCGGATATCGAATACGAGGATCAGGAGAATTATCTTATACATAACGGATCAGATGAACTACTTCGTTTTGTACCGTCACACCGATTGGATTTAATGCGCTCTTGCGATGCCTACCTGGTGATTCGTGCGCCGTTTGAGTCAGAACCAGTGACTCAGGGTCAGGAGGAAGCAGAACGTATTAGACAGCAAGCCCTGGCCGCCGTACAGGAAATCTATTTTGATCGGCTGGGTAACGGAACATTAAAACGATCACTTTGTCAGTATCCTACAATCGAAGCTGCGCGACAGGCGGAGATGAGTTTGGAAGAATATAAAAATTTTGTTGCGCATGCCTGTGCCATCGATCAGGAAGATCCTATGAATTCCTGGAGTGCTCTTAGTCGCCGTCAGGCTGTTTGGACTGATTATCTCAACAAAGTCAAACGAATGGAATACTGTCACACTGACTGGAGTATTTCATTTTCTGTTGAAGGCAGGACCTGGATCAACTCTGATGGCAAATCAAATATGCCCAGCGGAGAAGTCTTTACCAGTCCTATTGAGGACAGTGTGAACGGAAGCATTTTTTTTAATTATCCGACCGGCATTTTTGGAGGCAGGGTCGGGGGTATAAGATTGGAAGTCGTTAAGGGCGAAATCATCGCCTGGTCGGCAGAAGAAGGTCAGTCATTCCTTGATCGTGTCATGGCGATAGAGGGAAGCCGAAGATTTGGAGAAGTCGCCATTGGTACGAACGACAACATTCAGCGTGCGACACGCAATATTCTCTTTGATGAAAAAATCGGTGGCACCATCCATATGGCAGTCGGACAGTCTTATTACCAGTGCGGCGGAAAAAATAAATCGGCTATTCACTGGGATCTGATCACTGAAATGAAAAACGGTGGCAGCATTTTTGCTGATGGAGAATTAATCTACCGTGATGGTAAATTCTTAATCTGAAAAGCATCATGTCCAAGAAAACTATTCTAGTCACCGGGGGCTGCGGATATATCGGCAGTCACACTATCGTCGAACTCCTTCAAGCCGGTTTTGAAGTGGTCTGTGCCGATTCCTTGATCAACTCAGATGAAGATAGTCTGTGTGGTGTTAAAGCAATCACAGGCCGTACAGTTCATAATATTAAAGTTGATCTTGCTGCGGATCATGCCACGTCATATATCATTGGGCAGGGAATTCATTTCGACGGGATCATTCACTTCGCCGCCCTTAAGTCAGTGAATGAATCAGTAGTAGAACCTCTGTCTTATTATAGTAATAATATCAAAAGCATGATCACTGCGCTGGAAATTGCCCGGCACTTTGGTACAGAGGCTTTTGTATTCTCATCGTCCTGCACAGTGTATGGGCAAACGGATCAGCTTCCGGTTTACGAGGATTTACCCTTTATGCTGACAGGTTCAGCTTACGGTAGAACCAAACAGATGTGTGAACAGATTCTTATCGATCTATGCAATTCACCAAATGCAAAAGGTAAAGTAATCTCATTGCGTTATTTCAATCCTGCCGGCGCGCACACATCACACCTTCTTGGTGAATCACCGATCAATCCGCCACTCAATCTGGTCCCTGTTATTACGGAGACCGCCATCGGTAAACGTGAAAGTCTAACGGTATATGGCAATGATTACGATACGCGCGATGGAACCTGTATCAGAGATTTTATACACGTCATGGATCTGGCCAGAGCGCATGTTCTGGCGCTTGATTCTATAATGAAAGGACATCAGAAAAATAATTTTGAAGCTTATAATTTGGGTATTGGTAAAGGGGTTACTGTACTGGAAGCCATTTATGCTTTCGAAAAAGTGACTGGTGTCTCACTCAATTATTCACTGGGTCCGCGCAGAGAAGGTGATTTACCTGCTATGTTTGCTGACAACCGAAAAATTTCCCAACATCTACATTGGCAACCACAGTTTAATATAGAGGATATCATGCGGGATGCCTGGGCCTGGGAGAAGGTCAGGTCAGGGAAGTGAAAAGCATTTGATTTCTCTCAATCAATGATGTAAAGAATGCTATTTTCATTTTGTATCTTTATTTGAGTCAAAGAAATTATTTTTACTATTTGCTGCCTGCTATTGGCCCGGGCGCAGCCCTTCATTATAAAGAATGAGCATTTGGGGCCATGATGGGTTGACATGATGAATTTAACCCATCATTGTCATTTGAAATCTCTTCAAATTACAATTATGGGATTAATTTTGTTAGTTATTTATACTTTGAGCATTTAGTTCTTTAGAAAGTGAAAATATTGTTTATTCCACTATTTTTAATTCAATTCAATCTCATGGCGCAGCCCAAAATTCAGGGAGAGTATGTATTCAGGAGACAGGAAATGGTGTCAGCTTTTAATTTTACTGAAGATGGCAAATTTCAATTTTTTTACAGCTATGGCGCAGCGGACCGCAATGCCTCGGGCAGCTTTACAATTGAAGGGGATACTCTTAAACTCAAAAGCGATAAAGCGCCTGGTCGAGATTTCATAATTGAGCAGCAGTCGAAATCAGGTTCGGGCTATCAGATTATCTGCAAAGCCCCCAATCCTCATCTTTTTTCTACCATGGAAGGTCTGGTTTTTGTTGGCGATCAAAAGCTATCTTTTGAATCAGATAAAAATGGAGTGGTGAAAATTGATCTTCCTCACTGCGATAAAATATATGTAAGAAATCGGATTTTTCCTGATATTCCTACGCTGGTCAAAGATGAGCATAATACCAACAACAGGTTTGAAGTAATGATTCAGGAATCTGCACTTCAGGTGAGCTTCAAAGGAATCGATTTTAAAATATTGGATGAGAATACAATAACCTGCTATCCTAATTATTTGATACCCTTAGAGGGCATTGAATTTCACAAGGATTAGGTTTTTGACTAAAAATAAAACTAAGGTTTTTTAGTCTTATTTACGATGCTGGCACAAGTCTTAACCAAAGGAAGTTTAGTGAGACTTGTAGCAAATTTATTAAATTGTCTTTATTATTTATAAGAATCCGCAGGACAACATGAATGTAAAAATAAAAGATTACTGAAGTGCGTCTTCCTCCCACGCTCTATGCTTTCGAAGTAATGCTTGGCATCTAATCTCCTGTAAAAGGATTATTACTTTCTTTTGTACCGCCAAAAGAAAGTAATGCAAAGAAAAGCTCGTGGCTGGGCTGCTCCCTTACCCAACAGCAACTCATTCCGCTGCACCAAAAAAACTCGTCCAGGGTCGAATTCTTTGCTTTGGGCTGCCTCTTCATCCTTATCATTGATGTAGCCTTCTTCTGGACTCAAACAGTTTTTGCTGCGGGCGCTGCATTCGTTGGTTGGGTCCCAAGCTGCGCAGCCAAGGCCACAGAGACAATGGCCAATGGTCAGTGGTCAATTGTCAAATCCGATTCTTATTCATAATCACAAACAATATCCACGAGCTCCGGAGGTGCGGTGCTTTTGTATCATCAAATCAATAGCATATAATCAAGCCCTGTAGGGTCGACATAATTGTTGCCTATTCAATGCGCGATCGGCTCTGACGTTAATCTAATATTGTATTGATTATTTTTGTCATCATTTTTGCCCGCTTCGCGCAAAAATGCCGCCAAAAATGCATATTGCATAATTCCTCACAACGGGCTCTGCCCGTTGCTACAAATATGTAGCCCCTCTGGGGCTTTAAAATCTTTACCAACCCTGAAAGGCGGACAGCATGAATGAACAATTAAAGATTACTGAAGTGCGTCTTCCTCCCACGCTCTATGCTTTCGAAGTAATGCTTGGCATCTAATCTCCTGTAAAAGGATTATTACTTTCTTTTGTACCGCCAAAAGAAAGTAATGCAAAGAAAAGCTCGTGGCTGGGCTGCCCCCTTACCCAACAGCAACTCATTCCGCTGCACCAAAAAAACTCGTCCAGGGTCGAATTCTTTGCTTTGGGCTGCCTCTTCATCCTTATCATTGGTGTAGCCTTCTTCTGGACTCAAACAGTTTTTGCTGCGGGCGCTTCATTTGTTGGTTGGGTCCCAAGCTGCGCAGCCAAGGCCACAGAGACAATGGCCAATGGTCAGTGGTCAATTGTCAAATCCGATTCATATTCATGATCATCAACATTATCCTCCAGCTCCGGAGGAGCGGTACTTTTGTAGCATCACATCAATAGCATACAATCAAGCCCTGTAGGGACGACATAATTGTTGCCTATTCAATGCGCGATCGGCTCTGACGTTAATCTAATATTGTATTGATTATTTTTGTCATCATTTTTGCCCGCTTCGCGCAAAAATGCCGCCAAAAATGCATATTGCATAATTCCTCACAACGGGCTCTGCCCGTTGCTATAAATATTAAACCCCTTCGGGGTTTTTTAATGTTGGATTGAATCGTAGATATTGTCAAATGAAAATGAATCGTTAGAAAAAATGTGCCTGCAATTTTCAACGAAAAAATTTACTGTCTGCTATCTACTATTGCCCAGGGCAACGCCAGTTGCTACAAAAATGCCGCAACTCCAGGGCTTTAAATTATGGATTCTGTGTATAGCAATCTATCAAAGAATTTTCATCTGCTGTAGTATCGAATAAACATATCGCGATCGATATCCTCCAGCTCCGGAGGAGCGGTACTTTTGTATCATCACATCAATAGTATACAATCGCGCTCCGTAGGGGCGGCATTATGCTTTCATTTAAAATGTTCAAGCAGGTCTGATATAAACCTTGTGAAATCCCTAAATTAAATCTGAAACAAATTCCGAATGACCGAGTCGCTAAGCAATTTTCCTGCCTTGGTCAGAGTATAGCCTTCTTCATTCACGGCGATCAACCCTTCTCTTTGGAGCCTGTTCAATTCAAGTAGCGTATCCCGCGCATATTCTTCAAAGTCCTGCTGCAGTTCGGCGATGCGAATACCTTCAATGCGTCTCAGGTTGATCATCAGAAATTCATTGAAGCGGTCACGGCGGGTCAGCGTCTCACTTTCATAAAATAATTTTCCGTTCTTCACGGCATCGGTGTAAAGCTGATTATTGGATAAATTCCAACGTCTTGTAATACCATGGTAACTGTGGGCAGAGGGCCCGAAACCCAGGTATGGAAGTCCTTTCCAGTAATTGCTGTTATGAACAGCGCGGTGACCGGGAAGACAATAATTACTGATTTCATAAGCTTCGTAACCATGAAGTGTCATGGAATCAAACATGAGCAACATCTGACGTACGCTATCTTCTTCACTGAGTGCGGGCATTTGCTGATGGCGTATGCGGTGTTCCAGCAAGGTCTTTTCTTCGACGGTCAAAGCATAGCACGATATATGTGGTACGCTGTAATCATAAAGTATGCCTAGATGTTGTAGCCACTCCTCATCACTTGCGCCAGGAATGCCGAAGATGAGGTCGCAACTGATATTTTTAAAGCCGGTCGCAGCGGCTAGCGTGAGTGCCTCCTTGGACTGAAATGCATTGTGTGCGCGATTCATCCATTGCAGATCGCGATCAGAAAATGATTGTATGCCGATACTCAGGCGGTTGATGCCTATGCTGTGGAGATCCTGCAAGTACTCACGATTCAGATCATCAGGATTGCATTCCAGTGTGATCTCGGCGCCCTGTTGCACTGGATAGCGTGAATAGACCGTGTGCAACAAAGACTCTATGTGAGTTGGTGAGAGTACGGAGGGTGTGCCGCCTCCGAAATAGATCGTGTCTACAAGGATGTCAGGTATCTCCTGTGCGCGGTTCTTGATCTCGGTGTGCAGGGCTTCAAGCAGTGCCTGTAATGTATCAAATTGCGTCGAGAAATGAAAATTACAATAGGTACATTTGCGTTTGCAGTAAGGGATGTGGATATATATACCGGAATGTACCATTCGTTTTTGCAGGCATAAAAATACTCGGCTCGCATTAATTGTAGGCCTTGTCTTTAATGTCTTGACGAGCCGCTCCCAGACAATTTGGCAATTTCATGATGCACAGCAAAAGATTGGCCAACAAGTTATCATATTGCCAAAGGACAGTGCCGCGCGCAGTGCCTGGTTCGCCCAGTATATCGCCAAGAAGGTATCAGAAGGATTTTTTTTGTCTGATGTGGATTCATCGGTCAGGCGGGGTGATACATTGATTACCTACGGCCGACCATACAGGAAATTTTTTGGGTTAAGACTCCTAACAGATAGTTCGTTCGAATTACCTGCTAACTGGAGAAAGCTTCAAAATGTTTCGCCGCTGCAGTGGATTGAACTTCAAGAATTCGTGATAGAGCGAGCCATACAAAGTGGGTATCCCCTTGCGAAGATCAGGCTGCTACCTGACACGATGTGCGGAGATACATTGCAGGCAAGGCTGCAATATGATTCCGGCCCGCGTTTTATTTTCGGGGAGACGGACCAACGCAATCTTATCGTGGTCAACAACCAATACCTGATGCAGCTTGTGAATCTAAGACCCGGGGCTGCTTTTGATCAGAGAATTTACCAAAGGATACCTGTCGTGCTGAGACAATTGCCTTATTTGGAAATGCAGTACGCTCCGAGACTGAATTTTTTTGGTGACCGTGCTACCGTATATCTGTATCTCAAGAAAAAACCAGCCAATAGTTTTGATTTGTTGCTTGGATTCAATCAACGCAATGATGGTTACAGCCGCTCGGTTCGGATAACGGGACAGGCAGGCGTGGATCTGTATAATTCGTTTCGCTGGGGTGAGCGACTTTATCTGCATTATGAAAATCTGCAGGAATCTTCGCCAACATTAAATGTCCTTGCAGATTTTCCTTTTATCAAATTTTTGCCGATTGGCATCAGGTTCAACTTTGATCTCAACAAATACGGCAACGATTATATTAATTTTCAGTCCAGTCTCCGATTGCGACGACAAATCGGATTTCGCGAAGAAATCAGTGTCTTATTGTTCAATAATAACTCCTACATTCTTCAGCCTGATACTGCCTATGCTAACATCAGCGGCAGACTGCCATCATCTCTTGATTTCAGACATCTGTCATATGGACTCGCCTATCAGAAGAATACACTCAATGATTTGTTTAATCCGACGCAGGGTTTGCAGCTGGATGTACAACTGACCGCAGGCAATAAAAAATACCTCGAAGATCCGGCCATTTTGCGTCGGGATGACAAGGGTATGCTCAAGGCACAGTATGATAGTCTCAATCGTTCGGGGCTTCAGGCCAATGGTCTTTTGAAAGGAAGTTATTACTGGTTGTTTGCACAACGTCAAGTGATGGCGTTTCGGGGCCAGGCATTTGGTATCTACTCCAGGGGAAGGGTACTTCAGAACGAGTTAATTCGCATTGGCGGTATCAAAACGTTGCGCGGATTCAACGATAATAGTTTTGCGTCCGACGGATATTTTATAGGAACTTTTGAATATCGCTTCCTGCTGGACCGGTCCAGTTATCTGGCATTGTTTGTTGACCACGCCTACATGAAAATAATTAGTAACAATACGTATCTGCCCTGGAGTCATTATACGGGCATGGGTGCAGGTATGCAGTTCCGAACCAAGGCTGGGGCCTTCGGCTTGTTTTTTGCAGTGAGTCGTAGCAAGGGTAATAGTTTTGATTTTTCAAAACCCAGGGTACATTTTGGGTACACCGCATTTTTTTAATAAAGATTAATTCTCTGATTAGCGCATTCTTTTGACAAATTCTGCGACTTTACACAATAAATGTTTGCTCCACTGCAACTCAAAATAAGGTTCTTTTTGTGCATTAAAGCCTTCGTAGAACAACGCCACGCCGGGAATGTCCGAGCCTTCGAGATCTAAAATTTCATAGGGTTGCATGATTTCATAAACGACGTGGTTGAGAATGCCGACCATACTACCGTTTTTACGGCCAGCGGCAGTGGTAAATGAAAGAAAGAAAAGCAGGCGACCAAAGCCACGGGTGAATATGCCTGCGGATTGAATTTCATCCATGGCATTCACCGCAAAAAGTACAAATGCTTGTTGGTGCTTTAAGAGTGTGCGGACCAGACTACGGAATTTGTCATTCCTGAAATCCTTTTCATAGACATAGCGCTCCCCATTGTGGTCGAGCCAGTACAACAACTCTTCAGGATCTTCTGACATCCGATACGTCAATGGGTTCTGCATGCTCTTTTTCAAATGCCGTGTATGACTTTGATTGAGACGGTAATGACTTCGCTCCAGAATATAATTCATACGAATCCTGCTGTCGGGGAGATGATACTCCCAGTCGAGTGTGCCGCAGCGAAAGTGTTGACGAATGCATTGATATAATGTAAGGGTATCTTCAACGTCCGGGAGTTCGTTGCCAATGATTCTGATCTTTTGAAGATAGGGAGGACGGGTAACCGCGGGAATCAGGCCAGCTTTCTTAGTCCACGCGACAGGCAGTCGCATCGATTTTTTTTGGTGGACAAAACAACCCCAGTTGACTGCACAAGTATCGAGATACCAGCTTAGATATTCTACACAGGGATTTAATGATGCTGATAGATACGCATTCCATTCCTCATCATGAATCTGATGTCGTTCTTTCCAGGTCCACATCAGTTCACTTTGACCGCTACAGATATGCCGTCCCGGAAAGGAATGATAGTGACATTCCAGTCCTTGTGGTGGAGCAGCATTTGGTTATATTCCTTGAGCACCGAAGTATCCTTGTCGGCCTGTGCATCGAGCACCTTGCCTGACCAAAGGACATTGTCAGAGATGAGCAGGCAGCCTGGACTACACCGTTCCGTGATGATTTCAAAATAGCGCAGGTAATCCTTCTTTGCACCATCGATGAAGACGAGATCAAATGGTCCCTGCAATTGCGGTATGATTTCAAGGGCATCACCGCTATGGAATTTGATCTGATGTGATTTCGGTACTTGTTCCCTGATGTAATCGTAGAACGGCTGATACTGATCATCAATATCAATGGTATGAAGAATGCCCTCAGAAGAAAGTCCTTCCGAGAGACATACCGCGCTGTAACCTGTAAAAGTCCCGATCTCGACAATGCAACGGGGACGTCTGAGACGCGACAACAAACTGAGTAGTCTTCCTTGCAGATGACCGCTAATCATTTGCGGGGCAAGCGTCGTGCGATGTGTTCTTCGCTCGATCTCTGTCAGATAGTATGGCAGTGCCTCGCTGTGCTGTTCGCAGTAACGCTGCAGTGCGTCCTGAAGAAAATCAGTAGGGATCATCTCGTCAAGAACACTTTTTCAGTTAACGGATCAGAGTAATATCACCTTGTAATATTTTGATGTCTAGTCCTTCCCGGTATTGGATTAAGAACACATAAACACCTGGATTGAGTTGCTTGCCACGAGCGCTACCGTCCCAGCCATCTTTCTCTGAACTGGCAGTAAAATTTTCTCTCGCAAATACCTGTTCTCCCCATCGGTCAAACACTGCCATACGTTCTACAGATACATCCTGTATAGTGAATTTCGGAAAGAAATAGTCATTAACACCATCTCCGTTGGGAGAGAACACGGTTGGTACAAATACCTTTATTTCGGTGCGCACACGAATCAAGATACTGGCAGTGTCTGTGCAGCCATTAGGATCTGTTACGACAACGGTTACGAGCTGCTCGCGGTTTGCACGTATCTGGGGGCTGGCACAATCCGAACAACTCAATTGATCTGAAGGAGACCAGAAATATTTGGAAGCGTTGCCGCTAACAATTGTCAGTTGTATCGGTGTGCCATCTTCAAACTGAACATCAATGGAAGGTGGAAGGCTGATGTCAACGCCAGTAGCATTCACAATATTTTGTGTAAGACGAAACTCGCAACCATTGCGATCTTTAACAACAAGATTGTAAAGACCCGAAGTGAGATTGCCAAAAGTATTTTGACCACTAAAATTCAAGCCATTGTCAATTGAGTATAGATATCCAGGCGTACCTCCAATAATATTGACAAACTGAATCGAACCATTGTTGAGGCCGCAGGCGGCATCTGCATGATCCAGCTGCAGGGATCGAATACGGTTGGTATCTTCTTGCACGACGATGGTGGCTGTAGTTTGACATTTACTACGTGGGTTTGTCAGCGTGCAGGTGTAAAGACCTGGGTCTTTGACGATGCCCTGTGGAAACATGCTGCTGTATCCATTGGGACCTGACCAGACAATGTTAAATCCCTGCAGACGAGTACCGGCCTTGATGGGTACCGTTGGACGCAGACAGGTAAGGGTATCAGCACTCAGACTCAGATCCGGTGGGGTAGTATCCAATTTGATTGTTAACGATCGAATGACTTCGCAGTTGAAGGCATTCGTGATGGTCACCATGTAAGTACCGCCGCCGGTGATATCGGGATTGCGGTCAGTACTGATAAACCCTCCGGGTCCAGCCCAATTGAATTTAAGCAGCAGATCCTGAGACATCAGTGACAATTTAATTTTACGGCGTGCGCAATTAATGCTGTCATCAGCAACTTGTACTGTCGGCAACATTCTGTAGTCTATGATCTGGATTGAGTCTGTCGTGACACATCCGTATTCGTTGGTGAACTGTACGATATACGTTCCACCGTTATTGACACGAATGTCTATACCGTTTCCGGTAAAATTACCCGGACCTGACCACACTATTTTTCCCGCATTTTGATCTGCCGTCAGTTTAATTGAAGTCTGGTTGAATTTGCAGGTCAAAGAATCTGTATTGTTGAGAATTAAATTAGCCTTGGTATTGAAAAGAAGTATATTGACTTGTTTGCTTAATTCACAACCATTAGGGTCTATGACCTTGATGGTGTAGACTCCAGGAAGTGTAATATGTGGTCTTGCGCTGTCGGAAGAAAAATTATTAGGCCCGCTCCATTGATATTTCACACCAGCTGTTTTTGAATCAGCAGAAAGTGATAATGAAGCGTTTGCACAAGTGAGTGTATCGTCTTGGGTAGTCAAATCAGGCAAAACATCTTTTTGAATTACCTGTACTGAATCCGCATAGGAACATCCATTGGCAGAAATGACAGTAAGATAGTACCAGCCGGGTACAGTGACCTGCGGACTGGCTTGTGTGCTGCTGAAGCCACTGGGACCACTCCAACGAAGTGAGCTTACACCGATGCTATTGCTGATCTTCAAGAAAGCCTGTTTATTACAAGAAATATCATCGGCTGAAATACTGGCAGAAGGCGGCAACGTATCTGCAAATACAGACAATGATGCCTTGTTGATGCAACCATGAGAATTCGTCACCTGCAAAATATAAATTCCAGGGGTGTTCAGGCTGGGATTCCTGAGGTTCGAACTAAAGTTTCCGGGTCCGCTCCAGTTGTAACCGTTAATGTCCGCATCGGCCATCAGTCTTGGTTGTATGTTGCGACGAAGACAGGTGATGGTATCAGCCATGATCTGGATAGACGGTGGCGTGGTATCGATCGCAATGTTGATGATTCCGGTTCGTGCACAGCCATGCTTGCTGACAGCCGTAACGATATACTCCCCTGGAATCGTGATTTGTGGATTTCTTTGATTGGAAGTGAATCCGCCGGGTCCGGTCCAGTTAAATGTGTTGCTGTCATCATTGTTGACATTGAATGTTATTGATTGACGGATACAGTCGAGTGTGTCGGCTTTCAGGCTGAGGGCAGGCGTATCGAGTAACTGCGTTACGCGGACGCTGGCAGATTGCAGGCAGCCGTTGAGGCCTTCAACAATGACGATATATTCACCTGAATCGCTGACATTGACGATACTGTCCACGCTCATAAATCCACCGGGTCCCATCCACTGTAACTGCACATTGGTATTGCTTTTAGCGCGAATGGTGACCTTGCTGCGGTTGCAACTGAGCGTATCTACCGGATCTATCTGTAGGGAGGGGACCGCTAGATTGCTGGGGATATAGACCGAATCAATCCCCTTGCATCCACCTGCGGTGGTGACTTCCACATAGTACCAACCGCTGTCGCGTACCGTTGGTTGGTGTTGCATGGACATGAATCCCGCTGGGCCACGCCAACGTGTGGTGCCACTGGTATCTGTAAGCAGTGTCAATTGCACATTTGTATTTCTGCAATTGATTTCGCCACCAAGAATATCGATCGGAACGCTGCTTTGAAAACTTAACAAACGAAACGAATCCGACACAAAGCAACCTAGTGAATCGGTCACCGTGATGTAATACCATCCTGTATCTCTTGCGGTGACTACCGGAGTCTTCGCAATGATGCTGTCTTTGTACTTCCAGCTAAAACTTGGTTTCGGACTGACTGAAGACGCACTGAGCTTTACACTATCTTCGCCGCATTGAATAGTGTCTCCGCGGAGTTCAAGGAATACTTCTGTTCGATTGTCCCTGACAGTTACTTTTGCGGTGGATTTACAACCATAATCATCGGTAACCGTGACGACATAGTCACCGGGTTCGCGGATGTCAAAGTTAGTCGGCTTGGTTGATGAATATCCGTTTGGTCCAGACCATTCATACATTACCATCGTCTTCTTTGATTTCGCTTCGATCCGCGCCTGCGGATTTTTGCAATCAATATCTGTATTGGTGGCGCTGGCATCGGGTGGCGTGGTGTTGCCGGTTACCGTAACCGAAACTTCTTTCTCGCAACCGAATTCTCCGATGACTTTTAATTTGTAGGTGCCGGGTGTGCTGACCTTCGCCTTATTGCTTTTGTCGCCGCTGTCAATTTTACCATCTTTGGTCGTCCATTCATATTTGATATTCGGGCCAGAACTGGAACCTGACCCATCGAGTTCCAATGGTGCGTTGTTGCAGTTGATTTCATCGGGCATGACAATATCTGCGATCAATTCGTATACCGTGACTTTAACTTCATCTTTCACCTCACAACACTCACGAAATTCGATGTCATCGATCGAAAACATACTGAAGGTGCCAGTCCCGCCGATATTGCTAAAACATAGGTTAGCCGAAGATGATGTGCCACTGTTCCATGTAAAATCGGCGTCACTCTCAACACACAGTCCGCTGGCGACATCCAGTGTGCCAACAGAGTTTCCGTTAATTTTTAGCTCAACGACAGGAGGAGCACCAAAAATGTAAGGGATGCCAAAACATTTCCACTTGATCTTGTACAAAGTATTGGTGCTGACAGAGATGGTCTGACAAAGAAAATTGACGCTTGGACTGGTAGGTGTAATGGCCATGGTAAAGGCACCGATCGGAGGGTTACACCCAAACTGGGCTGCGATCTGTGGAACACTCATCACCATGTATCCCCCGGTGGACATTGCAAAACTATTGATATTGGTATAGGCCGTATAAGCTGAAGTCGAAGGGGCGATATTACCAGTCTCAAAACCGCCGTTCAAAAACAAATTGCCTGAGGTTCCCCGCGCGATCAATGTGTAGGTTGTTGTGGACATTGGATTTGCAACGGGGTTGGCGATATTCGGATTACTCAGCCCATCTGTCGGATCCCAGGTGATGGAATTATATCCTCCGGTTACAATTCCGTTGATCTGCTTGCCGGTGCCGGCACAAATCGTAATGTCAGGTCCCGCGTCGACCGTAATATTACATCCGTTAGGAAGAATGCTGTAAGCTTTGGGTGGGAACATTGTCAGTGTTCTCAAGCGTTGGGAATTGGCCTCCCCGATACCAATGAAGAGAAGGCACAATGTATATTGTAAAGGCAAAAAACAGAATGATAACCTTTTATAAATATAACCCATGATCATATGATTGGAAGTCCGGATTCGAAGCCTAAAAATACTCTATTCCTCGCAAAATCAGGAAGGAGACCAAAGGAGAAACGATCCTTCAGAAATCCGCTTTAATCCTCTTGATGGTATTCGAGTCTTCAGATTTAACCAAATAGCTTAACTCATATTAGGCCCGATGCGCACTGTGGTTAATTTTGCGGCTCTGATGCGATCCATCATTACATCACTTCGAAGGGTCACAAATTCTGGCCAGTTTATTCCGGAGATCGACGGGCTTCGGTTCGTGGCGATCGCAATGGTTATTCTATATCACCTTGACGGTTATTTATTTAAAGAATTGCAGGCTTTTTATCCGGAAGATGCACTCAATTTTTCCTGGTGGCACAGGATCCTTCAACAGGGATATTTTGGCGTTGAAGTTTTCTTTGTCATCAGTGCCTTCGTTGTATCGCTGCCTTTCGCCCGCTGGAAACTCAACGGTGAGAAGCCGGTTGCACTTGGAGATTACTTCTTTCGAAGGCTTACCCGGATTGAGCCACCTTATCTGCTAAGTCTTTTACTGCTTTTATGGCTTCAGCTGCTGATGAGTTATGGTGTTCGCTGGAGTGATTTCATTCCTGATTTTTATTATTCGCTTTTCTACTCGCACGGTTTTTTATATCATCGCGATTTCCAGCCGCTGGTCAACAATGTAACCTGGAGCCTGGAGATCGAGGTTCAGTTTTATGTTCTTGCGCCACTATTGTTTTATTTTGTATTCAGAAAAAGTAAAAATGCCCTGGGTTATCTGTTGCTGTTGACGCTGGCTTTTTCACTGCTTACCAAATTGCCGAAGCCATCCATAATATCGCTCTATGAGTATTTTCATTTTTTTCTACTGGGGATTTCACTTGCATGGATGAAGGCACGCCAGTTGCGCTGGCCAATCCTGGATCAAATAAACGAGTGGATGTCAACAGGTGTTGTCAGTACAATTGCATTTGTATTGATGGCATGGACAGACATAACTTATATGGGGCCATTGCATACATGGTTTAAGTTGATGTGGAGTTCATTGCAAATATTGTTTGTATTTATTTTGTTTTACAATACACTGATTACGCCGCCCGGCAAAAGTTGGATTGTACATCCATGGGTAACTGCGATCGGTGGAATGTGCTATTCACTATATCTTTTTCACAATCAAATGATCATGCGATTCGGATATTATCTGGTAAGGTTGTGGCGTCCAGGGCATTTTATTCTGGATTATATTTATTTTTCGGTCATCCTTCTATTGTTGATTCTAATTGTCAGTGCTGCATTCTATTTACTCATCGAAAGACCTTGTATGGACAAAAGATGGCCGCAGAAACTATGGAAGTGGTTTTCCGGAATTGTCGACAATGGAAATTCTTCCAGCCAATGGAACAAGACTGAGAAAATCAGTTGAAGTAACTGAATGTACTTTTCACACTATTCTCATTACAGGATAATTTAAGAATTGACAGATTCGAGCATGAATTTGGAATTAGACCAAGAAAGGCATTACGTGCAGATTTCATTTTTTTATTAATATCAGAATGATTTGAGGTCAGCACGATGTCACGTTGTTAAGTATGTAAATTGATTATCTTATGAGCGATTGTCATTTTTCGCTATTCTATTATATTGATGAAGTGTTCATTTCAAACGTCTAGAAATAGTCTGGCTGCAAAATTTGACTGTGCTACATTTGCATCATGCAAACAGATACAATATGCAGGAAGAAGGATTGATTGTAGCTTGTCAACGTACAGCATTTGCCAAAGCAAAACGAGGAGGATTCAGATTCATGCGCGCGGATGATTTGGCCGTGGAATGCTTAACGCAACTCTGGGACCGTCTGCCAGGATTGGAAAAGGGAATGGTCGAAGATCTGATTGTTGGTTGTGCCAATCCCGAAGGAGAGCAGGGATTGCAGATTGGACGGCAAATTGCAATTCGCGCATTTGGGCAATCTGTACCCGGAATGACGGTCAATCGGTATTGTGCTTCAGGCCTCGAGACGATTGCTATCGCAACGGCGAAGATCCGCGCCGGAATGGGTTCGGTTTACGTCGCCGGAGGAGTCGAAAGCATGAGCAGCATCCCAATGGAAGGGTACAAACTCGCAGTCAATTACGACGTATCTGTCGAGCATCCTGACTATGTGATCGGTATGGGCTTGACGGCAGAGGCTGTCGCCTCAAAATATAAAATCAGCCGCGAGGCACAGGATGAATTTGCTGTTAGATCACATTCAAAGGCTGAGTCAGCACGCAGAGCAGGCTTATTTGCACAGGAGCTTGGTGCAGTCAAGGTGCATGAAGTTTACTTCAAGGATGGGCGTCGCGCTGAAAGAGATTTTGTCGTTGGCGAGGATGAAGGTATACGCGCCGATACCAGCATTGAGGCACTATCTGCTTTGAAACCGGTATTTGCCGCTGGAGGTTCAGTGACTGCAGGCAATTCATCCCAGACCACGGACGGGGCTGGATTTGTCGTATTGATGAGTGCTGAAAAGGTTCGCAATTACGGGCTAAGCCCGATTGGACGTATCGTAAGTTGTTCAGTGGCTGGGGTGGATCCCCTGTATATGGGTATCGGTCCCTGTGCCGCTATTCCACTGGCTTTAAAATCTGCCGGATTAACACTCAACGATATTTCTTTGGTAGAACTCAATGAAGCATTTGCCGCCCAAAGCATTGCCGTCATCCGTGAAGCAGGACTGGACCCCGAAAAGGTCAACGTCAACGGAGGCGCGATCGCTTTAGGTCATCCGCTCGGTTGTAGTGGTGCCAGATTGACCATGACCATCCTCAATGAACTGGCACGACGTAAACAACGTTATGGACTTGTTACTGCCTGTGTTGGCGGAGGACAGGGTATAGCTGCTGTTATAGAAAATTTAATTTAAAATTGTTAATATACCTTGGGGAACACATAAAAAGAATGTCTAGCCTGTGAAAAATACTTTAGCCCGATTGTTTTTTATTTTATCAGTCTCTAATATATCGGCGCAGGATCACTATAATTATTTGACTGCGGAAATTGATGGGCTGACTTGTTCGGCTTGTATGAATTCGGTCGTAAAGCGAATATCTCTGGTTAAATATGTGGATAGTATATACTCAGATATTCAGAATACTTCTTGTACAATTTTTATCCATGGGTCTGAATGCCCCGATTTTAAGTCGATTGCGAAAGAAGTAAAGAATGCTGGTTTCGCTCTACATTCGCTTTGTTGGCGCATTACACTTGATTCTCTGCTTGTGTGCACTAATCAATCATGGCCTTGTATGTCCATTGGTGGTCGCCAGTATCACATTTTAAATTATCCTTTAATATGGCAGCCTGAGGGTTATAGATTTATACTAATGGGCCGTAATTACCAAAATAAAAAAATCTTCCGACAATATAAAGAGCTGGTTGCTAAAAATAAAAACGTAAGATGTTCTTTAGATGCCGATTTATTATTGCAGAAAAGATAAATTTATTTTTTCCGATTTTCTTAACGATAATTAGTCACATCAAAGGGCAGGAACTTTTTATTCATGCTGAGCCAGCGAGTTCCTTACCCAAAGGTGTAATAGGCTTGTCTTTATCTGATCAATTGTATCGCGAGGTTGATCAAAGCAGGAATCTCTTTGCAACAAAGGTGCTATATGGTATAACATCTCACTGGTCTATTGCTTGCATATTATCATTCTCCAATCATCACGGAACGAGCTGGCCTGTCGATTTTATTGATCATTTGCAGAATAGTTCAGGCTCGATCTTTTCTGTTAAGAAAATCAAGCGCGGTATTAAATACCCTTATCTGATGAATGGAATATACTTTTATTCCAAGTACCGGATTTATTCATTGGACAATCGAAACAGGCACTTTCGGATAGCCCTGTTTGGTGAGGCGAGCTATATCAATGTTCCTCATGATGAAGCAGAACCATCCTTGATGGATGACACCAGAGGGGTGGGAGGCGGTGTAATCATGACATTTCTGAACAAACACTTCGCTTCTTCATGGACGCTTGGCGGTATTTATCCATTTTCTTTTTCCAAAGATAACCCTGCCTTACATCAGTTCATTGACCCTGCGATCATTACGCTCAAATCTGCCCCTGCTATTCAATCTTCACTGTCTTTTGGATACCTTCTTTATCCGCGAGTTTATAAAAATTTCAGACAGACAAACTGGAATTTGTACTTAGAACTTATTTTTAAAAGTTATGGTCGAGCCAAAGTGTTGCTCAATGATCAACCTGTTTTTTCGCAATCTATCTTTCTATCGCCTTCTTCTTACCTAGAAGTTCATCCGGGAATTCAACATATCATCAATTCAAATCTGAGACTAGATTTTTCGGTTGGGTGGAAATGGGCTGGTGGTTCCTATGTCAGATATTACCCCATTATTTCCTTCGGAATTTCACGATACTTCTACCCTTCAATAAAGAAAACTAAATTCAATAATGCCTCGTAAAATTCCCCATTGCAAATTCTATTTTTAGATTTAATGCTTGAGTGGGTAGTACAATACAAAAATTTACTTCTAAAAGAATAAACAGGCATTATTTATTGATTGAAAAATGGAGGAGCCATTGGCTACCTCCATTTTTCAAGAAGTTGTAACTAGAACCAACCAGAAACTGTGTTTGTCTTCTTAACTACACTGGTATTGGATGAAATATTGGTAAGAACTAACTTTCCATAAATTTCATCTCTTCCAAAGTCTTCATTTAATACCCCATCTCCAAGCGTCACCTCGAAAATTGCACTTTCAAGTGCACTTGGGGTAGCATCAGGATAAAAGTTAACATTGGCCATCGTGAAAAGATTGTCGTCGAAGAGAATGTCTTCACCCCAAAGTGAACAACGAAGTCTGAATAGTCGTCCATCAGGACAGGCCTTCATCATGCAAAGTTCTAATTGTGAAAAATGAACATTGCAAGTTACTTTGACCTTAGAGAGTTTTTTAGGTCTGTCACGTGTAATAACCAATTGAGCGTTAGAAATGCTAGCCATAATAAGTAAATAAATTAATGATTAAAAAAAATTATCGTTTATTTATTTAACTTACTATTGTTTGTTATCACTTGTTCTGGATTTATTTTTTTGAAAGGCTTAGAGAGGTCTTCGATTTTTATTCGAAATGGATTTTTAACCACTAAATTGACGTGATCATTGCATCTTTCATTAAGAATAGTATTGCAGAGGTAAAACTAATTTATGAATTTTTAACTCCTGAGAATCTAATTCTTATTAATGATCTCCAGGGCTTTTTTCACCCAGGCATCATTGCGTTGCAATGACTCTTCTTCGGCTTCTTCTCCACCTGTATAGCGTACAAGCGCTTCTTGTACCTCGCGAATACAGTCATCCTTATGTCGAAGCAAGAAAGGATCCTTGTCGCGATTAATCCATTGCCGAAGCACGAAGGTGCTGATCAGGGAAGAGGCGTTTTTCTTCTTAAGCAAATCAATGAGTGCATCATAATTCTGCAGTGTAAAATCTCTGGAAAGCTCTGTAATCTTTTTGTCTTCTTCAGAAGGCACAGATTGAGCATCCATCAGAATATCTGGGATGACGCCGCGGCCTGAAGGATAACAATTGCTGCCGCTGACCACCACTGTAGTATCGGCCTGGTATGGACTCAGCCAGTGCATATTGGAGTCGGGTCTCACGTTGTATGGCTTTTGAATGCAGCGTCCGGAAGGAAGATAGATGCGCGCGTTCGCAAGTTCCAGTGAACTCCCGTCTGCCAATGGAAAAATCTCCAGTACCGTAGCTTTCCCGAATGACGGTGTGCCGATGATGGTCGCGCGATGCATGTCTTGCAATGCGCCAGCCAGGACTTCAGATGCAGAGGCCGTCTCATCATTAATCAGCACAGTAATTCTGCCAAATTTGAAAAAAGGTCTTCCCGTTGATTTGTATTCGCGTTTCTGATCGTTGCGATCTCGCGTGTAAAACATGACAACATCGGGATTTTCAGTAAGTTGATTGAGAATATCAGCAGCAGATCCAAGGATTCCCCCTGAATTGAAGCGAAGATCGAGGATCAGATTTTCGTGATTGCGGTGATAGACATATTCTTCAACCGCTTTCATGAACTCTCGGTAGGTTGTCTCAGTAAAACTATTGATGCGAATATAAAACGTCTTGTCATCCATCGAAAATACCGGTCCTGTGCTTCGGTTAGGCAAATCAGTCTTCTCAATGGTTAGGCTTCGCGCCATGCGCTCGCCCGATGCCCGCACGCTCAGATTTATTTTGTCGGGATCCTCTTTGGCAAATGCAATGATTGAATCAATATTGAAGAGCTGCTCCTCGAGATTATGGTCATTGATCTTTAGCACGATTTCACCGGATCTCAGACCTGCAATTTGTGCGGGACTACCGGGCACCATTTCGGCGATATAAACTTGTTGGCCAATTATTCTGAAGCTTAGGCCGGCACCCTGGTAAAGACCGTCAAAGTTATCCTCGAGATTGACCAGCTCATGGGGTGACAGGTATTCAGAATAAGGATCCAGTGCAAATAACAATTGCTCGATCAGAAAATCAGTGACCTCATGATGGTTAAGACTGTCGACATATTTCGACTGAAGATAAGAAAGTACATCTTCAAGTTTCTGTCTTGTCGGATAGGGTAACGCGGTTTGTATTTGAGGTGATGGTTGCGGCCACTGTTTTGGCCCCTGCATCTTGTATCCGGCATACATACCCAAGGCGGTACAGGTACCCAACAGAAAGGGTAACCATTTTCTTAATTTATCTGTGGTCGCATCCACCTGATCAGTAATAAGTAAACCTTCTCACTTTGGCAACATATTTAGCGAGCCGGACGACCTGGCAGGTATAACCGTATTCGTTATCGTACCAGGCATAAAGGGTCACAGTGCGGCCATCATTGGATAATATGGTGGAAGGTGCATCCAGTACGCTTGCGACAGTGGAACCAATGGCGTTACTGCTGACATATTCATTGGAAGTGGAGTATTGAAGTTGCTCGGCCAGCTCTCCATAATAGGCAGCCTTGCGTAGTGATTCAAGAATTTCCTCCGTGTTGGTGATCCGACCGAGACTTAGGTTGAGGATAGCCAGGGACACATTGGGTACGGGTACACGGACAGCGTTGCCGGTAAGCTTACCTTTCAGTTGCGGAAGAACCTTGGCAACTGCACTGGCTGCGCCGGTACTGGTAATCACCATGTTGATAGGTGCACCACGTCCACGTCTTGGTTTGCGATGGAAGTTGTCCAGCAGATTCTGATCGCTCGTATAGGCATGTACCGTCTCAATATGTCCTTTTTCAATCCCGTAGGTTTTGTCCATCACATGGATGATCGGTACTATAGCATTGGTGGTGCAGCTCGCTGCGCAAAATATGTTATCAGTATCGGTGTTGACGATATCCTGGTTGACACCAACAACGATATTTGGGATATCCTTACCAGGTGCTGTCAGGATGACCTGAGAAATGCCAGGACGCAGATGGGCGCTCAGTTTCTCCCTGGTGTCCCACATCCCGGTATTGTCGATAAGAAGTGCATGCTGAATGCCATAGCTGGTATAGTCAATTTCGGAAGGGTCTGAAGCAAAAATCATGTGTACGCGGTTGCCGTTAATTTCAACCACTGATTCTTCGGGGATGACGCGGATCGTCCCACGGAAGTTGCCATGTATGCTATCGCTCTCCAGAAGCGACATGCGCTTGTATAATTCTTCGGTTCGGTCCTTCATCCCTGGGCGGAGAACAATCGCCTTAAGTCTCAGCTGTTCACCTCGACCGGTAGTGGCGACAAGTCGGCGAGCCACCAATCTGCCAATCCGGCCGAAACCGTAGAGCACCACGTCGCGCGAACTTTCATGTTCACCAGACTTCCGGCCTTCCGCAAGTCTGCCGGCAATGAACGTGCCCATAGAAGGTTGACCTGCTTCAAGCCATTCTGTGGCCAGTTTGCCGATGTCGATCCTGGATGGACCGAGGTCCTGTAATTGTTGAATTTCAGAGGCGATCCGCAGCGTCAGTTCAACATCAATCTGCTTGTCAGTATAGTTGATCGCAAAACTGTGATATTGTAGTAATTCACTTGGACGCACGTCGTGCAGATCCCTCCGAAAAAGTATCAGGTCAATGGAACGGTCGAAACTGAGATCGCCCACGATTTTACTGAGTTCCAGGGCTTTCTTTTCCTGTTCGCGCCACTGCGCCAGACGGGCTTCGGTAGCTTGTATTGTTGCCTGATTCATTTGGTCATCTTTCCCGCAAAGTTGGTAAATTCTTCGCACTTGCGGTGGTGGGAGAATGGATTAATTACAGGTTGGGAAGAAGAGTTTGGGAAGACAGCAATTCCGAAATTTTTCTATTGATCTTTAAAGTCAAAAAAATAAATTTTGGCAAACTGCACAAGAAGAATAATCACTTATAAAAATAACAGCCCCCGCGCCTAAATATTACTGAAATCTGAAATGGTATTCAGATCATATAAAAAATCTTATATTCCGAGATATTGCTTCAGCAGTTTGCTCCGTGTGGTTGAACGCAGTTTGTTGATCGCCTTGTCCTTAATCTGCCGCACGCGCTCGCGGGTGAGGCCAAATTTGTCACCAATATCTTCCAACGACTCCGGATGTTCAATGCCTAGACCAAAGTACAATTTGATGACATCCGCCTGACGGTCTGTCAAGGTACCCAGTGCCCGTTCAATCTCCCTTCTCAGCGATTCCTTGAATTCAAGCGAAGAGTCGGTGGCCGGCGTTGTGTTGTTTTCCAATACGTCCAGAAGACTGTTGTCTTCGCCATCGACAAAAGGAGCATCCATAGAGACGTGGCGGGCCGCAACACCAAGAGTTGTCTCGACTTCTTCTGTGGGAATTTCGAGGAGGTTCGCCAATTCTTCCGGTGACGGTTCGCGCTCGAATTCCTGTTCGAGTTCGCTAAACGCCCGGTTTATTTTATTAAGGGAGCCCACTTTGTTCAGTGGAAGTCTGACTATTCTCGACTGTTCGGCAAGTGCCTGCAGGATTGATTGGCGAATCCACCAAACGGCATATGAAATGAACTTAAATCCGCGGGTTTCATCAAAGCGCTGGGCCGCTTTAATCAGTCCCAGATTGCCTTCGTTGATCAGGTCTGAAAGGCTCAGGCCCTGGTTTTGATACTGTTTTGCCACAGAGACCACAAACCGAAGGTTTGCCTTAGTCAGTTTTTCGAGCGCGATTTGGTTTCCCTGCTTGATTTGCTTGGCGAGTTCAACCTCTTCTTCGGGAGTCAGCAGATCTACTTTGCCAATCTCCTGAAGGTATTTTTCGAGTGACTGGCTCTCCCTGTTCGTAATCGACTTCGTGATCTTTAACTGACGCATGGTAATGAATAGTTATAAGTTGCTGATTTAAAGGCTAAAAAGGTAAAAATAACGGATCTGGTTTATTTTCTGAATCAAAGAAAGGCTGCTTCGACCTGTCTTTCACAAACAACAATAATGCCGGGTCCACAAAAAAAGTTCATAAAAAGCTAAAAAATTCAGCAAAGCACCTAATATTGCCCCGGTTAAGATACCGCGCAATAGCAAACATCATGGCGAGAGTACAGTTTCAGTCAGAATTTATGTTCAGGGCTTCGCCGTCTATAATTTACCTTTTCATTACACAGCCTACGGCCATTGTCCGCTGGTTCTGCGACCGCGTTGATAATGTAGGTGATGTTTATACGTTTTCCTGGGAAGGCTCCGATGAGGTGGGTGAAATGGTGATGGACATAGAGGATGAGCTGGTTAAATACGAGTGGGAGGGCCGTGACGGTGAATTCCTGCAATTCCGCATCTACAAGACGGATATCACCAACGAAACCATTCTGGAAATCACAGACTTCTGTGATGACGATGAGGTCGGTGAACAAAAGGACCTTTGGGAAGTTTACATAAAAAAATTAAAGGCAGCCTGCGGCGGCTGATTTCCCCTTCTTATTCCGCCGGACTGCGCGCACTACATCTTCAACCTGTGGAATGGACGAGAATAATCTTTTACCCGAAAACAAAAAATACAAGTTCAAGGAACTGAAGGTGTACGCCAGCACGGAGTGGCTCGCAGACAACAAGAAAAAATATCGGCAGGTCTTCGACCGGTACGAAACGACCTATATCTATGCGGAACTTTCTTTTTACAACAAGTGGTTCGACAAAGATTTCTGGGAAGCAGACATCGAGCTACGCTGCTTTAGTCTCATCAAATCCCGGAAAGAAGTTTGTAATCTCAGTTTCAGACGCCGTATTTCGAAGTACGATCAGCTGGTTTTTATCCGCGAAGGCTGGGGCAATAAAAAAGAAGGCTCTTTCTGGAAAAAAGGAACGTACTATTGGGAGGCATGGGTTGATGGTGAGAAAATCGCCACAAAATACTTCTACGTTGAAGAGGCAGGACAGCACGAAGATGACGGCACCAATCCTTATGTCGAACTGGTAAGTCTCAAACTCTTTGAAGGCCCTTTTGATGAGGTCGAACAAACAGAGCGAACATACTATACTTCATTCGAAGGAGAAGAGACGCGTTACATCTTTGCAGAAGTCGTGTTGCGCAACAAATGCTTGCAATCCAACTGGCAATGCGAATTATTTATCAAATTTCACAACGAAGCCCGCGAATTAAAAGGTCAGCTGGTAAGGCTTGTTCCGGTCCGAAGGGAAGATGATAAGTTTACAATCATTGCAGGTTGGGGCTCTAATGTCAAAGGCTCCTGGTGGGATGGCTTGTATACCTGTGAAGTGGTTTTTATGGACGAACTTCTGGGCATGATGTCCTTCTACGTCGAGGACGAGTTTGAAGAAGGAATCGGACAAATTACCTTGCCACACTTAAGTGATCCTGTGATTCTTGCCGGTGAAGAGACAGAGACCAGGACTTTCGATGAGTTGATGCAGGACCTGGATCATCTTATTGGTCTGAAAGAGGTGAAACGCAAGGTGCGTGAGCACGCACAATACATACAATTTCTTCACTTGCGTAAAGACCGCGGGATCGAGGAGAAAGACCAGATCGTTTTGCATTCCGTTTTTCTTGGTAATCCGGGCACCGGTAAGACTACTGTCGCCAAAATGATGGGACAGCTATACAAAAAAATGGGGGTGCTCACCAGGGGACATGTTTACGAAGTAGACCGGGCGGAGATCGTCGGTGAATATATTGGCCAGACTGCGCCCAAAGTCAAAGAGGTTATTGAAAAAGCACGGGGCGGTGTACTCTTTATCGATGAAGCATACGCGCTTGCCAGGACCAATGATGATAGCAAGGATTTTGGAAGAGAGGTAATCGAGATTCTGGTTAAGGAAATGTCCAACGGACAGGGCGACATGGCCGTAATTATGGCGGGATATCCCAAGGAAATGAAGTATTTCCTGGATTCGAATCCCGGACTAAAAAGCAGAATCAAACTCTACTATAATTTTCCCGATTATCTTCCACAGGAACTTTATGAGATCGCAGAATATGCGTGCTATGAAAAGGGCATTCAATTGACCGTTGATGCCAAAGAGGAATTACAGCATATCATTCTCAATGCATTTCGCAACCGTGACAATACCTTCGGCAACGCGCGTTTTGTATTTGATCTGATTGACAAAGTCAAGATCAATCTTGGAATCAGGATTATTACACAGGGTCAGCTTCAGGAAATTTCCAACGAAGAATTATCGCTCGTCACCCTGGATGATGTGCACCGTGTGGAGATCGAACCATTGCAGGCAAGGCCCAAGATTCCACTCGATCAGCGTCTGCTGGAAGAGTCACTGGCAGAATTGGATGCGCTCATAGGTATTCCGCAGGTCAAAAAGGAAATTCACGAACTTGTACAGATCGTTCAATATGCTCAGCGCGCGGGCCGCGAAGTGCTCAACCAGTTTTACCTGCACACGGTCTTTCTTGGTAATCCGGGTACCGGGAAAAGCACTGTAGCGCGCATTCTCGCTCGTATTTTTAAAGCACTGGGTATTCTGGAACGAGGGCACATGGTTGAGACGGATCGTCAGGGACTCGTGGCGGGATATCTTGGACAATCCGCGATCAAGACAGCAGAAAAAGTTGAGCAGGCGATTGGAGGGGTTTTGTTTATTGATGAAGCTTATTCGCTGACGCAGGCAATGAGCGGGCAGGGGGATTACGGCGCTGAAGTGATACAGACACTGCTCAAAAGGATGGAAGATCAGCGCGGACAGTTCTTTGTCTTTGTGGCCGGTTATACGGATCAGATGGAGACCTTTCTCAAATCCAATCCTGGCCTCAGCAGCCGCTTTGACCGTATCCTCAAATTTGAAGATTATCTGCCGCACGAATTGATGGATATCGCGATGAAGATGTTTGCCGATCAGAATTTGCAAATGCACGATATCGCCAAGGCGCAGCTACTGAATTACCTTGAATACCTGCACCAATCCAAGGATAAGTTTTTTGGTAATGCGCGGACGGTGCGCACCATTGTGCAGGAAGTCATCCACAATCAGAATATCAGACTTTCCCGTATGAGTGCTACAGAACTGGAAGGCTTTGACACCCGCTTAATTATGGCCGAAGACCTCAAGGACCTGTTGCCTGAGAACGACCGGCGCAAGGCCTTTGATAGGCCGCGCTTGGGTTTTCGCAAGAATTGATCGGTCTGTCAATTTGCCCTGATAATGGGGAAAATGTGTGTGACCTGTCGGAAGCCTGTATGGTTATGATGAAGCTGTTCTTTTTAAGAATTATAATTAATTATATGTATAATTAATTTATAATCAAACGTTTAATAAACAATATTTTAACATTTCTTTTATATTGTTGCACCGGAACCATAGTATTTTTGAACGACCAAAAAGAACCTTTAGCAAGCGTATGAAAGTAATTTTTGCATCAATTTTCTCAATCTTGTTCTGCGCAGCACATTTGGAAGCGCAGACAGACAGTTGTGACATCAGGATATTTGTGGAAGGAATACAGCCCGGGAAGGTTAAGCTCATTGGAGCATTTGCCGATCAGAATTACCTGGCGGACTCGACCCTGGTGGATGAACATGGTTTTATTCAGTTTAAAAGAAAGTCTCCGCTCAAGCCAGGATACTTTTATCTGATTCTACCGGATTACAGCAACCTTCATTTTCTGGCGGACGAAGATCAGCATTTTGTGATTCGCACGAAGCGATCTGACCTTTTTGGTGCGGCTACGGTCGAAGGGTCCACAGACAATGAGATGTTGTATGCCTCTTTTAAGATGCAGCTGCGTCATGAAGCATTGTATGATTCGGTCAGCAAGGTTATCAGCGGTCTGGGTCCAAATGATCCACGATACCTGGCTGGTAAGAAAATATACGATGAGATGGGAGCGGAACGCAAGGCGCAGCTGGACAAGGATCGCCAGCGTTTTCCCAATAGTTTTTATGTAAAGTTCAAATACTCCGGCCAGAATCCGGAGGTCCACGATGTGCGCAAGGCCAATGGCGACCTGGACACCAGTGCACAACTAAGGATGTTCAGAAATGAGTTTTGGGACAATTTTGATTTTCGGGATGAGCGCTTGCTTTATACACCGGTGATTGCCAACAAGATTAAGACGTACATGAATGATCTGACAATGCAGAATCCGGATTCACTGATTGCGCAAGCAGACATATTGATCGACAAATCACTTGTTAATCAGGAAATGTTCAAATTCATCTCCAATTGGTTGCTTATCAAATATCAGCCAACAAAGACCAGTGTGATGGACGGTGAAGCGGTATTTGTGCATATCATCGACAAATACATGACCAAAGAACTCGCTACCTGGTATAATGATAAAGAGCTCGCCGACATTAAGAAGAAAGCATTTGAAATGAGCGCAAGTCTGCTGAACCGAAAGGGCCCGGATGTTATATCCAAGGATCCGTTTGGACAGACCAAATCGATCTACGAGATGAAAGAACCCTACATTATTGTGTTTATGTACGACACCAAATGTGAGCATTGCCAAAAGGAGACACCACTGCTTCGCAAATTTATCGATGAGTGGAAAGAAAAAAATATAGGTGTCTTTGCCATCGTACTCAATTCTACCGAAAATGAATGGAGGGAATTTATGTTACAGAACCGCATGCAGGACTGGGTCAACGTCCGTGATCCGTCCAATGTTTCTATTTATGCCAAATACTTCGTTGATATCACACCGGAGATCTACATTCTTAACAAGGACCGGACCATTATCGGCAAGAACCTGAAGGTCGAGCAGATTGCAACGATTATCAACCGTGATCAGCAGAAACAGGCAAATAGGAAATAGTTAGTAGCAGACTGATGCTGGGCTGAATTAATTGGTAAATAGCACATAACATAGAGTAAATCTATTTTCGGTGCATCGAATAGGATAGAAAGCAAAATCAGGATTCAATGAAAGCGTAGCTTATTATAATGTAAATTATTCACTATAATACAGTAATGATATTTAAATTTCATTTGATAAATACGCTAAGCCATTCAACGATTTAATGAGTAATTGATTTGCCAAAGACTCCTTACGATTGATAAAGTGTAAGTGAGCAACCCTTCCACAAGCTTTTCTTTGTTGTGCCGAAAGTAATTATTTTCCTTAAATAGTGCACAGAAATCCTGGCGGAATAATATTCGTATTGATTTGGTTATTTCCAAGGAACATAATCATCAAATCAATCCGGTATTCCTTTTATTTGACAGCACAAAAGAAAGGAAGAATAGCCATTGACAATGAATCAGGTCAAAATAAAGCTACGAAATCTTCAAGGGAAGATGTAACGCTGAATGCTTATGCCTATAACATTTATGTTCGCGCCCTGGCGTAAAAGCAAAGGTATGTTAACGGGTCGTACGAGCCATAACACTTATCTCAACGCCAAAGCGTAAAATCAGAGGGTCAGAGACATTGCCTGTCCATGGAATGATCACCTAAGTAATACCTGATCATACTATATTTGTACACGTGGCTCAATTCACCGTGATCAATGAAAAAGAAACAACCTTTAATTCCTTATCGCTCGTTGCTCGTCGCCCTGTTGCTCTGCATGAGCTGCAAAGACGATGATACCTTAGTGACAGGATACAAAGACTTCTCGATTTATCTTACTTTTGATAGCCTTCCTCACGCACCTCTCGACATCAGTAAGTCGGTCTTGCAGAAGAAGTTGATCAAATATCAGGATATCAAATCGTATGATTCTGCGAATACCACGCTGGAGCTTCGGGTTCGTGCAGACAGTCTGTTTAACTGGTCATCTGGCTATGATAATCGTGGCTTTGTCGCAGTAGCCGATGACTCTGTCAGAATTTATGGTGGCTATCTCTGGTCACCTTTACATTCCAGTACGAATGACAATATCGTCCTGACACTGCCGCTTGAATCCAATGCTTCGCCCTATCAATTGCGGGTCCAGAAAGGTTATCCTTTTGCTTCTAATACTCCTGCGCACCGAACGGTCATTAATGCGCCAGGGATAATTGAGCTGTTTCGGAAGGATGGGAAATTGCGCTAGGGGATGGGTGCAGTGAAACGCCATTACTTAAATTTTGAATTGACTGAATTACCAAAGATTGTTGGTGTCATAATATTTACAATAAAATGGAGCTAAAGACATTTCTTCAAACTAAGAACGGGGCTGCAGTCGAACTAAGTATCTTCTATATCGTTGCCGTTTCCATTTCTTCCATGTTTGCATGTGGATTTATTTTGTATCCGCTGGCATTGACCTCCTTAGGGGTTAGAAAAATTGAATGGCGTGACATTGGTTTTGGTTTTAAAGATTTCACTATATTCAAGATTTTACTTGGGGTTGCTGTCGCAGTAGCCTATTATTTTATAGACCAGAATATTGTAAATCCAATTGCTTCAAGGTTTGCAGCACCAGGGCTTCCGGAAATTTTTAATATCCAGGGTGATGTTTCGAAATACATCATCGGACTGACTTTGTCATGGACTACTGCGGCATTTCTGGAAGAAATTGTATTTCGTGGTTATCTCATCAACAGATTTATAGATCTGATGTGGGAGACGTTGATCACAAAGATTCTCATTATATTAATGACAGGGATAGGTTTTGGATTTGTCCATTCTTATCAGGGTATGAATGGTGCTATTTCTGCGGGATTTATTGGTGTTTTTCAAGCCATGGTGTATTTCATGAATGGTAAAAAACTTGCCATACCTATTATAGCGCACGGTGTCTATGATACAATCGGCTTCACTTTGTTGTTTCTCGGATGATGTAAATGGATTTCAAATCCCCTCAGGACATATTCCTGGTCACTTAATTTTGATTTTTTTGTTCTGTCTTGCACTGGTGTTACCTGGATTACAGTTTCGATAAAGTTTAATTTAAGAATAGGCTTTGCGCACTAAAGCATGTAATAATGGAATTGTCAATCTAAGGAAAATCCATTTTAAAATCGCTGACTACTAATTTTTTACTAAGCAGTGATCCGACGATGCCAACAATTCGTATTTTAGTTGAATAGTTTGTCTAATTCAGGCCATGATATCAGATAATCAGGAGCAAGGAAATCACGAAAAGTTGGCAGAATATGCCAGGTTTACGGATATGAATCCGGGGCCTGTGTTGAAGCTGGATTTCAATGGATTGGTTATTTTATCTAATCTTGCGGCCAGGAACGTATTCGGTGAAGACCTCAGGGGAAAAAACTGGCGGGAGTTGTGTCACGAGATTTCAGATCAACAATGGCAAAGAATAATTTCTGCAGAAGAAGTAATTGCAACTGAAGCACATATTGGAGAGCGGCAATTCATTCTGGATTACCGTTCTGACCTCAGGAGTCAGTCGGTATTCATCTTTGGTACGGACATAACCCTGCAAAGGCAGGCTGAAAGGAATCTGCGCCAAAGTGAAAAAATGGCAACTTTGGGCACCCTCGCTGCAGGTGTCGCACACGAGCTGAACAATCCGGCAGCGGCGGCCAAAAGAGCGTCTCAGCAATTGCTCGATGTCGTAGAGAAACTTGCTTCGCTACGGGAACAACTCAAGGCTTTGACATTAAGTTCAGAAGAGCATTCGTTGATGTCTTCGCTGAATAACGAGGCCAAAAAATATTCCAATGAAAACATCATACTGCATCCTGTCGAGCGATCCGATCTGGAGTCCGATCTTGAGGACTGGTTGGAAGGAATTGGATTGTCCGGGGCATGGGAGATTACGCCGGCATTGGTGTCGATGGGATTTGTAAAAGATAAATTTGATGCACTTTTGACGATTAGTAACCGCATTCATCTCGGATTTATACTTACGTGGGCGTCTTATTCATATAGTCTGTATTCACTGATTCGTGAAATTCGCGAAGGGACAGGAAGAATATCTGAAATCGTTATTGCACTAAAAAACTATTCCTTCCTTGGACAGGCCCCTCTACAACAAGTTTCTGTGCACGATGGCCTGAACAACACCCTTATCATCCTGCGCAGTAAAATGAAGGAGGGAGTAATTGTTTATCGAAATTTCTGTGAAGACCTGCCCACTATCACAGCTTACGGTAGTGAGCTGAACCAGGTATGGACCAATCTGCTCGACAATGCTGTCGATGCTATGTCAGGTAAGGGAGAAATTCGAATATCAACGTACAAAGAACCGAATGGCGTTGTGGTCGAGATTGAAGACAACGGTCCAGGTATTCCTCCTGAAGTGCAGCCATACATCTTCGATCCTTTCTATACCACCAAGGAACCAGGAAAGGGGTCGGGGTTGGGTCTGAGCACAAGCTATGGCATCATCGTACAAAAGCACAAGGGAAGTATCACGGTTGACTCGATTCCCGGCCAAACGATTTTCAGGGTTAGATTACCCTTTCAACCACCGAAGTAATAATGTTCAAGTTCAAAAATGTCTATTATGACCAAACCAGTCCTTTTTTGCGTTGATGATGATCCTGAAGTACTTTCTGCTGTGGAAAGAGATCTTCGGATGTACTACCGCAATAACTACAAGATCGTGACAGCCAGCTCTGGTGGCGAGGGTCTTGAAGCTTTGAGTATACTCAAGCAGCGCAACAATGCCATTGCCTTGTTCCTGGTGGATCAGCGAATGCCGGGAATGACAGGGACTCAGTTTCTCGAAAAAGCTCTTGCCTTGTATCCTGATGCAAAAAAAGTTTTGCTGACCGCTTATGCGGACACGGAGGCCGCCATTGTAAGTATTAATAAAATAGGACTTGATCATTACCTGATGAAGCCCTGGGATCCACCTGAGGTCAAATTTTTTCCGGTTCTCAATGACCTGTTGTTCGACTGGCAATCTGAAGTCCGGCCACCCTATGATGGCATACGAATTGCAGGCTCCCGATGGAGTCATGGAAGTTATGCCATCCGCGAATTCCTTTCCGGCAACAATATCCCTTATCAATGGGTGGATATTGAACAGGACGAACCTGTTAGAGAACTCATTCAGCCGCTCAGTGATAATTTGAAAAAACTTCCCGTTGTTCTATTCCCGGACGGTTCTACATTAACCGATCCATCGCATCTTGAATTAGCCCAGAAACTCGGCATTCAGACCATAGCTCAAAAGCCATTTTATGATCTCGTCGTAATCGGAGCAGGGCCTGCCGGGTTGGCCAATGCCGTCTATGGCGCTTCAGAAGGGCTCAAAACACTGATTATTGAACGAAGTTCGCCGGGAGGTCAGGCCGGGACTAGTTCCAAAATAGAGAATTACCTGGGTTTTCCGGCTGGAGTTTCCGGAGCAGATCTGGCACTCCGGGCGGTCGCCCAGGCCAGAAGGTTCGGCGCAGAGTTGTTGACTGCCCAGGAGGCAGTTTCTTTCCGTCGCGAAGACCCTTATAGAGTGATAACATTATCAGACGGTGCGGAAATCTCCTGTTATGCCATTGTTTTTGCCACTGGAATGAGCGTCCGTAAATTAGAAGTTCCCGGTGCTGCGGATTTGGAGGGCTTAGGGGTATTCTACGGTGCTGCACTGAGCGAAGCTGCTACCTACCGGAATAAGGATATTTGTATTGTTGGTGGTGCCAATTCGGCGGGGCAGGGTGCAGTGTTTTTTAGTCGATATGCTAGAAGTGTTACCATCTTAATTCGTGCTGCCGAGGGTCTGAAAGCCGCAATGTCTCAGTATCTCATAGACCGCATCGAAACTACTCCCAACATTCGTGTAATCAGCAGTGTGGAAGTAAGCTCCGTCGAAGGCAACGGGTTTTTGGAAAAGGTGAATATTAGAAATGTTCAAACCAATGAAATTACCGCTTTGGAAATGTCCGCTATGTTTATCTTTATTGGTGCAGCGCCTCATGCCAATATGTGCGAGGGTTTTATTGCATTAGATGACAAAGGATTTATTGTGACAGGATCGGATTTACCGCGAACAGCTGGAAAAATCTCCGGATGGACACTAGATCGCGATCCATATCTTTTCGAAACCAATGTGCCGGGTGTTTTTGGCGTCGGGGATGTCAGGAGCGGTGCCAACCGTCGTGTTGCAACTGCTGTCGGGGAGGGATCAGCGGCTATTTACATGGTACACCGGTATCTAAGTACTGTATAAAATGTTACCAGTCCTGATTGCATTCGCTAAATCGTCTGATCGCGCAGAAAATTTCTGTATAACCAATCGATCCTGTAGCTAAGAGCAATAAAACTGATTCACATGATCCTATTGTTGTATAACTATTTAATTTAAATCGAATATTTCGTTTATGCCAAACAATACAAATCATACTACAATTATTGTTGATTCTGATGACTTTTGGAAATATTAGAATTTTCCCGAGGATGTGAATCAAAATAGATTCAATTTTAATTCGCTTAAGGCAATTTGTACAAAATAAATTAATTTTAATTCAAAATAATTTTCAATTCGGACTTGAAAATACCTATATTTGTAAAGCGCATTAATTTAAATTGAGTTATAGCAGGCATTCAGGACTATTGATTAAATAGAAATATTTCGTTAGTAGCCAGTATTTATAGTGAATTCGTCATACGTGGTGTTGGGATTTTTTCGATTTAACTAGCCTTTTCTTAAATTATCTAGGTTCGTTAAGTTATCATCAATTTCAATTTAGACAACCATATATGCTGTTGAATAGGCTCATGTGAGTCGGTGGCTCTTCGTTATAAATCGAAAAAAGTCTATAACAATTTGAATATTATTCATTTTAAAAGTAAGTACTTTGAACAATTTGAATGAATTTATTAGGTGCAATATGGATAAGGCTTCGCGATGAAAAATACACAGACAGTCATTGTCTGATATCCTGCTGATTATTTGGAAAGTCAATAAAATATCTTAACCAAAAGATTCAAAATCATGAAAAATCTTACTATTCTCAAATTTTGTTTAATGGTGTTCTTTGTGACTCAATTTTTTTCCTGCGGCGGAGGCAAAGATGATTTATGTAATTATTTTCGAGTAAGCATAGTTCAGGAGGGTCCGAATACGCTGAAAACAAACGTCCAAGATGGAAACGGTCCCTATGATTTTAAATGGTCTAACGGGCTCGGAAATTTTGACCAAATTGTAGTGAGTGAGACAGGAATTTATAAGGTGACTGTCACAGATTTAAGATTAGGATGTTCCGCATTTGATTCCATCAATTTCAAAGCACCCAGCAGCAATGGTTGTGGTCCTTTTACCACCGTGTTGGATAGTGAAAATAACCAATATGACATTGTGACTATCGGAGATCAGTGCTGGATGAAAACGAATGTCAACTTAGAAAGCGGAATAGCCAAAATCAATGATTTTAATGAATGGTCATCTACGCAATCGCCGGCATGGTGTTACTATGAGAATGATGTCAATAATGGCCCTAAGTATCAAAAATTATACAACTGGTATGCAGTCAAATCCGGCAAACTGTGTCCACAAGGTTGGCATATACCGACCATGGCAGAATGGGAGAAACTTATTAAATTCCTGGGGGGAGATTCCCTGGCTCTTGCTGCCATGATTAAGAATGATCCGCTCTGGAAGGCAGGTACTACTCCCAATAATAATCAAAGTCAGTTTAGCGCATTACCTGGAGGACGCAGGCAAGAGAACGGTTCATTTATTTACGAAGGGACGGATGCTTATTTTTGGGCCTCCGATGAAAGTTCTCCAGGAAGTACACAGGCAATCCTATTACGTGCGAAAGAAAGTGCTATCTTTCGATTGCAGTGGAAGAAAATTCATGGATTTAGTTGTAGATGTCTAAAGGATTAAGCTTCTGAATGGCCAACAAAGAATTTTTTGCTTTCAAGTATTTATTGGAGAGTTGTGATAAAAGTTGTGTTGATAATATGCTCTGTAGGAGTGGCATGAAGATTAATTTGTTCTACTGACAAGCTTCTCCAGCAATGCCGCCTTGTTATTGAATAATTTTATAGATTGCAATTGTTGCACTTGTTTTCTTTCAATTATATTTTGGGTAAAGAATTTTGCTGTTAAAGCAATTTGCGTGTTGTCTTTTTCATATGGTTCATTAAATTTAATGCTTTTTATTTAACTAAACCTCTGGTCCGAATTTAAGGGAGTATTACATTCTATACAGCAATGATTCACGGAAGGAATGACCTGAATTATTATTCAATCCTTCGCTTCTCTATTGGCTATTGGACAGTGACCACTGGCCATTGAAAATTTTCACTGTGCCTTGGCTGCGCAGCTTGGGACCCAACCAACGAATACAGCGCCCGGGACAATAGTCAATAGCAGAGAGCAAAGAGTAAATTTAATTTCGTGTAAAATTGTAAGTAATTTTTTAGAATTCATTGATCTTAGATATTGCTTGTATATGTAAAATAAAAAACCCCGAAGGGGTTTAATATTTATAGCACCGGGCGTAGCCCGGTGTATAGAACACATCCACACGAATTTTTGGCGGCATTATTGCGCGAAGCAGACAATAATGATGACAAAAATAATCAATACAATATTAGATTAACGTCAGAGCCGATCGCTCATTGAATATGCAACAATAATGTCGCCCCTACAGGGCTTGATTGTATGCTATTGATGTGATGCTACAAAAGTACCGCTCCTCCGGAGCTTGTGGATATTGTGTATGATCATGAATAAGAATCGGATTTGACCATTGACCACTGGCCATTGACGATTTTCACTGTGCCTTGGCTGCGCAGCTTGGGACCCAACCAACGAATGCAGCGCCCGGGATAATAGTCAATAGCAGAGAGCAAAGAGTAAATTTATTTTCGTGTAAAATTGTAAGCAATTTTTTAGAATTCATTGATCTTAGATATTGCTTGTATATGTAAAATAAATAACCCCGAAGGGGTTTAATATTTATAGCACCGGGCGTAGCCCGGTGTATAGAACACATCCACACGAATTTTTGGCGGCATTATTGCGCGAAGCAGGCAATAATGATGACAAAAATGTAACCTGATCCATTCATGATGTCATCCCTACATGGCTCCGGATGTCAATGCATCACAAGAAAAGAATGAGTTGTTAGGAATACAGGAGGCTATGCCTTCTGCCCCGGGTATCGCTGAACCCGTATTTAGTCAATTTCCTCCGTTTGCAAAGTACTATCTTTACGATCACCTTGGCAATACGCGTATGCTGTACCATGTCGAATGCAAGCTGGTTCAGGCGGGCGAGCCGCCGTTGTACAACGGGGTCAGATACTTCGTAGATCAGGCCATTGATTATTATCCCTTCGGCAAGGTATTGAGAGAGTACATTCTCAGCGGCAGCAGCAATACCAAGTATAAATCGACAGGTCACGAAAGAGACAAGGAGACCAGCCTTGACTACCGCCTTGCGCGATATTACGACAGCGAGATCGGAAGGTTCTTGGCGGTGGATCCGATGAAGGAAAAACATCTTGATCATTCACCATACAGTTACTGTGCAAATAACCCAATATTATTCTTGGATCCAGACGGGAGAGATTGGTATAAAGATAGTGAAGGTCACTATAGATATAATAAGGATCTAAACTCCGTAAATTCAATAAGTATTTTAAAGAAAGGTGAAACATGGTTAGGCTTCAAATATACAGAGCAAACTAAAAATGGTACAAATGAATATCGAAGCGATGGTAGCATTTTTTTTGGATCTCAGTCGGATGGAGTTACTTATATGGTATGGGCGACTACTAAAGATGGAGATAGTGGCGGAAAACAGAAGGAACAGTTTGCTTTTGTAAATGGCAATACAATGATGGTAACACCAGATTTAAATAATGAGGCCCTAAGAAGTCGACCAGAAGAAAGCGGTTATAAAGTTAAAGATGGAACTTTTTATGATCCAATTGATGGTACATCTAAAAAATATGAAACAACTGCGCATACTCACGCACCAGACAAGAATTACCCAAATGATGATAAACCATCAGGTGAAGATCAATTAGCATCAATAAAAATGGGATATGGTTTTGTCTTAGGCATAGGATCAAATAATGTTTACGGGTATAATTCTAAAGGATGGTTTTCAACTAATCTAAAAGTTTCAGATTTTAAAATTGGTAAAAAAATTCCCCTTTATGGCAAGCGATAAAATCAAGATATTTTCATTTTTAATATTTATGTTCTTATCATGTGCTAAGAAAAATGATATTAAAGAATTTACTTTAAATAAAGGATTGGAAAAAGAAATATTATCATTCATCAACAAGTATGGACTAGAGAAGGATTGTGATATTCATGTATTTCATATTTATTATGAATATAATTACAGAGCATTTAATATTAGTACATCAATTTCAAGAGATTATGGTAAGTGTATTCAAAAATTTGAGATTCAAGATGGATACCATGTACTATTTTATACTGGTTTGGAGCAATACATTGATTTTAATCAAATATTGCGAAGGAATAACAGTGCTAAACACTGTATGGATGCTGGAATACAATTAACAATAGATTCTGCTGGGATATTTAAGTCATACGATAATATCGGATTGTTTCCATCATGTAAATTGCCAGATATCAAGGATTTGCTTTCAAAGGCAAATCATAAAGAATAGCTATAAAAAGTGAACGCGTGATTTAATTTATCAGTAAGAAATATTGGTATATCAATTATTAAATTGCAATGTAACTAAATTTATTTATGACTATTAATGAGAATGTTGTTGGAGCGGGACTTTGTTTATTCATTACTTCTTACTAACTTTAAAAATACATTTGATTAACCTTAAACATTATAAGATGAAGAAATATCTTTTTGTTTTACTCTGGATTGAATTTATTTCACACCATTTATGCTCTCAGGCCTACATCTCCCACCTCTCCCACGCCAGCACAGCCAGCAGTAATGACGGCAGCATCGACCTGTCGCTGTATCCCGGCACCACAGCGTTGTACTATCAGTGGAGCACCGGAGACACCACGCAGGATGTGAGTAATCTTGCTCCGGGGAGGTATTATGTCAATATCGGCTATGCAGACAATTGCGGATACCAGCAGATCACCATCGATATTCACTCGTGCGATGTGCTGCAGCAGAGCAGCTATCAGCCTGTCACCGCCGATGCCATAATTGAGTTGAATACAACTCCGGTCACTGGCCACGCCATTGCTTCGCAGGGACTGGGATACTACTTCTATCACTGGGCGAATGCAGCCGGAGATCCCCTAAGCGGCGGAGTCTTCCTTCCGCTACCTTCCGAAGGTACTTATTGCGTGACGGTGACCGACGGCTGTACGCAGGATGATGCCTGCTTGGTGTATTCTACCAGTAATCTCGCGGCCCAGGGCCGTTCAAAGTCCGGAGCGGAGCAGTTTGCCGTATATCCTAATCCTGCCAGTGATCGCGCCTATCTTCAGGCCACGGTATCGCAGAATGGTTCTTACCGCATCATCATCTCCGACAACCGGGGCGCTTCGCGCCTCGATCTGCAATATCACTGGACTGCCGGAGCCAATCAGACAGCGCTCAGCGCCGTCGCACAACTAAGTCCGGGACAATACCAGATGGATATCTACCGTGATAAGGAATTGCTTGCAGCCCTTCCGCTGATGAAGGTGAAGTAGAGAATTAGTTTAGGAATTCAATTCATTAGCATAGCATCATTGTCTTGAAGTTTTTTTCGACGATTTTTTAAATACGTTGCGGATCATTAATGCTCGCTTTTTAATAACTAAATTTGGCACAAGTCACACCAAAGTTCCTTTGGTTAAGACTGCGCCAGCATTGGGAGGTGCACTTTCCTCCTTCGCTCATGACTTTTTAAGAATAGCTTTGCTTCAATCCGTCGTTAAAAGGATTCTTACTTTCTTTTGTTCCGCCAAAAGAAAGTAATACAAAGAAAAGCTCGTGGCTGGGCTGCTCCCTTACCCAACATCAACTCATTCCGCTGCACCAAAAAAACTCGTCTTGGGCCGAAATCTTTGCTCTGGACTTCCTCTTCATCCTTGTCTTTGGCCAAGTCTCACTTTGAACTCAAACAATTTTTGCTGCGGGCGCTTCATTCGTTGGTTGGGTCCCAAGCTGCGCAGCCTAGGCCACTGTGAAATTGGTCAATGGTCAAGACCCTAATTCGTTTATTGTTCATAATAAAGGCAGGTCGCGCTTCACAAAATTCTTCTTCGCTCTTCATTATAAATTAAGTCAAATTTACGATTTTAGGAAATTGATTCACGCGCATTATTCGCTTTTAAAATCTCAATTTATTTCAATGTTTTATAGAATGCTGAATAAGTGTGTGATATAATTGTTTTCAGCAGGATTCTCCTACATCAGAAATTGTCTTATTCCAATCAAAATTAAAAAACCCCGAAGGGGTTTAATATTTATAGCACCGGGCGTAGCCCGGTGTATAGAACACATCCACACGAATATTTGGCGGCATTATTGCGCGAAGCAGGCAATAATGATGACAAAAATGTATCCTGATCTGTAATAACCACGATTTGATCTGACAGTCGGTTAATTTTCATCAAAGGGTCTCCCGAATGTCTTTAACTTAATCATGCCGCTGTACTTTTGCGGCAAAGCTGATCCATGCAAAATCATTTGAGCGAACAGGAGATCATTCGCCGTCAATATCTCGACGAACTACGGGCGATGGGCGTCGACCCCTTTCCGGCAGAAGCATTTAGTGTCAATACCCATGCTTCCGAACTTCGTCACCGGTTCGATACTGAACCCGACGCTTTTAAGGAAATAAGCCTTGCCGGTCGATTGATGAGCAAGCGAATTATGGGTAAGGCATCTTTTGCCGAACTCCAGGACAGCAGTGGCAGAATTCAGCTTTACATCAACAGGGATCAGATTTGTCCCGGAGAGAATAAAGAACTCTATAATACCGTCTTTAAGAGGCTGTGCGACATCGGGGATTTTATCGGCGTTCGCGGCTATGGATTTAAAACACAGACCGGTGAGATATCCGTTCATGTTCAGGAATTCTTTTTTCTGGCCAAATCACTTCACCCGCTTCCGATTGTAAAAACCGATGCAGAGGGTAATGTTTACGATGCATTTACGGATCCGGAACAGCGCTACCGCAAGCGTTATGTTGATCTCATTGTCAACCCGCATGTGAAAGAGATCTTTGTCCGTCGAAGCCGCCTGATCAATGCCATGCGCCGATATTTTGACGAGCGGGGCTGGCTTGAGGTCGAGACCCCCGTTCTTCAGACTATTCACGGTGGAGCTGCAGCCAGGCCTTTTCATACACATCATAATGCGCTGGACATGCCTTTGACACTGCGCATCGCCAATGAATTGTATCTCAAACGACTGATCGTTGGTGGATTTGATGGGGTTTATGAATTTGGTAAGATGTTCCGCAATGAAGGGATGGATCGGACACACAATCCGGAATTTACCTCCATGGAGATCTATATTGCCTACAAGGATTATATCTGGATGATGGAGATGGTGGAGGATTGTCTGGAGAAAGTAATTACCGAGGTTCACGGGGGCACGATCGTCGCGATTGGTAACCGGAAGATTGATTTCAAAAAGCCTTACCGAAGACTGACCATGTATGATGCCATACAGGAGTATGCCGGCATTCAGGTCGAGCATATGGATGAGGCTACGCTGCGTCAGTATTGCCGGAGTCAGCATATTGCCGTAGAGGATTCCATGGGAAGAGGCAAACTCATTGACAGCATCTTTGGCGAAAAGGTGGAAGGTCATCTTATCCAACCCTGTTATATCACGGATTATCCATTGGAGATGACGCCTTTGGCCAAAAAGCACCGCAGTAAGGAAGGACTTGTTGAGCGTTTTGAATTATACGTCAACGGAAAGGAAATAGCCAATGCATACTCTGAACTCAATGATCCCATTGATCAGAAGCAGCGCTTTGAATCACAACTCAGACTCGCAGCGAGAGGAGATGAAGAAGCAATGATGATGGATGAAGATTTTGTCCACGCGCTGGAATATGGTATGCCGCCAACCTCGGGCTTAGGCATCGGAATCGACCGTCTTACCATGTTGGTAACCGGCCAGGAAGCCATCCAGGAAGTGTTGCTGTTTCCTCAGATGAAACCCGAAGCCAGGCACCCGGCCTAAAGTATCCGTGAGATCAGTAAGTTAAAATTGAATCATTCAGTTCGATTTCGCGTTGATTCATCAGACAGCCTAACGGTGTGATCGCTTTTTTTTGTTATATCGCCGTCATTATTCTTGCCGTATTCCTGGACTATAAATTTTTTGCCACGGATTATACGGAAGGCAAAAAAGGTATGGCGTACCATTCGATGGTGTACTGGCTCTGCCTGACGCTGATGACCATGGTGTTCATTTATTTTGCCTACAGCCTTCATTGGTTTAATGGTTTTCAGGCGCATGATCTGACCATGGGTCCGTGGACGGCGATTAGCCTTTTTGCCTCCGGGTTTTTACTCGAGCAGTCCTTGAGTATCGATAACATTTTTGTCATGGCCTTTCTACTGCGGTTTTTTAGAGTCCCCTCGTATGCACAGAATGGCCTCCTCAGCATCGGCATCTGGTCTGCCATTGTATTGCGTGGTGTCATGATCATTGCAGGGCTTTGGCTCATTGATCAGATTGAATGGCTGATTTATGGTTTGGGTGCGTTGTTGATTTATTCGGGAATTAAAATGTACAACACAGATCCATCAGAACAGGCAGATCCAAACCAAAGCCTCATGATCCGTCTGATCCGCTCGGTTTTTCCCGTAACCAAAGCTTACTTTGGCCAGCACTTCATTGTCCGCAAAATGGGTCGCTGGGCACTGACACCTTTGCTTGTCACCTTGGTGGCGATCGAATTCACCGATATTCTTTTTGCAATTGATTCTATTCCCGCTATATTTGCACTCACAACGGATCCCTTTCTTGTGTTGTCGTCCAATATTTTGGCAGTAGCCAATTTGAGGGCGCTTTTCTCTATTCTATCAAGAATACTGGAAAAACTGGAATACATACATTATGCATTGTCCGTCCTGTTAATCTACATCGGTGTTAAGATTTTGTTTACGCATCAGATTTCTGTTCCCGAATGGCTTAACCTGGCGTTAATCATAGTAGTTTTGTTGACAGGTACACTTTACTCATTGTGGAGATCTTCTCGAGACAAGGGTAAAGCTCCCTTCCCGGAACAATAAACATATATTAATTTATTTAATATATCAATGGTTCGTGAAACATATCCAAATATATCATGCTTAAGATTTTTAACTTAAAAGACAAAAAAGAAAAGGCAAAGAAGAAAGAAACCAAAAAGACAGAAACCAAAGTCGCCAAACTGCGAATGAGCAGAAAAGAGTCCAAGGAACTAAAAGCGAAGGCAAAGCTTGAGTTCTGCGGAAATGATGACGACCTGGGATATTGCTAAGTGATATTTTATCAGAAGGAACTTTTAGTTCCTAGTGATCAAAGTAATTACATTCCTTAACCGGTTTTCCTGATAAGCCTTACTCCCCGACGGCCATTCATCGTATTGGCCCTACAGCAGTATGGACACTGCTCAGAAAAGTCGCTTGCGCCTGAAATATACAAAAAGACTGAAGATAATGGTGATCGTTACGGCCCACCAGATAAAGTAACCATACTGCCACTCCAGTTCAGGCATATGTCTGAAATTCATACCATATATCCCGGTCAGTAACACGATGGGAATGGAAATCGTGGACAATACCGTGAGCCATTTGATATCCTTGTTAAGCTTGAGACTACTCTGGCTGTAAATGAGATCCTTGAGCCCATTGAGTAACTCACGCTGGCTGTCGGACATTTCCATGAGTTGGATGATATGATCTTCAAGATCCCGAAAATAGATCAGGGTTTCTGGATGGATAAATTGGTTGTCTACCTTGCGAATGCGCGCGATCTCCTCCCTCAACGGAAAAATAAAGTTGCGAAAACGAATCAGCCGGGTACGAATCGAATAAATATCGGTCACCAATTCCTCGTCCAGACTTTGATGTACACGTTCTTCGATCGAACGAACTTCTTCATCGAGCGCATCGGCTATAATAAAATAACAGTCGACGACATAATCGATCATTGCATAAAAAAGATAATCCACATTGCGCGCGCGGATTCGCGAGTGAGCTTGTTGCATACGCTTCCGGAGAACCGCAAACGTATCGTCTGGATCTTGCTGAAAACTGACAAGGAAGGAATCAGAAAAGTAAATTGAAATCTGTTCGGTGCGAAGATTCTTATCCTGCGAAGTGTATTTCATGAATTGAAGAATACAAAATACCCCTTCATCGTAATAATCGATCTTGACACGGTTGGTGATGTCCATAACATCTTCGAGTGCCAGTGGGTGAATGTTGTACTCCGTCCCGATCGCCTGCACCATCTGCGCATCCTGTACACCGTACAACTCGGTCCATTGCTTATAGCGCGGGTCCTTCGTACGTGTGCCCAATACATGCATTTCTTCCAAACGCTCTTCGTCGTAACACACTGAACGCAAACTCGAGCCGGCTCCGGTAGAAGGCTCGCCGGTATAAATTAAAGTCCCTGGAGAAAGCCCTATTTTCTTGCTTTTGGACATATGGCGGATTTGTCTCAAAAGTAATGCCTCCGCAACGAAACGGAAGATGCTTATTGGTCTCAACGTATTCCATTCAAGTAGTCTCAATTTATTGAAAATGTAAGGAAGGCCCGGTTAAAAAAACCTACTTTTGCTGCGTGCCTGTTGTCAGGGGCATGTTAAAAAGTGAATTTCTTAAGCAAGTTATTTTCACCCTCGGAGGAACAGGATCCGGACATTAGTTTTGGACGGAGCTACGAAAGGGTCATGTCCCAGGAGCAGATCGACCATTGGGATCAAGCCATGAGGGCCTTCGATCATGAGCAATTTTTGGATTCCATAGAGCATTTTCTACTCTCGCTGATGCAACCTGAAGAAGACACTGTACGCTATTCAAGGACCGAATCCGGCATTTCGTTTACGCTATGCCAGGGGTCCAGGGTAGTGTATGGTGAGGCAGACCTGAAGTGGTTTCGAGCGACTGCTGAAATCATCCTTTGCGATCTACCCAATATCGGTTTGTTCAGAAGATTGCTTGAATCATCTTACAAACTGATGTACGGCCGCTACGCACAACTTGAAAATAACAATATTGCAATTTTGTTTGACGGCTATTTGCAGGAAGCTTCACCTTATAAATTATTATATGGACTGAAGGAGATCGCATTGCGCGCCGATAAAGAAGATGATCTGTTGAGTGCTGAATTTACGCAGGTTGGACGAATACCTTCACCTTATGTCAAAGTTATTCCTGACGAAGAGAAAAGTATCAAGTACCGGTATTACCGTCAATGGCTCGAGTATGCGCTGAGCCCTGAACCATTTGGCCAACTCAACAAGGCTAAATATCCCGGTGCTTCCGTCTATGTTTATCTGTCCGCCCTGTATAAGATTGACTATCTCCTTCATCCGGAAGGCAGGATCATGGAGATTATAGAGACAGCGCACAAGAATTATTTTTCAAGAGAAGAGGTGGATCTCAATAACAAAGTTGCAGCGCTTGAAAAAGTCTGTCGCCAGTTACTACAAATTCCGGAGGAAAGCGTAAAGTCCGAGATGTATCTTGTGGAGCATATTTTTCCGATAACCAGTCTGATCACTACACGGGACCTGGCAGAACATATTGATACCGAAATGCAAGCCATGGTCTGGTATCAGGACAACGAACACACAGGAATTTGCAAAGCAATATGCGATTACATTGCTACCAACTGTTTTTTCAATTATACCCTCCCAACAGTTTCTCATGCATTGCTTCATCAGTATTTTGTCATGAGTGAACCCGATTTTTTCAAAGCGCTTGGCTTTAAAATCCGATACGATCCCTTCAAAAATCTTCAAGGATCGGTCAGGCAACTTTCGAATGATTTAAAAAAAATTATTGAATCTCATCTTGGCGCTCAGGAGGGCCTGGATAACATCCTGATCTTCGATGATTCGGGAGAGGTCGAATGGAGGATCAGCTTAATACGTTTGATTCAAAATTTTCAATACAACGCATGAAGCCGATCATTGATTTGTACAAGAATGTGGTTATTCAGATCGCCACGCCGTTTTCGGTCGGAACCGGTTTTTTTCTTCGTGAACATAATCTGATTGTAACCAACGAGCACGTGGTGCGCAACAATAAAAGTGTTGTGGTTGAAGGCCAGTTGATAGAGCGTCAATTGCGGCCGGTGATGTATTTGGATACCCGGTATGATCTTGCTTTTATTCAGGGACCTGAGCACAATCATCTCGCCGAAGTCAGGCTAGGTGACAGCGATTTGGTTCGAGAAGGCAATATCGTTATTGCCGCAGGACATCCTTTTGGCCTCAAGTTTACCGCCACGCAGGGCATTGTCTCCTCAACGCAGCATCGGCAGGAGGACATTCATTATATCCAGCATGATGCTGCCCTGAATCCCGGCAACAGCGGTGGGCCGTTGATTAACGAGCAGGCCGAAGTGATTGGGATCAACACCTTTATACTTCGTGACGGACAAAGCATTGGCTTTGCCCTCCCGTCCAACGTGTTATTGAGGACCTTTGCGGAATTCTGTAAAAGTTCAGGCTGTGCCGCTGTACGTTGTGCCTCGTGCCTCAACATGGTCTTTGAAACGCCGGAAGTCACGCACTACTGTCCTAATTGCGGATCCGAAATCAGCACCATTAGTAATATTGAGGAGTATGCCGCCCTCGGTATGCGCAGGGATCTTGAAGATATTATTCAGGGCTTTGGTTATGAAGTAGTCCTATGCCGAAGAGGTCCCAACAACTGGGAACTCAACAGGGGCTCGGCAAGAATCCTGCTGAGCTATCACGAAGAATCCGGAATGGTTGTAGCGGAATCGGTCCTCGCCAATCTGCCCAGGGAAAATATTTTGCCGATTTATCAGTTTCTAATGCAGCAGAATGCCAAGCTCAGAGGTCTTAACCTTGGGATCAACAAAAACAACATTATCCTGAGTGCTATTATGTTCGATCAATATATCAAACCAGAATTCAGTACTGCCATTCTGGAGGACCTGATCACCAGAGCAGATTTGTATGACGATCAATTAATTAAAGAATTTGGAGCGCTTGATTATGATTAGCAAAAGTATATGTATTAAAAATAATTATATGTTTACAAGGGTCATGAAAAAAGGAACGTTTTTTGAAACACAAGCTGTATTTTTAACCTTCTGTAAAATAGTAGGTATGCGCAAACTCTTATGGACTCTGGTGTTTCTTTTGCCCATTGGATTATGGGCCCAGGACATACACTTTAGTCAATTTTATATGTCTCCGCTCAATCTGAATCCGGCCCTGACCGGGGTGATGAACTGCAAAATGCGGTTTATTGCCAATTATAGAAATCAGTGGGCTCCGGTGCTGAAGAGCAATTCATTCAATACTTTTAATGCATCCTTTGATCAAAAAATACCGGTAAGCCGGTATGATTATTTTGGATTTGGCGGCACGCTGTGGGGCGATAAGGCGGGATCGCTTGATTTCAGAACAGTGTCATTCAAGCTGAGCGGGTCTTATGCGAAGCGAATGTCCGGAAGCAGAACGTCCAGCAACTATCTCGTCTTCGGTTTGGACGGTAGTCTGAACTCCAGATCGGTCAATTTTCACAATGCGATATGGGGTAACCAGATTACCAGCAATGGACCGAATACCAATCTACCCGGCGATCCAACGGTATATGATCCAAACTTCATCTTTGCAGATATCAGTCTGGGTCTCTTGTGGTTTTCCGTTCTTGACAAGAAGAATAACTTTTATTTTGGTGGATCCTATAGCCATTTGAACGAACCACTGCAGAACAATGCAAAGAATGTCAGTGGCAATAATTTCGTGGCAGCTCCGCTCTATCCAAAACTTGCGGTTCATGCAGGTGGTGTGTTTCAGATGGGTTACCGCAATAGCCTCGTGCCCGGCATCGTGAGTTTCTTTCAGGGACCACACTGGCAGGTCAACGGTGGTACCAGTGTACGGTTCAATGTAAGTCAGTCCAAGTATGACGAGCAATCTTTTCAATTAGGTCTCTGGGCAAGATTGGCTAACTCTGAAAAAACCGAGACCGGCAATCAGCTGAAAAAAGGCATACTGATGGATGCACTGATCCTTTCAACCAGATTTGACTATAATAAGATGGGATTCGGGCTTTCTTATGATATCAATACTTCGTCACTCAGAAATGCCAGTGCAGCCAACAATTCATTCGAATTATCATTTATTTACAATATCTGCGGCCCGGAAAGAAGAGGGATCTACTGTCCTAATTTCTAAGCTGTTCGCAACAATAGAGATTTAAAAAATGAACACTTCTCGCGGAGTGTTCATTTTTATTTATATTGCAGACTACCAGACTAAGCTTCCTGTAAAAAGGATTGTTAACTCAAAATCAGTAAAATTATGTTTGGAACAAACAAAACACCAACCAAGGATGCACCAAGAATAGCCGGTGCACCGGCTACGCAGGGCCTTTTGAACAGCATGGTTACCGGGACCACCATTGATGGTACGGTCAATGCTGAAAGTGATATTCGCATTGACGGATTTCTAAAGGGCACGCTGACTTGTAAAGGAAAGGTTATTATTGGCAGTACCGGTCAAATTGAAGGGGAAATCAAGGCCCAAAATGCTGTGATTGAAGGCAAATTCAAGGGTATTCTTCATATTGAGGATCTCCTTCAAATAAAGGAAACTGCTTATGTTGAGGGTGAAATCAATACCGACAAACTCAGCGTAAGCCCAGGTGCCAAATTTAATGTTGTCAGCAAAATGAGCCCACAGCAACACGTCAACAGGGTTAAAAACCAGCCAACCGCTTTCGAAAACAATATTTCCTGATCCATGGATCCCAAAAAATCCGGAGTAAACAGTTATCTCCGTTACGCCGGACTTGCCTTTCAGATTTTCGGAACCATTGGTGTGGCTGCTTTCGCGGGGCAGTGGTTGGATAAAAAACTATCACTTAGTCAGCCATACCTTACGATGTTGTTTGTAATAGTGGCATTTGGCGGTGTCATGTACTGGATCATGCTCGATACGCGCCGGCAACCATGAAAAATTATACTTCACTATTCAGGCTGACCCTCATCGCAATTTTTTGTGTGCTTATAGCCGCGTTTGGGTTTAGACTGAATGGAGATTCGAGAGCTTTTTGCATAGCGCTGACGATTTTTTTTTCAGTGTTCTGTGCCACCTTATACTATGTTGGACGATTGTCAGCAGGTGCTAAAGATATCTATCTTTTCAGCAGGATTTTCCTTGTTTCCGTGTTTGTAAAAATCGCGATCTTCCTGATACTGGTCCTAGTTGCAGTCAGCAGATTCGGCATCAGTAAAGACGAAATTATCATTCCTTCTTTGGTAATCTACGTACTGTTTACATCCCTGGAGACATATGAACTCATGTTATTAAGCAAGGGGGCACGCTAATCTGGTGTAAATGAAGAGAATGTCGTTTAATCTCGGATCGAATGAGCAGTATTTGCAGTATTTTATCATTTTTGCCGGATCAGTTTATTTCGCAGTATGATCATTATTGGTATTTCGGGAGGCAGCGGTTCAGGTAAGACAAGTTTTATCCATGAGCTGAGAAATACATTTGACGAGGATCAACTCGCAGTCATATCGGAAGACAATTACTATAAGAAGTGGGAATTGCAGACTATGGACGACCATGGCGTCATCAATTTTGACATCCCTGAAGCCATTGATCACGAAGCCCTGATCGATGATCTGAATAAACTATCCAGGGGTGTTACGCTGCAAAGACCAGAATACACCTTCAATAACGTGGAGGCAATACCAAAGATCATTGTCGTTCAGCCTGCACCGGTGTGTATTCTGGAAGGCTTGTTTATTTTTCATCGCAGAGAGGTCAGCGAACTACTGAATCTGAAAGTCCTCATCCACGCCAGGGATGAACTCAAGATTATCCGGCGCATCAACCGCGACCAGAACGAGCGCAATTATCCGATCGACGATGTACTTTACCGATACCAGTACCATGTCGCCCCTGCCTATGACAACTACATCAGGCCACATATTGAGAATCTTGACCTGGTCATCAATAACAACGCCCATTTTAAGGGCGCTCTTGCCTTGTTTAAGGCATATATCAGGGAGAATAATGCCTGAGTAAAGATCAGAACGTCGGTCCCTTTCAGGGACGGTTGCCCTGACATATCAGGATTTTATTAAATATTATTTTCGAATAATATATTCTTTATTATAACATATATATATTTGATATACAGATATATATGATCGTATTTTCACACTTAACATATTACAAAAAAGAATGAATTAAGAAAAATTGGTATATAATTTGATTCATAGGACTGAATGATCAGGAAATTTAATTACATGCAAACTCAGTCTATGAAATCGGTTAATTACTTATTAGGGATTCTGATGCTATTTGGAGGCGGCTTTTGGCTAGATGCCAAAGGAGCAGCCACATCAGATTTACACAGATCGGCAATCTTCAACGAACTGGCCTGTAACGACTTCGTCAATTTGTCGTTGGATGGCAATTGCCAGCTTGTGGTCAGCCTCAACATGCTGCTGGAGGCCCAGGTCGGGCCCAATTCGGATTACCTGATCCAGTTAAAGGAAGGAAATGTCCTGCAACCGGATCTGATTCTCGGTGCTTCCGATATCGGTAAGGTATATACTTTCAACGTGATCCATTTGCCAAGTGGCAATTCATGCTGGGGATATATTAAGGTAGAAGATAAATTGGCCCCAACGATCATATGCTCCAATGATACAATTCGTTGTGGAGGTAACACAAGTCCTGAAGAATTAGGATTTCCTATTCCTTCTTCTGTGATATACTCCATTTCAGCCTGTAACAAAGCGTCGCAGTGTTATCAGGTGTTGGGGTGGGATGCCTGCACGGCGGTGAATCTGACGTACCATGATGATGTATTTGAACTTCCATGTGATTCTATCTTTAGCAGAACCATCGTGAGATGTTGGACGGCGGTTGATCAGGCCGGCAACAAAGCGACATGTTGTGATACGATCTTCGTGCGAAAGGCTGATTTTTCAGATCTGGTGATACCTCCTCATTATGACGGTGTGGCCAAACCATTTCTTCATTGTTATGATAATTATCCAAAACTCAATAATGGCAATCCGGATCCTGTATATACGGGATGGCCGGTTCCTTCAGGTTGTTCTAAACTAGTTGCGACCTATTCTGATCTGAAGATCAATATTTGCGAGAACAGTTACAAAATCGTTCGCCGCTGGATTATCCTGGATTGGTGTACCCGCGAAATTTTTGAGTACAATCAGCTCATCAAGGTCGTAGATGACCGTGCACCTGAATTTAAACTTCCGGATAATTTTTTCATTGGAATGAAAACTTATACCTGCGGATCCTATGGCAAACTACCGATTCCGGAGAACGTTGTGGATTGCGGCAACTGGACGTATACTATTCTCTCCAAACTTATTGATGAGAATGGCAATCCGCTTCCTGCAACTGCAGATTTTATTAAATACGATCCCATCGAAAAAGTATATTACCTGGATGGTGCACCAGAAGGAAAGATTTGGTTGATCTACGAAGTGTCGGATAATTGTGGCAACAGTTCTTTCAAACAGATCGAGGTAGGTGTTGTGGATGAATTACTTCCGATTCCGGTTTGTGATCAAAAGACAGTAGTTACACTAACATCAGATGGAACCGCACGCATATTTGCAACGACCTTTGATGACGGATCTGTGGATAATTGTGGTGTTCTTGAATTCAAGGCGCGCCGCATGGATGACCCTTGCGGCAACGGAACCAACGTTTTTGGCAACTATGTCGATTTTTGTTGCGAGGATGTTGGCAAGACCGTGATGGTGGCCATGGAAGTATTTGACAACAGCAGAAACAGCAATACCTGCATGGTGGAAGTGGTGGTGCAGGAAAAGGAGCCACCTGTACTCATACCGCCAACTGATATTACGGTGACTTGCGGATATGATGTATCCGATCTAAGTAAGTTTGGAGTCATTCGTTACAGTGAAGCCGACAGAAAACCCATTGTTATAAATGATTACTTTTATAATGGAAAAAATAATGTCGCAGGACAAGACGGACTGGCTACGGACAATTGTCATGTAGAAGTTACAGAGCTGGTAATCCGCAATCTGAATTGTAATCTTGGAGTCATTACCAGAATCTTTACAGCCAAAGACAAGCAGGGGCTGACGACCATTGCTTCCCAAAATATCTACATTCAAAATCCATTTCCTTTTAATGTCAATAATATACAATGGCCAACAGACAGAACAATCTTCTCCTGCAGGGCGGCGGATGTTCATCCGGATGTGACGGGGTCGCCAACCTATAGCAACACCGGTTGTGCTACGCTGGCTGCCAACTATGAGGACCAGCTACTTTTAAAAGTTGATACGTCATGTTATAAAATATTCCGCAAGTGGAGCGTTGTGGATTGGTGCCAGTTTAATGCCCAGAATAACAATGGTCTTTGGACACATACACAAATTCTTTATGTTGTCAATACAGTACCGCCGGACATTTTAAGTTGTAGTCAACTGGATATTTGCGACAATAACTCCTATTATGATCCTTCGAGCAAGCAGTGCATGGTTAATGTAGACATTACCGGTGATGCGGAAGATGATTGTACGCGCAAGGAATTTCTGAAGTGGAACTACCGACTGGACACGAACAACGACGGAGTTTTTGAAAGTCTTCAAAACGGGAATCATCTGAAGACCTTTATGCCAGTTGGAACGTTTGCAATTCGATGGATTGTTGAAGATGCCTGTGGCAATGTATCTTCCTGTGACCAAAGGGTTATACTCAGGGATTGCAAAAGACCGACGCCGTATTGTCTTAATGGTATAACGACAGTGATCATGCCGGTTGGTGGCACTGTGACCGTCTGGGCCAAAGATTTGAATCTTGGAAGTTATGATAACTGTACGCAACAGGACAGACTCAAATTTTCTTTTACTAAAGACATTACGTCAACCAGCATTACCTATACTTGTGACAGCCTGAATGGCCAGTCATCGGTCGTCAAGACCGTCCGGATGTACGTGACAGATGAAACAGGAAATCAGGATTATTGCGAGACAGCAATTCGAATTCAGGATAACAATCATGTTTGCGGTGGAACCCTCGTCAATGTCAATGGCCTGGTCATGCGCAATGCACAACAAGGCATGCCTGGTGCGCAGGTCAGCATCGTGAATGCACTGCATGATACGGTCGCTCAAGAATTAACAGACAAAGAAGGCAGGTATACATTCCAGTCGGTGCCCTGGAACAATGAATATGCGATGAGTGTCAGCAAAGAGGATGAAATTCTCAGTGGCGTAAGCACCTATGACTTGGTTCTCATCCAGCGTCATATATTGGGTAAAGCACCGTTTACGAGCCCGCTGGAATTTTTGGCGGCGGACGTTAACCATAGCAAGAGCATTACAGCACGTGACATTTCAGATATACGCAAGGTGATTCTAGGTGTGCAGACCAGTTTTCCATCGCAGCGAATCTGGCGGTTTATAAATCAGCATGGTCTCGACGGTAAAACCGATGATCCATGGGATGCCGGTGAACTTTGGAATTTCAAAGATGTGGTTGAAGAATTTAAGGATCTCAATTTCATAGGAATTAAAGAAGGTGATGTTGATCAGTCATCATCCCTGAACCGATCTATGCTTCAATCAAGGAGCATTCAGCAATGGTCGATTGGAGAACCGGTCAATCATGAAGGTCACCAGTGGTATCCCGTGATTGCAGAGAACGGAGGCTTGCTGGAAGGCTTCCAGATGAGCCTGACCGGAAGAAACATAATGGGTTTGGTCTCCGCTGAACTTGCCGTCGGCAATGAACATTTTGTGTTGTCCAACGGCCTCCTCAACGTCAGCTGGACAAGCCATGAAGCACAGCAGGTTAATGATTTGGCGATACTGTTTTACATTGAATGTTCAGGACGAAATAATGAGATTGAATTATTGAATGGCGCTTCTATTATGCCGGAGATATACATCGACCATCAGATCAGAAATCTTGCATTGCGCGGAACTTCAGGCAATGATCTTCATACGAATATTGAACTTGGACAGAACATCCCGAATCCATTCAATGATCAGACGGTCATTCCGGTGATGTCCTCTCAGAATACTTCGGCTGTGTTGAGAATTTTTGATGTCAATGGCAAAGTGGTATACAGCAGAAATATACAGCTCGTTAAAGGCAGTAATCAGATTAAAGTCGATCGAAATATGCTTGGGGCGGAGGGAATATATATGTACGAACTCGGCGTACATGAAGGCTATCAGGTCAGAAAAATGCTGCTTAAAATTTAAGCACAATCAAAGGACCTGCATGTATAAGCCACATTCTGGCGGACCAACAAAATTCTGAGTCTTTTCAGGGGCGGCAATAAAAACTAATTCCGTACAGGCCATTTTAAAGGCATAAAAATCAAAAAAGCAAGTCGGTCACCACCGGCTTGCTTTTTATATATATAGAATATAACAATATATCTAACTCAATAAATTATCGTAAATACTTCTCAGATAAATAGTTTGCAAATAGTTATAAATAACTGATTATCTGAATAAAATAAATATGTAATTAATTATATTTGTATAAACATATGAAAATATTTAATATAAAAATGTGATATATTAAAAAATAATTATATGTTTGCCCCGTAGTTCCGCAAGGTCCTACCCCAATACGTATATTACTCTTTAGCGCAAGTCGGATCTGCATCCGGTATGGAATTCCATTGCCGGAAACAAAATCGATACAAAAACAAAACTTGCGTTTTAATGAGAAATCATGTTTCTACACCACTTTTAAAAGTCTCGGGAAGACTTCAGGTCTCCGCCAGAACATTTTTATTTACCCTATTGGCTCTTCAGCTAGGCCTTGGAATTGCCCACGGGCAGTGCATACTGTCAAGCGGAAAGATCAAGGGTGCAGTATTTAATGATGCCAACCTGAATTCTGTAAGAGATGCCAGCGAGACTGGAGTCCCTTTTGTTCAAATCAATGCGTATAATGTCAACAATCAGCTGGTGGCCAGCGCGTTGACTGATTTTGCAGGCGCATACACCTTGTCCGGGCTGAGCGATAATGCCAACTACCGCATCGAAGCAGTGAAAGGGGTAGGCTATGAGTTCAGCTACTTCGGCAGTGATGCCAAAGGAGAATCAAGGATAGCACTAGCTCCGGCCTGTGATATTCATTTTGGATTGTTCAAACCATCAGAAATTATCTTTAATACCAATCCTGATATTGCTGTAACCGTATTTAACAGATCTATCAACGCTGGGGAGAATGCAGGCGCCAATACCTTGGTCAGTGTACCTCAAAAATTTCTGAGCTCAAGCGTTATGAAAGGCATGGCTAAACAAAGTGCCACCGGCTCAATTTACGGATTGGCATGGAACAAGTCAAAGCAACTTTTGTACTCTTCTGCATTTGTAAAACAGTTTTCTTCATTGGGCCCACTCGGACTTGGAGGAATTTATGCAATGGATCGCAATGGCAACACACAACCATGGCTTAATCTCAAGAACACCGGCATTAATCTCGGCGCACTCAATGGTACCGAAGCCGGAGATTGTAATTATGGAAGTCTCGTCGGAAAAACCGGCCTAGGAAACATGGATATCACCGATGATGACCGGTTTCTTTTGGTAACCAATTTGTATAAAAAATCACTGCTCATCATTCCAACAGAAGGTCCGGATGCTTCCAATATTATGGAACTCAATATTCCTAATCCGGGATGCAGTAATGACAACTACGCAGTCTCTGCCGTCAAATATTACAATGGATCAGTGTATGTCGGGGTAACTTGTACTGCGGAAACCAGTGCCAAAAAATCAGATTGCTCAATCCACGTCTATGAACTCAACCTGCTCTCTAAAATATTTAATGAAATTCTTACCACCAAATTCGCCAAAGAATACTGGCTGGCTAAACCGGGAGCAAGCAAGATTGTGTCCCAATGGCTGACCGATATTGATTTTAATAACCGCGGCGAAATGATCCTGGGCATCGCAGATCGCAAAGGGCATGCCTATTGCGCTGGAATTGAACCGCTGACCAATCAGGAAGGAGATATTCTCGTTGCGTTCAAGAAAGACAATATCTGGGTCCTGGAGAATGGCGGTGTAGTAAATGGTAGATCCGGTACGGGTGTAGGGCATTACGAAGGTCCCGGACAGGGTGAATTTTTTGGAGAAGATTATTGGATCGTTGCGCCAAGTCTTCACCAGGAAGTATCCTTTGGTACGATTGCCGGAACAAGAACAAATGAAGTAATTAATGCCGTCTTTGACCCCAGGTACGAATCATTCTCGGGCGGACTGCATCGTTATAATACAGATAATGGAAAATTGATTGCAACTTATGAGATTTACACCAGAGAAACCAGTGCGTTTGGTAAATCAAGCGGAATCGGAGATATTGAAGTTTTGCTGGAACCTGTTCCGTTGGAGATCGGCAATCTTGTGTGGCTGGATGAAAACAAGAATGGAATTCAGGATGCCGATGAAAAAGGATTGGCGGGCATTACCCTGAGTCTTTACGATGCTACTGGATGCACCAAAGTGGGTCAAACCACTACGGATGCCAACGGATATTACATCTTCAATCACAACAATGTTGATCTCAATTCAGATGGTATCAATGACAACCTATCGTATGAATCAAAATACTATGTGGTCATCTCAGATAACCGTTTTGATCCGGTCACAGGTAAACTCAACTACAACGGAAAAAATTATAATCTGAGTAAATCTGATATTCAATCTGTCGGAATTCCGGATGCATATGACAGTGATGCCAAAATGAATTTATCAGGTGTTTGTGCAGCGATTGCTAAAATGCCGGTTGTGATTGTTGAAACCGGAACGACAGGCCAGAACCAGTTTATTTTTGATATCGGATTTATGCCGGAAGAGATCGTGGTCAATCCGCCACCGCCAGTTGAAAAAATATATGATCTGGCGCTGATCAAGACCGTCTCTTCGCTTGGTGCGCTCAGAGTCAATGACTATATTGATTTTAATATCGAGGTATACAATCAGGGCAATGCGGATGTAGATTATTTCGAAATCATCGATTACATCCCTGCGCAACTTGATTTTATTTCTGCACAGAATCCAGGATGGTCAATGGAGGGCAACAATGCAATATATAAATCATTGCAGCTGATTCCTGCCGGTGGTCATCAGACGATCCCAATCAAACTGAGACTCAACAGTACTCAGCTTGTGAATAACCTGAAAAATGTTGCCGAGATTGCCGTGATGAAAGATGCTTCAGGTAACCTTCTAAAGGACAAAGATTCTACGCCGGACAAAATCAGGGATAATGATGCAGGTGGAATCGTTAATTCGCCTACGGATAATCTTTTATCAGGTGATGGTACGCTGGATGAAGATGACCAGGATCCTGCAGGTCTCAAAGTATTTGACCTGGCACTGATTCTAACCACCACCAGGTCAACACCTGTACGTTTGGGAGAAGATGTCACCTTCCAGGTAAAGATCTGTAACCAGGGAACAGAAAGCGTCAAGGACATAAGGTTTATTGATTATCTGCCATCAGGTATGGGACTTTCTCCCAATGATAATCACGGTTGGATTCAACAAAATGGAAAAATATATAATGTAGTATCTGATATTCTTCCATCTGGTCAGTGTGCCACCAAGGAGATTACGGTCAGAATCGGTGAAGTCTCTCAAGGTCAGTGTCTGACCAACAGAGCAGAAATCGTCAGCTACAATGATCTCAACGGAATCAATGTCAGCGGATCGGATATCGATTCCAAAGCAGACGAAGTACTGGGAAATGACGCCGGCGGAGTTGTTGGTGCTGCAAGCGATGATCTTCTTTCGGGCAACGGATTTAATGATGAAGATGATGAAGATCCAGCGATGGTGCAAATTGCAGATCTGGCGCTCAGGAAGGTGCTGAGAAGTGGAAGCGTATTAACTTATCTCGGAGAAATCACCTATGATATCACGGTGTTTAATCAGGGGTGTGTGACCGTTAAAGATATTCAAATTGTTGATTATATTCCTTCCGGATTTGTACTCAGTGACAAGGCTAACGGTTGGGCTGTAACTGCTAATAAAGCATATTATGCCATATCATCTACGCTTGCTCCCGGTAGCAGCATGACAATACCAGTCATATTGAAAAATACCGGTGACGTCGACTATCATCTTCTCAACAATTATGCTGAAATCAGCAGAATGAGCACTGTTGACGGGACAGACATTTCTCAATTCGATTATGATTCACGCGCGGATGACGAACAAAATAATGATGCAGGTGGAATCATTGGTACGCTGACTGATGACCTCATCACGGATCACGGACAGATTGATGAAGATGATCAGGATGTTGCAACGGTTCCAGTTGTAGACCTTGCGCTGGTCAAACGTATTGTCAGTCCACATAGCCTTTACCGTGCAGGTGACATTGTTGATTTTGAAATCGATGTCATGAACCAGGGTAATACGCCGGTGTCGCGTGTCAAAGTCGTAGATTATGTTGATGCTAATTTTGAATTTCTGGCTGAATTGAATTCCCAGTGGATTGCAGGACAGGATAAAAAGGTATATTATACCTTCAACGGTACACTGAATCCGGAAGAAAAAGAGACCATTACAATCAAATTAAAAATCAGATCCGGTACCAATGGTGTTCAGGTACCAAATAACGCTGAAATCGTCTCTATCAAAGATACTGAAAACAATGAGTTGACGGATTTTGATTCGCATCAGGATGATGCGCTGGGCAACGACACTTTTATAGCTGGCGTAACGAATGATCATGGGCAAAAGGATGAGGACGATCACGATGCCGTGGTTACCAATCCCAATAACTTTGACCTTGCGCTGATCAAAGAAGTGAGTAAGCGAACAGTAGAGCCTGGATCTGATGTAGAATGGACAATCAAAGTAATCAACCAGGGATCAATGCCGGCTACCGAAATCGGGATTGTTGATTATCTGCCGAAAGAGCTCGTGATGAAATCTTCTGGTTGGGAGTTTGAAACTACTCAAGGCAACAATTCGAAATACAAGCAGATTTTCTCCATTGAGAATGGAAAGTTGGGTCCTGAAGGAATTGTTCCGGGGGAGACATTTATAATTAAAATAATTACCGGCGTTGGGCCGAATGCAAGACCAGGAATCATTGCCAACGGGGCCGAGATTTATTATGCAGTCAATATGTTCAATGAACCGGATGAGGATTCAGTTGCTGATGAAGATCCGGATAATGATGGGCAAATACCGATTTTTGATGATGGTGATGATTCAGGATCTGCCGGTCAGGGATCGGGAGGCAGCGAAGATGATGCCGACATCGCCGGGGTACTTTATCTCTCGATCGAACATACAGATTGCAGTTGTCTGAACAATGCTACCGAACCCGGCAACGGACAATTTGCTGTAACATTGACACTGGAATCGAGAAATGACGAAGTATGGCATATCCGTTCAGTCAACGGACTCTACGATTCGGGTAGTCCTGCTCCACCGGCAGCACCGGTTGATTTTGTCACAGGACCACTGGGATATACGTTGACACCAATTGTATTTAATGGAACCACGACGGTGTATTCGATGGATGGGATTTTTGTTTCTGCCAAAGGTTTTGATATAACGTTGGAAAACCAGTATGGCGATAAAGTCAATCTGGGCGGTGTCAAATGTTCCTATACCAAACCCATCGTTCTGGCAGGTCAAAATAATGTGTGTGTCGGTTCAACAGTTAAATATGCTGTACAGCAAAGACCGGGCAGTACTTATGCATGGACACTCAGCGGTGGCGGAACAATCATCGGTGACCCATCCAATAGTGCAATATTAGTCAACTGGACCGGTGCAATCGAAACAACATACGATCTTTCAGTTCGTGAATTCAATCCTGACTTTTGTGTTGAACCTCTCGTCATGCCAGTTTCTATAGGTAAAGTCGGCGGATCGGTCTCCTGTGTCGGCAATGCCCAGATTACACTGAATGCCAATTGCGAAGCGACCGTCACAGCCAAACAACTTCTCGTTGGAGGACCATATGATTATGTATCCTATGCTGTCATGATCTTTAACAAGGATGGATCACTTGTTCCGAATGCTACAGTAGATTATTCTCATGTCGGTAAGCCTTTGACCGCCAAGGTTATTAATACTTGTAATGGAAACAGCTGTTGGTCTACCTTGAAAGTAGAAGATAAATTACCTCCAACAATCCTTTGTGTCAATGACACGATTGATTGTACCAGAATGAGATCACACCTGGGTCCAATCATCTATGACAACTGTGATCCTAATCCAATAAAAATTCTTCTAGCAGAGGAAATCGAAAATACACCTTGTAATACATTGTATTCAAAGGTGGTACACCGCAGATATGTAGCCAAAGATGCTTCCGGCAATTTATCCAAAGAATGTAATTCGGACTACTTCCTGAAGAGGATCAATCTGGATTCGATCGTTTTTCCGGATTCAATGATTGTTGCGCATGGCAATAGCATACTTTGCGGCAAATACGCCGTTGACAGTCTCGGGCGTCCGGCAACATCTCAGACTGGAGTTCCTACCTATCATGGTGCGCCAATTTGGCCCAACAAGGATAATAAGTATTGTGATTATACTGCTTCCTTCGAGGATGTATTAATCAGCAATACCAATTGCACGAAAAAAATAGACAGAATATGGCGTTTCGTCATTTGGTATTGCGGTAACTTCAATATGAAGATTTATCACCAGCTGATAGAAATCAGAGATAACGAAGCGCCAACGATCAAGTGTCCGTATAACAAAGAAGTATTTACACAATCACAAAGCTGTAATGCCATCGTTTATCTTGCACCAATCGAAGCTATTGACAGTTGCAATAACGGAGTGACCATCAATATCACTTATCCGGGAGGCTATGCCAATAACTTTAAAGGTGGTTACATTACACTCCCTACGGGTAAGAACATCATTCAGGTAGAGGCTCATGATCAATGTTATAACTACTCCTATTGTTCTTTTATAGTAGATGTCATAGACCTGACAGCACCTGTGGCGCAGTGTGATAAGGAGACCGTCATTTCGCTGGACCGCTTTGGTCAGGCATGGATGCCGGCAACAGCACTCGATGATGGAAGTTATGACAACTGTCATCTCAAGCATATGGATGCCAGAAGAATGGATGGTGGTGCTCCCTGTGGTCTTCAAAATAAGGAATTCAGCGATACGATAGGATTTTGTTGTTCAGATATCGGCAAACTGGTTACGGTGATGTTCAGGGTTACCGATGATCAGGGCAATTCCAACACTTGTATGGTACAGGTGGAAGTTCAGGACAAGACGATTCCTCATGTCACCTGTCCACATGATCTTACGATAACCTGTGATTATGTAATCAACAGGAATGATCTGAGTGCATTTGGTCAGGCTACTGCATCTGATAATTGTGATGTAACCCTGAGAGAAGTAGATAGCTTTTACATCAATCAGTGCCGTGAAGGATACATAGACCGGATATTTATTGCCGGAAATCAGTTTGGTTTGGATGTATGCACCCAAAGAATTACCATAGTCAATCCAAGCCCATTCAATGGTGAAGATATTGACTGGCCAGAGGATCTGGATACCACAACGTGTAATGCGGATGATCTTGATGCAGATAAGTTAGCAGATATTTACAGACCAAGGATAACTGAAGATGAATGTGATCTGGTTGGAGTAAATCACGAGGATGAGGTATTCAGATTTGTTACGGGTACAGATGCCTGTTTCAAAATCATTAGAAAATGGAGAGTAATCAATTGGTGCAGATTCAGAGCGGAAAACGGCGATCCAATCATTTATGAATGGACACAGATCATCAAATCACACAATAAAATCAAGCCAAGAATACTTACTGGTTGTAATTTCAGTCGTGTTGACGTAACGGATACATCCTGCAACGGAGGTAATATTACGCTGATTGCAACTGCAGATGACGATTGTACCCCTTCGGCTGATTTGTTGAACCGCTACGAAATCGACTTCGGCAGAGACGGGCGATATGAAATCAGTGTGCCTGGCGTTGGTGGAACGATTAACGCATCCGGTTTTTATCCGTTGGGAAAGCACAGAATTAAATATTATTTCGAAGATCTCTGTGGTAATCATCAGGTATGCGAAGCGGATTTTGAAATCGTCAATGCGAAGCTTCCTGTTGCTTATTGCCGCAAAGGACTCGCAGTTGGTATTGAGCCAATGGATCTCAATGGTGATGGCAAACTGGATGGCGAATTTGCTACTGTATGGGCAAAGGACTTTGATCAGGGAAGTTATCACCCTTGCAAGTATGACCTGACTTATTCCATAGGTCACGATACGTCTGTACATAGCGTGACGTATAATTGTGACAGCATTGGCAAGAGGACGGTTCTCTTATGTGTCACTGCGAGTAACGGAAAACAGGATTGCTGCGAGACTTTCATTGAAGTGCAGGATAACAATAAAGTCAATCTTTGTGGATGTCTGGAAAGACCCAGTGATCTAACCATCAACATTTGTGGTCAGGGCACAGATCCAATAAGTCTGAGTTCCACTCCACGCTTCGGTATCTGCATTTGCGACACCAATAAGGTTACCTATCAGGACAATATTGTTAGTAATATTCCAGGCATTTGTTACAGGATTGAAAGAAACTGGACCGTCGAATTTTTATGTGCCGGAGCCAATGAAGTGTTCAATTTTACTCAAAATATCGACGTTACAACCAATCTTCAACCAACGGACATTCAATGGCCGAGTGATTCCGTCGTGGTAGACAATTGTGATGGATCGATCGATACAGCAGATATTGGTAATGTTCCACGTTTCTGCGATTACGGTGGAAATGTGATGGTGATGTATACGACGGTCGAACTTCCTTCTGTTCCAAATACGAGATTGTATCTCAGGACATGGAATGTATTCAGTAAATGTGTTAGTTCACAATCCTATACATTCGAACAAAAAATCCTCGTGATCAATCCAGTGGGTACCAAGATTCAGTTTCCACCGGATATAACTATCAACGATTGCAAAAAGTCTTTACATCCGGACTCCATCAATGGTTATCCACACGTTCTGTGTGGTTGCGATTCACTTACTTTCGACTATAAGGATGATACGATCTATGGAAATCCTGAAATCTGTTATCTTGTTGAACGGAACTGGACTGTGCATATCCAATGCAGACCAGAGATCGATACCAGTTATGTTGGCATCCAGACAATCATTCGTGACGTCAATTTGAATCCCGCGGATATTATTTGGCCGCAGGATACTTTCAAGTCCTATACTTGCGTGGTCAACAACAATCCTAACCGTACCGGAATTCCTCAATTAATCAAGGATTATTGTGGTCTGGTGACCTTTAGTTTTACCGATACGACACTTAATACGACATGTAATACAGTGAAGCGGACATGGAAAGCCAAAAATGCATGTAGTGCTTCACAGGTATTTACCAAGGTCCAATATCTCGTCAGTTATAATCAAGGCACGATCAGCTTAATTTGTCCACCGAATCTGACAGTGAATGCTGATCCGAATACCTGTGGTGCTATCGTTAACCTGGCGCCACCAACGGTAACGAGTCCTTGTAATTATGGCGTAACTGTAACGAATAATGCTCCTCAGGTATTCCCGGTTGGTAAGACCAATGTGATATTTACCGCCAAGGATAGCTGTAATCATACCGCGACTTGTACCACCATGGTAACGGTGATAGAAAATGTACCACCAACACTAAAGTGCCCTGGTGATACGACGGTAGATTGTAGTGTTAATACGATTAACCTCAATCAGTTTGGAACTGCAACTGCGACGGATAATTGTCCGGGAGTCACACTGAAGGACAGTGTAATCCGCGCCCAGAACATATGCGGAATCGGGACAATTGACCGCTACTTTGTTGCGACGGATGCGTCCGGCAACCGCTCTACCTGCAAACAGCTTATCACAGTAGTAAATAATGATCCGCTGGATAGCCTTGAAATAAACTGGCCGCAGTCTCCATTCATTGTGGATGAATGTGCTCCGTTTGGGCCTGGTTTTACAGGTGTGCCGACCGTAAATGCTGGTGCTGCTTCATGTTTTAAGATCAGTATTACTTCCAAGGACACATCCTTCTGTGTGCCTGGCAACTGCGAAGTGGATCGTAAATGGACAGTGTTTGATTCCTGTACGAATAATACATTCATGTACGTACAGAAAATAATCAGAAATGATACGACACCTCCGAATTTGCTTGGATTAAAGGATACGACAATTTTTGCCAGTGACACAAGCTGCTCAGGCTTTGTTACGATCAAGGCTTTTGTTGATAATTGTGACTCTAACAGTATCACCATAACAAACAATTCTCAATTTGGCGGAAACGGAGCAGAAGATGCGTCGGGATTTTATCCTGCTGGAACAACAGAGGTTAAATTCACCGCCACAGACGCTTGCTGTAATATGGCAATGAAGACTATCAAAATCACAGTTATTGATACGGTATCTCCTGAAATTACCTGTAAGAAAGTTGTGAAACGTATTGAGGACAATGGTTGTGCCGTATTTAATGCCAATGAATTTGTCGTGATCAAGCAGGATAATTGCTCACCGCCCTCCAAGATAATGGCGTCATTTGACATGAATAATTTCAATGATACCATCAGGACCATTTGCTGCGACAGCATTAAAAATGGACAGTTTACAATGATCGTGGTAGTCTACTTTAAGGATGAGGCAGGAAACATTAATTTCTGCCAGACTCTTTTGCAGGCAATAGACGAAAATCGAATTTGTGGCGGTAATTTAACTACTGTTGTTGTCAATGGTCTGATTCACAGTCGGAAGAACAAGAGTCTTTCAAATGTATCTGTAGATATGATTGACAGTAAAAATGTGGCTAACTCAACACTGACGGATCGCAACGGTTTTTATGCATTTAATGACATGCCAACCGGCGGATCTTATCGGGTCAGACCTGAACTTGATGCAGACTATCTCGATGGTGTAACAACCTACGATATCGTACTCATTCAGCAGCATATACTTGGCAGGAAACTATTGCAGGATCCTTACCAGTTTATCGCAGCAGATGTGAATAAATCCAGAACAATCAGTGCTGCAGATATTTCCGATATCAGAAAGCTTATTCTAGGTATTACAGACAAATTCCGCAACAACAAATCCTGGAGGTTTGCAGATAACGATTATCAGTTTAAGGATAAAGAAAATCCGTTGAGGGATGATTGGCCGGAAGAAGTGTTGATTCCGGTTCTCAGAGATCATACGCTGGTGAGCTTCAAGGGCATTAAAATCGGTGACGTTGATGATTCACAGCGATATAGCAGCGCAACCAATGGCATATCTTCCAGAAATAACCTGACAGCCAGTCTTATTGTGAATGAGAAAAGTCTAAGGGCAGGAGAAATACAACATTTGACCATCAGCCTTCAGGACTGGAATCAGCTCCTCGGAGCACAGGCAGCATTGTATATTAACCCTTCCATCGCATCAATAGTGAATGTCGCTGTGACAAAAAACAGCGCCCTGACCGAAGATCAGTTGAATGCTACAAGAATGTCCGAGGGCATTCTCAGATTTGCGTGGACTCCGGAGCTTAAAGCCAGTGAATGGATTCTTGATCTGACCGTCGTAGCTCACAGAAATGCAGACGTGCTTGAAGCCTTGCAGATCGATGAGCGCATCATGCCAGCAGAGGCCTATACATCCGGCCAGGAAGTAGCTTCACTTCAGCTCAGAATTTTAGGTGCACCGCAGAATGTTGAAACACATGAGCTCAGATTATATCAGAATATCCCGAATCCATTCAGTCTGTCGACAAGGATACCATTTGATATTAATTATGACTCTGATGTGACAATTGAAGTATTTGATGTGAATTCGAAATTGATCTGTCAAAAGAAAGGATTCTTCCGGAAAGGTTATCACGAGGTTGAATTGGGGCGTAACGAACTTCAGAGCCGCGGATTGTATTATTACCAGGTGCGCACTGCTACAGAACATATGAACAGAAGGATGTTGATGATTGACTAAGGTCTCAACCCTTTATAAAATAGTGTAGTAATCGGTTTTGTTTTTTAAGAACCTCTGTTACTTAAACAGGGGTTCTTTTTTTTATTTCATAAAGAAAGAATAGTAGTATGATGGTATATTCCAGAATACGTATAATTTCAAATCCAGGTTGTAGCATTTTATCGTAATGGATGTAGGAATAACAGGACATATACTGGGATGCCAGTGTGGTCAAAGGCAAATGCTGCCATCCAAATAAGCTTAATGGGACCAGATACCAGGGATGAACAGTTGGGTTCAAAATAATAAAAAGAAGATAAATAAAAGTCATCTCGCGATAAATGCTGAGCTCACTTTTATAATTCCGATACATGATAAGCAAGTAAAAAGAGAGAAATAGAAAGAGCATGATCATTCCTCTCCACTTCCATAGTTCTGGCAGCCTTAAAAAAATTAGAAGTTTGCTGAGTAAAATATAAATACTGGAATTAAATTCAAATTGACTAAAGTACAGGCCATATCCTCCACCTGTTTTTTTCTCAATATTGATAAAAACCAGCATCGAAAGCGTACATAACGTAATTGCAAGGAATGAAACAAAATACTGATTTTTTTTGCGGATCAAAAACAACGGTAGAAATATCGCTGAATATATTTTTGAGATAACCGATAAACCCATTGCAAGACCGTGTGCTAAGGGTCTGAATGGATTGTAGAGATGTAAAGCGCAGAGAAGAAAGATGGTAAGCAATAATTCAAAATGAAGATTGCCATAACATTCTACTACCAACAACGGATTGAGCAAATACAATTTAATAAATCCTTGGGGAGACAATGATTCTGTGATTGTTTTGCTGCAAAGAAGAAGTACGGATACCTCTGCAATTAAGAAAAATAATTTAAGCAATATTGAAAAAGTGTAGATATGATGGCCACTGATCCAGGCGCATAACCAGAATAGAAACTGGCACACACTAGGGTATACACTATGGTAATCAGGTGAGTTCAGCAAGGGATAAAATCTGGAAAACTGTTCTCCGGAAAGTAACCCCTGTTCCATAATCTGATGCGGTGTGAATTCAAATGGGTTGAGGCCATGCAGACTACACTGTCCATCCCACCAATATCGGTATATGTCATCGGACAATTGCGGAAATGCAAAGAGGCCAAGTAACCTTACTGAAAGTGCAATCAGAATAACTTCAGAACGATCTAAATGAGTATTGAAAGACAACCAGGCATAGGTTGCAAAACTGGCGGTATAGGGTAATACGATTGAAATGAAATCACGCTGATGACCCCAAAAAACAAGTACAACTACGGATAGTACATAGAGGACTGCAGAAAAGATCGTTTTGGAATTACGATAATTCGCGTGAGAAGGCATTGGATTCCCTGTTGGCGTATGGCAAATGTAGCTATTCCTTGGAGGAAAATATCCTGGCGGACTGTTGAGGTCAATAATGGACATAAAAAAAGACGCACTATTGTGCGTCTTTTATATTCTTAACAGGCGAAGTGCCTTATTTCATATTAAGGTGACGCATTGAATAGAAAAAATTAATTCCAAATCCCAGGAACAAAAGACTATGGAAAAGAAGGAAGGAATAATACTCTATTGAAAATGCCAGACCAATGGCAAAAATAAAATAGCCGAGTATAAGCATTTCTATCCATGTTTTCCAGTCAATCTTCTGAATAACGTAACGATTGTTCTCAAAACTACCGGTGGTCTTTACGATGCTGAATTTTGGAGTGCGTACAAAACTTGATTTTCTGCCGCGGAATCCCTGGATCACCGCAATGCTGTTGTGAAAACTTAAACCCATTGAAACTGCCATGAATGTAGGGAATAATAGTAAAAACTTGCCCATTCTCGTCCAGAAAGGCTGTCCTTCCCAACAAGTCACGACATTGGCTTCATAGAATACAGACATCACTGAAAGAGTACCCAAAAGGCAGAAACCAAGAAAAGTTGCTTTCATATTGAGGTCACCCATGACATAAAGAACAGGTACGCTCAGTAGTGCAACCCAAAAAATTATCAGGAAGATGCTGCTTGCCATCAGGTGCATGGCAGAATAAAATTTTGTCTTCCATGGAAGATCAGATTTCAGGATCACCGGAAGAAGTTTTCTGGTGTTTTCTGCTCCTCCTTTCATCCAGCGGAATTGTTGTGATTTGTAACCGTAAATTTCTACCGGAAGCTCAGAAGGACAGGTAATATCTTCGATATAGTTTATTTTCCATCCGCGTAGTTGAGCTCTGTAACTCAGGTCAAGGTCTTCCGTCAGTGTATCGGAATGCCATCCTCCGGCGTCATAGATAGTAGATTTGCGCCAGATACCGGCTGTGCCATTGAATTGAAGAAAATGTCCCGCTTCGCAACGACCAGCCTGTTCAACTGTAAAATGAACATTGAGCTGAAATGCCTGCAGCCTGGTCAGCAGTGAGTAATCTTCATTAAGGTGAGACCAGCGTGTCTGCACGACACCTACACGCTCGCTGGTGAAATAAGGAATGGCTCTTCTGATAAAATCTGGTTCAGGAAGAAAGTCTGCATCAAAAATGGCGATAAACTCTCCTTTGGCAGTGAGCATTCCTTCTTTCAGTGCGCCGGCTTTGTAGCCTTGTCTGTTGGTGCGGTGGATATGAACAATGTCAAATCCAAGTGCTTTGTACTCTTCAACTTTTTTTGCAGCGTGCCCTACCGTCTCATCTGTCGAATCATCCAGAACCTGGATTTGTAATTTATCTTTTGGATAATCTAATTTGGTAATATTATCCAACAGCCGGTCCACAACATATAGTTCGTTGAAAATCGGTAACTGTACCGTAACGAGCGGGTGGTGATCACCAGGCTGTAGTGCCGGCAGAATCTGTTTGTTTTTCTTTTGCCTGCGATAAGCTTTCAAAAGATTGAGCTGCACCATACTGAACAGGGTCATGTAGAGCAGACAGGCGGTGTAAACACCAATTAAAATTATTTGTAGCTGGTTCATATTGCAAACAAATATACCGTCTAGGTAAAGCGAAAATTCCTGACTCTAAACGGTTTAGCATATCATTCACAAGATTTACTAAATGTTAATTATGCCAACTTAAAAATTGTGTAAAGTATCTTGTAACCAGCACGAATACTGCCTGATATGGTTCCTGACACCTTAGATGTGCCAATGCGTTTTTTATAGCTTACCGGAACTTCAATGCAGCGCAATCCAAGCTTTGCAGCCCTGACCTGCATTTCAACAGTCCACCCGAAATTTCGATCCCGCATACCGAGCTGGCAATATGCATCCCATCGTATGGCCCGGAAGGGACCAAGGTCAGTGAAGCGGACTTGATATAACATACGGATAAGCATTGTGGCAAGCCAGTTGCCAAACCGCTGAACTTCAGTGAGCGAACCTTTGGCATGACTCCCCAGTACCCTGGACCCAACAACAAGGTCAGCTTCTCCACGAAGAATTGGGTCAAGAACAAGTGTGCATTCTTCCGGATGATCAGAAAAATCGGCGTCTAGAAAAAGTAAAATATCGGGAGGATTGTCCTCTTCTTTGGATTTTTCAACCGCGCGCAGACAAGCAGCACCGTAGCCCTTTTCTTCTTCGGTAACGACGATCGCTCCATTTTGTCTGGCCACATCAGATGTCCCATCGCAGCTTCCATTATCACATACGATGATCTTTCGGAACAGACTCGGTGGTAGCGCGCGGAGTACCAGTCCAATCGACTTCGCTTCATTTAACGCCGGAATCAGAACGTCTATGCTCATTTTTAATTATTTAAATATAATAGATTTAATTAATATAATTTAAGCAAGGACACCATTCTGGCATCTTCGAAAGCAGTTGGAAATGGCCTGGACGAATCTGCTAATGCTTTAGATGCAAATTCTGAGGCCCAGCTTAAAATCAAAGATATTTCAGGCTACCATTCAGATAGAATCTGACACCTTAAAGTGCGTCGAAAGCCTTGGTCAGGTATGTTAAGACAAATGGAAGAGGTACCCAAAACCAAGCAGGAGCGTAAACCAGCAGGGCCACGGTAACAGCACCCGAAACAAGGAAAATCAGCCAGTCAGTTGATTTGGAATTGCTTTTGGCAGACATTTCAAAAATTTTGCCCAAAAGTAGTACAATTCATTTTGATATCTTCGTTTTTCCTTACATGTTTATGAAGTCCTGCCTTGTAAAATCTGCTTTGGTTTGTTTCTTGCTACTCTCCATATGGTCCTGTCGCACGGAACATTTTACCAATGACCCTTCTGATCTTCCGACTTTTTCTGAAGATACACTAAGTTTTGATACTGTATTTACAACCATAGGGTCTGCAAGCAGGTATCTTAAAATTTATAATACGCACGCTGATTTCTTAAAAATTACACAGATCTCATTGGCCGGAGGCAGTGGCTCGCATTTTCATATCAATGTGGACGGCTTGCCGGGAACGGCATTTCGCAACCTGATCCTGAGACCGGGCGACAGTCTCTACGTATTCTGCGAGGTACTCATTAATCCGGCTGATCCTCTTGCCGTAAGTCCCTATATCATTCAGGATTCTATTGAAGTAGAAACCAATGGGATTTCTCGCCGGATTTTACTGGAGGCCAGAGGGCAAAACGCCAACTATTACCCTTCGAAATCGAACAAGGGTAACATTAGTGTGATTGACCTTGGGCAGAATACACTTGTGTGGTCTGATCCCAAGCCCTACATCATCTATGGTATTGTGGTCATTGACCACGGAACGCTTGAAATTGCCGAGGGAACCCAAGTTCACTTTTTTGGTGGTGTGACAAAAGCTAAAAACGACCAGGGGAATACTTTTTTCTATAATGATGGAAGGTTGGTGATAGGCTCTGATGCCAGGCTTAAAATCATGGGCAGCATAGCCAAACCTGTGATCTGTCAGGGAGTCAGGCTTGAATCTTCCTACGCTAAAGTGCCTGGACAATGGTCCGGAATTTTTCTTGACCGTCAGTCCAAGGGCAACGTGATCCACCATGCCGTCATCCGCAATAATCTCATTGGTATTTATGCTGACAGCCTCAGTAATTGTGAGATCGATCATGTCATTTTTGCGTATAACAGTTATTCAGGCGTTGCAGCCTATGCTGCCAATTTAAAAATGAGCAATTGCCTCTTTTACGAGCAAGGGCAGTCCTCCTTTACAGCACAGTGCGGAGGACAGTATCTGATGGAGTATTGCACGATAGCCAACTTTGGCAATGACGAATCTGGCGCATTTGTGAGCAATAATTTCTGCAGCGATCCGCCATTCTGTACGCAGATTACCCGATCTGCCTTAGATGCGCATTTTGTCAACTGCGTTATAACCGGTAATAACAGAGATGAATTTTTTATTCGCAAAGATCTGGATGGGAGTGTACCATTTAATTTGTCTTTGGATCATTGCCTGATTAAAGTTTCGGACCTTCTCAAACCAGATTTATTTCCTGATTTTATGATGTTGTATACCAATCAATGTATTAATCGCAGCAATTTAGATAGCCTGTTTAAAAATATTTCAACAAACGATTTTCATCCAGACACCCTGTCGGTAATGGAAAAGAAAGCAATACCAATTGTTACAATATCGGATGATCTCGAGGGTAAGTCACGCGACCCCCTAGAGCCGGATCTCGGTTGTTATGAGTATATTTATTAATCGTGTTTTGGTGGAAGTGCCTGAGGGTTGACGCGTGACAAAAAAATGAATCCCATCGCAAAAAACAAAATCACAGTAATGACACTGTTGCGCATGCTTCCTGTCAACTGTTCAACAAGTCCAAAAAGAAATGTACCGCTAATCACAGACATGTAGTACACGACGTCATAAAAACTAAAAAAGCATGTGATGTCATTCTTGTCCTTGGGAATTAGCTTGGCAAAGGTAGATCGGGATAATGCCTGAATCCCTCCGATAACCATCCCGACAAGGCCTGCAATGTAATAAAACTGTTGCTGGGTCTGCACACAATAGGCTAAAATGCAAATCAGTACCCAAAGCGCGAGCATCACTTTCATGCTGGTGAAATTGTTGGTGCGTTTGGAAACTGCCGCAAATAGATATGCGCCGGCTATTGCGACCAGTTGAAGAATCAGAATGACCACAACCAGATCGGAAGATTCAAAATGAAGCTCTTTTTGTGCAAATGGTGAGGCCAGGTAAACGACGGTCTGAACCCCTGCGCTGTAACAATAAAATGAAAGCAAGTATGCTTTGAGATCCTGATTTGATCTGATTCTCTTCCAGGCGTTTCGCAATTCATGAAGGCCGTGCTGCAGCGAGGTCTCCTTGTGTGCTTTGTCGCGATCTTTAGGCAAGTAGGCAAATGAAAACTGGGAGAATCCCAACCACCATGCACCAACGCTAAAAAAAGCAAAGCGAACAGGAAGGTGTTCTGCTACCTGTTGTTCGCTGATGCCGAACCACCCGGGTTTTTGAATCATCGCGATATTGAATACAAGCAGGATTACACTGCCGATATATCCAAAAGCATAACCCTTTGCACTTAGTTTGTCGCTTCTTTTGGGAGGTACCATATCGACGAGATAGGCATCGTAAAAGACAAGAGAACCAGCGTGAGACATGCTAGCAATTAGAAATCCCAATACCCCGATCCATAGTGTGTTCATTCCGTTAAAAAAGAAAAGACTCATGCAGGCAAGACTCCCTGTTGTAGTAAATATCCGCATGAATTTTTTTCTGCTACCACCGAAATCAGCAATCCCGGACAACACCGGAGATACGAGGCAAACAATGAGGTATGCGAGCGCGATGGTAAATGCATATAATGAAGAATTGGAAATCTGCCATCCGAACGCAGGAATGAATTCATCGGTCATTGCGATAAAAAAAGTTGGAAATATCGCTGTTGAGATGACCAGACTATACGAAGAGTTAGCCCAGTCAAACATTACCCATCCGAATTCTGCCTTCTTGTTGATTTCGGTCATTTCGTTGCATTTGATCATACAAGATTAAGGATTTGTTTCAATCTTGGCCTATAAAATGAATCCGAAACCTTAATCACCAAAGGCAAGGTTTGACGGATAGAGGAATGGGCTGTATTGCCCTATAATGAACGAGTCCATGAGCTTTGACGAATGAGGGTATTCCTTAAATAATAGCCTGTTTGATCTATTTTTTTTACAACTTTGCCCTATGCAACAAGCCGGAAAATGAGAATATTGATCCTCTCCCGCAATAAGGCATTGTACAGCACCCAAAGTCTGATCCGGGCATCAGAAAAAAGGGGCCATCAGGTGCAAGTCTACGATCACCTGATGTGCAACATCGTGGTAGAATGCAATCGCTCTAAAGTCATGATCGGACTTGATGACCTTGAGAATTACGATGCGATCATTCCAAGAATTGGCGCATCCGCCACGCAATATGGCGCAGCGATTGTTCGGCAACTTGAATTAACCGGCAGCTTTGTAACCGTGACTGCAGAATCACTTCTGAAGGCCAGAGACAAACTGCATTGCCTGCAGCTTTTGGCGGCGGCCGGAATTGACGTGCCCAAGACAGGTATATCGGCAGGAGATTATTGTATCCCCGCAGTGCATGATAGAATTTCGGACAACAGGTCTGTCATCAAACTGATTGCCAGTACACAGGGTCTCGGTGTAATTTTGTCGAATAGCAGAAACCAGGGAATATCCATCGTGGAGGGATTTCATCGGGTAGGTCAGGATGTACTGATACAGGAATTTATCGAAGATGCAGGAGGCGCTGACATCAGGGCATTTGTGGTCAATGGAAGGGTGGTAGCTGCTATGAAACGGCAGGCAATCCCAGGTGAATTCAGATCCAATATTCATCGCGGAGCGAGTGCAGAACCCATTCGGCTCAGCGTAACGGAGGAGCGAATCGCTGTCCAATCCACTACAATTTTGGGTTTGTCTATAGCAGGTGTCGATATCTTAAGATCAAAGCGAGGACCTTTGGTTTTGGAAGTCAATGCATCACCGGGATTGGAAGGAATTGAAGGATCCACAGGCGTTGATGTAGCTGGCCATATCATTGAATTCATTGAAAACATGACCCGATGATGGATGAATTCATTTTACAAAACCAGCACTTTCCACCAGGGAGTTCGGGTATGGTCAGAATCAACGCTGGTTCCTTGCCGTCAGGTAACAGAATTTCAATATTTGCATATGTCTTCAGAAGTAAGCATCCGGGCCCTGTTGTTTTATTTATGGGTGGAATGCATGGAGATGAAATTAACGGAACCGAAATCGTCAGACGTTCCATTCAAAATAATTATTATGACCAGTTGTTGCGTGGCACTGTAATCTGTATTCCTTTGCTCAACATCTACGGATTTATCAACTTCTCGCGGGATGTTCCGGATGGTAAGGATGTCAACAGAAGTTTTCCGGGGAGCAGCTCAGGTTCTCTTGCTTCGCGTGTCGCGCGAATTGTCACAAAGAAAATTCTTCCCCTGATTGACTTTGGAATTGATTTTCATACAGGTGCAAGAGATATCTGGAACTATCCTCATCTGCGCTATTCCGCCAAATCAGATGATGCACAGGCCTTGGCCAGAATGTGTCATTTTCCACTGATCGTCTCAAAGCCTTCCATTTCCAAATCACTGCGACGTGTTGCGCGGGATTTGAAAAAAACAATTCTTGTCTTTGAAGGAGGAGAGGCGCTCCGCCTTGAAAATTTTGTCGTTGAAAAGGGACTGACTGTGATCCGTAATTTATTGATGGCACATCAGATGATTCATGGAGAACCGCCTGTGCACGAAAAGATCACCGAATTCAGAAAGCTAAGCTGGGAGCGTAGTCCGGACAGTGGTATTATAACGTACCAGCGAAAATCCGGTAACTGGGTCAAGAAGGGTGAACTGCTGGCCGTTATTACAGATCCATTTGCACAGCGTGAGACCAGAATGTATGCTTCTAAAGATGCATTTATTCTTGGACAAAATAATGCACCTGTAGTCAATCTTGGTGATGGCATGTTTAATCTTGCTAATACTTTATGAACAGAAGATGGTTTTATTGCATCCTGTTCATCGTAACATGCCTGAAAGCAAATGGCCAAAGACTGAGACACGCCAATTCCCATCTGGAGAAATTTGCAAATCTTCCTGAGCTCAAAAGCAGTAGTATCAGTATTTGTTTTCGTAATGTCAAAACCGGAAAGATCGTAGCATCGCTGGATGAAGATCGTCGTCTGATTCCGGCATCGACGATAAAACTTGTCACTACGGCAACTGTACTCTCTGCGGCGGGAGAAAACTTCAGATATCATACACAGTTTTCTTTGCGGGGAATAAAAAAGGAAGATAGTACGTTTGAAGGAAATATTGAAATAAGAGGCAGCGGAGATCCAAGCTTTGGTAGTGGTAGCTTTGTTGCAACACCACGTGTTGAACAGATCGCGGATACGCTGAGTATTCTACTGAGGAATGAAGGAATTGCAAAAATCAATGGGGGCATTCTCATTGATCATTCATTTATAACTGATGTCCCTGAAAACCCGGAATGGTTATACTATGATATCGCTAATTATTACGGGGCTGGGGTTTTTGGCTTCAACGTACTGGAGAATACGGCATTCATCAGTCTGGAGAAAGAGGACCAGGGTCAGGCTTGCAGAATTACCAATATTTATCCGGCAGAAATGTCGGCCCATTTTAGAAACAATGTGCTGGTATCAACATCTTCCTCTGAAGAAGCGGGTCTTTATTTTCTTGGCACGTCACTTTGTGAGACACTCATGCTCAACGGGACGCTTGGTGTCAAAGACAAAGTCAATCTAATTGTTAAATCTGCTATTCCGGACCCGTCCGGCATCTATTCCCAAATGTTACGGTCCCAACTTTTTACAAGGGGAATCCGCATGGAAGAAATAAATAATTACAGCAGTCTGCCGGATTCCGGAAGGGTGATTTTGGATCACAGATCGGAACTTTTAAACTCGTTAATTGCGTATGCACTGAAAAATAGCGTCAACCTTTATTGTGAAGCTTTCATCCATCTGATCGGAGCAGAGTGGAACGGCTCAACCAACAGGCAGAATTCATTAAACCGCGTTAAGGAGTACTGGTATTCCAAGCTTGGAGACAATACGGGCTTCAAAATAGTCGATGGATCTGGTCTTTCCAGAAAAAATTTATTTACTGCTTCCGAGATCAGTCAAATCTTATACATAATACAGGAGGAAGGCAAGCCTGTTGGATTCGAACGATTGCTTTATGATCTTAGTGAAAACGGATTTGTGTCATCACCTTTGCAAAAAAGAAAATCCCTGCGAGGCAAATGGGGCGGTAAGACTGGAAGTATGGAAGGTGTCAGAGCGTTGGCGGGATATATATACCGCGAAGACAAACCAAGGTACACTTTTAGCATCATTATAAATAACTATCATTGCAGTGGAAAAATTATTAATGAAAAACTGGCTTCTCTGATTTATGAGCTTGATCGGATTCTTTAGACTATCTATGCGCGGTGCCGGTACTTTACTTCTCGGAGTATTCGCATTATCTGCTTGTCAGACTAAAACAGATCGGCATGAAAATCATCACGTTGTTTCTGAAGCAAGTATTGATACCTTGATTCAGCAGGTCAGTGAAGATGGGAGTGAGGATCGCACGATCTGGCAAAAGCCTTATGAAGTAATCGATTTATTAGGTCCTATTGAAGATAAAATAGTGGCCGACATCGGGGCGGGTAGTGGTTATTTTTCATTCAAGCTGCTCAGGAAAGCAGCCAGGGTTATTGCGATTGATATTGAACCAGGACTTATCGACCTGATGAATGAAGAGAAGAGTAGTTATAAGACTGAAATGCAAATCAGATTTGAGGCCAGACTTGCGAAACCCAACGATCCGATGCTTCGCCCCAAAGAAGTAGATATTGTATTTTTTTCCAATACTTACAGTTACTTACAAAACAGGGTAAGCTATTTGAAAAATCTTCGGAATAAGTTTCAATCCGGAGGAAAGGTAATGATCGTGGATTTCAAGAAGAAAATTACTTCCATTGGCCCGGACCTGGAGCAAAGGCTCGCACAAGGTGAAGTTGAAAAGGAATTGCTGAATGCAGGGTATCAAATTTTGTTATCGGATGATACCACGCTCAAATATCAGTACATTATTATCGCCAGCGTTGAAGGAAAATAATGAACGCCCGGCAATGCGTGATTTGTAAAATGTAGTTTGTATGGTTCTGATTACATGGCGTTGTATTTCAAATTATAATAATTGAAAGATCTGAATTATTGCCCATAACTATAATTTAGCAAGCACTATGATATTGTCAGATCATCGTAAAGATCATAAATAAATAAAATAGGCCTTGCAAGTGCAAGGCCTATTTTATTTAGACTAGTATTAATATTCTTTTGAATATCGCGAAAGGTATTACTTAATGAATTTTGCAGTTTTAGTTCCTTCTTCACTGCTGACGCGAACGAAATATTCTCCGTCTTGCAGGTGGCCCACTGGAATCTCAAGCGTGCCATTGCTGATTTGCTGGAAGCTTCTAAAATCTGTAACGCGCCCATCCAAAGTAAATATAGTGATATTGGCCTTGGTTTGGCTGCTAAAGTTCATTTTTAATCTGAGCACATCATCCTTTACTGGATTAGGCTGTACCACCATTACATTTTCAGGTAACGGATTTTCATCCGTTGTAGTTACTACATTGAGAATAACCCTGAGTACCGGAGATTCTCCATCTGGCCAGGATTCGAACCAGTTGCCATCATTATCTATAACAGGAATGGCAAAGGGGTGGCCGTCGTAATTTTTTTCATTGCTGCAAAGGTGATAATGCCAGGTATCTGCAGAGTCTGCATTGGCTTCCGTTCGATGTGTACACATGACAAAATATCTCGAGTTAGCCTTTAGGAAGAGTTTGTCATTAGTAACAGCACTAACCAGATCCAGGTTGTAAGTATTGAATCCTGGTAATACTTTAACCTTTAGATCTTGATCGGATAATACCGCAATACTCGCACTGCTCAGCCCGTGTGTAATATCAAAATTTGAAAAGTCTTCCAGTACGTCATCCTTAATTTCTGCAACGTTGATTACTACGGAATAATCTTTATTTACAGCGCGTGATCCGGCAATGATACCTGCCTCAACGGTAGCTGCAAAAAACTTATCATTGCTGTTCCAGCAGTCCGAGGTGCGAAATTGAGTACAAACCGTATATGCCGTGCCGCCATTGGCGCGGTTGCCGATTTTTCCTCTGGGTTCACGACTGAAAGTGAATGGCGTAATTTCAAATGAGTCAATCCGCGAATTGTCAGCCGGATTGTAATCATTGTTATTGTAAGTCAGTGTCGTTCTGATGTAGTATTTGCCTACAGTTAATTTTGAAGGATCAAATTTGGTGGGTGTATTGACATCCAGATTGTCATCATTGGAAGTAATGTTATTCGTCAGGTAGATACTGTCTGCCCATACCCTTGAACTTCTGTTGGCTCCAAGAATTTCAACGCGATAGAGAACGCCTGATTGGGTGTTGGAACCCAGATTGCTGATCTTTGCTTTAAAATCAAATCGGTCACGGCACACTTGAGAAGTTGGCTGTGAATAGCTATATGGCGCATAATAAACTTTAGTCAGGGAAAGATCGTTTTCCGGAAGGCTAAGCAAGGTGACATCGTCTATAACCCAGAAATAGTAATCACCGCTAAAAACGAAGCGCAGATAGACGTTTTTGTGATTGGCGGCTATATTGGATATGTCTATAATCTGGCGGTTATTCCTTGCTGTACCGGTTCCAGGCCGAATGTTTGCGTTGATAGGGAACGTGGTCCAGGTTGCACCACTGTCATTGCTCACCTGTAGGTCACAATTGGCCAGGTAATTCTGAAAATACTGATAGAACGAAACGGCAACTGAAGGAAAAGTGCTGCAATCAATATTGGGACTGGTCACCGATCCACTGTGCGGGGAGGGAGCTGAACCATGACCTTCATTGCCTTGCGTTCCACCGTTGTCCAGATAATCTGAATCAAAGATTAACGCTCCGTTGGCCTTTGAAGGAGAATTAATGCTACCCGCAGCTTGTGAATAAGCACCCCTGGAGGTTCCATTGCCGGCATAAGACCATACGGCGTTGGCTGTACTGTCAGAATTGTAGGATGAGATGCCCGCGGTAGTCCAGGCACCAAGGCCACCGGCAAAGGTTGAATTCGGATCATTGGGTCCTCCCCAGAGCAGGGTCTGACCGTTGAGCTGAATTGCTGTGCTAAGCGATAATGCTAAGAAAAGTAAATTTTTCATCATATGGCTATATTAATTTCTTTTAGAACGCGCTAAGTTACAAAATTTGCCAAAGCCGAATAATTATATTCAAATGTATATATTGTTTAAAATATTAATATATAAATCATTTTAAATAAATATTATATATATTATAATAAATATATATAATATAGTAATAATTGCAGAAAGACCAATGGCTCGTTGGTTTTAATAAAAAGGGTCCTTCATCAAAACAAGAATCCGGACCCTTTCACAAATATAAATTATGCTTGATTACTTCGCCATGGAAGCAATGATACCGCCCATCAAGGACAGACTGATCAACCAAAAGCCTATTTTGATCATGATAAATTTAAAACTTCTTCTCTCAAACAGTGCATCAGTTACCAATACCGGAACAGCAACAAATATTCCTGCGATCAGGAATCCGTGAGTAGCTCCGTGACTGAAGCGGTGATTGGTGGAGGCAAGTGTCGTTGTATAATAATCCAACCATTTGGCAGCTTCGCTTCCGGGTTCAGGAATCATGGTCTTATTGGTGACATAATATAAGGCGCCATGAATAAATGAATCGTGAATCGCTATGGAAGTTTGACCCATTGCCATGAGCAGTGACATGACGAATGCCAATCCAAACAATATCGCCATGTTGCCTTTCTGCAGATACTCCGTTGTAAGACCCAGTTCATTTCTCCAGGTGTTGCCGAATACCTTGTCATGATACCATACAAATCCCATAATCATGGGGACCAGTGCTGCCAGGATGACAGATAAAAAGTTGATTTCCATTTTGTTGTTTGTTTAATTAATACTGACAAAACTAAAGTTATTTCTGGTATTTATTTCTGTTTTTACCAATTAGCTAAAATATTGTGATGTGACTTTATGTATATATTTAGGTATTTTAGCCATGAAAATGGCTTGTTACACCCATATTTTAATCTTAGGATTTGTAGTCCATGATAATACTTTCAACTCAGGTCAAAAAAATCAAACAGGTTGCAATTACTTAATTTTTTAATTTCAATTTGCCGAAATCAAACTGTCCTGGGTTTGAAATTAATGAGTTGGCAATTATTAAGAATATGCCAGTATAAAGATTCTGATGTGATAGTTGACTTATGCTTTTGTATATTTACTTAAAATTAAGATGATGGAAGGGGTAAATTCGCATTGGTCTGAAGCACTTCTGGTCTTATCAGTAATTCTATTTCTAATTATTTTCTATAGACTATTGAATACTTCAAAGAGTGTTTATCTTCAAAAGAGAAGTCTTCTGATTAGTTCAGTTTTTATAATATGGTTGTTGATTCAGGGTGGGTTGGGATTTAAGGGTTTCTTTGTGTCAGCGCTGGATGAATTGCCTCCCAGAATCATCGTGCTGGGAATTTTGCCAATTTTTATATTGCTGACCTACTATTTAATATTTGATAAGCGTCAGCAACAATGGATGACAATGCCGCTGTTCTGGCTAACCATCATCCATATTACAAGATTGCCTGTGGAATTGGCACTCAGAATGGAGTATGCCAACGGACTTATTCCTGAATTGATGACCTTTGGTGGAAAAAATTTTGATATTATGGCGGGAATAACAGCGCCTATGGCTGCTTTCTTATGGGCACGTCAAGGTAAAATAAATCAAACTGCACTGCTGATCTGGAACATACTATGCATATTCTTACTTCTGAATATCGCTGCGCTTGGTTTTCTGTCGGCACCAACACCACTTCAAAAGATGGCATTTGATCAACCCAACTTTGCTGTATTGAACTTTCCGTTCTGCTGGCTGCCGACTTTCCTTGTTCCTGTTTTACTTTTCTGTCATATTTGCTCCATCAGGATCATCAGATCAAATGACTGATAAATTGGTAATTCTGAATTCATGAAGAACCGTTTTTCCGAAGTTGCACGAAATTATAGTAAATTCAGGCCAGGTTATCCAGAGACACTTTTTGCTGATGTGACGAGCCATTGCAGATCAAACAATACAGCGTGGGATACCGGTACGGGCAATGGGCAGGCAGCATCGCATCTGGCACAATATTTTAATAAAGTATATGCCAGTGATATCAGCCAGGAGCAACTTGCACATGCAATACCAGCGTCTAATATATCATATTATGTCTCGTCTGCTGAAAACAGCCAGCTTCCTGCTGGGTCTATTGATTTGATCTTCGCTGCACAAGCAGCGCACTGGTTTGATCTTCGCTTGTTTTATGATGAAGTCACGCGAGTGGCATCCAAAGAAGCAATCATCTGTCTCGCGGGATATGGTGTACCTGTTTTCCACAACTTTATCGATCCGATACTCCATACCTTTTATTTTCATAAGATCTATGAATACTGGGATGTTGAAAGAAGACATATTGAGGACAATTATCAATCGCTAAATTTTCCGTTTGAGGAAATACAGTTACCGTCATATAATTTTAAACTGAAATGGGCGCTAGAAGATCTCGTCGGCTATATCAGGACGTGGTCTGCAGTCAGAAATTTCATTCAGCATAATGATATAGATCCTGTTGAAAAGTTGCTATATGAATTGCAAAAGTCTGGTGATGCTGTTGAAACTTTTATTGCGGACTTCAAAATATTTACCCGTTGTGGAAGGCTCAATTTCTGATTTCAAGAGCTGCAATCCAATCTTAAGGAGTACTTTTATTTAGACAAGTTACGGTACCAGGGTAAGTACCCAGACCGTGACAGCACTACCGGAAGTGTAAAGACCAACCGCAGTATTATTTCTGTTAGACAGATTTCTGGGAACACCCATTAGTTTTGAATTCGCAGAAGGTGCTACACTTATGATTCTATACTGGTTTGCAGCAACTCTTTCAAATCTGAAGTCCTGGTGTCCTGAAAAAATTTCGCCCAATAGCGGAAGGCCTTGCAAGTCCCAAACCTGTATTTTGCAGCCTTCACGTCCTAAATTATTTCGATCAGCATCAATTACTTTGTTAGTTGAATTGCATACAATGTTGTAATAGTCCTTTTTAAAAGTCTTGCCAAATTCAGATTTCTTTATTAGAAATATGTTGTTTTTAGCTGACTTGCCTATACTGTAAAGTTGTACTTTGCAGCCATTTTGATTTTCGCATGAACCACTGACATCAAGATATTTGCTCGATCCAAGTGGTTGAAGCATATACTTACCTTCTCTAATGACTTGTGCATAAAGTTTGTAATTGGATAAAGTAATACTTGCCAGTATTAAAAATTGTAAAATAAGATATCTTGGTTTACACATATTTAATGTTTTATTTGAAATAAAATAAAATAATGACTAATAAATTCCTGGTTCATGATCGGTCTAAGGTCTTTTTTTAGAATTATTTTCAGTTAATTGTTTTATCTATTAATTGAAATATTCCACAGTTAATATTTTCAGAATCAATAACAATAAAGTATTCACCAGGATTTAAAATAATTTGGGTCTTCTCTTTATCCGCAACTGCAATAACTGATTCCTGATCACACCTTTTCAATAAGAAGGCCTTAATTCCTGCTGGCGCATTTTCGAAGCCAAATTCAAAATTCTTTCTTTGAGTAATGGAGTATTTAAATATTATTTTATTTCCCTTGTTATTCGTCATGCCTATGCTTCCGTTTCGAAATAATTCCCAATTTCGCCAAACATCGGGACCCAAAGACGTATCAATTGCATAATTATTTGCTACCTGTGATCCTTTGCTTATATCAACTCTATACTTATTTTCTTTACGTTTTAGATTTATTATATTATTGATAGGCATAGAATTGCTTTGACGTGCTAATTAATAAAATAATGATCGATAAAATATAAGTATGGAAATTGTGCATATTTATGTTTAAATAGATTAGTAATTTTTACTTAAGGTAGGGTTATAATTTTATTCTATTGTCAGGCTGAAGCGGTTAAGTTCATTTGTACTTGCATCTACAACTATAAAGTAAGAACCCGCCGGTAAATTGTTATGGATAATGCCACTTCCTAATCTTCCTGCAATAACACTGCTTTGGTCACAGGTTTTGAGGATTAGGGCGGCAATTGTTTCTGAACTATTGGATAGTGTTAATTTGAAGTTGCCGCCCCGATGATTATACTTAAATATTCTTTCATTGCCATTTAGTTTTTGGGATTCAAGACCAGGAATTAATCGATCTAATTGTGCGGCAGCAGTTGGATCAATCGCAGCATAAGCATTCGCATTATTTTTACCAGATGAAAGTGTATAATTGTTTGTGCCAGGTGTTATAGAGGATGCGGCAGTACAGGTAAATTTGGATTTATCTTGCTGAATCGTTATATTCTGAGTGGAGATGCCATTGGAAAGCCTTAAAATTGCGGAGCGGCTTAATTTTGTAATATTTGGATTTATTTGAATGGGGATTCTTTCACCTGCACCTGGATTATTGGAATGATTACCTTGGCCGCTTTGACTTCTGGAGCCGTTAAATTTTATCCAGTTAACCGGTGATTCAATTTGCCATTCCTGACAGGAAACAGCAAATAAACTAGTGGAATCTCCTAATGGACTGAATGCGAGATTTGGTTGAGGGAATGCATTTAATGTTGCAGTATTTCTTATTAAGAAAGGTCCTGCGTAAGCTTTTGGAGAACCTAATTCAGAAGGAATAAAATAAACATAGGCTTTAAATAATGCATCTTGACCTGCACAATGATCACAAAGTAAATCATTCCCGTTTGGCCCACAAGGCTTGATGATACATTTTGCAATACAACTAATTGTTCTAGCTCCGATGGGTATAGTACTAAAGCCAATTCTTCCAGTTGTTGGCGGAGGTACAGAACCTGCACAAGCACTTATTTGTCTGGAATCAATTGCAATACTTCCACCTCTTATAAATGGGTTGCCATCTGTTCTTCTTACTTCAAAAGTTATAGATACTTCCTTGCTTGATATTGAAGTTTGAACTACTGATGTAATTCTGGCCTCTATTGGTCCCGCAACATTGCACAGCATGTCACTTGTAGCAGAAATAAATTGGTTGGCCCTAGGCGCTACAATGAGATAGGGTTGAGCAATTAAATGATTGTAAATTAAAGTGATCGGTAATAGTATCCATAATAGAAAATAAGTACTTTTCATAATACATGTTTATTTAGAGTTAACAATTAGTTCAAAATTTCCGCCTGCTTCCGGCTTTCCATCAATGACAATATAGTAAAGCCCGGCCGGTAAAATCATCCGTCCAACTTTATTATTAATTGTTCCATTGATTACTTTGTCCTGGGCACATTCTTTGAATAAAAGAGCAACATGATCGTTCGAATTGTGCAATGAAAATTCCAATACGCCACCCGGATGATTGTATTTGTAGAATTTTTCCATTGAATTGAGTTCATTATAATTAGTCAGCAGATCTTTTATCGGATCAGTTGGTTGAAGATGGATGGTGGGGTCAAAGGCATAACAGTTTGATAAATTTGTGCCGGAAAGGGTGCTACCGGTTGTTTTTCCTTGCCGTATGGTTTTGGCTGAGTTGCAATTAAACTTACTTGCTTGTTGGGTGATATTCATTCTGAAAAAATTTGTACTAGCTTCAGATTTAACCCACAATACTGCCTGTCTAGGGGTAGCGGACATATTGGCTAGAATAACTCCTGAAATAGGTTCACTGAGTTTGGTGTTTGTAATACCATTGCCGCGGTCTGTTTTTGTTGTAATCCAATTAATTAGCTTAGTCCGGTCTGTGGATTGGGATGCAAAACATAACCAATCATCACAGGTTTCGACGTTTAGTGATAACTTTTGTCTTAGCGGCGTGAACGATGTGTTGATAACGGGATTAACAATTAAGCGTGATTGATTTTTAATTTTAAACGGACCGGCAAATTGGACATCCATTCGTATATCATCAGGTATAAGATAGATATAATAATTTGTAGAAGAACAAACCGGAACTTTGATGAATTTGGAGGATCGAACTGTTGTTTGCCCTGAAGAAAACCTTGACAAACCTAAAGAATCATCAATAAAAGGTCTGGGCAAGTTTGGGCAGATTGCTCTTGCTGTGTCAAATATTATTTTACCGCGATAACTTAACGGAGATCGGTTGATATTGCGTACTTCTAAATTTATCAGGAGCTGATTATCCGTTGTTGTGACTCGGGTGCTTGTAATCTTGCCTTCAATGATTTGCGCATTTGCACAAGTCATGTTGGCGGAAGCATGCCTGAATTGACCAATATTGGGTTCAAAGGTGAAGGGTTGGCTATACGACCAATGACTGTATAAGAATATACCAATAAACAGTAAAGTTGAATTATTCAATTTGTGCCGAAATGCTATTGTGAGTTTCCTTTTCATTGAAAATAACATGGATGTCATGTTTCTACTTATTATGCATTGATAAAAATATGTTGGACATGCATTTAATCGGTGTTCTTTACTCCGATTTAACCAATAGAGAGAATCCACCTTCGCTGGATTTTTCACTGTCAATGACGAGGTAGTAGTTACCAGCAGGTAGCGTTTTGGAAGTTCTATTATTCGGACCGACTTTATATTTGAAGATAGGCTTTTCGCAATCAGACAAAACAAATACATTTTGATTTTGAGCAGTTTTAAGCAAAAGCGTAAGTCTGTTTCTATTGTGTCTGTATAATAAAATTTTTTCACGACCTGTTTGATTGCTTACAATATCTGAGGACAGTCCACCCCTCTCCGGATAGTAGTTGAATCTGGCATTGTAAAGTGTTGTAGAATTTGTATTCCCAATATAAACGAGGCTATCTCCGGATAGAGGTCTTACGGTCTGGGCTGTTTCACAATGTTGAGATAGATCAACGCAAGTAACCTGTAAAAGAAAGTTAACACTTAATTTGCCATCATTAAAATTAGGCTTTCCAGCTGGCTTATAAGCTAGTTCAATTGGAATTGCGGCAACTTCATTTGCTTTTAATCCTTCTATGTATTTCCAAATAAATCTACTGCCTACTGAAACTTCGTATGCATTGTTTCCGTTTCCACATTCGGAGCATTCCAAAGGAAACAAAGAGCCTGTTATTCTTGGTCCACATACAAAAGTGATATCAGATCCAATAATAAAAACGAGACTGCGGATTTCGGACCTTGAAAATGGTAGATTTCTGTTGAAATGATACCATTCACTATTAATCACTTCTTTTCTATTTAATTTGAGAACCTGCCCTCCTACAGTTGTAAAATCGAATAATGGATTGGAGGATCGTGTATTATTTGTTCTGGTTCCAACACGAATCCTACCGCTTCCTTCTTGATTATATTGATAATAGTTGATATATTGTTTAAGTTGGGCTAGCTGGATATTATCATCACTTATTCCAAAGCATTTACAATCATTTTGTAATGTTAGAGAAGATGACATTATCGATATCTTATATCCAAGCTGGGCAGAGCAATAGTTATTATGAAGTAATCCTGTCAGAATAACAGATACTAAGGATATGTAATAATTGTTGTAACATTTAAATAAAATGGATAGATAAGATATTTTGTGCAAAGATTTCATTTTGTTAATTTTCAATTTAATTTTTGTTGACTGTACCTAAATAGATTAATAATATTTGTTTTACTCTGATTTAACTATTAGCGAGAATCGCCCTTCGTTGGATTTTGCACTGACAATGACAAGGTAGTAGAAAATAGCAGGTAGTGATTTGGAAGTTCTATTATTCGGACTGACTTTATATTTGAAGATGGGCTGCTCACAATCTGACAAGGCAAATACATTTTGATTTTGAAACGATTTAAGAAATATCGTAAGTTTGTTTCTATAATGTCCGTGCGATAAAATATTTTAACGGCCAGTTTGATTGCTAAAAATGTCCGATGACTATTAATTGAAAGCATGCTATCAATAACTGAATACATAGTTTTCATATTTTTATTATTGATAATTGGTTAGTTATACTTTATCATATTATGCGGATATGTAATGACTAATTCGGTATAGATTAAAAAGATGCGTATTATTTGAAATTTACAAAAAGGTTCCCATAAGACATGAAATTCCAGCTGAAGGAACAATTCTTATAAGTTTGAAATCAGGATCAAAGTTTAGTCGTATTCCGTAGGCGAGTACAACATTACGGGTGATTTTCCATTCGCCGCCTATGCTGGAATTATATCTAGATAATGTATTAATTCCGTTTCGGGTTAATTGTGTTGTTTCAGAGGAATTAAGATCTGAAACAAAAAATTCCGTAAAGTAATTAAAGCGATGGCTTCCATACCTAAAATTGATGCCACCGCTGAATATATTTGAGTTTTTGCTTTCCAGAGTTTTGGCAGTAGTGAACCGGATCATTGAGGTTAGCAGTGTTTTTCTTCCGATACCGATGCAACCGGCGATCCATGCAGAAATGGTCTTTGATATCAAATCAATGCTATCGGTCGAATTTTCCCTATAGCTTAACGCTTGACCAACAGAACATTCTATGTTTGTTGAATTCCAGTTTTTCTTCTGGTAGGCCGCTGCGGCTAAACGTATTTTTTCTTTTTGTAATTGGCTAGCCTCCTGTAGTAGACTATTTAAAGAATCGAGCTGTTGATAAATTGAATCTATTTTATCTTGATTCTTTATTTTGTTCTTTATTTTAGAAATTTTATTGACGGAATTTCGTAGTTCTAAAGTATTTATTTTATATTCTTGTTCTATATCTTTGATCAGGTTTTTATCTACCAATGGGTCCTTTTCCCGGTATAAATTAATTTTGCCAGCATAAGATAGTTTTCTATTGCCCGTAAAATCCAGTATCGTTGCAGCCGACAAATCCAAAGTGGAAAGAGTCCTCATGATTGGAGTGGCACTTCTGTATTTTTTTAAATTGGTTCTGTTATAGAAAATTTCCCATATTGGCTGTACCTGTATCGCCAGGTTAGGTGTAGAGCGCCAATTCGAAAAGGACCAATCCACTTTAAATTCCTTAAGATTGGCCGGAGTAAGAATTTGCGCGGGGCTAACTCCTAAAAGGTCGAAGGCTGCGGATTGCGGAATATTGAATTCCGTTCTGACAAGCTCACCTAACACAAGGGAATCCTGGGCCTTTATTTCTTTTAAAGAACCTATGATATCAATTGCCAATGTTGTCAATATTAAAATTAACCTTGCATCACGCATTTCTTGAAAAGTATTTTGTTGTTCTATATAAGATTGACATTAATGTTTGCACTACAAAGGTTGCATTAATGAAAAATGTGTGCAATTACCAATGTTGGTAGTAATTATTTCGGTTGTAGTTAAAATAAGAAATATTTTAGATACAGCAATGTCTTTACGCGTACTTATAATGTATTTTATATGAGAAGCTCCTCAGGAAATGATCCTGAAGTAATTCATTTCTGTATTATAACCTAACAATGTGGTAAAGGGCAATATTACCAGCATATATTGCGTTAAGTTTTCGTAGGGCCTGGTTTGTATATATTTATTGTGCCTGCGAAGAATGTGTTATTCAACAATTCTGTGCTTAATTGCTTTTGATACGGCTTCGGTCATCGAGCCGACATGGAGCTTCTCATAAATTTTCTTGATATGGGCCCGGACAGTGTCGTAAGTAATAAAAAGATCAGCGGCAATCATTTTATAAGATTTACCCTGAACCAGCAATTTCAACACTTCTTTCTCTCTTAGTGAGAGTTGATAATCATGCACTTCCTCTTCCGTTTCAAAGGCCTCACGTGATGTCAACAGCTTTAGTACCTTGTTGGCTATCACAGGAGTCATTGGGGCGCCACCATGATATACTTCTTGCACGGCTTCAATCATTTTTAATGGAGGCGTATTTTTGAGGAGATAACCATGGGCCCCGGCACATAACGATCTGAAGATTTTATCGCTGTCATCAAAGACCGTCTGCATTAATATCTTGATCTCAGGAAAGAGACTGTGAATTTCTGTGACGGCCTGAATGCCGTCGATTCCCGGTATGTCAATATCCATAAGAATGACATCCGGACGGGATGTTAATATTTTTTGTTCGAGGTTAAAGCAATCTTCGTAGGAACCGGCGAACTCAATCCCTGGTAATCCACTGAAAAGCATACTGATGGAGTCCCGTATGCGGGCGTTGTCATCAAAAAGAATGAGTCTAATTGCTTGCATCTCTCGGCAAATATCAATCGTTTTATTGAAAGCTGGTACTACCAAATTTGGTAGTTTACAACTCTTCTACTATAATTTTTACCCCGTAATCAGGCTTGCTTTCAATTGAAAACCTGGCATGAATAGCTTCTGCTCTTTTCTTCATGCTTTTTAAGCCGTTTCCGTTATAAGAAGTATTGTTTTCTGGATCAAATCCGATGCCGTTGTCTTCTATGGTCATTTTAAGTTTGTCATGATCCAGACTTAGATGCAAGTTTATTTCAGTACAATTCGAATACTTGATTGCATTGTTAATAGATTCTTTGAAAATAAGGAATAAATTTCTTTTTTTCTCCATATCCATATTTTTACGTTGGTTACCAATTGTCGAATGCAGATTAAAACTTATTCCGGCTGAGGTCAGAACATTACCAGCAAAATTTCTAATTCGATCTTCAAAGTTCTGAATCTGGTCATTCTCTGATTTGATGCTCCAGACAATATCATTGAGGTTCTCCTGTATTTCCCTGGAACTTTCACCAATCTTATCCAGAATGTCTTTTGCTTTAGACAAGTTGGAGGATTTGGCCACCTCGCTGTATACTGAAATACTGGCCAGTGTGGAACCGATATCATCGTGCAAATCATGAGAAATTTTATTCCTCAAGACGACAAATTTCTCAAGTTGACGCATACGATAACGATGGACGGAATATCCGATAGATCCTGTGAGTAAAGCGCATATACTGATGAACCAAAAACTTTCATACCAAGGCTGAGCAATTGTTAATTCAATTGATTGATTCATTGGATACCAGGAGCTCAATGCGGAGCTGGCATTATATTCAATAAAATAATGACCGCTCTCAAGATTGCTCAGATGAATTTCAGGGGACTCTGTTATGATCCAGTTGCTGCTTGTATCTATTCCTTTTAAAATTCTGTACCTGAATAATTTTTTAGTCTTAATATGATCTAAATCAATCAGGTCAAAATACATTGAAATGGTGTTCTCTTCATGTTGTAAATGAACGGAATGTTGATTGGTGAGGTCATAACGATAGTCGGAATTTACTACCCAATATGTTGGAATAATTATTGGTGGACTAACAGACAAAGAGACGGAGTCAGGGTGAAACTGTATAAAACTATGAAGCCCTGCAAAATACATTCTGCCTAAACTGTCTTGATAAGAAAAATTGAAAAATTCGTTAAAGGGTATACCTGTAGAATTGGATAAACTGCTAAATCTGTGTGCCTTCGGGTCAAATATTTCAATCCCCGTGCTGGTGGATAGCCATACTCGGTCAGAAGAATCGACTTGAATGGATTTTATTTTAGGATTTTGTAATCCCTGATCTTGTCCCCATCTCTTGATTTGGGGATCACGAAGGTCCGGGCTAGAAACAGAAATCAAACCTTTGTCCTGTTCAATCAACCAGATGTTACCATGGCGATCCGTTGCAACATTCGACAATTGAATGGTCTGAGCACTGTCAGATGAAAATTTTGAAAGTGGAATAAATATATTGCGTAAAGGTTGGTCAACAGGTACCATGTAAAGTCCAGTTCTCGATAAACAAATTATAATATATTTATTTTTATAATTCGATATTCCTGCAATACGTTCTTTTCGGCTTTTTGTCAATGAGAGTTTGAGGATTTGATTATTATTCAAATTCCAGAAAAATAATTGACTGTCGCGAGTAGCTAGACATGCCATATCGGAGCCATCAACTTTATAAAATGCAGTGTATTCTATTTTGCTTTTAGAAAAATCTTGTAGATCATCTTTTCTTCCGGTCAGTTGAATTTTTTTGATTTTTTGACTTTGGGTATTTAGGCTATAAAGTTCATTTGATTTAATAAAAATGGTATTTGCATTGCCAAAAAGATAATAATTAAAGTCTTTGACTTTTTTATTCCAGGGGCCAATGAATTCGTTAAATCTATTCGATTTTTCGTTAAAATGATAAATATTTTGGTTCCATAGCCCCCATATCTTATTCATGTTTGAACAGAATAAATTTTGAATATAAGATTCACTTGAATAAGGATTAACATAGTAAGGTATGGAATAACTTCTGATGGGTTCTGTTCCAGGGACGTATTTAAAGAGACCATAATTTGAAATGATAAATAAATACCCGCTTCTCGACATGGGCATTCCCTTAAAAAGTGCATAAACTGAATCCCTGATATACAGTTTTTCTTTCTCATCAATTAATTGTTTAGTCAAGGGATCATACAAAAAGAATGTAGTTAGTTCAGTTGAATAAATAATTTGTCCTTGAGGAAGGGGGCCAGCTTTTAGAATGGTTTCATTCTCGGCTAAAGGTACTCTGCCATGTGCATGAAGTATTTTTTTGCGCCAGTTAAAGATCCAGTACTGACCGTTTTCGGTCATGGTCATGGTATAATCTTCACTGATAAATATTCTGGTCAGGCATTTTTGCTGCCTGATATCATTAAAAATTGTGTCCGGAACTTCATAAAGTATTTTACCATCAACTATAGAAAAAACAATAATTCCTGCTTTTTCATGATAAGCAATTGCAATATTATTAGAATACCTATTCGGCTTGCAAATAATAGGATTCCCATTTATGAATATTGGGTGATTTGACAGTTTATTCCAGATTTTCATACTATTGACTCCTTTCCGGTAAATTCTGATCGTATCCAGGTAAGAGATAATTACTTCATCTCCTTTGGCCCAAAGAATTGGTGTTGTTAAGGCTTTGCGCTGTAGCACAGGAAATAGAACTGGTGGAATCATTGCCTGAAAACCAGAATCAGGACGATGTATATTTATTTTGGATACTCCACCTTCTCGTGTCAGCACCCAAAGATATCCGTCTGTGTCCTCATAAAGGTCAACCACTGATAGCCCAGGTGGATGTATGAATTGGTTAGATTCAGTTTTCGGTACTTCAAAGAACTTTCCGTTGAACCTGACCAGACCTTCCGTTGTGCCTGCCCAAATGTGCCCTTTAGAATCCTCATATACTGCTGTACAATTGTTGGTTGGAAGTCCATCTTCAATGGACCATCTGGGTTGTGGCGTAATGATTCTTTGACAACTGATATCGTAACAAAAAGGTTGTAGTGTGGAAAAAATGAGTATAACCTTAAAGCAAAATCTGGCTACAAATCTTTGATCGGTAATTAATTTCATTAGCTAAAAAAGCCTGGAGCAGAAATTATTTTAAAGTGATTGGTTACAGGCAAAATGTAATATCAATCAATGGTTAATTTTTTTATTAAAGTATTTGAATCTGAACTTATCCTTAATGTGTACAGACCAGAAGAAATGCCATTCAATTTTAAATTGAACGGCTGTTGTTCATTTTGTTTTTCTATGCGGCAGAACTTGACAATTCTTCCGGAAGCATCAATCAAACTTAAATTCACATTATTTACAAATGGATTTTTTAACTCAATATTGACTTCATCATTGGCAGGGTTCGGGTAGATACTCAGTAGCTGCAAAATTTCGTTATTACTGACACCATTGACTTTATTGATAATAAAATCATAGCGGTACCATGCTCCAAAATCTGATTTAAAATTTTGAACCGGAGCGAATACCATATTAATTTTTTTCTTGAAGGCGTAGCTTCCGCTGCCCAGATTGGGGTAATACCAGAAAGATAGCCCGTCCTGTTCCAGATCTGTTACTTCCAGCGTATAGCATCCATTGGGTAATTGTAAAAATTCCTGGATTGTTGTTGTGGCTGGCAGATTGGGTTTGTCAATGATTACTTTGCCATTGATGTCATAAATTTTATAACTGTTATCACCATCTACATTGTTGGTTCTGATTTCAAAAACCGGATCAAAATCAAAGCTTCTAACCAGTTTAAACTTCGATTGCATTTTATTATTTCCTGAATTTTCATCTGGAGCTCCATTGACTGACATGATCGTTACAATAAAAATATTGTCGGCTCCTCCAGACCAAAAACTTACCTCATCGACAGGAAGTTCAATCTGGGCTGACTCGTCTGGTTGAATCGGAAGAGTATATTCGTATTCCAGCGGTCTCCCACCGCTTACCTGGTATTTCAATCGCAATGCGTTGATCACAGTTGTACCAAAATTTTTTACAATAACCGATGGCCTGCTGCAACTCGGGTTAAATCGTTCAAATTCTACACGATCACTGTTGGGCCGAATAATACTCTCAATACCGGCATCTATACTGAAGTTCGCGGGCCCATAACTTACCAACTGGCAAGATACCAGGTAATTGGCCTGATCGAGATTGGCTCCGTTAAGACCATAATCGACGACAGCATTTTCTCCCGGAGTGACATATGGGGTGATGTCGAAATGGTGAACATCGGAAGGCGCGCCTGGGCACCAGCCTGCCCTGTCAAAAATCCAGGTCCCGCCCTGTGGATAGATAGGATTGTCTGCACACTCTTTCCAAACATCAAAATCGAATTTCTTATTGGCTTTGTTGCTTTTTACGCTGATGTAATGACTTCTGTTGGTGAATTCACCGTTTTGTTCATGACCGGTAATCGTGGTCCTGATTTTGTATTTTGTACTGTGATCTGGTATCAATAATGTCCTTGGTTCAAAGATTTCGTCGCGAAGAATATTTCCAAAATAACCTCTGTTGAAGGTATATACATTTTGAATCTCACGGACTTCACGTGTAGGCTTGCCAGTGATAAATTGAAACTTAAGATCAATTTCCTCCTGATTTTCACCACCCAGTTCCATACTCAGTCTCTTGCTTCCACGAAGAATTGGTGCGTAATCGGTGACATCAAATACAAAAGTCTTTCCATCCTTGGTCAAGTCAAGATTAATGCCATAGGGACTTACTAGTGAGAGTAATTCAAATTTAGCGTTGGAATAATATTGATATCTGATGGTTTCGAATGGATATGATCCGTCCGGTGTGATGGTTTTTATACCGACTGAGTCATTGTGCTGGTTTCTGATAATCAGTTTTCCTGCAGGATATACCAAATGAATTTGTTTAACGACAGCACGACCATTGCGAATTTCATATTCACGTACCGTTGTAACAGGATTTTCAAATGATTCAAGAACCGCTGAGGTGTCCTTATGTATTACGCTCGCTGTTCCCTGAATCCATTGGGTGACTGGACGTTCCCCTGAATTTTTGAATCCTGTGATCTTGTCACGCCCTTTTTCTTCATGGTACTGTATATAGCCATTGGCTGTTGCAGGAGCAGGTTCATGAGAAATATCAGTGATCGTGTTCTGAACCTGATCATTTAGTGGGAAATAATAAAGTAAATTTGAATAAAAAGGATGATTGGCTGACCCAGGTTGAAGGATCCATTCCCTGATGGCAGTGGAGTCTAGCTCTGCATTCCAGATACAAAACTGACTTATCCTTCCAAAATAACTGAGTTGTCTGTCAATGTTGCCCGCAAAATTCATTTTTTCGATGTTGATTTTTTTATTTTTTCCGGTTCCACTTTGCCACAACTTTCCGTTGCGGTATATTTTCATAGATCCCTTAACGGTATTCTTTGTAAAAGCCCAGTGGGTCCACTCTCCGGCATACTCATCCGGAGAAGCCGCCTTTTCAATACGGTCGTAGCCGCTGCCGTCATTTCCACAATCCCAATAAATGGATCCGTTGCTCCAGGGTAGATGTGCGTTCACTTGTCTTCTGCCTGCAGCATCGGTACCTTCAAGGATTGTCGTATTTACAGGGAGTGATTCAGGTAGTCCGTAGGACCAGAATGAGATTGTGATTTCATTGGAGATATTGTTAAGTTTTCGGCTATCCATGCTGAAGGCATCCCCGCCATTTTGAAGAACGGAATAATTTGATTCAGAAGAGACCAGACCTGACTGAATCGCTTTTCCGGACTGAAGTATGAGTTTGCCGGCCTCAGATGCGTTGTAACTTAATTCCAGTAAAATGGAAGATTTACCATCCCAGTTAAATGGCGTGTGAAAGATAAAAGAATTAAGACCATTATGATCCAGTGTTGCATTGCTAAAATACACTTCCTCTAATCCACTCTGATCAACTCCCTCTTCGCGAAGCTGTGTCTGTGTTGAATTGGTCAGTCGAATCTTCATAAAGTCGATTTTGGCATCACCGGTCTGCAGATTGAAATTCATCCCAAGAATAGCACCTTTGGACAAGCCTGCCTGAATCAATTCATCGGCACGGTACAAAAAATAATATTTGCTGTTACCTGAAGCAAATGCCAGATCTTGCTCGTATTGTCCTACGGTATATATTCCGGAATTCGCGATGGAATCATATGAAGTCTTTACCTGATCGAATGACGCACAGTGCGTCGTAGGTGAATTAGAATAGAAGTATTCGTTGCCATTAAAGCCAGCGACAACATACTTTGCCTGAAACGCCAGTGCAGAATCAATTCTGTTGGTGTCCGTAATAAACGTATTACAGCTGTAATCCCATTCTCTGCAACCTGTCTGGCCGTTGCCGACCACGGCATTATGACATCTCATATTATAAATCATATTGATCCGTGCGACTTCTGAAGGCTTGAAATCAGGAAATGTAAACCACCCGGCCCTGCTGTTGGAATCCCAGGTGAAGGTTTGGATTGTAACGGTATCCTGGCCATCGGCATTTCGTGGTAACAGTATAAAGGTTGAAAGAACAAAAAATCCTATCAATATTGCGTTTGCGCTACGGTATATCATTCTTAAAATTTTGGTTACAAATGTAACAACTTAAGGTCAGCGCACAAGTCTAATTAGTAGGCAAGCTCATCGATGATCAGGATGATGTTGCCAATGTTTATTTTTGTCCCTGATAGTTAATCCATACGCTTTGTTTTTCCTGCTTAGAGATCAGATCAGGGTTTTTGAAGGCCTGGCTCCCGAAGATGAATTCCTCCTGGGTGGAAAGCTGATCCGGCAATTATTCCGTAAAGGAGATATTTTGTTTAGGGAAGGTAGCAGACCTGCTTATCTGTATAGTGTGCTCAAAGGTAAGCTCAAGGTATTTCAGACCGGCATCGATGGTCGGGAGCAGATCGTTCATCTGATCAGAGCCGGAGACATCATGGGCCACCGGGCCATCTGCGGGGATGATTATTTCTCCGGAACAGCAGAGGTGATGGATGATGCCGATATTATTCAGTTGCCTAGGGGTCTTTTTGTGCAACTTTTACGCCGGCATCCGGAACTTGGATTGCGCGTCGCCAGACTTTTGGCCGATGAGCTCAAAGATGCCGAGTTGAAGATCACGCAAATGGCACATTCATCTGTCCGTTTAAGACTTGCACAGACGCTGCTTGACCTTGTCACGAGTTATGGACTAAAAAAGGACCAGCTGACCATCAATGTTCTGATGAGTCGTGAAAACCTGGCCTCCCTTGCAGGTACCACCCGTGAATCGGTCACAAGGCTGCTACATGAATTCGGAGACATGTCCTTGATTGTACTGTCGGGCCGACAGATACAGATCATCAATATGGATGCGCTCAGGCGATTTGTGCGCAATGGAGGAATGGTAAGCTAGAATTTTCAGAAAATGTGATTTGGGTCACATTGACTTTTTTTCAGTGGGAATAAATTTGTGCTATGCCAGAGATTCTTTGGCATTTAAAAGTTTTTATATGCCCATTTATCATCAGTTAGGATATGTACCGGAAAAAAGACATGTGGTGGCAAGAACCGCAGCCGGTAAAATGCTGCAGGAAGAGCTGGTCGGCACCCAGGGGTTCAGCGGTATGTCTTCTTTGGTTTATCATCTTTATCCGCCGACCAGGGTAAAACAAAAAGAAAAGGAATACAGCATCATTCCTAAGGTAGCCATAGAAAACAGTCTCGAAGCGATGAGTTTTATGGGTTTTGATCTTCGGCCTGAAAAGGATTACCTCAAAAGCAGAAAGACTCTGTTTGTCAACAGTGGATTGCATGTAGGATTAGCAGCCCCTTCCGCTTCACCGGATTATTTTTTTAAAAATGCGGATGCCGATGAACTCATTTTTGTGCATCAGGGAGAAGGCAAGTTGTTTACCATGTTTGGTGAACTGGATTTCAAATACGGTGACTATATTCTGATACCCCGCGGCACAGTGTACAAAATTCATTTTAATCATACCGATAACCGCCTGCTATTTGTTGAAGCTTTTGATCCGATTTTCACACCGCGGAGATACCGCAATGAATTTGGTCAGATGATGGAGCATTCACCATTCTGCGAAAGAGATATCAGGCGTCCATATCATCTTAAGACTTATGACGAGAGCGGAGAGTTTGATATACTCATTAAAAAGAAAGGTTTTATTTTTCCTTATGTCTATTTGAATCATCCTTTTGATGTGGTTGGTTGGGACGGACATTTCTATCCATACACTTTTTCTATTTTCAATTTTGAACCAATCACCGGTAGAATACATATGCCGCCACCGGTCCATCAGTGTTTTGAAAGCAGATCATTTGTTATTTGCTCTTTTGTGCCCCGACTGTATGACTATCATCCGCAGGCAATCCCGGCACCATATCACCACAGCAATATCGACAGTGACGAAATCCTCTACTATGTCGACGGAGATTTTATGAGCAGAAACAACATCCAGAAAGGACAGCTAACCCTGCATCCTGGTGGAATTCCTCATGGACCTCATCCGGGTGCAATTGAAAGATCTATCGGCAAAAAGGAGACCCAGGAACTCGCGGTTATGATTGACCCTTTCCAGCCGGTGATGATCACAGAGGAGGCACTCAAGATTCAGGTCAAGGATTATTATAAATCATGGGTTGAACATGTGTAAATTAATTAATCAAGATAAAATATGAATTCATCAGATTTAACTTCGGTAGAAAATTATCATTACGGCACTCAGAAAATATTCGAAAAGGCCCAGGATTTCCTTCCCATCCTGGGGACCGATTATGTAGAGCTTTATGTCGGCAATGCCAAACAGGCAGCACACTTTTACAAAACCGCTTTTGGTTTTCAGTCATTGGCGTATTCGGGTCTTGAAACCGGAAATCGTGAATTTTGCTCCTATGTTGTAGTTCAGGACAAGATAAGATTGGTGCTAACTTCTCCATTTAATCCTGACAGTGATATTTCACATCATATCAGGCGTCATGGCGATGGTGTGAAGGTTATTGCCCTTTGGGTTGAAGATGCGCATGAAGCATTTCGCCAGACCGTCAGTCGTGGCGCAGAAATCGCTATGGAGCCAACTGAATTCAGTGATGAATTTGGTACTGTCATTAAGTCAGGAATCAAGACATACGGTGATACTATTCATGTATTTGTTGAAAGGAAAAACTACAAAGGATTATTTATGCCGGGCTTTGTTAAATGGGAATCGGATTATAATCCACCATCCAAAGGCCTGAAGTACATAGATCACATGGTCGGCAACGTTGAATTGGGCGGCATGCAGAAATGGTCTGCATTTTATGAAAAAGTAATGGGATTCGCCAACCTGATTACGTTTGATGACAAAGATATCTCTACCCAATACACCGCGCTCATGAGTAAGGTGATGACCAATGGCAATGGACGAATCAAGTTTCCGATCAATGAACCCGCCAAAGGTCTTAAAAAGTCTCAGGTGGAGGAGTATCTCGATTTTTATGGAGGATCGGGTTGTCAGCATATCGCGGTGGCCACGGACGATATTGTTGCGACGGTATCTGCGTTGCGGTATGGCGGTGTAGAATTCCTGCATGTCCCCGGTACATATTATGATACGGTCGGTGATCGCGTAGGAGAGATCAGTGAAGATATATCCACACTCAAAAAGTTAGGCATTATGGTCGACCGTGATGAAGAAGGCTATCTTCTGCAGATTTTCACCAAACCGGTAGAAGACAGACCAACATTATTTTTTGAAATTATCCAGCGCAAAGGAGCCCGTTCATTCGGAAAGGGCAATTTCCAGGCCTTGTTCGAAAGTATCGAAGCAGAACAAGCCAGGAGAGGAACACTGTAAGTACAACATCCTGCTTTCGGATCCAAACAGATCTGCACACTGAGTAAAAAAGCCATCGCGGAAGATGGCTTTTTTTATGTGTATTGGCAACAGATTGACTTTACATCGGAAATCATTATCTTTATCGGAAAATGCAATACATTTGATCAATTTTATAGATATGAATGGCGCACACTGGCATTTACTGATGAACCACATTCCAATTCTGTTTCCGGCAGCAGGCCTGCTGGTAATGATCATGTCTTTATTGATGCCAGGCGGAGCGAGATTTCGTCAGGCGGCATATTTTCTTTTTATCATTGGCGCCGTGTCCGCTTATCCCGCGATGGAGACCGGTGAGGGTGCAGAGCATGTTATGAAATCAATTCCCGGAACAGACAAAAAATTAATTCACGAACATGAAGAAATGGCTGAGTCACTTGCTGTGGTTGCATATATCCTCGGCGTGTTGTCAGCGATATGCTGGTGGGCAGAGTGGAAAGGCAGGGCGTTTGCCAAATGGGCATACTGGAGCACTTTGGTGACATCTTTTATTTTGTTGATTTTGGCATACCGTACCGGGGTTAGCGGAGGAATCATCAAGCATCAAGAGATCAGGGCAGACTGGCAACCAACAGGTAGCAACGATTCATCGGGCGAACATGAATGAAATATTCGAAATAGCTTAATTTTAAAGATATAAGTCTATACGCACATACAAATTCACCATGCGAAATTGATGGAAATAAATTACACCCTGATTGATACGCCACACCTGACACTCAAAGGCCTTTCACCAAAGATAATGAATGACATCTTTGCCCAACTGTCCAAAACAGACATCATGCGTGTGCTGGGTCACCATTCGGATGATGATTATGTTGCGGAGGAGCAAAAGTATCTCGGCGGTTATTCAAGTTATAACAGGAGTTTTCTGCTTTTTCTGCTCGTTGACAAAAGTTCTGACACAATCATGGGTCGCTGCGGATTTCATAACTGGAATGATGAACATCAACGTGCCGAACTAGGATATGTGATGACAGATCAATCATTCCGTAATCAAGGATTCATGACCGAAGCCGTCGAAGCGGTGTTGAACTATGGGTTTAAAGTATTAAGGCTAAATCGAGTTGAAGCATTGGTAGGAAGAAACAATATTCCTTCACTTAAAATAATGAGTAAATTCGGGTTCATTAACGAGGGATGTATGCGCAGGCATTATTTCGCTGACGGCGTGTTTGAGGATTCTCTCGTCTTCTCAATCCTGGAGGAAGAATACAACAAGAAATGAAGTATTGATAAGACTGATCCATTCATGCGTGAACAGCAGCGCGGTCCGGGTTATTGACACTATTTGATTTTTAAAGTGTTGAGCAGATGCCGGTAGTGATTGGATAAAATACTGCTGTCTATTCCGGTTGCAATCATATGAAATCCCTGCTTCAGACGTTGTTGCGTGATAAGCAAATCCGGGGCATAAATGCCGCAGGGAATACGATGGTTACGGGCAACTTCGAATATTGCTTGAATATTGTCTTCAACCGCTTCAGGGCTAACCTTTGAATTTTCTTTTTTCATACTCATCATCAGATCATAGGGTCCAATGAACCAGGCATCAATGCTTTTCATCTCCGCCAATTCTTCAAGATGAGGCAACGCGTTAATGTGTTCGATCTGAATGATAATGTTGAGGGCACTATTTGCTGATTCGAAATATTCAGTCACATGCTGACCAAAACCCTGTGCCCTCGACAACCCTGCGCTGCGGTTGCCGACCGGCGGATATCGGCACCATGAAATGATGTTGCGTACTTCATCTGCTTTCTGGACATTCGGAAAAATAATGCCATGCGCACCAGCATCCAGCACCCGCTTGCTCCACTCTTCGGAATGTGCCGGCACGCGAACAAAGCAATGCGTCTTTTTTGCCGCCATCAGATGTTGTTGGACTTCTTTGATTCCCAAAGCACTGTGTTCCATATCGATAAACAACCAGTCGAATCCTGCATTTGCAGCCATTTCGCTGATTTCTAGTGCGGGTAAGGTAATCAGGGTTCCGAAAAGACATTGGCCCTGACTGAGTTTATGCGCGAACGAGGATATCATAATTTATTATTCTATACTTGCCCGGGCGAAGTTATTGTAAAAATCAGAATGGCCCGGCAAATAGCAGTTTTGGAAAATCCCCAAGCTGGCGCAAGTTTTCACCTGTCACGCTTTGGCGTGAAACTTGTGCCATACATTATTAAACTTGTACAATTTTTTTTTACTGATCTTTTCCTATTCAAAAATGACATACATCCCATACAGTGCTACCAGGACGCCTATGGTGGTGCCACCATATAAAAATACGCTATTCCAGTTGGAGTGATGAATTAGCATAGACATGACACAGCTGATAAAACCCACAACGCCTCCGATACCCAGTATCATGAAGCCGAAACCGGAACGCTTTGTATGATTTCGCAGCTGAATTGAACTGAGAATCTGCTCAGCCTCAACTTTTGAATGTCCCGAGGTGACCAGTTTATCTATAATCTCCTGCGTACTGAGTTTTTCATTCTGCCACGTTTCGATTTGATGTGTGTTAACTTTTTGCATAATAAAAAGTTTTAATTATAACACCTTGTGATCCAGACAAAGATATAATTGTCAATGTATTCCTGTCAAGCATCTTTATGAAATTATTTTTCACGGAAACGCGAAATTGAAAAATTAAATAGAAGATATTTTATTATTTTTATCTTTAACAATTGAAGCCATAGGATATGAATTTATTCAGACCATTGTTAACAATCGCCATTGCATTCTCAATGGTAATTCCACTTGCAGCGCAGTATATCATTGTGGATCATCAAAGTGTAAAGGAATTCGACAAAATACCAGATCAGTACCGAATTGAAGCGGCAGCTATACCGATGTTATTCATGGACCGATCTGTTGGGGCCAACATTTCAAGTTACCTTGATTGTCTTGCTTCGGATTGGGCTTCAGCCCGTTCCTACTGCAAAAAATACGATCACCGGGACAGTATTTATGCAGTGGATCCATCAGAGGTCAACTGGAAAAGGGTCTGGGATCGGTCGCTTTGGAGGTATGAGACCTGGCCAAGTGGTTGCAGTGAAGATGTCAACTGCCTGATACAATATATGGAACCCCGACTGGATTCATTCAAGGTCATGGGTTGCCAGTTTAGCTACCTGGCGGTGTTGCCGGGATCCACCATTGCCGATCCTGTCAAAGGATTTTTTGGAAGTGCGATCGGCAAGAATCATGCAAAAGTGCTGAGCGATTATGCTGCAGCGCATTCTGATAAGAAGATCATCTGGTGGACGACTTCACTGGCACGCGGCATTGGGACGCAGGAGTCGCAGCAATTCAATGAGCAGATGCGTGATTATGCCATTCGCAATAACCTGATCCTTTTTGATGTGGCGGATATTTTGTCGCATGATCCTGCTGGCAAACCATGCTACGACAATCGCGACGGCATCACCTATCTCGATGAAGCCAATCCCGACGACCATCTCGATATTCCTGCGATCTGTCCGCAGTATACCACCGAGACGGAAGGAGGCCACCTGGGTGCCATCTCTGCCGGTGGTATCCGCGTCGCCAAAGCCTTCTGGGTTCTGATGGCCAAAATCGCGGGATGGATTGATGTCTCGCAAAATGAAAACCTCAATCTAGCTTCTATGCATCGTTCCTCTGTCAAAGTTTTCAGGGATCAGATTCTGTTGAATAATGACAGTGACAAAATGCTTCAACTGAGCTTCAGTAATCTCTTTGGACAAAAGGTGTTGGAGACGTCAATCTCCCCTGGCAAATCTGCCATATCAACGGGTAATCTGCCTCCAGGCATTTATTTCATTACGACAAGCCCGGCGACAGGGGTGATGAGGGTTATTATAGAATAGTAATTAAGCAAATTAGCTGAAATATTTCTGACATATGTTCTACTACAATTGATTATTCTAAGTTGTGAAGTGTATTTCTTTTTGCTTCTTTCAAAGTTATTTCCAGAATGATAAGCTTACAATCTGATTAAATAATTTGTTAGCGAATTCTGACATAATTAAAAATCCTTTTGTTGCCTTGTGGATTAAAATTACCAATCCAGTATTCTTCCGTAGCGTATACTTCAGATCTGAATTCAGTATTCAGCTTGGTCCCGGTGCTAATTCGAATTTTCAATATTTTTTCCTTTTCTATGATTTGAGGGTGAATAAATATCGTACTAATCGAAGTGGTGCTGTCATTGTATAGATGATAGCGCAGGGGTGAAATTTTATTTCCTTCGGAATCGTATACTGTGATCCAAAATAATTTTTCTTTTTGTTGACCCCGAAAGGGAATAAATGACAATGTCTGGCTGTGGCTTCCTCCTAAGTTTATGGCAACCCGGGTTGGACAGCAAACACCGGTTTGATTTGTAGTTGAATCTTCAGCAATTCTGAAAGAATCGATAATCTCTACACCTTCTGAAACAAATGTCTGCGCATTGGTTTGTACCAAACTAAAGAATAAGATTACAGCACACAGAACTAAGTGACAATTAAACTTTGCGGTTATCATAAAGGAAAATAACTACAAACTTATTGAAGCCCTTATTATGCCACATGCTGCCCGCCATTAATAGCATAGTTCGCACCGGTAATGTATGCTGCTTTTTCGGATGCCAGGAAGGATACCAGATAGGCAATTTCCTCAGTTCCTCCGAGGCGACCCATAGGGATCTGCTCGACAATTTTGTTTCTGACCTCTTCCTTGATCGCCATGACCATATCAGTACCAATATATCCCGGTGAAATGGTGTTGACGGTAATACCTTTTTTTGCTACTTCCATGGCCAGGGATTTGGTAAACCCATGCATCCCGGCTTTGGCTGCTGAGTAATTGGTTTGACCAAACTGACCCCGCTGTCCATTGACCGATGAAATATTGATAATGCGGCCGTATTGATTGGCGATCATATCTTCGATGACGTGACGGGTACAGTTAAAAACGCTGTCGAGATTGGTGTGAATGACCTCCTGCCACTGGTTGAGGCTCATTTTCCATAGGGGAGTGTCCCTGGTAATACCGGCATTGTTGACCAGTACAGAGACCGGGCCGTACTGTTCCTTGATCTGACGGATCATGTTGCCGGTGCTTTCAAAATCAGTGACGTCGCCTTCCGCCATCGCAAAGTCATAACCCTGCTCTTTCATTTTGAAATGCCAGAGTTTTGCTTTCTCAGGACTATGAAAATTGGCTACTACAAAATAGCCGTCATCTTTGAGTTTCTGGCACATAGCCGTACCCAAACCTCCGGTTGCACCGGTAACCAAAGCGATATTGCGTTTTGTTTCTCCCATGATTTCTTGATTGATGTACAAGTTTAGTACAAATTCATGACTCCAAAGGTCTATTCAAATCAATTAACGAAAAATTGAAGTATATTTCAATAGAGGGCCCAATATGTAAATTATCCCTCCATCGGATTGGGTGATATCTTGTGAAGGAATCACGGCACATCAGCGTGATTGAAAGAATGGCTTACTCTTGATTCCTCAAAGTAATTATACATAAAGAAACAATCTCTAATGTAGCATTGCACAGGTTCTTGCATTTGTAGCTGGCCAGGGAATGGTACAACTAATATATTCAATAAAGAGCATAAATTGAATTATAACTTCTATGATTTAATAATTTGTGCGTTCAAAATAAAGGCTCGGTTTGCACAGTTTTTCTGAATTATTTTTCCAAATGAATAGGGGGCCAACTTTTTGGCGAATTTGAAGGGAAGTTGGTGAGATATTTTGAACTTTGTATTAAGAAAATATTTCACAACTGATCTTAATAAATCATATCAAATTATGATAAACCGGTAGCAATGAAAAAATAGCAATTTACTGTAGTGATGAACCAAAATTAGTCTGCAGATTTCATCGGTTTTGACCTTTAGATCAGGAATCTTTACGGGTACTTGTTCTCATTCGGGCTGTTATTATAGTCATCCGTATTTTAAAATAATAAACTGAATCTAAGGCCACATTTCACCTTTGTGAACGCTGCAGACAATTTTGGTTAAAAATAGGTGTTCAACATAGTTCTCTTATAATGAGAATTGTTATTACACAAATGTATCCTCCTTGAATAGGTTGTACAGAATTTAATTGTACCAACGTGCTTTTTCATTCGACGAACTATGAATGTAAATTTATTAACGCTGGCCACGTAATCAATGTCTATTCAACGCATGTCGCAAATCATATCTCGTAGCCCTTCATCATATGCTTGTTGATGCAAAAAATAGATATGTATTGATTTGTTGATCTTGTAATCAATGTTGTCGTCTCAAATGACCGATTTGTAATCGAAGTACTTTTGGAGGAACACTCCATGGTATGAATTTGGGCAGTATTATTAGTCCCAAATTGCCAGATTGATGCATTTGCCAATGGACTACTATCGTTGTCACCCAAGCTTAACAACAAATGTATTTTGGTAAGATCCAACGGGTCAACAGCAACCCGGTGCACAACATGCCTCAGGTTTTTCTGCATAAACTGTAATACTGAATATTCCTGTGTCGCCTTGTTTGTAACGCTTCAATTCAACTTCGTTAAGATAGTTGACGAGTATGTCATCCGGGATATGGATGGCTTTTTCTTTCTGAATTACTACGTTGACAAATCCTTGCTCATGGATATGCCCAACATAATCGTTTTTCTGAATAGCTCCGGCCACACAACCAGCATACATTTCAGCATCATGTCGCAGACGGTCAGGTAATTCCCCGATCAGAACAACATCAGATATACTAAAATGACCTCCTGGTTTTAGGACTCGGAAGATTTCCCGAAAGACGGCTTTTTTATCCGGCACAAGGTTGAGAACACAGTTGCTGACGATGACATCTGCAACATTTGCCGTAATGGGCATTTTTTCAATATCTCCCTGGCGGAATTCCACGTTGTTAAAGCCCAGTTTCTCAGCATTAGTTCTTGCCTTGTCAATCATGGCAGGAGTAAAGTCAATACCGATGACTTTGCCTTCAGCCCCAGTCTCAGCCCGTGCAACAAAACAGTCATTCCCCGCGCCACTTCCGAGGTCAATCACCGTATCTCCCTTTTTGATGCGGGCAAATTCAGTTGGAAGGCCGCATCCCAATCCAAGGTCGGCTTCCGGTTGATAGCCATTCAGCGTGCTGTAGTCATCGCTCATGATATTATACACTTCTGTGGAGCAACATCCCGAACCACAGCAGGAAGACTGGTTGGTTTCTTTATCCTGTAAGGCAATTTCGCTGTACTTCTGCCTTACCATGTCTTTAATTTCCTGATCATTAATTTGTGAATTCATATTTTTGTTTTTAATCGTTTAATTGCGATAGTTGACTATCTTAACAGCACCCGCCTGTCTTTTGAAAAATGAGCCCTGTGAAATCACTGAAGTATTGGGCAGCTTCCTTCCAGGCTTTTTCATCAATACAGTAACAAACTTTGGTTCCTTCAATTTCACCTTTAATTAAGCCTGCGTCTTTAAGAGTTTTAAGATGCTGAGATACAGTACTTTGTGATAGAGGAAGGTCATCCACCAGGTCGCCGCAGATACAGGCATTGCGCTGAATTAAAATGCGGAGGATGGCGATCCTGGCCGGATGCGCCAAAGCTTTTGCGAATTCTGCAATGCGATTGTCTCTGACTGAAAACTCTTCTGATTTGGCCTGCCCCATCTGTTTTATTTATCGCAAAAATACGATGAATATTTGCCTAATTTAATAATATAATGTTAATAGAAATGTGCTTTTGGAAAAAATAAAGGAATTAATCTAAAGCTTCACCATATTGATTTGAATTCAGTATAAAATATTGTTAATCAGTGCATAATAATTAATATAAGGTTCAGTTCCTTCTAAAAATTCTCTCAATTTCCAAAATTTGTCATATCTTTGCGCCGTAATTAATTTACAGGCCTCTGCCTTTGCGTTGTTGATTTAGTTTGTAATATCCTCTCTCACTTTTGCATTTCCAGTTGCCACAGTTTTTAAATGCCTCGGTGTTGCCATTTCATAATGGCTCACAGAGATAAAAATTATTTTATACAAAATAGAAGGATAATGACAAATTTCAAACAACTGAATCTGATTCAGCCGATCGAGCACGCCCTTAAGGATGCAGGGTATCTAGCACCTACAGAAATACAGCAAAATACTATACCACTTGTTCTACAAGGTAAGGATGTCCTGGGATGTGCGCAGACAGGCACTGGCAAAACAGCAGCCTTTGCGATTCCCATCCTCCAAAAGTTGCACGCCACCAATAAAGCTGCAGGCATTCGTGCCCTCGTGTTGACACCAACAAGAGAACTGGCGCTGCAGATCGAGGAGAGTTTTAATGATTATGGCAAGTACCTGAAGATTCCATGTCTTGCGATCTTCGGCGGTGTACCGCAGGGAAAGCAGGTGGCCACTTTGAAAAGAGGAGTCGATGTACTGATCGCGACACCAGGCAGGTTGCTTGATTTACATCAGCAGGGCTTTGTCAAGCTTGGCGGTATCGAGGTGCTGGTACTGGATGAGGCGGATCACATGCTGGATCTTGGATTCGTCAATGATGTCAAAAAGATACTGACGAAAATTCCGGCGAAAAGACAAACCTTGTTCTTCTCCGCAACAATGCCGCTAACTATTAGAAAATTTGCACACTCCATATTGCATCAACCGGCGGAAGTATCGGTTACACCGGTTTCTTCGGTTGCACGGACCGTTCGCCAGTCTGTATTTTTTGTTGAAAAGAAAGAAAAAACGGAATTGCTGATCCAACTGTTAAGTAACAAAGTAATTTCACGTACCCTCGTGTTTACCAGAACAAAACACGGCGCAGATAAACTGGTCAGGCAATTGGCCAAATCGGGAATTCATGCTGCAGCCATTCATGGCAACAAATCACAGAACGCAAGGCAAAAGGCGCTCAATGATTTTAAAAGCAATCGAATCAATATACTGGTGGCTACGGATATCGCTGCAAGAGGTATTGATATTGACGAACTGCCACACGTCGTCAATTACGAATTGCCGAATGTGCCGGAGACATATGTTCACCGTATTGGACGTACCGGACGTGCAGGAAAAGACGGAATAGCCGTTTCGTTTTGTGATACAGAACAAAAAAGTGAACTCGGAGATATCCAAAAGCTCATTGGATTTAATATTCCGGTGAAAAATAAGATGGAGGACTTTCGTCAGGCGGTGAATCTTTAAATTTTAAAATAAAATATGGCAGATACATTTAATAAAAAAGCACTTCAGCAGAAAAGGGCTAAAAAGAAACAAGATAAGGCGGAGCGCCGTGAAGAACGCAAAGCCAATAACAACAAGGGCAAGAGCCTGGAAGAAATGTTGGTGTATGTGGATCAGGACGGCAATATAACGGACGTTCCACCGGATAAGCAGATTCGTAAAGCCATTAAGCTGGAAGACATTCAGCTGGGCGCGGCGCCGGTCGTCGAAGAAGACAAGGAATTTAATGGTGTCGTGGCGATGTTTTTGACAGACAAAGCGTATGGGTTTATCACGGAAGACGGTTCACGTGAGAATATTTTTGTCCACGCCAATAAAGTCCTGGAACCCATCAAGGAGAAAGACAGGGTGACCTACGAGAAGGAGAGGACGCCAAAAGGTTATGCAGCTTTTAATGTTAGAAAAATAAAGTAATTTTTGAATTGAATTTTTAAATAATGGAAGAAGGAACAGTTAAATTTTTTAATGAATCGAAAGGATTTGGATTTATCAAACGTGATAATGGTATGCCGGATATCTTTGTACATGTCAGCGCATTAAAAAACAAAATCACCGAAAACGACCGTGTCAGTTATGAGGTCGAAGAGGGCCGGAAAGGTCTGAATGCGATCAATGTGAAACTGATCTAAATGATTTATGCTGGCTGAGATGATTGCTCAGCCAGATTTTTTTTGCGGACTTGATCATGTTGCGGTAATTGAATATGATTCCCTAAATTAATACCAAAAACCTTTCGAGAATTGCAAGAGTCTCATGATGGATACGATGTAGGCTCAGCATGATAATATTCCAAGCTTGGTTTTTTTTCCAAAGCATGGCTTTTCACGCTTTGCAGCCAGCATGTATTTTTCCTTGCAGTGGCGTACCTTAAATTCTTAACAGAATACATCTAAGAGTGTACAGGAATATGGGCATAATTGGATGAGAACCGGATAATATTTTTTGCTGGTTCAAATTCTAATGCTACTTACATACTAAACCTTACAACTACCTTTAAGCATTTAATTGTCAATCAGGGTTTGATTTGTTTTATTATTGATTTTAAATTCAACGTTTATCAATGAAAAAAACCTGCGTTATTATTCTTTTGTTCATTCAGTCATTGGGCTTGATTTGTGCCCAGAATCTCGTGTCTGATACCTTGCTCGGTAGCAAAACTTTGGGAGAATTAATTACACAGTTCAATATTCCCTTCATTCAATACGGCGTGAATTACTACCGGATTACTTATACCACGCAGAATGTCCATGGTATGACCGATACGGTGTCAGGGCTTGTCGTCTTACCTTCGGATACTTCGAAGATTTATCCCCGGCTGGTGTACACACATGGTTTTGCCAGTCTTAAACTGGACGTGCCTTCTTTTAATGTGACGCAAAACGGTGGTGAAGGGAGTATCGGTTTATTATTTGGCGGCTTGGGTTTTATATCTCTTTTGCCGGATTATCTCGGCATGGGATTGGGTAAAGGCTTTCACCCTGCTTTTCATGCCGCTTCAGAAGCGTCGACATCAGCAGATATGTTGCGGGCTCTGAAGCTATTCGCAGCCTTGCATCATGTACATTTCAATAACCAATTGTTTATTACGGGCTATTCGGAAGGTGGACATGCTTCGATGGCCTTGCACCAATTGATACAAACGAAGCTAACCGCTGAATTTGCAGTTACGGCTGCAACGCATCTTTCCGGTCCTTATAGCATCGGTGAGGTCATGCGCCAATGGACATTGAATGACTCCATCAATAACAACGTAGCGTGGATCCCGCTTACGGTGCTTTCTTATCAACAGGCCTATGGGAATATTTACACCAACCTTTCTGATGTGTTCAAAGCGCCTTACTTCACGCCAATCGGACAATATTTGTCAGGAACAATTGATGCGGGTCAAATGGGATCACAACTGGCGACATCACTGATCAACATTGAAGGTAGCATCAGGCCTTTTCGAATGCTCCAGCCTGCTTTTCAGCAAGCGGTTCTTACCGATCCAAATCATCCTTATATCATCGACTTAAAACTTAACAACACCTATCTCTGGGTTCCCTTAGCCCCAACCCGTATCTATTATTGTTCTGCAGACGAGGTCATTCCATATCAGAACGGTGTGTTAGCCCGTGATACCATGATTGCACTCGGAGCTTCCAATCTATCAGGCAGTGATGTGAATTCAAGTGCAGGTCATCTGGATTGCGTGACTCCGGCCTTAACCAATACGGTTTTATTTTTCTTGCCACTGCGGCAGATCGATACTTATGTTTCAACCACAGAACAGCAGCAGATGCCAATTCTGATGGAGCCAAACCCGGCACATCAATTCGTTACGCTAAGCCAGCTGAATGGAAATGGACATTTGTCGATTGTTGATTTGAATGGTCGCTTAATGTACAAGGAAGATTTGCATGTTGACCAAACCACAATAGACCTGTCGGGATTTGAAAATGGTGTATTCGTGATTCGTTATTTGTCAAACGGAAAGACCTGGCAGGCAAAACTGGTGCATCAGGTTTATTAATAGCCACAACTTAATCAGACAGTTGGATCTTTTAGGTAAATAAGTCAGTGCGCTTTGTCCTGTCCAGCTTTTTCGAATCTCAGAATCATCTACACTGTCCCACCCCTTATTTTGAGTGTCTAAGTGGGAATTGTGTATTGGTACTCCAGAATACAGTAAAAGCCACTTCGAAGTGTTATCAGGAACGGGCAATGGCCAGCATTTTGCTGTTGAGTTGTTGCAGCTGAAGTGATCTCTTGCTCATAGAGTAAAGCTAAAACATGACATAATCAAGTAATTAGTAAAATTATTACTTGACTTTACAATAGATGAGGTAAAGCTAAAACTTGACTATTTATATCAAATATTGGTGTAAGTAGCTGAATAACAATACTAATAGTATTTATAGACTCATTATTTGGAGGAACCAATTACTTTCCGATATTAAAATGGACGTCTGTCAGATCAAGTCCTGTGTATAACATTGGAGCAAGTCACATTTTAATCTGACAGTTTGATATGGTCTACTTTGGCGAGATATTTTACGGGGTTGGTGTTCAAACTTTGGTTGATGATTGTTCGTTGTTCGTTGTTGGAAAGAGCCTCGCAAATCTATTTTGTATTAGATTTTTGTAGGCAGCTTTCATATCATCACGTAAAAAACTGACATCAATAAACTCGAGCCAATTCGATTTGGCTTTTACCATTTTCTTAAAAATATTTTCCTGTTGTTTGCCATCCAATCTAAGTGTTGTAAATGCTTCTATAAAATCATTGCGGTTGATTTTTTTCTTTTTGCCATTGAGTGTTAATGCCAAATCTTCATCATCAGCAGGGTTTACCAATGCAGTTGCCACTAAGTCGTATGCCGGAGAAAAAATTGGACCGGTTACAGGTTGATTTATCAATGAAAAGTTTTTCAGATGCATGTCTGCATTTCCGGTCAGAAAAGAAAATAACACCAATTCAAAAAAGTTGATTACATCCAGACCGGGCGTTGCCGAATATTTCAGGATGGCTTTTGCCACTTGTTCATATGAGCCACGATACTTGTCTTCGGTCAATTTATCGGTTAGCTGGCACATGTCTTCCATGTGGAGTTTCTCTTTTTTTACCCTATCTATTCGTTTAGTGATATACGCCAGGTTTCCGGATGATAGACGGATAAGGCTGTGCGGTACCACTTTAATTTTAGCCAGGTTTGCCAAATGCATGGTCAAATCTTCCACTTCAGGCAGTTGTGGATAATATGGTGTAGGGGGTTTTAATATATATCCGCCCCACATCCCGACAATGGTGAATCGCTTTGCCAGGTTTGGCCGTTCTGCTGATGCCAGATGAAGGGATAGCTTTGGTTGAACTCCTGTAACTACAGTTTGTGTTTGAAGGACCTTGGCCGCCAACTCTTCCATATTGTTTTCTGAATAAGGTAAAAGAGGCGAAATGGGTACGCCAAATATCTTTTTACTACAGGTCGAATGAAAATCCGTTTCATTCTCATTCAACAGTTGGTAACAGAACAGGCAGCGTTTACTCATGCTCAATTTCATTTAGAGGATGAATACTTACCGCTCCTATGCAGTCATTACAGCAGGCAAGCAGCAAACCCATACGGTCTCTTGGATTTAGTTTCCAGTTTTTTTCAGCAATATCTAACAGCCAGCCTTCGGGTATTAATCCATCAAAAAAAGAAAACAACACTTTATTGGTAAATGGCTCTTCCTGAATTGGTAAAGTAAGGCTTATCGGTTTCGGATCTTTTCTTTGAAGATAGGCAGGTGTATATTGAAAATGATATCCATTCTCATCCTCACTCAGCCAACCGGCGAGATTATTGTCCATTTTTATTTCGGCCTTTCTCATTTTGCTTAATTATTGCTGGTGGATGGTTGTTCGGATTTTACAGGCCCCATTTCATATCCGAACAGGTTTAATATCTGGTTTACTTTGTCCAGCCTAAGTGTTTCCTTTCCTTGCTCCAACTCCCTGACAAATCGCAGTCCAACTCCTGCCTTTTCAGAAAGTTCAGGTTGAGTAAGTCCTGCCGCTCTCCTTTTTTGCTTTACGAATAATGATAATTTCATTTTTATACCCATTTGGGTACAAAATTAGTTATTTCTCTGCAGATTATGCCATATAGGGTATAAATATTATTTACTATTTCTATTTTATACCTTTTAGGGTATATATAAGTCTACTAACGAATCATTTATACCCGATAAGGTATTTTTTATCCCGTTTATATTCAAATTTTTATTCGGTAACCAATATAACTCCCAGCTTACTTGGTCACTTTCCGATACAGAACTTCCCAAAAATATTCCCCAGCAACTCATCGCTGCTCACTTCGCCGCTGACCTGACCAAGTTCATAAATTCCCTCACGCAAAGATTGTGCTACAAGGTCTGTCTGCAACCCGGAAAGAAGACCTGCTTCAACGGCTTGAAGTGCTTCACGGGCACGAGCGAGAATGGCGCGGTGACGCGCATTGATCAACACACTGAATTCCTGAAGCGTATGACGGTGGGATGCGAGTTCAAATAATTTGCTGCGGAGCGAATCAAGTCCTGTGCCTTGGAGTGCAGAAAGCGGAATGATGTTTTCCGGTTTAACCAGGCTGATTGAAAGGCTGGATACGTTGATATCGGGATAAAGATCTGATTTATTGGCAACCAGCACTACTTCCTGGCCCTCCTGCACAATGGATGCCAATTCGTTGCTTAGACTTTCACCATTGACCTCTCTGATATCAGCCACATAGACAAGAATGCTGGAGCGTTCTATGCTTCGCAGGGTGCGTTGTACACCAAAAGCTTCAATAGTGTCATCGGTGGCTCGTATACCCGCCGTGTCGACGAGGCGAAATACAATTCCATGAATATTGAGTTGTTCTTCGATGGTGTCGCGCGTGGTGCCCGGGATGTCGGATACGATGGCGCGCTCCTCGCCTAGAAGGGCATTGAGCAGTGTTGACTTACCGGCATTGGGTTTGCCGGCGATGACGGTGTGAATTCCATGGCGTACAGCTTCTCCGAGCTCAAAACTATTCAACAGCTGGTTGATCCTTTGTTGAATTTCAGTAAGAAGTTTCAACAACTGATCCCTGTTGGCAAATTCTACATCTTCTTCGCTGAAGTCTAGTTCAAGTTCGATGAGGCTGGCAAAATCTACCAGTTTGCCGCGAAGGCGGGCGATCTGGTCGCGAATGCCTCCTTTCATTTGATTGATGGCATAACGGTGCTGCACCGCATTGGTGGAGTGGATGAGGTCAGCCACCGCTTCCGCCTGCGAAAGGTCCATCTTGCCATTGAGAAATGCGCGCTGAGTGAATTCGCCGGGCTGAGCTGGTTCTGCCCCGGCTTCAAAAAGTCGATGAAGGATCTCTGTGAGAATAAATGAAGAACCGTGGGCGTTGATCTCAATGAGGTCTTCGCCCGTATAGGAATGCGGTGCCCTGAAAACGGCTACCAGTACCTCGTCAAGTATGCTGCCGTCCGTATTGATGATTCTGGCAAGATGAAGCCGGGCATGCTGATGATCCTGCAGTGAATGGTTCTGAAACAACCGGCCGGCTATAGCAAGAGCATCGGGGCCACTGAGGCGGATGATGCCAATGCCTGCCATACCGGAAGCAGTGGCTATCGCGGCGATGGTTTGATAACGGTTTGCAGTATTGGTGGCTTCCATTCAACGCAAAGCTAAATAGGATCGCCTACATGGACTTTCTGAAGATGTTCCTTGCTTTAACATTCCGTTGACGACCATTATCTCCTTTCCAGCTTCTCAGTGGCATATTTGTAATAATTTCACATCAAAATAGATCGTAATGGATTTCAGAGAAAGTGCCGTCGAAGCAGGAAAAACTACATGGAAATGGATCAAGAGAATCATCTATTTGCTATTGGTCATCATGATCGCTTATGTCTGTTTTATTCTCTTTGCCAATTACAGTGAGGGTGCAAGAACGGGCTACGTTGTCAAAATCAGTAAAAAAGGAGTTATATTTAAGACGAATGAAGGTGAACTGAATTTCGGATTCCCGCAGATCAGCACAGCGCCGGGTATGGCGAGTCAGAATATTTGGAACTTTTCAGTACCCAATGACGAAGTGGCAATGCAAATACAACGCGCGGCAGAAACAGGACAAAAAGTAACGCTTTTCTATCATCAGAAATACAAGCAGTTATTCTTCCTTGGCGATACGGAATATCTTGTTTATAAGATAGAAAAATCCGCAGAGACGATGGAATCGAAATGATCCGTAAATACTAAGATTAGACTTAGATTTTCCTGATCGATTTGTCGAAAACTGATTTCTCGCTGTGTTATCTTAACAAGTTTTGATTTGGATACATCGGGATGAGATAGATCACTTTGAGAAAATCAAAAAACGCAAAGTCTGAAGTTTATATTGACTTTAAAAAGCTACGATGACGATGTTGCTATGCAGACAATATTCACAATCCTTATCAAAAATAACTTGAAAATCCGAGTTGAATAATGCCGGTCTTTGAAGGTGTATTGCCGAGGATATCGCGCGTGCGCAAATATTTATAATTCAATCTCAGCACCGTGCTTCCGGAAGGCCTGAAGGATACCGCAGGGGTGATTCCCCACACGTCATCAAACAATTTCCGGTCAGTTCCTTTTTCAGAGTCCTGATTGTAATCGGCGAAGTCAAAGCGAAGACCTGTCATAATTCTGGCTTGCGGCCATCCAAAGATCTGACCCTGAAATATGGATGCAACGACATCACAGAAAAAACCAGTCTGTTGTGAGCCGTAGCGTTGAATATAATTAGCGGGCAGTTGTACAAATCCTTTGACCCATTCTCCGGTGATGTTGATTTTACCGTTCCAGAGAGAGGTGTTGAAGTCGATGGCAGCCAGGGTAGCACTGCGTTTTGAATCGACGACTGTTCCTGCCGTTTTCCATTGATTATAGACACCCGTTAGCATGGAAATTCCAATCTCACCCAGCGCTCTGTGACGCAACGCAAGTTTACCATTGATCATCGGCAAGCCACTGTTGCTTCTGAAAAATTTATTGGGATTCTCCTTGGCTTCATGAAATGATGTGCGGTCATCTTCATTCAGGATCAAAGCATCGGAAAGTCCATTCGTCACATAAGCTTCATAACCCAGAATCCATTGACGGCTGTAAAACTTTCCATAAAAGCCCATACCCGTGCTGGACAAGGTGGATGGGATAATTTCTGTACTGACCAATGGTCGGTCCACGAACTCCCATCGGGGGCCATCGTGATTCTGGTTAAATCCTCCAATCGGATTCAATAAGATGCCACCGCGAAGATTGAGGCCTGGAGTAAACTCCAGATCCATCAGTGCGGTCTCCAAACTGATCTCCTGCGTGCCATTTTCGTATTCAATTTCTGATAAAAACTTAATACGCGACGCAATGGTACTGGACATGAACATCGTCATACGCCGGAATTGAAAATGAAATCCATCATCAACACCATTCGTCGATGCATATTCAGTATTGGTTTCGATGTAACCGCCTAGAGCAACAGGAAAACTTTTGTTTCGAAGGAAAGGGCGATTGTAAATGGCATCCATATTCATTCCTCGTTTGATGCTATCCCGGTGTTCTCGCGAGACCTGGCGTACGGTGTCCTGAGCGTTGATGATGCGTAGGAAGAGAATTAGATTGATGCAAAGAATAAATTTATATTTCAACATGGATATATTGTTCTGATGATTTAACTGAAAAAGTCTTAAGGTCATCTTCCGCTGGTGGATTCTTAACCTGGCCGCGACAGGTAAATTCACTCCCATGGCAGGGGCATACGAGATAGTAACCCTGGTTCTGCAATTCGCAACTGCGGTGGGTGCATTCCATCAGTACTGCGGTGTAGTCTGTTTCTGAAATACGAAAAACGCAGATCGGATAATTGAACTGAGGTATTCGAAGTAATACAAATTTCCTAGGTTTTATTTTTTTTCCCTGCGCGACAAAAAATTCACTCACGGGGATACTTAGTTTTCGTTCCTGTATTTCAAACCTTGCGAAATAATAAGCGCTGGCACATCCATTCAGTAGCGAAGCACCCAAGCCGCCGGCCACCGTTATTCCGCAAAGCCTGATGAATTCATTTCTGGTCATACTACAGCGATTGCAGAAACTGCACCAATTTGTTTTTATCCGTGGCACTTAACTGATCAAAAGCTTTTTGGCTTTTTTGGGCTTCACCTCCGTGCATCTGAATGGCCATTTCAATGCTGGTTGCACGCCCGTCATGCATTAGAAATAGTTTTCCTCCCTGGGCTGTTCCGGCCAATCCAAGGCCCCATAACGGAGCAGTCCGCCATTCACTACTGATTGCATAACCTTCCGTATAACCGTCGTCCAGTGCCGGACCCATGTCATGAAGGAGCAAGTCTGTATAAGGATGAAATTCCTTTTCGCTGAGTGCGCTGATAGAAGAAATTCCGGTTTTTAGTTTTTCTGTATGACACTTTTGGCATCCGATGAGGTTGAATATTTCTTTGCCCTGAAGGACATCTGCATGAAGCTTATTGCGCTGTGCGGGCATTTGCAGGGTCTGAATATAAAATACAGTGGCATTGAGACTCTGATCTGAAATATCTGCTGAAAAATTTGGTACAGGATTGGTCCCTTCTGCCGGGTTAAAAGGGTCGTGTGGTAAAAACGTTGTGGTGATCCCCATATCCTGATTAAATGCCTGGGTAACCTGTTGATGCAGATTATAGGTGCTTGCCTTTTTTCCGAAGCGACACAGGTACCTGCCATTGACAGATTGTGCCTGACTGGATACATGCACCCATTCAGGAACTTCATTCCAGTGCGCCCTTCCGGAGATCCCATCACCGTCAGCGTCGTCGGGATCTGCCATTTTCAAGATGTCTTCATCAGGTACCAGTTCAAGAAATCCGGTACCGGATACAATCGGTGCAATCAGACGCGTATAGGGCGCTCCTGAGGGTATTTTTTCACCTTGGAATCCGGGAATGAACTGATGCTGAAGCTGAGGTCCTCCTAAGTGAAGAAATTGATTGCCGCTGGTATCTTGCTGTCCGAATCTAACCAGCATGGTAAAGGGATGTCCCCGGTTGTCATCCTTATGACAGGATGCGCATGAATTGGATACATAGATTGGTCCCAATCCTGTCTCCTGTGTATACACCTCATCGAATTCTGCGGCACCCTCCTGGAAGAGAAGTAACTGTGAATTACTTAATCCCGCTAGTGGTGCATTCATCAATAATTCTTCCTCAGGGCCCTGTGGGACAAGATGGCTGCATGAATAAATCAAAGCGGATATTATTAAAATGTATTTGCCTGTCCTGAGTTTTTTCAGTTTCAGAAAAAGCAAATTCGATTTTGTTATTTTCATTTTAAGTGTAATCTATTTAATTTGTAATTCAATGGCAAGAGAAATTTATATTTTTTATTTCAAGATTGTGCGTGCATTATTGATATCATATTCTGAAAAAATAAGAGCCATTTTTTTTGTCGAAAATTAATTTATTTTCAAAAAGATAGATCAGTGGTTATTTCACCTACGGCGCGCTTAAAGAACTTGAGATCCGGAATTAAAATTTAAAAATTCAACCCAAAGGTAAGAACTGCGGATCAAACATTGTTTTCGGTAATCGCTATAATTTTAAAAAAGATGAAAAACCGCGAAGCTGCTCAGGTAAGCGAGAATGCCGAAGAAAATGAATTGCAGAACAGGTGTTTTCCAGCTGCCGGTTTCCTTTCGCATAATCGCGAGCGTACTCATGCACTGCAATGAAAAGGCATAAAAAATAATCAGCGAAAGTGCAGTCCGACGATCAAAAAAACGACTTCCGTCACTGCGTGTCTCTGCAGAAAGTACTTCCCTGAGTTTAAATTCATCACTGTTGGAGCCAATGCTGTAGATTGTGCTCATGGTGCCGACAAATACTTCACGGGCAGCAAAGGAAGTAATCAGCGATATGCCAATCTTCCAGTCAAATCCCAGCGGTGCAATCAATGGTTCAATCGTTTTTCCAATTGTTCCTGCAAAAGAATTTTCCAGCAGCGTGGCTTCCATCATCAGTGCCTGCTTTTCAGTATTTGCCTGTCTAAAAGCTTCTGATTGTTTGAGTTGCTCCTCTGCATTTTTTATTTTGCCGGGCCAGCTAAAACTTGCAAGAAACCATAGTGTGATCGATATCATCATTATGATCTTTCCGGCTTGCAGCACAAAACTTTTTACTTTGAGCACAGCCTGATTGAATACCTGACGCCATGGTGGTAGTTGGTAATTGGGCAATTGCATAATGAGAAATGATCTTCCTTCCGAAGGAATGGCGTGATGTAGCACCAACGCAACCAGCAGGGCAGCGACAATTCCAATAAAGTACAGACCCATAAAAACGAGTCCCTGCAATTGGAAAACACCGAATACCTTTTCTTTGCTGACGACAAATCCAATTAATGCAGTATAGACAGGGATGCGCGCGGAGCAAGGAATCAGCGGAATAACGAACATGCTGATCAGTCGTTCTTTGGGGTTGTAAATACTCCGTGTGCTCATGATGGCAGGGATGGCGCAGGCTCCTCCTGAGATCAATCCGATGATCGATCGTCCGTTAAGACCAAACCTGGCCAGCATGTGATCGAGCAGATATACTACCCGGGTCATATAACCCGCTTCTTCCAGAATGCCAAGCATCAGAAAGAGCAAAAGTATTTGAGGAATGAAAACTAAGACGCCCGCAAGACCAGGTATGATGCCTTCTGTAAGCAAATGAGACCACCAGACATTCGGCAACCAGCCATGAATGGTTCCTGAAGTATAGGCAAAAGCGTCTTCAATGGCGTTCATCGGGAATTCTGCCCAGGTGTACATAATCTGAAAGACGGCACACATGATCACAAAAAAGATTACGATGCCCCAAAACGGATTGGTCAGTACCCTGTCGAGTCTTCTGGTGCGATTGATCGCGCTTTTGGATTCGGGTAATCGAATCTGCGATTCCCAGTTTTCAATGAGCGAATAGCGACTCATCGTATCATCAATCTGACAACGTATCATGGTTGCCTTTTCCATCGAAGGCCTGCCTTTTAACCTGCAATACGTTTCATCGAGGTTGAGCAGAAACTGGTGGTAAGAAGAACGTGCCTTGATTGCATCAGATTCGCCTTCGATGCCCAAAGCTTCAGGTAAATTGAAGAAGGGTCTTCGTTCCTGTGAGACGGTATCATGCGCTAGAAATCGCTGCAGCTTTTCCTTGAGTGTAATGGCGGTGTATCCGAGTCGGGCGCTAAAAGCAGTAACAATACACCCCGTCTTCTGACTCAGGAATTCTTCCCAGCGCAGGGCCAGTTCATCATTCACCTGATCTCGGTTCGTCAGCACGATCATGGTCGGAAAATTGAGATCAAGGACCTGTGTCAGAAGCAACAACTGCTGATGCAGGTACCTTAGATCTGCCACGTACACGATGGCCTCCGGAGGTTCAGTATGGCCTATACCGGTCAGTGCATGACCCAGCACCTGTTCATCTTTGGAATTGGTATGCAAGCTATAGGAACCTGGCAAATCGGTAATCCTGACCTCATCCCCACTAAAGGTTTTGAATTTGCCCTCCAGGCTTTCTACGGTGACCCCCGGGAAATTACCCACCTTTTGATGCAGTCCTGTCAGCAGGTTGAAAAGGGTGGATTTTCCGCTATTGGGATTGCCGACCAGGGCGATATGTCGGTAGAGATTCATTAAGTCCTCACGATCTTTGTTTCCAGTGCTTCCCATTCCTTCTTGCGAAGCACAAAAAACAACTGGTCCACCTGTACAAAATAGGCTCCGCCAAAGGGGGCTTGCCGGATCAACTCAATGAATTTGCCCGGGTAAATGCCGATGGTAAAGAACCTGACCGCAAGTTCAGGGTCCCTGATGCTGATAATCTGGCGTACCTTGATTGACATAGGTGTAAATGCGTAAAACTAAGGATTGAATGTCTAAAAAGTTGAGGCAGATGGCTCTTTTAAAGTGAATGCGAATGACCGCCTATAACTAAGAATTAATTCTTAAAGGACCCGTATCGTTCTGTCTATGCGTCACACCAGTGGCTCTCCGATGGATTGGGGCGGAGCATTAGATATCCGGGAAAAGCAGTCTTGATTTGCAATCAAGCCTGATATTATGTGCTTTAGGTAGATCCATTCAGGCATGGGATACTTTGATACAGGACTAACTTTGATAAAAATCTTAATTAAATTGCAGCGAATTGTGGCTGACGGTCGTTATCAATTCAAATCAGTGTTCATATGGGCATTTCGATTGGAGTAGTAAGCGTAGAATCCGAATTGATTCAAGCGTGTATCAGGAAGGAATCCTGGGCCATGCAAAAGTTATATGAGGAAAATTACGGAAGCATGTATGCGATCTGTATCCGGTATACCAGCTCAAAAGAAGAAGCCGTAGATATTCTTCACGATGCTTTTCTCAAGATCTTCAACAAGATCGAAACCTATGAGAGCGGTACGATGCTTCAGGCCTGGATGAAAAGAGTTACAGTCAACACCTGTATCGATCATTTCAGGAAAGAAAGCAAACGGTATCACTCGGATCTGGACAGCGCCTATGGGATTGCGAATGATGACATGACCGCTATTCAGGGAATGAATCTGGATGAGATCATGACAGCAATACAATCCCTTCCGATGGCCTACAGAACGGTCTTCAACATGCATATCATCGATGGATACTCTCACAAGGAAATTTCTGATATTCTTCATATAAACGAAAGCACATCCAGGTCGAATCTTGTAAAAGCTAGACAATAGTTGAAGGAAATATTAAAGGGAAACGATGAAGAATAGTGAATTTGACAACTGGATCAGATCCGGTTATGATGAATTTGAACAACGCGCGGCGAAAGGGGAGCTCAATGATATGCCGCGTCCGGACTGGGACCGGATGCGCAATACGCTCAAAGCCTCCGGTGAAGATCCTGATTTTGATCATCAGGTAAGAACTACGATTGCGGATGCGGAAGTGCATGGTTATGAAGCCAACTGGTCCAACTTTCAGCTTAAACTGCAATTGTTGCGTGATCGCAGGCAAAAAATATTGACTGCCAGAGCAGTTGAAATGGCACTGGTGTTGCTGATATTTTGGACCTTGAGAAATATTGCAGACCAGAACCTGATTAATCTACCGGCGGCGATGATCGCAGCACACCAAATCGCCCCCACCAATCAGATCAAAGATCAAATTGTTGATGTAATATCCGCGCCACATCAGCTGGAGGAATATTCTGAAGAGAAAATGATGGTCTCAGCAGAAAATAGCGCCACAGCGCATGGCAAAAGTGGAACCGTAACCGAGATAGTTCGGAATGTACAAAGGTCAGATTTAACAGTCTCCGGCAATAAGGGTATTCACACTGAAGCCGCGATAGGGAAAACGAATGCATCGGTTGATCCTGTTGCGAGTGCATCATCACATAATCATGCAATCATGGATAACCCTTCGCAAAATTCTGACCATATAACGGAACAGACAATAGAAAAAGCGGCTAATGAACTCGCGAAGGAATTATCGGTGAAAACACCATTGCAGGACCACAAAGCAAAAGAATCAGACACCCCAATGGCGAAGCCAGAGAATGAGAATACCAAATCTCCTGGCGATCAGGAACTGGAAACTTCTATCCCCAAATCAGAAATCGAAGCACACCCTTCGACAACGCCTGCTTCTACTCAATTTCAAATTAAATTATACAGCGGCATAGGCTCTCTGACACATTTTATTTCTTCATCTGCAGACAAACCAGAATATATCAACGAATATAAACTTCACAATTCAGAACCAGCCTTGAACCTCAGATTCATGCTGGATTATGGTACCTGGAAAGTTGAATCCGGCGCTGATTTTTACTCACTGAATTATAATACCGGTAGTTATATCAATTTCTCACATTTCAAGGAAGGTGAACTGGTTGATGTGATCAAAAATCTTAATTATAAATTTATTCAGATTCCACTGAATCTGCATCATCAGATTTTTCAGCGCGGGCGCTGGCAGCTCAGCGGATTTGCTGGCATGAATCTCGCCATTTGCAACACAGCTGCTTATACAGTACAGACCGCTCGCAAGTCCATACAAAAACAGACCATTGGCTTTATTCCAGGAACACAGCTGACCTTTATAGAACCAGTATATAATTACGGTATCAGTAAGGATCACAACCTGGGCAATAATACAATAGCTTACTGGAATATCGGATTTTTGGCAGAGTATGCTCTGGGACACGATTGGTCCGTGTACGCAAGAACAAGCTACAGCAACATGATGGGAAAGCTTGGCTTTGGACCCCTGGATGAGCGCTATCGCTTATTGGCAATGAATGCAGGTATTCTTTTCGTACTGCATAAATAGCAGAGTTGCGTCTTCAGCAATGTGTTGAAGGAAAAACTTTTTCAATAGCCTTTCATTAAAATTTCAAATAATCTTACAGAACCTTAACCCTCATCATCCGTGAGGCCAATGACGCAAGAATCACCCAGCAAGCAGTAGAAATCTTTGTAAAAAGATTTTAAAATTCTTGTTGCTCAGCTAGTCTTCGCCAAACTGTTTTTCATCGTGAAGTTTCTTGAACAGCTGATCCAGTTTATAGGCTTCATCCAGGGTCTCATCAAGGTAGAATCTGAGGTCAGGCATGATGCGAAGCTGCCTGGATATTCTGGAGTGCAGCGCGTGTCGGAGTTTGCTTACCTGATCCTCTAATAATAGAATAATCTCCTGCTTGTTCTCCTGGTTAAATACACTCAGATATACTTTCGCCAGGCCAAGGTCCGGACTCATTTTGACATCAGTTATTGTGACCAGGGGCTCGTATCCATAAATGTATTTTCCTTCGGTGTTAAGTACTGTACTGAATTGCCGGCGGATAAGTTCACCAACCTGTTTTTGTCTGATCGATTCCATGGACAGCGCAATTGAATATGACAATAATGCAAAGAAGCGCTAAAAAGTTTCAGGACCTGCAGGGTACAGACCATTCCAGGCATTCTCAAACCCATTCTGAGTTGAATAAATGAAAAACGTGGCCCTGATCCTGAGAAATCATCAGGAGTGGATTTATTTTGCAATTTGAATGGGATTACTCAAGCCGGACAGTTCAGTTGAATTTCTCAAAGGTGTAGGGCCACAGCGGGCTGAGCTCTTGCGCAAAGAACTTGGTATTCATAGCGTGGAAGATCTTTTGCTCTATTTTCCTTTTCGGTACATCGACAGGACCCAGTTGAATACCGTACATGAATTAACTCATGTGGACTGGGCTTATCTCAGGTTAACCATAGGAGATATCTCAGAACGAGGTCATGCCCGTTCCAAAGTGCTCGTAATCCAAGGCTACGATCATACCGGCACAGTAGACCTGGTCTGGTTTCGGGGTGGTCAGTGGGTCAAGGACAAAATTGAACAGGGTAAGACCTATCTTTTCTACGGAAGGGTTCAGAACCAGGGATACGGGCTAAGTATTCCTCACCCCGAGATTGAAGGAGATGAAGATGTAGCCGGCAAAATGCGCTATGTGCCGGTCTATTCCAGTACCGAAAAATTAGGATCAAAGGGTTTGCACAGCAGGGGTTTGGCCAGGTTAACAGAGGCCCTGTGTCAGCAAATTGACTTTAGAGAGATCAGAGAAAATCTTCCGGATTACATCCTCGGCAGACACCATCTGATGTCGCGCGCGCAAAGTCTTAAATTGATTCATTATCCCGCCTCTGCCGAAGATATTACCAGGGCCCAAAACCGGCTTCGATTTGAAGAACTGTTTCAATTTCAATTGCGCATGCTGTTTAACAAGAGCCGACGCAAGCGGGAAAACAATGGTTTTCTTTGGACGACGACGGGTCCAGTTTTTAACGATTTTTATAAGACGGCGCTACCTTTTGAGTTGACCGGCGCACAGAAACGCGTAATCAAAGAAATTGCAGGAGATCTGCGTTCAGGCAAACAGATGAACAGGTTGCTCCAAGGTGATGTGGGCAGTGGCAAGACGATTGTTGCATTGCTGACCATGTTGATTGCCGTGGGTAATGGCTATCAATCCTGCCTGATGGCACCAACGGAAATTTTGGCGCAGCAACATTTCAAAAGCCTCAAAGAGCTTCTGGAAAAATTGCCACTGGATATTGAAATACTCACTGGCAGTACCAAAGCGCCGGCTCGCAAAGAGATTCTTTCACGGCTAAAGCAGGGTCAACTCAAGATCATCGTTGGGACGCATGCGTTGATCGAAGACCCGGTAATATTCCAGGATCTTGGCCTGGTGGTGATCGACGAACAACACCGTTTTGGTGTTGAGCAGCGGTCCAGACTTTGGTTCAAGGCCCGGAATGCGAATCCTCACGTTCTGATCATGTCGGCAACGCCGATACCGCGTACCCTGGCGATGACACAATATGGCGATCTGGACATTTCAATCATTGATGAATTGCCGCCGGGAAGGAAGGAGATCATGACGAAGCATATCAAGGACATTGACCGGATGACTTTGTATAAATTTATGAAAGAGCAGATTGCAATGGGGCGGCAGGTCTATGTCGTTTATCCACTCATTGAGGAATCCGAAGTACTGGATATCGAAAATCTGCAGCTGGGTTATGACAAGATGCTGGAGTATTTTGCTTTGCCGGATTACCGGATCAGCGTGGTGCATGGCAGACTGAAGCCTGTCGAAAAAGAAATGGAAATGCAGCGGTTCGCTGCCGGAAGGGCACAAATCATGGTTGCTACCACGGTCATAGAGGTTGGAGTCAATGTCCCCAATGCCAGTGTGATGGTCATAGAGAATGCGGAGCGCTTCGGCCTATCCCAATTGCATCAGCTCAGGGGTCGGGTAGGCAGGGGTGCCGATCAGTCCTATTGTATCCTGATGACGGCCGACAGGCTCGGTAAGGATTCCCTGGCGCGTATGAAAATCCTGTGTAACACGAATGATGGATTTAAGATTGCGGAGGAGGACCTCAGGATGCGTGGGCCTGGCGATCTGAGTGGAACAAAACAGTCAGGACTGGTTGACCTTCAGGTGTCCGATGTGGTGCGCGACCACGCTATTCTCGAGAGCGCGAGAAAGCTAGCTGAAAAAATAATTGAAAAAGATCCGGCCCTGGACCATCCGGTCAATAGACTGCTTAAAAAATTTATTGGCAGCCGGGGAAGAAAAATCGAATTTAGCGATATTTCATAGTATTAAATAACTGTAATTCATATTATTACATATGGTATATTTATTAAAATTGATCTTACACCGTTTAATTGATGCACCATCCGAAACGGCGTTGCCAGACATTATGTCATGGCATCCAAGGCGAGTCTGCTGAGGAATTGGTGCTTGTGTGAAACGTGTTATTCGTCGCCAAAAATATTTCAGGAATCAGGCAACATTTGTTATTATTGTGGCCTCTAAGTATTGAACGCTTAAAATCTATATGATGAAGAAATTGTTTTTTGCAATCTGCCTGATACTAAGTACTGTAGCTTTTAGTCAGAATAATCTTCTTGAAGCGGTGCAGACCGGCAACTTTGTAGGGGTTAAGAAAGTATTATCCTCTGGCGTTGATGTCAACCAGATTCTTGAGGTCAACGGTCAACGTATGACATCACTTTCGCTGGCTTCAATGCAGGGTGATGTTGAAATGGTTAATCTGCTGTTACAGAAAGGGGCTATCGTGACCCTGGTGGTTGATCAGAAGGATGCGCTGATGTTTGCAGCCCAGAAAGGCAATCGTGAGATTGTGGATATTTTACTCAACAAAGGGGCCAATGTAATGAATGAGACCCGCGACGGTATGACAGCCTGGGGATTTGCACAGAAGGGCGGACACAAAGAGTTGGCCGATATGCTCCTGAGCGAAATGAAACGAATCACTTCAGAAGCAAAGGCAAGGGCACATGCCAGAAAGAAATAAAATCAGGACTTAATAGTCAGAAAAAAGGAATCCGGTTAATTTTGGATTCCTTTTTTATTTTATGGCAAATTGGAAAATTTTAATCAACGACGGCCTGGAGAAGTCCGGCGTTAAAGCCCTGGAGGAAGCAGGCATGAGAATTGACCTGGTAAAGAAAAATCAGGAAGACCTGGCGGGGATCTTGAATGATTACCAGGGCATTATTGTGCGTAGTGCTACCAAGGTCAGGAAAGAACACATCGATGCTGCCCCGGGCCTTCAGTTTATTGCGAGGGCGGGGGTAGGACTGGACAATGTTGATGCGGAATATGCCCGCAGTAAGGGTATTGAAGTAATTAATACACCAGGGGCATCTTCACGTTCTGTGGCAGAGTTGGCAATGGCCCATCTGTTGTGCCTGACGCGTTCGCTTCATCGCACCAATCGTGAACTGACTGGCGCTGATCGATTCAACAGTCTGAAAAAAGAACTCTCTTCTTCGGGTGAAGTGCGCGCCAAGACGCTTGTTCTGCTCGGATTCGGACGCATCGGGAGTGAATTGGCGCGTATGGCATGGGGTCTCGGAATGAAGATTGTCGTTGTGGATCCGTTTATTCAAGAAGCAAGGCTAAGCATAGACCTTGGGACACAATCAATAGAAATAGAATTGCCCGTCATGGCCAGAGAGCAGGCATTGCCACTGGCTGATTATCTTAGCTTGCATGCACCATTCACCGGAGAGTGTCTCATGGGCAAATCACAATTTGAACTCCTGCAACCCCATTGCTTATTGGTTAATACTTCACGCGGTGAAAACATTGATGAAAGTGCTTTGCTGGAAGCTTTGAATAATGGACAGCTTGCCGGAGCAGGACTGGATGTATTTCATCAGGAGCCACAAATTAATCCATTGCTTCTTCAACATCCAAGAATTTCAGTCAGTCCGCACATCGCAGCATCAACACGTGAAGCACAGGAAAGAATAGCATTAGAACTGGTCGATCGGGTCCTGTCCCTCTATCACATTAAATCATCAGTGCATAGTGGTTCTTATTGACATTCATTGAAGTAAGATTAATTTATCTTTTACAAGGTTCAAACATATTATCCAATGCCATGGTGACCATACAGGACAAACTTGAAAAATACAAAAGACCTTTTAAGATTATCCTCTATCTGATCGTTGTAGCCTGGATGTTTTATGACATTCGGTCAAATTTGCCTTTCTTGGTTTTACTGGTTCCTTATACGCTGTATATTATTCACTTGTATTTATTCAGACCAAAAAAATATACTATTGATGAGAAGCAATTGCGCATTGGCAAAAATGTAACCATTCCTCTGAAAAATATTCAGTCGGCAGTCATCTCGTTGAGAGAAGGATGGTATCTTACAGAAAGCTATATCTACGTGGTGGACCAATTCGGGCGCCATGAACAATTCTCACTGATCAATACCCCTGAATCATTCAATAAGCTGGAGGACGATCTCATCAAATACAAGGTAGTATACATCCGTTACTACCCGGATAGTCATAATTTGGCAGAGGCATACGAAGACTAGACTTTTGAACCTTTTGAAAATAGCTATCTTAAATTTATTTTAAGCACTGTCGTTGTCAAAGGAAATGACATTGTATGCTGCACCGGAATGGTTTGAAGGAGAGTCGGTACCTTTGATGTATGGATCTTAATCGACACCGTGAACTGGTCCGGAGCCGTAAAAAGGATTTTAAGGAAATCTTTAAGCGATTTCGCCAAATGGATGATCATCGTCTTGATGATCTTTTTCACGAAGCGCATGAGCAGGCTTTTAGAGAAATAGATTGTCTGCAATGCGCCAACTGCTGTAAGACCACCAGCCCCAGATTATATCCCAGAGATATCGAAGAAATGGCCGCATCGCTCAGAATCCGTCCAGCTGAATTTATGTCTAAGTATGTCCGGGTAGATGAGGATGGTGATTACGTTTTTAACCAGGCGCCCTGTCCCTTCCTGGCAGAAGACAACTATTGCAGGATCTATCTGCATCGCCCGAAGGCATGCCGGGAGTATCCTCATACCAATCGAAAGAAAATAGTACAAATCCTGGACCTGACCTTGGAAAACCTCAAAATCTGTCCGGCTGTACTGAGCATGGTCAATAGAATTGTATCGAAAATTTAATACTCAGACAATAAAATATTTTTGTTTTTTTATAACTTTACCCCAAGTTCAGATCATTGGCAGTTAAGATTGATTTTCTGAACGCCTAAGAAAAGTAGTAGTAGTGAATATAAGATCAGTGTTACACACTGTGACCCTTGCAGTGTTATGCCTGCATTTCTCTTGCCATTCCAAAGAGGCAGATGAATACCGGCAAATTGCAGATTTTGAGAGTATGGATGCGATCTGGATGTCCTGTCTCAATAACCTGAACTACATGGCCGTAGAGTCAGACATGGTCGATAAGATGGAACGCAACATTGAAGTCAAGATCGCCATGGTAGATGAGCAGTCCGAAAAGGATTGCAAGGATTTTTTCGATTTCGCCAATTTTAATTATGACATGATCAAGTACTTTACCTTTCGTGGCAATGATTACTGGATCAGGGATCACGGACCCGTATTCGTCTATAATAAAAAAGGCCGCTTGTGTGTGGTTGATTTTGCGTGGAATCAGTACGGCTATGAGTATTTTCTTAAGGATTTCTATTCAGGTAATATGGACCTGGTTCGAAAGAAAATGAACAATTACAATGTCGTAGCCAAAGGCCAGGTTGATAGTCTATTTGGGGTAAAACTGCATTTGCCAATTATCAAATCATGGCTTGTGATGGAGGGGGGTGCTATGGAAAGCAACGGCAATGGAACCCTGATACTCTCTAAGGCGCTGATGCGTCAGCGGAATCCCGATTCAAGCATAGTTTCAATGGAAAGAGAACTCAAACGCGTTCTTGGAGCCAAAAATATTATCTGGCTCAACGACGGGCTGGCGGAAGATGTTCATATTGTCGGAAGAATAGCTGAAAATTTTGTCGGAATGGGCACGGGTGGACACACGGATGAATTTGTACGTTTTGCAGACCGCAAGACAATATTATTGGCGAGTTATGACGCAGAAGAAATAAGCCAAAACCCTGTGACCGCCATCAACTATAAAAGGATGGAGGAGAATTATCAGATACTTCAGGCTGCCCGTGATGTAGACGGTTCCAAATTTACAATCATACGAATTCCGCAGCCAAGCATGATCGCTGCCAGGGTGAGGTTGAATCCTGGCGAGACCGTAGACTCAACGCTCAACCTCCCGGTGGGTGTGCTTAAGCCTTCAGAAGGTTGGCAAGCCGGTGATTCAGTATGGCGTGTGGCGTGTTCTAGTTACCTCAATTATTATCTGACCAACAACAAAGTTTTTTTCCAGAGTTATCAGAATTTTGGAACGCCGATGACAAGGGAGATACAAGTCATTAATATTTTCAAAAAAGTATTTCCGAACAGAGAAGTTGTACCAATCAACGCCCGGAGCCTGAACTGGTACGGCGGAGGACTCCACTGTGCAACGCTCAATCAATTCAAAGATTCTAACTTGCCATAGAAGAATTGGGCGTGTAGGACAGTATATACCAATAGCTTAATATAATAAATGATTGCTGACAGATGTTAGCCTGCAGCAGAACTCAAATGCGGTACTTTTGTTGAAAGTCAGTACAATACCGAATTGGAATTAGAGATTAAATTCTTGTTTTGATGTCAATAGGACCTTGACATTCGCTTTAGAAAGGGGGAGAATGTTGCTTTTGATTGTCAAAAGATAGACACAATATTTTCATCTCCAAAAGAGAATAAAAACACATGGTTCAACTTATTGGTGTAAGAACCAATAACTCAGTAAAAAAACAATAAATTGAAAATAATGGAAGGTCAGGGTGAATCAGACCGCAAAACTTTCGCCACATCCGCAAGTGCGCGAAGCATTGGGGTTGACAAAATGAAAGCCTTTTCCTTCAAGACCTCCGGAAAATTCAAGGGTAGAATCAAATAAGTAGAGGAAACTCTTAAGATCTGTTACGACCTTAATACCCTGGTCTTCAAAAACCTGATCATTGGGAACCAACTCATCATCGAACTCAAGATTGTAACTGAGTCCGCTGCAACCACCGCTCGTGACAGATACGCGAATAAAATGATCCGGACCAACGTGAGCAGTCTGCTTCAGTTCGGTAATTTTTTGTAGTGCGGAAGGAGCTACGTGTATCATGATAAAAATAAATCAATCAAATGGTCAGGCACCTGCCTCGACCAATCCGTTTTTTGTCTGATAATCTTTGATGGCACTTTTGATGGCGTCTTCGGCAAGGACTGAGCAGTGGATTTTTACTGGAGGTAACGCTAGTTCTTCAACAATATCCATATTGTCAATACGCAGTGCTTCATCGATATTTTTTCCTTTCAGCCATTCTGTAGCAAGTGATGAAGAAGCAATCGCTGAGCCACAACCAAAGGTTTTGAATTTGGCATCTTCGATCGTATTGGTCTGAGGATTAACTTTGATCTGCAGCCTCATAACATCACCACACTCCGGTGCACCCACCAGTCCAGTACCGACATTCGCATCATTTTTGTCTAGACTTCCGACATTCTTGGGATTTTTGAAGTGTTCTAGAACCTTATCTGAATATGCCATAAAAAAAACTTTTTATTAGTAACGCAAAATTAAACTAATCAATTCCAAAAAGCTAAAAAAGTTTAATCAATGTGAACTCCACTGAACCGAAGTCAGGTCAACACCTTCCTTGTACATTTCCCATATCGGTGAAAGATCGCGCATATGGTTAACGCCGGCAGCCACTGCATCAATTGCCTGATCTATTTCCTCTTCAGTAGTGAAGCGTCCCAGGCTAAAGCGGAGAGAGGAGTGTGCCAGGTCATCACCGAGACCCAAAGCTACGAGTACATAGGATGGTTCAAGGGATGCAGAGGTACACGCTGAACCAGATGACAGGGCGATTTGCTGATTGAAGGTCATCATCAGACCCTCACCTTCAACATGTTTGAAAGAAATATTGGTTACGTGCGGCATCCGATGTTCAGCAGAACCATTGACATAAACTTCTTCAAGGCGTGTTTTAAAACCGTTTTCCAATTTATCCCGGAGCGCAGACAGTCTGATTCCTTCCTGTTGCATTTCATTCATGGCAATCTCTGCGGCCTTGCCAAATCCGACGATACCAGGTACATTGAGTGTGCCGCTGCGCATTCCGCGTTCGTGACCGCCACCGTCCATTTGCGCCGTGACTTTGACCCGAGGATCCTTACGACTAATGTAGAGCGCGCCCACGCCTTTGGGCCCGTACATCTTATGGGATGAAAAAGCCATCAGGTGGACTCCGCAAGACCTGGGGTTTACAGGAATCTTTCCCACAGCCTGTGTTGCATCGGACATGAACAAAATACCGTGGCGCGCACAGATTTTGCCAATTTCTTCCATGGGTTGTATCACACCTGTCTCGTTATTGGCCCACATTACGGAGACAAGAATTGTGGTAGGGCGAATCGCAGCTTCAAGTTCGGCCAGATTGATCAGGCCTTCCCTGTTGACCTGAAGGTAGGTCACTTCGGCTCCTTTCCTTTCAAGATTCTTACAACTGTCGAGCACTGCTTTGTGCTCTGTAGTGCAGGTAATGATATGATTGCCTTTGCGGGAATACATTTCAAAAACTCCCTTGATGGCGAGATTGTCTGATTCAGTGGCTCCGGAAGTAAATATGATTTCCTTTTCATCGGCCGAAATCAGCGTTGCGATCTGCTTTCTGGCGTGATCCACGGCATCTTCAGCCTCCCAGCCAAAAGGATGACTTCTGCTTGCGGCATTACCCGGGTGCTCGTAGAAATAGGGTAACATGGCTTCTACAACCCTTGGGTCACAGGGTGTTGTGGCATTGTTGTCGAGATAGATTTTCTTAACGGACATGTGTTGTTTACTGCTTTTGAGTCAGCGTGCAAAATTAACGCCATTAATTATCAAATGGTTCAGCATCAGAAGGATACAATTTGCGGAAACACTACTAAACAGTCCCGATCTTGGCATTATCGCTGATTTTCTTTGGTATCTAAAAATTAAAGATATTTGTGGCTGTAAATTACTGTTTTACATATTATAATTATTTTAATTGTATAATTACACTAATAATGAATTATTTATAAAGCTTCTGAGCGGAGACAGGGCAATCCTCGCCCAGTTAGTTACACTGGCTGAAAGCAGGCTTCCTGAGGATCAGCAAAGGATTAGCGAACTTTTAGCATTGCTCCCTTCGGCTACCCGGTCGGGCGCTTGCCGCATCGGGATCACAGGATCGCCAGGCGTCGGAAAAAGCAGTCTCATCGACCGTTTGGGTTTGGAATTCATCGCGAGTGGGCACAGACCGGCTGTACTGACGATAGATCCCAGCAGTGCCATCACTGGTGGAAGTATCTTGGGCGACAAGGCGCGTATGCCAGAATTGTCAAAAGCCAGAGAAGCCTTTATCCGTCCCAGCCCATCGCTCAGTCAACTCGGTGGTGTGAATCCATATACCCGTCGATCGATGAGATTACTTGAGGCAGCATCCTACGATCGGGTGATCATTGAGACCGTTGGCATTGGTCAGTCCGAAACTGACATCAGCGATCTGGCAGATGTGGTGGTATACCTTGTTCAACCGGCGTCTGGGGATGATTTACAGGCTATAAAAAAGGGAATCCTTGAATATGCTGACATTTTAGTCGTGACCAAATGGGACGGCCCTTTGGAGGCGCGTGCCGAAGAATGCTTCCGTGATCTTTCCCTGGTCATGCACAGCGGCAGTGTAGCGACGACGGAAAATGCCGTATCGCTCATCAGGGCATCCGTTTATAAACCGGAAACGATTGCCCTGTTGGCAGATCATATTGAAAATAAATTTAATATATTAGTCAATGAAAATAAATTGTTACCAGCGCGTTTAGCCCGCGAATCTCATTTTTTTCGGAATCACTGGCCTCAGGAACTCAAAATGATGCTACAATCGAAACCTGAATTTGGAATTGAGCTTGAATCACTGGCCAATGCGGTTCAAAATGGAAGTCTTAGTATTGAAATAGCATTTCAAAAACTAATTCAGTTTATTTTTGCGCGCTGTTAGTAGTTAGATATGCTTAAGAAATGTACTTTCTTATGTTTGTTTTCTTTGTTTTCATTTAAGACCGGGATAACAAACTACCTACCTGAACCTACCCCAATATTCAATCTGGTGGCGCCGCTGCATCATCAATTATCCGTTACGGGCAGTTTTGGTGAATTAAGACCCAATCATTTTCATGCCGGAATAGATCTTCGTTCTCAAAAGGGCGTTGAAGGTGATCAGATTTTGGCTGCGGCCCAGGGATTTATAAGCAAAGTAAAAATTGATTGCAAGAATTATGGTAACTCGTTATACATACAGCACCCGTCCGGATACACCACGGTGTATGCACACCTGAGCAGATTCAGGCCAGATGTTCAGGAACGCGTAAGGGCGTTTCAATACAGTATACAGCAGAACGAAGTTGAGATTGAATTTGAACCGGAAGAATTTGCAGTCAGTGCAGGTGATTCAATCGGATATATGGGAAACACCGGAGATAGTCGTGGAGCCCACCTGCATTTTGAATTAAGAGTAACCGGCACAGATGAGGTATTAGACCCGGCTGATTTCGGGCTCCTTGCCGAAGACCATATCGCGCCTACTGTTCGCCGCTTTAAACTGTGTGGTTTTGATCTGGATGGCAACACCATCTCCGAAAGAATTATTGGCAATAACAGTATGAAGTCAAAAATTATGATTCCGGGAGATGTCTTTGGAATGGCTGTTGAAGCCTTTGATCGCAACAGCACTTCATGGCGGATGGTGGGGATTAAATCACTGCAGATGAAGATTGACCATGGATTGTTTTATTCATGGAGCATGGACCGCTGGTCACTTGATGAGACCAAATATATCAACGCCCATGTTGATTGGCGGAGCCAGTACCTGGGACGTTTTCACCGTTGCTACAAATTGCAGGGAAATAAATTTCCGATTTACAGGACAGTTGAAAACGATGGATTTTTTTATATTGGTGATGGGCAGGAACATTTGGTTGAACTCACCATATCCGATGCCAGCGGCAATGAGTATTCAAGATCGTTTACGATTCAGAGTACTGCATTTAGTAAGTTGGTAAAGCCAAATCAATATCCTGAAGAAATAAGTTGTGAAAAGAACTGGAGCTACAACTTTGGTTTCGGTACTTTTGAATTACCATCCGGGTGTATTTACGATAAAATGAAAGTTCGCGTGGACACCGTTTCGAACACATCCAGGAATGCCTATAGCCGGTGGATTGGCATCAAACCAGGAAATGAACCTTTGCACCGCGAACTTGCAGTATCGATCCGTCCTGAAAAAGAAATTCCGGCTCCGCTGATGGAGAAATGTTTTATCGGTCTGAGGAGAGGCAAATCTTTTGTGAGCATTGGGGGGGCTTGGGAGCAAGGCGCCTTACGCGCCGGAGCAAAAAATCTGGGTTATTACGCACTCATGATGGATACGACACCACCGCATCTGGTTGCAAAGAATTTCCGATACAACATGAGCGGAAAAAAATCAATGAGTTTCTCCATGTCTGACAACATTGCCGATATTACCAAAAATCGTCCGGGTATCAGATATAATGCTTACATCGATGGTCAATGGATCGTCATGCAGCATGATCTCAAATCTCACACGCTCAAACACGATTTTGAGAGCTGGCTGGGTAATGGTACCCATGAGCTCTTAATTACATTGGAAGACAGTCAGCATAATCAAAGCGCGTATCGATATAATTTTTACTATTGACCGATATGCAAAAATATGAGCCTTCATTCCGGATTTTAGAAGGAGACCTTTTTCCTGAGGTAAGCTTAAAGGATCAGCATGGTCGAATGGTGAAATTATCAGAACTGAAAAACAAATTTGTTGTTTTTTATTTTTATCCACAGGATGATACACCGACGTGCACAAAAGAAGCATGCAACATCAGGGATAATTTTGCAAGTCTTAAACGTCGTGGAATAAAAATATTTGGTATTAGCCCCGACTCGGAGAAATCTCATTTAAAATTCATTGAAAAACACCAACTTAATTTTGATCTGCTGATTGACGATGGACATCAACTGGCAGACCAGCTTGGTATCTGGGGTTTGAAGTTTACTTTTGGGCGTGAGTATGAAGGATTGCATCGCGTGACATACGTCATCGGTCAGGATCGTCGTATTGTCAAAATTATTTACCCGGTAGAGTCAGGGATACATGCTCAACAGATCATTGATGCGGTGCACGCACGTTAAAAAGACAGACCGTTCAGATATATTAAAAGCTGTCAATGAATATTCGTATATATGATGCTATATCCTCATACAAAAATAAATGTTAGGTTATTCAGATATTCTGAAAATTAATTTGATCTTCGTAGATGCATATGGATATTTTTGAAAAAGCAATTGTTCTTCATGAAGAGCTGAGGGGCAAGATCAGCGTAGAGAACAAACTGGATATTAAAAGCACAGACGACTTATCATTGGCGTACTCACCCGGGGTCGCTGCACCATGCATAAAAATATTTGAGGATCCATCCAAAGTATACGATTATACTATCAAAGGAAATACTGTAGCGATTGTTTCGGACGGATCTGCAGTACTTGGACTTGGGAATATCGGAGCAAAGGCTGCCATACCCGTAATGGAAGGCAAGGCGATGCTTTTTAAGCGTTTTGCAGGAATCAATGGGTTCCCGATCTGTCTCGAAACCCAGGATACGGAAGAAATTATTTCGATTGTGCGCAATCTGTCACCGGTCTTTGGTGGGATTAATCTCGAAGATATCTCATCTCCCAGGTGTTTTGAGATTGAAGAGCGCCTTCAGGATATTGGCATCCCGGTATTTCATGATGACCAACATGGTACTGCCATTGTGGTGCTTGCTGCGATGTTAAACTTCTGTCGGATGACCGGAAGAAGAATGGAAGATTTGCGCGTGGTTGTCAATGGTGCAGGAGCAGCCGGGATAGCAATCAGCCAGTATATCGCCAAAAGAGATGAATCTACCCGTAACCAAAAAATTGTACGGGATATGATTGTCTGTGATTCTGTTGGAATCATTCATCGCGGAAGAACAGATCTCAATCCGATGAAGATAGAATTACTACAATACACCAATAAAGAAAATTTTGAGGGCGGTATTCATGAAGCTATCCGGCATGCAGATGTGCTGATTGGTGTCAGTAAAGCGGATTTACTGAAAGCAGAAGATATCAGAACAATGGCAAAAGATCCCTTAATACTTGCCTTAGCCAATCCGGTGCCCGAGATTTTGCCAGAAGAGGCTTATGCCGGAGGCGCTTTTGTAGTTGGAACAGGACGTTCAGACTATCCCAACCAGGTAAATAACGTGCTTGCTTTTCCAGGTATTTTTCTCGGGGCCTTGCGCGCCCGTGCACCAAGGATTACCCTGGCCATGAAGTTTGCAGCTGCGGAAGCCATTGCTGCGGGCATTCAGAACCTGAGCCGGGACCAGATCATTCCGCCGGTCATGGATGAGTCAATTGCACAGAAAGTTGCTGAGGCAGTATATCAGGTATGTATGCAGCCAGCCTGAGTTGAATTAACCACGATGCATTTACCCTCAGGGAAAATTATTCGGGAAAACGTCAGAAGTATTTTTGATCAAATGGTAGGGGCCTTTGATGTCCAAGGTGCCCCGGAATTGAAGCACAGGCGTGAAGGGCTGGTCCGTCTGAGAAATAAAATTGTAGAATACCGTGAAAAAATTCAGGAGGCGATGCGTCTTGATTTTGCTAAACCCCCCTTTGAGGCGGATGCTTCGGAGACACTGATTGTACTCCGGGAAATTCATTCTGCGATTCGCCTGCTGCGTTACTGGATGCAAAACCGTTCAGTTGCCAGTGACATGCTGCTGCCGGGTTCTGTCTCCTACATCCGATACGAACCCAAAGGTGTCGTGTTGATCATGTCACCCTGGAACTATCCTATTAACCTGTCTCTCTCACCGTTGGTGGCTGCCTACGCAGCGGGAAACAGGATCATCCTAAAGCCTTCAGAACTAAGTTGCCATACCTCAGAAATTATACACAGGATCATTTCTGAGTCTTTTGATCCCTCAGAAGTTAGCGTTATACAAGGTGGGGTAGAAATCGCTTCATTTCTTACCAATCTTCCTTTTAATTTTATTTTTTACACGGGATCCCAATCCAAGGCAAAGCTGGTTCTCGGTGCTGCAGCACAAAACCTGACACCAGTTGCAACAGAGCTTGGGGGAAAGTCACCGCTCATTATTGATAAAGGATATCCAATTGCAGATATTGCTGGCGATATCTGTTTCGGTAAATTGCTTAATGCGGGTCAAACCTGTGTGGCGCCTGATTTTGTATTACTTCACAAATCTCAGGAAGATGAATTTATCCAGTTATGGAAACAAGCAGTAAATAAATTCTATGGCAAGAATGTGTGTGATAATGAAGATTACTGCGGCATAATTAATGAAGATCATTTTAACCGCCTTAAGATTCTTACAGAACTGGCTATTCAGGAAGGTGCCTTAGCCTGTGATCATATGGAATTTGATATTACAAACAGGAAGATCAGACCTGTACTTTTAAAAAATGTAACCTGGCAAAATCCTGTGATGCAGGAGGAGATCTTTGGGCCCCTGATGCCTATTCTTTGCTATGAATCAATCGATGAAATTTTTGCACCATTGCGTGTGCTTGGACGTCCATTGACCCAGTATATTTATAGCCGTGATGGCGCGAATCTTAAGAAGATCCTTGACCGGACACGTGCCGGTGGAGTCTCTGTTAACCAATGCTTGCTTAATTACTGTGAAAATAATCTTCCATTTGGGGGAGATCATCAAAGCGGGCACGGACGGTATCACGGGTATAGTGGATTTATTGAATTCTCGCATCAGCGTTCGGTTGCTAGACAGCGATGGATACCGTCGTCGATCAGACTTTTTCATCCGCCATATCAGAGATGGAAAAAGAAGATGATGAATCTTCTCATGCGTTTTTTTGCAAAATAGTTTTATGAAAAATATTTACTTATTTATTGTGTCAATTCTGATTACATATCCTTTGACTTCTCAAAAAAAGGAAATTGCATTGGAAGATGTTTTTGAGCGTGGCGTTTTCAGAGCGCGTGGAATTGGTGATCTTGATTTTAGAAACGACGGTCTGCACTATACCAGACTGGAAGGGAACAAAATCGTTAATTATGAAATTGCTTCCGGTAAGAAAATAGGGGAGCTGATGGATATTGCGATTGAAGCAAAGGAACTTACGGATAAAGTAAGCGCATTCAGATTTTCTGATAATGAGCGCTTTCTGGTATTGGATACTGATCAGGAACACCTGTACCGCTATTCTTATGTTGCCAATACGTATGTCTATGATTTAATAGAAAAAAAATTAATAAAGGTCTTTCCGGGTCGAAAAATCATGTATCCAAAAGTATCGCCGGCATCAGACAAGATTGCATTTGTATTTGAGAATAATCTGTATTTTCAAAATCTCAACAATGGCAAAGTCACACAAATAACGCATGACGGACGTAAGAATGCAGTAATTAATGGAGCTTCAGACTGGGTGTATGAAGAGGAGTTTACGTTACTGAACAGCTATGATTGGTCCCCTGCAGGAGATCAGATTGCGTTTATCCGTTTTGATGAATCTCATGTTAAAGAATACCTTCTACAGTATTACAGGGACAGTATGTATCCAGTTGACTTTAAATTCAAATACCCTAAAGTCAGTGAAGAAAATTCAAAGGTCACAATTTGGAATTATAACCTTGTCAAGAAGAAATTAAGACAACTGCACACTGGTCTGGAAGACTCTGGAGATCATTATCTTCCGCGACTGCAATGGACCGGCAGAGAGAATGAGCTTTGCATTACCTGGATGAACCGACTGCAAAACCTCCTTCGGCTGATTCTGATTGATACACGCACAGACAAGCATAGGCTGTTGCTCGAAGAAAAGAATAATTACTATATCGAACTTTCTGATCATCTTACCTTCAGTAAGGATGGTAAATACTTTTACTGGAGTTCAGAAAAAGACGGAACCAATCAACTATACAGATATTCAATCGATGGTAGGCTTGTTAATCAGATCACCACTGGAGATCATGAATTGACTGAATTCTATGGTCTGAATGATGATCAAACGATTGCATTTTATCAACGTGCCGAAGACCGTGGCAGGGAAAGAAAAATATACAGGATCGGAGTAGACGGAAAAGGTAATCAGTGTATTACCGAAGCGGCCGGAGTTCATCTGGCCAAAATGAGTAAAGGCGGGTATTATTTCGTCTTAAGTTCGTCCACTGTAGATCGGCCACCCGTACATTCTATAGTTGATCAGAACGGCCAGCTCGTGCGGGTCATTGAGGATAACGCAGCTTTAAAAGACCGGGTTGCGCAGTATATTTATTCACCTGCACAATTGGGAACCATCATCAATCGCAATGGGGATCAATTGAATAGCTTGATGATCAAGCCACAGAATTTCGATTCTGCCAAAAAGTATCCCGTGCTGATGTTCCTCTATGGAGGACCAGGAAGCCAGCAGGTGATGAATCGCTGGGCAGGCATCTCACAATTCTGGTGGCATCAGATGTTGGCACAAAAAGGATATATTATTGTTGTTGTCGACAACCGTGGGACAGGTGGGCGTGGCGAACAATTTAAGAAACTCACATACGGCCAACTTGGTAAGTTTGAGACAGAAGACCAGATTGATGCAGCCCGATATCTTGGTACGCTAAGCTATATTGACAGTAGAAGAATCGGTATTTTCGGATGGAGCTATGGTGGTTTTATGTCATCACTTTGTCTGCTCAAGGGCAATTATGTGTTTAAATCTGCCATTGCCGTTGCACCGGTGACAAACTGGAAATGGTATGACAGCGTGTATACGGAAAGATATATGGGATTACTCGCTGACCACCGGCAAGGATATGAGGACAATTCACCAGTCTATTTTGCGGACCGACTCAAGGGAAATTACCTGTTGGTACACGGACTGGCAGATGATAACGTTCACTATCAGCATACCGCAGAAATGTCCAAGGAACTGATTCGTCACAAAAAGCAGTTTGATACTTATGTCTATCCCAATCGCAATCACGGCATCTATGGAGACAATGCCACCATCCACCTGTTTACAAAAATGACTAACTTTGTGTTCGAAAAGATATAAGTGATGAAAAACTTGAGTTATTTGCTGGTAATTGTCTTGGTCGCTGCCGCTTGTTCTGCTGGCAAGGGATCATTGTTTAATAAAAAAGATATTGACCTCAAAGGCCTGATCGGAACATGGCAACGAAAGAACGAACAAAAGTTTGAGAAATGGGCGTTGGTCAGCCCCACCGAATGTATCGGCGTGGCTTATGATATGAGTACGGGTGTTGCATCTATTGATGAGAACATGCGTCTTTTCAAGATGGATAATACCTGGATTTTTGAAGTCAAGCATAAGGAACATGACTTTAAACCCGTTCAATTTGCATGGCAACCTGATCCTGCCTATCGGATGCGGTTTGTCAATGAGAAGAATGACTATCCTCAGGTCATACGGTATAAGGTGAAATCCGACAGCACGATGACTGCCGATATCAGTGATATTAAAGGCGGAAATCTCGTGATGTTCGATTTTATCAAATCACAAAAAAAATGAGTGATTCAGAGATCGTTAACCGAAAGGCGACCCATCTATATTTTTTTGAACAAACTTTTGAAGCAGGTATTCAGCTGACCGGTACCGAAGTCAAATCGATCAAGGCAGGAAAGGCGAACTTGAGCGATGCCTATTGCAGTTTTGAACGTGGAGAACTTTGGCTGCGCAATATGCATATCTCTGAATATGATCAGGGCTCCAACAACCATGATCCCAGGAGGCCACGAAAGTTATTACTAAACAAGACGGAGCTACGGAAAATGGAGCGCAAAGTCAATGAGAAAGGCGTAACCATTATCCCTTATCGTATTTATCTCTCAGACCGCGGGATGTTTAAAATTGAAGTTGCGGTGGCAACCGGTAAAAAATCATTTGACAAACGGGAGAGTATCAAAGAACGCGATCAGAAACGCGAGCTGGATCGCAGCGTCAAAAACTATAAATAACAAGCAATCAGTTAGGCGATCTCCGGATAAAGCGGAAAACTTTTCATATAGGCATTGACCGAAGTACGAATAGATTCAATTCGCTGCGCATTATGCCTGTTTTCAATGAGTTCATTGATCCAATGGCACACCTGGCTAAAGTCTTTTTCTCTGAATCCCCTCGATGTCATGGCTGCGGTGCCAAGTCGGATTCCTGAGGTCGTGGTAGCTGGCTGAGGATCATTCGGGATCATATTCTTGTTGGTTGTAATATCTGCACGGATTAATAATTCCTCCGCTTCTTTGCCGGTAATGTTCTTACTGCGAAGATCAACCAACATCAAATGATTATCAGTGCCTCCCGAAACAATACTAAAACCTGATGCCAACAAATCATTTGCAAAGGATTGGGCGTTGGCAACAACCTGACGCGCATAACCAACAAAACTCTCGTGAAGTGACTCCCCAAAAGCGATGGCCTTGGCTGCAATAATATGTTCAAGTGGTCCGCCCTGGATACCTGGAAAAACAGCGCTATTGATGAGGGTGGACATCATGATGGTTTTACCTTTTTTGTCTTTTTTACCAATCAGATTTTCAAAGTCCTGACCAATCATCACAATGCCGCCTCGAGGTCCTCTCAGCGTCTTGTGGGTCGTTGAGGTTACAATGTGACAATGGGGAATCGGATCATTGAGTTGTTTGGCAGCAATTAATCCGGCAGGGTGGGCGATATCTGCCAGAATAGTAGCCCCCACCTCATCAGCAACTGCTCTGAATGCCTTGTAATCCCAATCCCTCGAATAGGCTGATGCACCGCAGATGATCAGCTTCGGACGATGCAGTAGTGCTTTCTCCCTGACCTGGTTCATATCCACAAGGCCTTGATCATCAACCCCGTAGCTAGTTACTTTATAGTACTTCCCCGATATGTTGACCGGCGAACCGTGACTCAGATGCCCTCCGTGGGCCAAATCCAGACCCATCATCGTATCGCCTGGCTGCAATACGGCCAACTGCACAGACATGTTGGCTTGTGCCCCAGAGTGTGGCTGGACATTGGCATATTCTGCTTTGAAAAGTTGACATAGTCGCTGTATTGCAAGGTTTTCGATTTCGTCAACCACTTCACAGCCTCCATAATATCGTTTGCCAGGATAGCCTTCTGCGTACTTGTTTGTCAGCCATGAACCCATCGCCCGGATAACCTGCGAACTGGCAAAATTCTCTGAAGCGATCAGTTCAACACCACGGCGCTGACGGTCCAGTTCTTTCATCATGAGTGACTGCACCTGTAGATCATCAAGTCTCATACTAAGGTTTAATTTAAATGTTGCGCAAGTTAAGAGGTCGCAACTATTTAACGGTATAGTATCGCGATATCTTCTGCATCAGATAACTGAATTCGCTGTAGGAGGAGAGTGGAACGATGAGGCCATTTTTCTGGCGTATCATGATCTCGCCTTCTTCAGGATCATAAGCAGTGAAATCAATTTTAAAGCGTTGACCCTTCAATGTTTCGTGTACTTGTCCTGTGTTTTGAACATCGGGGGATGGTTCGTGGGTAATTTCTATTTTGGACAGCGTCCTGTCCAATAGTGCCGCTGCCCAGGCCGCAATCTGAGGATCCGGATGATCGCGGTAATTCTTTAGCAGGGCCCAAACATCAACATCATCAAGACGGGCAAAATGTGCTATGAATTTTTCACGTTGCGATTGATTTTCCAGTCCTTCTCTTATTCCGGTGACTTCGTTGAATGCCAGGCTTCCGGTGCGGAGTTGGTCCGCCTCACCAATCCTGTACAAGAGTGCGCGCAGTGTCTTTTCAGCAATGAGTGCGGTCTTATGTAGATAGACCTGCAGGTACATGATCCTTCTGCTGCTGAGAAATTTTTCAATGGTGTAAATGGATTTTTCTTCGAGGATTAGATTTTGATCCGAAACGTCCATCATCATGATGAGACGGTCTATTCCGATATTTCCTTCAACAACACCGGTATAGAAACTGTCGCGTTTGAGATAATCCAGTCGGTCTACGTCGAGTTGGCTGCTGATGAGCTGATGAAGAAATTTTTTAGGATGTCTGCCCTGAAAAACTTCAATGGCCAGATCAAGCATGCCACCAAAAGATCTGTTGAGAGACTCCATCATCCATAAGGTGATGGTCTCATGATGCACATTCACGAGACTGTGTTCAAGGACATGAGAGAAAGGACCGTGGCCTATATCATGCAGGAGAATGGCCATTTGGGCGGCTTCGAATTCTTCCTGGCTGATCGCATGGCCTTTTTGCTGCAGATGGAGCAGTGCTTCAGTCATCAGGTGGTATGCACCCAAGGCATGATTAAATCGCGTGTGTACAGCACCTGGATACACATAATGTGTTAGACCAAGCTGTTTGATCCTTCTGAGGCGCTGGAAATACGGATGTTCGATCAGGCGCATCAGATTCTTGTTGTGCACCGAAATAAAACCGTAAATCGGGTCGTTGAATATTTTATTCCGTGTCAAAAAAATGTACCGCTTTGATTTGCGTAAAGATAGGCTGAATAAAATAATGGTCTACTTTTACGTTGGGAATTAAATTGATAGCGTTAGACGAATCATGAAGCATGGAAAAAATTAGAATATTGTGGGCCGATGACGAAATAGATTCATTGAAGCCACAGGTTTTCTTTCTCGAAAAAAAAGGATATGACCTCACCACGGTGTCCAATGGACATGATCTGATCGATACCCTTGCAGAAGATTCTTCCTATGACCTGGTTTTTCTGGATGAGTCCATGCCGGGTATTACCGGAATTGAAACGCTGAGCCGGATCAAATCCAGGGGCTGGACCATGCCAGTGGTCATGGTTACAAAAAATGAAGCAGAAAATCTGATGGAAGAGGCCATCGGTAGTCAAATCTCCGATTATCTGATCAAACCGATTAATCCGAATCAACTCCTTCTGACGATCAAAAAACTAATAGACAACAAGAAACTGGTGTCAGCAAAAAATACCAGCGATTACCAGGTGGCCTTCCGGCAATTATTTATGGAAATTTCAGATTCAGCGGACCACGAATCATGGGTTAAGATTTATCGTCAGCTGATGCAGTGGGAGTTCAAACTTGATCATGGCTCGGATCCGGAGATTCAGCAAATCCTCGCACAGCAAAAGCAGGAGGCAAATATTGAATTTTCAAAATTCATCAATCAGCATTATCAGAAATGGTTTGAACCAAACACTTACGCACCGGTCATGTCGCACAATCTTATGATCAATAAAGTGTTCAAGACCTTGTCGAGTGATGTGCCTACGATTTTTATTCTGCTCGACAACCTTCGCTACGACCAGTGGAAAATTATAGAACCGATCATCACTGAAAAATTTAAGGTAACACGTGAAGACTACTTCTACAGCATACTGCCGACAACAACCCAGTATTCGAGAAACAGTATTTTCGCCGGAATGCTTCCAGCCGAAATAGAAAAGTTCTATCCGAAGTGGTGGCTCAATGACAATGAAGAAGGTGGCAAGAATCTCAGGGAGCCAGACCTTCTGGGCAATCTTGTGAAAAGGGTATTCAAACCCGAGATTCGATGGGAATATTTCAAAGTGACGAATACGGCCAAAGGCAAGCAGCTTGTAGATCAGATTCACAACTATTTGAGAAATAACCTTACCGCAGTGGTGTATAACTTTATTGATATGCTATCGCATGCGAGAACGGAAATGGAAGTTCTTAAAGAGCTCGCATCGGATGAAATTGCCTACCGATCTTTGACCCGATCCTGGTTTATTCATTCGCCGTTGTGGGCTGCGCTTCAGCGGATCGCCGATCTTCCTGTGCAACTGATTATCACGACCGATCACGGTACAATCCGGGTGCAGGACCCAAGCAAAGTGATCGGAGATAGGGACACCACAACCAATCTACGTTATAAAGTAGGCAAAAGCCTGGCATATGAGAAAAAAGATGTTCTGGAAATCAAGGATCCCGCGAAAGTCGGATTGCCAAGACCCAATCTTTCTTCAACATTTATTTTCGCCAAGGACAAAAACTACTTTCTTTATCCGAACAACTTCAGCCAGTTTATGAATTATTACCGCAATACTTTTCAGCATGGGGGCATTTCCATGGAAGAAATGATTTGCCCGGTCATTCATCTAAGGAGCAAAAATGCGCTTTGAAGAAAACGGAGTTAATCATCGTTTTGAACAGACAATCGATTGATTTTATCTTCTAGCAGTAAGTACTTCTGTTCATCACAAATAAAGGTTATGCTGGAACCAAAATATCCTTTGTGTGACAGGTTTATCTTGCCCAGTAACCGAATACTCAGGGATTTGGATTGCAGTGAATCAATCTGGGTGTAAGGAATTCGGATTGTCCTGAGATAATTGGACACATAAATATAATGCTCATCGGCATCGATACGCCTGAGCTTCAGTATGGTCCTGTAGATCAGAATTGCAAATACAATAAATAGCGCGAGAAAAATCCAGCGCATGAATTGGAAGAAGGTTCCATCGAGGTCTTCTATATTGACCAAAAACAATCCGGCGGTAAGGCTACCAAAAAATACCAGCCAGAATACCGGCAGGAAAACAGCAAAAAACAATGTCGCGGCAGATGATATTCTGGTCATGAAATTCTGATATGGATCATTCTTTTGGATATGTGCGCTGTGCTACAACGATGCTCAGTTCATACAGTAATGCGAGTGGTATGAGCACAACCGTCATGGATACCACATCAGGCGGCGTAATGATTGCTGCTACGACAGCAAGAATGACAAATGCATGCCTTCGGTATGTGCGCATAAATTCAGGTCCGAGAATGCCAAGTTTGGCAAGAAAAAAAACAGCGAGTGGCAATTCAAACACAAGGCCTGTAAAAAAAGTAAACATCACCATGACATCCACAATCGAGCTGAGGGTAGCCGAACTTTGTACCAGGTCACTTACGGTATAAGATGAAAGAAAGCTAATTGAAAAAGGCGCCAAGACAAAAAAACCAAACAGTACGCCGATGATAAATAATGTCGAAAGTACAAACACGATACCTTTGGTTGCCTTTCTTTCATTCTCATAAAGACCCGGGCTGACGAATTTCCATATTTCCCAAAACACCAGGGGTGATACGAGAAACAGGCCGACGAAAAAACTTGCCTGCAGGTGAATCATCAGATTCTCCGAGAGCTCTCGTGTAAAGATCTGAGGCCGCACGGGTTTGATGCAGGTCAATTCGGATAAACTGCAAAAGAAGCGGTAAGTCGGAAAGTCGTCATGAAGCGGACCAAGAATGATCTTGTCAAATAGAAAATTCTTATTTAAAAAAACCAGGATTGTGCCTGCTACTGCATAAAGCGCAATCCGAAACAGGTGCTTTCGAAGGGCATCGATATGGTCCATGAAACTCATTTCCTGAGCCTCATCCTCCGGACGCTTGACTTTTGAAAAGAACTGACTGATAATCCCCAAAACAACTTCTTAAACGGCTGCAAATATAAGGCAGGTTCAGGGCTTGAAGCTTTAATAAACAGCCCAATCATTGCAAAGGTTATGTATTCGAGAAGTCATCTTTATCAAATAATTAGCTAAAATACAAATAAATAGATATATATAATAATTATATATTAAATAATTTGTCTCATTTTAATGCACCCTTTCCACTTGGTTTTAATTCCTCAACAATGATTTAGAATACACAGGAAGTCAATTAATTGACGTTTCGGTAGAAGAAAGCAACGCTTTGGTGCGTTGAGGTTAATAATCAGGGGCCCAATGGGCACTCTTCGTTATTTTTGCGACAATGATCAGGTATTATTTCTTCTTCATTTTATTGTGCGTGGCTACGACTGTGTTGAGTCAGTCAAAATTTGTCTCGGCCTACGATTTCGCCGGGTGCGGAACCAAAGATATTTCCGGCAGGCTTTCGGACATCTCCAATTCGGTCCTGCTTCAATGTGATTGCGGGGTTGACAACCAGGCTGCAATAATGAATAACAATACGCTTGAGTTTCCGGCAACCATCGACAGCCTTTTTAAATCAGACGTCACAGTTTGTTTTGATGTATTGATTGAGAATACAAATGGTGAAGTGGATTTGATGTCCAAATCCTATAAATGCAATGCAGATACTGCTTTTGAAATCAGTTATCGCGTGGCGGATTCGACCTTTGTGATCCTTCTCAAGGAAGGTGTTGATGAGTCTTATGTCCTCTATGCCAAAGCAGATCCGGCAAGTTGCTGGCAGAATCTTTGTGTATCAATTCGGGGTCTGGACATCCGGGTGTATGTCAACGGAGCTGAAGCGGCAACACTCATCGCCAATGATCTGCTTAGGCTTGATAATTCCATTGCCTTGACATTTAATGGGAGTAATTGTCAGTTTAATAACCTGACTGCACTCAAAGGACGCCTGGACAGGATTCGTTTTGCCAATTATGGTTTTAATGCAGAAGATGTAGGTTCATTTTATATTCCACAACAACAAATACTCACCCGGGATACCATTATTTTTTTGGGAGATCAGTTTGTACTTCGTGCAGCCAGTGAATGTCCAAGCGGCATCAATTGGTCACCAGCGGGAAGCCTGAGCAACCCCGGCGTACTGACACCCACTGCAAGCCCAATTGTCACTACCCGATATTCAGCAAGTTTTCAACTGGGACAGTGCAGATTGATAGATACGGTGCTGGTAAGGGTGGTGGATAAGGCCAAGCTGGAGTGTGAAAACCTCCGGCTGCCAACTGCGTTTACCCCAAATGGCGATCAGTTGAACGATGAGTTTTTTATTAGCAATCCATATCTGATTGAAAGTCTTCAATACTTTAGTATTCTGGATCGTAATGGTGGGATTGTCTTTTCAACCGAAGATCCCCAGGGTCGGTGGGACGGAACATTTAAATCAAAAGCACTGAACTCAGGAACTTTCTTCTATCGCATCGCGTATACCTGCAAGGGCCAGGAATACAAAAGCAAAGGAAGCTTCTTTCTGATGCGATAGGTCCAAATGCAAAACCGACTTATCTCACCACCGTGAGATCGCCGCGATAGACCAGTGTATATCCGTCACGGAAAACTACTTTCGCCTGATAAACATAGACTCCGGGGTTAACCACATCGCCATGTGAGCGTCCATCCCAGGTGCGGACAATGCCGTTGTTGATCTCCGGATTCTGAATGCTGTAGAGCCTTCCTCCCCATCGGTCAAACACTTCCACAAATTCAATCTGCTGAACGTCTGAACCCGCCGTGAATTCCAGATAATCATTTGTATTGTCGCCATTGGGCGAAATCACATTGGGAGAATAAAAATGCCGGATGCTTTCAACGATAATCGTGATTTTATCTGAGGCGATGCAGCCATTTTCATCGGTGACCGTCAACATAAAAACAGTATTCTGAGGCGGTCTAACATAACTATCCGTTGACTGTGGATTACTCACATAGGCAAGGGGATCCCAGACATACGTCATGATCGCCGCGTTATTATTTAGAACACCAATCAGCCGGATACTGTCACCAAGCTGGATCGTGTCGATATCTTGACCAAAGTCCAGGGTAAGGTTGCTTTTCGGATTTGGCACATTGATGATCGTATCACGGGTACAACCGTTTTTGTCATAGACTGTGATCTTGTATGATCCTGAAAATAGAGGGATTTTGTCTCCGATCTGGTTGGGTGGACCATCATCAACGGTATAACGATAAGCCGGACCCTGCCCACCCACGACGTTAAGTACCGAAAAATCAGCCTGATCCTCTACGCAGGCCGGGGTATCTATGGGTGTCATTATCAATGAGAGTGGTGCTGGTTCTGTCAAGCTTATACTGGCAATACCCGTGCAGTTATTTTGATCCGTCACCGTCACCGTATACGTACCGGATCCCAGACTTGTCAGTACAGAATCCTTACCAACGTTCGGTGACCAGGTGAATATTCCTTTACCACCCGAGCCGCCATTCCATGCCAGCGTAATCCTGCCGTCCTTCTGTCCAGGGCAGCTCACATCATAAGTAGAGCCCTGAATGATCTGAACCCTGATTGTATCGGGTTGTCGGAGGCGCACGGAGTCAAAATGTACACAACCTCTGCAGTCAGTGATTTTAACTTTATAAAAGCCATCGCCGACCGAACTCAGCGTCGGTCCCGTGATCACTGGATTGACCCACTCGTAATTATAGGGCATACATCCTCCTTTTCCGGCCACGGTAATGGAACCGTCTTTCTTCCCGTAACAACTTGGACGTATGATATTCAGCCTGTTGCTGTCCAGCGTAATTCTGGGAGGCACCTTGACATCAAAAAATACCGTATCAGAACAAAGGTCATTGACGGTAATGATCGCGTACTGACGACCTGAACAAAGCGCTTTGGCTGTATCTGAATAAACTCCTCCGCCGGATACATATCTATTCTGTTCGCCGGAAGACCATGTGACGACAACGATAGTGTCATTGGTGTTGATGGTTACATAAGCACTTGCATCACAAGAGGCTGTCTCAGCGCAGGAAGGATCAATAACAGGAGTAATCGCAATCGCAGGCCTTGGTCTGTCCATCAATGTGAACGTATCCCGCAAAGCAGAGCATCCTCCGATATCATCGATATCCACAATATACATACCCGCTTTGAGCGAAGGGTTTACCGGACCATTACCGTTGTTATTCCAGGAGTACGTGAGTTGACCAGTACCGCCTTTGGCAAAAAGGATGATGAGTCCATCACTTTTGCCCGGACAGCTGGGGTTAATCGTCACAACAGAATCGATGATAATAGGATTTGTTACCGTCTTGATTATCGTAGTCGCCGTATCGGCACAACCGGACTGATCTGTAATAGTTACAGTATAAGTACCTGCCCCAAGGCTGCAGATTTTTGATGCATTGCCCGGTATATTCCATTTGAAACTGACCGGTGTATTTCCGGGAGTAAACAATACTTCAACACATCCGGTCGTGTCCCCAAGGCAGTTGACATCCGTAGTGTTAAATCCTGTAATCACTGGTGCCACAGGTTTGGAAATTTGATAGGTCTTCGTAACGGAACACAGATGCGCATCCGTAATGGTGACCGTATAGGTTCCTTTGGTTAGATTGGTAATTCTACCGGTGTTGCCGGAATTGCTCCAACTGTAGTTGTAAGGCGCGCTTCCTCCGAAGCCCCGGACATCAAGAACTGCATCGGCGCCCGGACTGCAAGATTCACTGGTGTCAATTCTGTTTTCGAGCAGATCCAGGACAGGTGGTTCAAATACCTGAATGGTATCAATTCGCTCGCATCCGATATTGTCTGTAATCCGCAGGACGTAGGTTCCCGCTATGATCTGTGAGCTGGTGTATTGTATGCCGTTCGTCATACCTCCGGCAATGGTGGTGTTGGTGAGATCGCGCAGATCGAAGGTCAACGGAAGATTCAGCGTTGAGGTGCTTCCCGCTGTGGCATGAATTACACCACTGGCCTCACCATGACATCGCACACTATCCACGGTGATTGCTGAAGTAATTTCGGTGGTGAAAGGTAATTTGAAATAAATCGTATCCTCGCAACGCTTACTGTCACGTATGACAACATACTGCAATCCGCATAGTGAATCGTTCCTGCAGACCGTATCCAACGCACAGTCTTTGGATGACTTGATACTCCACACGAATTCAAATTTACCTCCCAGATAGGGTGTGCCTCCGCTGGCCCTAACGGTCGCCATACCATCGCAGAACCCTTTGCAGGTGGCAGCTTTATCAATGGTGATGGCGGCTTTCAATGTGTCCGCTCTGAGAACAAGATCCTGGGTTTGAATACAACCTGAAGAATCTGTCACCGTTACACGGTAAGTCCCGGCAGGTAAGCCGGATACACGGTTGACGCCATAGACGTTAATTGGATCCCATTTGATAAAGAGTGGTGCTGTTCCCCCGGTAACATTGACACCCAGTCGACCGTTTGAAGAAAACCAGCAGGTTGGATCTATCGAATAGAAATTATCCCTGCGGATATCAATCGACGAACTCGTTGGTATCGTAACGGTAAAAACTGAATCTTTGCCCAATGCATCCTTGACAGAGAATGTATAAGAGCCCGGCATCTGATTGCTGATGATCAGGCAGTCTCCCGGATTGGAGATGACACCGTTGACTGTTGGCGGAGCGGTATTTGCGCTATTGACAAAATAAGGAGCGCGGCCACCCCAGGCTTTGATTGTAATTGTGCCGTTATTGGAGGTAGTGCCACAGGTACTTGAGATGACCGTGAGAGATGCAGGATAATCAACGCATATCTTGTTATTCGGCTTATCATTGATAACACATACAGGAATGTCATTGTCCACCGGAAAACGCTTGACAAATTCCGTCTGAATTGGTCTGTCTGAAAATCCAATGTTGGAGCAGGACCCAGGAGGGCCTATGAGCTTGAAACAGACTTCAAACAAGACCGTCCCGTCATCGAGATTGACCGTGTCGTTATTGGGATTGGAATAGATGACCCTGATGACTTTGCGAATTGTATCAAAGACAATATCGTCAGGATTGAATCCCACAATATTTGCCAGACAACATGAGCTGCAGGGCATGACGACGTTGGGATCGTAATTGATTGGAAACTGGAAGGATAGAATACTTTTGAAGTTCGTAACCTTGACTTTTACGCACACTTTGTCACCGGTACTTCCATTGGAGGTGGTAAACTCCAAATGTACGCAGGTATCCGACTGGGCCATGGTGGTTACTAAGCCGAATAATGTAAAAGAAACGATGAAGAAGATATTGCGCCTGAAGAGCCGGGAAAAGTTGTGGGGAGAGAACATAATCAGGTTATTATCAGTAAATTGCAAAGATATATTGAATAATTATACTATGTGTCACATGTCTGCCTTAATTAACAACGCATTAATGGCGCTACAGGTATAGACTACCTGCACTGTTTTTACGTTGCCCGAACTTATCCGTTCGGAAGGTCATGGATAGCGCCCAGAATGACTTTGCTGATCCATTGTCTGCCCAGTGCGTAGGGGATTGAATTGAGATTCATTCCGGGCCTGGATACGATGAGATGTGCAAATTTGCCCCTTTCGATACTTCCAACATATTCGTGGAGTTCAAGCGCAAAAGCAGCGTTAATGGTGACGGCATTGAGGGCCTCTTCAGGGGTCATGCGCATCTTGATGCAGGCCAGCGAAAAGCATAGATTCATGTCTGACGAAGGGGATGTACCAGGATTAAAATCTGTTGCTGCAACCAGGCCGAGTCCCGCTTCAATCATCTTGCGTGCCGGCGGGTATGGGCAATTCATAAAGAAGGCAGCAGTAGGCAGTGTAACCGGTATCACCGTTGAAGAAGCAAGCATCGAGATTTCTTCATCGCTCAGTTCTTCGAGATGGTCTACGGATACGGCCTGATGACGTATGGCGAGCTCAATGCCGCCGCTGTGGGTAAACTGGTTGGTGTGTAATCTGACTTTCAGCTTGTGTGAGCGTGCCGCCACAATAATCTGCTCCGTCTCCTCCGGGCTGAAGAATCCTTTTTCACAGAACACATCACAGTAATCCGCGAGATTTCCTTTGGCAATGGCAGGCAGCATTTCTTCGATAATCTGATGAAGATAGCCCTGATGATCTTCCCTGAACTGCAGGGGATACGCATGGGCACCCAGAAAGGTTGCGCGAATTGGCAGACCACTTTCTTCAGACAGGCGACGGATTATTCTCAGGATTTTAAGTTCTGATTCCGTACTAAGTCCATAACCACTTTTCATTTCAAAAGCACCTGTTCCGGTTTCGACCGCCTGCATCAGCCTTTGCCAGCTTTTGGAGAATAACAGATCTTCATCCATTTGCTGAAGGCGAATGGCAGAATTGAGTATTCCGCCACCATTTGCAGCGATTTCCTGATAACTCATGCCGCGGATCCGGGCAGCCATTTCATTTTCCCTGGTCTCGGCAAAAACAAGATGCGTGTGGGCATCAACAAAAGCGGGCATAACAAATCCCTGTTGCACATCAATTTTATGAATGTTGAGCTCAGGCAGAGAAGACATGTCGCCGAAATCCACTATGAGGCCGTTCCTGACAAGCAACCAGGCATTATTTAGCGCTGGGACCAATGACATATCCCGTCCTCTTCGGTAAGGGACGGGATGGTCATCGCAGTTGAGTAGTTTACTGATGTTGTAAAGAAGAAAGTCGGTGTGAATCATCAGAATTGTGATTTTTTCACAAGCGCCTCGATGTTTCGGTCGCGCAGGACCTGAACAAAGAGGTCGGCTTCTTCTTCACTGTCGAAAGGGCCTAAATTTAGTTTAAACATGGGTTGTCCGGTTGGTTCGTTGTCCTCAAGTACGCTGGCGTTCTGGCTGAATTGATCATCCAGTTCCTGTGCTTTCTTCAGCGCGTTTTCCATTTCGTGAAATGCGCCAAGCTGAACATAGAATTGACCAAAAAGAATGGTATTTTTAGCCTGATTCGCCACCGCTTTTGGATTTTCCATGTTGGTGTTGTACGATTGTCCGTCAATGACTACTTCAGTGTCCTTTGAACTCTCAATTTTGTCATTGTGCAGGGGTTCATAGGATGGAAGGCTGATTAAGTTAGAGGGGGCCGAAGCGGGAATATGATGTACCTCTGCCAGGTTTTCAATCCATTGGAGAAAATCGGTCGCCGTCATGGAACTTTCACGACGCGCAATTTCATTACCATTGGGATTTATAAAAACAATCGTTGGGACTTTTTTGACTTTAAATTTTTCCTTAAGGTCCTTTCCTGACAGTTGATCGATGTCGATCTGCACTGCGATGACGCGCTGACTCATGTACTCATAGATTGCCTTGTCAGCAAAGACGGATTTATCCATGAATTTGCAGGGTAAGCACCAATTCGCCCCGAATTTGAGCATCAGCATTTTGTTTTCCTTTTTCGCGAGCTGACGGGCTTGCTCGTATTGCAATGGAATAAAAATACTGGCATGGACTGATAATGAGCCCAAGACGAAGAACAGGGTCAGGATGAGAAGACGGAAGGGGGCGATACGTTTCATATTAAGTATTTTATTTATTTGTAATAAACTGATTATTAATACATATGTATTTTCACACAAACTGTGCCAAACTTCCCCGATCACTATAAATTATAAAATATAAAATGTATATATAATTGAAATATAATATTATATAAGTTATAAAAATATTTAATATTATAACTTTATTATTTTTTGTGTTTGCAAAAAGGCTTAGTTTTGCGACAATTCAAAAATTGAGATGCAAAGAAGACTTGCGGCGATAACAGGTATTCAGGGATACATCCCGGATTACGTGTTAACCAACGCCGAGCTTGAGAAGATGGTCGACACCAATGATGAGTGGATCACGGCACGGACCGGTATCAAGGAAAGGCATATTATGAAAGAGCCGGGCAAGGCAACTTCTGACATGGGCAAGATGATGGTAGAAGGCTTGCTGCAGAAGACAGGTACGCATCCGGATGAAGTCGAACTGGTCATCTGCTGTACGGTCACCGGAGATATGGTATTTCCGGACACCGCCAATATTATTTGTGACAAGGTAGGGATCAAGAATGCCTTTGCCTTCGACATTCGCGCGGCCTGCAGCGGATTTTTGTTTGGGCTGACCACCGGTTCAAAATTTATTGAAGCCGGAACACACCGAAAAGTAATCGTAATTGGCGTCGATATGATGTCCTCCATTATAGATTATACTGATCGCGCCACCTGTATCATCTTTGGGGATGGCGGTGGTGCAGTCATGCTTGAACCTGCTGAAGATGGATTTGGAATCATCGACAGCGTATTTCATGGCGACGGCTCCGGTGCGAAATACCTGCACATGAAAGCAGGCGGTTCACTCAAGCCACCCAGCATCGAAACCGTCACAAACCGCGAGCACTTCGTCTATCAGGAAGGCAAAGCAGTTTTTAAATCGGCGATCAACGGTATGGTCGATACGATTCGTGACGTCATGTCTCGTAATCACCTGAGCAAATCAGACATTCAATGGTTGGTGCCTCATCAGGCCAACATCCGTATCATTGACGGCGTTGCGGATATGCTTGAATTTGATAAAAGCAAGGTGATGGTCAACATTCAGAAATTTGGAAATACTACCAGTGGAACCCTCCCGCTCTGCCTTTGGGAATGGGAACCCAGACTGAAGAAAGGGGACAATATCATTCTGACAGCATTTGGCGGAGGATTCACCTGGGGAAGTACGTATTTGAAATGGGCGTATTGAGTCACGAGTCAAGAGTCGCGTGTCGCAAGCCTGTTCCGTGAACCCAGTGAACGGGATCAGAAGTAAATGGTCAGTGGTCAATAGTTAAGAGTAAGGAGTAAAAAGTAAAAAATAACCTTTGCAACGGTTGTGTAGGAGGCTGCCAAAAATAATTACTGAAACTGCACAGAATTAAAATCGCCCTGCAAACGATACCCAAAAAAGATGCTACGTATAAACTAACGGGAATGATGATGCTCAATGAAATTTTGCCAATAAAATACCCCATCATCATGGCGCCAATGTTTTTGGTAACCAATGTCAAGATGATGCTGGCGGCGATGGATTCAGGTATTGCGGGATGCATCCCGGCACTGAATTTCAGAACACTGGCTGAATTTGAAAAAGCCTTGGTCATTCTGCAAAAAACAGGCAAGTGTTACGGTGTTAACCTGATCGTCAACAAATCCAACTACAAACTTCACGACCAGCTGAATTTATGCCTGCAATACAAGGTGCCTTTTATCATTACTTCACTGGGCAGCCCTGAAAAGGTAATCACTGCATGCCGACCGGCTGGCATGAAAGTGTTTTGTGATGTTTCTGAAATGGCATTCGCACACAAGGCGGCACGATTTGAACCTGATGCACTCATCGCTGTATTAGACAATGCCGGAGGTCATCATGGTCATCTCAGTGCCGAGGAATTTATCCCTGCTTTGCGCGCAGCGTTTCCATCCATCCCGGTAATCAGCGCCGGCGGGGTAGGTGATCATAATTCTTATATCAACAAACTTAAACTAGGTGTGAGCGGAGTCAGTATCGGCAGTGTTTTTATTGCCAGTGAAGAATCCGATGTCTCTGAGGAGTATAAAAATGCATGTGTGCATTACGGTGCAGATGATATTGTCAGCACCACCAAACTCAGTGGAGTGCCTTGTACTGTGATTAACACACCGTATGTTCGTGATATGGGTCTCAGGGAAAACTGGCTTGAAAAATTTCTACACCGCAATAAGCGTTTTAAAAAATGGCTCAAGATGATTGTATACAAACGCGGTATGAGCCTGTTGCAGAAAGCTGCATTCTCTGCCAGTTATCAGAAAGTATGGTGTGCGGGACCAACCATTGAATATACGCATAAGATTGAACCATTGCGTGAGATTGTGCATCGAATTGTCACTCCTGTCTAATAAAATTAATATCGCGTCGATTTGATACAGAATAAGCGCATCCTAAACCAGCGTCTTGAATACTTTAAATTTTATATCTGATTTGAACATTGTGTATTTCAATTTTTAATGTTATTGTTAAAATACAAGATTTCAAATTCTGAAATTTCAACGTTTGACAATTTAAGTAGGCGTTCTATTCACATTACAAAAAATTCAGTCTCAGTTTACTTGATAGGAAAAGTTTTTACACTAAATTGATACATCTTATGATGCTGGAACAAAACCCGGAGAAGCAAGATGTTAGATTAGAGTTCCCTTGAAATTTCTGACAAGGATTTCCTGTGACGGGGTGTCACTTCACGCGTGCGAAAAGGCTCTTCGAGGGAATCCGCTGAGGCGAGTTTTCCCAATGCGATCATATACATTGGTCGTATGTTTTCCGGTAACTGAAGTAGTGCTGTAGCCTTTGTACGGTCAAACCCTCCCATGATATGTCCGTAAATATTCATACCGGTCGCTTGTGTAAGGAGATTCGCATTAGCCAATCCGAGATCGTGTTCGGCAGAGCCGTTATGCTTGCCGGTTTGTTCAAATGTTGTTCGTATACAAGCAATCATCAATACAGCGGCTCGGGTAGTCCATGGACGGTTACCTTCCACGAGACAATCCCATAAGGAATTGAACGCTTCAGTATTGCGGTGCGCATAGTAATAAATCCAGGGTTGTTCATTGTTGGCACTGGGAGCCCATGCAGCAGCTTCGAGCAACGTATTCAATTCGGTCACTGAAAGTGAAGAACCATCGAATGCCCGGGCACTCCAACGATTTTTTATTTCTGGCAGCAGTTCATATTGAGCAGATGCCTGTTTTATATTTTTTGAATCCATCATATTTTATTTGGCGTGATCAATCCGTTCATTGTGAAGAAGTGACCATAATTTGTCCTTGAGTTCATCCAATCCACGATGTGCTGCTGCCGAGATAAAAACGTACGGTATATCCTTAGGCAAGTCATTTTTGATAAGTTCCTGCCATTCTGGCTCCGCAATATCCATTTTCGTAATGGCGAGCAGCCGCGGTTTGTGCACTAATTCTTCGTTGAAAGCGCATAGTTCGTTGCGTAAAATTTCAAAATCATTCTTGATATTCGCACTGTCACAAGGGATCATAAAAAGCAACACGGCATTGCGTTCGATGTGTCTGAGAAAACGTAATCCCAATCCTTTGCCGAGATGTGCATCTTCAATAATTCCTGGTATGTCTGCCATGACAAAGGACCGGTTTTCACGGTATTTGACAATACCAAGGTTTGGGACGACGGTGGTGAATGCATAATCTCCGATGGCTGGTTTGGCCGCAGTAATCACAGACAGGAGTGTGGATTTGCCTGCATTGGGGAAGCCTACCAAACCGACATCTGCGAGTATTTTGAGTTCCAGTATTTTCCAGGATTCTTCACCCGGCTCGCCGGGTTGAGCAAAGTCTGGAGCTTGTTGTGTTGAGCTTGTAAAAAACGCATTGCCCTTTCCTCCGCGACCTCCTGCCAGAAGAATTTCCTGCTGACCGTCTTCAGTAATTTCAAAATGCTTTGTGCCAGTCTCTGCATCAATTGCGACGGTGCCCAACGGGACCTCTACAATAATGTCTTCGCCGGTGGCACCGGTACAATTATTCTCTGAGCCATTGACCCCGTTTTTTGCATAAATGTGTTTGCGGTATTTCAAATGCAGCAGTGTCCACATCTGCGCATTGCCTTTGAGAATAATATGGCCACCCCGGCCTCCGTCGCCACCGTCCGGGCCTCCTTTAGGATTGTGTTTGCTGCGAAAAAAATGCTTACTGCCCGCCCCGCCGTTACCGGAGCGAAAACAAATTTTTACATAATCAACAAAATTCTGCTCAGCCATGGAATAGGATAAATGAACGTCACAAAAGCAGAAAAGTTTAACATCCAAAGCTGGTCAAATTAGGCATGATTCCGTTATTTTATTTTACTGACAAGACCATTCGACATTTTAATATAAATCATACGAACGGATGATATATATGTATTTCAACCAACTGGCAAAATAGAAGCAGCTCAAAAGAAATTGTCAAATCAGTGTAGATAGTAATTAGTTGAAATGGATTGCCGGGAGATTGCCATTGTTATCTCACTTATACAGAAAATTTATCGACCCGATTGATGTGCAGAAAATTTATGTCAATTACTTCATATGTAAGTTACAGCATAGTCATTGCGGTATCTTTTTAAATCAAAGAAAGATTCAATAACCACATTGAAGTGGATTATAGTTTACGGTCTTTATTGAAGTATATTCGTTGACCTTAAGTATAGCACCTGCAATGAATTTGCGAAAGCTAAGAAGTATTAAAATAAAAATAAAATTGAGGAATTACGCAAGACGATCCATCACAGTACAGAGGTTGTCAAAGATCTCCTCCACAGTGCCGATTCCTTTTACCTGATGCGTGACGTTCATTTGTTTGTAATAGTTGAATACGCTGGACGTTTTCGATCTGTATTCATCCATGCGTTTGCGTATGATGCTTTCATCCAGATCATCGGCACGTCCCGAAGTCTGTCCGCGTAGCATAATGCGGTGCACAATTTCGTCATCCGTAACTTCCAGCGAAATCAGTGCGTTGATGCATTCATTGTTTTCATTCAACATGTGGTCAAGTGCTTCTGCCTGTGCAATGGTTCTGGGAAAGCCGTCATAGATGATTCCGTTGACGTCCTTCAGGCTGTTGAGTTTGTTGCGCAACATTCCAAGGGTTACCTCATCCGGAACCAGAATGCCTTTGTTCATGAAATCCTGTGCCTGTAGTCCGAGCGGTGAGGAGGCTGCTATTTCAGCGCGAAAGAGATCGCCCGTTGAAATGTGATAGAGGCGATATTTTTCAATCAGTTTTTGTGCCTGCGTGCCCTTGCCGCTGCCCGGAGGGCCAAAGAGAATAATGTGCTTCATGATCTGAATAAAAAGAAAACCGGAGGATTAGGATTATTCCGTTTTCGACGCAAATGTAACGACTGAGGGGTCCTTTGGTTTAAATTTGTATAAGACAAAGCACAAATAAAGTCCTATTTATTCAAGCACTACTTTGACTGCAAATAAAAAGATTTATTTGGACGCAGTGTCCTTTAGTCTTGGATAACTCATCAGACTGTGGACACCTTGTAGACGTTTTAGCCAATAATCCGATTTGTGAATATCTTCTTCAATGACACCCCTGCTCGAGCTGCTATGTATCATCATGAGTGCCTTTCCAGACCTTTCTGTTATAATTCCCACATGGTTCATCCTATTGCGGGCACCGAAGAAAACGATATCTCCGGGCTTAACCTTTTCAATATCTACCTCAACACCTTCCTTGTACATTTCTTGCGCTGAGGCGGCCATGGGAATATTGTAATTGCGCAGTACATAGCCTACAAAACCGCTGCAATCGAATCCCCTTTGATCCTTTCCGCCTTTTCGGTATGGTTTATTCAGATACAAACGGGCGTAATTAACCACCTGTTGCCGCAGGCATTTTTCTTCAGCGCTGTCTTTACGCTGTACTTTGTGCTCGCGGCTAGCCTGAGACCCTGTCGCACAGGAAGTAAAGAACATGGCGGTTAGGGCAAGGAGTAAGTATTTAGCCCATGATTGGGGTATGGCAAAGGTCATAACAATCTATTATATTAAATAAAACGCTAATATATAACAAATTGTTATATTAAGGTATATGAAATTTATCCCGGTCTTTCAGAAATGGGTAAGCCCGCCTGAATAGTTCCAGAGGGGCGCGTTTTATTTCAGCGGTTCGGATGCCGTTGGCAGCCTCCATGTGGAGTATCACATTGCCTTCAAAGTCAATAACGGAAGAGTCACCTTGATAAATAATGCCGTTACCGTCGGTTCCGAGGCCATTGACGCCAACCGAATATGCGACATTTTCAATGGCGCGGGCTTTTAAAAGACTATTCCAGGCCAAGCTTCTTTTTTGGGGAAACTGGGCCACATACAACAGCAGATCATAATCTTCTTTATTGCGTGACCAGACCGGAAACCTCAGGTCATAGCATATCATCGGGCAGATTTTCCAGCCTTTGAAATCAAAGATTTTTTTTTCATTGCCTGGTGAGAAATACCTGTCTTCCCCAGCAAGGCCAAACATATGTTTTTTGTCATAGGTATCGAGATGACCATCTGGCCGCGCGAAAATCAGCCTGTTGTAATAATTCCCTTCTTCCAAGATCATCATCGAACCGGCGATGACTGCCTGATGTCTTGCAGCGCGTTCCTTCATCCACTGAACAGAAGGCCCATTCATGGTTTCTGCAAAAAGTTGTGTATTCATGCTAAATCCTGTAGGCCACATTTCTGGCAGGATGACGAGATCACTAGGCGGAAGTTCTACTAGTATTTCATCGATGATCCGACTCGTCTTTGCCGGATCTTCCCAGACCTGGGGCCATTGCAGAAGACTCAAACGCAAGGAATCCATGCTGTAAAAATAGGGAAATTAAGTTAACTAAATTTCTTCAAAGAATGAAGTAATTATCGGGCAAAGGAAGGCATAAAAATGCAATAGTATGGACGAATTTGATCATACCTGTGGCACGCATCTTTGGAAAGAGGAGAATGAACTAATCTCCATCATCAGTTAAGCATTTGAGCGGTATTTCCCAACTCATTTTAATTACCTCTGCGGCATAAAAAATGTACAAATTATTTTCAAAATTTTACTTTAAGTATAGATGTTACCGAATTATTAAAAAAGTACTAATTAAAGTTTATATATTTTTAGACTTCGAAAAAAACAAATAAAATTTGCGGATAGCCGTTAACTTTGTGCTCAATAATTTCAACATGGAAAGAAGAGATTTTATTCAGGCAGGTGTCCGTTCAAGATCAATGGTAGCACCACCACAATCAGGCCTGAATCCATATACCGGTCCATGGACAAGGACCCAGGCCATGCATCTGTTGCGAAGAACCATGTTTGGCGTCCGGAAGAATGACCTTGATTGGGCACTTTCGCAGGGGATGTCGGCCTCTGTAACCGGATTGCTCAATGATGGATTGGATCCCATACCATCTCCCCCGCTCAATATGTACAGCACTACTGCAGATCCGGATCCGACGACAGCATATGGTCAGACATGGGTCAACGCACCAGTACTTACACAAATCCCCGCACAGTATTATCAATCCAGAAAGGACAGTTTGAAAATGTGGTGGACCGGCAATATCATCAACCAGAAAAGGACGATTGTGGAGAAGATGACGCTGTTTTGGTTCAACCACTTTGCCATCGAACTGGATCAGATTCCGGTGGCCCAACCCGTCTATTATTATTACAAATTACTGAGAGACAATTGTCTTGGCTCATTTACTAAAATGCTTCGCGCGGTAAGTGTAGATCCCACGATGTTGTATTATCTCAACGGACAAAAAAACAGTGCAACAGCTCCGGATGAAAATTATGGACGTGAATTACAAGAATTATTTGCCATCGGTAAAGGGATTGATTCGCATTACACAGAGGATGATGTGAAAGCGGCAGCCAGGGTATTGACAGGTTACAGGATCAATCCATTGGTGAATCCGATCGGATACTATTTTGACAGTACCATGCATGATGCCAACAAAAAAGACTTTTCCTCTTTCTATGGAAACAAAAGTATCGCTGCAAGACCAGCAATTCTTGGAGAGAGCGAACTGGATGAAATGCTGACGATGCTGACTTCAAATACGGAATGTGCACGATTTTTGTGCAGGAAGCTGTATCAGTTTTTTGTGTATTATGAGATCAGCAGTGATGCGGAACAAAATGTGATCAGGCCTCTGGCGGATCAGTTGCGCAACAGTGGTTACAATATCCGGAGTGTCATTGATACGTTATTGCGGTCCGAACATTTCTATGATCAGGCCAATCTTGGTTGCGTCATTAAGAATCCTTTGGATTATGCGGTAGGATTACTTAAAGAGTTTTCGGTTGCGCTGCCCGATGGCAGCAACATTCAGCAGCAGTATTTCGGATGGGCCGGCATAACTATTTTATCAGCTTATCAGGGGCTCAATCTGGCTGATCCGCCGGTCGTGTCCGGGTATCAGCCCTGGTATCAAAAACCGCAGTATCACGAGATCTGGATCAATTCGGATACGCTGGCCAGCCGTAACAATGTCGCAGCCACTTTATTCTCAGAAGCGGGACTTGATGTCAACGGGATCAAATACTATACTGATCCTACGATTTTTACAAAGTCATTAAAAGATCCTTCGGATGCAAGTCTGTTGGTTCAGGAAGCAGTTGAGTTACTGTACAATTATCCACTGTCTGTGACTTCGTTGGATTACCTCAAATCATTTTTGATCTCTGGTTTACCCGATGAGAGTTACTGGACCACCATCTGGACGGGGTTCCTGGCCAATCCAAATGATCCAAATTACAGGAGTGCTGTAATGCAGCGACTCAATGCTTTATATTCAGAGATCGTCAGTCAGGCAGAATATCATTTATCATAACGCTTCAAAATCAGAAAATGAAACGTCGTCAATTTATAAAGACCAGCGCAGCCGGCAGTATTCTTGCACCCGCCATGATCAATGGTATGCCTGTGCATACACCTGAGCCTGAGAGCTGGCTCAGGACTTTGCTTCAACCTCAGGTAGATACCGATCATGTACTCGTCGTAATATATCTCGGCGGAGGAAATGACGGAATGAATACGGTCATTCCATTGGATAATTATGCAGCATACAATGCCGCGCGAAGCAATATCGCCATTCCTCAAAACAAAGTACTGGCGCTGAATGGAAATAACAAGAGTGGCTTGCATCCTTCGATGTCGGGAATTCAGAAATTGTACAATGAGGGTAAGGTTAATATTATCCAGGGTGTCAGTTATCCCAATCCTGACTTCAGTCACTTTCGAGCTACTGATATTTGGACATCTGCCAGCGATTCTGACCGTTATATCAGCACAGGTTGGGCTGGCCGTTATCTTGCAGAAGAATATCCGGGATTCCCTATTGGTTATCCCAACAGTAAAAACCCTGACCCGTTGGCACTTCAGATCGGAGCGAATCTACCTTTAATGTTTCTTGGGCCCAATGCCCCTATGTCGATGAATGTTTCGAATCCAGACATCTTTAAGGAATGGCCGGCTGGTGTGAATGATACCCCTGGCAATGATTACAGAGGAAGAGAAGTGGCTTACATCCGGAATATTGCGCGTCAGTCCAAGGGCTATGCAGACAAGATCGTTGAAGCCTATGTAAAAGGCAATAATGTTGGCAATTACCCGGCAACTAATTATTTGGGTGATGTTCTGAAAGCGGTAGCAAGGTTGATCAAAGGTGGATTACAAACCAGGTTATACCTTGTTCAGGTCTACGGGTTTGATACCCATTCAGATCAGGTGGATGCCACAGATAATACCGTAGGTGCGCATGCACAGTTATTACAAGTCCTTTCGGATGCGGTGTATTCATTTCAGAAAGACCTCGAGGCCCTCAAATTGGATAAAAGGGTATTGTCCATGACTTTTTCCGAGTTTGGTCGACGCATAAAATCCAATAGCAGCAAAGGAACGGACCATGGCGTGGCCGCTCCAATGTTCGTCATGGGATCACAGGTTCAGACGGGCATCATTGGTAAAAATCCTGATATACCTTCGAACCTTTCGGTCAATGATAACGTGGCTATGCAATTTGATTTTCGTTCGGTGTATTCTTCCATATTAAAAGACTGGTTCTGTGTTCCTGATTCAGAAAGGAATAATATATTATTCAAAAACTTCCAGGCGCTGCCTATTGTCAATAATAATTGCAGTTCGACGGGTATTGAAGATTATCACCAAAATCAGGAAAAATTAAAGTTAACCATTTTGCCCAATCCAATGGTTGAACGAACAGAATTAAGCGTTACGATTCCGAATGGGTACACCCGTCTGCACCTGATAGATCCGGAAGGGCGTTTTGTGAAGACTATTTTCGAAGGAAAACTTGAAGCTGGTGAGCACCGTTTTGGTCTGGAAAATGAAGGATTTGCACCTGGTAATTATTATGTCTACCTGCAACAAACCGATTCACAAAGGACAGAGTCACTGGTGATTGCAGAGTAAGAATTTGCAGATTTAGGAGCTGTTTTTTTAAATATAATTTATTATTATTCATAAGTAATTGAAATAAAGTAAATTATATTAGTAATTTAGCTACGAAAAAAATCGTAATAATTTAGCACTATTTCAGAATGTAGTCATATCTTTGCTACGACAAAAATCGTAATGCTCCAATGAAAGTAGAAAATCAGGAGAAGGTACCGACAGCTTCCGAGCTGGAGATACTTCAGATACTTTGGCAGTTTGGACCTCAGTCGGTGCGTTTCGTCAACGACGAAATCAACAAGATAAAACCCGGAACAGGTTATACTACAACGCTCAAGATTATGCAGAATATGCTAGATAAGGGTTTTCTTGATCGCGTGATACAAGATCGTATCCATATCTATCGTCCCTCATCGCCCCAACAGGAGACCCAGCAAAAGTTGCTCAATGAATTTGTGGATGCCGCATACCGCGGTTCGGCGGCATCACTCGTCATTCAGGCATTAGGGCACGGGAAAACCTCTGCAGAGGAACTTGAGGAGATCAAGAAAATGATCCGGCGTATCGAAGAAGAAAAATCCAACTCTAACTCAAACTAAATGGCATGGAAAATCTAACATCACTATTTGACGGTAGACTGAGTTACGCTTTGGGATGGATGATCCTGCAATCGCTTTGGCAAGTTCTCGCGGTCGCAATCCTGGCGGCGATATTGCTGTTGGGATTTGTGAAAAAGACCCAATCAAGGTATCTGGTGAGCGTTTTTGCAATATTGGCAATCATGATCAGCTCAGCAATAACTTTTATGTATTATTGGTCTGGATACACATCATCCCAGGTTGGATCTAATACAGTAAGCAAAGTTACTTCTACAACGCTACCTGGAAATTCCACTGCATCTTTTAATACCGGAGTTGAACATTTCAATTCAATGACATTGCAGAGCGTCAGGGAATACTGTTCACAACATCTTGAACTGATCGCAATATTTTGGTTCATTGGTGCTGTCTTGTTTACCATTCGTCTGCTTGGAGGACTCAGTTATGTATATTACCTAAGGAATCGGATGAATTTTCCGGCGGATGAGTACTGGCAGGATTTAATGCAGAACATTCAGCAAAGATTGGGCATAATTCGCACGATCGGCCTGATGGAATCAGCACTTGTCCGCGTGCCTATGGTGATTGGACATCTCAAGCCAATGATATTATTCCCACTTGGGGCGATCAATCACTTGCAGCCTGAGGAAGTAGAAGCAATTCTTGCACACGAAATGGCACACATTCGCAGACATGATTTTCTGATCAATATCATTCACGCCGTGGCAGAAGCTATTTTCTACTTTCACCCGGCGTTTTGGTGGCTCAGTGGGCAGATACGCACCGAACGCGAAAATTGCTGTGATGATCTCGCGATAGGTATCTGTGGAGACCCAATGTCCTATGCAAGGTCATTGGTCAGAGTACAGGAGATGGCATTTGTAAACTCAGGGTATTTGAGTCTTGCAATAAGCGGACACCACCGTGGTGCGCTGTATAGCAGGGTTCAAAGATTGTTGGACCCTGGAGACCGTAAGCAAACTTTTAGGGAAAAGCTGAGTGCGCTGCTTATCCTTTCATTTATTTTTATCTGCACCACCATCGCGACCATGTCGGCGGTGGGTAAGCAACAGGATAATTCGTTCTATCAAAAACAAATGAGTGAGTCCGCGATGATGCACACTTATATTAAGTATGAGAACGAAAAAGGAGAATTGGATTCATTCGTTATTGCCGGATTTATTAAGAATGGGATATATCATCTCGAAGCAGATCTTTTTCAGGCTAGTCTGGAGGTTTTAAACAATTATGTTGTTCATTTCAAAATTAACGGAGTTGAGCAGGACCGCATCAATTTTGAAAAGTTCAGTAAAATTATTCATGAAATAATAGAATCTAACAGGCAGGCGCAGAAGCAAGCAGAAATGCAGGCTGCCATAGTGCCGGAAAATGCGCAGGAAGCTGAGATTTTGCCGGGCAGGCGGTACGGTTCGACAGGTATACCTACAATTATACCTGCCGGCCTATCTGCCTTGTCTTCAAAAGATAACGACAAATATGGTTTGAATATGAAGCGGACAATGCTCACATCCGATATGACTCAGAATGTGCTGTCTCAGACTATAGAAGGCAGTGTTCCTGGTACATGTGATGCCCCCGCTGTAGTCAATATTCATCAATTGAGAATCGAAATAATGAATCAATTGCAGAAAGACGGCTTCATTCAGAATGATGAATTACATGTTCTTTTGTGGAACAACTACATGTTGATCAATAACAAGACAGTTGATCCTTCGCTCTTCAAAAACTATCTTCAGGTATATGAAAAAGTGGAAGGAAAGAAGTTAGAAGGCAACCGACCGGTTAGTCTTGTTTTTATTCCTAAAAATAAAGAGTAAGCACCTGCGATCAGTACCTTGTATTTGATCAAAATATTCGCTGGAAAAATTACTCCGGATTAATTTTCTGCGACGCAGGCCAACAAACCTGATTGAGATCATTAACAAATTTGTAGTGCGGTTCTGATGCTCGCAAAGCACTGGGTTAATAAAATACAACTGTATTTTATTGGGGATATTTATTGCCTGCGGGTTTTTAATGAAATCGAAAAATTGAATTATTTCATATTAATTAAGCAATTCTTGAAAATAAAATACCTTCTTTTCATTCTACTTTTCCTCGTTGTAAGGATAGCTGTATCCCAGACGCTTGATGAAATTATGTCTACCGCAAAGTGTTATCATGCATGTCGTACGACGCAAAATATTCATATTGACGGATTCGACAAAGAGGATTCTTGGCTTGTTGCCGACACTGCGGATCATTTTATTCAATTTGAGCCAAAGCCGCTTGGCCAAGCCAGTCTTCGTACACAAGTAAGGATGCTTTATGACAATTCCGCCATTTATATTTTTGCTAAAATGTTTGATCACCCAGGAGAGATCCGTCAGGAGATGAGTCCGAGAGATGCTGTCGAATTTGCTGCTACGGATTATTTTACATGTAGCATTGATCCATACAATGACAATCAGAATGGTTATCGATTTATCGTTGGGGCAAGCGGTGCACAATCGGATGTCCGGATTATTAATCACGCGAGTGACCACAGCTGGGATGCAGTCTGGGAATCAAGATGTCGTGTTGCGGAAGATGGATGGTATGCAGAGATCAGAATCCCGTTTTATAATATTCGTTTTCCAAGGAAAGATGAACATACTTTTGGGCTGCAGTTTGCGCGATCAATCAACCGTCTGGCTGAAATTGATACATGGACTCAATTGAACCCCCAGGTGAACGGGGTCGTCAATCAATGGGGTGATCTCGAAGGTATACGTGATATCAAGCCTCCTGTTCGTTTGCAGTTTTATCCATATGTCGCTGGCCTTTTTCGTCATCAACAAACAGATGTATCTTCAGAGCTGCATGGAAAGCCACAAAGCAGTACTGCGCTAAATGGTGGATTAGATGTTAAATGGGGAATCAATGAAAATTTTACTCTGGATGCGACACTGATACCAAATTTTGGTCAGGTTGTTTCAGATTCACGTAGATTGAATACAAGTCCTTTTGAATTGTATTTTCAAGAAAGGAGACCTTTCTTCACGGAAGGCACGGACTTGTTTAATAAAGGAGGTGTTTTTTATAGTCGTAGAATTGGAGGTCAACCGACAGATTATAACCGCGCGAATCAGGAACTTAGGAGTAACGAGATTGTCGAAAATAATCCGACCGAAACCCAATTGATCAATGCAATAAAATTTACCGGAAGGACCAGGAGTAACTTTGGTCTAGGTATTTTAAATGCTGTAACAGCACCAGCCATGGCCAAAATTAAAGATACACTCAGTGGTGATGTGCGTTATGTGAAAACTTCTGAGCTGACAAATTTTAATGTCAGCGTTATTGACCAGATATTTCCTAACAATTCGTATTTAAGTTATATTCAGACGAGTACGCTAAGATCCGGAAATGCACCAGATGCCAGCGTCAGCGGATTGCTCTATCAATTGCAGGATCCAAAAAACACCTACCGATTAAACCTGAATGCCAGGATGAGTGCGGTGATTCAGAATTCAAAGAGTAGTCCGGGCTTCAATGCGGATTGGGGCATCTCTAAGGTCAATGGCAGCTGGAACTGGTCTCTGCAACAAAATATTGTTGATAGCCGTTGGGATCCATCCGATCTCGGATATGTGCAGGAGCGCAATTATATTTCAAATACCGCAAGTTTCAGTTATAATAATTACAGGCCTGGAAAACTGACATTACAGTATAATAGTTGGTTGGGTCTAAATTATTTTCAAAGAGATGTACCGAGAACTTATCAGAATTTTCTGATTGAAGGTGGTAGCTGGGCCAAGCTTAAGAATCAGTGGACTATTAATTCATGGATTAAGTATTCACCATACGTTAATGATTTTTATGAGGCCCGCGAGAATGGTAAACTATTTGTAATGCCTGAAAACTGGCTGGGTGGAATACAGACCGGATTGGATCCCAGAAAGCGAATCAGGGGTTATGCGTATACTGCCATGCTCGTAGTACCCAGCTGGAATGAAAAGATCGTTGACATGGGTTTCGGACCCATATTCAGATTTAGCAGCAGGTTCAATGTCGAGACAAATTTTAGTCTGAGCAGAACCTGGAATGCCCGTGCATATAACTTTGTACAGGGAGATGGCAGTTTTGGACAACGTCAGGCTTTGTCCAGAACCAATAATATTATTTTCAATTTGAACCTTTCACCTTACATCAGTCTATCTGCCAATCTACGTCATTATTGGATTAAGATTTGGTATTCACGCTTCTACCAATTGCAGGAGAATGGAATTTTAAAGGAAGACAATGATTATGTGAAAGTTTCTGATGTAAATCAAAATTACTTTAATCTGGATTTTCTGTTAGCCTGGCAGTTTGCACCAGGAAGTTTTGTTAATCTGATCTGGAAGAACGCTACAGATCAATACGGAGCCGGAGTATCTGATATCAGAAATGGGCGGTATTGGAACAACCTCCAACAAACGCTTTCAGGACCAAAATTAAATCAGGTAACGATTAAAGTCAATTATTTTGTGGATTATAATAAATTTTTCCCTCACAGAAAAAGTGTAAATCATTGAGAATATTGAGAAGTCCAGAGTTAGTGTTATGGCCAGTGGATAATGAGTGATTTCTGATACTGGCCAGAGGACTCTGCTTGTTATTTATATCTGTCAAAGTTTTACGGCAACATTTCTGAAGAGGGGCATTTGATTGGGTTTGGCAGAACAATTAAGACAGTCTATCTGGTGCAAAATGTATATCCTATTTATAGCCGGTTGAGGTTTGTTCGATATGGAGGTTCCACTGGAGGATCTGTTGATCAATTTAGAAACGCTCAAGAGAATTCAATACACTTTTTCAGTTTAAAAATATAAACGGCATTTGTGTTTATTTTTCCAAAATAAGCAGATGAAATGGATCAGTCGTTGAGCTTAATAGCCAACTCGAAAGCAGAAATACTAATGTTAATTGAAACGTGTATATCTTCAATTTCATCGAATACGTATAATGTTATACTAATATCTGAGAATAGCAATTCAATCTCATTCAATCCAATTTACACATTGAATTTTAATGGTTTTCACCGCAGTTATTGCAACTTAATTATTTTTGCAGCAGCAGTTTTTCCAGCTGCAGTCAATCGTGCCAGGTATGTACCTGTAGGCCATAATGCCGTGGAAATAACTTCATCATTAAATAGAAATTTCATTAACCGAAGACTTCCCGTTGCATCAAATACTTCTATCGATGCTGGATAAATTTCAGACCGAACATGTAAGAAATCTGTGATGGGACTGGGCGATATAGAAAAAAAGATTTTGTCGTAATTGGAAGAGGATAATACATTCTCGTATTTTGCTGACCTGTATTTGATGGTTCTTGAGTTGTCATCCTGCCAAACAACAAAAATCCTGTCCTTACTCAGCGCGATATCACTAGCAGTATTGTCTTTCAGGTCAACAGTATCCATCTTTAAGCCGGTTTTTTTGTAATCAGGACTAAATTGCATCATAAGCTGTGTGCCGGTGATCACATCTTCTCTCCATACCATTGCTACAGCCTGACCATATGCATCTATTCGTGGAAAATTCTGACTGAGAATGGAGCCAGATGAGGCAGGAAGTCTGGTTGCAGTTTTGAAAGATGAAGTTGGTATATCGGACAGGCTCCAATAGGCCAAAGATTTACCTGTTGAGCCATTCATAAAGGTGGCTAATAATGACTGATCAAGAATTGCTCCATCGGGTCCACTGGCTGGACAGCTATTGATATTCCACCGGTTATTGTCGATGTTAGTCCCTTTAACAAACGACTTGCCATCGTCGTAACTGAATGCGGCCCAGCTATCTCTGATGTTGCGGTTATTATCTCGGTATAATAAGATACAAACATTATCCTTGCAAGCTATGGAAGCAGGACAGCAATCGCATATCGCGGTTGAATTACCCCAGCCACTGGCTTTAATATCTTTATTAAAACTTACCCCATAATCATCTGATCTGCAAACTGCCCATCTGGATTCGGTAAATCCCGGGCTAAATTTCATAAACGCGACAATTGGCTGACCCTGGCTATCCGTACAGACTGTTGGAAACCTCGAAATACTGTCTGAGATTGACTCAATTCTTGCCGGGGCATTAAAGCTTTTCCCCCCGTTAAATGATGCCACAATCCATAGATGACTGTTAATATTATCTTCCGGAGTCTGCTTCATTACAACATAGATCGTATCTCCATATGCTGCTATGTCAGGTCCCATCCATGAGGCCGTGGCCATCGGTATAGAACCATTCAGTTTTTGTGGTGTAGTAAATTGATTCATTTCCCATGTGCTACAAAATACCGCACCGTCTGAAGATCTTCCCCATACAACAACGGGGTCTCCACTGCGGTTGATGACAATCCGGGGATGATTGTTGCCATACTGGCTGGGAGCCAAATTTAAATTCTGATCCCAAAGGATCTGTGATCTGGCACATTCAGGTAATACCAGCAGCAACACCGCAGCGAAGACAATTTTCGTAAATTTCATACGTAAATATAAGGATAAATATTACTAAGTTTATTTTTTTGGTGCCACATGAAAATACGTCATTTGCTTATTTCTGTAATTATCATCTGATGACATTCTTTTTTTAAACTCTAATTGAATCATAAACGACACAAATCTTTTGGGTTTAATACTTAATAAGTGATTTCCAAAGTGTATGCTTTCATCAGAAATTCCGGTTTCAGCACCTGACTGTAAGATGGCTCAAGCTTTTGGCAAGGACTCATATCATCATACTTCAATAAAGTAATGGATTTCATAGTATAAATTAGCTTTTCAGTTTCCTTGAGCAAAAAGTTACAATACACAAGGAATTATGATATCAAGTCAGTATTCCACTTCGGATTTATCAAATTTCATTAGGTCGCTTACGATGACCTCAGTAACATTGCGCTTAATACCATTCTTATCTTCATACTGACGCGTTGCAATCCTTCCATGTACGAGTACGCGGTTGCCTTTTGCGAAATACTTTTCGAGAAAATTAGCTTTTTTGTCCCATGCCACAAGATTATGCCAGGAAGTGTTGTTTACTTTCTCTCCACTGGAAGAGTAATATTGTTCATTCGTCGCCAAGCTAACACGAGCGACCATTCGTCCTGTTTCGAGGGTAAAAATTTCAGGTTTTTGACCTAGGTGTCCGATAAGTTGAACAGTGTTAAATAAATTTTTCATTATACATGATTAAAGTGAGTTAATTATTCCGTCTTCTGACGGTTGACGTAGCAAATTTGGGGAGGTATGCTCTTAGGATCCGTCAGCAGAACGTTTTTATTCGTATATAAACGTTTTATAACGGATAGAAGCCCATTTTAAAAGTTTTAACGAACTTAAGAATATTCAATTTTATTGGCGGATTCCAGGATTTAATAAATTATGCATCTTTGGATCCAGTTTATATTAAAGGTAATCTAATTCGGAATCAATAAAATCCTTATATCCATTGTATTATAATTGCAACCCAATCAAAGTCTTAATTCTGAAGAAATGCATGTACCTGAAGCACTAGAATAATGATTAGAAGTTCTTACCTTTACTCGCAAACGTCATCAATGATACAAAAAATTACGTTTTATACGACGAACTATTATCCATTGGAGTTCGGTATATAAATGCCTAATGAAACTTAAATCAGGACCAGCGTTCATTTGCTTGAAGTTAGCTCATTCATACTTCCTGAGGTCTGCCAATTGACAGTATGAAACGTACTTTTGATTCATATCCTGTAGCCCTAAATGAATTCGTCAGGGAGATTTTGGTAGTATGTCCTAGTTGTAGTCAATTGGCATTGGTTTCCAGCGGCAACTTCCAGGAATTCAAAGCAAAAAACGAAGGTCTTGGCCTTAGTTACAAGTACTGCGGATTTTCGCGGCGATTAGAACCTATTGAAAGGAGACAAAGTCCAGCCCAAAAGAATGGATTCATCCTTAGATTCGGGAAAGCCATCAATCCTTTTTTCCATGCTGAGCTTTGGCTTCTTACAAATTATCGTAGCCGCACGCTATGGGCTTATAAAATGGAACTTCTTGATTTCATCAGTCGTATTATTTCATCCGATCTACGGGAAAGGCATCATGCCGGAAGAACTATTCGAGGCATAGGGTCTCGATTGTTAAAGTGGATATTGGCTGCTAATGCGAGAAAAGAACTGCTAAACCTAATTAATAAGTTGAGAAATAAATAGCAATTAAATGCAGTACACGGCTATATTCATCTTTTTTGTGCTCATAGTTGTATTGATCCTCTCAAGGTGTCGAGGAGCGGAGTCAGGAAAATCCAATTGGAAAGAATGGATTAAAAAAAATCAGAATGATCGGTGGATTATCGTGGAGAACAGTATGGAGAATCCATTCAGCAATTTAAGTTTTTCAAAATTTAGCGTTATTCTACAGGATAAAAAGGATTCATTACTGCAGATTAGGGTGGAAGGTGACAAGAGACTTCCAAATTTTGGGTGGACAAGGGAAATGTTCGAGGATAATGCCAGCGAGCAAAAGCAAATACTGGAAGACCTAAGAGGGCTGCGTAAAATTCTGGACCAATCTTCCGAATTTTTATGTCATGTTGGATATTGTAAAGGTTATATATACCTTATTTTAAGCGGAGTTAGAATAATAAAAGATAGCAATAACTACATTCAGAAAATATGGAGTGGGTTGAGGAGCGGGAAGCAATTAAAAAGTTATCCTATCAGGTTAGTTGTTATGGAAGATGATGATTTTAATCAGACGCAAGAAATTATTACAATGTATCACTGGTACGCAGATAATAGTATGCTGCAAAGAAAATTCATTTTAATCTCAGAAGTCAATGATATTTATAATTCAAATGTAGGTAATCAATTGAAATGGGAATTTAATGCGGAATGCGATTTGTTACTCCGGTGGATTGAGCAGTATCGTCCGGCTGCAATTGGGTGGGCAGAGAATAAATTGGGTTTTAAGCCCGAATGGGATAATACTTACCAGTATCAGTCTCTTGAGGGACGGCCTGGGAGTAAACTGGCTTTTTCCTATTATGACCCCAAAAGGAAAAAGACTGGAACTGTGATCGGAGAGGTGTATGTTGGGGAGGAGGGTATATACAACTTGCAATTAAGCAGGGAGAATCCTTTTGGCTTAAACTAAAAAATAAATTATGATGATATTTTATGTGATAACCTTGCTCTTGATGGCCTTCAATTCTTATAATATTTTTACTTTCACCCCAATGGGTGGCGACAGGGCTGTAGGGCAAGCCTGGCTTTTGTTCATTCTTGGTATGATGGTCTCACTAGCGGTCATTGTACTCGTTATTTCCATGTCCTTCAAGGGATGTTTTACTTGGGTCTACCCTCAGGCAGGCTCAAGAGCTTTAATTATAATACTTGCTTGCATCACTTTATTGCTTACTATTTTTTTCACAGGAATATTCAGCACGGAGTGGTATGCTGAATCAGGATATCCTGAAGTCCTTAAAATATTTTCTAGGACCGGGGTTCATCTTTGGCTTTCCATCGCTGTAATGATACCTTTTTATTTTTTAATTAAAGCACCTGATAACCCAGCTATTTGGGTAAAAGGACTGGTAAAGATTGATTTTGGGATTTGTATGTTGTTTTCGGTGTTACTGGCAGCGGGATGGTTGCGCGATCAGCATATTATTTCTATTGGAAGAGTCAAGGAAAATAAAGCTATTGAGGATAAGTATCATTTAAAAAACCTTGAGGAAATTAGGAATTACCAAAGGGATAAAAACATACAAGGCCTTTTGAGTTTTTCATTTGTGTTGCGACCTCAGGATATTCATGACAGTGCGATGCTCAAGATCAAGGAGCGACCTGAATGGGAAAATGAAATCCTTGCAGTGCTTGAGGATCGTCAAAATTATACCGATGCCTATTATTATCTGAGTGGTAATCCTTTGGATCATCCTGAGAAATTCACAGATGCTTTCAGACAAAGCATCATCGCTCTGACCGTTGATGCCACCGAATTTTTAAAAGAAACTAACAATTATCAGACGTGGAGTCTGGATCACCTTAATATCGGACTGATGCTTGAATCTATAGAATTTCATTTCAAGACACACAAGCAAGAGTTCAGACCCTTCATTATAGGGCTCAGAGATGCCATTATCATGAATACTCCGGTAGAATATAAGAAAGTTAAGTTTAGCGCATTAAATTTGATTGACCAATGGCTCAAAAAAAATATTTAGATTACGCATTTTTCAATTCAAAGATCGTACAGTTTGTTTTTTGTGCAGTATTGTCTACTTCGTGGATGTGCAAAAATGGGACTGAAGGATTAGCATCCCAACAAGTTATTCAATCAGACAGTCTGGAGATTGCAAGATGCATTCATGGCTTCTACGAATGGTATAGCCATTTTGTCGAAGATAGTCAGTCTAGAGTAGATTTTGTTGAGGACGATGGCGTGCATTATAGATTGTCGAGAGCAAGGATGGATGCATATCTTCGAAAATTGGCAAAATGTCAATTTGTAAGTCATCAACTGATTCAGCAACAAAGCGAAATGTACCTGAAGTGTGAGCGACTTTGGCAAAGAGAAAGTAATCAGGATGTTCCATCTTGCATGGATGGCGATCCATTGTTTTGTGCCCAGGAGTGGGATATTCAATATTGGACTCAAAGTCCTGTAAAGATTGATTACATTAGGAATGATTCTGTAGAAGTCAGTCTGGAAGGATTATCATTTAATTCTCCGTTGATAAGGAAATTCATTTTGTTAAAAGAGGCTGACGGATGGAAAATTGCTCAAGTGCGTTGTGAAATGGAATCTGCCACAATAACACCAGTGAATGACACTATTCTGATAGATTCAGCTTGGGTAAGTCAAAAGACCAAGACCCATCTTCCAATTCGGGGAAAAGAATTAAGTGAATTATCAATTGCTGATTTTCAAGACAGCATTGATTTTAATAGCGCAAACTATTATATTGTAGATACTTTGTATTACAACGAAGCTGGCAAAGTACTCATTCTAATAAAAACAAAGAAAGAAGAGCGAACTGCTATGATGGTTCAATATTCATCTTCGAATAAGATGGTCTACTGGGAGGTTCTATTCTATGAATCATTAGAACATGCTGACGCGCGGATCGGAACAGCGATAATTGGTGAAAATATCGCGATTACAACACAAAGACGAGAAATGAATCGATGGAAGCGGAGGACGAATGTTTATCGCTTGTCCGATCGTAATATATTTGAAAGGATCTGATCAGAATGAATCTGATTTATAGAACAAAATTTCATTGTCATTGATTTCAAAGCGCCAACTAGGGGCTTTGTATTTTTTTATTGCAGTGGCAATCCATAGCAGTGTTCTTCGGCGTTCCTCCAATTTTAATGATGTCTTGGATTCCCATATTTCAGGTGTTGGAATGTTGACAATAAGTTGTACTTTTCCACCGCCAAATTCGTATGGGAATTCAAGTTCAACCGGGCCGTCTCTATAAACTATTATTCCTTCGCGGCCCATTTCACGAAATTTAATTACAGGTTCTTTTTTGGTATTTCCAGCTGAAGCTGCAAATGAATCAACAATCATTTTTAGACCTTGACTTCTGATTTTTCGCTCAGCCTCGGTAAAATTAATTGAATCTGGCAAGAGATCATGTCCAGGATCAGGTTCGTGAGGATCATTTTGAGTAAGCCACATTTGTTTATTCCTCAAGTAGAATTGAAACTGACTAGGCCATATCGGTTCTGAAAAATAATTTGCGGAGACCAGATTTTTAGGAAGCAATTCTTTAGTGCAATTCAAATTGAATTCACGAAAGGCATTAAATAATTTTATATTGTAAAATCCAGCTGGCCAGATCAAGGTATCCCAGGATATACTGATCGACTCGTATAGATCAGTGATCATTCCAATCGGAGCAGTTGAGGGAATATTTGAAATTTTTATTTCAAAACTTTCCCCGGGTTGGTTTTTAAATATTCTGACGATTAATTGCTGGCTATCTGAATACCTGCAAAAAGAAAAATATAAATCATCTGAGGGAATAGCTTCATTAAGCCCGGTCGTAACCGAATCCACCCAAATCATGCTATTGGCTATTGGAGCTGACATATTACAAAGTTAGTTAATTGGCAATTTGACTATAGCATTTGACGTTTTAATTTGCAACTTGAGATCACTAAGTAATAACAGATTAACAAGACATTATTCTGAGATTAAGATTTTATATTTGCCTCCATGAATTTCCCTGAAATCTACCGTTCCACATTTGAACCTGCGCTAATTCAGGCAATTCTGGCAAACGGGCGCTTCCTGCAGGTGAAGGAAGGCGAAGTAATCATTGATATAGGTCAAACAGTACGCACAATACCGCTTTTGATCAGTGGAATTCTAAAGGTGACCAGGGAGAATGAAGAGGGTCGCGAATTACTCCTATACTATGTTACAGCAAGTGAATCTTGCGCCATGACTTTTACGTGTTGCATGCAGCAATACCCGAGTGAAATTAGAGCAACAGCGGAGACTGAATCTGAGCTTTTAGCCATTCCGATCGGTGTTATGGATGAATGGCTGGTTAAGTACCCTACTTGGAAAAGTTTTGTAATGAGAACTATTCGCAATCGGTTTAATGAGCTTCTTCAAACGATTGACCAGCTGGCATTTCAGAAGCTCGACGAACGGTTGGTGGCGTTTCTTAAGGAGAAGTCACGTATTACCGGCTCATCATTAGTCAATTTGTCCCACGAGGAGATCGCCCAAGAGCTGGCAAGTTCACGTGTAGTCATCAGCAGACTACTAAAAAAGCTCGAAGAAGATAAAAAGGTGTTGCTGTATCGCAATCAAATTAAACTTTTGAAGGGATTGTAACATAAGTTACAGTCAGCCTTCTTACGCAGTAATAACTTTGCCTTATTAATCACAATTAAAATGAAGTTATTATGATTAAAAACATGGGTTTTATTGACAAGCTTATTCGTTTGGCAGGTGCTGTGCTAATTGGCATACTCTTTTATACCAATATTATAAGTGGTACACTGGCAATTATCTTGGGCATAATTGCAATTCTCTTTGTTATAACAAGTTTTCTTGGTTTTTGTCCCGCTTATTTGCCATTTGGGTTATCTACCAGAAAAAATGACGAAAATTCTAAACCAAAGTAGGTACGAACTGTAACATTGGTAACAAAATATGTAGGGCTGTTCGTCTTACTTTTACACCGAAATTGAACAAATGAAAATTGAGCAGATTTATACCGGTTGCCTTGCACAAGGAGCTTATTATATTGAAAGTGGTCAAGAAGCTGCCATTATCGATCCCTTGCGGGAGGTTGATGATTATGTCAGGATGTCAAAAGAACGTGGAACGACCATTAAATACATTTTTGAAACGCACTTTCACGCAGATTTTGTATCCGGGCATGTAGAACTGGCCAAGAGAACCGGAGCCAAGATAGTATACGGTCCTACACAGGTTAAGACAGGTTTCGATGCGATCATTGCCGAAGACGGGCAAGTATTTAACCTGGGTGATATTGAGATTAAGCTCATTCATACACCAGGCCATACAATGGAAAGCAGCTGTTACCTTTTGTCGGATGAGACCGGGGCTAAAAAAGCTATTTTCACAGGAGATACATTATTTATTGGAGATGTTGGAAGACCGGACTTGGCACAGCACGTAAATGCGTCGTTAAATCAGGAGAAACTGGCCGGGCATCTATTTGATTCACTGCAAAGTAAGATCATGCCTCTTGAAGATGATCTTATTGTATACCCGGCACATGGAGCAGGAAGCGCCTGCGGCAAGAATTTAAGTTCGGAGACATGGGATACGCTGGGGCATCAAAAGAAAACCAACTGGGCTTTTCGTCCAGGATTGGACAAAAAGAGTTTTATAACAGAGCTTTTACAAGGGCTCACAATGCCTCCGATATATTTTCCACAGAATGTACTGATGAATATTGGAGGTGGTGAAGAAATGAACACTGTTTTTGATCGTGGTAACAAGGCATTAAGTGTATTGGAATTTGAATTGCTTTTGGAAGAGAAGAATGCACTGATTCTAGACACAAGAAGACCCGAAGATTTCGGTCGAGAGTTTATTCCTGGTAGTATTAATATTGGCATCGACGGTAGTTTTGCTGTGTGGGTGGGAACCTTGGTAAAGGATATTCGACAGAATATCCTGTTTGTGGCTGATGAAGGACGCGAAGAAGAAGTGATCATTCGTCTTGCCAGGGTTGGGTATGATCATGCCATGGGCTATCTAAAGGGAGGTGTCAGACAATGGAAGTCAGAGGGAAGGCCTGTCGACTCCATCAAAACCTTGAGTATAGATGAATTTGCAGAAGCTACAAGTAACGATAAGGATAGTGTAATCATTGATGTGAGAAAAAAGAGTGAGTTTGACTCAGAGCACATCGTCAATGCAATAAATATTCCATTGGATTATATCAATGATAACATGGCGATGGTTCCTAAAGATAAACAGGCATATGTCCATTGCGCCGGTGGATACAGGTCTATGATTTTCGCTTCGATACTAAGGGCCCGAGGATACAGAAACCTGGTGGATGTGGATGGAGGATTTAAAAATATCAAATCATCGGGGCGTTTTGCAGTGACGGAATATGTCTGTCCAACAACAATGCTATAAAGATTAATTTAAAAATATTATAAACAATGAAAGAAACAGTAATCGATGTTAGAACACCGGAAGAATTCTTGGGTGGGCATGCACAAGGCAGTATAAATATTCCATTGCAGGATATTCCGAATAAACTGGAAGTACTGCGTGATATGCAACAACCATTTGTGTTGTGCTGTGCCAGTGGAAACCGCAGCGGTCAAGCAATGTTGTTTCTAAGAAGCCAAGGATTTGAATGCAGCAATGCAGGAAGCTGGATTAATGTTAGATAATTTTATAAAATAAATGAAATTCGATGTTTGAATTTATAAAGAAATTGTTCGCTTCAGGACCTAAAGTGGATTATCGCCAGCTGGTTAGAGAAGGTGCTCAGATCATTGATGTTCGCACTAAGATGGAATTCAATGGTGGACATATTAAAGGATCGAAGAATATTCCTTTGCAGGTTCTTGGCCAGAATTTGAAGAGTATTCATAAGGACAAGCCTGTTATTGCTGTCTGCGCATCCGGCAGTAGAAGCGCCGCGGCGAGATCAATATTATTGGCAAACGGCTTTAAGGAAGTGTACAATGGAGGTGGCTATTACAGCCTTCAGTCCGAAGTTGGGAACTAGGAATTCATTATGGATAAATTGTGGCAAAAAATAACTTCGGGCTGGCACGTGATGAGGTTATTTTACCTGGCAGGCGGATTGATGATTTTTATACAAGGAATAATTGTACATGAATGGCCGGGTCTGTTGTTAGGAGGCTACTTTACATTCATGGGAATCTTGGGGACAGGATGTGTCGGTGGGCAATGCCAAAGATAAATTAACAAGTTAAAAAGCAAAAATGGCAACATTTGGAGAAATTATTAAGAGCAGTAAGCCCGTTTTGATTGATTTTTCAGCAGAATGGTGCGGTCCCTGTAAAATGATGAAGCCTATTCTTGATCAACTTAAATCGAAGGTAGGTGATGCTGCAACGATTATTAAAATTGATGTTGACAAGAATCCTGGTATTGCTACGCAATATCAGATCATGGGTGTCCCAACACTAATGATATTCAAAGACAGTCAGCTGAAATGGAGGCAGTCAGGAGTTGTTTCTGCAACAGCTCTTGAGGAACTGATCAGGCAGTATGCCTGAGGTAGTTGACAATCAGATATTTAAATTGATTTACTAAAGATTGCCGGATTAGGACTGTGTTAATTTGGACATATCCATATAGAATATTTCCCAGGTATGTCCATCCGGATCCTCGATTTGTCTTGCCTGCATAAAACCGTAATCGCTCATTGGTTTTGGCTCAATCCCCCCGTTTATAAGTCCTTTATCTACAAGGCTATTCATGATTTCAGTACTATCAACTGATAGAGAGTATAATGCGGGAATAGTTGATTTAATATCTGCAATAGCTCTGGTCGTAAATGAACTGAATTTTTCCTTAGTCATGATCATTACAAAAATTGAATCACTCCAGACCATGCATTTGCCCTGATCATCAGAAAAGTCTGGATTATTTGAGAATCCAAGTGAATTATAAAACTGAAATGATCTCTCCAGATCTGATACAGGAAGATTAATAAAAACTTGTTTCATTTCGAATTCATTATTTAGTCACAAATGTAATTGCAATATCATTAGAATTTATTTTATTAGAAAAATGCTAAAATATTTTTATATCTCAAGCCTGGCAATGTTATAAAAATTCTTAAAATTCAGACTGCAACTCTCTACCTGTCACTTCATAATAATTCTGGGATTGCTGATTGTTGTATTTTCCGAATTTTTAAAAAAGAATGGATTCTTCTTATTGTCTCCAATAATTTTGATGCGATCAAGGTGAATATTCTTTACATCATCAAATACCATAGCAGGTCGATAATCTTCTTTGCAAATCCTGAGCTGAATATTTTTAAGTGTGAGGCCATCGGTGTGTCTGACATATAAGCCCCATGCGGGCAATTCGCCGAACATGGTAAATTCCGGGTAGGCTGTTTCCAATTCAGGGACATCTTTGATTCTGTAAAGCGGCATATTGGCATATGCCTTGACACCTCTGCCCGGATACTCAATCTTTACATTTTCAATAAGTACATTTTCAACATTAATACCTGGATTGCCTGTAATTGAGGAAGGGCAGATATTATGAAATGTTGAGAATCCTGGTCCTCTGATCTTATAATTGATATCGGGGCTAGCAAATGGAATTGTTACCCGTACATTTTTTATTGTAACATTTCGCAATGGTCCTGCTTTGGGTGCTCCGCGCACTTTCCCAATACGGATAAATATCGCGTTTCCGGTATTTTTTGCTTCGATATTCTCAACAAGAATGTTTTGAATGAATCCACCCTGGGTGCATTCTATGGCAATGGCAGAGCGGTAAGTATCATAAATTTTAATATTTCTTATGACTACATTTCGGGCCCCGCTTACAAGTGAAGTGCCAAACTTGACTGCGCTTGCGCTTGATCTGATGGTGCAGTCTGATATGTAGATACTGTCATTGATATGCGTGAGGCCAAAGTCTTCGGATTTAATACATATGCCGTCATCAGAGGAATTTATCCGGCAATGTCTAATGACCACATTTCTGCAATCAACTATGTCTATACCATCATTATTCCAGTAAGCATCACTATCTACATGGATATTTTCGATAACTAGATTGCTGCATTTTTCATATGTCTGGACCCAGCAAGAGGAATTTTTTATAGTTACACCTCTCACAATGATTTGGCTGCATCGATTAAATTCTATGATCTGTGGTCTTAGTTCAGCCCAGGCCCTTTTTTCGGTAAAGTGATAATTAATACTATCGATCTCGCCAGCATAAAATAAACTATCAATATAAAGCCCAAGTTCGGCCCCTCTACCGTCAATAGTTCCATTTCCTGTAATGGATATGTGATACGCGTTTTCAGCCATTATAAGTGCTTTCCATCGATTGAGCCGAATGTAGTCAGAGGCTTTAATGCTTCCTGTTAACATGGCTTTTTTATGAAGAAATAGACCAACCCCTGATTTGAGAACAATGGAGCCTGTGACAAAATTGCCTTTGGGAATAATAACCTGTCCACCTCCATTCTCATAGGCATGATCTATCGCTTGTTGTATGGCCAGAGTATTCAATGTTTTACCATCACCGACTGCCCCGAATTGGCGGATATCATATTCAGCTGCGAAGTCCGGAAATGTCATGGCGAGTAGCATTGCAAGAATGAGAAAAAATTTAATTAAAATTGCCGATGAAATATTTTTCAACATAACAATGTAATTGTAATTTATCTGTAAAGTTAATTGGGGTGAGGTTATTAATTTAAATTTTCAAACAAAATTACTAGCTTTGCGAAGTATATTGGTTTGAAGTTGCTGAAGTCAATTTACTTTTTAAGTATTGCCGTTTTGTTCCTGTCCTGTAAGGAAAATGGAATTACATTTTCAGAATTATTGCGAGAATACAAGCAATTTAACAATGATGAGCACAAAGACCTGGAAGGAAAAAATATCAATTTTGAAGGTTTGTGTAGTCCTTTGTTGGCAACAAGATTTGCAAATCTTGATCAGTTAAAACAAATTGTACAAATTGAGTATTACCGGGATTCTTCTGTTTATGATATTGAAGCAAAACCAGAATCTGTAGTCGTATTGAATTATAATTGTGGCCAGGCTAATTTAAAGAAACAGTTGAGGTCGGGAATAAGCCAGGCCGAAATTATGAATATAACCAAAGGCAGCAAGAATGGGCAACTCAATTTCATATTTAAACACAGCGCGTTGGTCCGCGAACGAAAACAACTGGAGGCAGTATACAGATTGGCGAGGAAAAAGGAGGAATATTACGGCTCCGGAGATGTAGCATTTTATTTGATTTCGGAGGCGACATTTCGCAACATTAATACCCCGGAATTAGCCTACTTAACATTCAGGGATAGTCTTGAAAAAGGCTATATTAATACATTTAACCATATTACAGCGCAGGCTATCATTACCGCTTTTTTTTCCGAGGAGTTGGCAAACATCGTCTCAGATCTGCATGAAAGAGCCAATATGCCCGAATTAACTACTGGATTATTTAGCGAAAAGCAACTTATGGATACGATTAATTACCCGGTCGATAACTATGTAGATTTGGTCAATAACAGAATTGGACAACTTCTGGGAAATAAAATCAGAGAATGTTATAAATTGGATGAATATACAGTTTGTACCCCGGAACTTCTGTGCAGCATTCTAAATAAGATTGAGGAGTATTATATGTGGTCAATGGGTGTAGGTATGGAGCCTTTCCATGCCAGCGAGGAATTGGTAATCAAATTTTCACGAAAAATGAATTTGGTGAGGGGAGAATTATAACTTAGAATAGAAAAAAGTTGATTTTCAGCTTAATTCAGATTATTAATAATTTGCAATTTGCAACTTCGAATTAATCAACTGAAATTAATCTAATTGTAATTGAATCTTTATAAGCTGTCGAGTCAATAACTAATTTGACAACAGGTCCATAAGTTTTACTATCTGAATTTAGATATTGAGTATATTTATTTACCCAGCTAGTGTCAACATAAGTATTGTTAAATTTGGTATTTGCAAAGTGAGTCCGATTAATGGTTGCGTTAAAAATTTTGCAATAATTAAGTACTGATTGGGTAAAGTCAGTTCCTTTTAAGTGGGCATCAGAGAAATCACAATATAATAAATTGCTCCTGGAAAGGTTAGCCTCAATTAATGTTGCATACTTAAAGATGACGCTATCAAGTGTAGAGGCTTTCAGATTCACGGTGTCAACATATGAAGATGTAAAGACTGTTTTGGTCAGCTTTGACCAACCTATATTTGAATACTTTAAACTGGCATGGATGAATTTGCATGATTGAATAGTGCAGTGAATTAATGAGCAGTGTTCTAAATTTGAATAACTTATATCGCAATTTTCCAATCTTGAATTTTCAAAATTGGCACCCCTCAAATCAATTCCTGTAAGGTCAATATTAGTGAAAACTGTATTTCGTAGATCAGCACCGGCGAAGCTTACGCAGCTTTTAATCTTCATAAAATTTATTGAATCCAAATGAGCGTTGCAAAGCACCTGCAGCAGCAAGCCGCGGGCACTACTGAGTTCTTGGTAAGTTTTTCTTTGAGGATCCCATTCTTTGTGTATTTTCAAACTGTTGCCTAATGCAATAATCTGAGAAAGTAATTGGTTCACCAAAGGTGATTCAGGATGTACGGATTTCACGCTGTCAAATTTTTGGACAAGGCCAAGTGCAATATAGACTTTATCGAGTTGAGTATCATTACTTGCTTGATCCGCGAAGTTCAACAAAGCTGCATTAGATTCAATTAGTTTAGATTCAGCAATCCTAAGCCGGACAAAGTAATAAATGCATGACATAGACAATAGGAGAATTAGACCAGCAATGACAATACTTATGATTTGTTGCTTGATCAGCTCTTTTCCCTCAGTATTTGATTTATGATTTGTTCTGATTTTTAAACCGAAGGCGGAAATTTTAAATAGTAGATATCCAAGGATAATAAGTAATGTGCACGCAATAAAGCCAAGCCAGAAATCTTTTCTTGTATCAAAATAGGGTACTTTGATATATCCCATGAACCAGAACAGGCAGGCTAGAATAATGGATATTAATGCAGCTAGATATTGACGAAAAAATTTGGATAACATTAAGTATATTCTTTGTCGTATTGTGCAAATATAGTGGATTTCTGGAAGAGGAATTCACTAGTTCACGCTGATGTAATTTCACGATTTTCAAGAAATAATTTACTTTTGTTGCATGATCCTTTTTCAGAATTTCTATTGCAGTTCGAGGTTTTTAATTGCCGCTGTTATGATATTGTCTAATTGTAAAAGGATAGGTGCTCAGGAGCTCAATAAATTCTATTCATCCAGTAAACCTATGGCCCGTTGGTTTTGGTTTGCAACGAAGATAAAAAAAGAGGATGTGAGCTATCAATTAGATTGGGCAAAGGCCAATCATTTTGGAGGTCTTGAAATTGCATGGCTCTATCCATTATACCGCTACAAGGAATGGTATGCGAGAGATTACCACAGACATTACCCTGTTGACACCTCTGCTCAGAAATGGCTTAGTGATGACTGGGTCGATATTGTCAAATTTACAAAGAAATACGCTGATTCCATAGGGCTATCCTGTGATTTTACCTACGGAAGTGCCTGGCCGGCTGCTGAATTGAATATTCCTCCAGCATATGGAACCCAAATCTATGGTGATTCTTCTTTTGCTCAAATGTTAACTTTTTCCTGGGCCTGGCCAAAGGCAATGCGGGTTGTTAACCATTTGGATCCGAAAGCTTTTAAAATTTTCTCCAAACCATTGGAATCTGCATTTAAAAAAATAAAGACGGGCAAAAAAAATTGCCTCTTCACTGATTCCTGGGAGATAAAACTTAATAGTAAAAATAAATTGTGGACCCCTGGTTTTGATCGTGCATTTTATCGAAAGTACAATTATAGCATCATTCCGTATATGCAAGATGGGCTCGATAGCTTCCCGGACGTAAGATATGATTACATGTTACTGTTAGATGATTTTGTAACAAAGGGTTTTTACAAGCCATTTGTTAAAAAATGCCGAAAACTTGGTGCCTGGTCCAGGGTGCAATGTCTTGGCGCTCCTGCAGATATCATGACAACCTATTCTCTGCCGGATATTCCAGAGACGGAAGCAATGCTAAATAATCCCAATTATGCCAAAATAGTGAGCTCTTCAGCAAGCTTGTCAGGTAAGAAATTAGTTTCCAGCGAATCCTTTACTTGCATGTATGGCTTTCCTGCAACATACCTTAGAAAGGAGCAAACTGCAGATCTCAAGATGGTCGCGGATGCGCTGTTTGCAAATGGCGTTAATCAACATGTTTACATTGGCATGCCCTTTAATCCTAAAGGCTCGGATACCATTGACTTTTTTTCTACTTGTTATTTCGGTCCCGGTGGGAGCCTGACTGACGAACTGCCCTCATTGAATCAATATGTAGAGAAAGTGTCCGGTTTGCTTCAGCAAGGCAGAACTTACACAGATATTGCAGTTTATATTCCTTATGAGGATGCTGTGATGAAAGGTGCCTATCCGCCGGAAAGACAGAGGGTTTGGGTATGGGGAGAGTATGAGCTTCGATATATTCGCACGCCTGATGAGCTCGCAGGTTATCATCCACTCTGGATTAACCGGTATTTTCTGGATAAAGGAAAAATGAGCAATGGTAAACTTAAACTTGGTGATGCTGAATTCTCACTTATTTATATCGATGTACAATACATGGATATTCGGGCACTTAAAAGGTTGTGTGCACTTGCAAAAGAAGGACTAAAAATCTGCTTAAAAAGATCGCCGCGGCAACCTGGATTTATTAAGTCCAAGGACTATTCAGCGCTTCTACATCTGCTTAAATCATATACCAATGTATCAGAGCAATTCTCGCAAATCATAGACCATCCTCCGTTGATTAAAGCAGACAGTCTTCCTGAGTATTGGTGCAGAGTAACAAGCAATGGAACGAAATACTTATTTCTGGCTCAGTGGCCTTCGAAGAATCTCGAATACCCCGTTTATTCAGGACAATCATTTGCCTCCAGGACCCAAAAAGTGAGTTTTCAAATTTACTCAAACGGACGAACGATGAATGTTCCCGTTGAATTTCAACCTTATCAATCTGTAATGTTAAAAATTAGCCCCAAGGGGAATGTAGAATTTGTGGATATACATTTTAGACCGAAAGATCCGGTAATTAGACCAAAGGAGCCCCAAAAAATGTATTTTTAATTTGATCAGTTTTTTGCAAGTCATTGTAGATTTTGTATTCAGAATGATAATTGTCTTGGGACCGTTTTAATTAAATATGAGGATAAAGTGGTATAGTAATATTAAGAAATTATTTCGCTGCATTAGCTTTGGGCAATGTTAAAGACTGTTATAATCATTTTGGTCAGTTTTATTGCGCTGCCTGGATTTTGCTACTTTCTTGGTGACCCTTTGAGTAGTGGTCAGGTACAATTGATAAAAGAACTATCTCTAATGGCATTTGGTGCCGCTATGTATTGCTTTATTGTCAGTGAAGTGACTAAGAATTATAGTCAGGTCGATAAACTTTGGAGTGTACTTCCGATGATTTACGCCGCATATGTATGGTGGAGATTTCCATCAGGATCAGTTATGATTATGGCCTTATTGGTTGCGGTGTGGGGTGCTAGGCTAACCTACAATTTCTCACGTCGAGGTGCCTATCAATGGAAATTCTGGCAGGGCGAGGAAGATTACCGATGGGCGATTCTAAGGGCAAAGCCTGAATTTAATCAACCGTGGCGTTGGCGATTGTTCAATTTGTTTTTTATTTCACTGTATCAAAATGGTTTAATTCTTCTGTTTACCCTTCCAATTATTACTGTCTCTTACAACGAAAATGCAAAGCTTACTCCGTTAGCTTATGTTTTTGCATTACTGATGCTTGGATTTATTATGATGGAATATATCGCTGATCAGCAACAATGGAAATACCAGTCAGCAAAGCACCGTCTGATTAAGGCAGGACTTCCTTTATCCGAATTCTATGCAAAGGGATTTACGCATACTGGGTTATGGGCATACATGAGACATCCAAATTATACCGCCGAGCAGGCTATTTGGATTAGCTTTTACCTGATCGGAGCGGCTTGCTCCGCTACATTGATTAATTGGTCTGCGATGGGTTTTTTATTACTATTGTTATTATTCCAGGGAAGTTCCGATTTTAGCGAAAGTATATCTGCTGCGAAGTACCCAAAATATAAGGAATATCAAAAAATGGTCGGTAGATTTATTCCGCGTATGTAAAGTAATGACAGGCTTGATGCAAATGACAATAAGCAATTGATTGAAATTCTGAACAAGATTTTTTTAATTTCAATGGGAATTTATTTGTTTTTGTCATTGTATCACAAGTTTTTGAACAGCTCCTCCGAATTCTACATAATACATGCCTTTTGGAAGGTCCTGTATCACAATGTACTTTTCATTACTTCCTTCATACGGATAATTTCTGATTGCCTGGCCCTGAAGATTTCTGATATACAGTACGTTTCCTTGTAAATTATTTCTTAAATAAACTGTTATGTTGCTACCGGACGGATTTGGGTAAATTTGAAAGTTACTGTGTTCATCTTCAGGTTGACCAATTCCGGTCAATGGTGATTCAATTACTTCAATAAGGTACTGTCCGTTGAGCGTACCAGGGGAGTTAAAACGCACTCTCCCACTTGATGCATCTGCAGCCGACGCGTTACCCACCAACTTCCAAGTATTCAAATGTTCGTTTGCCAGATCTCTCCGGAATAATTTGATATACTGGGGGAATTTTTCATATTTTTTAAGGTCAATTCCGTCCATATGGACTGACAAGGTTGTTGAGGTCTCTCCTGTTGAAGAGCCAAATGTCCTTGCAATATAATACGACTTGTACCAACTACCTGTCGTCGAAGGAAGACTGTCTGCAGGTGCATCAAGTCTATAGATTATCCATGGGTAATTATTCTTATTAATTTGTCCGAAATACATTTCCAGACCGCAAGTGTCCCAGTAGACATCTCCCAATTTCACATTGTTCAATTGACTTTGTCCGGTTGCTGCAGGTGCTGTTGAAATCATTCTTAATCCTCCACCATTCAATGCATGGCTTGTTCCTGTGCGATTATAGAATTCATTTGGAGTGCTTTCATTAAATTGAAAATATGCAATCAGACCATTTTCGCCTTCTGGATGGATCAGGTGCATATTCTTTCTGATTTCTTCTGCACTTAGCGATCTGTTATAGATCTTAAGCTCATCAATTTGGCCGTTGAAATTGCCGCATTGTCCACGTACCCCTGTGCCAATTTCCCACGGGGTATTTCCGAGATGATAAGACTTAAAATTTCCCTTATAGGTCCATGATTCTCCATTATGATATAGTCTAATGGAATCTGGAAATACGACCATGGCAACATGGATCCATTTGTTGATTTCAAGATTGAAGGGTGATGTTAGTTGATAGGGTACGCCTTTCCATGAAAATGTCAAATTGGTCGTGGTGACATATCCCTGAAATGCAAAGCCAAAGCCCATTCCCGCATCACTGTCCCAATTGGCTAATATCTGCGTAAAGCAATCCTGTTTGCTATTTAACTTAATCCAGGCCATGCAGCTGAATCCTGAAGCATTGTTCAATGCACTAAGTGTACCTATTGTTGCTTTATCATCATTTTTGGATAAATCAAGGCAATGCCCTATGGTGGAATCGATATTGCATTCATTCTGACCAATATGAATCATCCCCTTGATTGTCTTGCTATCGGATCCATATTGATCCTGAACACTGAGGCTCACATCAAAATCACCAGAACTGCCAAAAACTACTACAGGTCTGCTGCTGTGATTGTCAGAAACATATGCCGCACCGGGAAAATTCCATGTGTATCTTGTGGAGCTATCGGCATGCAGCACACTGTAATCAGCAAAATAAAAACTGTCTCTTGCACAATAACTACTGAGCCTGTCAACGGAAGGTTGAGCCAGCGGCTTTGAATCTTCAAAAAACGGTATTTCCCAAACACCCATATTGCTGCCGTTGAGAAGTAATCCATCTCTGTAAAAAGGTTTTAACTGTCGTGTGAAATGATTGATACCAAGCCCTGCATTGTGAGCCTTCCAGTCTGCCATCGACAAGTTTCTGTAAAATAACTGCCCATCATCACCTGAAAGATAAACTCCGGAGTTGGTCCCATATTGTATGCAAATATCACTTATACTGATATTTTCAATGGTTACAGTAGTCAAATTTGTCCAGGATTTGCCACCATCAATACTTCGAAATACCTTATTACTCTTGTTGCCTGTTCTGAGGGCGAGATAGATCTCATTTTCATTGGTAGGACTTGCAACAAGGCGATGAACACGACGCTGCCCACCAGTAGTTGATGGTGGGGTGTTGAGCACTTCAAATGTAAAACCACCATCGGAGGACCTGTAGCAAAGACCTTCGGAGGCAGAATTATTTCTGGTAGTGATGTAGATCACATTGGGATTGCTTCGGCAGATTTCAATGAATTCCAATACCTCAGACGCGTTGGGCGTCGAATAAATAGGTGCAAAACTGGCGCCATTGTTGATGCTTCGATACAGTGAATTACCTTTCCCAAGATATACCTCATGGTAGCACTGTGGAGACCAAACCATACGACTGAACTCCATTGGATAGTATGATTCATTGGGCCAGATCGAACTTGCAATACTGTTCCATTTCCATCCTGAACTAATTTGAGAAGGCAATTCATAAGCGCCGATATCTGAAAAAAATATCTGACGATTATCGATAGGATTTACATATCCCGTAGCGGATTCTGCGCCGCCCATGCGAATAAATTTGCTGTTATAATTTTCGTGCCATACGGTATTCCCATTATGGTAGCGCCCACCAACGACGAGTTTTTCATTCCAGCCTGCATCGAATCCCCAGAAATCAGATCCATAGAGTCCTTTGTTGCGAGGTTCCGCCCTGGTTACCTCTGTAAAAAAATCATCAGAATAGGTTAGACCTCCATCTGTGCCGATCCAGCTGTCAGTTCCTAAGCTTACACAGGTCTGAAGGTCGGGATGAAGAGAAAACTTTCCGCCATACCCTCCGATGATCTCAAAAGTGCTGCCACCATCTGTCGATTTAAAAGTGCTGCCGGTTCCGGTAATCAATTGATCTGCGTTCGTCTGTGAGGCCATAATGGCAAGATCATAATATCCTTGCCAGTTGTCCATAGGGAATGCTGTTGAATTATATCCTGTATTAGAACCACGGGCACGGATATTCCAGTTTTCAGCTTCGTCGTCACTTCGCATGAGGTAAGGACCCGATGAATTGGTAAGTGCTATGACATACAAACGTGAAGGGTCAGCCAATGTTGTCGCCATTCTCGCTCCGCCATCCTGAAGAGAATGCCACCCGTTTGTTTTGGCAAAGAAAGATCCACCTGCGTTTCCCGATTTCCAAACCTGGTATTGCTTGGCAGCTGCAACATATCGAAGACAATAGACCGTGTTGGTCTTGGTAGGATGCGCCTTTATATCGCAGACTGATTCGTCGAGAATTCTTGTCCATGTCTTTCCGTAATCAGCACTCCGGAAAAGTCCTTTGCTGGTGCCTGCCAATATAACCCCTGGATTGGAAGGCATAACCAGAATTTCATAAAATCCGGCATCCGTATAACTAAATAAAGTTGTCCAGGAATTGCCTCCATCAGCTGATCTTCTGATGCTGTTACCTGTACCCACATAGATGGTATCAGGATACCGCGGGTGAATAGCAATAGCTTCAGTGCCAAGTGCAAATTGCCTTCCAATCTGAATCCAGTGCCTCCCTTTATCAGTACTCTTAAAAAGTCCACCGGTCTCGGAAGAAGCCACTAGAAAAGATGGCTGAGCTCGGCAGACATCCATTCGATAAACATTTACCTGCCATGGACATGCCTGGGTATTATTTTCAAGAAAAAAAGTCTCCATTTCGTATGGCCTCCATTCATTGACTGGAGACCTGGATTTATTTAATTGAGATCTTTCTTCAAGCTCCCGGTAATTTTTACTAACCATATCGCCATTCTCCTGAATCTGCATTTGATGATTCATGACCAATCGCTTGTAGAATCTTGTATAGTGATTCTTTTCAAAAGTGTGATTTATGTAATATTGATGATATGCATCTTCTACTTTAATAATGTTGATTGGGTTTTCATAGAGATATTGGGCCCACTCAGGCATACTATCAGCCTTTGGCGGCAGGTTTAGAGGCAGTATTTGACTGCCAGCATTCGTGAGAACGCTTATTAAGGTAATTAAAGTCTGAAAAAATTTGTTCATCTTATGTGCCTTTGGATATTATACGAAGATACAACCCGCCAAGATTATTCATCCGCATTTTGACGCACATGAAGAATATGAAGTAGTCTGTGAATGACCGGCGCCAGAAAGACCGCTGTGGTTGAAAGAAAGGCCACTCCACTGTAAAGCGCATATATTGACGAAAAAATTTTGGCAGCATTGGTCGACATATTTGCCACCGGCCCCATACCGGTCAGGATCAAACAACTCATATGGAAAGCATCAACTGCCTCGAGCTTTGCAAAATACATATATCCTGTTACACCAAATCCAATACTAAAGCCCAGCAGAACACCGCCAAATAATAAATAACGCAGCATTCTGTATATGAAATGCTTATTGCTGAGTACTCGTTGTCTGTGATTCTCAAGTGATAAAAAACGAAGTGGGTCGGATTGTATGCTGCTCATTAAAATAATTTGAAATTCTAAATGGATTGCGTTGGGCTTTTGAGGAAGTCATGATTACCAGCCAACAAAAATAGCACCTGGCTGGTCAATTCATCGGTGAATATATTCTGATACAATTACAGCTACTCAGGAAATTCAAGGCATTAACATGGAATGTAAATCAAATTGAATGCTGCTTTAAAGGCTATTTATTTTGGATGGGCGAATAAGCATCATTTGATCAGGAATTCATTTTATTCTTAGAGGGCTTAGATAATATAGTTTGAGACCAACAATCATCAATTGTGGAGGCACCCTACACGTGAATTTCAGTGATGAAGCGGAGTAATTACCTATTGGGTTTTATTTTGGTAATGAGAGCGCATGGAATTACTAAATTAGGGCATACTCTTATAATTAATCTGGAGCCAAAAATTCAGATCCGATGGGTTTTAAAAGTCTGAAAGGAAATCAAAGAAACCGCTAGAATAAGCTGTTATCTGTTCCGGTTGAATGCGGTAGGCCGAGGTGCTGATATGCTTTGGAAGTGGCGATTCTGCCTCTGGGTGTCCGCTGCAAAAAGCCTTCCATAATCAAAAAAGGTTCATGCACTTCTTCAATGGTGCCTGGTTCTTCGCCTACGGCAGTGCCGATGGTTGTCAGTCCTACCGGACCGCCCTTGAATTTTTCGATGATTGCAGACAGAATCCTGTTATCCATCTCATCAAGGCCATGTGAATCCACATTGAGTGCATGCAGGCCGTATTGCGCAATATCTATGTCCAAAGTGCCGTTTCCCCGGATCTGCGCAAAGTCCCTTAGCCTTCTCAGAAGGGCATTCGCAATTCTGGGAGTGCCCCGGCTGCGACGGCTTATTTCCTCCAGGCCACTCGCCGTGCCAGGAATTTGCAGAATATCTGCTGAACGCTGAAGTATCCGCATCAATGTAGCGCTATCGTAATAATCAAGATGACAGGTGATACTAAAACGAGACCGCAAAGGAGCAGTTAATAGCCCCATCCTTGTCGTTGCACCTACCAAAGTAAATGGATTGAGGCTGATTTGAATACTTCGGGCACTGGGTCCTGAATCAATCATTATATCGATCCTGTAATCTTCCATGGCTGAATACAAATACTCCTCAACCACAGTATTGAGTCGATGTATCTCATCGATAAAGAGTACATCTCCTTCCTGAAGATTAGTCAGCAAACCGGCAAGATCTCCGGGCTTTTCCAACACAGGGCCAGATGTCATCTTGAGATTGGCCCTAAGCTCATTGGCGATAATATGTGACAATGTGGTCTTGCCAAGACCCGGTGGGCCATGCAATAACACATGGTCAAGGGCTTCGCCACGTCTCTTGGCAGCCTCAATGAAGATCTTTAAATTATCAACTACTTTGGGTTGTCCGGAAAAATCACCTAGAGCCTTTGGTCGCAAGGCTTTCTCAATAACCTTTTCCTCCGGCAATTGCTGGCCTGAATTTGCATCGAGTATTGGGTTTCGCATCGATGTCAAAGGTACAACTTATCCAAACTTACATATTGCTAAAACTTTGTACATGTTGTCAGGAGTAATTAACGGTAATTTTCAGTATTAATTTATAGTCTTAGGCTTGGATGCTGTAATTTTGCGCCGCATTGGAAGATTGATGCATATTTTAACTTACATTAAAAATAATTTAAATATATAACTAATGAATTTTCAGAAAATAACATGCGCCAACGGGAAGCTGAGCGTACCTGACTACACTATAATTCCTTTTATCGAAGGGGACGGTACCGGACCAGATATCTGGGCCTCTTCCGTTCGTGTTATTGATGCTGCGGTTGACAAAGCATACCAGGGCAATAGAAAAATTTCATGGCTCGAAGTACTCGCCGGAGAAAAAGCATTTAATCAGACCGGAAGCTGGCTTCCGGATGCCACCCTGGACATAATCCGCGAACACCTCGTCGCCATCAAAGGTCCTTTGACTACGCCGGTTGGCGGAGGCATCCGTTCGCTGAACGTGGCACTGCGTCAACAACTTGACCTGTATGCATGCGTACGTCCCGTCCGCTGGTTTCAAGGCGTACCTTCACCTGTCATTGAGCCAGGTAAGGTCGACATGTGCATTTTTCGTGAAAATACAGAGGATATCTATGCAGGTATTGAATTTCAGGCGGGAACAGCCGACGCAGTCAAATTTGCTGAGTTACTCAAGACAAACTTTCCAGACCGATTCAAAAAGGTAAGATTCCCGGACACTGCAGGTTTTGGTATCAAACCGGTTTCCAGAGAAGGGACAGAGCGCCTGGTGCGCGCAGCGATAGACTTTGCGCTGTCCAGCGGACAGCGAAGTGTAACACTCGTACACAAGGGTAATATTATGAAATTTACAGAAGGCGGATTTATGGATTGGGGTTATGATCTCGCCAAAAGAGAATATAACGCTGAATTGCTGGACGGAGGACCGTGGATGAAGCTTCCTGGTGGTCTCATTATCAAGGATGTCATAGCAGATGCTTTCCTTCAGCAAATCCTGCTAAGGCCCGAAGAGTATGATGTCATCGCGACACTTAATCTCAATGGTGACTATATATCGGATGCTTTGGCAGCGCAGGTTGGCGGCATTGGTATTGCACCGGGAGCAAATATCAATTATGTCAGTGGTCATGCCATTTTTGAAGCGACGCATGGCACCGCCCCTAAATACGCTAATCAGGACAAGGTCAATCCAAGCTCAGTGATTCTATCGGGTGTTATGATGCTTGATTATATGGGTTGGACCGAAGCCTCTGCACTGATCATCAAAGGACTTGAATTATCTATTCGCGAAAAACGTGTGACCTATGATTTTCACAGACTGATGACGGGGGCGACATTGCTGAAATGTTCCGAATTCGGAGATGAGATCATTCGGAATATGTAATCTGGTTGGTTGCTCCTCTGTGTAGGTTTTTTAGTTGCAGAAGCTGGTAAAGATGTATTGAATTGGCTTCTATCAGGAGATTTTTACTTCAGGGACAAGTTTCTACTCGTTTATAAAATTTTTGCTGCCTGTTTTGAGACGAATGAGTTCATCACACTTCAGAAGATTATTCTAAATAATGTGATAATTGAAGTGTATGCTGAACCAGTAGCGCAGGATTTTGTTCTAAAAGCCACAAGGCCATGAGCATTATCAAATTTAATTTTGAAGATCAGTCTATCCCCTCCAGGGAGTTTGAATTCACTGGAACAGACATCAGTGTACTCGAGCTGACCGAGCAGTTCGATATTCACCTGAATCATAATTGCGGCGGTGTATGTGCCTGCTCGACCTGTCATGTTTATCTTCTTCATGGTGAGAATGCAATTGAAGAAATTTCTGAAAAAGAAGAGGATTTTATCGATAGGGCAATCAATCCACGCCTTGAGTCAAGATTGGCTTGTCAGTGTATTATTTTGAAGGAGAATGTCAACATTGAAGTTGAAATTCCTGACCAGCGAAGAATTATCGGACACGAACATTAATTTCAGCATATGTCGTTTAAAGATATTGAAAGCCTTCCGATCACCTGGAGTGATCACGAAGATGTAGCGATGGCACTTTACGCGCGCTTTGGGGATGATTTTAATGAAAGCAAAATCTATCGTGTCCGTTTTACAGAACTGATTGAATGGGTGCTTGAGATTCCACATTTTACCGGACGTCGTGAAGAATGCAATGAAGCCCATCTGGAACAAATTCAGGCCAAATGGGTGTATGAATGGCGTGATAACAATCGTTGACATGAATGTATTTGGCAAGTTGCAGAAGATCCGCGGAATGGTGCTGGATATCGATGGAGTCTTTACTGATAACCAGATCCTCGTCACGGAGAACGGAGAATTTCTTCGTCTGATGAATGTACGAGACGGATATGCAGTGAAGCGCGCTGTGGCGGCAGGCCTTCGCATCGCAATTATCAGCGGCGGCAAGTCTTTGGGAACTATTCGAAGAATGAATGTGCTAGGGGTTCACGAGGTATTTCTGGGTGTGGAAAAAAAATTGCCTGTTTTAAAGGATTTGCTAAAGCAATGGGATATGGTCCCAGATGAAATTGTCTATATGGGAGATGACCTCCCTGATCTGGAGTGCCTACAATATGTTGGTCTTGCATCTTGCCCCTCCGATGCAGTCCCCGAAATCCTTTCTGCGTGTGAATATGTAGCAACTTTGCGGGGAGGGCAGGGTTGTGTACGAGAACTAATCGAACATATACTACAGAGCCAGAATCGATGGTAGCCTATGCACAACTGGCTGCGATTGTTAAGATGGAAGAATCTGCTGGTCATAGCCCTGACGCAATGGGGCGTGTATTATCGATACTTTAAGAATCTCGAAGGTAAATTTTGGCTTCAACCACTGGATTTTAATTTGCTCCTGGTATGCACCCTATGTGTAGCAGCAGGTGGTTTTATTATTAATGATATTTTTGACATGAACACCGATGTTATAAACCGTCCGCTAGATCGCCCTTTGACAGGTGGTGCAATCAGTGTTCGATCTGCGATAAATGGCTATTATCTGATTTCCGGAGCAGGGTTACTGATTGCAATGTATCTAAGTATGCACAATCGTTTTTATTGCTCTTTTCTCCTATATCCGATTTCAGTGTATATCTTCTGGATTTACTCATATCGATTAAAGTCAACCGTATTGTGGGGCAATATTTTTGTTTCGATTTTTGTTGCCGGGGTTATACTACTTCTACCTTATGCGTTTTCAGATGGAATGGGCTGGCTTCAGGAGAATGATCCAGGGAGATATTTCAGAATATGGAAAACGATCCTAACGCTTTCGGTTTTTGCTTTTTTATCGAATTTGTTTCGTGAAGTCGTAAAGGATATGGAAGATTTTCATGGCGATCATGTTTCAGGTTTTAAGACAACAGCGGTAGTATTGGGACTGGATCGTTGCAGGATAGTTTTATGTTGTGTGATGGTTTTGCAGTTTCTGCTCCTGATTGGATTGATTGTTTTTTTTCCTTCGGAGAATTTAAATTTTGCTTTTGTTTTATTAGTCCTTTGTCCATGGCTGGTGATAAGTTATTGGTTGTGGAAAAATCGTCCGGGTTCATATAGAAAGTGGAGTGCTGCGTCTAAAATCAGCATGGTGAGCGGATTAGCATATTTTATTCTGACATGAGACAATATATCAATAAAAGAAAAATCGTACTAGCATCTGGTTCTCCCAGAAGAAAGAGTCTCCTTGAAGAGGCAGGATTTGATATTGAAGTCATGCCTCTGGATATTGACGAAACTTTCAGCGAAGATATTCCCCTGGAACTTGTTGCTGAACATCTTGCCAACCGCAAGGCAGACGCTGGATTGCATTTGATAGCGAACAATAGAATTCTTCTTGCCGCAGATTCAGTCGTCGTCCTTGGGGACCGGATCTTCAACAAGCCGGCAGATTTTAATGACGCTTACCGCATGCTTTCTTTTTTATCAGGTAAGAGGCACACCGTGTACACCGGCGTGTGCGTTGCAGATCATCAACGAAGAATGAGCTTTACTGGCGTATCGCAGGTTTACATGCGTGAACTGATCGATGCCGAAGTACGATGGTATATTGAGCAATACAAACCTTATGACAAAGCAGGATCGTACGCAGTACAAGAATGGATTGGTCTGTGTAAGATTTCAGCTATTGAAGGATCTTATGCCAATATTATGGGGTTACCTACTGACCTTGTGTATGAAGCAATCAGGCATTTCGATGATGCCCTTTCAATTGGGTAACCATCGCTAGCCAATCCTGTTCCTGAATCACTTCATTGACTTCCATACCAAGCGATTGTAATGTATACTGCATCGCCTCTCGGTCACTGTTCAGAAATCCGCTGATCACCAGATATCCTCCGGTCTTGAGATGGCGAACCAGCGCTGGCAGGCATGCTTCAAGAACATTTCGTGTAATATTCGCCAGAATCAAATCATATGTTTTTTGCGGTATCACCTCAACAGAACCCAGCAAAATATGGTCTGCGGTGATCTGATTCATAGTGCAATGTTCTGTGGCATTTTCAACAGCGGGCTCTTCATTGTCAATCATATCGAGACACGCGCATTTTTTTTTAGCTGCGTATATTCCTAAAATTCCTGTGCCACAGCCGAAATCCAGGACGCTTGATCCTTCCAGATTCTGTTTCGACAACCAGTTAAGAATCATGGCAGTGGTGGCGTGATGTCCGGTGCCAAAGGCCATGCGGGGTGCAATTATGATTTCTGTCGGAAATTCTGGTCTGGGTGAATGAAAGGTAGCCCGTACGTATAACGCTTGTCCAATCGCGATGGGTTCAAAATTAGATTCCCAGACTGCATTCCAATCACGCGGATCATGAATGACGATTTGGCTTGAAATATTATTTTCTAAGCAACGTTTTTCAATTTCATACTGCAGCTCAGTCGTCCATTGGTCACTGGGCAGGAAGCCGGAAAGGCTTTGTTCTTCTTCAACAAAATTTTCAAAACCCTGATCATACAACCATCCCATCCAACTTTCCTGGTCATCAGGATCAAGTTGTAATTTTAGTTCGAGATAAGTCTGCATATTGATATTATTTCGATCAAAGCCTCCATCACCCTTTGACTTCTTCAACATCAATCAGAAGACCTCGGGTGCGGGGTTTTACCTTTTTGAAATCACGGCTGAATTCTATATTTTTCCAATTCGAAGCAGGCTCCAATTGAATTTTTCTTCCGTCCATGTCAAAATCAATGGGCAAATAAAAATCAGGTTCGTAGCAATCCCACTTGTATTTGATGGTGGTATAGTTGTCGCGATGCGTAACAGAATACAGAAGCTTAGGTATGGTTTTATATTTCAGATACTGTCTAAGAAAAGGAGCATAATCGCGGCCACTGACTTTGGTGACCAGGTCTGAAAAATCCTTTGTGGTAGCAAACCCCATTTTGTGTTGCTGATAGAAATCTTTCAGGATTTCAAAAAACAATGTGTCGTTTATGAAACTTTGTCGAAGTGTCTGCAAAACCCAAGCTCCCTTGTTATAGATATCGGAAGGGTTATCCAAAAAATTAACATTTTTAGGACCAAGAATTGGTTGTTGATTGACAATCAACGGACGTATGTATTCAAGATATTTAAGACCCGCTTCCTTGCCTTTCAGATATTCGACATAAAGTGCTTCCATATACGTCGCAAAGCCTTCATGGATCCACATATCGGCATGGTCGGTGCAGCTCACTGCATTCCCCCAGTATTCATGGGCACTTTCATGTAAAATAATATAGTCAAAATTGAGGTCATCCGGAATTCGTTTGCCCTGATATCCACGCATAAATCCGTTGCCATAGGCAATTGCACTCTGGTGTTCCATTCCAAGATAAGGAGCCTCAACGAGGGCGTAACCGTCTTTCACAAAAGGATATGGACCAAGATAATGATCAAATGATTGCAGAACCTGTGCGGTCTGTTTGAAATGTTCTTTGGCAATGGTGAGATGAGGCTCCAGCACATAATACCTCAGCGTCATAGCCTCACCTGCTGAAGTTTTGAAGTCCTCAGTGAAGGAAGCGTATTTGCCGATATAAAGCGTAACATTATAATTATTGATGGGGTAACTCACCTGCCAGTGCCAGGTTGTTTGTTTTTTGCCTTCGGGCTTCTCCTCAACAAAGTGACCATTGGAAATGGCCATGAGTGGTTTTGGTACCGTTACATAGATATCCATGGATTCGGGCTCATCGGAGAGATGGTCCTTATTGGGCCACCACAGACTGGCACCGATACCCTCGCAGGCTACACCGATCCAGGGATTCTTAAATTCATCTTCAGTCCAGACAAATCCGCCGTCCCAGGGTGCCTTGTTGGCGATGATTGGTTGACCTTCAAAATCAACTCTGATTTTGTCTTCCTTCTTGTCAGACAGCGGATGTTGAATAAAGACTGCATTGTATTCGCGGTGCCATTTAAGTTCTTTGGAACCAGCGCGTATGCTTTTAATTTTCATGTTGTCGAATAAATCAATCTGCATCTCAGGACAAGTGCCAAGGCCGCGGTAACTGATGATATTGTATCCGGAAATGCTTTTTTTCTCAGGTTGAACGGCTACGTGCAAATCATAATGTGTGACATCATAACTGCGTTCTGGTCTGAGCGCGCCGCGCAAACTGTCTTTTCTGGAGAAAATCATAACCTGACTATGTGCAGTCTGGTATAAAATAATGAAAAGAGATATTACAAGAATATTCCTTCCTGTCGCAAAACTCATATGGGGCGAAATTTTTTTGATTTTGATCTGATTCGTTTTAGCACCAACCGGTCCACAAATCGCGAGGGCAGCAGGTGGACCAGCGTCCTGATCATCCATGGATGGCGGTGCACAAGATAACGGATTTTTGGCCTTTTGTGTTTAATAGCCTGCAAAACGGGTGCCAGTATTCTTTCAACGGGCAACGCTCCGGCTTCCATGGCCTTGATTTGATGGTCAGCGCCTTCCAGATAGGAAGCAAAACGACTGTCGCGGTGCTTGAGGTCGAGCCCAAGGTTTTTAGACCAGATTGGGGTAAAGAGTGGGCCAGGTTCGATGATGACAACACCAATATTTATGAGTGCTAGTTCCCGTCGGAGTGCATCAGACAGTCCTTCGAGCGCAAATTTTGAAGCAGCATATGCACCCATAAAAGGCGAGGCAAAGAGACCTGATACCGAGCTAATATTAATAATTCTGCCTTCACCCGGATTCATCAATGGAACAACTCGCCTGATCAGGTCAGCAGGTGCCAATAGATTGACCTGTATTTGGTCCTGTAACGCTTCGTGCGCAAGATCGATAATGGCTCCGGGCAATGCATAGCCTGCATTATTGATAAGGGCTCTGACAGGGCGGCCATCCAGTTCCTGCGTGATTTGTTCCCAACCCAGACGGATCGAGTTCGGACTGCTCAAATCCAACTTAAATAGTCTGATTCCATTGATTTCGGATCTCAAAGATTCCGCAAAAGCAAGGTCACGAAGTGTTCCAAATATCTGAAAGTCAGAGGACAACTTTTTAGCCAAAAAGCGGCCAATGCCGCTGGAGACACCGGTCAGTACGATCACTGGTTTGTCCTTAGAAGTCATTTTTAACGATGGATTTGCCTTTTCGATATACCTTTGAATGATTGAAATGGCGAATATGAGGATTTGTTTTCTATTGATCTGTGGTCTTGTCTTCTTTTTGGGTTGCAAAAAGGAAGCTTATCTGACAAGGCACGACCTTCAGGGCAAATGGATACTGACCAAAGCTTTTCGCGGTGAGAAGACTACCGTTACCCTTAATGGAGCTTTCTACATGTTTCAGGACACGATGTTGACGACCAATATTTTCGGAGATAATCTGAGTACAGGGTTTCACATCGATCATCAGGATGTGGTTCACATGGTACCTTTCGAAATGCGCTATACGGTGACCAAAAATCAAGATTCCACGCTGACCTTCGCAACGAACATCGATGGTATTCCGTTTAGATTTGTGTTAAAAAGAGAATAGTATGTTCAAGGCCATGATGACGCTCTTCGGACTGTGTTGCTTGAGCACATTGTCTGCGGCCATTCAGGCAGATATCCGCACCTATGTTTTTTATCAGAATGAGAAGCCGTATGTTGAGATCACTTTTGTAATTCCTACAGATCAACTGGTCCATGAATTTGCACCAGACAGTAGTTTTCGCACCAGCGTTCAAGTACTGGTAACCTTATCTGAAGGGAGCAGAATTTTCAGGGCTGATAAATTTACACTGCACTCTCCGTTACTTAAAGACAACAGCCACATGCTGCATGTGCTGAGATGGCCGCTGAGCGGAGGAAACTTTATTCTTCAGTCAGAAATACAGGATGCATTGGTAGAAGGGCATTCTCTCACATTGGTTGACTCGCTCAATATATCCGAGCTGCAGTCATCCCTGGTGATGTCGGACATTCAGTTGTTCTCTGTAGTCAGCAAAAATAATCAAGGAAGCCAGGTAATCAGCAAAAACGGATTTACGTATGAACCGCTCCCATGGAATAATCTTGGCCGTCAGTTTAATAATTTACATTTCTATCTTGAGACTTATGGGATGCAATGGCTCAGTGACCGTGATTATGTACTTCAGTTTCAGATATTACATCGGTCTGGAGAAGGACAATGGCTCGTCGACGACGAATGGTTCAAACATCGCTTAGTCAGTGATCCGGGAATGCTGTTACAGACACGCGATATCAGTACGTTATTGTCTGGAAGTTATATTTTGAAAGTAAATGCACTTCGCAAGAACAAGGATCTGATTTGTACACGCGAGATTGAATTCGAGAGATCAAATCCTTTTTGGGACAAGCTCATGGTGCTGAAGTTTGAAAATCCGGGAGAAGAAGATTTCTTCAGGTCCTTGTCTTCCGACTCCGTACATTACTACCTGAGGGCTTTGAATGTGATCCTGCCGAGTATCGAGCGCGATAATCTTGCAAAGGTCGATCACCTGGCCAATAAAAACGCAGGAAAAATGTACCTGTACAGATTCTGGAAAGATCGTTTTAAAGATGACTGTGTTGTGCAGTTTAAAAAATTCCGATCCAATGTCAGGTATACGGATCTTCAATTTGTTTCAGGATTTCGATATGGATTTGAATCAGATCGAGGCATGATCTATCTGAAGTATGGTAAGCCGCAGGAAGTTATCCATGAAGAAAATGACAATGGCGCTTATCCTTATGAAATATGGTACTATGATAAGATGCCAACTGGTCAGACAAACGCAAGATTTATATTTTATAATAAGGACAAGGTAGGGGCCAATTTTATCTTATTGCATACCAATACCTACGGCGAGCGCCATAATGATCGTTGGGAAATTGAGTTGTATCGCCAGGTACAGGACGAGTACGCCGGCGATAATCCGGTTGATGCGAAGAAAATGAAAGCCAATATCAACCGGCGCGCAAGAGAATATTTCGAAAAATAATTTTTTGGGAGCTGACAATTCTTTAGTCGCGAGACCATTTTGATACATAATTGTTTTGTCTCAATTGCCGGGTTATTCGCAATCAAGCTCGAACTGAAAATATTTCAATATTATGAAAAAAAAAGGCGCATTCACTGAATGCGCCCTGCTGCAATTATTTTTCTGTTTTTTATAATTTATAATTGATACTGATAGAGAAAAGACGCCCCAGCTGACTAAAATGTGCGCCATCATAAGTCGTAACGGGATATCGCTGATTAAAAGTAATCAGGTTACTTTGGGTTTGGACGAATTGTGGATCGTTCAACTTGGTTGTGCCAGAAGCATTTTCAGCTTTGAATTCCCATTGAGGAAGAACATCGAGAAGATTATTACAATTCAGGTTTACGTTCCAGCGTTTGCAGAAACGGTAACCCACACCAATATCTGTCACTACTTTGGGTTTAAATTCGGTATACAAGTCTGCATCCATACCGGCTTGTTTGAATTGTACTGGACCAAACAAGGTGTTATTAAGACTAAACAACCAGTTCCCGATTTCGTAATCAAATCCAAGTATGGCTTTATACTTAGGTCGTGAGGTAAAATAGAGATGTTCTTGCGTCTGATTGATAACGGATTGTCCAGCTTCATCAATAAGTTTGGGATTATTGACGTATTTGCCTTCCGCTACTTGATAATTATCGTTTGCAATGGCATAGTTGCCCGCGAGGTTAATGTCAAGGTCGCCGCTACCGATTTTGGTGCCTCTGTAATTGATCACCAGATCTAACCCGGTAGTATAGGTATTCAGCGCATTGGCAAAGAAACTGACGCTGGTCAGGTTGCCTTCCTTCAGCACTTTATCCAATGGGGTATTTCCTGCCGCGGTGGGTGTGATTTCAGTACTTAACAGTATTCTGTCGCGGATATCGATATAATAATAATCAAGGGTAATATTCGTCCGGTTGAATGGCCGCAAACCTATACCCGCAGTAAAATTGCGCGACTTTTCAGGATTGAGTGCCGGAAGGCCAAGCAGTCGCGCTTCTCTTGATACGTTGTTGGTGAGACCGGCCACCTGAATGCCAGACCCGGGAACAAATGAATACTGAGCTTTCTGATAAAATTTCTGATGAAGGGTAGGCGCCCGGAAACCTGTAGAATAGGATACCCGGAGCGTGGCACGGTCATTCCACAATAAATACCGGCTGCTGACCTTCCAAACAGTAGCGCCTCCGAAGTCGCTGTAATTTTCATGTCTGGCAGTTCCGTTGATGAGAAAAGCTTTTGTGAGATCCAGTGAAACATCGCCATAAGCACCAAAATTATAACGGTTGAATTTGCCGGCATTTCTAATGTCATTGCCTGCATAGGAATCAGCGCCGCCATCCTCGTATGAAGCCTGGTCTCCAGCAATGATTTCAAAATTCTCAGACCGGAATTCTGATCCAACAGCGATCCCTATCATATCATTGAATTTACGGGTTATATCGAGGTTGCCTACGACATGACGGAATGATTCGCCACCAGGCTTAAAGGAAATCGGACTGTTCTCCTGGTATTTGTTGGTGCCGTCAGGATTTTTAGTGCCGTTACGGTTTTGTGAATTCGCAACGAGATATAGCTGTCGGTTGCCGCCGGTCGTAAAGCTCACATCGGTATTCCAGCCGTTGCTCGTGTTGCGGAATCCTATGGTTCCGTTGTAATCTGTGAGATCGCCGTCAAATGTAGGTTGGTAGCCAATATACGCTCCGTTAGGTCCGTCAGGAAAAAAGTCTTTCAGATAGGGATAATCCGATAAGGTCCTCCAGTATGGTGTTCGGAAATTGGCAAAACTGTTTACTTTTTTATAGACATAAGCGGCATTCGCATAAATGTCTGAATGATTTGTCAGTTTAGAACCGGCATTAATTTCAAATTTGGCTGCTGTAGTTGCGGGCGCTGAGTTATGATTGTTTGCATCTGGATATTTGGCGAGATAAGCTTTGACTTCGTTGAGATCTGCACCAAAGTCAGATGCTTCACCTTCCGCACTGACGGTCCCACTTCTTCGCGCTTCATTGATTTTTGAAAAATCAATGGTGTAGTTTACAAACCCTTTGCTTCCCAGGCTGGATCCATTGTTCAGTGCAATCCCGATCATTTCGCCATCTCCCTTTCCTGTTATGCCACTTCTCAGTGTCACATTTCCTCCTTCGGGGTTGTCCTTAAGAATGATGTTCATTACGCCGGCTATGGCATCGGATCCATATTGTGCGGAAGCACCATCGCGAAGTATTTCTACTCGCTTGATGGCATCTACGGGGATCGCCGAAATATCTGAACCGGTCTCTCCGCGGGCGGGTGATGTCTGTGTGTTGAGCAGGCTGCTCAAATTCTTGCGTTTACCATTGATGAGAATGAGTGTCCGGCTTGGACCAAGATTGCGGATCTCGTAAGGGTCCAGCAAAGAGGTCGCATCATTGACTGGTGTTTGTACGACATTGAAGGATGGAACACGATACTGTAGTGTTTTGTCAAATGTATTCTGGCCGGTTGCAATAAGCTCCTGGTTATTTAACACATCAATGGGAAGTGGGGTGGTGGTAAGGCTTCTCGGCGCATTGCGGCTACCAACGACGACGACATCCTCGAGAAATACCGCTGATTCTGAAAGTGTCTGGACAGGTATTTGATTGATGCCTTCGACAGCAGTCACAGGAAGATCTACGGTATTGTAACCAACATAGGTTATACTCAGGGTGTAAGAACCGGGCGTTATGTTCAGCGTCCAGTTGCCGTCAGCATCACTCAGTGTGCCGTGTTGACCCGGATTGGCAACAACATTGGCACCGATAAGAGGTTGGCCAGCGTCATCCTGCAGATGACCTCGAAGAAGAGCTTGTGCAGTCAGTCCGCTGACGGCAGCAAGAAAAATAAAAGCAATCCTGATTAGTTTTTTCATGATTAGAAGTTTTGTTTGATAATAGATTAACAAAGTTAAATTATTTCAATCCGTAATCAAACAGATTCACTGTGAATAATTAATACTAAAATGAAATAAATAACAGACCAATAATTTGGATATTGTTTTTTTTGTAGTATCTTTGGTCTTAAATATAATTCATCATGTCATATTCTTTACAAATACCAGTTAAGGAAACGATCAAGGAGCTTAGGCTTTTGTTAAAATCATCATCAACGATGATGTCCCCTCGAATTAAGATGCTGATTTTAATGAAGCAAAATTCTGATTCTGGGATATCCAAGAGAGCATTAATGGATGAAGTTGGAGCTTGTAGTCAAAGTATACAGAATTGGAGAACTTTGTACAAAGAGGGTGGATTAGAAAAACTATTAATGAATGGCAGAAAAGGAAATAGCGGTAAACCATCCGTTATTTCTGCTGAAGAGAAGAAGATAATTGAACAGAAATTGAAGGATCCAAAGAATGGTCTTGCCGGCTATATTGAATTGCAGCAATGGATTCAGAAAGAGTTCAAGAAGGAAGTTCGTTATAATACTATTTTAAAGTACGCTATGAGAAATTTTGGTTCTAGCGTCAAAGTAGCAAGAAAAAGCCACGTTAAGAAAGATGAAATGGCTGTTGACACTTTTAAAAAAACTTTACGCAAAAAATAACTTCTATTGCCTTAGAGGTTTCTCCTGAATTTGAGAGCATAAATCTATATTTTGAAGACGAGAGCCGTTTTGGCTTACACACAAAGTATGGCAGAGGCTTAACTGCTAAAGGAGTGCAACCTGTATGTACCTTTCAACAGGTATTTCAATTTACCTACTTATTTGGAGCATTTTCACCCATCACGGGAGATAAATTCTTGTTGGAAATGCCTTTTTGTAATTCAGATACCTTTCAGCTATACTTAGACCAGTTCTGTGAAACTAAACCCCGTGAATTCAAAATAATTGTCCTGGACAACGGTGCTTTTCATAAAGCTAAGAACTTAACCATTCCACCAAATATCGCACTCTTATTCTTGCCACCCTACAGCCCAGAATTAAATCCTGCTGAGAAAATTTGGAAGACAATCAAAAGAAAATTTACAAATCGATACTTTAAAGATTTATCCATGCTGAGTCAATTCTTTACTGAAGCCATTGCTGAAATTACATCAGATACTGTGAAATCTACTTGCTCGTATAGCTATGTTTCAGTTTGTGATTATTGGTCTTTTATATAATTCACTTTCGTATAAATAAAAATATTTTATTAGAGCCAATTCTAGATGACGGCTTGTCGATATCGTTATGTTGCCGCCAAAAGTAGTGCGGACTCTTACGCTATCAAGATCAGCGAATTTTCGGGATAACGCACCTCAGTCAGAAACAAAGCGTGCGCCGGTACGCTCCAACTTTTGGGTAGTTGTTGACGTGAGTTCAATGCAGACTTTATTTGATCAAGTGCGATTCGGCCTGAGGCGTAATTTAGACACGCACCGACACAAAGTCTGACCATTCCTCTGAGAAAGCGATTGGCAGCGATATGATATTCAAATATGTCTGAAGTTGGATGGATCCACCTGGATTCCGTAATGATGCATCGAAAATGACTTAGGCCAGAATTTGATTTGGTCAACGATTCGAAGTTTTCTTCTGCCGCGATGAGGTCTGCAACCTCCTGCAATTTGGTTAAAAGTGTAGCGTTGAGTTGATGATAAAGAAAACTCCGCTCCCGAAGGAACGGATTCTTCCGGGTATGTATATAGTAAATATACTTCCTATAACAAGCGTTGTATCTGGCGTGAAAATCATCTTGTACTTTGTACAAATGCTGAACAGCAATATCGTACGGAAGCGTCGCATTTAATTGATAAACGTTGATTTTATGTAATTCAGACTGTTCGATATCAATATGGGCTATGTAATGCAAAGCGTGTACTCCGGTATCTGTTCGGCCGCAACCTGTCACCTTGGTCTCCCTTCCTAATAGCCTTCCAAGGCTCTCTTGTATTTTTTCCTGAATACTCAACTGACCAGTCTGCATCTGCCAACCGGAATATGCACTTCCGTCATAAGCCAATTCAATCGCGATTCTCAAAACTTTGTAATAAAAAAGGGCAAGATATAATCCTGACCCTTTGATGTATTAAATTATTTACGCTTATCCGATAATGGAGTTGTCACGAGCGCTGCTATGCGCATACATTAATGCGCCGCCAGCCAACGCAATGTCCTTAAGAAACATGCCTGTACCAACCTGGTCGCTGTTCATGAATCCTTTTAAGTGCAATAGAAATACCGCTAGAAGAAGGAATAAGCAGAGTAGAACAGCAGCAAGTTTGTCGTATTTGCCAATAAAGACACTGATGGCAAAAAGAATCAGGCAAGCTCCGGTGAAATAAATCACGGCGATACCGCCAAAAGGAGCCGCTGCAGCCATGTTTTCAGCACCCATAAAGTGAAAGATGCCAAAGACCAGCATGGGGATGGCATAGAGGTACTTACCTAGTCCAGTAATTGCATTCATAATAAAATTTGGTTTTGTTTGAAAATAATTAACGCTGCAATTTAATTAATTTCAATTCGATCCTATTATGAAGGAACTATAATGTTAAATAAAAAAAAAGTTTTATTTTACATATTAATAATAATATGTAAGTGTAGATTGTTTATAATAAATAGTTTATGCAGACTTACTATGGCCTGAGTTGCCGAGCATCATACGGACGTATTCACCGTTAATCAATAATTTTTTATGGCGAACGTCAGTTTTAAGTTCAAACATAGGCTCTCTGAGTACAGTCTCACAGATACTTCGAAGACCGCGGGCACCCAGCTTACTTTCCATTGCCGCATCCGCCATCGCTTCCAGCGCATCCTGGCTAAAACTCAATTCAATGCCATCGAGCGCCATCAGTTTGGTGTACTGTTTGAGCAAGGCATTACGAGGCTTGGTCAGAATTTCAATAAGTGACTGACGATCAAGTTCCTGAAGGTAAGCGATCACAGGCAGGCGGCCCAATAGTTCAGGTATCAGACCAAATTTTTTCAAGTCCTGATGCGTAACCATTGAAAGTATGTTTTCCTGTTTGACCTCGGTATGTCTCGATTGCTGATAGCCGATGACACTGGAATTGACGCGACGGCTAATGATTTTTTCAAGCCCGTCAAAGGCGCCGCCACAGAAAAACAAAATATCCTTGGTGTTGACCTTGATAAAAGACTGTTCAGGATGTTTTCTACCCCCGGCAGGCGGTACATTCACATCCGCTCCTTCAAGCATTTTGAGCATACCCTGCTGAACGCCTTCACCACTTACGTCACGCGTAATGGATGGATTATCGCTTTTGCGTGCAATTTTATCGATCTCATCAATATAAATGATACCGATCTCCGCCGCTTCTACATTGTAATTGCAGGACTGGAGCAGGCGGCTCAGCATACCTTCGACATCTTCGCCAACATAACCTGCTTCGGTAAATGAAGTGGCATCGACGATGGCAAAAGGCACATCCAGGAGCTTGGCCAGCGATTTGGCCATCAATGTTTTACCGGTGCCGGTAGGACCAATGAAGACTACATTGCTTTTTTCGATTTCAATATCGTCCTGCACTTCCTGGCTCAGTCGCTTGTAATGGTTATAGACAGCGATCGCCAGCGTTTTTTTGGCTTCATCCTGACCTACTACATACAGATCCAGGAATTCTTTAATGCGAACCGGAGTGATATTTGGTCCGAGTTTGAATTTTCTTTTCTTACCACTGGACTTTTGCAGTCCCAGCTCTTCATGAATGATCTGATTGGCTTGTTCTGCACACTGATCGCAGATATTGACGTCAAGTCCCTGTACCATCACCAGAACTTCATTACGCGCTTTACCGCAGAAAGAACAGTGTACGCTGGTTTCTTTAGATTTTTTAGCCAAGACTTATTTTTTTTCGCGCACCAGAACTTCGTCCACCAAGCCGTACTCTTTGGCTTCCTGTGCACTCATCCAGTTGTCGCGGTCACAGTCTGCTTCAATTTTATCAACACCTTGTCCTGTATGTTCGGCAAGTATTTCATACAGTTCCTTCTTCATCGACTTGATGAGGTTGTAGGAGATCTCCATGTCGGTAAACTGTCCCTGCATTCCACCGGAAGGTTGGTGAATCATGATTCGGCTGTGTTTGAGGCAGGTGCGTTTGCCTTTTGAGCCCGCACTGAGTAAAACGGCGCCCATCGAAGCAGCCAAACCTGTGCAAATGGTTGCCACATCAGGTTTGACATATTGCATCGTATCATAGATGCCCAGACCGTCAATAACTGAGCCGCCCGGACTGTTGATGTACATTTGGATATCTCTGCGCGCATCCACAGAATCGAGAAACAGTAACTGTGCCTGTATGACATTGGCCACATAATCATTGACCGGAACACCCATAAAAATAATGCGGTCCATCATCAGTCGGCTAAATACATCCATGCCGACAATATTCAGCTGCCTTTCTTCAATGACGGTAGGGGTAAATCCCTTAATATCCGGAGCAGATTCCTGCATGTATTTTTCAAGGTGCATAGACGACATGCCCATGTGCCTTACTGCAAATTTTTTAAATTCATCCTGATAATTCATATTGCCCTTGTTTTATAAATTAACCCAATAATCAGCGTGAATGTTGCACTAGCGTTTAGTGATGGTGATGATGCTCGTGTTGATGCGCCTGAGCCTTCTGGTTGATGTCTCGTATCATGCTTCTAAAATCATCAAGACTGATACTGACGTCTTCCTTAGTCATCTTTTCCTGTAGCCATTGAATACATCTAGCGTTCAATGCTTCGTGATAGAATTCATTGGACTTTTCACGATCTTTGAGTACATTCATAGCAACCTGGTTCCACTGCTCGTCTGTAAACTGTAAGCCGGGGATTTGTGCTTTGTACTTATTGATGATGATCTGTCTGAGGTCATCTGCTTTTACCTGTACTTCGCCAGTGGCAGCAATTGATGATCGGTACAGTTCCCAGTTGAGTCCTTCCTTAAAGTGAATGAGATCATGTTCGAAGTCATGGGATGACTTGGATTGCCATTCCTCAAACGAGGTACTGAGCCATTTTCGGAGAAAGTCATCAGGATACGCAAGTGTCTTATCATTTTTAATCAGTTCGCTAACCTGATATTCAAGAAACTTTTCACTTTCACCAATGTAAAAATTCTTCAGCTCGTCGCTGAGCTTTTCACGAAGATCAGTTTCGTTCTGAACGGTGGTGTCAGGACCAAAGGCTTTTTCGAATAATGCCTTATCCAGGTCAGGCTTGACCTTACGGCTAACCTTAATGATTTCACCGTCAAACATATCCGAATAACCAACCTGCTCATCGGTGATGTGCAGAAAATACTTTTTTACAATATTGTCGTTTTGGTTTTTTTCGACATGCTGAATATTGAAACGAAATTGTTCACCGGTTTTTTTACCTGCTACCAGTTTTCTCATATCCTCATGAAGGTTTTCATCCAGATAGACTGAGAATTCTGATTCCAGGGCCTCAGCTCCTGCTTTCTGGTCTTCAACTTCTTTGACCTTTAGCAAGATTAAATCACCTTCCTGAATGCTGTCCTCAATAACCTGAAGCTCTGAGAAATGCTGAATAAATGAAGTTACTTCTGCATCTATATTTTCCGAGCTAAACCCAATATCATATCTCTTGAGTGAATGAGACGCAATAAACTGATCAAGATTGATTTTGGGTGTGATGCCTACTTCATAGACAAATTCGATCTCCTCACGAAGGAGGTCTGTATCTGCGAGGGGTTCATTCATGGGTATCAGGTCCCCAAGAAATCTCAGTTCATGTTCTTTTTGATATTCAGTGACCGCATTGTTGACAATTTTGTTCAGAACTTCGGCGCGAATTCCTTCACCGTACAGTTTCTGTATCATGGAAGAAGGGACTGCGCCCTGGCGAAATCCTTTGATCTTGGCATTTTTCCGAATGCGTTCGAGCTCCTTGCTGACTTCAGGGTTGATATCCTGTTTTTGTAATAAAATGCGTAGGTTACCATGGTTATTGGAAATAGGCTGCAGGCTGATATCCATAAATTGAATTGATCGTATTAAAAGGCCAAAACAAAGGGTTTTGTTGCGTTCCGGCCCAAAAAGAAGTGCGGGTGAAGGGACTCGAACCCCCAAGCCTCACGGCACTAGATCCTAAGTCTAGCGTGTCTGCCAATTTCACCACACCCGCAAAAGAGGCGCAAATATACAGTCTCGCTACAACTTAAAAGGACAAAAATTGACATTTAGGTTTGAGTTATCTTGCATAAGTGCCTGATATTGGTAAGTTTAAGAAAAATTTGTATATTTGCCAGGATCCTATGCTTTCAACATCTCTATTGGATATTCCGGAATTCATCTGGCCTGCACAGGACCAGCATCTGATCCGCACAGCTTACCGACGTCTTTTCCGATCCATCAATCAATCCAGCATCAGCACAGAGGAGAAAAAAGAAGTCAGAAAGGCCTTCGAATTTGCACTGGTTGCGCACGGTAGCCAACGGCGCAAAAGCGGTGAGCCTTATATTACCCATCCCCTGGAAGTGGCAAGAATTTGCTTTGAGGAAATGGGATTGGGTTTCAAATCTGTTATTGGGGCTCTCCTGCACGATGTCGTTGAAGATACGCCTGTAACGCTGGAGCAGGTTCGTCTTGAATTCGGTCCCAAGATCGCGCTGATCGTGGATGGTCTGACCAAACTGGATGGTCTTTATAACGTTGAAAGCCCACAGGCGGAGAATTTCAAAAAAGTTCTCAGCACTTTGGTGGATGATGTTCGGGTTATCCTGATTAAAATGGCGGACCGGCTGCACAATTTAAGAACAATTGACGCGATGTCAAGGCATAAGCAGTTGAGGATCGCTGCCGAGACAAGCTATATCTATGCACCATTGGCGCACCGGCTTGGTCTGTACAATCTTAAGTCGGAGTTTCAGGATATCTGCCTCAAAATTACCGAACCTGATATCTACAAACAGATCAGTTCACGACTGCTGGAGACACAGAAAGAAAGAAATCGTTTTGTCGCTGAATTTATCAAGCCACTAAAGGAGAAAATAGACCGGCTCAACATCCCGTACCGGATGTTCGGTCGGCCCAAATCCATCGCATCAATCGCCAACAAGATCAAGACCAAAAGGGTGCGTTTTGAAGAGATCTATGACCTCTTTGCTATCCGAATCGTCGTCGATGTACCCATCGAACAGGAAAAGAGTGTCTGTTGGCAGATCTACTCAATTGTGACAGACGTGCATCGTCCCATTCCGGAAAGGCTGAGAGACTGGATTACCACACCGCGGGCCAATGGTTATGAATCTTTGCACACGACAGTCATTAGCAAAGCGGGTAAATATGTCGAAGTACAGATCCGATCCGAACGGATGGACGACATCGCAGAAAAAGGATACGCAGCACATTGGAAATACAAGGGCATCACCAACATCCATGGGATCTATGATCACTGGTTCAACAGCATTAAGGACGTACTCGAGACCCCCCATAACGATGCGATTGAATTTCTGAATGACTTCAAGGCCAATCTTTATGGTGAAGAGGTGTACGTATATACTCCCCTTGGTGATCTCATTGTATTGCCGAAAGGCGCTACGGCTTTGGACTTCGCTTTCAGCATACATACAGATATTGGTTTGCGGGCCAATGCGTGTAAGGTGAATAACAAGCTCGTTCCGCTCGGACACCACCTCGCAAACGGTGACCAGGTTCAGGTGATCACCAACAGCAGGCAGAAGCCCACGGAAGACTGGCTCAAAATGGTTACCACGGGCAAGGCTAAGACAAGAATACGTGCGGCACTTAAGGAGGAACAGAAAGTGGTTGCAGAATACGGTTTGGAAATCCTGGAGCGCAAATTCAAAGGACTCAAAATTCCCTTGGAGGAAAATGTTGAAGCAGTGCTTAAGGCCTTGGGCTATAAAAGCAAACTGGACCTTTATCACGACGTCAGTATAGGCCAACTGGAATGGTCTGACATCATCAGCAAATTTTCAATTGAAGGAAACCGTTTGGTACCGATACGCCCGCTGGAAGTTAAGCCAGAAGAAGTCAGCGAAACACGCGATCGCGCTCCGATGCAGGAAGGCAGGCTGCTGATCAATGGAGAAGATGCCAAGACTTATCAGTATAGTCTGGCCAGTTGTTGTCATCCTGTTCAGGGTGACGATATATTCGCTTATGTGACAGCTGGTTCCGGGGTAAAGATTCACCGAATAACCTGCCGTAATGCAGAAAACATGATGGTCAATTACAGCTATCGCGTACTGAAAGCAGAATGGACCAATAAGACGGGTGATAAGTTTCCGGCGAATATTGTGATCCACGGCATAGACGAGGGTATTGGGGTTATTGAACGCATCACGCATATCATTTCATCACTGCACGGGGTCAACATCAGGTCTTTCACGATCATGTCTGAAGAAGGTACATTTGAAGGTAAAGTTGGTGTGGTGGTTACCAGCAAGGAGCATATCGCTCAATTGATTGAGTCGCTGTCCAATTTGAAAGGAGTTACAAGCGTCCAGCGAGAAGAATCCTGATGAACCAACGATTAATCATAAAGTCTTATTGTAATTCCTGTATGAATTTTTCAATTCAGGTGCTCACAAGATCTTTGGCTTCCTTGTAATACGTTAAGTTGAAAGCATTTGCAAAAACCATCTTGGTCAGACTATACCTGCTAAAAGTTGCCATTGGCAAATTTATTTTTGGAATCAGCACAGTGGTTAGCGCGTTAGAGACTTGCAGAAATATTTTTGCAGGACCCCTGTTGCAAAAATATGGTGCTGTACTGGGTGAAGGAATTCATTTTAAAGGTCGTTATTTTTTTGACAATGTGACGGGCGATGAAGATTCGACCAATGATTTCAGAAAACTGTCAATTGGTTCAGGATCTGTGATTGGCAAAGGCGTTTTTTTTGACCTGACCGGAGAAATCAAACTTGGTGATCAGGTGGGCATCGGCGCCCAGAGTATGCTGATGACACACATGGATCTGGGTAGAATGCCGATGGCTTCCATTTATCCTCGCCACGTTGCCTCGATACAGATAGATGACGGTACTTTTCTTGGGGCACATGTTATAATTATACCCGGGGTGCATCTCGGATCTTGTTGTGTTGTTGCTGCCGGTTCAGTGATCACAGAAAGTTTTCCACCCTACAGCCTAATCGCCGGTGTGCCTGCCAGACTAGTGCGTACGCTGGAGCCACCACAAGCGTCTAAGGGTCTCCACTTTGCTTGAAATGCATTGCGGATAGCTATTTCTGAAGCAGGAAGTCGAGCTGTATTTGGATGTTGTAAATAGCTTTAAACTTAATAGTAATACATAGAATTGTTCGTAAGTGCAGCGATTTACAATGACCTAATTAAAATATTACTGCGATTTTTTGGTCATTACCTTGCATGCAAACAAAAAAGCCTGCAACAAGATGCAGGCTTTTTCTTATTGATTTAATATTTGAAAGCTATCTTTTTATCGATACATCAAAGTAGTCATTGTTATCGTTGGCGGTCACACTCGCATTGTTAATATAAACAGCGAAATACGTATTGCCGTTTTTGACCAGAAAGTAATCGCCTTTCGCGAGAACTTTGGAAGAAATAATACCAGGTTCGCGGCTTCCAAGTTCAAATGCGCGTTGTATATTTTCCTTATAAATCAGTCCTGAATAACTGAAATTTGCAGGGGGGTTCATAATTTCTGAATTATTCAAGGGAACAAAACGCATTACCCAGGTTTTGTCAGATACCGGGTCTTTAACCCCATAATCACGGATCGTGGCCTCGGGGGCGTTGCCAGAGACAACATTTACGTTGAATAGATCCAGGCCTCCGAATTTTGTTCCTGAATAATTGTAGACAATAAGGTTTTTGCCAACTTCAGAAGCAGGAGTGCCATAATAAATAATATTTACGGTATCGGATACGGAGCGATCTCCTTCATCCTTGATCGTGAAAACATAACTGATCGTTTGTGGTGTATCCACACGAGCAAAATCGTAAGTAAAGAGCAGGCTGTCACGGTCGCCACCAAAAAGAAGTGCGGGATTGGCTGTGGAGGCGACTCCATTGAGATTGAAAGTGCCCGGTACAAGATTCACGCCGTTGGCCTGCACCGTGATGGTATTAAGTGCTTTTCCTCCCTTTACCGCTTTGATGGCGATATGAGCCAGGGAGCCGATTCGGAGACTGTCATTGTTTACAGACAAGCCGCCACCTTTGATCACGCTGGTCTCGGTCATTTGATCGCTGTCATCATCCGGATTGCAAGTGACAAAAAACAGAAGACTGAGTGATAAAAACAGAGTTGAAAGAAGTGAAAACCGATTTTTCATAAGGCCTATTGGTTTTAGTTTCGGCAAAGTTAATGACCGGAAACCAAATAATTAAAGACGTATTTATAAAATGAGATATAAATTATGTCTAACAATGTAATAAGGCTCTACACGTCCTGATCGAATATTCATTGTTGGCGATACAAATTTTGTATTACAGAAGGGATATTTTATAAAGCTCAAGCGCATCCTGGATTCCGATCAATGCGTACCAAAGTCTGACTTTTCAGCCTTTATGCCTGTACTGGGAGGTCTTACCTGTTCCGTTCTGTTAATGACACAAGGTTCACGCCAGGGCGTGACAGGTAAAACTTGCGTTAGCTTTGAGAAAACTTGCACTTGCTTTGTCAATAACAATACATGCTCATGGGTAATCGTTGAGATCAATTCAGACGATCTATTAATATTTAAAAGATAATCAAAATAATCTCCTTCCTGTCTTATTCAATGCTTCAATCCGGGACTGTACATGAAGCTTTTCATAGATATTATAAATATGACAACGAATCGTATTTAGACTGACATGTAATTGATCGGCCACTTCCTTGTTTCGGTATCCTTTGGCAAGATAATCCAGAATCTCATTTTCTCTTCTTGTCAATATCGCTTCATCATGTAGAGGACCATTTAATTCCGTATTGAAGGAATTAACCACCTTTCTCGCTATTTCACTGCTCATTGGGGATCCGCCATTTATTAGTTCCTTGATGGATTCAAGCAGGATTTCTCCTGCAGTCCTTTTCAAGATATACCCATGGGCACCGGCCTTTAATGCACTGAAAATCTTATTGGAATCTTCATATACCGTGCACATCATAATCAAAACCTTTGGATAATGCTGTCGTATTTGTTTGGTGCATTCAATACCATCAATTCCAGGCAAATTGATGTCCATTAATACAACATCCGGCAGTTTATTTTTAAATGAAAGCATGGCTGTCTCTGCATTGGAATAAGCCGTGCACTCAAAATCAGGATGATTATTGATAATAAATGATATGCCCGTCCGAATGTCGTCGTGATCTTCAATAAGGGCAACTTTAATTGGCGCACTGGATTTTATCATGATTGGGTTAAAGGTATGGTAAAACTAAGACTTAATCCATTGGGATCGTTTTTTGTAAACTCAAATGTTCCTTTGCATTGCAAAATTCTTTTCTTCATGTTAAGAATTCCGTTTCTCAAGTGAAGGTCTTTCTCATCTGGTAGGCCAATTCCATTGTCAGAAATATTAACTTGGATACATTGATCAACGTATTGTAATTGCAGGTGGATATGTGTAGCACTGGCGTGTTTTAATGTATTATTGAGAAATTCCTTAATAACCAAAAAAGTGTTTCTTCGAATTTCGGCACTGATCGCAATATTTTCCAAAGACTCTCCTTCAAAATTCAGATCTCCTTGCAGCATGTGGTTTTCAAGAAATGTACTAACATAATATTTGAGATAGGCATAAAAGTTGGCCATATTGTCATTGGAAGGATTAAGGGCCCAGATCACCTCATTCATCTTATTGAGTAACTCGTTGGCAACTTTTTCAAGTTTTGCCAGCAAAGTATTTCGTTCCGGCTGATCCGTATCCTTAATAATTTTAGTCAACAGGACCAGATGTGTTAATTCGGCACCAATGTCGTCGTGTATATCTGAAGCGATCCTGTCTCTTTCCTGATGTATCATGTGATGCAATCTGGCATCTTGTAGCTCCCTGGCATACTTTTGTCTTATTTGTTGACGCGCTATGAAATAGATTAGTCCGGCAAGAACCAATGCAGAAATGAGATAAAACATTCTTGTCTGATAGAATGGAGGTAGAATAGAAAATATAATAACGGTCGACGGACTCCAGTCGGATATTGAGAATCTGGATTGTATTTCAATCTTGTAATGATTGGGTAATAGGTTGACGAAATCTATTGAATTGGAATGCGTTTCGGTCCAGGTTTTGTCTAGTGGTAAGATTCTGTACCGATAGGATAAGGATTTGTCCTGGGATAAATTCGGACTAATATAAGTTATCTGGATATGGTTCTGTGAGTAGGCAATTTCATGGAAATGTTTAAAATCAACTTGTTGGCCGTTCAAAGTTGATGAGAGTAAGATTACTGGGTGTTGTTGAAGTTTGGTGTTGCCTAGTACACGCAGTGAAAGAATGGATATGCCACGCGATGTGGTGGCATATAGCTTATTGTCTTTTATAAATACACTGTTTACATCATCAGCAGCAAGGCCTACCGACACATTAATCTTTTGGATGACCTGATATTTTTCAGCATATTGTGTTATTACAGATATACCTTCATTTGTAGCAACATATAATGTGTCATTGTATTGGGTGATATTTCTGCAAATAAATCCAGATAATCCATCCGATTTTGTAATTTGCTGGAAGATTTGGTTGTCCCTGAGGATGATGACGCCGTCGCCATGAGTGGCACAGACAATGTCTCCATTGGCCAATTCGATAAACTTGTTAACCCTGCAATTAAGTCGGGGATCAGACAAGGATAGGTTTATTGTAATGGTATCCTTTACTAAAAAGATACCTTCAGAAGAGCTGATGTAAAGATTGTTTGATTTATTGATAAAGTGACTAAATCTTCTTAATGAGGCGTTGTGAAATACAGGAAATCTTCTATCCATAGTATCATGCGAAGAAAGTGTTCGCGCATATCCATAGAGTATTTGCCCGTCGGGAGTTCTGACAAGACCTTTGCCAGAGGTGCCGTTCTGTTTTGAGTACATTTGAAATTCGGGTTTAACCTGGTTGGGTGCTATTCTGCAGCCTCCTTCATCCAGTATGAAGTACATCATTTTGTTGGCAGACTCCTGAATATCTAATAACCTGTTGTATTGTCTGGTACCGCGGCCAAGAGAAATATGTTGAATCTTGTTTTGTTGAATCCTGGTGGTAAACCCATTGGTGTAGCCAAGCCAGATTGAACCATCTGATTGAAGACATGAGGAAATGACGTTCTGTTGAATAAGATGCTCATTGAGATATATTTCTTCTTCATTGATCGCATCGAGTGGGATTCTAAAGAGACCAGATGTGCTTGAGCATAACCAGCAGTTGGAAGATTGGTCAAAGCATATGTTGGCTTGAATATCCTTCAAAATTGGAATATAGTCACGCCATTGTCCGTTTTGATGGACATATACCAGTGTATTCAATTTGGAATGACTCATCCAGATATTTTGATGTTGATCTCTGTTGATTGATGTAATAAACTTAGGTTCAGGAACTTTTTGGATGGGCAATAGCAGTTTAAAATTTTTATTGTCATAGATGCCATCTGCGGTTAAAAAATAAGTCTGCCTTGCATCTGAAGAAGTAATTACGCTAAATTCTTTTTGGAATGGCGTTCGGTAGGGAACAAAATTGTTGTCCTTGTATTGGAACAAATGATTGTCTGCTGTTGTGAAAAGGGCGCTTAAGTCGGATAGTAGACTTATCTTCACGATTGGACTTTTATTATTAAAGGTATTGGGACTGTCTAGTTTTCTGAATTGATCATTACTGTCGATAATAAATACATTACCTTGCTCTGAGTCCGTGTTCAAAAAAATATTACGGTGATTGTCTTCAATAAAATGTCTTATGGAACTTCCCGCTTTGATATTCTTGACGAAGCTGTTGTTGTACGGTGAATTGAATCGGCCATTCTGGTAATAACTTAGATTACCGTAAAAAGGTGAAAACCAAATGCGATTTTTGGAATCCCTGTACATTTCAAGAATTTCATTTTCACCCAGGCTGTCAAATGTCGTAAAGTTGCGAAAATTATTGCCATCGAATCGGGAAATACCGGCATCTGTGCATATCCATAGAAATCCATCCTGGTCCTCCAGGATATTGTACACAACCTGGCTGGGCAGGCCATTGTGTACAGAGAATTGTTGAAATCGATATGAAACATTCTGAGTATGTCCAACACTGGGCAAGCCAAAAATTAGTGTAATGAGAATAAGAGGTATTTTGAAAAGATTGTGATGGGTCGTGAGCATATGCGAAATTACAAATTATTGACAAGTTATGGATCTCGGATCATTTTAAATTAGTTGTAGCCAGACGAATAGTATGAATGTACTAGTTACCAATTATGGCAGCAAAAAATATAGTACTTATGGATGAGGTGTAATTATATTAAATGTACTTTTTTCATTTCAATTACCAATGAATTACAAGTACTCTATTGGTTTAATAGAAATTCAATGTGGTCATAATTAGTACAAAAGTACTAGGGACTTTGAGTATTGTCCGGATAAAATTGTAGTAAAATGCTATTGTGGGCTTATATGGTTGTTATGAATTTTGTGACGATATTTTATTTAAAATTGATTTCTAATTATTAGTTGAAAATTAAATTATTTTTATGAAACATGTTAAAATTAGTGTGGTATTGCTCTTGCTCATGGTATTGGTATCATGCCACAAGACCGAAAACATCGCAGGCGAATCAAGTGTATTTCTTAAATCAGATACAAGGTCCATGGCTCAATTGGATTCGCATGGATTTTTAGTATTTGACAGCAGGGAAGCATTTGATGACTATTTGACAGAAATTAAGGATTTATCGATTGATCAGGTTGAAGAAATGAACTTGTCCATCGGATTTCATTCTTCCAAAGATAGGATGGAGAATGGTATCCGCGATTTCAAAAATTTAAATTCTGGTGTGACAGATGAGATGTTATTATCGCTGGTTGATGCAAATGGACTTATTCAGGTCGGAGACAACATTTTCAAGGTTGAAACAGATCTTGGATATTGTTGGACAATGAATAGAATTTATCTGAAAAGTGATTACGACAAATTAATCCGTGATGAATTTAATCCTGAGACGATGAATCGGTTTAGCGTATCTATTGAAGAAGAACTGGACATCGACATCTATGAATATCTGGAGAAGGGAATAGTAGGCGTCGATCAATGGAACAAGTTGCACGCACGCGGCATTTTTGGTGACGATCATAAGCCTCCCCCGGTAGATGAATGCAGTGCGGCAGGTATTTGCAATCGTGGTGATGCCAAGGCATGTTACCAAAATGCGCTGGTGTATAAAAGCCTGTACACGGAATTAAAGACGTATAAAAAGGGCTCCGGTTCATCTACGTGGACTCCTTTAAGTACGGACATTTGTAAGTGGAATAATACATTGGGTAATACCAACTGGACCTTTACGCCTAGAAAACTATCACAGCAATCTGGTAGTAGCAGTACCTGTAATAACGGTTATCACCATGATCACAGGCCTTACAATGGAACACGCAGGTTGACGCAATACGCCATTAATGGCAACTTCAGATTTCTATGTCCCACTACCAATGTCTGGAAGGAACACCATGCCGGCGTTTTTAATTAATTGATTAAATGAAATTTATGAAACATATTATAAATTATATCATAATTGGGCTGCTAAGTCTCGGGTATTTGGCAGGACAGGATAAGAATGGTACACCAAATCCTCATGGATTGCAATTGCAATATTGCTATGGCACCGTCAAAAAGGCCTATAATGTGTCCGCTGGGCCACATTATCTGGAAGTCGTTAGGAATATGCCGCATCTTGTCTTTTGGAATCATTCTTCTGGCGTTTGGGCGACAAATTACCTTGATGTGAGGATATTTGAAGAAGTTTCTCCGGGCAATTGGCAGGTTGTTCAGTCTTATTACAATGTTGATTACCTGCCGATGTACGGCTATACTTTTCCGGTGTTATTTACATTTACCTCGACGAATCTGTATAAGGTGGAGTTTTATATGCCGGGTACAGCGGTACCATTGGATATTAATTCGGGCAGTCAGGTGTATATACGTCCACATGAAATATCAATTCTTGTTTCACAGAATTTTAATGACTGTGTGCCGCCGGTTTATTCATATGACAAAGCGATCAAGTATTCTTTGTTCCCGTTAAACGAACATGGTATATCCAAATATATGGTAACCAATCCGGCACATAATGGTTATGAGAATTTAGTCGATGCCTTGTGGGATTTCGGAAAAGGCGGGAAAACATTATTATATCAGGCCTATAATGGGACTCAGTATCCAAGTTTTACAGAGCCGTTTAGCACTCCTTCTTATTGGGATTTATATGACGGAATCAATGATCCGTGTTCTGATGGCATTGATATGGGTGAATGTTATACCTGGCCGTATAGTGGGCCTCCTTCCTTCTGTAAGACTTTCAATATTTCAGCATCAATCTGGGCATATGATCTCAATACAGTGAATCCGAACCTGGACAATTATGATCCCTGTATCGTTTTTGGAAAAGACGAGGGAATGAACAATGATGATGTGATCGAAAAGGACAACGGGTTGAAATGTTCTCATTGTATTACGACAAGTATAACTGTTTGCAAATTATGCAAACCAAAAAATGGTGACCTTGGAAATGATGGGGATATCATTGTCCATGTTAACCCTAACATCATTAGATTAGAGGATCTTGTGCACATCGATATTTTGCACCAGACAGATGTAAATTATATATCTGATATCACGGTAATTGAGTTGTCAACGGGCCGTGTTATTCATCATATCAGTGGCCTGGTCTATGCAGGTCCTGAAACGGCGTATGACCTATCGGTAAATGAGCCTTGCGTCGGGATTTATAAAGTGAATGCACTTTCCTCAACTGGTAAAATGTATATTACTGAATATATCGTGGATTAAATTATTTCTGGGCTTGTTCGAAGTTGAGCAAGCCCTTTTCTTTAGTGGAAATATTCTTTATTTAGGACTATACTAAATACTCCCTTCTGTCAGAAAAGAAAGGGTTGCTTGCAGTAATTTGCTTAGTCATGAAGAATGGGGCCCCGATAAATAAATTTGCTAAGTTGAGATGATTGATTCATAAATCATTATATTGTGGTTGGATTTAGAACCCAAGAAAATAATAATTCGATCATGATGTACAAGCTTTCAACTTTCATTGAGCGGCTGGCTAGCTGGAAAATTTTCACTATTTTCTTAGCCCTTTATATTTTTTTTGTAAGCTACATTCTGAAAAACGCCGAAAATAAGATCAATGAATTAGCCGGAAAAAAGATTGGCGTGATAGATCTTACCTTTGGTTTCGATCCCAACAGAACATTATCGATGGTCTCCGAATACGGTGACTCGGCGCGTGCTTATTATGCCAAGGTCGAAATGACTGCTGATGTGGCTTATCCGATTATATACGCAGTATTATTTGGCATTATACTTTCTTTCCTCTATCGGCGAAAGCAATTTTCAAGGATAAACGTGTTGCCTTTCATAACGATGTTGTTTGATTATGCAGAAAATGTAAATGTGGTGTCGTTGTTGTATTCCTTTCCGGGGCAGTCCAATGCCGTTGCGATCCTGTGTGAGTCCTTTAAACTATTAAAATGGACATCCCTAGGTATTTGAATTGTATTTATGTTAGTTGGTTTACTGAATGCTGTGCTTACATTTTTTAAGCGCTCATCCCAATCATAGCCAAATACTGGTGAGTATGGTTTGACAATCTTTCGACCTAATTGTAGAATTCTATAATTTATCCAGCCAGTCAAGTCTTCCTGTCACAGAGGACGCTTTGCTAAGTTCATTTTGTCGGCTTTGGGGTATTTAAAGTTTGTCATCGGCACAAGTTTCACGCTACAGCGTGACAGGTAAAACTTGCGCCAGCTTTGGGGTATTTAAAGTTTGTCATCGGCACAAGTTTCACGCTACAGCGTGACAGGTAAAACTTGCGCCAGCTTTGGGATCTACAGAAGCACCTGACCCAACTATTGGAACAAGCTGTCCTTTATTAATTAGGTCTTCTAAAATTGGAACTGCTTCTGCCAAATTGTATTTCACAAGACAATTATATGAAATAAAAATATTATTTATATCAGTTAGGTTTCTTAATATTTGAGCAATGTTAATTACTTGACTAAGTAAAAAGAATATTGTATACAAATTGTATGCAAATAAAAAAGGAGCTACAATTTTTACATTGTAACTCCTTGATAATCAGTCGGGGCGGAGGGATTCGAACTCTCGACCCCCTGCTCCCAAAGCAGGTGCGCTAACCGGACTGCGCTACGCCCCGAATATTTTTTGAGAAAGTTGCCGGCAACCTTCGGATTGTGTTTTGACAAGCATCAAACATCCCATCGGATTTGAAGATTTGTTAATCAATCGCTCAAAAACAGGAATGAAAACATAGTAGCGGTGAAGGAGGGATTCGAACCCTCGGTACCCTTTTCAAGGTACGACGGTTTAGCAAACCGTTGGTTTCAGCCACTCACCCACCTCACCGGGTCTGTTGGTCAGCAATTTGACTTACTGACCTCAAACGATCGCCTTTGCGTTACTCGTCTGATATCCAGGACTTTAGAGCTTTTTAACAGCTCCCTTATCCGGAATAGCGAGCGCAAAAATATAAAACTTATTTGACACCCAAAGTTTTCGTTATGATCTTTTCAAGCTTCTTGACCAGGTCATCAAAAGATGGGTCCGTCTCGCGTTGCGTTTCGACCATGTCGCAGGAGTAAATTACCGTGCTGTGGTCCTTGCCTCCCAATGCTTCACCAATGGCTGATAGAGGTTTATTGGTAAGTTTTTTGGCAAAGTACATGCAAAGTTGCCGGGCTTGTACAATGTTGCGTTTTCGGCCTTTACCCAGAATGCTCTCCATAGGTACCTTCAGCTGTTCTGAGATAATTTGTGCAATGCCATCGACCGTCAACTCTTTATTCACCTGGTTACTAAAACTCTGAAGTACCTCTCTGACCAGTTTGTTGTCAATCACCATTTGATTTACTGTAGATTGCAGTTTAAGATTGACCAGGATTCCCTCCAACTCCCTGATATTCTGTTTCAGATTAAGGCATAAAACTTCCATTATCGAAGGTTCCAGTTGAAGATCCTTTTCCTGACACTTGGTTTGTAGAATAGCCATTAATGTCTCGTAATCCGGACTCTGTAATTCAAGCGAAGCCCCCCATTTAAATCGGCTGATGAGTCGGTCATCGATTTCCTTCAGGTCTTTGGGCGCCTTATCGGAAGTGAGGACAATCTGTTTTTTTTGTTGGTGCAGCTGATTGAAAAGATGAAAAAATATTTCCTGTGTGCCGGCCTTGCCCGCGAAATACTGAATATCATCGATCAGGAGACAGTCCAAATTCTGAAACTGCATTGCAAATTCATTGGTGCTGTTATTTCTTATGGCCTGGATAAACTGGTTCGTAAAGCGGTCTGAGGTGGTGTACATCACCTGCATCTTTTGGTGCTTTTTAACCAGCGCATTGCCAATAGCTTGTAGTAAGTGACTTTTCCCAAGTCCGGTCTCTCCATATAACAACAACGGGTTGAACAAGTCTCCCGGTTTGTTTGCAATCTGAAGTCCTGCCTGTCGGGCGACACGGTTGCAGTGGCCTTCAATGAAGTTGTCAAAAGTGTATTTTGGATTCAGGTTCGAATCCACAGGCTGTTTCCTGATGCCCGGAATCACAAATGGATTCTTAATTCCGCCGGAATCATCCTGGGCTGCTTTGGTTGACTTCTGAACTTTTCCGGGGTTGCGATAATCATCTGCAGCCAGCTGATAAGCCAGTTTGGTTCGAGGGCCAAGGACCTTGCGAAGTGCTTCTTTTAAGGGAATGAGATAGTTGCTTTCGAGGTGTCCCAGGAAAAATTCATTGGGCACTTCCAATGTCAGTACATGCCCTTCAATGGAAAGCGGTTTGATGGGAATGAACCAGGTATTAAAAATCTTGGGTGAAATATTCCTGCGTATTTCTTCCAATACATGATTCCATGTGGTAACCGCAGAATTTTCGTTCATGATGATGATGAGTCGGTCTGCGGTATTTCAAAAAAAAACCGCATTGTCGAAGTGCAAAATTCATCAAAATGGAGAATAATCGCCTATTTTTAAACTAAAATTTCAAAATAATATTCCTTAACTGCTGCAAATGGAAGATTTATGTATTATTATTTTTCATAATGTTAATATGTGGATAAGTCCACAAGATTCCATTTCCAGCCGCTTTTTTCAATAAATAGCCTAATTCCTCTGATATGTTCTGGCTTGAGTCTAAACCGGATATTTCGCTGGTAATAGCGCTCGGGATCATCCAGAATTCCCCTCAATTCGCCGGCCAGCTTCGTAAGGTAATCGGGTTTTGTATATCGCTCAAAAGCTTTCATCAGATCTTGTTGAAACTGCAGATCGATTGGGCGGGCGCTGACCCAGGTTGCAAAAGCAAAAGGTAATCCTGTAATGTTGAGCCACATGCTTCCAAGGTCATAGCTGTAAGCATACTTTTTGTGTGCTGAAAATGCATCGTCACCGATGATGAGTTGCGCATCGGCATCTACAAAATCATCAGGAACAATATTTTTTTGCTCTTTCCAGTACATGGTGTTGATCAGTCGAAGCAACTGATTCGAAGTTCGCGAGGCAGAAGATTCGCGAATGGTATAAATCTCTTCTTCAGGTTTGTCTGAAAAAACGCAGACTGTATGCACCGGACCGTCAGAAGCTATGCCATAAGGTCCGAGCAGATAAAGTTCCTCAAAGTCACACATGGAGCCGATAGGCAAAAGGGCAATATCCGCTGCACCGTTTTTTAATGCTGCAGCACAGCCCTTCGGATCCGCAGTGGTGAGCAAGATTCGGCTGGAAAGCAGGGGATCCGATTGAATTGCGCGGATGTAAGGCAGCGTATTATAGTATTCGACGGCTGCAATGCGCCATTTGTTATCTGGTGTCATATGGTTCTGTTCAGGTGACTCAAGTCGTTCTTGCGTATGAAATGCCAAGTTCCATCACGGACAACGCCGTGATAAAGCCCCGTATTGGAATGTTCAATTTCTTCCATCTTGCTCAGCGGCCATTGACGGAGCAGGCAGATCAGCGCACGCAGTGTTCTTCCATGGGTGCAGATCAGTGCTTTCTGAAAAGACTTTTTTTCCAGATCGCGGATAAATGCTGTTAATCTCTCTCCAAGTTCAAAAGCACTTTCCCCGCCGACGGGTTTGGCATGGTAGTCACCGGAAGTCCATGCATTGATGATTTGGTAGTACTTGGCCATCAATTCTGGTTCACCGGCTTTGCCTTCATGTTCGCCCCAGCAGATTTCACGGATGCGGGCATCATTCTCAATGTATCCGTCATGCGTCAAAAAATGCTGAATGGTTTGGCGAGTTCTGATCAGATTAGAATGTACAATCAGATCAAAGTGCTCACTCTTGTATTTTTCATAAAAAAGTGACGCTTGTTGCAGTCCATTCTCGTTGAGATGAGAGTCTATGCCGCTGCCCTGCACAATCCCAAGCAGATTTTGCTCTGTCTCACCGTGCCGCAGAAAATACACTTCGCGCTTCATCATGTGGACTGAATAACCGGTAGACCAGTATAGCCGCGCCAGGACACCGCTGTTGAAGTGGTATAATCACGGAAGTCCCGGAGTATGCCATAAAGAGAATCTCTTTCAACAGGGAGCATATGAACGGATCGGATAAGATCGATCATTTCATCGGTCGTCATGGAAGGAGACTGCTCTTCTGCTCCGGCCATAGAATAAATTTTGGTAGTGTCGTCGATTGTCCCGTCCAAATCATCAACACCAAATCCAAGTGATGTCAGTGCGTGATTTCGGCCAATCATAGGCCAGTATGCCTTGATATGATCGAAGTTGTCAAGATAAATTCTGGACACTGCATAATTGCGGAGGTCACTAATAATATCGCTTTCCGGTAGATGTGACATTTGGTTGTCTTTATTCCTGAATTTGAGAGGAATGAAAGCCTGAAACCCTCCAATCTTATCCTGTAGTGTCCTCAGGCGATCCAAATGATCAATGCGATGTCCAAAATTCTCAATGTGCCCGTATAACATTGTCGCATTGGATCGACGGCCCATTCCGTGCCATATCTCGTGAATTCGTAGCCATTCTTCCGCACTGCATTTTCCGCCGGCGATTTGATCCCGGATTTCCTGATCAAAGATTTCAGCGCCTCCTCCTGGCATCGAGTCCAGACCACTTTCCAGCATAATGTGCATTCCTTCCTCATAACTAATCTTCGCTTTTTTGAAGATATAATGATATTCGACCGGAGTCAGTGCCTTGATGTGGAGGGTGGGGCGGTGTGCCTTGATTTCTTTGAAGAGCTTTGTATAAAATGCAAGATCATACTGGGGCAGAACGCCACCAACAATATGTACTTCTGTAACATCCTTGTCATCATAGGATTTGACCATGTCCATGATCTCGTCATGACTGTATTCCCATCCTTCCGAACGCTGTTTAATCAGCCGGCTGTAACTGCAGAAGGCACAAGTATAAAGACAGATATTGGTCGGCTCAATATGAAAATTTTTGTTGAAGAATACCTGGTCGCCGTGTCGGGAATACCGGATATGATTGGCCAGGGAACCGAGAAATCCTGTTGGCGCCTCTTCAAATAAAATAAGTCCTTCATCGGGACTGATCCTTTGCTTTTCGATAACTTTTCTGGCAATCTTGCGCAGTGCCGGCGATGATTCTGCTTCGATAACCACTTCAAGGGATGAGTCGGGCATATTTGGACAACAATTTAATGGTGAAGATATACAATCAGACCGTTTGATAAGCGATTCTACTCTCTTGGGTATTGAGCCTAATCCGAATTTTATTTGGATTGATACTCAAAACCATGATCAGGGAGAGAATGTTCACCATAGTAGTGCATTTTGTGACATTTTTTTTGATGTAGAAACTGTTTTTCAAAGGTTATTTATATCAGATCAGCGCATTTGATCCTTTATCTCCTGAAAGGCAAATGATGGCCGGATTTTTGTCTCAAAGTATGTCTGATGGCTTCATGGTCTTAGATTTAAATGATGCTGATTGGTACGTTTAAGAATGGATCTTTGGTGTAATTTTCTTATTCTGTGGGGTAACATTGGTTTAGAGATTTTCTTTTTGACCAATTCACTTTCCAATTGGATTCATTAAAAGATAAGGGATATCAAGATTAACCTACAAAACTCATGAAATCAATCACACCCAACTGGTTTGATGAGAAATTCTGGTTGAAGTTAAATTTTGTGTAGACAAATCGAACTCCATAAACAATTTTCAAATACCGCAGGATTGGTTATTTTTCGTTATTCAAATATCGGTACATTATCGTGTTGAAAGGAATTAATGAACTACATGATGAATCGTTACAATACCAACTTGGTTGAATTGCTTACGGTTTTTAATACGAAATTTTCGAGTAAAGTTTTAATACATTCGACCTTTCTGAAGCACGAATACCCGAATAATTTCTTACTCAAAAATTAAAGCAGCGTTAAAATTTAAACCACTCTAACCGGATTTATTGAAAAGAAGATTCGCCAGGTCAGTGCTGTATTAAATTTAAAATTACTTGAACACAGGCAATACATAAATCCGATTGATTGATGAATCATTTCAAATATTGGACAGAACGCATGAATTCAATCCAGTTCGGCAGATTGCCTGATCGGTAGGTGCTAATGGCAAGAAGCAACCATGATTGATCAGGAGGACTTAACTTTGGGCGATGCTGTCAATTCTGGTCCCGGTTTACAATCAGGAGATTGTGGCGCTGGCCGCAACTTTGGTTGATGCATGCAAAAAGGCTGAGGTCCGCTATGAGATCCTGTTTGGAGAGGATGGTTCATCAGCTGAATGGATAGATACCAATTCAAGCGTCAAGCAACTGGATTCGGTTGAGCATTTGGTGTTTAAGGACAACAGGGGGCGTTCAGCGATTCGCAATACACTGGCTTCATTAGCCAAATTTGAATGCTTGTTGTTTCTCGACGCTGATTCACAGTTGACAGGCAGTAGTTTTATTGCTGATTATCTCAAGTTACAGGATCGTTATCCTGTCATCAGTGGTGGCAGGGTCTACACAGCGCATCCTCCGCAGGATAAATTATTAAGACTTCATTGGAAATATGGATCTTCGCGGGAATCAAAACCTGCAAGGGCTCGCAACACACAGCCCTATCAATCCTTTCATTCCAACAACTTTATTGTTCGTCGTGAAATCATACGTAACTATCCGTTCGATGAAAAAATCCGCGAATATGGATATGAGGATACGGTATGGGCGCTGTCACTTCAGCGCGCAGGCATAATGATCACGCATATTGATAATCCTTGCATTCATATGGGTCTTGAAAAAGCAGCAGTGTTTGTAAGCAAGACAGACAGTGCGCTTCGTAATTTGTATGATCTGGAGCAGAAAGGTTTGCTTTCAGAGCTTGCAATTCAACGGTTATCCCGGCGTATATCCACTTTCTTGCCGCTGGCGGTAAGGCCATTCGTGCAGCGTATCAATATCCAAATGAGATCTTTGCTGTCGAATGGAGTATCCTCTCTTTCAATTTTCCAAATCTATCGTCTGTTGGCCTATTGTTTATTAATTACAGGAGATGAGTAACTGTAATACATAGGTTTAAATATTAAATAATAGTATAATATTTAACTGATGCCCCGTTTTGTCAAAAATTATGTTAATCAAAAATTGGAGATTCGCCGGATTGTAAATACTTTGCATGACCATTCAATAGAAACAGGGTAAAACATCAAACAAAACGCGCATGAATTCTGGAACATTCAGAAGGTCGGCTGTGTGGATTTTCTTTCTCTTCTGCATAACCGGGTTATACGCACAATCCAACATTCGCGGTGTTCTCAGAGATCAGAAGACAGGTGAACCATTGATTGGCGCAACAGTGCTCATCAAAAATACGACCCAGGGCACTATTACGGATTTCGAAGGCGCATTCATCCTCAAGACCGATCTGAAGTTGCCGGTTACACTGGAGTTTCGTTACAGTGGATATGCTGGAAGTGAATTGAGTTATTCAGAGAATAACAAGAATATCCAGGTCACTATGGAAGAGGAATTCATACAGATGGATGTCATTGAAGTATCTGGTACAAGAATTTCGGACAAGCAGAAAGAATCTCCGCTGACGGTAGAGTCCATGGATCTTCTTGCAATCAAGGAAACACCTGCGGTCAATTTCTATTCCGGCCTGGGGGCGCTGAAAGATGTAGACCTTACGACGGCAAGCCTCGGATTTACAATCATCAACACGCGAGGGTTCAACAGTACCAATCCGGTAAGATCCCTGCAGTTGATTGATGGTGTTGACAATCAGTCACCGGGATTAAATTTTAGCCTGGGTAATTTCTTGGGTGCATCAGAATTGGATGTGCTCAAAGTTGATTTGGTCGTTGGCGCAAGCTCGGCTTTCTATGGACCCAATGCATTCAATGGCGTAATCAGTATGGAGACCAAGAATCCTTTTATTCATAAAGGACTTTCTGCAACGGTCAAAGTTGGAGAGAGAAACCTCCTCGAAGGCGCTGTTCGATGGGCTGATGCATTTAAAAATAAAAAAGGAAATGAAGTTTTTGCTTATAAACTAAATTTCTTTGGTTTTCGAGCACACGACTGGGAGGCTGACAACCGTGAGCCGGTATATAATTCAATTTCTGCAAAAAATAATCCCGGAGGCTATGATGCCGTCAATGTATATGGCGATGAATATCAGCTTGAGTTTGATCAAAGGCTTTCAGTAGCGACTTATCCTGGTCTGGGAATTTTTCACAGAAGGGGATACAGCGAAAAGGATATTGTTGACTACAATTCGTATAATTTCAAGACCAACGCCGCATTTCATTTTCGCACGCGTCCTTCCAAAGGATTTGCATCTCCTGAGATTATTCTCAGTACCAATGCCGGTGGTGGTACTACGGTATTTCAAGGTGATAATCGTTATAGTCTTCGCAATATTCGTTTCTACCAGCATCGGATAGAATGGCAGAAGAAAGATCAGTATTTTCTGCGGTTCTACGCGACGCACGAAAATGCAGGAGACTCCTACGATCCATATTTTACCGCTATCAAACTTCAGGATTACGCCAGCTCAAATCCGGATTGGTTTACAGCCTACAGTAATGATTGGGTGCTCAATGCCGTACCGGTCATCAAAGGATGGGAGGGATACCCAAAAATTACAGACTATCTTGGACGTCCTGATGATTACAAAAAAGCCTTGAACGAGTTTCTTGCTTTACATAGCGACAGTCTGACCGTTTTTCATGAACATTCACAGATTGTTGCGAACAAAGGCAATTTCCTGGGCACCACAAAGGATTTTCTCGTGCCGGGCACACCGGAATTTGACAAACAGTTTAAAGAAATCACAGGACGCATAGCTTATTCTGAAGGGGGGACCAGATTCTATGATCGCTCTGCACTGATGCACAGCCAGGGCGAATACCAGTTTAAAGACTTGTATTCCAATAACTGGATCAATGAGTTGTCGCTGACGGTCGGCGCAAGTGGACGTGTCTATTTACCAAATTCGAAAGGTTCTATTCTGCTGGACACAGGCACGGCCAATATCAATACATGGGAGTATGGAATCTATGCAGGACCAACATTAAATGTGATGCAGAATAAACTGCGTTTTAATGTGACCATGCGGATGGATAAAAATCAGAACTTTGATTATCTGTGGTCGCCTGCCGCATCCGTGGTGTATCAGCCGGGCAAGAATAATTATTTGCGCATTTCATTTTCTTCTGCAATCCGCAATCCTACCCTGACCGATCAATATCTTCATTATAATGTTGGCCGTGCCATTCTCCTTGGAAATATTACAGGGATCAACAATCTGATCACAGTTGAATCATTTATCGATTTTCTGAACTCTGGTAAAAAAGATACGCTCCAATATTTCAATATACCGAAAATCAGACCAGAACAGGTAAAAACATTTGAAGTGGGTTATAGAACCACTTTGTGGAATAAATTATTTGCTGACATCGGATATTATTTCAGCAGGTATCAGGATTTTATTGGTTATCAGCTCGGCGTCGATGCTTTTATTCCGGTGGGATCAAGTCTTCCGACAAAAGCCCAGGTGTACAGGGTCAGTGCTAATGCCCAGGATATTGTGACATCACAGGGTTTTTCGATTGGCTTGAATTATTTCCTCAATGAAAACTTTGTACTTAAGGGAAATTATTCCTGGAACGTGCTGAATACAAAGACTGATGATCCAATTATTCCGGCATTCAATACGCCAAGAAATAAATATAACATTGGCATAACAGGGCGGGATCTTGCACTTTTCGGAATTCATGACATCGGTTTTTCGATCAACTACAAATGGATTGAAGGATTTATCTTTGAAGGATCACCTCAGTTTACCGGATTCATTCCTACCTATGACCTGACCGATATGCAACTGAGTTGGCTCTGGAAGCCGCGCGATCTGACTTTCAAATTCGGTGCATCCAATGTTTTTAATCAGAAATCATACCAGACATATGGTGGGCCGCTGATCGGCAGAATGGCTTATGCCAGTATCTTGTATGAGTTTAGAAAAAAATAATTTTTACTTAAATAAATCAGAGCATGAAAAAATTCTACAACTTAATTGTTTTTGTTTTCGCAATGTCTGTCTGCGCTATGGCTCAGAACAGATATTCCGACGCCATGTTTGCCGTTAAAAAGACCTCTAATGTGGTCTATGGCAAAAACGTAGGCATCATTACCGGAGCTCCAGCTCCCGAGGATCTGCTAATGGATGTGTATGAGCCGGTAGGAGATACCAAGACCGACCGTCCGGTGATCTTGATTGCCCATACAGGAAGTTTTCTTCCACCTTTGTATAACGGACAGATCACAGGAGGCAGATCAGATTCGACGGTGGTCTATTCTGCCAATTATTACGCTTCGCGTGGATTTGTAGTGGCCACTTTTACGTACAGACAGGGTTGGTTGCCGACCTCTACAGATCAAAACGCACGTACAGGTTCCCTGCTACAAGCTGCCTACCGCGCAATTCAGGATACAAGAACTTGTATTCGCTATTTCAAAAAATCAGCTGCGGAAGATAGCAACCCCTATGGTGTGGATCCTTCCAGGATTTGTGTCTGGGGCATTGGTTCCGGGGGGTATCTGGCTTTGGGAGCAGGAAGCTTAAACGATTTCAGTGAAGTCGTACTTCCACAGTTTATTAATTCTGCAACCTTACTTCCATTTATTGACTCAACGATAATGGGTAACATCTATGGAACCAGTCAGGCGGCGATTTGCATTCCGAATTATCCCAATTATTCATCCAACTTCCAGTTTAGTTTTAATCTTGGAGGTGCGCTAGGCGATTCAACCTGGTTGGACGGTGATGCAGTAGAACCCGCATACGCAGGCGTTCATTGCACCAATGATTTTTTTGCTCCTTATTACCAGGGTCCCGTCATTGTTCCTACAACCAACCAGTTTGTAATCTATGCAACCGGAACAAGGAAGGCTATTGAACAGGCGAACAATAACGGAAGCAACAATATTCTTAAAAGTGTTAATGCAGACCATGATCCGTTGGCCGGTCTGATCACCAGCCAGAAAAATACGGTTGGTCCGATCTTTCCATCCAACAATCCCAATGTGATCAATATTGGTACGGATAATTTCTACGGTTTTAATATTCCACTGATCTTTAACAACCAGGCTGTACCTCAGGGATCTCCCTGGGAATGGTGGGACCTCAATACGCTGCGCGCTGTGGTTGCTGCGGTCAATGCTTCCCGCGGTACCAATTTCAATGCAGATACGTTGCATCGTGATGGTTTGAGGACCAATCCACTGATGTCTGCTGCCCGCGGTAAAGCTTACCTTGATACGGTCTATGCTTTATGCACACCAAGGTTATGCGCCGCACTGAATCTTGGTTGCACCTATGTCGCAACAAAAGATGTCAATGACCAGGAAGTTGGCTTGAGTTTTGGACCCAATCCATTTAGAGAAGCTATCTCCTTTACCACGAATGCGCAAAATCCGATCAGTGACATTTATGTCTATGACCTGAATGGAAGACTGGTGAAGGCCAATACGGAAATCAATGCGAGTCAATTTACCATGCAGCGCCATTCGCTCAAGGCGGGATTTTATTTTGCACAAATCAGAATGAAAGACAAGACGGCTACGCGTCAGATTATCGTGACCGATTAACATACATTCATAATCTCATTACCGATACATAAAAATTTACCTTTCAAAACAAATTCGAAGAAGTGGCTGAACATCTCAGTCACTTCTTTTTTTATTCATCATGATTTATAGAAACCTCGGCAAAACAGGATTGAAAGTAAGTGCACTTTCATTCGGCTCATGGCTCACCTTCGCCAAACAGATTGATGAAGGGATTGCAGACAAACTGATGGGAATCGCGTATGACCACGGAGTTAATTTTTTTGATAACGCTGAAATCTATGCCAGCGGCGGCTCGGAGAAAGTCATGGGTCAGATTCTCAAAAATAAAAAATGGGACAGGACAAGTTACCTCGTGTCGAGCAAGGTATTCTTCGGTGATGGCCGTAAGCTTCCCAATCAGACCGGGTTGAGCCGAAAGCATATCGTCGAAGCCTGTCATGATGCCTTGAAAAGACTTCAACTCGATTACCTCGATTTATATTTCTGCCATCGACCGGATAAATCAACACCGATTGAAGAAACGGTTTGGACGATGCATAACTTAATTCAGCAGGGAAAGATCCTGTACTGGGGCACTTCTGAATGGTCTGCAGCCGAGATCATGGAAGCACATATGGTAGCGCGAGCGCATCACCTCATCGGACCCGTTACGGAACAATCGCAATACAATATGCTGGTGCGACATAAAGTAGAAGTCGAGTATCAGACGATTTACAAATCCGTTGGACTTGGTAATACCATCTGGTCCCCGCTGGCATCGGGCATACTGACGGACAAGTATGCACACGGAATACCATCCGGAACGAGACTGGATATTGAAGGATTGGAATGGTTGAGAAATCAAAAACTGACCGAGGAGAATCTGAACCTTGTGCGTCAATTATCTGATTATTCAAAAGGTCTGGGATTAAGCCTGGCCAATCTGGCTATTGCCTGGTGTCTGCGCAATCCGAACGTGAGTACGGTTATTCTAGGTGCTTCGGCTGAAGTTCAGCTCCTTGAAAATCTAAGGTCGATCGAATTGGCAGAGCAAATTACAACACGTCAGATGGATGAAATTGAGGTTATTCTAAATAACAAACCCATTCCGCCGCAATATTAATTTCAGGAATGAATGTATCAGATTATGTTACTGAATCAGTCTGATTAATTACACGTATTTATTCAGTCTGGTGCTTCAGTGTTTTTTGCCACGAACATCGTCGTAATGACGGTCTGGACAGCATGGTTATTGAACTGACAAAACTTGGTTAAATTTGCCACACAAATCACCAAAATGAAATATTTATCTCTGATTATTTTTATGCTGGCATACAACTGGCTTCAAGCGCAATCGTGCGATTACATTACCGAAAGATATGGCGTACGCTCCGTAAAGAAAATATTCGTCGGAACAGAGCCAGATTTTCAGAACAAACCGGATTCACTTTTTCTCGATATTTATTATCCTGTTGGTGTGACAGAAGCCAAGAGGCCCTTGGTCATGTGGGTCTTTGGTGGCGGATTTATTACGGGCAAGCGCGAAGATTTTGCAGCCATTTGTGAAGGTTGTGCCAAAAGGGGATTTGTAGCTGCGACAATCGATTACAGGATTGGTTTCAACGGCACAAGCATTCTGCCTTATGATAGCGCTGAAGTAATACGTGCAGGTTTCAGAGGTTCTCAGGATGCCAAGTGTGCACTCCGTTATCTCAAATCCAGACATGTGGAAGACTCCATCGATTTGGACAGGGTCTGGGTAGGCGGTGCGAGTGCAGGCTCAATCGTCGCATTGGCAACAGCATTTTATGATAAAGATTCTGAAAAACCCACACAGGCAGGTACGATCAGTCCGGCCAATGGCAATGTCAGAGGAGATCTGGGGACCATTGAAGGATCCCGGTTTATCAATGGATATGATACCAAAGTACAGGGCGTATTCAACATATTTGGAGCGGTGCTTGATCTGAGCATTATTGACAGCAAGGATCAGATTGCAGTTTTCTCTTATCATCAGACCGAAGATCCTGTAGTGCCTTGCGGACACCGTAAAGCCTATTGGGCTTATCCGGTTGTCACGGACTATTATCCGTATGCCAATGGAACTTGTGAAATTGAACCCCGATTGACCCAATTGGGGCTTCCGGCGGGACTGCACAAAGCGTGGATTTATCCAGGCAATCAGCATGCTGTCCACAATGAGGCAGAGGTCATAAATTTTCTGCTGACCAATGCCAATCCGGTGCTCTGTGGTACTGTAGGCGTACGTGACATTCAAAGCAATACACTAAATAGCGCATTCATTCGTCCCAACCCTGCTACAGGTCACGAAGTTGTAATAGATGGTGTAGAGAGCGGAGCTATTTTTCACATCACAGGCTTGAATGGGCAATTATTTGTTGAGGGTTCAATGCCAATGAGTGGAAGGCTGGACATCAGCGCGCTGGAAGATGGGATGTATTTTATCACATTGCATCATGGTGCGAATTCAAAAACATTGAAGTTTGTCAAAGCAGCGTTTTAATAAACAGATCTGATTAAATATGATTTTACTGGACGGAAATAAATTGTCTGCAAAGATCAGAAGCGAGATCGCAGCAAGAGTTGGTGAATACTGTGGTAATACGATCAGACCTCCTCATTTGGCAGCTGTTCTGGTTGGTGACAATCCTGCTAGCCAGGCTTATGTGCGCAACAAAATTAAAGCCTGTGAAGAAGTAGGATTTACTTCAACACTCATCAAGAAAGATGCATCTATCACCCAATCACAATTGCTCGAGCTGATCCATGAACTCAACGGTAGTGAGGATCTCGATGGGTATATCGTTCAACTTCCCCTTCCACGCCACATTGACGAGGAGGAAGTCAATCTCGCGATCGATCCGTCCAAAGATGTTGACGGTTTTCATCCGAATAATTTTGGGAGGATGGCGCTCGGGATGAGTAGCTTTCTTCCGGCTACACCCATGGGTATCATGATGATGTTGGAGCGATATGACATTCAGACCGAAGGCAAACATTGTGTCGTACTGGGACGCAGCAATATTGTCGGTACGCCTATTGCGCTGCTGATGTCAAAGAAGACAAAACCAGGAAATGCAACGGTAACTATTGCACACAGCCGCACACACCATCTACCCGAACTTCTCAGATCTGCACAGATCATCATCGCTGCTCTTGGTATTCCGCATTTTGTCAAAGCAGATATGGTAAGCCCTGGCACAGTTATCATTGATGTCGGGATCAACAAAATTGAAGATCCAGCCAGTTCCAAAGGATATCGCCTCGTTGGGGATGTGGATTTTGACAATGTCAAGGACAAATGTGCTGCAATTACGCCGGTGCCCGGTGGCGTAGGTCCGATGACTATCACAGCACTGCTGGAAAACACCTGGCGGGCGTTCAGTCAGAAATTCTGAAGGTAACCATTAAGGTCTGATTCTTTTTCAAACTAATCTGTGGGTACACAATCAATTGCTGAAGGAAGAATCTGATGATCCGGTTAATTGACTATATAACGTTTGTGCTTTCAGCAGAAATGATACTCATAGGTAGTATGATTTGTAATTGTAGTCTGCACACTTACATTTATGGATGAGCATCAATAAAAGGATTTAATGAAATATGGTTCAGAAGGTAACTAAAGTCAGCCTGGAGCCTCTATTGATGCTTACAGCACGTCTTCCCCAACGGCACGCCGATAAACCTCCAGCGCGCGTTGTCTGCCGAAGTTCAGGTCTATGATCGGTGTGATTGTAGCATATTTTGTAGGCTCAATCCATCTTCTGATATACAATGAGTCCGGATCAAATTTACGTGCTTGTTCTGCCGGATTAAAAATCCGGAAATAGGGTGCTGCATCACAACCACAGCCTGCCGCCCATTGCCAGTTTCCGTTATTTGAAGAAAGTTCGAAATCAATCAGTTTTTTGGCAAAGTATGCCTCGCCTTGTCTCCAGTCGGTCAGTAAGTGTTTGCATAGAAAACTTGCAGTGACCATTCTTACGCGGTTGTGCATAAATCCGGTCTCATTCAGCTCACGCATGCCGGCATCGACAAGAGGTATTCCCGTCTCACCTGTACACCATCTTTCGAAATCCTCGGGTCTGTTGAGCCATTGGATGCGATCGTATTTGGGCTTGAAACTGCTGTGAACGACCCTGGGAAAATGAAATAAAATCATCATAAAAAACTCCCGCCAGATCAATTCGTTGAGCCAGGTTTCGCTTTCTTTTTGAGCGTTGTGGACCAATGAACGGATACTAACAGTCCCAAATCGCAGTGCGGTGCTGATGTGCGTTGTGCCATTGACATGGGGGTAATTTCTCAAAGACTCATAAGCATGGAGGATATTACCGCCAAGCCGGTATTCGGCGGTGTGGGTTTCAATAAACTCAAAACCAAATTCCTGAAGTTGCAGAATATCTTGAGGCGAACATGGGAGGTAATATGATGTTTTGTTTTCAACTATATAACTTGGAATTCCCGTCTCCGCCAATTTTTTTTTCCATGCCCGAGCGTATGGTGTAAAGACAGTATACGGCTGACCATCTGGTTTGACAACTTCTGATTTTTCAAAGATGACCTGATCCTTTAAAGTTTTGAATAGCACACCTCGGCTGCGAAGCATGCGTTCGATCGCAAGGTCTCTTTGAATCGCATACGGTTCGTAATCATGATTGCAATAGACCGCATGAACTTCGTATTGTAGGAGTACCTGTGTGAATGCATCTACTGGTTTGTCGTGATAAATGAAAAGACCAGATCCTGCTTTTTGAAGATTCAGATGCATGTCACGGAGTGCCCGGTAGATGTAACTTACACGACGATCTTTTCGATCTTCAAGGGTGTCCAGAATGTGGCGGTCAAAAATAAAAATAGGCAGAACAGGAAGCCCATCTGACATCGCTGCAGAAAGACCATGATTGTCGTTCAGCCGAAGATCCCTGCGAAACCAGAATACGTTGACTTTTTGCATAATTTTTAATGTCGCGACAATTCTTTTCAGAGGCTGTTCTTCTTCCGCATAATTATGACCAATGATACGAATAGGATGTTATGCAAGGGGCTATTCTATGAAGTATGTTTTGAAAATATAACAAATATCAAGCAAACAATAGATGTTACTATTTCTTATAATATTGAAATTGCTCCAAAATCTTACCATCTCAATCTATTCGAAAGAGTGGAAAAACTAAAACAAGACAGCATCTCTGTCCTGAATCAAAATGCGAACCTTCTGTAAAGCAAACTTGATTTACTCAGACTTGGACATCCCCTCAGTGGATTCCTTGATACGTGCCTTTTTGCCCGAGAGCTTCCTGAGATAGAACAGCTTCGCCCTGCGAACATGACCTTTTTTGATAACTTTGATTTCGGTGATATTGGGTGAGGCAATAGGAAAGATCCTTTCTACACCAACTCCTCCGGAAATCTTGCGTACCGTAAAGGATTTGGTTTTGCCTTCGCCACGGACATTGATTACGTCACCTCTGAAATCCTGGATCCTTTCTTTGTTACCTTCAATGATCTTGTAGCTGACAATGATGGTATCACCAGATTCAAAGGCAGTCATTCTGCTTGTGTCAAGTAGTTGATTTTCAACGTATTTTATCAATTCCATGGCATTGTTTTTATATCAATTCCCAATAAAGTTCGCAAAAATAAGAGGAATTAGCCATAATTGGAGTATAATCTAGGTTCTTTTTTAACGACTTATCGAATCAGGGTCACGTATCCCTTCAACTTGACCTCCTGTCCCCTGGGGGCGATATAACTTACCGTATAGATATAGACACCAGGAGGTGCAGGGTCTCCGGTCTGATCAAATTGACCGTTCCAGGATTTCGTAGGATCTTCAGTGGAATATATCAGGCCTCCCCACCGGTCCCAGATTGACATTCTGAAGTCTTTAGCCCAGCGCATAATACCAACGCCGTTGTACCGGTCATTCACCCCGTCTGTACCAGGAGTGAAGGCATTAGGCATAAAATATGTGACAATGGGTTCTATATCAACACGTTTAACCAGGGTATCTGCACAGCCATTGTCCCTGGATACGATCTGTGTGATCGTCTGTATCCCAGTATCCTGAAATGTGTAGCTCGGACTAGCCTGGTATAGCAGAATTAGGTTATTGATCAGGTAATGTATCTTTTCGGCATTTATGGATTCATCGGTAATCTGAACCGTATTCACCAGATTACTCAGCTTTTCAGGATTACAGCTGAATCCGGCTTCTGGACTCTTGCGGACATCAATCCAGTCCGGATAGTAGATTGACGTCTCACAACCAATTGGAGACACAATTTTCAGGCAAACACTATACTTGCCTTCTTTGGTATATTGATGTGTCGGGCTGATTTGATCACTGTGGCTGCCATCTCCGAAGTCCCAGTCTATGCGATAGGTCGTGTCAATCGGGTAGGAGAGATTATTGAAAAAAATATCGACAGGCTGGCATCCGCCAAAAGTGCTGGGATTGAGCACCAGGAGCGCAGGAACGGGATAATATTGAATACTTTTTGTTGCAGTATCGCGACACCCGTTATTGTCCTTGATAACTAACCGCACATTCTTTTTTCCGGGTGTCTTGTAGATGTAAGATGCGTCTGGTCCTGCCAACATTTGATTGGCCTCCGGCAGGTAAGTCCACTCCCGGATGGTGGATTGAGTGGCCAAAGATCGGTCGCTCAAAAATACCGGACCTGCAATACAGGTATCATACTGATAAATAAAATCTGCATTGATACCGGGAAAAACGTTAATAAGAATCTGTGCGGTATCGCTGCACTCTTTGTCCCCTTTGTTGAGATATAACTTGCCAGTGTAGGAACCAAGATCTGGTAATACAACAGAAACGCTTTTCCCCAGGAAGGTCTCTATTTTGCCATTGAGATCAAATTCCCATTCATACGATTTAATGCTTGACTCAATGGTACTGGTACTGGTCAGCACGACAGTTTTATCGCCGCAGGCATTGACAATAAATTGATCTCCTGCCATCACGGAATCAGAAATGATACTGGCGTTGATGTTTTTGCGGCAGTTAATTACGTTAAACTGGAAGTCTCGCTGGGTTACAGTAAGTAAAACTCCGTTGCGGTATTCCTTTAGACAGATGCCAACAACATATTGTCCGATGTTGGTTGGGACGCCGGTAATCTGGCCGGTTTTGGGATCGAGAACGACAGGTGGCGTGCCAGCCATTGGAAATTGCTGATTGTAAAAAGGAGCTTTATACACAATCGTCTGAAAAGGTGGTATGCATAAAGACGGATCCGGCGTAACACCATCGCATGCCCTTGGGTCCCCTGGCAAGTCTCCGCTTCCTCGCTGACCACCTGCAGCGAAAGGGGTACAAAATTCATATACAAGAGAGTCGTTGTCTACATCCGTGGCCGAATGATCAAAATTAATATCAAGGTCGCGGCAAATCAGAATAGGCGGAAAATTCTTAAAACTGGGACTGTTGTTACAGGTTCTTTGAGCTTCGGGACTGATTTCAAGTGTGTACGCGGCACCGAAAGCGCCGGGGTTAACAATGTTGGTGATTGAGGTATTGCGGCAACAGCGCTGATAGGCTATAAAATAAGAACGGTCTAAAATGGGAAGGGTCAGCTTTTTAACATAGACTCCTTCTTCAACACAAATATTCGGTGGCGTAAATACGCATGGGTTATAGGATTCAAGTGTCTTCTTGCTTTGAAGATCCCATTTATCCAAAAATGAAAAATTGTAATTCAGGGCGCTTGACTTTATGTACACTCCGATTTCGGCAGGATCGTCAAAATCTGCGCCGTCGCTGCCACAGTCCCGGTAGATCTTCATCGTCAGCCGAATTGTAAATTCATTACGCCGTGTATCAATCCCTTCACAGGTGTAATATATTTCACCTCCGATGATATGCTTGGCCTCCAGCATAGGGAGAGCCAGCAAGGTGCAGAAAGAAATCAAAGCAATGCGGACCTTCATGTGGCGGAATTCATGCTAACAACAGATAATTGGAGCTTTGGATTTCAAATTTTAATAGTTTTTAGGAGAGATTTCAGTCGCAAGGGTAAAATACGTTGCTTGTAATTCGGGGAAGGATTCAGGGAGGCAGCTTGATAATACATTCAAATACTTATGAAGGTTGATTAAAATAGATGCCACGTCCAAGATGGATTGGATAAGCCTTTCACATATTGGCTGCATGAAAAGCAGTATTTGTTGAATAAATGGTTTAGCAGATTCTTTCATGGCAAGCTCAACGCTAATATGACGCATTGCGGGTCATGTATGTTGTCTGTTTAGCAAAAAATGAAGTGTCTGCTGGCGGTCAGTGATCGGAGCTATTGCCCGGGACCAATGATGTGATGACCCAGATTCCAGCTGAAAGATTAGACATCACCTTTTCTTGGACAATTTCAGATTGCGATTCATTTATACTTGTCATTTGCTTCGATTTTCGAATCCAGAATCAAATTGAAGTGCAAGAGAATTTCAATTGAATGAAATAAGATTAATATTTTTTTCTGAAATAGTGGCCAGGAGAATTGATGAATTGAGGAGTTTTGTCTCTTGAAATACTGGTAATTAACGGGTAGCTTGCTGGGCTGAACGGGAAATGATGGGTTGTATTTTCTCGAAAATGAACTGGGTGGCACCTTGATGATCATGCATCCACTGACCAATCTTTTTTTTGTGTGCAGCAACAAAGTCTACATCCAGACAGGATTGAGCCACTGAGAGAAGATCGTCAGAGGTTTTGACCACCCTGGCTATACCAAGCCGGACAAAATCATTTGCTTCAATAAATTTTTCATAATTCGGGCCAAAACATAAAGGTATCCCAAATGCAGCGGGTTCTAAAGTATTGTGTATCCCTTTTCCGAAACCTCCTCCGACCAGAGCGAGATGAGCATACCGGTATAAAGTGTTGAGCAATCCGATACGGTCTATGATCATGATATCCCCCGGGTGTACAGAATCTCCGTAACGGCAACATTGCCCTCTAAATAATTCTTCGGTTTGTCGAAGTATTTCTTCATCAGTGTGATGGGTTGCAATGATAATCTTCCAACCTGATGCGATCAATACTTCAGCTATCTGGGAGATCAGGTGCAATTCTGGTAACCATGCACTTCCTGCGATCAGACAGGGATGGCCATGTATAAATTGTTCAACAGCTTCTTGTTCGATCGCATGTTCGGTCAGTTGAAGTACGCGGTCAATACGTGTATCTCCGGCACGCCAGACCCTTGCGAAATTTCTTGACAGGAAAAAATGCAGATCTTCTTCTTGTTGAACGAAAATGCCTTCAGCATTTTTCAACTCGTTCAATAACGGCGACATAAAAGACTTTCGCAGATAGACCTTCTCAGGAAGATGCACAGAAATGAAATAGTATGGAATGTGTCTGTAAGTCAGCTCGCGAAGGGTGTTAAACCAAAAATCATATTTAACAAAAATAACAGCGAGAGGGCGGATGAGATCGATAAACCTTGAAATCTCATCCTTCAGGTCGGATGGAAAGTAACAGACCAGATCTGCACCTTCATAGTTCTTACGGATCTCATAACCGCTGGGCGAAAAAAAACTTAGACAGATCGGTAGTCCGGGATATTCACTTCTGATTTTTTCAATAAGGGGCCGTCCTTGTTCAAATTCCCCGAGCGAAGCGACGTGAATCCAAAGACATGATTGTCTGTTATGAATCTTTTGAACATAAAGTGATTCCAGATTCTCAAAGAAATTCTTTCTTCCTTCGACCCACAATTTTGCGTCCTTGCGCCAAATCGCTGCGAAGCGAATGGATTTAAAAAAGATCTTTACAGCAAGATTGTAAAGGGTCCACATCAATATTCGAGTGATTCTGCGTGTTTGTCGATAAAAAAAGGAAGATACCAGCCAAGTTTCCACTGCAGAATAATATCCTGGCGGCCAATGCCGAGTTCTGAATTGGCAGTATCATAGTTCCATTTCCGGCGAGCCTGCGTGAAGCCATAGAGAATTTCAAAGCCAGTGTAGAGATTAACCTTTCCATTCTTTGATTTTAATTCGTAGCCAACCAGACCCTGAAGGCAAAATCCATTGGCCAACCGGTCTAATCCCCTTCCGAAATCTCCGGAAAATTGAACCGCTGCGCGCGCGTCATCCTGAATGCGAATATGGTGTTCCATAAATCCGGCACCTGTATTGAACTTGAGACCATGACGGTATCGTTGTTGTGACCCAAGTGGCCATATCCAGCCGGCATAAGCATAAGCGGCGGTCATTCGTTCGCGTAAAAGAACATCGGTTAGAAAATTATCAACGCCAATGAGCTGTCCCAGGTCAGTACGATAAGGCGCCAGCACATCCTCACGGACATCCTTTCCAAAAATAAATTGATACCGGAAGCCCCATTCTATTCCATGAGAAGGGTGATATCCCAATCCCAATCCAGCGGATTGATGAAATCCAAAACGATTCGACAATTGGCCGATCGGTTCGCCAAGTCCGAATCCAAGTTCTGCAAATATGCCCCGACGGTCATAAGTGTTTGCATTTTGGGCAAAGCATGAAGAATTATACAATGCAAGAAAGGCTAAGGCTGGTATAAACGATCGGAATATTCGCATCAGGGTGGCTAAGGTAAGTCGTTTTGAGTATGTCGGATACGTTCCGCACTGTCGGCGGAGACAAAATTGACTGATTTTCATAGGGGAAATTTTTTAATAAAAATAAATTATATATATTTCAAATTGATTTTCAGATATTATACATATTATATAACTTTGCACACTGTATGTCGAAACGCCGCGTTTTAATCACTGGAGCTGCTGGTTTTATAGGCTCACACCTCTGTGACCGATTTATCCGCGACGGCTGCATGGTGGTCGGAATGGATAATCTGATCACGGGATCCTTGTCCAATATTGAACACCTTTTCAAACGCAGTGAGTTTGAATTCTACCACCACGATGTTAGCAAATTCGTCCATGTCCCGGGTGAGCTGCATGATATCCTCCATTTTGCCTCGCCGGCAAGTCCGATAGATTATCTTAAAATGCCGATTCAAACCCTAAAAGTGGGTTCACTGGGCACACACAATCTCCTCGGGCTGGCCCGCCAGAAAGGTTCCAGGATCCTGATCGCCTCCACGTCGGAGGTGTATGGAGATCCATTGGTACATCCACAGAACGAAGATTATTGGGGAAATGTGAATCCCATTGGTCCCCGCGGGGTGTATGATGAAGCCAAAAGATTTCAGGAAGCGATTACCATGGCCTATCACCGTTACCATGGTTTGCAAACTCGAATTGTAAGAATATTTAATACCTATGGACCTCGAATGAGGATGGAGGATGGGCGCGTCTTGCCGGCATTCTTCACCCAGGCCATTCGCGGACAAGAATTAACGGTGTTTGGCGATGGTTCACAGACGCGTTCGTTCTGCTATGTGGATGACCTGGTGGAAGGCATCGTACGGTTACTCAACAGTGATTATGCGATGCCGGTCAACCTGGGCAATCCGCAGGAAATCACCGTGCTGGATTTTGCCAATGAAATCATTCGTCTGGTAGGCAATCCATTGGCAAAAGTCGGATTCCGGCCCTTGCCGGTCGATGATCCCAAACAAAGAAAGCCCGATATTGGACTTGCTACGCAGCTATTGGGTTGGAAGCCGCAGTTTGATCGGAGTGAGGGGCTGCGATTGACATACGAATATTTCAAAAAGATCGTTTCGGTCCCTTAACCTTAACTATGAAAAAAATACTGATCACAGGAGGAGCCGGGTTTATAGGATCACATCTCGTACGACTTCTTGTCAATAAATATCCGCAGTACCAAATAATCAATCTCGACAAACTCACCTATGCCGGCAATCTAACCAACCTCAGCGATATCGAAGACAGGCCTAATTATACTTTTGTAAAAGCCGATATAGCCGATCTTGGTGCAATTCGTACAATTTTTCGCGACCAGGCAATTTCTGATGTTATTCATTTGGCTGCAGAATCGCACGTCGACCGGTCCATTGAAGATCCAACGGCATTTGTGGTAACGAATGTACTGGGCACCGTCAATCTGTTGATCAGTGCACGTGATCAATGGAAGGGAAGTGGAGGACACAGATTCTACCATGTGAGTACAGATGAGGTATATGGCAGTCTGGGAGAAGAGGGATATTTCACGGAGTCAACGGCATATGATCCGCGTTCGCCATACTCCGCGTCAAAGGCTTCCTCTGATCACATGGCACGTGCCTTTCATCATACCTACGGATTGGATCTCGTAATCAGCAATTGTTCTAATAACTATGGACCCAACCAGTTTCCGGAGAAGTTGATTCCACTCATCATCAACAATATCATACATGAACGTCCGCTACCGGTTTATGGTCAGGGGCTAAATGTAAGAGATTGGTTATGGGTAGGTGATCATGTAGTAGCAATCGACCTTATTTTTCACCGTGGCAAATCAGGTGAAACGTACAATATCGGAGGTAACGCAGAGAGAAAAAATATCGAACTGGTTGGACTGATTTGCGATCTGATGGATCGCAAATTGAACAGGCCTCAAGGGACAAATCGAGGACTGATCACATATGTTACAGACAGGCTGGGTCACGACATGCGCTATGCCATTGATTTTTCAAAATTGAATAGACAACTGGGCTGGTCGCCTTCGTTGACGGTGGAGGAAGGCATGGAGACAACGATTGATTGGTATTTATCAAACCCGGATTGGCTCAACAAGTTGACATCCGGTGAGTATCTGCAATATTATCAGAAGCATTATTCAAATCGATGAATTCATGAGAGCGTTTTTATTTATTGTTTTTTTAATAGGTTCGCTCTGTACCGCCATGACGGCTCAGACTTACAGTGCCTGGATAGAAAAAGCTTACAGCGAACTGGAAAAAAAAGGTATCACTGAGGCAGAATTAAGTGATGCCCTGGATAAAAGGGGCATCAACCTCGAAGATCTTAAGTTAATGGGACCAGATGAGGCGGTCAAATATCAATCTGAAGTGGAAGGGGTTGTATTGGAGTTGTCCAAATCAAAGGAGCCTTCCAAAGTCAGGAAGAATAAGACCCCTTCGGCGATCCTGGCCAAAAGCACAATAAAAACAGGCGTTCAGCGCGATTCCGTGATGAAAATGCCTCAAGACAGCACGTATAAATTGCAGGTATCAAGAGATTCGGTTCGACGTAATATTATCGATACTTCAGTGGAAATCTGGGGGCGGCACATGTTTCGGAATAAAAGCCTTGCACTCTATGAATCCTCCGGCGATGCTAAGGCGCCTTCAACGTATGTATTGGGTTCCGGAGATATGATATCGGTTTCGATTTGGGGTGTTAGTCAATACAGTGAAGAATTTGAAGTTAATTCGGAAGGGTATATTACACCATCCAGGATGCCTCGGATTTTTTTAAAGGGGACCACATTAGGCCGTGCTAAATCCATGCTGAGCAATTATTTCAGAAGGTTCTATCGGTTTGAATCCAATCAATTCGAAGTCCAGCTTGCTTCTTCGCGAACTGTTCAGATCAATATAGTGGGGGAGGTAGAGCACTACGGAAGTTTCACATTGCCTGCAATCAATTCGGTATTCAACGCCCTGGTTGCTGCGGGAGGCCCATCAAAAATCGGAAGCGTACGAAAAATAAAACTGATCCGTAACGGCAAAGAACAAAATGTTGACCTGTATAAATATTTGATGAATCCCAATTCAGTTGGAGATATTTCAATCATTAACAACGATTACATTCATGTGCCTGTCGCAGGACGTGTCGTAACCATCAAGGGTGCTGTTAACCGACCGATGAAATATGAATTGCTGGATGGCGAAGAATTGAACACCTTGGTTTTTTATTCAGGAGGTCTGCGTGAGAATGCGATCCGAAGGACAGTGCAGGTTGAAAGGATAGACAAGGACCGTCGTACCGTACTGGATATTCCATATGCTGAGTTGCTGATGTCACACGGAGACTTTAAATTAAGGAATGGAGATATTGTCAGGTTCTTTGAAGTAAAAACCGCGAATGAAGATTTTGTTTTTACCAAAGGAGAAGTGCGTTCAGAATCATCTTACAATTATGTAGAAGGAATGACCTTGGGTGATCTGGTCCGGAAAATGGACTTCACCTACGAATCGGACTTGCAAAATGCATTCCTTCACCGAAATAATCCGGACAATACAACGAATATTATCAGAGTCAACCTGGTCAATGTACGTAAAGGTCAGCAAGAAGCAACTTTGAAGCTTCAGCCGAGAGATATGCTTGAAGTATTAAAACAGTCGAGTTTTGCAGAAAAAAGTTATGTTACTTCTTATGGCGCACTTCGTTCACCGGGAAGATTTCCGTTTAATGTACGCCAAGACATGCGAGTCAAAGATCTGGTTATACTGAGTGGTGGCGCAAGACCTGGTGTATGGGATGAAGCATTTCTTTTTCGGTCTTCAGGAGGTGAGCGCAATGATCAGATGGTGGTGCGAATTCCGATTGGAGAGGTCTTGTCTGAAGAATCCAGTCCGAATAATATTTTTCTGCAACCTTATGACAGCCTGGTATTACTGTCCACAAATCAGTTTCTCACTTCATCATATGTTGAGGTTTCAGGGTCTGTCAACGCTCCTGGGAGATTTCAGTATTCTCGCGACCTGAAATTGAAAGATCTGATCACGTTTGCAGGAGGATTTACCATTTCTGCGGCCAATAATAAAATCGATGTGTACAGGATTCAGATCAAAGATAACCAACCGACAAAAACGATTGTAAAGACTCTGGATATGTCAAGAGATTTGCACCTGGAGGATGCATCTGCTTCATTCGCACTCGAACCTTTTGATCTGGTTGTGGTGCGCAGTCAGCCCAATTTTGAAATGCAGAAAATGGTTTACCTGGAAGGCGAAGTCATGTTCCCCGGGCCATATGCAATTATCAGCAGTAATGAGAAAATTACGGACCTCATCAAGCGCGCAGGAGGCCTGTCACCTGAATCTTTTCCGGAAGGAGCTACCTTGTTCAGAACACAGGATGATATAGGATACATCGTGATGGATCTTCCCGAGGCATTAAAAAATAACGCATCAAGAAACAATATTTTGGTAAAGGACAAAGATGTGATCAGCATTCCAAAGAGACGTGACTTCGTCCGGATATCGGGAGAGACCAATGTGTCGCAATTGTATCCCGACAAATTAATTGCATCCAATAACACGGTTAATGTTGCGTATTACGAAGGCAAAAGGGCAAATTACTATGTGAATAATTTTGCGGCAGGAGTCAATGATAACGGAGACAAAAACAAAATAACCGTCGAACACTCCAATGGTCGTGTTGAAAGTACGCGGAGAACTTTATTCGGCAGAGTCTATCCTAAGGTTTATAAGGGATCTATTATTAATGTCGGCGCAAAAACAGCAAAGGAAATCAGGGAAAAGAAGGATAAGAAAGATATCGACTGGGCTAAGGTGGTCGCTGATTCTATCGCCCAGGCTACAGGTGTTTTGTCTTTGATTTTACTGATCCAGAGACTAAATTAATAAGCTATTAAAACCCAATGATTGTGTAATCTTAAACTTCTTTATCAAGGAGGTTGTACTGTCAAATTTTACAATTCCACGTCATTAAGCTTTAACATGAATATTTAAAATATTTCACCTGGACCAATTCATTCACGTTGTATCGAAGTTGACATCTCATTCACTGGTTTCAAGGCTACGTGACTGTTATCGGTGATACATCGAAGCTAGAATTGCAATCACATCCTCATCAGATTCAATTTGTGACATTTGGATCATGATCCAGTTCTGACGTTGTTGTATCCAGGCTGATGGTGCATTGGGATGAAATCTCTTGGGATTAGGGAGGCAGGCAGCGATCAGTGCCGCTTCGCTCCGTGTAAGTTTACTGGAAGTTTTTTTAAAGTAAAATTGGGATGCTGCTTCAGCACCAAAAATGCCTGGTCCCATTTCGATTGTATTCAAATACATGGACAGGATTCTTTCCTTAGTCCAAAGTAATTCAATCATGAAGGTAAAGTATACCTCAAAGCCTTTACGTAACCAACTGCGGCCTTGCCACAGAAAGACGTTTTTTGCAACCTGCTGGCTGATCGTGGATGCACCATGTTTGGTGCGGCGATGGGTTTTATTAAATTCAACAGCCTTTTCAATACTCTCAAAGTCCAATCCGAAATGATCAGGAAAAACCTGATCCTCGGCTGCCATAACCGCGAGTCCAAGCTGGTAGGAGATCTCACTGAGCGGCACATAATCTCTTTTTAGCCCCAGACCACCGGTCAGACTACCAATCTGTGTCATGGTGATTGGGGGAAAGGCTAAGATGAGCAAAATAAGGTAAAGCCAGTGCAGCGCAATGATCAGTCCTGCAATCACAAGTGTTTTAATATACCAGGTCCGGCTCGCAAACCATCGCCAAAGCTTAAGAACAAGCTCTTTCACCGGCCCAAGATAATGAATCATAAATTCTCGTCCAATAATGAAGGATCAATGAGAAAGCTAAGCTAACCCAAAATCTGGTGAAAACTCTAACTTTGGGCTCAATTTGAGGCTATGTGGTATTATGTTAAGCTTTTTTTTCTTTTTCTGATCTGTTGTTTCTTTTTGCTTCCGTTGCTGAACATTGAAGACCCAATCAGGACAATATGCCTGTCCTTCTGGGGCAGACAGACCGATGCGCAGATTGTTGAACACATTTGCAAACCGGACAGGACATACTGGTATACCTATGAGACCCATGGTAAGACGTTCAGGCAACAATACAACGGATATGTCGAAGCCCTTGATAACCGGATACCGGAGGAGGCAAGGTGTAAAGGACTTTTGAGTGCAAGTGTTCCTGTGGCTATTAACTATTTTCCTTTGTATGCATTCTGGAGCGAACCGATAGAACACATTGAGGTCAGTACAACTGAAAAAATTATGTACATCATCATCAAAATTCTGGGGATCTGGATTTTGATGTTTACTTTTTTACGTAAATCCTGATCTAATTTTGTTTCACCCGGACTACATCGCTGAGATGATACATGAGCCGGTTGACGTCTTTTGTATTAAGGTGAAGCACACCTTCCAAAACAATGATATCCGACATGTAGTCAATGGGTTGTCTCGCCTCGATCTCGACTACAGTCTCTGGCCCGGCCTGACCGCAAAAAAAGCAACTGCTATATGGAAAGGCAGAAAATACAAATTCTTTGTGACTTTTAAACCCGTCGGTTGGAATAATGTACCCGCTGAGTCTGATTCTGCTGCCTTCTAACTTTCGGACATCCTGACTGAATATCGGTTTGTCTACGGCTATACCCAATAGATCGTCGTATGCTTTTTTATAGGCAACCTTGGCAAGCACCTGCCAGGTATTGGTGTATTGCTGGGCACTAAGCCAGGTCACCTGCAGCATAAGAACCAAAGCAAGTTGTTTCATACCAATCAAAGAAACAATTAAATCAAATACTGTTCGGCAGGTTTACTTTTTTTATTTTATCTTTAACAAAATCCAGGTGATGAATAATTCTTTTAGAACGGTACTTCCCGAATTTGAATTTAATTTTAATATAGGAATGGACGACGCTGTTTTCTGCATGGGATCATGTTTTGCAGAAGCGATGAGTTCAAGATTACAGGCCTCAGGACACCAGGTGTTCAATAGTCCATTTGGAATAGTTTTTAACCCGCTTAGTATGGCCTCTCAAATACGAAGGATTGTAGATAACCATGAGTTCATTGCTTCGGAACTGATACAGGATCAGGGTTTGTACCACTCGCTGGATCATCATGGCAGTTATTCAGGATTGGATGCTCAGGTGATGGTAAACGGATTAAATACCCAACTGAAGACAGCCTGGCATTTCCTGCAGACGGCAGAAAGAATGATATTGACGTTTGGATCGTCTCATTATTATACGCATAATGCGACAAGGAAGATTGTAGCAAATTGTCATAAACTTCCGGCCGGGCATTTTGAAAAACGAATGGCTTCTACTGAAGAAATGGCTTTGGGGCTGGAAGATGTCATTGGCATGTTGCTGTCGCAAAAGCCATCATTACAGATTATCATTTCAGTGAGTCCTGTGCGATACCTGCGCGATGGATTTATAGAAAATAACCGCAGCAAAGCTGCATTAATCCAGTTGTGTAGCAGCCTGTGTCGTTCGTTCAATCAGATACATTACTTTCCTGCTTACGAGATATTTATGGACGACTTGAGAGATTACCGATTCTGTAAAGGGGATCATGTGCATCTTTCGGAACAAGCTGAAGACTATATCTGGAGCTATTTTTCAAAAGCACTTTTTGATGCGCCAACCCGCGTTATACATCATCTTGTTCAAGATATACGTAAAATGATGGGTCACAGATCGCTGCATGCAGAGAGCACTGCTGCAAAGCACACGGAAAAGCTTCTGTCAGTCAAAATTCAAGAATTCAGAGAAGAGTATCCGCATATAGCAGATAGACTTTTTAAAAAGCAATGAAATACTCATCGTTCTCGGAATTTAAACCAACCTGGCAATGTACAGGATTAAGCTCTGAACGCAACAATTAATAATATGATCTGATGAGGCTTACTGAGGATGCAATGCTATCGACGTTTATTGATTAACTTTTTTAATCATTTGCTTCTTAAAATAGCGTAATAATTTTTCATTGAAAGTTCATTTGGGATTGGTCAATGCATGTCCCGATCATCATCAAATGATTTGATAGTAGTAAATATCTGATAAGCGATCACCTTCGATTAGATTGATTGTGCGAAGTATGGCACTAAGCAGAGGCTTCGTGTAATTTATTTCCCTGGGTAGGGATAAATGCATGAAAAATTTACAGACAAAACTTTTCACTGAAACAGTCCATTGCCTGATGAATGATTTGCAATAAGTTAAAGACTATTTACGCTAATAAGTTCTGTCAGAAGGGTAGTCCCAAAATCCGCGGGACTGTTCTTCCTGTTCCTTGCGTATACGTTCTTCCTCTTCGGCTTTTCGCTGTGCCAGTGTCTTGTCAAAAGTATCCCTTTGGAAATAATAGGTCTTCTCCTTTGAATCGGCGGACCAACTCGGTTCTTCAACGTGTTCATCCGATTCCCTGAAATGACGAAATATAAATGCAGTCCAGAGACCGGATAATGCCCCAAACAAATGGCTTTCCCAGGATACTTTTTCATCAGAAGGAATGAGGCCGGCCGAATAGCCACCGTACAAAATTGTAACGATGACCATGATTACGAGTGACTTCGGATTGCGACGGAACAAACCGCTAAAAAATAAAAAGGAGATCAGGCCATACACAAGACCACTGGCGCCCAAATGTGAGGATTCCCGCGCAAACATAAAAACGGCAAACCCCGTAAGAATCATTATAAGGCTGAATACAGCCCAGCCAATGCTGCGATAAAAAAAGAAAACCATAAAGATTGTCAGCAATAAAGGAGCGAGATTGCTGAACAGGTGCGACCAGCTGCTGTGAAGGAAATGGCCGGTAATGATGCCATACCACTGCGAAATATCTCTGGGATAAATGCTGTATCGGGATTTGTCGAGAAGGGTGAATCCGCTATACACATGAATAAACACCATCGCAACACTGAATCCAAGTGCGACTTTTGCAGCGTATAATAATTCGTCTTTTTGTCGTGTCAGACTATCCATTACAGATGTCTTCTTTTGACGAGTTTGATGAACGAATTGACCGTTTTTTCTTTGGAGGCATCAGTCCAGTTAAATCTGGGTATAACGGATTGACAAAGAAACATGCGGGCTGCCTGAAAATCCGCCGACTGATTGAGTTGTTGAATAACCTCTTCAAAAGCTTGTTTATCTCCGTTGAAAAGTTCATTTTGGGCAACAATTTTCTCATTCAATCCCATGCCTTCGCGTATATCTTTAAGGGGTTTTAGTGCCAGTTTACTGTAGACATCATGGACTTCGAGATGATCAAAAAGATCATTGTACGCATTGGCATCCATAGGTTGACTATCAGGCTTTGGATTGGATGTTGCAGCGTCCACAACGGGAGTTGTCCGATCAATTGGAGTGAATTGCGCTACGTGAACATTGGTTGATTTAATATGTCCAAGGCTGCTGCTGGCCGTTGTAATTTCTTCGGAATCACTAAGTATATTAATTTTTCGAACCTCGCCGGCTATGCGCAATGCATAGTCTAACAGCAGATCTCTCTCTGTAGAGGTAAATTCTTCATTTCCCTCATAAAGATCCATGATCTGATTCATTTTTTTAATCCAGTTTCTGACTTTTGAAAAATCCATGTGGTTGTATTAAAAATATTGTTAATCACAGCCTTGCCTACCGTATAGGCCAGATTGGCATCTGATCCGGCAAAGTTAACGAAGTAAGGGTATGCATTATATTTTAAATGGATAGATACAAAAAATGTTGATATTTGGGCTGGAATGTTTCTCGAACCAGCATTTAAATCACAGCGCAGCGGCTGGATTGAAGTAATCTGCGGCTCTATGTTTAGCGGCAAAACGGAAGAGCTAATTCGCCGTCTCAAACGCGCCCGCTTTGCAAATCAGAAGGTGCAGATTTTTAAACCCAGCAAGGACACCCGTTATGATGAACGACAGGTGGTCTCGCATGATGATAACGCGCTGTTGTCAACGCCAATACAACATTCTTCACAGATATTGATTCTTCCGGAGAATGTACAGGTCGTAGGCATTGATGAAGTCCAGTTTTTTGATTTGGAAATAATCAAAAACGTCCAGAAACTTTGCGAACGAGGTATTCGTGTCATCATCGCCGGACTGGATATGGATTTCAGGGGAGAGCCCTTCGGGCCAATGCCTGGTCTTCTGGCCATCGCAGAATATATTACCAAGGTACATGCGATATGCCCTCACTGTGGTAACCTCGCCACGCATTCTTACAGGATTAGCGAAGAAGAGGATACGATTGTACTTGGTGAAAAGGATAAGTATGAACCGAGATGTCGTGCCTGCTTTGGAATGGGCAAAATATTGACATTCAGTTAATCTATATATCTAAAATTAACTAATACATTTCCATTTTTTGCATTTAATGTATTCCTCTGGATTGGTTTCTAGGAGTTAATACATTAACAAATGGCATAATATTTGCATCCCAGCAATAACCATTTGTCTGATTATGAAACCAACTGTCATAGCTATAGCTGTTTGGGCAATCCCATTTTTATTATTTTCGCAAGTCTCCGGTATTGTATTTAGAGATTACAATCTCAATGGATTAAGAGATTCCAGTGCGATTTTGGAGGAGCCACTGTTAAAGGGATATACGCTCAAATTATATGGTATAACAGGTCTTTTAGGTACCACGACGACCAGCGTTAACGGAAGCTATTCTTTTAACATAGCAGCTAAGCCTCCTTTTCGTCTTGAATTGCTCAATAGCGATCCATCAGATTTTGAAACCAATATTTCTACGACCACAGGTGGCTCCAGGACAACCGTCAGATTCATCTGGAGTTCCGGTGAATCGGTTAATTTTGGAGTTCAATACCCTGGTGATTATTGTGAAAAAGCCAAAGTAGTTGCACCTTGTTACGCCAATGGGGATCCCCTTCCGCCTGGTTCTGCATTTTCCAATCTTGAATCGTTGGTCAGCTGGGATATAAACAATGGAGGGACTACCACAGCGCAGGCAAAGACAATATCCCATGGTGGCATGGCTCCAAATGTGCAGGTATTGGCCTCGGCACAGCAGATTGGTGCATGCTGGGCTTTGGCAATTCAGAAGAAAACTAAAAAGTTATATACACTAGCAACCCTTAAAAGGCATACCGGACTCGGCCCAATGGGAATTGGAGGGTTTTATCAGATCGACTTAACAACCAATGCAGTGACAGAATCACTGGATCTCAATACGATTGGTATTCCATCGGGTATAGTTCCGGATAACCTGTCACGTGGCATTCCATCTTCCGGGGCGCCAGTTTCAACCGATTCATTGGCATTTAGTATGATTGGCAAAGTTGGTTTCGGTGGAATGGATTTGTCGGAAGATGAAAAAACAATTTATCTCGTTAATTTACATAATCGAAAGATCTATTCAATTTTTATCAATTCTCCTTATGTAAGACCTGATCATTCAAAAGTGGACTCTTTTGATATACCGAATCCAGGTTGTCAGGGGGGTGATTTTAGACCTTGGGCCTTAAAGATCTACAAAGGCAAAGTTTACGTGGGATTAGTGTGCGATGGTGGTCAATCTGGCTTGTCATCGGACCTCAGCGCATCAGTCTATCGTCTGGATCCCATCAGCAGAACCTTTACACAAGTGATGAGTGCTTCTTTAAATTACCCTGGTTTTTTTGGAGCGCCTAAGTTTGAATCATGGCTTAATTCCTGGGATCCAACTTGCTTACAGGGAGATCATGTCTATTGTGCTCATGCACAGGCGATGCTGACAGATCTTGAATTTGAAGGATCTGATGTGATGATTTTAGGCCTCGCGGATCGTTATGGATTTCAGGCGGCACATAAACAGCCGGATCTCAATGGTGCTGGCAAATATTCAATTATTTCATTTGGTGATATATTGAGATCAAGACGTGACCCATCTACTGGTCTTTACGTGCTGGAGAATAATGGCAGTGATGGTGTCATTACCACAGCCGGAAAAAACACAGGAATAGGTCCTGGATTTGGTGAATTTTATCATGGAGATAACTCCTTGTTTTCGGATGGAGACGTCAATGAAGAGGAAAGCCTTACTGGATCGTTGGCGATGTGCACTGGCAGGGCTGTTTTGGTTACTTCGCAGGATCCCGTAGATCTGTTTAGTAGTGGTATCATTCACCTCAGCAACAGCAATGGAAGTTGGCTTAAAAGACTTGAAATTGTACCTTCGGAAGAATCAACCTACATCGGAAAATCTACAGGTCTTGGAGATTTGATCATTTCAACCCCTCCGCCACCCATCCAAATCGGCAATTATGTCTGGAAAGATCTGAATAAAAATGGTATCCAGGATCCGCAGGAGCCGCCCCTTAGTGGTGTAAAGGTTCAGCTCGTCAGGAACGGTACAGTGATAGCCACTGCAGAGACAAATAAGTTTGGAGAATATCTCTTTGCCAATGATTCTGTATCAGGTATCAACGAATATCCGAAGTCTTTTCTATACAATATTTCCTTGCTCGAATCGGATGCAGATTTTACGCTTCGCATAGATGGTGCGCAGGCTGTTTTAAATGGATTTGTAAACACGACCTCTTTTGCGGGATTCCCCGCCAATTCAAATATTGATAATAATGGCTCACAGACCTCCCCGGGTATACTAGAGTACTCGTTTCATACAGGTATTGATGGCGAAAATAATTTTACCTACGATTTTGGATTTTCTCCATTAGATCCATGCAATATTTCATTGAATCATCTGGTCATTAGCGAATGTGATCCGGTGACAAATTCATTCTACATTACTGGAGATATTACATTCGTCAACGCCCCGATTGGGTTCGTAATGATAAAGCTCAGTACGGGTGAATCAAAATCCATTTTTGTTCTGGGAGACGGGACGTATCATTTTAAAATAAAAAATATCGAAAGTCGTGGTTTAACCGGAGTGGGTGTGACCGTAACCCCGGAAAGTAATCCTGATTGTGCGCTTTTCATTCTGAATTTATTTAATCAACCGCGCTCATGTTGTGATCATACCTTTGAATTATGTTCGAATCGCACCAAGAACATCAGCCTGGGTGCGACTCCGGGTATGGCTCAATACAGGTGGTACAAGTCCTCAGACCATCAGGTTGTAGGTTTTAATGAAAATCTTGTAATAGATAACCTGTTTCCGGGACTGGAAGATAATTTTGAAGGTTATTATTTTGTAGCGATCGATTCTACAGGAGACACCATTCGTCAATATTGCCCATACCAGGTCAATATTATTCCTTGTTGCGCGCTTCAGATAAGTTTCTTTATGCAGAATCCCTGTGATAATAACGGAACTCCCTACAATGCAAATGATGACTGGTTTTCAGTTGTGATCAATGCTGAAAATCCAGATGCAGGAATTACCAGCCGTTATGAAGTTGTAAAAAACGGCGTCGTGCTGGGATCTGCAGCTTATGGGGCACCCATCGTCATAGGTACCGGTATGTTGCCGGACTTCAGAGCCGATGGGGTGAGTAAATATAAATTGGAGATAAGGGATTTTGATGATCATCGTTGTCTTGATTCTGTCTATACAATCCCGGCGCAATGCCCAGTACCAAAACTTACTGTGAACAAATACCTTTCTTCTTATACTATTCTCTCAGATGCCAGTTATAATGTTACGTATAAAATTGAAGTTGAGAATCAGGGTACGGAGACAGGAATATACAACCTGAGGGACGTTCAGGCCTTTGATGATGATATTACGATTAAAACTGCTTTTTACACAACCAATATTCCTTCAAGGTCTGGCGCTGCATTGATTGGCAAAGGTCCCTGGGATCTGAATATGATGCAACAGATTGCACCGGGTATCAGACATATTTATACAATTGTGATGAATTTTAGCCTGGACCTTCGGCCTTCAAGCCCTGGTGATAATTTATATTCCTCTTGCGGATCACAACCAAAAGCAGGACAGGGTCTATTTAACAGGGCTTTACTTGATTCAGATGGTGATGGGACTTTTGATTTACTGGATACAGCCTGTACGGATATTCCGGTTTATGAATGTGACAAAGAACTTATTCAACAATCTCAGCTTGACTTGTACCATCACGACTTGGTGTATCGAATCGTCGTGCGAAATCGCGGCGCTGCAACCGGCCAATATAATCTGATTGAAAATCCTACATTTGAAGATGACACAAGGATTGTGGCAGGTTCATTTGCAATGAATGGTGCGGCGTCCCAGAATCTTGCATTGCCCAAACCGGTTAATGGATGGGTTTTAACCCAAATGAGAACAATCGCACCCAATGCAACGGATACTTTTATTGTGAACTTCAAAGTGAATCTGGATTTAAGACCTGGATCCTTGGGAGACAATGTTTATTCTTATTGCGGAAAACAGACCAGTGGATTAAGCAGAGTTGCTGAAGGCTTGTTTAATGTAGCAGGTTTAGATCTGAACAATGATCTAAGGGCTGAAATTAAAGATACAACCTGCGGATCTCTTCCTTATATCACGCACCAGAAATATTTATACGACAAGAAGTTCACAGGCGTAGAGCAAAATGAGGTTACATATCTTTTTATCGTTGAAAACAATGGAGGAGGCGTTGGTAATTACTCACTTGCTGATCAGCTTTCTTTTGATGACGATGTAACGGTTACCTCTGCATTAATTCGTGTAAATCAAGATGCTGGTGTGATCCTTGGACCCATGACCCATAATGACAAATTATCTTTGGTTAGCAACCGTTCACTACCTGGTCAAAAAAGAGATTCGGTATTTCTGACTTTGTACCTTAGACTTAATTTGAGTAATTTTAGCAGTGGTGATCACAAGTATATCCGTTGTCAAAAAGATTCCAGCAATAACTTCATTTCGGGAACAGGCTTATTTAATGAGTCACAGCTCGATATAAACAATGACAATATTGTTGATGAAAAAGATACTGTTTGTACTGATTTTGAATATTATGATCTGGCATTGCGTAAAATTTCATTGACACCTGGTCCAGCCAAGTTCGGAGCTAACAATTTTTTCAGAATACTGGTATATAATCAAGGAACAGGTATCGTAAGAAAAGTTCAGATTGCGGATTATCTAACGTCTTCAATGCATCTAAATGGAGTTCTAAGCCCTGGTTGGTTTTTACTCAATGACTCCACTTCATTATATACGATTGATTCATTGCTTCCTGAAGACAGTGTATACATTGACATCGGAATTATTTTATCACCTTATCATAATTTAAGCGAAACGATCAACACTGCTGAGATCATCTCGTTTCTAAATAAAGACAATAGCCCGGTAGAGGATATAGATTCTTATCCGGATCAAATTCGACGGAATGATAATAAGGTTATTCCAGAATCTAAGGAAGATGACGATATTTTAGGAAAGGCCAAGCTAAATCCTGGCGAGGATGAAGATGACGAAGATGTAGCACTAATTCCAACATTTGACCTGGCATTAAAGAAGAGAATTGATACTCCTCCTCCATATCATTACAACGAAATATTATCATTCAAAATAACTTTATTTAATCAGGGTCATTTGACCGTTTATTCATCGTTTATCACGGATTATATTCCTGAGGGTTATGATTTTGATCCAATATTAAATCCAGGTTGGGTTTTAAACGGTCGTCAGGCCAGCTTAATGGTCACAGATTCCTTAAGAACAGGTGATACCTTGGATCGTTTTATACAACTCAGATTAAAACCAGGTACTGACCCCAGGCAATGGATAAATGTTTCTGAAATTCTCAATGCATCGATCAGTAAGCGCATCGGTGTTCATGCATTGATCAGTGATATTGACAGTGATTTTGACAATATAAAGGACAATGATATGGGCGGTGTCGTTAACTCTTCAAGCGATGATCACATTGATGACGATGGCAAGGACAGTAATATGGATGGGATCAAGGATGAAGATGATCACGACCCTGCTGTTCCTTACATTTGGGATCTTGCACTGAAGAAGAAACTTCTAACGCCCTCCCCGTTTTTTCCCGGCGACAAATTGGATTTTTCGATCAAAATTTATAATCAGGGCACAGACACGCTAGGCCGGGTGATAATCAAGGATTACATACCTGAAGCTTACCAGTTCTTTGCGCTGGATAATCCAGGTTGGATTCTTTCAGGAAATTATGCCACGTTGAATCTCGTGCGAAGAGTTGTTCCGGGAGATAGTACTGAAGCAAGGATACGACTGGTCTTGCGTTCCGGTAACAAGACATTTGAAAAGTATATCAATTATTGTGAAATTATTGATTCATACAATTCGTTTGGAGCGCATCGCAAAGGCTTTGACATCGATAGCCGCGAGGATAGCAATAATCCGGATGAAGCAAGCCAAAAGCCGGATCAGGCTGGCGATGATGAAATATTTGTTTCTGTTTTGGATGGTAATGAAGATGATCACGACCCTGCCATGGCAAAAGTTGTGGATCTGGCATTAATGAAATATGACAAGCTTATTAGGACAGTTAAATACGGCGATACAGTTCCATTTCTGATTAATGTTTATAATCAGGGCTTTGTGCCTGTTTCCTCCTTCTCACTGGTTGATTATCTTCCCATGTCATTCACGTGGATTGATAACCCTGGCTGGACTTATTTTCCGGGAAACCGTTACGCCACTACCGCTATTAATAAAGTTATTAATCCTGGGGATAGTGTTCAGGTTCAGATAAGGCTTAGGGTCGAACTTAACAGCATGCTGTCCGGTGATTTGGTCAATATTGCGGAAATTACCGCAGCAAGAGATATGAGCGGAATCATTTATAATAGGGACATTGACTCTCAGTTTGATTTTGATAAATTTAACGATACCGGAGGAATTCCCAATTCACTATCAGATAATTTTTTAACAGATGATGGTACTGATGGTGATGGAGACGGTATCATGGATGAGGATGATGCGGATCCGGATGTTGTTTCGCTGGTTGATTTTGCATTGAAAAAAGAAATTCTTGGTCCTTCTTCAGGAGGTATTGGGGATACCGTCAATTTTAATATCAAAATTTATAACCAGGGCAATGTGGAAGCTTCAGAGATAACGGTAGTTGATTATCTGACCAACGCTTATCAGTTTATTCCTTCTCTAAACCCTGGTTGGGTATCTGACGCTTCGGGAGTTACCAATACCAAAACAGCTACTGTCCGACAAGGTGATAGCGCACAATGGACACTGAAATTAAAGGTGCTATCAACCAACGATCCCAATAATTATTGTAACTATGCCGAAGTCTACAGTGTCAGAAATCGACTGGGCATAGAAGTCGCTGATTTGGATGCAGACAGCCGGCCTCGTTCGAATACAAGTACGGAAAAACTCGTAAAACCTGGATCGTCGGATGATAACAGGATCAACGGCAGAGGTATTGCTTTTCAGGAAGACGAAGATGATCATGATGTCGCTGGACCTGCTGGCAGAGCAAGATTAGGTGATATGGTGTGGGAAGATCGTAACGCCAATGGAGTAATGGACCCAGGTGAGGCGGGAATTCCAAATGTACAGGTGCAGTTGTTTAACCTGGCTACGATTCAGCTTGTTAGGACAGCCTATACGAATCTGAATGGTAAATATCAATTTGATGATCTTCCACCAGGGAAGTATTTCCTAAAATTCATTCCACCGGCAGGGTGCAGTTTTTCATCAAACGACCAGACGGTTGATTCGCTGGATAGCGATGTGAACGGAACATTTGGATATGGGACCACGGGTATTATTATGTTGAATTCCGGTGACGATGACCGTACCTGGGATGCAGGATTGTATAAATGCTTGTACATTGACGGCAACGTCTGGTATGATTACAATAAAGACGGTGTTCTTAATTTGAGTGAGAATGGTATTAATGGAATTTTGGTTAGCCTATTCTCATATCCTGACAGAAAACTTCAATCAAAAATTCTAACCTATTCGGTATACAGTACATCTTATGTTCATGATGGTTATTACACTTTCTGTGTCAAGCCGGGTAGCTATTATATCGTAATAGAGTCGCTCTCTGACTTTGTAACTTCTCCTTTCAAACAAGGAAGCAATCCTTCGATTGATTCAGATTTGGATAATTCCAATGGACCTTTCTCTTCTTATGTTTTGAAGGGACTTTCCCGGGATTCTTTACGAAACATCAGTGGCGGAATTTATAATCCAAAGTTTACCTTAGGGGGTACTTCTTCCGGAATTTCAGTTCTTACACAACGTTCCAATTCAGAATTGAATCTTGTAGGCGAACAGATACCTGAAGGTGTTCGTTTGAATTTTGAATTACAAAATGATGCCTGTCTGTCATTTTATAATATTTATAGAAAAGCTGCCGAAGATTATGAATTTAAATTACTGACAAAAGTCCAAACTGATCCTTCACAGCACATTTGTGACTATACTTTTATAGACACAGATCCTGTGATGAAGCAGGGAGGCTGGTACTTTGTCGAAGGGTTGGATCAGGAGCATTGGCAGTACAATAGTAACTCGGTCAGGATCTATGGCGCCAATTATTCTTCATCGCTTATAATCTATCCAAATCCCGCTCATGAACGGGCTGTGGTAAGGTACAAGGGTCAGCTCAATGGTCCTGCAGTTCTTGAAATTCGTGATCTCAGTGGTAAACTGGTAATGAAGTACAATGGTATCATGGATTCAGAATTTACGCTGAATACAGAATCTTTCAGTGAAGGATTATATCAGGTGCAGTGGTCAGACGCAGATAAAACACTCACGCAAATGATGCAGGTGACACACCGGTAAAGTACACTAAACTGAAATTCAGATAAGAAAATTCGATATAGTTAGTCAATATGGTTGGGCTGTTGCTTTAGGGCAATGGCCTTTTTTTATTGGAACGAAAGCAGAATTGCAACAAGTCTTGATTCATCCCACAATAGGCATAATATCCTTTTGCCGATAGGATTTTTTATATACTATTACATGATTTTTTTGTCCAATAAGAGCAGGGGGTATTATTGCCTCCTTTCATATTTGATGCGCTTGGTGCGACGTCCGTGTTCATCAAACCATAACTCATCATCGGCTTCCGGCAAACCATGATAATTGATGGTGATTTCTTCACCCGCCTTGATTTTTCTTATAGCAAAAAAATTGATGGTCTCCTCTGCCAGATCAAGAATAAAATCAGCATTGGGTGTGTAGGAATGATTGTAAAGTGATCCATAGCCCAAAGCAATAGCAGCCTGTTCATCTTCTTCACCCCATATAAAGTAATAGTCATGAAGTTCTGTATGATGAATTGCATCGACTTCCTTTTCAGGTATGATGATGACTGGACAAAATTCAATAGGACTCCCTTCCTGAATTTCGATACCAGCAAAAACTCCACGGCCATTTATTCCTTTAGAAATGTAAATGCCTTGTATCTGTTGCATCGGTCAAAAGTTCAAAAGTAGTACCTTTGGGGTGTATAAAGAACATATGCAGGATATTAAACTATTTTCAGGAAGTAATTCAATGTACCTCGCTGGACAAATCGCCGAACATTATGGGCAGGAGCTTGGTGACATCGTGCTCAATAAATTTTCTGATGGTGAAATGCAGGCTGAAATCAAGGAATCAGTCCGCGGTACTTTCTCCTTCTTTATACAATCCACAAACGCACCGGCAGATAATATCATGGAATTATTGCTGATGATTGATGCAGCCAAACGGGCTTCAGCGGATTATATTACGGCTGTGATACCCTACTTTGGTTACGCCCGCCAGGATCGTAAGGATAAGGCCAGAGTGCCCATTTCGGCCAAACTGATTGCGAATCTGTTGCAGGCAGCTGGAGTGAACCGGATCATGACCATGGATCTTCATGCAGATCAGATTCAGGGTTTTTTTGATATTCCTGTCGACCACCTCAAATCGGAGGCGATCTTCATGCCTTATCTGGAGTCGCTGGGTCTTGACAATGTCACATTTGCATGTCCGGATGTCGGGGGGGTTAAAAGAGCGAGAACATATGCCAAGTATTTTCAAAAAGACCTAGTTATCTGTGATAAATACCGCAAAAAAGCGAATGAGGTTGATAGTATAACGGTGATCGGAGATGTCTCCGGCAAGCATGTTCTTTTGGTCGATGACATAGTCGATACTGCCGGGACACTTTCAAAAGCAGCCGACGCGTTGATTGCTAAAGGTGCGAGCTCGGTAAAGGCTATTTGTACCCACCCGGTACTGAGTGGTAAAGCGATGGACATCATCACAAACTCCAAATTGGATGAAGTCATTGTCAGTGACACCCTGCCAATTGCACATAATATACAGAAAATCAAAGTAATATCTTCAGCCCGCCTCTTTGCAAGAGCCATTCGGAACACCCATGAACACAAGTCTATTACGGCTTTGTTTGTAGATAAAGTTTAAGGTTCGTAGTTTGTTGAATTGATTTTTAGTTGTATCTTTGCGTCCCCAAAAGGGAAAAATATCTTATTATGCAAACAGTGGAAATTAACGGTCACGACAGAGTCGCTGCGTCAAAAGTAGGCCTTAAAAAAATGCGTACGGATGGTATGGTACCTTGCGTCCTGTATTCCAAGGAGGAAAACGTGGTCTTTGGAGCACCAGCAGCAGAGATCAAAAATATCGTTTATACGCCCGACTTCAAAGTAGCTGACATTAAGCTCAACGGGACAACACATCGCTGTATTCTGAAGGACATTCAGTTTGACCCCATCACCGACAGGGTAATACATATAGATTTTCTAAAATTAGTCAAAGGTTCGACGATCAAAGTATCTATTCCGCTAAGGGCCAAAGGAGCCGCGATTGGTGTTAAATCAGGTGGTAAACTACTTCAGAAAATGAAGAACATTCTGATCAAGACAACTCCTGAAAAGCTTGTAAGTGAAATGTTCATTGACATTTCATCACTGGATCTGGGCCAGACCATGAGGATCCGTGATATCATACCGGTTGATGGTGTGGAAATTCTCAATCCAGCAGCAACGCCGGTGATTTCCGTAGAAATTCCACGTTCGTTGAAGACCGCAGAAGCTGAAGCGGCTAAAAAGTAATTTTTACCAGGAAACATACAAATTGCCACACCCGATGCGCAAGCCTCCATCTGGCATGCTACCGGTTTCTTTCTGCGCGACGTTGTCTCAGCGCTTTGATGACTTCCATTCTGAATTCCTTCTCTGCATCTTCAAGTTTCGATAGTTTGGATTCTGGAAGCGTCGTCTTGAAAATTTCATAATACTTTTTCTTAAGTTTTAGTGCCTGTTCCTCTTTTTCCAGTTGATCATCTACAGATTCTTCAGACTCCTGCTGTCCATAGTGCATTCGGCTTTCTTTTCTAAGCTCCATCCTTTTCCTGGAATATTCATTGTAGACAGGCCAGAATCGTGCGGATTCATCCGATGTCAACTGAAGCCTGGTTGTAATGAAAGCAACGCGCTGCGCTTCTAGTTTTTCGAGCATTCGGCCACGGTTCATACCGTTATCTTGGCTATAACAATTTTGTAGCACAAGAATTATAATGAATATTGAAAATAAATTTTTCATCTTTAATAGGGTTTATTGATATTGATTTATTAATTCGTTAATACTTTCCTCATCGAGATCATCCTGCGGCATTACATTCATACCGGAGATTTGATTTTCATCCATGCCTTCACTAAGCAATGAGAGATCTGCTTCGTTTTCTGCGAGAAAACTGATCAGCGTCTCGTCATCAATCTGAGCAAGATTAAAAGTGGCTGTAGCCCTTGTCATCCTGCTTTGCTGAAGCCAGAATAGTCCCGCGACTACTGCGATCATGGCGGCTACACGCCATACTGCGCGCAGACCAAAAGACCACTGAACAATTCTACCTTTCTCCTTTGACGGGCTGACTTTAGTCATTACTTTATCCTGCAATTCCGAAAAGTAGTTATCCGGAATTTTAAAGTTCTGTTTGTCTTCTTCTCCCAATCTAACCTGTTGCATAACTTGTGTCTGCATACGTTGGAAATATCCTTCCGGGATGTGCAGGTTATCTTTTCTGTTTAGCCCGCGGTCTTGCAGTGATAGTTCGCTCAACTTGCAAGACACTTCGTCCGGCAAAGAAGTGAAATATCCTTTCGGGACAAGAAAACTATTCCTGCGTTGCAGTCCAGCTAAAATACTCTCAGGAAATTCCTGTTCAATGCTCATTGGTGTTTAGGTTGATTTTGATTTTATATATTCTTCAATTTTCTTAACTGCATGGTGATAGGAAGCTTTGAGCGACCCCTCGGATGTTTCAAGAACATCAGACATATCCTGGTAGCTCATTTCTTCATAGTACCGCAATTTAAATACCTGTCTTTGTTTGGGCGGCAGCGTAAGAATAGCTGCTTCCAGCATCAGACTCAAATGGTCTCCGTCAAAATATTCATCGCTGGCAAGATGCATAATCGCTGGATGCTCCTTGGCCGGATCGACAGAATCGGTTTGCCATTTTTTACTCTTTTCAAGGAAAGTTAGCGTCTCGTTCGTTGCGATCCGATACAACCAGGTAAACAAACTGCTTTTTTGTTCAAACTGTGTGAAGTTGCGGTACACTTTTACCAAAGTATTCTGCAGTATGTCGTCAGCATCATCATGCGACAACACCATTCGTCGAATGTGCCAGTATAACCTCTCCTGATATTTATCCATGAGCTTTCGAAATCCCCGGTCAAGGGTTCTTTCTTCACCCATCAGGGTAAGTATTTCCTGATCTTCAGCGTGTTTCGAATTCATATAATCTGTTTAATAGACTGCATGTATCACCCGGGGTTTAATTCACAGTCTCATAATCCGATATCTTTTCCAGGTACAGGTTTGTTCTGCCCTGAATAACTTCTGTCATAGGGCTAAATTTGACATTGCATTCAATTTGTGCGCTGGGGTAAGAGTGGATATTTTTAATGGTGCGCCCGGATTCTTCGTCATAAGCACTGATCAGGAGGATCATTTCAGACTTAAGACGTATCAAATCACCCTTTTTCAATCCATACATGGGACTTTCTTCTGTAATGGGATGATTGATTGTCCAGGATAGCGGAAACATGCTGATTTTTTTAATTTCGAGCTCAAGCGTTCTGAAAATTCGTGCGTTGGAGCCTTCCGGAAAATAGGAGAAGATCATTGTAGCCTCTACATCCATCAGCTTCTGTCGGTGAGGATTGGCTACCCGAAACATGGCTCCGGTAATATCCTTGTAAGGGGCGATGAGTAAGTTTTTCGAAAATATCAATTTGAAATTGGGTTTAGAAAACTTACTATAAACCAAGCCCGTAATGATTGCAAATGTCAGCAAACCGGACAATGCCTCAAAACCGGCCAAAGAAGAACTGGCAAGTCCAACAGGATGTAATCCGCCGTATCCAACGGTTGTAAATGTTTGTACGGAAAAGAAAAAAAATTGAGAAAAAACTTCCAGCGTATTACCGTCGCGTATTCCGGAAAGGCCCTCGCGTCCGATGAGATAATAGGCTACTGCAAAGAACAAATTAATGACAGTATAAAAAACAAAAATCAACAGAAGCATCCTTCCCCAGCGCATTTCAAGCAGCTCGTGAAAGACACTGATTTGCGGCGTGCCGACTCGGTTTACGTTAAATTCTCTTCTTTCGTTGAGAACACCGTCGCTGCTCCCGCGGTAAGAGGATCCAAAGCCGGAGTCCTCGTGATTGTTATTTTTTTTGAATTCCCGGAGGTTTATTTTAGCCATCTTTACCAAATAATCTATCAAATTTATGCGCCGGCTATCAACATGGATACTCCACTGGCTCGGTTGGAAATACAGCGGTCACGAACAATTGGATAAATTACCGAAATACCTGCTCGCAGTCGCGCCACATACTTCGAATTGGGATTTTCCACTGGGAATTCTTCTCCGAAAATCAGCCGGCCTCGATAAAGTCAAATTTCTGGGAAAAAGTTCATTATTCAAGCCTCCTTTTGGTTGGTTATTCAGACTTCTCGGTGGATTTCCCGTCCAGCGGGACCGAAGTACCAATCTGGTCGAAAGCTACGTGGACATTTTTAACCGATTTCAGGAATTTGCGATTGTGATTGCGCCGGAAGGTACCCGCAAAAAAGTAGATCATTTCAAGACAGGCTTTTATTACATCGCCAAGGGTGCCAACATTCCAATCATACCCTGTGTCTTTGACTATGAGCATCGGGAGTGCCGATATCTAAACCCTTTCTATTGTACGGACAATGCGGCCGCAGACCTTGCTTATCTCGAAGGCCTTTTTCGAGGCGTTAAAGGTAAAAATCCGGAATTAGGAATCAACTAGTCCCATGGTTTATCGATCTTTTCAAATCAGCTATCATCCTGGTTTTCAGAAGAAATAAAATAATTGATAGATATACAGTAATTAATATATTATATTAAATTTTAATTACTGTTTAGTTTTGGATATCATGTGCCATTGCAACGCGCCTGGATGTAATTGATAATGACAGTTGATTTTCAGGAAATAACCCAATGGTACAAAACAATACGGATGTGCTTTAACTTAATAACTGAGTTCTTGTCTAAAAGGTCTGACTAACTTTGTCATTATGAATCGTATTTACACTATTTTTTCTGCTATAGCTTTGCTTGTTTTGCTGATGTCTAATAAGGGAGGAAGGGCTTTCCAGGAAAATGAGGGATCGACTGGTGCGCCCGGTGAGCCGGTGTATTGCAAAAACTGCCACAATGCCAACATTGTCGTGGCAGTAGATATTTTTGTAATAGATGGGAAGGACACTGTCAAAACGTACGTACCTGAAAAAAACTATAGCGTACATGTCGTCATCAGACCAACCGGAGGACCAGCACCAAAAGGTTACGGCTTTCAGCTTGTGGGCCTAATTGCACCTAGCAAACAAAGTGGTCCGGACATCAAGACTTTGACAGCGGGGAACCAGAACGTGAAGACCGCTACGACAACTTCGACCAAACGGTTGTACGCGGAACATAATGGCAACAGCTCAACATCAACATTTATCGTTAACTGGCAAGCACCTGCATTGGGCTCTGGACCGGTGACTTTTTATGCGGCTGGTATGGGCAACAACGCCAATAACGACAGTTCAGGTGATGGTGCGGCTAAAAATTCACTACAGCTCAACGAGAAAGTTACTACCGCAACCATTAATGATAAGTCTAAAACAGACCTGCAGATCTTTCCGAACCCCGGCCCCGGTGTTTTTTACTGCAATGGCTTCGATTCAGATAAAATAAAAAGCCTATCCGTTTTTGATCTGATCGGTAAGCCAGTTTGCAATCATGAATTCAACCAGACACCGTGTCTTGATCTGACAGAGCAGCAAGATGGGATATATTTCGTTCAGTGGAAAGATCTGAATGGTAAAGTGCTTCGTACGAGTAAGCTTATCAAACGTACTGACAGGCCCTGATTTTTGACTTAAAGATTTTAGTCCTTGATTACACCTTGGTGTGACTTAACTTTGACTTAATAGTAATATGATGAAGAGGAAAATTACATCTATTGCAGTATTGGGTTCAGGGTTAATGGGATCTGCACTTGCTGCACATTTCGCCGGATGTGGGTTTGAAGTTCTTTTGTTGGACCTTGCCTCGGAAGGGGCTGACAGAAACAGAGGCGTTAATGAATCACTTAGACGCTGTCTCACATCTAAACCTTCAAATATTTATTCAAAAAAGTTTGCTTCCCGGATTAAGACCGGAAATTTTGCAGATGATCTCCAGCAGCTTCGTAAATACGATTGGATTCTGGAAGTCATCATCGAAAAACTGGAAATCAAAAAAGATCTTTACGAAAAAATTGAACCATACCGAAAAACAGGATCGCTTATCTCAAGCAACACTTCTGGTATTCCCATCAACCTGTTGACAGAAGGTCGCTCGGAAGATTTTAAAAAACATTTTTGTGGAACACATTTCTTCAATCCTCCAAGGTACCTGCGACTTCTGGAGGTGATCCCAACACATGACACTGACCCTGAGGTGACCCGATTCATGATGTCTTTCGGTGCCGAATTTTTAGGCAAGCAGACTGTACTTTGCAAGGATACGCCTGCATTTATTGCCAATCGCATTGGGGTTGTCAGCATATCCAAAGCTTTTGAACTCACGCAGCGACTGGGCCTTTCTGTACAGGTCGTTGACAAACTTTCAGGACCGGCATTGGGTAGACCCAAGTCGGGGACATTCAGACTCACCGATATTGTTGGTTTGGATACGGCGGTGATGGTGATACGCGATCTTCAAAAAAACTGTCCGGGGGACAAACACGTACAACAACTGAACTTGCCAGGATGTATTGACTTTCTTTTGCAAAACAAATGGTTTGGTGACAAAAGCGGTAAAGGATTCTATGAAAAAACAAACCGTAGGGATGACAAAGGTAAACCGGTAATACTAGGTCTTGATCTCAGCAGTCAACAGCATGTACCTGAGGTAAAGAGTGATTTGGAGTCACTGAAACTAAGCAGGCAAATTGAAGATCTATCAAAAAGACTCCGGGCCCTCATCCAATGCAATGATGCTGGCGGCGAGTTTATTCGTCAGTCACTCGGATTTCTTTTGGCTTATACGGCTGACCGCATTCCGGAAATCACTGAAAATCTCTATGCCGTAGATGACGCAATGAAAAACGGCTACGCCTGGGAACTTGGTCCTTTTGAATATTGGGATGCTATAGGTCTTGAAACAGGTTTGGAATTGATCCGGGCATCAGGTGAAACACCATCCCATTGGGTTGTACAGATGCAAAGCAATGGTTTGAATAGTTTCTATCAGCATAGTGACGGAATGCTAATGTGCTATAACCCTGCTAGCGGAAAATATGATCCAGTCCCGGATGTAGAAAAGAAAATTACTTTCAATCTACTGTCGGGCGAAAAACTTGTTTACAACAATCCGGAACTTAAATTATGGGATATTGGTGACGGTGTGCTTTGTGCTGAATTTTGCAGCAAGCATAATGCAATTGGTGAGGGTATATTGAACGGACTCAATGAAAGTGTTAGCATTGCAGAAGAGCAGCAGTGGCAGGGTTTAGTTATGGGCAATAACGCTCCCAATTTCACCGTAGGTGCCAACCTCATGCTAATCGGAATGCTGGCTTTCCAGCAGGAATTTGATCAGTTGGAGATGGCCGTTCGATTGTTTCAGAATACTTCGATGCGACTGAGGTATTCTAGTATTCCGGTCATAGCAGCAACACAAGGTTATGTCTTTGGTGGTGGAACTGAATTTTTGATGCATTGTGATGGTGCAGTCTGCGCTGCTGAATCCTATATAGGATTAGTGGAAGTTGGTGTCGGGTTAATCCCAGGTGGGGGAGGAACCAAAGAATTTGCGATGAGGTTCGCGGACGAGATGCGAGAAGGTGAAGTTATGATTCCACAGCTAATTCAAAAATTCAGGACAATTGCAACGGCATCAGTTGCCACTTCTGCCTTTGAAGCCTACGATTTAGGCTATCTTAGTGCAACAAGAGATGTCGTCAGTCTTGATCTCAAAGCAGCCATATATCGCGGCAAACAAAAAGTAATTCAGCTTGCACCACATTATGTGAGACCGTTGCAACGCACACAGGTTATGGTATTGGGAAGATCTGGTCTTGGCACTTTGCAGGCGGCGGCCCATACAATGTACCGTGGAGGATATGCGTCTGAACACGATGTAAAAATTGCCAAAAAAATAGCTTACGTTCTTTGTGGTGGCGATCTGTCAGCACCGCAAGTGGTTAGTGAGCAATATTTGCTGGATCTTGAGAGAGAAGCTTTCCTCAGCTTATGTACTGAGCCAAAGACATTGGAACGAATTCAATTTATGCTTGAAAACAATAAGCCGCTTCGTAATTGATCAGGGTACTCAAAAATAAGTAATGTAAAGATCAATGCGCTCGCTCGGTAGCGAGAACCATTTTGACTTTGAGATCCACGCCGATCTGAAGTACATCCACCATATCCTGGACTTTAAGGTTTTGGTCAAGTCTTAAGACAACCGTGAGGTCGGGAGATTTGGCAAGATAAGTTTTTAGAAGTGGCGTAATTTTTTCATAAGGTACTTCTTGTTTTTCGATATAGTACCTTTTGTCATTGGTTACCGAGATGGATATCGGTTTTTTAGAGGTCTGCTCACTTTGCTTGGAAGAGGGCAGCATCAGCTTAATCACATTGGGATTGGCCAGTGTCGACACAATAAGAAAGAACAGCAAGAGAAAGAACATGATATCGTTGAGTGATTCAACACTCAGTTCTGCACCCTCTCTTTTTCTTCCGCGGATATTCATATACGATTTTTATTGATCCTGGAATTTTGTTCTTATCTTGCTGGAGCATGGAGAATGTCCATGAATTCAATACTACTTCTTTCCAGTTTGTTGACTTCTTCATCCAGCATCATGGTCAGGAAATAATATCCGACGAAGGCGATAATACCCACCAGAAGTCCTCCTGCAGAGGTGAGCATTTTCTGATACAATCCACTGGATATAACACCGATCGAAAGATTGTCGGTCAGTGAGATATCGTAGAATATCTTGATAACCCCCATGATTGTACCAAGGAATCCGAACATTGGTGCCAGGCGCGCGATCAGTGAAAGATAGTTGATCTTCTTTTCAAGACGAAAGGTTTCTACACGGCCGACGTTTTCGATGGCATTTTCAATCTCAGGCATCGGACGACCCAGTCGGGAAATTCCCTTTTCAACCATACGCGCCAGTGGTGTATCTGAACTGGCACAAATGCTCTGCACAGCGGTCAGGTTTCCCGATGAGATATTTGCCCTCAAATTCTGCATCACTTTTTCATCTTCCTTCACAACGGACTTGATGGTAAAGAATCGCTCAATAAAAATCCAAACTGCGATGAAGGACAATAACACCTGAATGCTGATTATTCCGACACCCAGAGGTCCACTGCTCAGGATGATGTCAAAGATGCTTTTGGTCGCAAGGCTGGTGGTTGCATTGACGGCTTCTTCTGTTCCTGGTATTAAGAAAAACATGGTTAAATTGAATTTTGAATATAACGGCTATATAATTGGATTATTGCCGGGCTTGTTTCCGGCAGGCACAAATATAGACTTTTACTAATATATCCTAAAATATTTATTCATTGAGGTATCCGTATGACAGGAAGTTGTTAGGATGATAAAGATTTAGGGTGTGATGGTATTATATTATTAAATATGTATATGTATAGTATGCTGTATAATAATGTATAATAAATATTAAAAAATATTATATAATAGGCTAATCTCCATCATTGAATCATTCGATTCTGATTGGTTGTATCACCATAACCCTATGAGAATTCAAGTATTCGTCATGACTCGTTAGGTATACTGCAAATCGGCTCATTTTTGATTTTGGTGAATTGGTTTGGTTTGAAGAATTCTTTTCCGATAAAAATGTCAACGGTCAATTTTTCAATTGAATTAAGGCAGTATGATGATTCCAATTTCCAAAATTTCTGAACAGTAGCATCCACTTATCAATAAGCTCGCTGAGAAGGATTGACTGTTTTATGCTGCGTCGTGATATAGCGGATCCAATCGCTATAGTGATCTATATCCGGGTAGGTCTTCAATAGGCTTGTATTGAGGTTCAGTATTTGGCATGCCTCAAGACTTTGTCTCAGCACCTTATCTGTTCCCCAGTCAATTTCCTTAAAAAGTTCTTCCTGTATTGAGCTCATGCCCATCAGGTAATAACCTCCGTCTTCGGCGGGTCCAAATACCACATCGTGCTTGTTCAGTGAATGGAATGCAACATCGATATCTTCAGCGATCAGGTAAGGGCAATCACTTCCAATGACCACGGCACGTTTATATTCCTTTAATGCGGAAGAAAACGCCTGGAGCATTCGTTCTCCAAGTGAATTTCCCTGTTGGATTTGCGTGTCTTCATGCATCATATTCTCGGGAACAAAATCACTAAAACACCAACGGACATTCACTTTGCATTGCTTGACTACACGGATCGTATGCGCATAAAGATGTTCATAAATTTCGAGCGCCTGTGCTTCGTTGGTTTCTGCTGCTATTCGCGTCTTGACCTTGCCTGGTACAGGATTGCGCAAAAAAACGAGCAACAAGTTGTCTGATGAAAACTCCGCAAATGGTTCTTCCACAACAGGAATCATTAAGCCTTGCGTTGGGTTTTTTCAATCAGTGTCTCGATCTTATCAGAAAACTTGGCAAATTTCTCTTCCACTTTAGCAGCTATGTTATCAATATTGACCGGCATTCCTTTCATTTGTAATTGTTCGCTTGAAGTCACGGCAGGCTTGGTCAGGATCCACAGTGCAAAATACAACAGTAACGTAGCACCGCCTGCAGTCAGTCCAATCAGAAAAGCAATCCGCATAAAAATGGGATCTTCAATACCCAGGTAATGGGATAATCCGCTGCAGACTCCTGCAATTTTTTTATTGTACGGATCGCGGTATAATTTTTTACCAGGTCTAAATCCCCATTCATTTTCTAACGGTTCGTCGTGAATGTTTTCTCTGCCATCCGCAAATTCCTGCGGCGATCCCATGATGTTCATCACCTCATTCACCATTCTGAGGTCAACAATGGTGCGCTGCTGCATTTTCTCCTGCAACAATTCCGCGATTCTTGATTCAATGTCGTGCATGATTTCCTTACGTGTATCCAGCGATGTAAATTTTCTGCTGATACTGTCGAGATAATGATCGAGTTTGAAGTAAGCATCTTCATCGATGCTGAATGGCGATCCGCCAATATTCATGTGCATAATCTTATTCATGGTTTGTAAAGGTTTTAATTGTTGGTTTGACTAAAATTCAGGGATTGGTTCACATTACTTACAAAATTGGTCCAGCTGCTGTGTAATTCTTTTAGAAAGTGCTGGCCTTCTTCTGTAATGCGGTAATACTTACGAGGTGGGCCGGAAGTTGATTCCCTCCAGGAATAATCCAGTAATCCCGCATTTTTAAGGCGGTTGAGCAAAGGGTACAGGGTACCTTCAACGACAATCAGATCCGAATGTCTAAGGGTCTGGATGATGTCAGAAGGATAGGCCTCCCGTGCGGCCAGAATTGAAAGGATGCACATATCAAGTACTCCTTTCTTCATTTGAGCGATGGCATTGTCGTAATTGACCATAAAATTTATTTTGACAAGGCAAAGCTAATACAAAGCAATGTACTATGTATAACAAAGTAGCTTAATAAGCAAAATACTGCGACCAAAAGGCAATTTTTCCCGATGAGAATGTCAATTTACCATTTTCGCGAGATTAAATAAAGAATATGGCGGCTTTTGCCAGCCTCATTATATTTGCCTCAATGGATGCGAATTTCAAACAGTTAATCCGGTATTTTCCGCTCGGCAAGTTGCCATTCTCACTGGAGAAAGGTAGTGAACATGAGTTTGCAATGACCAATGAAAGCCTGCCAATGGCTGTGCTAGAAGAATTACTGTCACCTCATCTCGCATTTGAACTGGATGAATTTAGTGAATTAATGCCGGGAGTTCACTGGCGTACAGCTGAAGGCGGATATGTTCTGGTGTTCTGGGCCGCGAGACTGCTGAGACATTCATTTTATCTTTTTAGCTACTCACCAGAAGGTGAGTGGCTTGATGATGCTGAGGTCGCCGGTTTTTTCTTCGAAGAAGGTCAGATGATAAGCAGGATGGCCAATATCGAAGAGCCGGATTCTTTCCATGTCGTTGAAGCGGTTATTCCGGATGATTCCGGTATCATCGATGCTTCTACCACAACCAAATGGCTCATTGAAATAGACCACGAGGGTAAGTTCCGGCAATCAGATGCCTCGGATATGGAATAAAAAAGCCCGGCTGCAAATGCAACCAGGCTGATTCTTTAATTCTTTAAAGGAATTAACCTTTCGGATTTAATACATTGCCTTGATTCGCAGGCACATTCTCTTCATGGTCCTCGGAAATATTGCCTTTAACAAACAATCTTATTTCTTCATCCCCTTCATTTGTTTGGATAGAAACAGTCTTGTTGATTGAACCTACTCTTTGAGTGTCATAACGAATCTCGATAACACCAGTTTCACCTGGCATAATTGGCTCTTTAGGCCATGTAGGAACTGTACAACCGCAGGACCCTCTGGCATTTTTAACAATCAGAGGTTCGGTGCCCTTGTTCGTAAAAACAGCTTTTCTCAACGGATCAGCTCCTTTTTTTATTTCGCCGTAATCCACAGTATTGGTTTCAAAAACCATTTTAGGACCGCCGGTTTTTTCAGTAGCCGGGGTAGCCTGAGCGGGAGTCTGAGCACGAAGGCCTAAAGACAGGACTAAACCTAAGGTTAAAAGAAATAAGTTTTTCATAAATAAGTTAGTTGTTTTTAAATAGTTGAACAAATTTACTAAGTATAACATCAAATTAGACTCCATATAGTCTTTAAATGCTGTTAATTCCGTGTTAAAAGAAAAATTAATTATTTTGGGTTGATCTTTCGCATTTGTAAGGTGATCAGGCATCTACGAATTAGTCTATTTTTGCGAGCATAAAAAACCGGTATGTCGATATATCATCCGATTAAGAATTTCCTTGACGCAATCGAAGGCGAATCAGCCCCTTTCAGACAGGAAGTACTTAGAGATTATTGGGTATGCCTGGTGAGCCGTGAGGTTTCTTTGGCAGGCAGGAAAGAAGTACTGGGCGGCAAAGCCAAATTCGGGATACTCGGAGATGGCAAAGAGCTTCCTCAGGTGGCCATGGCCCGGGCATTCGAAAAAGGAGATTTCAGATCAGGCTACTACAGGGATCAGACTTTTATGTTCGCACTGGATCTTTGCTCAGTTGAGAATTACTTTGCTCAGTTATATGCGGATCCGGTGCATGATCCATTCAGCGGAGGCCGACAGATGAATGCTCATTTCGCTACACCTTTGGTTGATGCAGACTCCCAATGGATAGATCATACTACGCGTTTTAATGTCTCAGCGGACATATCTCCGACCTCAGGACAGATGGCCAGAGCACTTGGCCTTGCCCTGGCCTCCAAGCATTACCGTCAGAATGAAGACCTTAGCAATTATTCATCGTTGTTTTCCAGGCGGGGTAGTGAGGTCTCTTTTGTAACGATCGGAGACGCCTCAACTTCGGAAGGTGTTTTCTGGGAGACCATGAATGCTGCGGCAGTTCAACAGGTTCCGCTGGCAGTCTTTGTATGGGATGATGGCTATGGGATCTCTGTTCCCATTGAATTGCAGACTGTCAAGCAGAACATATCCTCCGCGCTTGCGGGTTTTGAAAAGGAAGACAACACCAACGGTATCCTGATTTACAAGCTCAAAGCCTGGGACTATGCAGGATTAGTCAATGGCATCCAGGAAGGAATAAGCCGCTGCCGCACGGAACATGTACCGGTACTTTTTCATGTGCAGGAAGTTACACAGCCTCAAGGGCATTCAACCAGCGGATCCCATGAAAGATACAAATCCAAGGACCGGCTGGAATGGGAAAGTGATCAGGACTGCATCAAAATGTTCCAAAGTTGGATCCTGGAGAACGATTTATTATCCGCTGATCTAATCGATCAATTGCAAAAAACTGCCAAGGATTATGTTCGTCAACAGCGGTCCAAAGCTTGGGTACAATCGCTCAAGTATCCACAAAAGCAACTTGACTCACTTAAAAATATATTGCAGTCAATGCCGGAAGATCTGGTCAGCGATGCCAGGGTTGCCTTGGTCCTAAAAACAACAGAGCCAGTGATCCATGAATGTCTTGCCATTGCAAGACAATTGCAGACGCAGTGGAGATCACAAGCAAGACATGAGGAAGCGGCTGCTTTAAATGTTTGGATATCTGATGTCATTCGTCAGGCCCAAACAGATTATCATGCCAATCTCATTGCAGAAGGTTATGCGCAATACAACGCCATTCCGATGGTTGAACCTCAATGGGAGGGCAGTCAGGAAATGAATGGATACCAGGTCATCAATAAGTATTTTGAAAAGCTGTTTGAAAATAATCCCGAAGTGCTTGCCTTTGGAGAGGATGTCGGCAAAATCGGCGACGTCAATCAGGGATTTGCGGGGTTGCAGGAGCGTTTTGGAGAATTGAGGGTGTTTGATACGGGTATCCGCGAATGGACCATTGTGGGTCAGGCGATCGGACTCAGTATGCGCGGCTTGCGCCCAATCGCTGAATTGCAATACCTGGATTATGTCATTTATGCGTTGTCCGCGCTGGCAGATGATTTGGCGACTGTTCGATACCGCTCTGATGGTATTCAGCAAGCTCCGGCTATTATCCGTACGCGGGGACACCGACTGGAAGGGATCTGGCATTCCGGCAGTCCGATCGGGATGTTACTTCATTCCCTGAGAGGAATTCACCTCTGTGTGCCGCGCAACTTTACCATTGCCGCTGGAATGTATAATACGCTCATGGCCTCAAAAGACCCGGGCATCGTTATCGAATGTTTAAATGGTTACAGATTAAAGGAGACCTGTCCGGTAAATCTCACCACATATACTGTACCACTCGGAGTAGTTGAGTTGATGCGAAGGGGATCTGACCTTAGCCTGGTGACTTATGGTTCAACCGTGCGCATTGCCCAGAAGGCCTGTGAAGTTTTGGCAGCAATGAACATTGAAGTCGAACTTATTGATGTGCAGACTTTGCTACCTTTTGATGATGCTCATGACATTGCCAAATCATTGCGTAAGACGAATAAGTTGGTGATTGTCGATGAAGATGTACCCGGAGGCGCATCAGCGTATATTCTTCAGCAGGTTTTGCAGGTTCAGGAGGGCTATCAACATCTCGATGCACCGCCGATTTGTATTAGCAGTCATGAGCATCGTCCACCGTACGGTAGTGATGGCGATTATTTTTCCAAACCAAGCTGCGAAGATATTGTAGAAGCCATTCACAAGATGATGTCTGAATATCATCCCGCACAACATAAGTTTTAAATTGTTTGTTCCGTTATCCAGATAAACTCTAAGATTAACCTGTTGAATAAGGCACTGATAGTTATTCCCACGTACAATGAGATCGAAAATATTGAATCGATTATCAGAGCAGTATTTTCACAACATTTGGAAGCTGATATCCTTGTAGTGGATGATCTCTCTCCGGATGGAACAGCGGATATGGTTCGCAGTCTACAGAGCGAATTTCCCGAACAGCTTCACCTTCTAGTTGGAATGGGAAAGGCCGGACTGGGAAAAGCTTACCTCAAGGGATTTCATTGGGCTTTGGAACGCAATTATGATACCGTCACTGAAATGGATGCAGATTTCAGTCACCCTCCTGAAAAACTACGGGAGATGATTGAAGCAGTGTCCACCGGAAGGGCTGATGTAAGTATTGGTTCACGCTATGTCCCGGGCGGCGGGGTTGTAAACTGGCCACTTATTCGTTTGTTTATTTCACGGTCAGCTTCATTCTATGTTCGTGTCATCACAGGCATGGGAATAAAGGATCCGACCGCAGGATTCGTATGCTATCACGAAAAAGTTCTTAGAAATATCGGACTCGACACCATTCAGTTTGTCGGGTACGGATTTCAGATTGAGATGAAGTACAAAGCTTTTCGTAAAGGATACAGACTTATTGAAATACCTATTTTATTTCCAGATCGCCAGAAAGGGCAGTCAAAAATGAATATTCTCATAATAAGAGAAGCGCTGACCGGCGTTTTCAAATTAAGGTTTTCGGGTAAGACCTGACTCACCTCACTGTACCAGTATTTTAAGATTTAACTGATTAATCAGACCGTCGCGGTTGGTTATTGTAAAAGTGTATACCGTGGATTGCCCGGAAGTCCCCGAAGTGGTAGCCGTATAAACGTAATGAAAATGATCTCCCTCCGAACCGCTCAGATTCTGACTGTATATAGATTCGGCCGCACCCTGTTGAACAGAACGTGAAATATTGAACTTCTTGAGCACATCCTTGCTTTCTGTTTTGCTGGCATGTATTCCAATGCTAAAGGATGTATTGGGTAATAATGTGGTATCTGTTGAGATATAACCATTCCCGGTCTCAAATTCAATTTCTGGAAGTTTGCCTTCATCTGTTTCACAGGAAGAAAGAAAAACGGAAGTTAACAACAGGATGAAAAAGTATTTCATTTATTAATTAAGTTGAAGCAAAGTTAAATTTTATAAATAACCTGTAATGAAATATTTCTTCCCATATTATTAATTCCCAATGCAGCAAGTCTTGAAAGGTGATCAGCATAGGCCTTGTTCAGCAGATTACGAGCAGTCAATGAGAACTCAACCAAACTTTTTTGGAGAGGTAGTGAATACACTATTCCGCTGTCCAGCAGAATATAACCTTTGGATGAAAATTCGTTTTCAGCAATTTTATTCTGCGCACTTACAGCCTGCAAACCAACAAAGAAGTTCAATGGTCTTTTTAGATTATCGAAGTGAAAATTCAGTGTGGCACTCATTTTTTGAGGAGGCAGGAATGGAGTATATTGTCCATCCAGCGTTCGGCTGATCATGTTGGCATAGGCCAGATCAAGATTTATCGTTCTGTTAAGAATGATGGAGAGTAACGATTCAAGCCCATATTGTCGGGCATCTTTTTGCTTATATCGAAAAACCGGAAATCCAAACCAATCCGCGGAGGTGGGTGACAGGAAGATAAACCCGCTGAAATAATTGTAAAAGGGACTTAGGCTGAATTTAAGGTGCCTTGATTTGAAGATGGCGCTGCAATTGACCGAAAACACCTGTTCATTTTTTAATTCTGGATCGCCAATTTCAAAGGTAAAAACCCCTTCATGCAGACCATTGGAAGAAAGCTCGGCAAGATTGGCGATTCTGACACCGGTAGCCAGATTGGCCTTGACTTGAAATCGCGATTGAGGAAAATAAGTAAACCCGGTGTATGCATTGTAATAAGGTGAAAATTTTCTAAAGACATGTATTTCACGCTCCGGAGAATTCACGCCTGGTGTGAGAAATGTGTGAATCAGTTTTTCACCTATACCTATTCCAGTTTCAATGACCAAGTGAGGATGAATGCTGGTCTCCAGGTATCCGCTCAGATTGGCTTCCTGATTCAGTGCATCCGGAATAATTTTCCGGGCGCCATAATTCTTATTGTTGGATACAAGAAACAAATTTGAAATGATCAGCTTATTGGTCGGATTGAGATTGAGTTCAAGTCTGGCAATATATTGCCATGTCAGCAAATGCATATTAAGACTGATCGCACCGCTACCCTCATTTTCCAAACGGTTGTTGGATTGTAGGCCTGTGTTCAATTGTAGTAATGTATTCCGGTTCAGCTGGATGGAATTCTGAGAAGTAGCTGAATTGATTAATACGTAATGCGCGGGATTCACTCCAAGATTTCTGCTCCAGCGCTGATCTCTGACAACAAAACTATCCAGGTCATTAATAATAAATCCAGCACGGTTGAAAGATGATTGCAGGTTATTGGTACTCGTCCATTTCTTCTTCCTGAAACCAGACATCCAACGCAATTGATAGGCGTCAGACCGAGAATTAATAACCCTTTCGTTTCGCCCGTCAGAATAATCAGCATGATTTTCTGCAGAAGCTAGTAACTTCCAATGTTTGTTGTGCCGGAACCTGCCTGTCGAATAAAATGCAGATACACCAAGTGTATTGGAATGAATTTGTAGGCCTGCTTCTGAATGCAATAGGCTGTCTTCTTGAAACTCACTGTCGATCACATTGATGACGCCTCCTATCGCTTCAGTACCATAAAGAATACTAAAAGGTCCACGAATAATTTCAATATCACCGATTCCATTAAGACTCAGGCCAAGGCTATGCTCATCCTGCCATTGCTGATTGTCGAAGCGTAGACCATTTAACAGGACTAGGATTCTATTTCCATACAATCCGCGAATGACGGGTTTGGATATACCGGCTCCCGTGCTCAATTGTGAAATTCCCGGGACTGAAGACAAAAAATCGGTAATATCCCTGCGGCCTGTTGTACTTTGTATTTTTAAAGGTAATTGTTCAATATTGTAAGAAGTCATCGTTCCCGGCTCGAGCCGATAGCCCGTTACAGTCATTTCTTCCAGATTCGAATGAAGTGAATCTACAGACGGATTTTGTGCTGAAATTTCAAAAATCAGTGTGATACCTAAAGAGACAAGTAACAGCAATTTACGAAGAAAATGAGCAAACAGCATGGATTAAATTGAATGCGCTAAATCGATGAAGCAAATGTAATTATTTTGCGCAATGACTGATAGCCCTTAATGATTGATTGTTTATTCACAGAAGCAGGTTTAACTGGATTGGATCAGTAAATTCATTTACGGATTGACTACAAGCATCATTCATGCAGCTAAATAAATAGCGCGGTCATTGTGCCATCTTTTGAGCTTGAGGGCATTCTTGTCTTTAAAACATTTATCATTTTAAGCTTAGTAGTAATTTAATTTTTATAATCTATACAGGGTTAAGAAATTGAGGTACTATTCATTCCGAATAACTTTATTTTTTGAAGTTTTTCGGAATTAATTTGTGTGATTATTAATTTGGGATGTGATATGCTTTAAGATACGAAGGGAGTTCGTAACGGGTATGGAAAATCATGTGATTGTAATCTGAATAAAATTACTTATTCAGTTTAAAAGTTAATTACCTACCACCTTTCAAACGGTCTGTAAGCACCTTGAATTCCTTGAGCTTGCCTTTGGCCAGAAGATCGGCCTGTTTTGGCCATGATCCTGGATCATGCATACGGAATCTTGGGCCGCCACTGTCCATAATTTTTTGAATTTTGGAAACAGAAGTTTTGGCCAATTGAGCGTAATTAAGTATGCCGGCTTTCTTCAATACTTTCGCAATAGCGGGCCCAATCCCCTCGATATTGGTCAGATCATCTTTTGGTATTTTAACAGGCGCTTGTGGTGTAATTTCGACCAACACTTTTCTTCTTCCTTTGGATGAATTCGCTTGAGAAGTTGAAGACACGGTTTTCTTTTTTTCTGAGATTATTTCAGGCGCAGTCTTTGGCGTTGTTTTTTTGGCTTCACGAGATTTCAGGGCAGGGGCCGGCACTTCGATGATTCTTTCGATTTCTCGGATAACTTCCACGGGCACCTCGACGATTCTTTCGACTTCCCGGATGACCTCAACAGGTTTTTCGACTTCGCGGATGACTTCCACGGGCACCTCGACGATTTTTTCGACTTCGCGGATGACCTCAACAGGTTTTTCGACTTCGCGGATGACTTCCACGGGCACCTCGACGATTTTTTCGACTTCGCGGATGACCTCAACAGGTTTTTCGATTTCTCGGATGACTTCCACGGGCACCTCGGCGATTTTTTCTACTTCCCGAATGACCTCAACAGGTTTTTCGACTTCACGGATGACTTCCACGGGCACCTCGACGATTCTTTCGACTTCGCGGATGACCTCAACAGGTTTTTCGATTTCTCGGATGACTTCCACGGGTACCTCGACGATTTTTTCTACTTCCCGAATGACCTCAACAGGTTTTTCGATTTCACGGATGACTTCTAAGGGCACCTCGATGATTCTTTCGACTTCCCGGATGACCTCAACAGGTTTTTCGATTTCACGGATGACTTCTACGGGCACCTCGATGATTCTTTCGACTTCCCGGATGACCTCAACAGGTTTTTCGATTTTACGGATGACTTCTACGGGCACCTCGATGATTTTTTCAACTTCCCGGATAACTTCTACGGGGACTTCTATGATTTTTTCGACTTCTTTCGGTTTGGCATTGAGCGATTCCTTTAATTCGGAAAGTTCTTTGTTATATTGGAGGGTTAGCGTTTCTTTTTCAGAAAGCGTTGCCCTGAAGGTTTGTCGCAATTCGTTATATTGAGCAACTTGTGCGGCCAATTGTGACTGGATATTTTTTTCCCGCTGTAATGTATCTTCCTGTGCCAAATGCAGTACATCATATTTCGCTTTGAGCTCACGGTGATGATTGATCAGTGTCTCTTGTTGTTCTGTCAGTTTATTGATATCGCCGAGGGCTGATGAATGATATTTCTCAAGTTCTGAATATTGAAGTTCTTTTTGGTGAAAGTCTGTGTACAGTTCTGCATATTTGCTTTCAAGCATGCTGAACGGTTTATTTCTCATTAACCACGCAATGATGCCGCCGAGGACTGCCGCACCGAGACCGGTGATTAAAGGTATCAGATAACAACTCATATTCGGAATTTAAGGTGATTGAATAACGATGGGTACAAAACCCGCGAGAATTTTATTTTGCCTCACTGGCAAAGCGGAGTCGCGTAGACTGGCCATGAGGAGTTGTTCAGCACGGACACCCTTCGACAAATAGATCTTTTCGATTGCTCTTGCTCGCTCCATTCCAAGGTCGGAGGAAGATCTTTCGACCTCGTCAGGATGGTAACGGCAGACGATTTTAAGTTTTTTGGATGGATTGTTTATTAAAAATGTGGACGTTTGCTGCAAGGCTTGTTCAAGTTCTAGGGGTAAAGGCAGTGCGTAGTTGGCGGTGGATTTAAAAAACTCAAAATTGAAGGGAATACGGATATTGAGTCCTGTATCCATGAGTACTATCCCATGAAAGTAGTGGCGGTGCGGGACCGGCTGTTTGACGGGGATTGGGTTACAGCAACGATCCTCATACATTAGGGCGCCCTGGGTGATCCATGCAATCAGAAGTGCTACATACAAGCCAGGATGATTGTTCATTGTCGGCTGATTTATATACTATCACCCCTCCGGCAATTCCTGAGGAGTAACTACCTATACTTCAAATCCTATGCCAATTATTTATTATGCATAAGTATAATAAAATGAAATATATACATATTATAAATAAATATTATTTAATACAAAAAAATACTGCATAGTCTTGCGAACTGTTTTTCAGTGCTTTGAGACAGATTCTTGCGCAATACCAGATCTGATCGTAAGTGCCATTTCACATGACATGCAAGTGGGGTTCACTCAAGGCTCAGTAAGCGGTTTGTTAAGGATATTCAGAAATGCAGAACTTCAACATGTAAAGTCAGCTTCCCAGCAAGAAGTCAATTTTGGAAACGACCCAAAATCCTCGCTGTGAATTAGCGAATTAAAGTAAATATATTCTTTTCACGGGTTAAAGGATACCGGTTTCGCTGAAATTCGAGCGTATAGATGTACACGCCACCTTCTGCGTCCTTCGCATTTGAAAATTTTCCATTCCAGCCGCTTTTCGGATCACTGGTCTCGAAAATTAAACCACCCCAGCGATCGTAGACAGCCAAACGATAGGACAAAAGGTCATTGATCTGGCCAACTGGTTGGAAGAGTTCATTCAGTCCATCTCCATTCGGTGTAAAGGCATTGGGCATATATAAACTGAAATCTCTGAAAACATAAACTTCCCGGTCAATCGTGTCCGTGCATAGAAACTTGTCGCTAACAATCAGGCGGATACTGTGAACTCCGGTATCTTCGAAAGTATAAAATAAATCTTTGTCAAAAAAATAATCCTTGCCATCGATAATCCAGGTGCGTCCTATGGTCTGCTGGGTGGAATCGTACCCTTTGACCGTTGCGTTATTAATATTTAGCCGAAGTGGATCCAAAGAAGCAACGGCAGAAGGGGGTGGATAGACTTTGATGATACGGTCAAAACGTCCCTCACTAAAACATCCCAAGGGCGACCTGACCTGAAGCGAAAGACCATACTCGCCAATTGTATCAAAAGTATGATTGACAGTGATACCGTCAGCTGAAGTACTGTCACTAAATATCCAGTGAAACTTGTAACTACTGTCTGTCGGAAAGGAAACGTTTTTAAAATTAACGGTGAGTGGGACACATCCTTCATTTGTACTTGGCCTGAAAACAATCACATCCGGCGCAGGAAACCATTTGATTATTTTCGTAGTGTTATTCTTGCATCCGTAGTTATCCGATATATCGAGCCTAACAGCATATTCATCCGGGTGGATGTACTGCAGATTAAAGTTCTGTTCGAAAGATTTAAATCCATCGCCAAGATCCCAACTCCAGGTTTGAATTGCACTGTGTGGGGAGGTGGAAAGATTTTTAAAGTTGACAGGTCCTGCTTTGCAGCTATCAAATGAAAATGAGAAGTCTGCTTTAAGGTCCTTAATGACCTGAATGTGAAATGCCACCGTATCGCTGCAATTGGTTCCGGGGTTCAGAAATAAATGACCATCATGAGGTCCTCCTTCAGAAAATCGAAGGAGGGGATTCCATAAAGTCGACTGAACTGTTTGTCCACCGGTCTGGTATTCCCAAAGAATGTCATTGATAAATTGTTGCTGGTAGGAACCGTTATCCATCTGGAAGGAATCTGCGTTACAAATGAGAATTTCGTAATTCTGCCTGCTGACTTCTTTTCCTGAGTTCAATGCAGCTACGACGGTACCCTGGCAACTTGCAACATTGAATTGAAAATCTCTCCTGATTGTAGAAAGTAGTGTTCCATTTCGATATTCGGAACAGCACACAGTCATAACGAATTGTCCCTGTACATTAGGCTCACCGGTTATCAAGCCTGTTATTGAATTAATGCTGACTGGAGGATTGCCTCCCATTGGGAAGAGGTAGCCGTACTGAGGAGCCTTAAAATTGACCGGCGTAAATGGAGGAGGGCAGTCAGGAGTAGGTGTCACAGAATTGCAATTACCGCCACCACCGCCGCCGCCACCGCCGGAGCCACCTCCTGCAAAAGGTTCACAAAAGCTGTAAACCAGCAGATCGCCATCCTTGTCTATGGCTGAATGATCAAAATTCAAAGGATTGTTGACACAAATGACTGTGGGCGGGAAATTTTTAAACTGTGGACTCGAGTTACACCATTTTTGGGCTTCCGGACTGATGCTGACGGTAAATGTTGCACCGGTATTCCCTGGATTGAGGATGTTGGTGATGGTATTGTTGCGGCAACATCTTTGCCAGACAATAACATATTCCTGATTTATTATCGGTAGCTCGACTTCGTAAGTGTAGAGACCCTGTTCGACACAAATATCCGGTGGAATGATAAGGCAAGGATAAGACGGCGCAGCGATCGAATCCGGACCCTGAAACGTCTGAATGGAATATTCGCCTTGGTTGGCATTCCCCCTGACCTGGGTGTAGCCATTTCCAGTACTATTTTTTCGGTAGATTGAAAATCCTAAGGGACGGTCAAATCCGGCGGCATTTTGTTGTGGCCTGCAATCTCTATAAAGCTTAATCGTGATCAGATACTTCCTGAAAGTAGAATCCTTTCCGTATCCGAGGCATTCATAATACATCTCACCACCAATTATATGGGCGGCTTTACTCCTGGGAATCAGTATAAAAACCAAAAGGAGGACTGTAAGGTATTTTTTCATTCACCAGGATTAACTGGGTTCAAAAATAAGAAAAGACGTCTAATCGACAATAATAAGGAACAACTCACTTGTTTGTACTCTAATCCAATGCTCTTATTGAACTTTCACTGATGTGAGACATTTGTACTAGTTTTGTCAAAAATAAGCTATGTTACACACCACCACCACGCAATGCCTTATTTGCGGAAGTCCCATTATAGGACGTCGTGATAAGCGATTTTGTACCGACAGTTGTCGAAGTATTTATCACCAGGAGCACAAAAAGTTAGATCCCCCTGCCATTAAATTCATTAATTCGAAGTTGAGGAAAAACCGTCAAATTCTGGCAAGCCTTAATCCGGAAGGCAAGCGTACATTGCCGAAGGAATCCCTGAGCAGGACGGGGTTTGATTTTAATTATTGTACACATCGATTTGTCAGCCGTAAAGGTATTCAGTATAGTTTTTGTTATGATCAGGGGTATGCCTTCTTCGATGACCACATGGTTTTGCTGGTGCGGCAGGAGATTCAGGTTCACTAGAAAAATTGTTAGAAATTACTTAAATTTCTAAAGATTTTTGAACCACAATGCCATCCCAGCGTTAATGGAGCCTAAACTAAAATTTAAGTATGAATAAATTGAATTTATCCTTTTTAATGATTGCGGGACTGTTGGTCTCCGTTGCTTTTACCAAGCCAAATACGAAAAAAGTTGACGTTGCCAAATCTAAAGTGGGATGGGTAGCCAAAAAAGTAACCGGCCAGCACAGCGGTATTGTGTCATTACAGTCTGGATCTATCGTCTTCGATAATAATCGTCCGGTCTCTGGTAATTTGGTAATGGATATGAACAGTATTAAAGTTACAGACCTTCAGGGAGAATACGCTGAAAAGTTGCGTGGACATCTGAATGGAAAGGATTTCTTCGATGTGGAGAATAATCCAACGGCGAATTTTGTTCTTAAAAATTCAGCAGCCACTGCTGATCCTAAAAAGTTTGTCATAACGGGTGATCTAACCATCAAAGGGATAACGCAGTCTGTTAGTTTTGATGCAATGTTTGAAATGGATCATGCAACTGCCAACATAATGATTGACAGAACGAAATTCGGTATTAAGTATGGATCAGGAACTTTCTTCCAGAATCTTGGAGACAAGGCAATCAATGATGTATTTGATCTGAATGTAGATCTGGTTTTTTCAAAATAATTTAATGGAATTGTTTTAGGTGAAAGCCGGCAGCAAAATGCGCCGGCTTTTTTTATTTAATACCTAAATTGTGACAAAGGCCCTAAAGATAAAATAGGTTATTCCATTTTTTTATCTTGATTAAAGTATTTATCGATAGCTACTTCTGAAATTTCTTTTGTTAACAAAGAAGTACAGACAGAACAAGGAAGTAATTAATCAGACAAATGATGTTAGCTATTGTCAAATGATACTATTTTTTGAAGACAGATTTCAATAAGCCTGCGGATGGTCTGCTCGGCATGATTCGAAAAACTATCCTTGACACGATTGGCTAGTATGGCACTGCAGGATATGCTTCGATGGCCCATCAGACCAGCCAGTCCGTATATACCGGAAGTCTCCATTTCAAGATTCGTAACAATTGAATTCTTAATCCGTAAAGCTGATATTTGGCGAATCAGCTCCGGATAACGGATTCCAATGCGAAGTTGTCTTCCCTGCGGACCATAGAATCCAGGGGCCGTTACGGTGGTTCCGGCAATAAAATCATCCCCCTGATGAAAATGTTGCAACATACTTCTATCTGCTTCGGCAAGGTATGGTAGAGGCAAGGATGGCATACAAAGCGTACACTGCTTGCGCAGATCCATTTCTTCCTCATTGGGAACTCTGTTGTAGTTATGGAGTAACGAATCCAAGCCAATGGCTTTTTGGGTAATCAACAGGCTGTCCAACGGAATATCTTCCCGTACGGCGCCGGATGTTCCAATCCTTACGATACACATCCTTGTAAATTTTTCTTTAGGGATGCCACTCGTAAGTTCAACATTCAACAGTGCATCCAACTCGTTGAGTACGATGTCTATGTTGTCGGTGCCAATACCCGTGGATATTACGGTCAACCTTTTTTTCTGAAATGTTCCGGTATGTGTCACAAATTCTCTTGAACTATTGCGGCTTTCGATTGTATCAAAATATGAACTGACCATCGCAACGCGCGAAGGATCACCAACAGTTATGATGAAATCACTCATCTCTTCCGGGCGAAGGCCAAGGTGATATACCGATTGGTCAGCATTAATTATCAAGTTTGCTTTAGACATGACTTCAAAGGAAAAAAAACGAAAGACTATTTACCATCTTGGATCCTGTTCGACCTGTAAAACCATACTAAAGACTTTGCCATTGAAAGGTTGTGAGATCAGAGAAATTAAAACGCAAAAAATTAGTGAGGCTGAACTGGATGATTTGGCCCGCTTGGCAGGCTCGTATGAATTGTTATTTTCGAGAAAGGCTGTCAAATACCGCACTTTGAATCTGAAAGATAAAAAACTTTCAGAAAAAGATATCAGAAAATTAATACTGAGCGAGTATACTTTCTTGCGAAGACCAGTCATGGTGATCGGCGACCAGATTTTTATAGGCAATGCAACTGCGCAGGTCAATGCTGCCCGTGCGGCATTAGATCATTGAACGCTGCACCCAAATGGGCTGTAATATCTGAGGCTATAAGGCTTTCAGGGGATTCCTTGATAAGCGCTAAATCCGCAGACAAACCATGAACATAAGCTGCAAGAAAGGCAGATTCATCATCAGAATATCCTTGTGCAACAAAGGCAGTAATTATGCCTGCCAACACATCGCCACTTCCCGCTGTCGCCATTCCCGGGTTACCAGTTGTATTGAAAATACATGTTCCTTCCGGAGTTAATATCGCGGTATAAGCCCCTTTTAGTAAGATTGTAATTTTTAAGCGGCGACAAAGTTCGGAGCCAACTTTAAGGCGTAGTAAAGTGTCAGGTTTTTCGATTTGAAAAAGGCGGTCAAATTCTCCAGTATGAGGTGTTAGTATGGTCCCTTTCGGTATGCTTTTGAAAAGATCCCTGTCGCGGGATAATTCATTAATCGCTTCGGCATCAAGTACAAGCTTTACACCGGCATTAAAAGCTTCCTTAAGATAGGTGTTAATATCTAGAACATCTTTCATGCCTGGGCCGACCAGAACCGACGAATATTTTCTTAAGTTGTCAGCATTGATCGTATTTCGAAAGGGTAGCATTACCTCTGGTGATTCACTAAAGTATAACGATCTGCATTCATTGTCTGCGTACAAACTCACCAGTCCTGCCCCTGCGCGCAGACAACTTCGTGCTGCTAGTATCGCTGCACCACACATGGTTGGTGAACCTGCAATAATTGCCACGTGACCATAATTGTTTTTATTCGAAAATTTTTTTCGAGGGCGCAAAATTCCAACAACGTCGTTAGGTTCTGTAACAAAATAGCTGGCTTGAAGATGATGATCCTCTTTTTGAGGAAAACCAACAGAAACTAATGTCCAGGACGAGATGAATTTTTCATTTTCAGGAAGAAAGTAAGCGAGTTTGGGATACTCAAAACCCACAACAAGATCTGCAATAATGCATCCGTCTATACCATATCCCATCGCAGGAACACCTGAAGGCATGTCCACGCTGATCTTGTATGCTTTGGTGTTATTATATGATTCAACAAGGTGTTTCCATTGCTCATCCAAGGGTCTTTTGGCACCTATTCCCAACAATGCGTCAATTAAAATATCTTCTTGACGAATGTCTATCGCAGTACTTTCATTGGGGCGAATCATTGCAATGGTTACAAGATGCATGTCCCTGATTCGGGCGAGGTTGGTGTTGTATTCAGGGGTTGAATTGGCTGCGATTTCGGCGAGGTAAATCCTGACCGAATAACCGAGCTGATGAAGCAGGCGTCCAATAACGAGTCCGTCGCCACCGTTATTGCCATTGCCACAAAAAATATGCACCGCATGTTTGTGGTTAGCAAACTTGTGATGGAACCAATCAGTGAATGCTTGTCCTGCACGTTCCATCAGGTCTATCATTGATACCTGTTGCAACTGACAGCAGATGAATTCAATGCGTCTGATCTCTTCCGGAGAGTAGACTGCAATCATGTTCAGGCTTCAGTCATAAATGGATAACGGAAGTCATGTGGAGGATCAAAATTTTCCTTTATAGTCCGCGGAGAAACCCACCTCAAAAGGTTTAGCACTGAGCCCGCCTTGTCATTGGTGCCGGAGGCCCGTGCCCCACCAAATGGTTGTTGGTCCACTACTGCGCCAGTCGGCTTATCATTGATGTAAAAGTTTCCGGCAGCATGTTTCAGTTTGAGTGCACCATCAATAATAACATCGCGGTCTCTGGCAAAAATCGCGCCGGTAAGTGCATAGTCAGAGGTATTGTCAACCAGTTCCAAAACACGCGCGTATTCCTGATCTTTGTAAATATATACGCTGAGGACAGGCCCGAATAATTCTTCACGCATGGTGACGTAATCCGGCTGTTCGCACTGAATTACAGTTGGCTGTATGAAGTATCCTATTGATTTGTCGTAATTTCCGCCCAATATGACTTTTGCTTCAGTCGAAGTTTTGGCGGCATCGATGTAACCCGTAATTTTATCGAAGGATTTCTCATCGATAACGGCATTGATAAAATTTTCGAAATTTTCTGGATCGCCCATTTTCATAGCCGCAAGATCTTCGCTCAAATTACGAAGTATTGTTGGCCAAAGGCTTTCAGGAAGATAAGCACGAGAAGCCGCACTGCATTTCTGACCCTGAAATTCAAAGGCGGCTCTCGAAAGCGCTACAGAGACTGCTTTGGCATCCGCTGAAGGATGTGCCAATACAAAATCTTTTCCGCCGGTCTCTCCAACCATTCGAGGAAAAGAACGGTAGGATGCAAGATTATTTCCAACTGTAGCCCAAATCTTTCGAAATACTCCCGTCGATCCGGTAAAGTGTATACCTGCAAATTCGCGATGGTTGAATACCACTTCTCCCGCAGTCGGGCCGTCCACAAAGACTAAATTGATGACACCAGGCGGAAGTCCGGCTTCAATCAGGATTTGCATGATCAGGCTTGCTGAATAAATCTGTGTTTCTGATGGTTTCCAGACAACTGTATTACCCATCAGCGCAGGGGAGCAAGGCAGGTTGCCCGCAATAGAAGTAAAATTAAACGGCGTAAGTGCAAATACAAAACCTTCAAGTGGACGATATTCCAACTTATTCCAGATCATTGGCGCAGAATTGGGTTGTATATCGTATATCTGAGTCATATACTGAACATTAAATCGGAGAAAATCACAGAACTCGCAGACGGCATCAATTTCTGCTTGATATATGTTTTTGGATTGACCGAGCATCGTCATAGCATTGGTTTGGGCGCGATATTTCCCTGCGATAAGATCCGCAGCTTTTAAAAATATGGCTGCTCGTTCCTGCCAGGCCATATTCTCCCATGATGACTTGGCGCGTAATGCTGCTTCAATCGCATTCTGAACATGCGTTATATTGCCCTTGTAGTAATAGCCTAAGGTGTGTGCAATCTCGTGAGGAGGATGAATACGGTGTTTGTCTGAAGTACGAACTTCCTGGCCGTCAATGATCATTGCAATATCCAGCTCTTTGTTGCGCAAATCAGCAAGGGCATATTTTACGGAAGTTTTTTCCTTGCTACCCGGGGCATAGGAAAGTACAGGTTCGTTTTTTGGTACTGGAATTTTAAACATATTGATAAATTATCTGTGATTGTAAAATTAATTCTGTAAAACAAATTCTACCGGTTCTTCTGATAGCTCCTGATCGGTAAGAATATATTTCAGCGTCTTCGGTTTATCTGAAATGCTTACCCAGGCAACGATAAAAGGCGTTAAATCATTCTCATCCCGGTAAAGGACTTTAAAACATTCGGTACCGTTCACAGGTTCAATACCCTTAACTTCAATCTTTCGTTTTACGGGTATCGCTTTTTCAAGATCGATATTGATGACCTGGCGCTGAAATGTATCAGTTAGCGGCAAGCAAGATATCAGTTGCGCGGCAAGGGGACCGTCGGCGAAACAGGCTTCTGATGTTTTTATTTTATAGCTTGTTTTCTTTCCGTTTTCTGTTTTACGTACAGTAATCTGATTATCTGTATAACCAATCTGATACAGTGTATTGGCGATTTCCAGATCTCTGGTAAAGTTAGTCAGTTTTTCTTTGTGTATTTTGCCGCCATCCTTCACCAAGCCTATCGGAAGTTCCCGTGAAGAGCTAATGACCCAACTGTCTCCTTTGGACTTGATTTCAATGGTTTCAGTGCCTTGTACTATTTCTCCAAGAAATTTTGTACTACTTCTATAGACCATGCTTCCTTCTTCCAGATCGTGAGAAGATATTGAGTTTATTTTAATTTCGGTGCCAGGTGCCATGCTTTTTTTCAGACTGGCAATGTCCACGGTTAATGCTTTGAGTTTTTCCTGGATTGCATTGCTCATGTCGGTTTGATAACGACCTCCGAGGTGTTTGCTCAGGAATTGTTCCATTGCTGCATAAAAAGCAAGTGAATTGTAGGGATTGGCAAAGCCGTGACCCTCATCATTGGCGCACAGATATACTACCGGCAAATTCTTGTCTCTCATGGCTATGACGATCTGATCAGATTCTGCCTTTTTAACTCGTGGATCATTGGCGCCTTGGACCACCATTAACGGTGCGATAATTCGGTCTACTGAATAAAGAGGTGATTGTCTTCTCAACTGAGCGTAACCATCTGCATTGGTCGGATCGCCCATACGAGTGTAAAATATTTTTCGACCAGCTTCCCAGTAAGGAGGCAAAGACTCGAGAAGTGTCAGCAGACTGGATGGTCCTACCATGGATACCCCGCAGGCATATAACTCTGGCGTGAAGCACAGACCTGCCAATGTTGCATATCCTCCATAGGATCCACCGTATATTCCTACATGCTTAGGGTCAGCAATACCTTTTTTTACAAGATAATTTACACCAGAGGAAATATCGTCCTGCATTCGGTCTCCCCATTGCAAATTGCCGGCGTCAATAAATTTTTTTCCGAATCCTGTAGATCCTCGAAAATTCATTTGCAGGACAGCATAACCTCTGTTTGCCAGAAACTGCGCCAGAGAATTGAATCCCCAGTTATCTCTCGCCCAAGGTCCTCCGTGAGGGTTAACAACTAATGGAAGGTTTTTTCCGGTGCTGCCTTTTGGAATGGTCAAATAAGCTGGAATCACCAAGCCATCTTCAGATTTATAAGAGATGATCTGCGTTGGGGACATTTCTTCAATGGGCAATTTCGGTCTTGGCCTGTACAGGAAAATTGATTTTTTGGATTTCCTGTCGAATAAATATACAGCTCCGGGGTCTGTATCGGAATACACTGTGATGAGCCAGAGGTTTTCATCTTTGGTTGAATTGCTGAAAGATATTTCCAACCCCTTGAATTGTTTTCTGATTAGATCATAATCCTTCGAGAAGGACTTGTTTTTAAAATAAATGCGCGTTACGTTATCTTTATAGACAGTCATCAACAGGCTGTTATCAATCTCGCTGAAGTAAGCCATATCCAGATCAACATTTTTCTTTGGATCTGATTCAATGAGAGTTTCTGCGGCTGTGTTGATATTCAAAAGGACAAGTTGGGTGAGATTTCTTTTGAGGCCCGTGTTGGACAAGAGGTATACATTGCTTCCGTCGGTGTGAAAGTTTAATGGTGTGAAGTCTTCTAGAACTGTTGATCGGTAAATCACTTCTTCTGAATTACTGTCAACTCTAAGTAGTTCGTTACTCCCATCAGGATAATTTCTTACAGCCAGCCTGAGCTTATCCTTTTGATCAAATACCCAGGAGACAACTCTGGAAGTATTCTTATAGATGAGTTTGCGTTCGCCGGTGCTGATGCGAAGATCATAGAGATCATGCCAGGATGCATCGCGATCATTGAGTGCAATAAATACCTGATCTGGATTGGATTTACTCAAATGGACAATGTCCGCCCTTGAATTTTCACTTTTGGTCAAATCTCTGCCATCAGGAACACCGGTCGAGGGATTGGCCTTGTCGGTAGGTGAAACGGCAAAAATTTGAAAATTCTCGTTTCCGCCCTTATCTTGGAAAAAAAGGATGAATTTGCTGTTTCGGCTCCAGAAATAATTGCTTATCGGTCTTGAATTGCTTGTAAGCGGCCTGGCTTTTTCAAAGGACTCGGATAATTTTTTTATCCAGATATTTCGTACACCATTATAAGGTTTAATAAAACTGAGGTATTTGCCGTCCGGTGATAGCTGTGCTCCTGTAATCTCAGGATTTCCAAAAAATATCTCCCGATCAATGAGTGGTGCCGTCGTTATTTTTTTAGGCTGTGCCATAATTAGATTGCCAATAAGAAAAAAAGCAAAAAAAATTAAAATTCTGTTTTCCATCCATTGTTAGGTTAGTTCATTGCAAAGTTAAAGCTTTGCAGCGGAGGACATAGAGCGCATTGACCCGCTCAATCTTATTGATTTGTTAATGTCTTTGTAAGGTGGAATCCTTGAGCCGATTGATAAGGGTCTTGAGTGAAAGACGTTGATTTTGGAGATTTTCAATTCCAGAAGAACCTGTCAGAATAAGTGCAGGGGATAATAATTGCCTTCTGAAATAAAAGAAAAGATAAAGCCGGAATGACAACCAAAGGCCAGTTAGGATTAGCGTTGATATTATGAATCCTGATTTGATCCACAAAATAATCCATGCAATCACGTTAAATAAAAGAATCATCAGGATGGCGAGCACGATGCGTATTGGGGTTTTAAATTCATTTTTGACCGTGTGAAAAGCGATGCTGCGTGAAAGGTAAAGCGGAATTGAATAAAAGACAGCTGCCAAGCTACCTGCAATCATACAGAAAAGCAAGGTGAAGAATGTCAAAAACCTTTTTGAAATAGATTGGGTAACAATAACTTCATTTAATTCAACCTTGGAGTGAGGCATGGCATAGGAGGTAAAGGCCGCTTCCAGTTCATCCCTTTTTTCATTCATAGCATCTATGATACAGCGATGCTCTTCCCGACGCTGTTCAAGAGGCTGGTCCGGATTAATTGCCACATAGCTAAGCTGATCACAAAAAGAAGGAGACAAGTGCGTAGGAATTGAAAAGACCACCTTGTCCATTGCTTGCGAAAAGTGTTCAGTAAGTCTTGACGGGAGATCGGTTCCTTCTCCCTGCGCTTCTATCCATTCTTTGATCTTTATGGCTTTGCCAATATTAATACTGACATCGCTTCCGGCCTTGAGCACATTGGTAAAATTTACTCCGCACGGAACGACAACCATTTCTGTCAAATTATATTCCCTTACACTGGCGATACACATGTGTGCGGCTCCTTTCTGCAAGGGTCGGAGAAACCTGACAAGCTGGGTAGTAGATTCCGGAAAAATCAGTACACATTCTCTTTCTGAAAGTTTTTGATAGACGCGTTCAAATGTCCCTTTATTTTTTCTAAGGTTTTCAAAGCCGTCTCTTGCTCTGTAGATTGGGATTTGATGGGTTAATTCCAGTAATGGTTTGAGTAGGCGGTTCTCAAATATGTCTCCCCGGACTAAAAAATTCAAAATTCTGTGCTGAAAACATGCCAGCAACATAGGTTCAGTAAAGGAACTGGGGTGATTGCATAAGAGCATGACCGGACCTGAAATGGGTATATTCTCTGCCCCTTGAATGCTGATCCTTCTAAAGTAACTTTTAAAGGCATTGCGCATCAGCACTTTGAAAATGGCATACAGCATAATGCAAAATTAAACAAATGTGTGAAAAGGTATGAGGTATGATTGTTGAAGCCAGGTAAGCCAATTCCTCTATCCGAAAAAGCGATGCTGCTCGCTATCTTTGTGTTAACATGACCAAGCAGATCATTGTTATTTCAGGTCCAACCGCAGCGGGTAAAACTACCATGGCTCTCCAATTAGCAAGGTGGTTGAAAGTGCCCGTTGTATCAGCCGACAGTCGTCAGATATTCGAAAAGGTTGATATTGGTACTGCCAAACCTACGAAGTTAGAGCTTCAGGAGGTCAAGCATTACTTTATTGATCATGTTTCAGTTGAGGGACATTACAGTGCAGGGCAATATCAGGCAGAAGCGAGTGCAATCATCACAGATTTATTGCGTGTCTACGGACATGTACTCATTTGCGGAGGTACCGGATTATATCTTCGCGCAATTACTTCCGGCCTTGATGATTTGCCAGCAACAGATAACGAAATCAGGAAAAGTGTACAGATAGAATTTGAAGCTCACGGCATCAGCTTTCTTCAGGAATTTATTAAGGAAAACGATCCGGTTTATTTTAATGAAGTTGACCTTAATAATAGTAGAAGACTAACACGTGCTGTCGAAGTAATCCGGCAGACTGGCAAACCCTTTAGTTACTTTCGCAAAGGTTTTCAGGCTCCGGGCAAGGATGCAATTGTTACCGAGATTAATCTTACTATGGACAGGACTTCATTATATGCGAGGATCGATCAAAGAGTCGACCAGATGATGCAACAAGGGCTGCTGGATGAAGCACGTACATTAATCCTCTTCAGAGAGTGTCAGGCTTTGAAGACCGTAGGATACAGCGAATTATTTGAGTATCTTGATGGAAAGTGTAGTTTAGATGAAGCGGTGAATAAAATTAAGCAACACACGCGCAATTATGCCAAGCGGCAGATTACCTGGTTTCGTAAATTTAATACCGGAGAAGTATTATACCCGGACGAACTTGATAAAGCAAAGTCATTGGTTCTTTAAAAATCATCCCTTGGGGATAATTTTTTGTTGAATTGAACAAGACGGACTCCTTTGGTACGGCGAACCAGAACAACCATTTCAACCGGTGATATTTTATCCTTATTAAAAGTGAAAAGATAATAATTCATGTATTGACTAATCCGGTTAACCATTTTGAAATCATAAGGCTTGAAAATTTCTTCCATCTTAGAGGTGCTCAAGGTTGAATCCATGTCGATTTGTAGTTCATTCGAAATAATATCTTTAGCATTCACTTCTTTTTCTTTGAGTGCCTGAATCCAGTTTTTGCTATTGGTGAGTTCCATCAGAACTTTGTGAAGATCTTCCAGCTCAGCAGGAAGGGTAGAATTGGATTTGACCGTGATCCTGCCGGTATCGGCGATATTGTAATAAGTGATCGTCGACATCGGAAGATCCGGAATATTACGCAGATATGCTGGCTTGTAAATTTTCCAATTTAGTGACTGAATGGTATGATTCAGCTTGTCAAATTCCAATGTATTGAGCATCGTATGATAGACACCCAATTTGTCCAGATTGGCTTTGCCCTCGAGAATTACTAATCCGTCATTGTAAACTGTCAGGTTATAAACCGCACATTTGCCAAAGCACGACGATTTGCTGAGTGAGACCAGCTTGTGGATGGACTTGTTCTGGCTGAGCGCCGGGGTGACCTTTTTACTACAGTTCATAAGTAACAGGTTTAACATTCCGACTACCAAAATAAAAATGAAGTGTGACTTTTTCATATATCGCCTATAGTTGTTGATGCCTGGAGCAAAGATAAAACTGACATCATATGGGGTGTTCAAGATAAAGTTAAATGTATGTGAACCTGATAGCCAATCAGAAATAATTAGCGCTTCATTTGTTAAAGTACATACTTTCTTATGCTGGCTTCAATTATTCTGTCCTGATGATTATTTCTGTTCCCTTGCTGAATATTTTTGAATCTATCTCGGAGTGGTAACTTCTAGTGCCATAGTTAAGCGCAGCTGCAGGTAATCCGTAGGCAATCATAAGCTTGCCAATAGTATTTGATCTCTTTAGATTGAGTTCATCTTCTTCCTGCCCAGGGTCGCTGAAGGATATAATATCTATTTTTCTGGACCCGAAAGGATGGGTAATATTAGAAAGTTTTTGAATGAGTGTAGCGCCACCGGAAGTCAGAGCTGGGGTTTCATTGAGAAACATAGCGCTTTGGGGTACAGTCAGTGTAATTTTCTTTTCAGTTTTGACAACAGCTATTCCCGGCCATTTGACTTCTGAGATTAACTCGCGAACTCTTGTAAAGAGGCGATCATCCGTTAAGTTGGAGGTCGTCTTGTCTTTTTCAGGTAATTGCTTTTTTTCTTTTTCGACCTCCTTTTTGGAAGTTTTTTGGTTGTCAGGATTCGCAGCAATTCGATCTTGCTCCAAAACAGCATTTCTTTTATTTAATTCGTTGACATTTGCTTCAAGCCTAGATTTCTGTAATTCGAGTGTTGAAATTTGCTGATCTTTGGCCAGTAGCAGGGTCTGGTAGCTGGCAGACTTTTCAGTATTTATTTGACGGACAGAATCAATTTGCTTTTGCAGTTGATTGATGATTGTATTCCTATTCCTGAGAGAGTCAATGATTATCGTGAGGTTGTCGGCATTTTTGTTTTTACTGGCTTTTTTACTGAGGTCGAGCATTTGTTCCTGCTGACGGACAATCACCTGATTCTGTTCTTCAATCCGGGTCATCAATTCTTTTTTCTCTTCCGATAGCGTTTGTAATTTGTTTTCGGTTAGAACGTTTTGCTCCTTGAGTTTGCTGATCTCTTCTTTTAACTGCACTTCGCGGTTTTCCTTTACCTGGTTGTTCTTTTCATACTCAGAAGCTTTGTTGTTGAGTAAATTGATTTGTTCGCGAAGGGTCTTGTTTTCAGACTGGGTTGACAAGGTGCTGTTTTCCAGTTCCTTCATCCGAAGCTGATTTAATTTTAATGTCTGATCTAGTGCAATTGCCTTTTCTGAATAGGTGTTTGAATCAAGTATTACATTTTTTCTAATTTCTTCTGATTCATGTGTCAGTGTCTGAATTTTATTATTCAAACCTTCATTCTCACGCTTTAACTGATTTGACTGAGTAGTGAGTTGCTGATTCGATTCACTGAGCATTTTGTTCTCATCACGCATTCGATCTAGCAAAAGATTTAGTTTTTTTACTTCCTCTTTTTGTGCTTTTTTATCATCCTTGACTGGCGTTGGCTTATCTTTCAAAGTGACTAGAGAAGTTCTGTATTGCTCATTCGCTAATTGAAGGTCGGCAATGATATGTTGCAAAGAATCCGTTTTGCGGGCGTTTTCCTGTCTGGCATGATTGATTTCATGAATCCGCTCATTATCCATAATTTCGAGCTTAAGGGAGTAGGCATTGAGTGACCGCTGCAATTGATTGTTCTTTTCTGTTTCGGCCTTGTTCGTCGCTTCAAGCTGCTCAATATATTTTTTCTGGGAATCAAAAGATTTGGTTCCTGTTACTTTTGTCTTGGTGTTTGAGGATACAACATTAGTTTCAGTTGATTTCTCAATTTGTTTGCGGAGTGAATCATTCTCGCGACGTAACCTGGTGGTGTCTAAAACCAACATCATATTTTGCTGTGCGATATCAGCGTTAAGGTTCTGGTTCGTGTTATCTTTTAAATTTTTAGGTGATAATCCAGGCAATTGGAGGTAAAGCTGTGCCAGGACCCTTTCTGTCTTATCAAGTTGACGGCTGATATGGAGCTTTTCGGCAGCCTCGGCTTTGCGTAAAGAGTCGAGGCTACGACACTTTTGGACTTCATTTTCAAGTGAGGCAATTCGCAGATTTGCACTACGAATCTTGCCACTGCTACACGACCCCAGCAGTAATATGAAGCCTAAAAATGCAACTAAATTACTGAATTTCATTCTAATAAGAATTACAACCAATTATTATACCAAAATTTTATCCCTTCTTTTGACTTTCGTTACAACTCTTTCTTGAGATAGGCGTTTTAAACGTTCAATTGACCTGTTTGGAAGTTTTTAATACATCCCTTGACCATGTCACTATACAATGGACTGATAATTTACAAGAAATTGATAGTCAATGGAGTATATCAGATGATCAGCCGGTTTTGATCAGCCTCCCATATCTGCGGGGACTGGCAGAAACAAAGCCGGAAGGTATGGAATTGCATTACGGCCTGATTCTTAAAAGTAACAAAATAATTGGTTTGGTCCTTTGTCAGGTGATTGGTTTTGATGCTGAGAGGCGCCTCAAGATTCAGATTGAGACCGGACAGGCTGCCACATTAAGTGATAAAATCGCGCTGGCAATCAAATTGTTTGTGGCACGAAAAGTCAAGGTTTATGCGGCTATTATTGGAAATCTGATGACAGCCGGGCCTTATGGATTTTATTTTCTTCCGGAGATCAGCGAGACGGAACGATCGAGGATCATGGTTGAACTATGTAAGGTCGTATTGGATCATAATACAATTTTCAAGAAGTCCCAGGTTGTGGTCATAAAAGACCTGCCTTCCAGTAGTCGGATTCCGGGGTCGAATTGCAAACTTTATTCCAGATTAAATGAGTTTACAATACAACCATCCATGTGCATGAGAATTGAACCTGCATGGGATAATATGGATCGTTACCTCAATGACCTTGAAAGCAAGTACAGGCTTAAAATACGGAATGCGCTTGCCAAATCTGAAGACCTTCAAGTTGTCGACGCAGATGTTGATGCGATCAGTTTATACAACAGTGAAATTTATGCACTTTATCGGGAAGTTGCTGAAAGTGCAGGATTTAATCTGGTGGATCTTCATCCGGAGTATTTACTCGGAATCAAGAGAAAAGTTGGTAATTCTTTTGCAGTTAAGCTAATCTTCGGAAAAGGGCAATTGATCGGTTTTTATAGCTATTTTTATGATAATGGATATATGAATGCTCACTTTGTGGGATACCGGAAAAACCTGAACAAGCAATATCATCTCTATCACAATATTCTGCTGTATTACCTCAAGGATGCGCTAGCGTTGAAATGCAAAAACATTGAATTCGCTCGTACAGCCTTGGAAATGAAGAGCTCACTGGGAGCTAGTCCTGTGGATTATTATTGTTACCTTTCACACGGATCGAGGTTCGTAAATCACCTGGTACCTAAAATACTTGAGATGCTCAAACCGGTCGAAGTTTGGCAGCCCCGATCTCCATTTAAAGCTAAGACTGTATAGGGTTGTTCCTACGTCAAATTGGATCATCTAAGGCACTGTCTTGCTTGCAACAATAGCCAGCAAGTTATTTTTATTTCTTGAAATCGTTTGGCCATCGAAGGAATTGCTTATTTTCGTGACAAAGACGAATCCAATGAAAGCAATTCTCAGACTCCTTATTATTTTTTCAGCCATTCAGCTATGTTCGGCTCAGTATTGGTATATTCCCAATGATGCAGCCAATCGCAATCCCGGCGATCTGAATGCAGATGCAGAAAGACCCAGCGGGGGAGGCTTGCCTGGCGGTTGGTCAGTCATTCTGAATGCTGCCACATCACCTGTCTGGTCTACCAGCAAATCCATTCCATTTACCTTCAGTTTTAACAATCAGCCGGTGTCAAACTTTAAGGTATCTAATTCTGGGGTACTGACTTTTGACGTGAATGCAACAACGGTTCCTGGATTTCAACGTTATTCACTCCCCAATGCAAGTATTCCGGACCGTTCCGTATGCATAACGGGATTGACGGGTATTGCCAGCAATGACATCGTCATTACAAAGACTTTTGGCACTGCACCCAACAGGCAGTTCTGGATACAGTTCAATTCATATGGTTACGGAAGTGTTCCCTCTGATGGCTCAAACTATGCATACTGGAGCATAGTGCTCGAAGAAACATCCAACAGGATCCATATTGTGGATCAGCGAACAGGAGGATACGCTACCACAAAGCTTGTTTCAATAGGCCTTCAAATTAATGCCTCAACCGCTATTATGATTAAGGGTTCTCCGGATCTTTTATCTAAAGCCGGGACGTCTGACGGGCCGATTGACAATCAGTATTATAGCTTTGTTCAGGGTAATCAGGGAAAGTATGACCTTACTGTTGTCGATATTACCACATCGCCCTATCAGGTAGCGGGAAAGGTGGTTGTCACTGCCATTTTCAGGAATCTGGGTACGCAAAATGTCAACTCGCTTCGTCTTAATTATATGGGAGATAACAATGCTTCGGGAGGAGATGTAAAAAATGTTCGGAATATTGCAACATTTAACTATGATACGGTCTCACACATCATTCCTTGGGAAGTGGTATCCGGAACACATAATCTCGAAGTATTTGCAGATGATATTAATGGTGGAAATGCAGATGAAAATCAAGTGGATGACAAAAAGAAAAAGAAAATTTATGTCATGGAACGTTTAGAATCACGCACACCGCTGTTTGAAGTGTATTCAAGCTCAACCTGTCCGCCATGTAAGCCTGCAAATGAAAAATACCTCAGCGTGCTGGAGAATAAAAATCCAGCCGATTATGTCAGCATAAAATTTCAACAAAACTTTCCAGGCAATGGCGATCCTTATGCCACAACGGAGTCCATTAACCGCAGAGGGTATTACTTTATTAATTCTATTCCAAGGACAGAAATCGATGGAGGTTGGGACAAAAATGGTAACCTCTTCAGCGAGGAAGTTTATGCAGCAGCTTCAAAAGTGCCGGCATTTTATGCCTTAAATGGAACGTACAAGGTCGAAGGTCAAAAAGTCACAGCGAACATTAATTATTCACCACTTTTTGAAGCTACGGGAGCCAAGCTTTACATCGCAATATTGGAAAAAATTACATATTACAATGTTGCAACCAATGGGGAAACTGAATTTCACCACGTGATGAAAAAAATGTTGCCTAGCGAAACAGGTACCATTTTACCTGCAATTCCGGCCCTTTCAAGCAGAAGCAATAATTTTAGCTATACATTCAACGGCGACTACAGGCTTCCGCCGGATGGCCAAACCGCCAACATCATAGACCATACCAAAGAACACAGTGTGGAGGATTTTAGTAATCTATATGTTGTTGCCTGGATTCAGGGATTGGATAAACAGGTTTTTCAGGCAGCAAATCTTTCGCCGGAGGGCACTTCAAGCGTCAATGAAAAGAGTGGTGTCCAGTCAGCTTTTATTTACCCAAATCCTGCAGAGGACGAACTTGTGACCGAGATCAGGCTTAACTCAGCCACAGACCTGACCAGCACGATTGTCGATGCATCGGGTAATTCAATGCTGACACGTCAGAGTAAATTCGGTGCGGGTAACCAAACGCTTCGATTTAATATTCAGCATCTATCACCTGGATACTATCAGATGGTCCTGAATGATAAGGAAGGCAACAGTAGCGTACTTGAGTTTGTAAAAAAATAGTTTGAACTTCAGTATTCTGCGGCATTAAAAAAATTTGGCGAAGGCCCTTCTCATTTTTTTCTATTTCTTTGAGTGATGTGAAAAAATCATGAATTATTGCGCAAGGAGTTTTGATTCGAATCCTTGGCACATTCTAATGGATAAATAATACTTTTATGAATTCCAGAGATATATTAATGAAAACACATTCTATTTTGAGACTTGAAAAATCCGTTGAGGGATTTATGTAGGCATGCAAAGTTATGTCATCAATTACGGATTTAATATCTTAAATGGACTAATATTCAATTTAGCAAACTTATTAAAATGCAGGTTATTCATTTTCTGAATATTACAGTGTGCTGTGATGAGCCAGGTTTCTTTTGTTTAAGCATTGCCCTGATCAGGATCCAGTCAAAATCAGACAGAGACAATTGAATGCTTTCATTAAATCAAAAGGTATCCGTTCGTACATAATAATCTGGAATATATCATTCACCTTAAATTTATTATGAAAAATTTAAAATCTGCGCGAGCTGGCGTTGCGTAGTTTTGTACCGTCAAGTTGATTTGCTTCAATAATAATATGTTTTTATCAATAAAATTCCAAAAGCAATCTGTTCGAAAGGCGATAGGCCAGTTTTTTAAGTTGATGATCATCTTGATGACCATGCAGCCGACGGTTTTTGCCTCCACACACTGCAATCCGGGAGCAAAGATTGAAGATACGCTAAGGACACTTTCTGCAATCAGGGGCGACTTTTTTATTCTTGACAATGCTACAGACAGCGTTCGAATCAGGGGACTTCGCGATCCCAGGGTACAGATGATGTACTTTCTGTTTGCAGCTGAAGAGGATCCTGTTGGACTCGATCCGGGTTTGAGCACGGATGGGCGATGGAGAGCCATCCACCTTGCGGATATTCTTAGGGAGCAAAACATCGTAGCCTTCTTCTCGACGCCTTTCAGGCGGAATATTCTGACATTGCAGCCTGTTTGTGATAAAAAGCAAATTCAACCGCTTTATTATGATCAGGCGGATCTCAAATCACTGTTTGATCAGGTCAATAAATTTGGCTCCGGGGACGTGGTAATCATGATTCATAAAGAATCTTTTGGTAAGATGCTAGAACTCTTCTCTGGCCAAAAGCACACAATAAACGTTGACAATCAGCCTGCAAATCGTATTTTTGTGCTCGAACGAAGCCTGGTGGGTTCTTCCCGCCTGAGTGTTTATACTTACGATATCAGATAAATTGTTTTATGGAGCCGTCGTCGAATTACAATCCACAGTCTGTGGAACAGAAGTGGTATTCACATTGGGAATCGCGCGATTACTTCTCTTCCGTCCCCGATGAGCGGGAACCTTTTACAATAGTGATTCCTCCGCCCAATATTACTGGCGTTCTTCATATGGGACATATGCTGAACAATACAATTCAGGATATTCTGATTCGTCGCGCCAGAATGAAAGGCTACAACGCATGTTGGGTACCTGGTACAGACCACGCATCCATCGCTACGGAGGCAAAAGTCGTCCGCATGTTGCGTGAAGAGGGCATAAAAAAATCTGACATCACACGCGAAGAATTTCTCAGGCATGCTTTTGCATGGAAAGATAAATACGGGGGGATCATATTACAACAGCTACGTAAACTCGGTGCTTCCTGCGATTGGAAGAGAACGGCATTTACGATGGACGAGATCAGGAGTGAAGCGGTTCTAAAGAGTTTTGTGGATTTATACCGCAAAGGCAAACTATACCGTGGAAAGCGGATGATCAACTGGGACCCTGAAGCAAGAACAGTTCTATCCAATGAAGAGGTATTATATAAAGAGGAGCAGGCGCAACTCTTTCATATCAAGTACGCCTTGGAAGGAGATTCGTCAAAGCATATTATTATTGCCACACAACGTCCCGAAACAATTATGGCGGATGCAGCAGTCGCAATTCATCCGGATGATAAAAGGTACCAAGAGTTTGTCGGTCGACGTGTGCTCATTCCGTTGATCAACCGCAGCATCCCGGTCATTCAGGATGAATATGTAGATCGCGAATTCGGAACCGGTGCCCTGAAAATTACTCCTGCACATGATCAGAATGATCACGAGATTGGCTTGCGGCATAAACTGGAATTTCTGGATATCCTAAATGAGGATGGGAGCCTTAACAGTCAGGCAAAAATCCTGATTGGTGAAGACCGATTTGTTGCCAGAAAGAAAATAAAATCCTTACTTGAAGAAGCCGGCGCACTCCACAGTATTCAGGATTATCGAACAAATATCGGCCGTTCGGAAAGAACCAATGCCGTGGTAGAACCCAGGTTAAGTCTGCAGTGGTATGTTGATTCTCAAAAACTGGCAGCCCCAGCACTGAACGCCGTTATGAACGGAGAGATCGAATTCCTGCCGGATCATATGAAAAACACTTACCGGCACTGGATGGAGAATATTCGAGACTGGTGCATTTCAAGGCAGCTTTGGTGGGGACATAGGATCCCGGCATATTATTATGAAGAGCATGTTTTTGTTGCTTTAACCCGTACAGAGGCTGAAGTTGAGGCGCGTGAAGTACTGGGAGACCGATTTGATCCGATGTTGCTGAAGCAAGATGAAGATGTGTTGGATACTTGGTTTAGCTCATGGCTATGGCCAATATCAGTTTTTGATGGTTTTAAGGACAGTGCAGAATTTCAGTACTATTATCCGACACAGGTCCTTGTTACAGGATGGGATATCATATTTCTCTGGGTAGCCCGAATGATCATGGCAGGTTATGAGTGGAAAGGCCAAAGACCTTTCGAGAAGGTTTATTTTACCGGTATGGTACGCGATAAGCTGCGCCGTAAAATGAGCAAATCACTGGGTAATTCGCCGGATGCACTTCAACTCATTGAGCAATATGGAGCAGATGGTGTGCGCTTTGGGATGCTATCATCTTCACCGGCCGGAGGAGATCTGCTATTTGATGAAAAACTTTGCGATCAAGGCAGAAGCTTTTGCAATAAAATATGGCATGCGGGACGGCTTGTCGTTTCCTGGCGGTCTGAAGACCAGGATTCAGTACTTCCTGATTCTTCACAACTCATTATCCTTTGGATGGAGTCGAAAATTATTCAGTTACAGTCAGAAACCAATAAACTCATCGAACAGTCAAGATTAAGTGAAGCACTTAAAATGATGTACTCTTTTTTCTATGAGGATTTCAGTGGCTTCTATCTGGAAGGCATCAAACCCCGGGATGGGCAGGTTATTCATGGCGAAGTCTTGAACAAGACCATCAATTTCTTTGAAAAAATATGCAAGGTTTTGCACCCATTTATGCCTTTTATTACAGAGGAGATTTGGCATCTTTTGCGCAAACGTCAGGATGGAGACGATTGTATGATCAGCCGTTACGAGGAAATCGGGAAAATGGATGAGTCAATTCTGGATGCCATTCGTGAAGTGCGACTCGTGATTACTCAGGTTCTTAATCTTAAAAACAAAAATAACCTCAAACTGGGAGAGCTGGTTGACCTATTGATTCAACGTTCGGAGTCTCCCACCGTATTGATTTACAGGGGCGCTGCAGAGTTACTGATTCGATTTGCCCGCCTGGGATCTGCACAGGAGGTTGATGCCGATGATGGCGAAGCGCAATCATTTTTGGGTCTGAGGCATAAATATTTTGTTCGTATGCCGGTTTCTGTAAACCTGGAAGTTGAGATCGCAAAAATTAAGGAAGAAATTGAGTATGCCAGGGGATTTTTGGCATCCTGCGAGAAAAAGCTCGGAAATGAACGGTTTGTCGCCAGTGCTCCACCTGACCTGGTGGAAAAAGAACGAAAAAAAATGGTTGATGGCGAGACCAGGTTGACTTCTCTTGAGCAAAGACTAAATACATTAATGGCACGGGGTGAGGTATAATACATATTAATATTAATTATAATGTGATTTTTATGGGTGTTTTCTACCATAATTTCATTTTAGGGGTTTTCACTGATAAATTGATTCAACAGAATTAGCTTATCTTTGTGCATCCCCCTCGCATATCCGATCTACAAGATCGATTATTCATTTTATTAAATATTTAGATATGACCTTAAATTCCAGTTTCGCGAGAAGGATTTTTACGCCGTTATTTTTCCTTCTGTTTATTTTTAGTAATTACGCTCAGAACAATACTGAGATCAATGTACAAGCACAAGCTCCCCGGCGTGCATCTGTCTTGGCAGAAAAGGTCAGGGATTTAAAATCATCAGGAATAAACTTTGCACCGACAGTGCTATTACAGCCTGTGTCAACGGATGCTCAGGCACTCAAGCTTTTTGGTGTCCGCGAAGGATCCAGTTATATTATATCATCAGAAGGACTTCAACAAATCAGGAGTACACAGCCCGAAGCATTGCGATTTGAGATTCCAATGGGGACCGCTTCAATGGTCATCGATCTGGTAAAAACACAATTAATTACGGAAGACTTTTATACCGAAACCTCCGATGGTACAAGGCCATCCCTCAAAACCGGTAGTTATTATCAGGGGGTGGTCAGTGGCAATGAGGCCTCTTCGGTGGCAGCCATAAGTTTTTTCGAAAACAAGATCCTGGGAATGATCTCCATTGAAGGTCAAAACATTATTCTTGAGTCGCTCCCAAATAAAGCTTTCTCCTTATTTGTGTATGATGACAAAAAAATTATTCATACTCCAGAGATAGGATGTGGCGCAGATTTGCTTGATGCGGTCACCCATGGTAGTCCTTCAGGCCCAGAAATGGCAGCCGGGGATTGTATTCGAGTTTATATTGAATGCGATTATGCTTTGTACCAAAACAAAGGAAGCGTTCAGGCTACCGTTGATTGGATTACGAGTGTATTCAATAATGTGAAAACGCTGTATACCAACGAGAGCATCAATACGACTTTATCTGAAGTATATGTCTGGACCAGTGCAGACCCTTACAGTAAGACGGACTCTTATACGGCTTTGACACAGTTTAAGACCCAAAGGCCAACTTTTAATGGTGACCTCGCGCACCTGGCAGCCCTTGGAGGATCCAATATCGGAGGTATTGCATGGATCGATGCGTTGTGTACCAGTTATAAGTATGCCTATAGCAATATTTATTCAAGTTATCAAGATGTCCCTACTTATTCCTGGACGATTGAAGTGATGACCCATGAGATGGGACACAACATTGGTTCCAATCATACGCATTGGTGCGGATGGACCGGTGGTGCGATTGATAACTGCTATACACCAGAAGGAAGTTGTTCTCCTGGGCCGGCACCTACCAATGGGGGAACCATTATGTCATATTGCCATTTGACGAGCTATGGCATCAACTTCAACAATGGTTTTGGCCCTTTGCCAGGAGATAAAATTCGTAGTCGCGTTGTTGCAGCCACCTGCCTTGGAACAAGTTGCAGTGGTGGCTCCTGTGGTACGCCAGGCGGTTTGGTTATATCCAATATTACGAATACATCCGCAAAGGCGAGCTGGAATGCGGTAAGCGGAGCCAATTCGTATGATTTTGAATACAAACTGAGTACCGCACAAACATGGACTGTAGTCAATGTTACTGTTACCAACTATACGATGACGAACCTTTCCGCCGGCACTACGTATAATACAAGAGTAAAAGCAAAATGTACTGGAGGAAACAGTAGTTACTCTGCACAGATTAATTTTACCACAACAGGTGGCTCATCCTGTGGCACACCGACGAACTTTAAAGTCAGTAATATAACTTCCAATTCGGCAAATGCATCGTGGACGGCAGTAACCGGAGCATTGTCTTATAATTTTCAATATAAGCTCAGCACTTCACAGACCTGGTCTCAGGCAAATGTTACGGTGACCTCGGTTAATCTGACCGGACTTGCGCCTTCGACTTCATATGATGTGAGAGTGCAAGCGGTCTGTACAAGTGGAAACAGCGCCTTTACCAGTACAATAACATTTGTCACATTAGCCTCTTCCTATTGCACTTCCAAAGGAAATAACGCAAGTTTCGAATGGGTTAGTCGCGTCAAAATCGGTACCATTGACCGTACAAGCGGAAGTGACGGCGGTTATTACAATGGTACAAATCTGATTGCTGATGTAGTCAAAGGAACGACTTACACACTCAATTATCAGGCCGGTAGTACCGGGCAGTCCGGAACGCTTTACTGGAAAGTCTGGATTGACTGGAATCGCAATAATTCATTTAATGATGCCGGGGAGGAAGTAGTTTCAAATGCTACACCAAGTCTGTCACTTTTAGCCGCAAATATTACTGTTCCAGCTGGCGCGTCAACTGGCACAACAAGAATGAGAGTGTCTGTCAAATATGGTGGCTATCCAACGTCATGTCAGACCTTCTCCTATGGTGAAGTTGAAGATTACACACTCAATATCAAAGCGTCCGGATCTTTATCTGGGCCGCAGGGCAATGGATTTAGCCTCGAAAGTATTTCCTTGCAACCTAATCCTTTTAACCATCTGATTACTGCATTCGTTAATGCGGAATCAGATCAGGAAGTTACGATTACCGTTGCAGACCTGATGGGAAGGATACAATTTGTCGGAAAAAGAACCTTGAGACAAGGAGCGAATGCACTCGATGTTGACCTCAGTGAATTATCTGCTGCAGCGTATGTGTTGAGTATTGCTTCTGATAAGCAAAACTGGCAAAAGAAGATCATTAAACAAGATTAGTTTGATTAGTTGAAGTTTAAATAAGGTCACCATAGCATTCAAGTTATTCTGAATGCGTTATTTGAACTTTAATAAAGAACCGTATTTCGTAAATGTCCTTACGGTACATGAACAAATACGAAACATTTAGACCTTAACAAAGTCAGGATATCTCTGGAAAGAGAATGTTTAGATTTACCACGACGATGTCCGCTGTCTTTAACAGCGGGCATTTTTTATTTTATATTATTCTTACTTTATACTCCTTATTCAATGTGGTGTTTTATTGCGACTTTTTGATTTGTTATAGAACTTTTAGTCTATAAACGCTTAATATCATGTCAATGAAATAACTTGATTGACATTGAATGATACTAATCACTTTGACTACAAAATGTTGTGTCACGGTTAATTTTATAGACAAGCGGCATGCAATTCACAGAAGTCTGCCGGTGACGAGCGTACGTGATGTCCTTAATTTTCTTACAAAAAGTGGGTAAAAGTAGTTGCCTGATACAATTGTCTGATCAGAACAAACAGATCATTTCTTGCTAACTGGCAAAATTTTCAATAAATAATTTCGGAAGTCATCTGAAATATTAAAGTATATAATTCCATAAAGCATACATATACTGACACAGATTGTTGTTGCCGTCAGATGCATCAAGCCACAACCAGTGAAGTCTAAGAATACTGGGCTTACAATGGTGATAGCACTGATACTAAGAAGACGAAGCATCGACCGGCTGTACGGCTGAAGGCCTGTTTTGAAATAAATAATCGTAGTTTTGGCAATATTAAAAAGGCAAACAGAAACGCAAGTCCCCATCGCAGCACCGGTTATTCCCCATTTTGGGATCAGGATTATATTGAAGCCAAGGTTTAAGATTATTAATCCGAGAAGCAACCACAATTCCCAACGATAGTGTTTTGAGAAATTAAGAATATGATGATTGACTCCTGTCACTGCATCTGCAAGTCGTGCGATGAGTAAAAGTCCAAGTACATCCTGTATGCCGGAGAGTTTGTGTCCGTTGGGTAGTATGTGGATCAAGTCATTGAGACCCCAATAAAGTACAGCTGCAGCCCATGCTGTGGGTATAAGCATTTGCTCAACGGATTTACGATAGGTCAGTCGTAATTGGTCAAGATCGCTTTTGAAGGTATCCATCGAGACAAATGGTGAGAGAATTTCCATCAGTGACATGGCAGGTATAAAGCATGCATTACTCATAAAATATGCAAGACTGAACTGCCCATTGGCGCTCATGTTGAGTTGTGTGCTGATCATCAGACTGTCGATTCGCAGTGCCAGTACCGCGCTGGTGCCGGTCAATATGGAGTAAGCTGCAAATCGCAACATCTCCCGTCTTTCAACCGGTGGATAAAAGCGGTCATTTGCAGAAGCGAGCGGTTTGTCCATCAGGCTTAACCTGTAGGTCAGAAATAGAATAATGCAGACATAATATAGCATGATTCCCATAAGAAATTCTGATGCATTGATCCATTGTCTGACACACAACATAAAACTAATCGGAAGCCATATTTTAATCAAATTACCCAACAAAGCAGGAATCGCAATTTCTTTATGTGTTGTGCAGAATGAAACAGCCAGTTCATGCAGAACATAGAGAATGGTGATCGGAAGAATAAAAATAAAATGTTGAATAATCAGGGGCTCCGGATCGTGAAATAATCCTAGTAACTTGTTTCTTGCAAAATAAAAAATAAAACCAAATGCAACGATACCCGCAGCATAGAAAGTGTAAATATTTCTGAGGAATCGAGGGCTCGTCACGCCATTACTATCGCGGTAGAAGGGAAAGTAGCGGAGCAAAACATGTCCAAACCCAAGGCTGACAAATGGCACCAGTAATGAAGCGGTGTTCGTCATAAAAGCATAGAGTCCGTATAAACTGAGGTCAGCCGGGTAAATCAATAATGTGCTGAATATTCCGACAAAAACACCCGCAAACTGAATAACAGTATAGCGAATACTTTGATTGAATACAATACTGTTCATGCGCCTGCAAAGGAAAGTAATTTTATTTTACAATGAGTCCAATTGGCTTGTAGTATTATATTTTTGCTTTATAATCTGCCAATTGGATCAGCTTATTTCATTAAATCGGCCATATACAGCCATTAAGCAACTCGATTATATACAGGATGTATTTCATTCAGGTAATTGGTCTTCCCAGGGCCGGTATACTCGTAAATGCAACCAGTTCTTTAGAGACTATTTTGAAACAGGCGATAATCTTCTAACGCATTCCTGTACAGCAGCGCTCGAGATTGCTGCGTTGTTGCTTGATCTCGTCGAAGGCGATGAAGTGATTGTGCCAGCGTACACGTTTGTAACGACTGCCAGCGCCTTTGCTTTGCGCGGTGCCAGAATCGTCTGGGCTGACTCAACAAGGGAACATCCGAATATCAGCGCAGAAACCGTGAGACCACTCATTAACCAAAAAACCAAAGCTGTTGTCATGGTTCATTACGCGGGCAACAGCAGGGGAGTAGAACAACTTCTCGATCTCTGTGAAGAATATGGTGTGCTATTCATAGAGGACGCAGCGCAAGCTTATTTTAGTCGCGCAGGTGGACGGTTTGCAGGATCATATGGTTCAATGTCTGCAATTTCTTTTCATGATACCAAGCCTGTCTCATGCGGAGAAGGAGGGTTATTGCAAATAAATGAGCAAAAATGGGTTGACCGCGCAAAAATAATTCTTGAAAAAGGTACAGACCGGCTACTGTATTTGGGTGGCAAGGTCTCGGAATATAACTGGCGGGATCTTGGATCATCGTATGCAGCATCCGAAATTCAGGCCGCTGTTTTACTGGCTCAGCTGGAAGAATCTCCGCAGATATTTCTGTTGCGAAGGGCATTATGGGATCAATATGTTCACCTATTGTCTTCGGGACTTGACCATGCCATCAAATTGCCGCTGAATCAGATTCCTTACGCAAATAATACCTCGGTCTTCTATATCGAAATACTTGAAGCTTCGAGACGCAATGATTGTATTGCATTCCTTCGATCCAAAGGTATCGGCGCATCATTCCATTACCTAAATCTATGCGAGAGTCCTTTTGGTTATAGATATAAGACCAGAGACTGTCCGAATGCCCAATACTGGGCGGATCATTTAATCAGATTGCCACTTCACACCGAAATGTCAGCAATGGATGTCCATTACATTGCTGAAATGGTTCGGAGGTATTTTGAATAATATGCTTCATCTCGGAATTGGTGAACCATGCGGGTCTACATCCGGAAATCCAAGTCGCTGATCCATCTCATCAATGTCTTCAGTACTCAGGCTGTGTTCAAATTTTTCAGCTTCTTCATGGATCTGATCAGGGTTGAGTCCAAGTTCTTCAACAAGATAAACTTCCCAAAGACGATGAGCACGTATCAGTTGATTGGCTCTAAGACTTCCGTTCTCGGTCAGACAGACTTCATCATTATTTAATTGAACAAGTCCAAGCTTCTGCATCTTATTGAGCCATTTCCGTAACGCTTCTGGTGAATGAATAGATCGTCTGGCTATCTGATCAATAGCAGTGCTTTTTTGTTCACCTGTTCTGGTGAGCAGTTTGAGAATATCTTCAATTACGATCCTCAACTCTTGTTTTCTTTTAATTCGCCATCTGGATACGATTCCGCGTTGTGGCGCAAATAGCATAATCATTAGGTAGATCAACGTTGTAACGACTGCCATGCTGGGCCCCGGAGGAAAGTCGTAGGCAATACTGAGCAGAAGGCCAGTCATTGCGGATATCATACCAAGAATTGCAGAGGTCGCAAGTACTTTGGGCAATCTGTCCGAAATTAGCAGTGCAGCCGACGCAGGAGTGATCAGCATCGCGACGACAAGTATGACTCCGACACTTCGAAGAGATGCCACAACGGATAGCGATAGAAGGGTCATCATCAGATAGTGGATAAAATCGGTATGTATACCAAGTGTGTTGGCAAGATCAGATTGAAAACTTGTGACAAAAAGATCCCTGTAATAAATAATCAGTACCAGGGTTACTACAACTACCATCGATAAGGTCATCCAGACATCTGTCTGGTCCACAGCCAGAATATTGCCAAAAAGGAAGTCCTTCAAATCAAGATGCACACCCTGGTGATGACTGAGCCAACTGATGCCTATAATTCCAAGAGAAAACATGAAAGTAAAGATGATTCCGATTGCGGCATCATTCTTAACCCTTACATTGCGTTGCATCCAGGTAATCAGCAGGGCTGCAAATAGTCCGGCAACTACTGAACCACTGAAAAACGCTACCGTTGAATAACCGAAAATTACAAAAGCCACCACGATACCCGGAAGAATGGCATGGGACAGTGCATCGCCAATCAGTGACATGTTGCGAAGAACGATAAAGCAGCCAAGAAGACCACAAAGGCCACCAACCATAATTGACGCTATCAAAGCCCTCAAACCCGATTCAAGGGCAAAAAACTGAATGATCTGCTCGTTGATCTCATGCATTATAATAACATTTTAAAGCAAAGCTAATATTAATTTTAGATTAGTCTAATTTATTGTTAAAAAATATCAACTGCTCAGGAAATCCCTGAGGCTAAATTTTTGACAAAAATGCAAAAGGAGCGGACTTAGTTCATTTTGGCAAGAGAATCCATCTTCTCCTTGCTGATAGGCTTGATAAAGTTCTTGAAGAAGTCTATCCCTTCCGGGCGAATTTTGTTTACAAAGACGATCTTACCTCCTTTGATAAAGGCAAAGGCATTACAACCATTGCTATAATAAATGTCGGCCTCGTAATTGATTTCGCCACTTTCCCCAAATACGACGTGCGCTTCAGGTGTACAGTTGCCAACGATCCCTTTTTCATCGGCTATAAACGAAATGATATAGCCTATGGCCTGATCCTGTGCTTTATTGAAACTCAGGCTGGCATTTGCTCCCTTGAGCAGCGGAATAATGTCAATGCTTGTACAGGTCTTGTTGAGTTGAGAAATTGTTTCTGGTGGAAGCGGGGCAACACCTTGAGTCCTGTCCACGACAGTAGGCTTTTTGCTTTTATTGTTCTGGCAGGAAATCAAAGTGAAAAACAAGCCCATCAATATCAAAATCAAATTCACCTGTCTCATGAGAAATCAATTAAATCTGTATGTGAGCCCCAAAGATATGAAATAACTGATCATCTTAATTTCCTCTCCCTGTGAATTAACGTATTTGATCAGGGGAATGACTGAATTTGTGAACCGACCGGTTAGTCCTACATGAACATTGGCATAGTAAGTAAATCCAAGAATCCATCCCAGGTCAGATTTTCTGAATTGTTGATCCAGGTTAGAGGCATTTTCACTGGCGCTTTTAATAAGTCGCCCGAAATACATACCTCCCTGGAAGTGCATTTTATAGTAATTGGCTTTCTTCTCTTCGACAAACCAGTCTTTAAAGGTAAACAGCAAAGGAATATCAATATACTGTAACTGGTAAGCGACATTTTGTAAACTACGGGAGTTATACCTGGATCCGCGGACATTGTACAAGAATTCCAAATGTAGTTCCGACTTGCTCCCCAGGTTTGCTGCACCGAATACGCCTGCGCCAAGACCAAAACGGTTGTAGCCAAAAATTCCATCACCGTCGATCTGAGCCAAATTCAGGCTGACCCTCCCGCCGCCATAGAAGCGTCCACGCTGGGCCTGGCAATCCGTAAGTACCAGAAGGACATTTGATAAAAAGGCTAAAATCGCAACAGTTTTCTTCATGTTCATATTCATTTGCAAATGTAAAATTTCCTAAACTTTTGACAATCAACAGGATTTTTCAATGTGTTTCTAAATCAAAAATAATTTTTAATATATATTTTTTTTTATAATGGGTGCACTGATATCTTTACCCCATTATTCCAAAAACGAACCAAAGAATGAAATATACCCGGGGCCTTTTAAAAAAACTCGAAGAACTTGCTGAACAAATCGGTTATAAACTGCGCTACGAACAAGGTCATTTTCAAGCAGGCTATTGCCGGGTCGAGAGCCGTAAGCTGATCATTATCAATAAGTTTTTTGATTTGGAGGGACGGATTAATTGTTTTTTGGATTTATTACCCGGGATTCCAGTCGATCAGAGTATCCTGGATGAAGATATCGTTCATAATTATCAGAAAATAATGGATCTTCGGGTCAGGGAAGAAGCGATCGCTTCCTGATCAATTGGTGAAAATAACAGTACTCGGAACAGGAACTTCAGTTGGTGTGCCCATGATCGGGTGCCACTGCGAAGTTTGCACTTCTCATGATCCTCGCGACAGACGCCTTCGAACTTCTTTGCATGTAGAAGTAGGTTCAACATCTATCATAATCGATATTGGTCCTGATTTTCGTCAGCAGGTTCTGGCGCATCAGATCCGCGATATAGACGCGATTTTAATCACGCACCATCACGCGGATCACACTTCTGGAATAGATGAAATTCGTGGCTACAATTTTACCCATCGGAAGTCGGTCCCCTTTTACGCTGAAGAATATGTCTGTACAGACCTTCAGGAGCGATTTGGTTATATTTTTGGTGGGGGTGAATATCCCTCTCTGCCCCAGATTTCACTAAACAAAATATCTGCCGGCAAAAAATTTAACGTTCGTGAAGTAGATATAGAGCCTTTGAGGGTAATGCATGGCAGCTTACCGGTGTTGGGGTTTCGATTAGGTTCCTTTGCGTACATCACCGATGCAAATAGTATTCCGTTTGAATCCATTCAACGACTCACCGGACTGGATTATCTGATCATCAATGCACTCAGACAAAAATCCCACCACGCACATTTCAGCCTTGAGGAAAGCCTACAAATGATCAGTAATCTTAAGCCAAGGCAGACATACTTGACACATATCTCGCATCAGATGGGAAAACATGCTGATGTAAGCAAACTTTTACCGGAAGGTGTGGAACTTGCATTCGATGGTTTAGTATTTTTTAGTCCATGAGTAATCAACTCGAGTTAAGTCTGAGTCCTTATCTGAGGCAGCATAAGGACAACCCTGTCAACTGGCAACCCTGGGGTGATCAAATTCTTCGAGAAGCTACTGAGCGCAATGTGCCGATTTTGGTTAGTATAGGATATTCAACCTGTCATTGGTGCCATGTCATGGCGCATGAAAGTTTTGAAGATCACCACATTGCGCAAATAATGAACGAGCGATTTGTGAATGTCAAAATAGATCGGGAGGAAAGACCTGATCTTGATCATTATTTTATGGATGCTGTTCAATTGCTTGGAGTCAATGGTGGATGGCCTCTACACTGTTTTCTAACACCCAAAGGCAAAGTATTTTATGGCGGCACTTATTTTCCGCCAGTGCGGAAATATGGTCGCATGAGCTGGGCAGAGACCCTTATGGCTGTCTCGGAAGCTTATCACAGAAGGAGAATAGAGATCGAGGAACAGTCAGATCGTCTCAACCTCGCCATGATACGCTATCATTCACCTGAAAACAAACAGGATACACTTTTTGAGCACTCGGCATCTGCCCTGATTAAGAAGTTTGAGCCTCTGACTGACTACGAGCACGGTGGATTTGGATTTGGTCAAAAGTTTCCATCCACTATGGCATTGAACCTTCTTCTTGATCAATGGCTCATTAATCGGGATGAAAAGACCTTCAGATTTCTAACCGTTACCGTTCGGAATCTATGTCTTGGCGGGATGTGTGATCACGTTGCAGGAGGCTTTTACCGATATACCGTAGATCGTGGCTGGCGTATTCCGCATTTTGAAAAAATGGCTTATGACCATGCCTTGATCAATACATTTTTAAGCCGATGGATTCACATTACAGGTACAGCATATCAGGTTGACGCCGTGAGGCGTAGCCTAAGTTTTTGGAAAAGTCATCTTCGAGGTCAACGAGGTCTTTATTACGCCGCGCAGGATGCGGACAGCGAGGGACAGGAAGGCCTTTATTATCTCTGGACGTCATCGGAGCTCCTTACCTTGAAACCCAACCCAACCATGCTTGAAGCGATCAGTCTGGTTCCTCTGGAATCAGGCCATGCCGGTGGTGTACTGAATCTTTTGAATACGCCACCTGAAGGACCTTATGCATTGGACGGATTCGTACAGTCTGCGGATGAATTTTGGAGGAAGATGGAGCTGGCCCGATCACAAAGACCAGCACCCCAAATTGATAAAAAATTTATTCTTGGCTGGAATTGTCTGATTGTATCCATGCTCTGCGAAAATTACTTTAGGATCGGTGATATATCGTTACACGAAGAAGCAGTTCAGCTCATGGAGGAGATCATCCATAGTTTTAGAAATGCTACAAATCCAGCGCGTTGGTACAGAATCTGTTATGAAAATGAAAACGCTGAAGGAGATGCTTTTCTAGAGGATTATGCCTATCTTATTCAAGCTGTCTTTGATGTATGGCAGGTGAGTGAGTCGAAAGTATATCGCGAATTATACCACGACCTTCTTGCATCGCTTAAGGAAATATTCAGTATGGCAGCCGGCATATTTTCATTTTCGGGTAAATGGCATCACGACGGCCTGGCTAAAATGTATATTTTAACTGATTCGAGTCTGCCCAATGCCAATGCCGTGATTGCGAGACAGTATTATTTGGCTTCTCAGATTTTCTCCTCCATTGAATACTTCAGACAATATGAGTTGATGTTAGAAACTGCCATGGGGCAGGCCCCGAAAGAGCCTTTCTCTTTCGCCGGATGGATTCGTCTTCTGCCTGAACTGCTCGGGCGTACGGTGATGGTCAAATGCAGGAATCGTCGATCTTTTAACAAATACCTTCAATTTGTAAAAGACAGGGAATTCATCTATTTTTACACGGATGAACTGGGAGAGGATGAAACTTTGGTGTGCGCCGGGATGCGCTGTTCTGCACCTATTCAGTCGACAGGCGAACTTATTGCTTTTCTTGAAGGCTATAATCCTTCTGATACTGACAGCATTAAGATTTGATCAGTTTTCAGGTTTATACGCACAAGATCTGACGCCTGATCCAATGTATTCGCTGGACCCTTATCGGGCTATTTCGGCCTATGCAGGACTCGCTGGTCGTTCAGTAATCTCCACCGCCTATCGCAGTCAGTGGGAAGTTTTACCTGGGTCACCGGTAGTTTATAATATTTATTACAATAGTCCGCTTCGGCTGACTTCTGGTTCCTTTGGTATAGGTGCAGAGTTATCACGTTCTGGCGTGCACCAGTTGCAGCGCCTGATGGCGGGGTATCATCATGTCCTTCAGACAGGGGAATTTCTGTTATCTGCCGGAGGCGGTCTGGGGATAATCAACGCCATCTATCAATCAGATCTGATCAGAACCCCTGAAGGGGAGTACGGAAATGGCACTGTGGATCACCGTGATCCGATACTTGGATCTGGCCGGTTAAATAATAGTCAACTTTGTGCTGGCTTGTCAGCTTACCTTCAGACCCGGTGGCTGGAAGGTGGGTTCGATTATCGCTTTGCTGTTGCCAGAATAGGTGGTGGTGAACCAGCATTCTACCGACCGGGGCAATACTTCAAATTGATGTTGATGCGTAACATTGCCTTTGAGCAATGGAATGTCAGGCTATACATTTTGGATTATACAGATTTGAAAGTCAACCAGGAGGAGATCTTGGTTCAGACGCGATACAGAAATCAGTTTGAGATCGGACTTCTATGGCGCGGACTGCGGAATGAGTCCCTTGACGCGGCTGGTGGGCAGTTCTCTTTTCACCTTGGAAGGGGTGTCTGGCTGGGTTATTTGGCGGAATGGCCGTTAAATGTTTTAAAAAATCAGATTGGCGGAATCACCCAACAATTTGGCCTGAAGTTTGAGTTTAATGCAGTCGGGGGTTCCAGGAAGCTTCCCATCATTTATAACCCGAGATGGTAAAAGTGTCATTTCGTGAATTTTAAAAATTATATTTTTTAATAATATAAAATTTTTTAAAAATATTTTTGTTACGCACAATATCACGGCGTAAGCCGTCGTTTGTGCCAAAAGGCTATCGATTATAAAGACAGGGGTAAAAAAATTAAAAATCGTTGGCAAAAAAATAATAGTCCGTATATTTACGCACTTTTTTAATTAAACAATTAGTAGGTAAATCGCAACCAAATGAGGAATTTGAATCTCTCTTTCTTTGTCCTTTTGGGGCTTATTGTAGTCTCCTGTGGCAAAAGACAGCAGGACGGACAGGTGATCGGCGTTCAGGACAGACCAAAATGGAACGGGATCAATCCATACGGTATGGTTTATGTTCCAAGCGGCACATACACCATGGGCCAATCCGACCAGGACAAGTTTTCAACCAATGTACAGAAGGCAAAACAGGTATCCATTTCCGGATTCTATATGGATGAGACGGAAATTACCAATAACGAATACCGCCAATTCACGTATTGGGTAAAGGACTCACTTGCTCACGCAACGCTCGGTCATTTCGTCGAGAGCGAAGACGGCAACACCGATAAGATCGACTGGTCTCAGGAGATCGACTGGGAAGATGAGACGCTCAAAGACCTTAATTTTCAAGGAGCCGATGCTTTCAAAGGTGTCACCGAGATCGATTCCCGTAAGTTGATATACGAGTGGGAATGGAAAGACTGGCAATTGGCAGCCCACGGAAAAGATGTCAAACGGAGCTCCATTATCCATAAAGAAAAGACCAATATCTACCCGGATACACTTTGTTGGATCAGAGATTTTACCTATTCTTATAATGAACCATTTACCCGTAATTATTTCTCACACCCGGCTTTCGATGACTATCCGGTGGTAGGAATTAACTGGAAACAGGCAAGAGCTTTTTGTTACTGGAGGACTATGCTTTGGAATGCATGGAAAGAGGAAGATGAGCCTAATTCAGAAGAGTTCAGGCTGCCATCTGAAGCAGAGTGGGAGTGGGCCTCCAGAGGAGGTCATGAGTTAGCTCCTTTTCCTTGGGGAGGTTACAGTCTTCGCAATGCCAAGGGTTGTCTGCTGGCTAACTTCAAACCTGGCCGTGGTAATTATCCGGAAGATGGTGGACAGTACACCGTCAAAGCGGATGCCTATTTCCCCAACGAATATGGCCTTTATAATATGTCTGGTAACGTCGCCGAATGGACTGAAAACGCTTACCACGACAATGCCTATAATATTGTCCACGACATGAACCCGGACATAAAATATGATGCAAAGCCGGAAGACCCGGATTCTTACAAGCGCAAAGTAATTCGTGGGGGTTCATGGAAAGACATCGGCTGGTACCTTCAGACTGGTTCTAGAACCTGGGAATTTCAGGATTCATCCAAATCTTATATTGGATTCCGGTGTGTACTGACCTTCCTTGGCCGATCAATCAACGATTATTGATTAAGTCTAGACCTTTCAGTAAGTCAAACAACATTCTAAACCACATATTTTCTAATCAAAAAAAATTTTAAAATGTCCTCATTTATCAAATCTGCACCATTTAAGTACGCCAAGAATTTCTTAATCGGAGTTGGAGCTTCCATCGTCATGATCGGTGCCCTCTTCAAAATCCTTTCTCTGGAAGGTGGTGATATCATGCTTACCTGCGGTCTGGTGACTGAAGCGATTCTGTTCCTGATTCTCGGTATACTTCCTCCTGAAAAAGACTATTACTGGGAGAAGTTATATCCAGGTCTTGATGATTACAATTCTAGAATCAATCCGTTGACAGATGGCCCTACGAAAGGAGGTTCACGTCCAATCAATGGCGAGATTGTTGAAAATCAGTTAGGCGGTATGCTGGGCGAACTTCAGAATATGGCAAAAAGCATGAGCTCACTGAAAGCACTACAGGAAGTTGACTTTAGCAAAACCAAAGATCAGATGGGTGCTATGACCAACTTTTATGCTAAACTCAATGATGCCATGGCAACCTTAAGTGCATCTGTTGATGATACAAAAAATATGACTTCTCAAATTGCAAGTCTGAGCAAAAATCTGACGAGTATGAATTCAGTTTATGGTAACATGCTGGAATCTTCTCTTCCTAAGCTTGACACAGCCTTGACAACATTGGGTTCTTCAGCCGAAGATTCTAAAGCAGTTAAGGATCATATTGCCAATCTGAATAAGAACTTGTCTGGTCTTAATTCAATTTACGGAAACATACTTGGAGCTTATAAAAACATGGGCGGAGGCGCTCATTAATAAAGTTGTTAAAGTTTCATCGATTATTTAACCAAAAAATAAGTAAGTATGTCAATTCCTAAGCAGCCGCGGCAGCTGATGATCAATATCATGTATCTCGTGCTTACGGCCTTATTGGCTCTGAACGTCTCTGCGGAGATTTTCAACGCCTTTAAAATGGTAAACCACGGATTGGAGGAGTCCAATAAAGCGTTGGACAAATCAAATGTTGATATTCCTCAACAGATTGTTGATGGTTCAAAAAAGAAAAAAGAACTGGAGAAATACGGTAACATTGCCAAGGAACCGGGTATGATCTCCAAAGAGTTTTCAGAATATGTCGAGAAAATCTGGATGGATTTGGTCGACAAAGCAGGAAACAAAAACGGAACCGTAGATGATGGTGACTACATCGTATCTCATGGCGTCAAGAAGCTTAAAGGCATTAAAAACAAAGACGTCACTACGAGAATTCTTGTGAACGGTGGTGTGGGCAAACAAATTAAGGATAAAATCCTTGAAACCAAGGCCAAATACCTTAATTTGATCGATGCTGAAGATCGCGCTTCTTTCGCCAATGAGTTAACCATGGGTATTGATGATGAGTCCTGGAAAACAAGTACCAAAAAGTCATGGGAAGAATACACTTTCAGACAAATGCCATTAGGTGCGATCCAGCCAATTTTCACCAAATTCATCAATGACGGTAAATCATCTGAAAATGCTGTCCTGAATTACCTCCTTTCAAAGGTTGGTACTGACAAAACTGTAGTATTGGATAAATTCACAGTGGTATCCGCACCCGCAAAATCCTACGTGATTAAAGGAGAGAAGTTTGAGACGGAAGTGTTCATGTCTGCTTCTGCTTCGGCGGCTTCCAATACAGGTATTCGCATTAGCGTAAACGGAGCTAACCTTCCTGTTGATCAGAATGGCGTGGCCAAATGGTCAGCAACAGCAGGTGAAGTAGGTCTGAAGAAGTATAATGCTGTGGTCAGTATGACAAATCCTGTAACAGGCGAAACTCAGACTTTCAAAAAGGATTTCGAATACGAAGTCGGAGAGCGTTCTTGTAGCGTATCCGCTACTAAAATGAACGTATTCTATATTGGTGTGGATAACCCAGTATCAATATCTGCTGCTGGTGTTCCTTCCGCACAGCTGAAAGTTGATGCCTCCGGTGCTGGCATAAGTCTTACACCTCAGGGCGGTGGTAATTTTATCTGCAAAGTAACCCAGCAGGGAGAATGTAGTATTGCACTGAGTGGTGGTGGATTGACCAACACCAGCTTCAAATTCCGCGCCAAGCGTATCCCTACACCGGTACCAGCCCTTTCAGATAAAAAAGGTGGTACTATGCCAAACGGAACTTTTAAGGCACAGCAGGGAATTATCCCTACACTGGAGGGATTTGATTTTGATGCTAAGTGCCAGATCATGGGATTCCGTTGTGTTCGCGTTGCACCACGTCAGGACCCCGAGATCAAGTTGAATGATGCAGGTGGCCGATTTGGTGGTGATGTCAATGCACTCATCCAAAAAGCAAAACCAGGCGATCGTTACATTTTTGAAGATATCAAGGCACGTTGTCCGGGCGACCAGGCAGGACGTGAACTGAATGATATGACATTCCTTATTAAGTAATCAATATTATCTTTAGCTATGACCAATTTAAGGTATTATTTTCTCGGACTTCTCACTTTCGTCGGTCTGTTGGGCGTCAGCGCACAGGGGATGGATGAGACTATTACAGAGTCCTCAATACTGGAAGACACTTCCGGTTATATGGATGACATTATTGACCGCAAGGCGGTCATGGAGCAAAGAGTATTGGCTTACGAACCGATCCGCGAAGCGGATATCGTTTGGCAAAAAAGAATCTGGAGGGTCATTGATACCCGGGAGAAAATGAATCAACCGTTCATGGAACCCAACAGACCTTTCTTTGTAATCCTGAAGGAAGCTGCGGAAAAAGGCGATATAAAGATCTTCGGTGAGGATAATTTTAAAAAGCCTTTGAAAGCAGAAGAACTTGAGAAAATGCTTCACCGCATTGATACTCAGGAAGTATATAATCCTGATACCTACACCTCTGAATTGAAAATTGTTAAAAACGACATCGATTTTAATGATATCAAGACTTACAGGGTGAAAGAAATCTGGTTCTTCGATAAGGAGAGCAGCAGGTTAAACTGCAGGATTCTTGGTGTCGCCCCGATCAAGGCTGAAATCGATGAGAATACAGGATTGGTGAAGTACGAAGGTCCAATGTTCTGGATTTATTATCCTGAAGCCCGTAAGGTTCTTGCCAAAGAGCGCGTTTTCAATGATAAGAATGATATCGCTCCGGGAACCTGGGGAGATGTTTTCGACGGAAGATTCTTTTCCAGCTATATCTTTAAAGAATCCAATGTACAGGATATCCGTTTAACCGATATCTACAAAGGTGAAGATGATGGCGTGAAGCTTTTGCTGGAATCAGAACGTATTAAGAACAAACTGCTTGATTTTGAACATGACCTCTGGGTCTATTAATCATGACCAGTTATAATATCAAAGGCCGGATGAGAATCCGGCCTTTTTTATTTTAAGGTAGTTGCTTATTTCAGAATCTTTTTCGACAGGATCAATGAGAAGATTCAACTGACTGTAATCTTAATAAATTCATTTAAGTTTGTCTTGACAATGACAGGAATAATTAGATATCTCATTTTACCAGGGATCGCTTTGTTGTGGATGCCAAATCTTGATGCGCAGTTTAATGTTGTCAAAATGCTGGATCAGGCACCGCTAATTCCTCCTACGATTGGCAAAGCTTTTCTTGGGTGCAAGTTGATTACGACTTCTGAGACACTGTTGGACGGCCGCGAATTTAAACGGGTTAAGTCATGGGAACCCGCCGGAGAAATTAAAAAATTCGGTGACATGATCGATACATATCTTGAGAAGATAGACCAGCGCGCTGAGACGAATAGCTTTTCAGTAAATTACAATCCAAGTACAGACAGTACAGCACAACAGTTCATGAACTATATGACGCTTCAGGCTGACACCCTTAAGAAAATCTGGAGCGCTTATCACAAAAAAATCGCCGCGGTGAATCCTGATTTTCTTCCCTTAAATGAAGAATACGGTTGTGACGAGATCGCCGCAAGCGGAATTCTACTGAATGGATTTGCCACAGAAAAAAACAAAATCCTGAATGAAGCCCGTGAAGCGTTAAAATCTCACTTTGATCTTGTGCAACGTTATTTCAATAAGTTGTACCAAATCGATGATGCCATGTTTAATAACCAGGTTCTGAATGAGATCAGTAAACCATTACAGGTTTTGCAGCAATGGAGCTTTGAGGTTAATTCGGCCAATTCACACATGGTAGAGACCGGTGTCAGTCTTAATAATGCATTGTGCGTGAAAGAACAATGATTACTTTGTAAATGCTTCCAGGCGTTGTATTAAAACCTGAATCCCATGGTTAGAATCCAGTGTTGCTGATGCAATTTTGACTGAACGACAGATTCAACTGCATCAGGTTTGCCGTCATTATTGAAGTCCGAATTCCCGGTGCTAAATGGAACCAGCGCTTCCTTGTAAGGTAGCGTTGTATAGCCTAGATCCAAATAAAAGCTGTGCCCGCGATAACCTAGCCCTCCACTCCAGGAATTTCTGACTTCATTGTCATTCTTATAAGGTGAAGGAATGAAGCCATAGCCAGCACGCAATCTCAGATGACCGATCGGAATTTCCAATCCAAGCCTTGTTTGTACAACTGATTTGTATTGTTTCCGGATGTCTGCATTCAGCTGATCCTCGTAGTCAAGGTCTATTCCATCCGTAAATTTGAACTTCGTTTGATTTGGACTGAAATAATCAAGATCTACACTGATTAGCCCAAAGCTTTTAATAAATGCAGCTGAAAAGATCCATCTTGAAGGAACGATCAGCCGATAGTCAAAAATTCCATCCGGTGAGCTGCTTGAATATTGCTCGATGGATGATTGCCCCATAAAACGATACGTCAGACTGGTATTGAACTTATCTTGTAAACGCAAAAGAGATGGTGTATGCCATGATAACCCAAATCGAATGCTGTTCAATGGTTTGTATATGAGTCCTATATTTCCTTTGACACCGTTGACATCAGTAGTTAAAAAATCTGAAAATCGAAGATCTACAAAAGGATTTAAACTTTGGTTACTGGTGTATTCTGAATATTGCTTGTCAAGTTTAAAATTCGCTGAGATAAAATCAAGGCTGATTCCGATCATAAGTTTTTCACGGTAGTTGGCTGCATAACTAAGACTGAGGTTGCTTTGTCTGCCGGATTGTTGATACACCCCCGACTTGGGAATATTCTCATGGAGGTGTTCAATCAGGTCGTTGGAGTAAAAAATCCTTGTGGAATCATTGCTGATATCAAATAAAGCACCCGTCTCATAGGCGAGTTTAGATTCGAATTCATCCAGTTGGTCTGAAGGCAAACCTCTACCGTCCTGATAGGCTGGGTCTCTGGAATTTTCAAGAAAACGGTGCAGTATGCTTCCATCACTTACACCGCTAAATTCTACATACTGTTGAAAGCTAGCTGTGTTATTGTAACCGATGTAAAAATTAGAGGAAACCCAGTTGCCCCTGGATGGCCTGGACGCAAATACCATACCCAAATTGGCGAGGTTGGTTCTTCTTTCCTGCAGCGGACCGCTTGAATTGTTGGATGCACCTTCAAGTGTATAGTCACCTGTTAGGTTGTCGTGAAACAACCCAACACTAAGATCAGATTTTCGAAATAGGGCCAATCCTGCAGGATTTATGCCAATCGATCCCTGGTCTGCACCCACGGCCCCAAACGCTGATCCAGTGCCAAGCACTCTGGCAGTACCCAATACTCTGGGATCTGCATATCGCAGTGCGTCACTGCTACTCTGACCATTTATCAATGCAGTACCCGTGATGATGAAAAATGATACAAAGAGACAAAGCCTCAGAGAATTGCTTTCCATGAATAAATTTAAATTAGGTGGTAATAAAATCAGTAAGTCCGGTTGTTTGAAATGTTATCTCCGTCGACCGCCAAATGAAGCGCCATGAGACCCTCCGGATCCGCCACCAAAAGATCTTCCTGAGGAGCCTCTTGATGAAGAAGGAGAAAAGCCGCCAGAATTTCCACCGCCGAAAGAACTTTCACGTTTGGGTGATGAACGAAATTCTCTCACCTGACTATGTTGACCAGGTGCGGAATGCTCACCAGCCGAAGTGCTTCCTTCACTGCTTCCAAAAAGTCCACCAAATGATCTCTTGCGAGGTTGTGATGGCATCGACTCACTTCTCGATGGGGTTGGGTTAATAGATTGGTTATTTTGCTGTGAAGGTTCACTGTAATTCTGCCTTTTTCGTTCTGGTGAAGTTCCTTGGTTTTGATCGGATTTTCTGAAACGCTCAGAGCGGTCAGGTCTGAAATCCGGTCTGCCGCCCTGTTGATCCGGATTGCGATATTGTCTGCTGTCAGGATTAGCATTGCGATCCGGAGCTGGTTTGAAGCCATCCTGCTTCTCGGGCCGATTAATAACCCGATCATTGCGTTGTCTGTCCGGGGTCCATCCGGTGCTTCGGTCGAGTCCGCCTTTAGACGGGTTGTCATTGCCCAACCTGACCGGCCCGTATTTTGAGGTATGTGTCAGGCCGCCTCTGCGGCTTCCGTAATAAGTGCCCTTGGGGTTGTTGCTGGCATAATGTCCGTTATGGTTACCGTAGTTATACCACCCGTAGCGACTTCTGTCATACCAACCGCAACGTCCACCCCAGCCGTAGCCATAGCCATACCAGGGATCATACCAACCGCTGTAATAGTTATAATACCAAGGGTTATAGAAATTATTAAAAGTCCACACAGGGCCAAAAGGATTATAGCCATAATACCAATTCCAGCTGTTCCAGTAGCTAGGGTGGAAAGTGTACCAATTGTGCCATCTGCGGTAGTACCAGTAATCCCTGTATCCCCCCGAATAAGCATAAATGTCACGAACCATGTAAGGGTCGTAATAAGGATCATAATAAAACGCATCCGCATAGAATGGATCATAAAAATCTGGTGCGTAATAGTTATGGTGAAATCTGCGGATCCTTGATGAATAGTAATAATCATAGTCTTCATCATTCAATGTGGCATCGTCGTATTCCGTTGTGTCGTATCCAGTTTCAGACTGATCGTACTGCGGGTTGTAATTTTTGCTTGAATAAGAATATGTAGGTTCCGATACCGGAGGGGTGTCTTCATTCTTATTGTAGACTTTACCCGGATCGTAATATACATCATCGTATTGGGCCTTAACAGACTGATGTCCCAGAACCAGGATAAAAGCAAGAACCAAAGCGTTGTTTTGCATATTCAGTGATTTGATAGAATTTGTTATAAGTTTCATTTCAAGTGCAATTTATTACTTTTGCCGTCGGTCTTCGTTAAAATTGGATTAAAGTCCCGGCTGATTTTGTTAAACTTGTTTCTTAACAATCTTAACATTTTGAAGACTTTAAAAAATCCCCGGAGTTTAATGCCTCATCGTTAATTGAATCTTAATATGGCCAAAGTTATTTGCCCCAGAGAAAAAGATTATTCACAGTGGTATAACGACCTTGTATACCAGTCCGGTTTGGCAGATCAGTCTGCAGTCAGAGGCTGCATGGTGATTAAGCCGCACGGATATGCCCTTTGGGAGAATATGCAAGGTACACTGGATAAGATGTTTAAAGACACCGGGCACGTGAATGCCTATTTTCCGTTGTTTGTACCTAAAAGTCTTTTTGAAGCTGAAGAAAAAAACGCAGAAGGCTTTGCCAAGGAGTGTGCGGTTGTTACTCATTACCGCCTGAAAAATGACCCCGCGGCGAAAGGTAAATTAATGGTTGATCCTGATGCCCGTCTCGAAGAAGAACTTGTAGTGAGACCGACCAGTGAAGCGATTATATGGAATACTTACCGAGACTGGATTCAGTCTTACCGGGACCTTCCGATTCTGATTAATCAATGGGCCAATGTCGTGCGTTGGGAAATGCGTACCAGACCGTTCTTGCGAACCGCCGAATTTCTTTGGCAGGAAGGGCATACAGCGCATGCCACCGCGCAGGAAGCCATTGAAGAGGCGCTTAAGATGCATGAGGTCTATACAAGATTTGCTGAAGATTTTATGGCTATGCCTGTAATTAAAGGAGCGAAGACTGCCAACGAACGTTTTGCAGGAGCAGAAGAAACCTATACGATCGAGGCGATGATGCAGGATGGCAAGGCACTGCAAGCTGGCACTTCACATTATTTGGGACAAAATTTTGCCAAAGCTTTTGAAGTTAAATATCTCACAGACCAGAATCGGGAAGAATATGTCTATGCCACATCTTGGGGTGTATCGACACGTCTTATCGGAGCACTTGTGATGAGTCATTCCGATGATGACGGACTTGTATTACCACCAAAGCTTGCACCTGTACAGGTAATCATAGTGCCTATTCCCAAACCTTCTGCTGAAATAAATGATGCCGCGGAAAAAATTATGAAGGAGCTTCGCGAAAAGGGTATTCGGGTGCGTTATGATCAGGATGAAAAAAACAGACCTGGATTCAAGTTTGCTGAACACGAATTGAAAGGGGTACCTATCAGGATTGGTATTGGTGCCCGTGATTTGGAGCAATCTGTCGTAGAAATAGCACGCAGGGATACAAAAGAAAAGACCACTGTACCCGTTAATCAAGCCTCATCCTATTCGATTGGTCTTTTGAACACGATTCAACAAAATCTATTCGATAGGGCACTTGAGCGACGATCACAGAAAACAAAATTTGTAGACGACTGGGAAGAATTTGACCAGATCATGAATGAGGATCCGGGATTTGTTTATGCACACTGGGACGGTAGTGGCGAAACAGAAGACCTGATCAAAGAAAAAACAAAAGCGACGATCCGTTGCATACCTATGGATAATGACTTAATTGAAAACGGACGCTGCATTCTTACCGGGAAGCCATCAAGCCGTCGCGTACTATTTGCCAAAGCTTATTAATACAAACTTCTCTATGCGTGCAACCATATGCCCCCCTGAAAAAAATTTAAATTATCACATCAAATGAATATGAAAAAAATTTCAGTTTTCCTTTCACTGATTGTCATTTGTATACTACCATATTCCTGTAAGCAAAAGCCTGAGACAAAGGAAGCCGAAAGGCCGATAATGAAAAAACAAGAAATTACCGGTCCAGCGTATACATCCAAATACATTTGTCCAATGCACTGCGAAGGATCAGGGTCAGATCATCCCGGCAAGTGCCCAGTCTGCCATATGGACTATGAGCTCAATGAATCCATTAAAAATGATTCCACAGACCACTGATGGAACAACCGATCCAATGGTCTGATTTCGAAAAAATAGAGATGAGGGTGGGAACAATCATCCAGGCTGACGAGTTTCCGGAGGCCAGAAAACCTGCTTACCGCTTAAGAATTGATTTTGGTGAATTTGGAATAAAAAAATCCAGTGCACAGATTACCAATTTATACACTCCTGAAAACCTTATTGGAAAACATATTATTGCGGTAGTCAATTTTCCCGTAAAAAAAATTGGGCCATTTGAATCCGAGTGTTTGGTGCTCGGTGTCATCGGCGATGATCAAGGAGTCACCCTGCTTACAACTGATCTTCCCGTGAGCAATGGTCTGAAGATAGCATAAAAAAGCCACCGCTATAAACAGTGGCTTTTGTTAGTTTTTTAGTACGGATCATTTACACCTTTCGACGATCTGATTAAAACTATCATGCACTGCTGTCAGGGATTTCATAAGTGTTTTATCGGATGATTTTTTGTGTACAAGTTTATCTAACGATTTCGTGGTTGATGACAATTTAGAAAGTACATCGATAACTTCCTTTTTATTAAACTGCGCCGGAATTTTAGAAGTCGCCAATGCAGATGCTTTTGAACTCAGTTCGCCACTGCGATTGCGTATTGCACTGAAGTCTCCTTCTTCTGCTGGATGAAATGTTGATGCCAGCACTTCGTGGAATGATATTATCTCTGGCCAGTCATCAAATTTACCTTTGGCTTTTGGGATCACCTCGTGATATCTTCTGGTCACTTCTTCCCAGTTGATTACATTCCAGATAGCGGAAAGGTAGTCACCGCGGCGATTTTGGTATTTGAGGTAATAAGCATGTTCCCAAACATCGATTCCAAGAATCGGTGTGCCGTGAATGGGGGATGCATCCATCAACGGATTATCCTGATTCGGAGAAGATCCCACGGCGAGTTTATTATTTTGATCAATGTATAGCCATGCCCATCCCGAACCAAATCTCATGGAAGCTGCCTTGTTCATCAATGTTCGCAAGCTATCCAAGCTTGTAAAAGATGTGTTGATGGCTTCCATTAGCTCTTTATCAGGAGCTGTATTTTTTTTAGGCGTCAGAATAGTCCAGAAAAGGGAATGATTGTAATGACCTCCAGCGTTGTTGCGGATGGCATCACTGTACTTTGAAATTTCAGCCAGCAACGCTGTTATTTTTAAGTTTTCGCCGTTGGTTCCTTTTAATGCATTATTCAGATTGTTGACATAAGCATTGTGATGCTTATTGAGGTGAATATACATTGTCGTCGAATCGATGTAGGGTTCGAGGGCGTTGTAGGCATATCCCAGATCAGGTAATTTGTATGGTGCCTGGGCCAAGATACTTTTTGATATGACAGTCAATAGACTGAATATTAAAATGAATTGTTTCATAAATTCGGATATTTATGATAAAAATAATTTGTTGGCGAATTTGTTCAGTAAGCAGGAGATTTTTCCAGTTGTGAATGATCTTGTTCTGAAGAATATTCGATTGATTCGTCAAAATTCTGATGGGGTGGGGAGGGGGCATGAATAAAAGTCTTAATATCCTCAGCTGAAAAAGTAAATACTAAAAATTATAAGCATTTCTGAGGTTTTTTGAAGCAGGTTAGCTTTGCAATCTCTGTGGAGCTTTGATTAAACTTAATTGTGTATTATATTGAAGTCAGATTGAGTAATACCACTTCAATACCATTGGTAATCAATTAGGCATTTGTTGCGTACCTTCTATGAATACCAATAAGTTATATAAAACACTTGATAATTTGTAATAGATACTATTTGAATTCGATCACTGTAGTGCCCTGGCCTCCGTCATCTTCAGGATGATAAAACCGACTTACAAAGCTAAGTTTGCGAAGCATTTGAGCCAAATGTCGCTTGAGAATTCCGTTCCCAATACCATGCACAATATGTACTCTCGATACATTAGCCAGTAATGCCTTATCCATATAGAGGTCAATTTTCTCTTCTGCTTCATGCAGCCGCATACCGCGTATATCCAGTACTGGGCTGAATGCTGCACCTTGTCTTTCAAGGACATTATTGACCGAAGGAGTGCTCCTAGTTTCTACAAGATTATCCATCCGCAATAATTCTTCGGGTTTCATATTGAATGTCATGTTGTCTGTCTGAACGTATAGTTTTCCTTTCTCCGATTTGATGACCTTGCCGGTCATGCCGCTAAAAATCATTTTGACAGTGTCACCTGGCCGAATGTCCCGAGGTGGATTGTGCTCACCCATGGTCATGCTGTGCAACTGGTGATTCATCTGCACAAAAGAATCTGCTTCAGCTTCCAGTTCTTTTCGTTTTCTTGCAGCTTCCTTCTCTGCTGCTTCTGTGCTTTGAATCAGGCGTAGTTCTTTAATATATTTTTCCAGTTCCTTTTGCTTGCCGGATTTCTGGTGAATTTCAAACTGTTTTTGCTCCAGGCGCAGTTTCAGTTTTTTGTATTCGTATTGTTTGTTTGCCTGAGTGTAATTCTGTATCAGTTTATCCAGATCTTTTTGCTTGTTGCGATATTGCTCGACCTCGGATTGAAGGCGGCTTACTTCCTTGTCCAGCGTACTCAGTAGTTGTTCAAAACTGACTGTTTGGTCCCCAGCTTTTTTTCGGGCGTATGCAATGATGTCAGGTGGCAGCTTAATTTTTTCTGCGATTTCGAGTGCGTAAGAACTGCCTGGCCTTCCAACGGATAGTTGGAAAGTAGGCTGAAGATTTTTTTCATCAAAAATCATTGCGGCATTAACCAGACCATCGTTTTTATGTGCAAATGCCTTGAGACTGCTGTAATGGGTGTTGATCATGCCAAATACTCTTCTCCGGTTAAAGGCATCCAGTACGGCTTCTGCTATGGCTGCGCCCAATTGTGGTTCCGTGCCGCTGCCGAATTCATCCGCAAAAATGACGCTGTTGTCATCTGCGTTTTCCAGAAAAAGCCTCATATTGTAAAGTCTGGCGCTGTAGGTGCTCAATTCATCATCCATTGACTGGTGATCACCGATGTCCACCATGATTTTGCTAAATACGTGCCATTCTGATCCTTTGTCTGTCGTAACGAACAAGCCGCTTTGGCACATGAGTTGTAGAAGTCCGAATGTCTTAAGCGTAATGGATTTCCCACCTGCGTTAGGACCCGAGATTAACATGATGCGGTTCTTATCCTTCAGATAGAAAGAGCACGGTATCGGCTTTCGCTTTTGTTCCGCTAATTTTAGAAAAAGCAATGGATGGCGGGCATTGCGCAATTGTATTTTATGTTCATTATTCAACATCGGTCGAGTCGCCTCAAGCTGTTCCATAAGAATTGACTTGGCCCTTAATTCGTCCCAGTGTATCAGCAGTTTTTCAGCGGTGATGATTTCTTCAGTATGTGGTCTCATGGACTGGCAAAGCGCACGAAGTATCTTCTGAATTTCTTTGCGCTCTTCACGCTGCAATTCAAAAATGTCGTTATTTATTTCGACAAGCTCCCTGGGTTCTATAAATACAGTTCTTCCTGCTTCAGATTCGTCATGGATAATACCTTCCAATGTTCTTCGGTGTTCTGCCAGTACGCGAAGTACCAGTCGCCCGTTGCGGATGCTTTCTTCTCCTTCGGCAAGGATTCCTTTGGGCCTCAGCGTTGCAATGATTTTTTTAAAACTTTTATAGATTTCTGACTCTCTTGACTTGATTTTTTTCCTGATCTGTGCAAGTTCAGGGGATGCATCATCTCTGACAGAATTGTCCGGGGCAAAAGTGCGTATGATCCTCGATAATAGCATTTGAAGATTCTCCAGGTATTGTAATTGACCGCGTAATGCGAATGTCAATTCAAATGGGGTCTTCACGATTGCATCGCGGACGACGATCGCATTCTGCATTACATCTCTGACTGCCAGGATGGAATCTACGTCCAGGATATAACCTTCAATCGCCAGGTTGCGGAGTATGGTCGAAAGATCTTCATAAGGGATGAGGTTCAGTGGATCCAGTCTTTGAAGGAAAATAAACTGTTCCAACTCATCATGCATTTTTTTTATTTCATTCACATCTGCCAGGATGCCGCGTTTTTCGATATTCGATTTGGCTTGAATTCCGACTGCATTATGAGAGATCAGGCGAAGTATTTGAATATAATCCATATCCTGCAATGCAGAATCCGGATAACAACTGGCCATGATCAGCCTACTGGATTGCTCCTGAGCTGACTTTTTGTTCACGCAAACCTTTTTTAAAATCTGAAAAACTGTTGAATTCCCTTCGATAGCTAACGCCGGTGCCCGCGCGATGTCGGGTTCCATCGATGCCATCAGTTCCTTTATAATAGACTCTTACTTTGAGACCTGTTACTGGTGTATTCCATTCGATAATGGATTCTGGATTAAAATAGCTGTTGCTCGGATTAAATGCGGAACTGTTGCCATAGTTCGCTCCAATCGAGACTGCCCATTGATCATTCCACAGACGATGCCTTACATTGAATACCAGTTCGCTGGCATTGGTTTGAGTTCCAGCTACTGTTCTGTTGATATCATAGTTAACATTGAAGTCCACACCTGAAATGAACCCAACGTTCTGGTATAAGTCGGTTAAAAGGCTGGAAAAAAACAATGAAGCCTGATTGGTAAGAAATTCAGTCAATGTATTGGCTGTAGTTTTTTGTACACCGGATTGAAAATTCAGGCCAGAATTTGTGTTAATAAATGTCCTAAACAGAATCAGACTGGCGACCTGTTGGTTCATCTGTTCCGGATTTTGCTCAAGGAATTTTATTTTAGTATCTACAAGATTGCGAATGCTTCCGTTGACTTCCGGGAAGCTAATGCGGAAGTTAATATCGGGTTGTAACAACGAACCTCTCAGTAACATTGACAAGTCAAGTTTGGTTCTTTCGCGCGCCCTATTCTGAATCGTTGGGTCACTGATGGTATATTCTTCGATCAGAGCGGAAGGGCTAATATAAATCCCATCATAGCTTGCTTCAAGGTTGATATCAGCGTTGAGGGGATCACCTGTCCATATAATGGTGCCACCTTTTTTAATCCTGAATGGTTTGTTTACAAAATTCATCAGCGTAAACAAATATTGTCCGGCGCTGATCTCATAGTTGCCTTTGATGTCAAAGGTGTTGTCTCGCAAAGCGGCAACTTGAATATTTCCGCTACCATTACCTCGCAATATATCTCCGTTTTTTTCATCAAAAATAATTGACATTTCACAGTCTTCAGTAACCTCTATATCCATGCGAATGTTCAGCCCTTTGATAACAACAGGGGTAGGCGTTGAACTGATAATAGTATCCTGGCTTCGGAAACGAATGAATTTAGTATCTTTTGATTCCTGATCGTAGCGTACGGGAATAACAAATTTGCTTCCTTTTTCAGAACGACCTTTGAAATTCATATCCATCTTACTGGTTAGTCCCTGGAATGAACACTCAAAGCTCATTATCCCATAGCCATAGTAGTATATATTATCTGACTTGCTGGTGTTAAGTACCAGCGCTTTTCGAGAGCGGATATTGATATCAAGATCGAAGTAAGTCAGATTATCCTGACGAATAATACCATTGGCAGTAATAGGATTTCCCAATTCATCATAAACTACATTATTTTCAAAAACGATTAAGTCACGGTTAAAGCGAATCTTTTGGTGATTAAAGGTATAAGTCGTATTGAGGTAATTTATTTTTGTTGACCCATCTTCTGCCACGCATTCACCTTCCATGTAAATCTTTTTGTTTTCACGGAAAATACGGATAGGTCCTGTTAGAGTACCTTTTGTAGCAGAAATACTTGCGATAAACGATTCCAGAAAATACAATTGAAATCCCTTAGCGGTTCCTTTGAGATCGAAATCATAACGAGGTAAGGTATAATTTTTAGTCAATGGAATATTCAGTGTGCCCGTCATGTTGATACTGGTCTCTTTAAAGTTATTATTGATTTTGACGCTCAATGGGCGGTCAGGATCTTCCATGGCAAAATCAATATCGAACCGACCATAACTAACTTTGTTGATTCGCATATTAAGAATGTCAAGTTGCCCTTCCACACCCTTAAAATGAAAAATATCTTTGATGTCCAAGCTGAGATCGAAAAGTCCCGTAAAAGTCAGTGATCCGCTCTTTAGTAATCCGTTGATCATTGACAGGTCGAAAGATCTTGCATCCAAACGAATACCTTTATTGTATAAGTCTGCGATCCGAATGGTACTGGAGGAATCATACAGTTCAAATTCATGCATAGCGATGTAATCCTTGCCTAATTCAAGACTTGAGACTTCATTATAATTCCACTTTGTGCCAGCGATCAGTAGGTCTTCCCCTTCCAAATAGAATTTTTTAAGATTGCCGCTTTTGACAGATCCAATTCTTAGGTGATACATTTCTTTCTTATTGAGGGAATCCATTGCTCTGAATGTGAAGTGCATCACATTGTTTTCATAAAGCGATTCAAAGTCTACATTACCAGAATAAGATTTGTTATTGATACTTACCGATGAGCCAAGAATGCGCGTCTCCAATACACCGCTTTGGCCGCTTACGGTACCAACCATATCCTTTAGCTGAACATTGCCAAAGCGAATATAGCTACCTTGAAAATCCGCGCTAATTCTCTGATCGCGGCCATCAATCGCCAGTTTTCCGGAAAGACTGTTGGCTCGCAAGTCGATATCAAAAAATCCTGCAATTCTGTTGAGTTCTCTTAGTTCGATTGTAGCCACTAGTTTGACAGGTTCCGAAGTTTCATTGAATTTCAATCCCAGGTCAGAAAATATATCAGGGTAAGTGTTGCGCATAAAACTCATGAGCTGATCGTAAAGACTTTTGGCCTTATACACACCTTGTGCGTCGAGGTTTACAAAATCGGACCTGAGTGTCGTTCTGTATTCACCAGACTGAAGGTTTTGAATAAAGCTCGCATTGCCCAATTGCAGTACATGATTTTTTTCATAGTCATAAAGCAGGCCTTTTTCAATTTGCAATGAACCCTGGATTTTGTTAAGGTCGAGGTCTGTGATATCGGCGTTGACAAGGCCCGAAAGAATAAAGGGTTTGTCCCCAAGGTTGAGTGCTTTGAGATCAATTTTACTAATATTTGCAGAAAAAGTAAGCTTAGGTACATTATTCAATCCTGCTATTTTACCCTTAAAGGAGCAGTCAAGGTTTTTATCTTTTATCAAGGCTATTCCGTCAAATAGATTTTTATTCACTGTCGCATCGAGATGAATATTTTGGTAGCCGTAATTTTTAAAACTCAAGTACTGAATATCTCCTTTCATTTCGGCGCTCATGCGGTCGATATGAAGTCCAATCCCATTGTGAATGTCAGCCTTCAAACTGACAATCCCGAGATCTTTTGACTGTATTAGTGCCCCCAGATTAAAATCCTGTAATTGAAGTGAACCAGACCAGGTAGCCTTCTCAGTACCGGGTCTCAGATTAAGGCGGATATCTGATTTGAATACGCCCAGATCAGAAATAAAGGTTCCATAGCTTACGAAATCTTCCATGTATCCGTCAAATCGTCCGGAGTACTTAAACTGACCGAGTTGCCTGAAAACTTTCACTTTGTCCAATGAAGGGATAAGTCGCTGAATAAAATCAGAGTTGCTCAGCAGGTGTTGTATATTCAGATTGAGGAGCTCTTCTCCTCTAGAAGTAATATTTCTTGTAAATGCATCACCTTTGAATTCAAGCTTGTTCGGTATATCAACAGCCAAATCAAATGCTTTCAGGCTACTGATTCTGCCAGTCAGATGCGCTGCTACTTCGGCCTGAAGTTCCTGGTTTGTTTTGAGATATTTATTTTTGTTGAGGGTGGGAATGAAATAAAGCAGATCTCCTGCACTAATGCGTGAGTCTCTTAAATTGAAATCAACAAAAGAATTTTCTTTCCAGTCGGAAGCAGTATCTGTCGACCAATGTAAATAAAGGCTGTCACCTATTCTTGAGTTTTCTGTAAGAATTTTAAACTTGGTGATGTTAACCTCTCCTGGTTTTACCAAAAGATCTTTGAATTGCAAAGTGTTGAGATCAAGATGGTCATTGATTCGCATAGAGGCATTCATTCCTGCTGCGGTAAACAATGCTGCTTCGTTAAAAAGTTGGTTTAGCTTCAAGTCAATTCCGGATAATTGAAATCTCTTTGGGTTAAAGTGGGGGATGCTGAGGGTGTCTTTCGACACATTGATGTTATCTAAAGAAAATTGTCCATTGGTGATATTGATTTGTTCACAAAGCATCAACATCGGGTCAATGCATGTCGAATCAGTACATGCTGAACTGATCTCATGTTTTGTTTTTATTATGTTACCAGTTCTGACGAGGGATATAACCGGATCCGTGATGTCTATGCGATCTACAATGATTATTTTGGCAAGAAGATCCATGCGCCGGACTGCAGCCTGAATGCGCATCGTGGAAATCAGGTCCTTGTTGCCCGTATTGTCATCGGTAATGACAACCTTGGCGTCGTGCAAATCCGCTGCTGAAATATTAAATTCGAAATGCGCGTTACCCGAACTTTTTTTATTTTGAAATTGGCGGAGGAAAATTTCCACATTACTGTCATTCTCTCCCTGATAAGTACGAATGTTGACATATATATTATCTGCCAGCATGGTTCTAAAAGATAACTCCCGCTTCAGCAGGCTCATCAGACTTTTGGAAAAACTGATACTGATTTTGTCTGAGTAGATTAATGTATCTTCATGGTGATCATAAAGAACCAGATTTTTAATTTCAATGCCGCGAAAAAAATTAAAGTCAAGCTGACTGTATTCAATTTTATTATCCAGTGTTGAACTGAGAAGACCTATAATTCGTGATTTAGACCAATTAAGAAACTGGGACGAGTTCAATAAGAAGAATGCAATGACCAGCAATAGCAGAATCAGCGCCGCCGTCTGCATCAGCCGCTTGAGCATGATCACAAACCTGAGGAGGCTTCTGTTAATCCTGTTTTTATTTTTTTGCTCGGTCATTCAATAGTTTAAACATTGTATTTCGCTCTTTTCTTGAGCTTTTCATAAATAATAACTAAAATTTATCAGAATGATCTGTACGGCTAACTACTTTTATAACCTCCATTGCTGGTCCAACGTCATGAACCCGAAGGATATCAGCTCCTTTGATCAGGGCAATGGTCTGTGCGGCCAGCGTTCCGTTAAGGGCCTGCTCCGGGTCGGTTTCCAGAAGTTTATAGATCATTGATTTGCGGGATATTCCGATCAGCAGCGGTCGGTCAAGAATACGAAAAAATTCAAGTTGGCGGAGTAAAGTGTAGTTGTCATTCATTTTCTTGCTAAATCCGAAACCCGGATCCACAATGATCTGTGTGATGCCATGTGCATTGAGATCATTGATTTTTGCACTAAAGAACTGAAGTACCTCGGCAGTAATATTCGTATACGGTGCATAATCCTCCTTGTGCATTGTTGCTGGCGTACCCCGCATGTGCATGGCAATCATCGGAACGTTGTATTGCGCAATGATTGCAGGCATGTTCTCAGCGTAAGTTCCGGCACTAACATCATTAATGATGTCTGCTCCCAGATCAAGCAGTTTGTGGGCAGTTATACTGTGCACCGTATCAATTGAGATCAGCGTTTCTTTGGACATTGCTCTGATCTCTCTAAAAGCTGGCAACAATCTATCCATTTCTTCCTCTGGGCTGATGATTTGTGCACCCGGTCTTGTCGAGATTGCACCCAGGTCAAGAATTGCCGCACCCTCAAGTATGTGTTTTTCTGCCCTTTTGACTGCGTCGGCGGCATTGAGAACTGCAGACGTACTGAAGAATGAATCCGGACTTAGGTTAATGATACCCATCGTCAGCGGAAAATGCAACCGTCTCAAGCGCCCATGGATATTGTATAAAATGTTGTCTATCAATTACTTGTATTTGAATTCAACGTATGTTCTTTTTTTCTGCAAAGATAAACACTGAAGGGCAAGGCGACGGAGTTTAATGAAACTCCGCGGAAGCCATGCTTTAACAGAAATTAACCAACAGTTTAAGTAAAATAACTAACCCAAATTTATTTTATAAGTAATTGTATTTTAATATTTTAAATGTTAAAAATATATTTTATATGTTAAATAAATTTGATGAGGGAGTGTTTTGAGCAAATTGATTAGGCTGTTAGGGTCCTGGCGGCTATCTTTGTGATTCCACTTTTCATTCATTCAAGACAGCAGATGGTAGTATCAACATTTCTAAGGAAGTCACTCTACGCCCTATCCTTTGCAGTTTTACTGTTTCTTAATGGTTTTCTTCTTCATTTTCTCTTACATTCCGGATTCGGCAAGCGTATAACGAACGAAAAGGAATCTTGTGCCACGGCAACCTTAGGAAAATTCGGATTTGATGAAAGGTTATTCAGTTTTACAGAAAAGAAAATTAAGCCTGGACAATTATTTCCTGAACTATTAAAAGACATTGGACTGTCGCAGGAAAAAGTTGGTTCAGTGATGCGCAACCTCGATGGCGCGATCAACATGCGCAACATAAGAAGTGGCTCAACGTATACGCTGGTCAGTACCAATGAATGTTTTCATCCCGATTATCTCGTTTACGAGCTGGACAATGCACGCAGTGTAGTCTGCGACCTATCAGGTAAACAGTGCCCGATGCTGATTGAAAAGCAAAAAGAGCTCCGTCGCGAATCGGCAGCCGGCACGATTACATCATCGCTTTGGCAAGCCTTGGAAGATGCCGGCGTATCGATGGTTATCATTGACCAGATGGAAGACGCTTTGGCGACAAGTGTAGATTTTCTGCATGTTCAGGAAGGTTCCTCTTTTAAACTCATTTTTGACCGTTCATGGATTGAGGGAAAGCCTTCATCCGAAGGCAAATTACTCGCAGCCTACTTCAATACAGGAAGTACAGAACATCATGCATTTCTCTATGAGGTCAATGGAAAAGCTGATTATTACGACGTCAATGGAAGGCCTCTTCGCAAAAGTTTCCTTCAGGCACCGGTTCGCTTTAGCAGGATCAGTTCCGGTTTTTCAAGAATGAGATTTCATCCGGTGCTCAAATTTTCAAGACCTCATTTTGGAACTGATTATGCAGCACCTGTGGGTACGCCGATTATGGCAGTGGGTAACGGTGTTGTTACTGCGGCGAGTTATACCAGTGGCAATGGCAATTTTGTTAAGATTAGGCATAACCAAACTTATGAAACGCAGTATTTGCACATGTCCAGATTTGCGTCAGGTATACATCCAGGTACGAATGTCTCACAGGGACAGGTTATTGGTTATGTAGGACAGACAGGGCTTGCAACCGGACCTCATGTTTGTTTCAGGTTTTGGAAGAACGGCGTTCAGGTTGATCATAGAAAACTGAGATTTCCTTCCGGTGATCCGCTTCCAACATCGTTGTTGTCCAATTATTTTGCGACGCGGGACAGTATGATGATGAAGCTCAATGCGATTCAAGGTTCTGCAGCCAGTGTGAACATAAAAAGAGATGTTAGCCGTTCGTAGCTGATTCCAGTGTAAAACTAAATACACTTCCTTCTCCTACTTTACTTCTTACAGCAATAGTCTGTCCGTGGTTCTCAATGATATGCCGCACAATAGAAAGGCCAAGTCCGCTGCCGCCCATATCTCTTGATCGTCCCTTATCCACACGGTAAAACCGCTCAAACACCTTTGGTAATGATTCCTCCGGAATCCCGATACCATTATCGGCAACTTCAATGAGAATTCGACCATCTGCGTCGTAGGTTCTGATCTTAACAAAGCCCGATTCCCTTCCATACTTGATTGCATTTTGAACAAGATTGGTAATCGCCAGCCTGATCTGATCTCGGTCACCCAATACGATCATTGCATGTGTCTCATCGGATTTGTAGGTAAGTTTAATATTCTTTTCATCCGCACGTGTCGAGAGGTCTTCAAAAATTTCCTGAGAAAGTGTGCGGATGTCGAACGGAATCATTTCGGCCCCATGCTGTCCTGATTCGAGTTTCGAAATGGCTTCCAGATCTTCTACAATCGTCTGGAGGCGTTCAGCATTTGACAAAGCTTTATTGAGGAAACGCATATTTACTTCGTTATCCTGAATTCCTCCATGGATGAGGGTCTGTATAAAACCCTGAAGATTAAAGATCGGAGTCTTTAGTTCATGGGATACATTGCCGATATATTCGCGGCGGTAGTTTTCCATTTCGATCATGGCCACCTGCTCATCATTTTTTTTGCGAAGCCAGTTTTCAACATCTTTCTCGGCGAGATCAAACAGGGCTGTTGAATCTATGCCTTTATCATTTTCTATATTATTCAGCCCCCCGCCCGTATTGATCAATTTATACAAAGCCTTGAGTCTTCTTCTGACATACTGTAACAGGGCCCACCGCATCAATACAAAACTGATAATCAACTGAATTGGAAAGAGCAGAAAGGGCAGAGAGATATCTATTTTTAAAATATGCAGCGCAATTAGAAGCAATAAAATGAGGAATGTCAGCATGGCTATGGCCAATGCCGTGAGTAGCGATAGCTGATTCAGATTTGTGCCTGGGCTGAATTCAGAATTCGAGTTTGTAACCAATGCCTTTGATCGTTTTAATAAAACGGTCCTTGAGCTTTTCGCGAATCTTACGGATATGCACATCTACGGTTCGTTCTCCCACCAGAACGTCATCTCCCCAAATCGCCTGCAGAATCTCCTCTCGCCGAAACACTCTTCCCGGTTTTTCTGCCAGCAAATATAGAAGTTGAAACTCCTTTCTGGGAAAAGCGATGACTTCATTCCCAACGGTCACTGAAAATGATTCAGGATTGATGACGACATCTTCAAAGCGGATATCATCATTCTGACTCAGCTTTGAGTATTCCTGACGCCTTCGAAGTAATGCAGACATCCTGCTTGCCAGGACATTTGGTTTGATGGGTTTGGCAATAAAATCATCAGCACCCAGCTCAAGGCTTTCAATTTGGGTCTCATCCGTGTTTTTGGCGGTCAGAAAGGCAACCAGACATTGGTTGGCAGGGTTAATTTTTCTGAATTTCTTTAAAAATTCCATGCCATCCATTTCAGGCATCATATAATCCAGCAGAATGATATCAGGCTGGAATGACTTCAATATTTCAAATGCCTTGTTTCCATTTGCAGCGGATCTTACCTCGTAACCCTTGTTGCGAAGGTTGTATTCAAGAAACTCAAGTGTATCCACTTCATCGTCCACAATCAGCACCCTGGCGATATATTTTTCGTTGCTCACATAACAAAAATAGAGAATTGACGGAAAGGGTTCTAGCTTCCGGGTTACCAAATTATTAATTCATTGTATCCTTGGTGGTTGTACCATTGGCCACTCGGGTCGAATCAGAATTGATATGCTCACGAAGTGTCTTGCTGACTTCTTCTTCCAGCGCCTGCAAAGCAGAAGGATTGGCATTGTATAACGCTATCTGGTGTTCAAAAGCAGAGTCGGTCATGCCATATTTTCTGAGCACTTCAGACTTATAGTGATTGAGCATGCTGTCACGTACGCCTGATGGCAGCGTCTCGAAAGCAGCTCTGAGGTAGTAAATCTCCGTAAAAACTTGTGACATTGTTTTTAAATCGGGTGGTGGTGGAGCTTTTCGACCCAGGCAAGATCCGGTCAATAAAATTAATAAATAACACCAACCCCTCCTCCACAAACGCTTGAGTCCAAATGCAGCGGTAACGAACTTATCTGGGTTTTTCAGCATATTTGTGCAAACACAAGCAAAGATATGCTTCAATTAAAACATAAACATATCTGACCTCTATGACCTGTTGTATTCGTGCTAAAACAAATTATTAAATCATTATTCACCCGTAATGCCGCCTTTCTACAATTCTTGATTGCACTTATTGGAGCAGACTTTAGAAGAATGCCACACTAAAGCGACGTATTTGGTTAAGATTTTTAGAAAATGAATCTAATTAACAAATATTTTAATTTCAGAGCGATAATCAATTGCTAATATTGGGACTTCAATTAAACTTATTAATTATGAAAAAACTAATGTTCGCACTGGTTCTGATTTTTGGAGCTTCAATGGTTCAGGCTCAGAATCCTTCTTCAACAAGTACTCCTCCTGCACCAACCAGGACGGAGAAAAAAGCTGAAAAGCCGACTACACCATCTGACAAGGCTACTTCTGGTCCAGCCCGTCAAACTCCACCTGCAGCAACAACCGCTCCTGCTGCCAGCAAGGAAATGGGTAGAGATCACGTTTGCTCTGCTGCCTGCAAGGATGGTAAGCACGTTTATGCACACGGTGAAAAAGGTCACAAGTGCACATCTGCTTGTCGTACTAAAGGCGCTAAAGCTGAGGCAGCACCTGCTCCAAAGAAAATGCCTGCGAAAGCCGGCGCAGCTAAGTCTGATGCAGCTCCAGCTCCAAAGGGGTAAGAGTCATCAATTAAGTTATTCTCCAGGGAAAGGTGCAAACCTTTCCCTTTTTTTTTTGCAGAGAAAAGCCGCTTTGAAGTATAATCTGAGCACCAACCAAATTCATTTCGTTTTAATTAGAGACTGATAAAGCCCCAGCGGCCTTATATTTGTTTGCATAAACTTGCCTGAATGCAAACCTTCCTTGTAGGACGCTTTTTCCGTAAGAAAGTAATCAATAAATATTTTCACACTGCTTTTGTAACCATACTTTTCGCCAAATCTGTTCTGGCCCAGAACTGCAAAGGCCTGGTGGATGCGGGTCCGGATCAGTTTACCTGTGATCCAGCGCTGATGATTCAACTCAACGGAACGATCAATGGCAATCCGAATAGTTATGAGTGGAGTCCATCGGCAGGTTTGAGCAGTACCAAGGTTCTTGACCCCATGGTTACTACCAAGGTGCCTGGAATTTATAAGTACAAACTATCTGCAGAAATTGTCGGAACAACGAATTTGATTGTGAATGGTAATTTTGAAGGAGGGTTTTCGGGTTTTTCTACAGAGTATGTATTTAAGACACTTGGGCAGGGTTTTGGTCCGGATAATGTCGCGATTGCCACGAATCCTCAATCCTACAACGGAGGTTTTCAGAGCTGTGGTGACCACACCTCAGGTTCTGGCAATATGTGGCTTGTTGATGGTTCACCGACTGCCGGCAAAAAGGTATGGTGCCAGACTGTACCTGTAATTCCCGGTAACAGCTATCAGTTTGAATTATACTCTATGCTCGTATTTCCAGTCGCTCCTTCTATTCTCGAGATATCGGTCAACGGAAATCCCATTGGCGGAGGACAGGTCGGAGGGATGTGCGACTGGACCCAGATGATGGCCTGTTTTAAGGCTACCAGTGGATCTGCCACCATCTGTGTCGCTGAAGTGACCGGGGTAAGCTACGGTAACGATTTTGCGCTGGATGACATTGCCCTTTATGAAAAGTGTATCGATGAAGACGAGGTTGAAATTGAGATTGTAGACCTGACAGCCAAGCTGACGATCCCTTTAAAACCGAAATGTTCATCCGATATATTTGACCTGTTTGCCACAGGATCCAGCGGTGGCAACAAAATAACCTACGAGTGGTCAACCGTCGGAGGGACTCTTATTTCAACCAACGGGCTGACAGCCAAGGCCAGGGGGTCTGGCACGTATACCATTAAAGTCAAATATGATAACGGATCGACCCATTGCGAAAAGGAGGCTAGTATTGACTTTGATGCGCCCGATAAACTTGAAGGAATTATGAGTGCGGATGGGACAGCCAACTGTAAGCCTGATTCGGTTAATATTAGTGTCAATATGACTTCCGGAAGTGGCGTATACACTTATGACTGGAGTCCTGCAGGAGATATTCTATTTGGATTAGGTTCAGAAAGTGTTGTCGTTAATAAGGCCAATTCTTACAAAGTCACCATTACAGATGTAACCTCCGGGTGTAAACTGGAACTTGAGAAGACCGTCAATGCAGACACCATTTCACCTGTTGTCTCAATTACAGGTGACACCATTCTGGATTGTCTCAGAAAACAGGCCAACTTGCTCAGCAGTATTCCTGATACATCGAAGTACCTTCTTGACTGGAAGTTGCCTGATGCCACTGGTCGTCATCAAAGTCCTAATATTCAATCAGGCCAAACCGGAACCTACCAACTCGTCATACAGGATAAGAAGAATAAGTGTACAGATACTGCTTACTGGTCTGTAAAAACGGATACACTCAGACCCATCGTTCAACTTGGAGGTGATCTTACCATTGATTGCATTCAAGACATCGTAGAAATAATACCCAGTGTAACCAATAACCCATCTTCTGTGCGATATTTCTGGACCTTGGCAAACGGGCAAAATGTTATTGAGGACAGCCTTAAAAATAAGTTTGCAGGTACAGGAGGTAAAGTAATTCTACGTATTGTCAATCAGGCCAACGGATGCGCCAGTTCAGACACTTTAATCGTTCAAGATACCAGGGCATTTCCGTCGCTTAGCCTGATCAATCCCGATACGATTACCTGTAGTAAAACAAGTGTAATTCTGGATGCACAAAGCAATAATTCCAAATTGCGAATACAATGGCGTTCGCAAGGCGGAATCATCAACGGAAGCAATAGTAATTTGAAAGCTGTCGCAGCAAAAAGAGGTATCTACTACATTATGATTGAAGATACTACCAATCACTGCAGCGTTACAGATTCCGTAGAAGTTTTTGAAAATATAATTAAGCCTGATGCCGTCCTGGGTAATGATTTAATCCTGAAATGCAGTGACAGTACAATTACCATCGACGGCAGTGCTTCCAGCTCAGGTGTGCGATTCAAATTTGAATGGTCAACGCCGGATGGCAAGATCAGGGGTTCAAACTCCGGAAGTCAGGTCATTGCAGATAAAGCCGGTAAGTATTTTCTCATTCTTACGGATCTCTCCAATAGCTGCATGGATACCGCACAAATAAATGTCATCAACGATGCAAACAAGCCCAGTGTAGCGATTGATCCGGCAGATACACTGACTGCGCGCATATGCTCATCACGCTCAATGCCAAAGCATCTGCTTCAACTGGTGGAAATCTTAGCTATCAATGGACGTCAGATCTGGGTCAGCCTGTCAATCGAGCCAACCAGCCAAATCCCGACATCATATTACCAGGAAAATACATTATTATCGTTACAGATCAATCCAACGGGTGTACTGCAGAATCGAGTGTTTCCGTGAGCATCGATACAGTCAGACCAAAAGTCAACGCCGGACCTGACCTCAAACTGGACTGCAGGATAACCAATGTCATGGCAAATGGAAGCGCCAATGCTACCGGCAATCAACCAATTTATTTGTGGTCAACCATGAACGGCAAATTTGTCGGGACCGGAGATCCCAAAGACATTGTCATTACTGGAGCTGGTCTATATATACTAGAGGTAACTGCAGGCAACGGATGCAAAAATACCGATGAAATTATGGTCGCCATTGATACCGTCAAGCCGACTACAATCATCCTGATTCCAGATACGCTCACGTGCTCCAAAAATCAGGTTGACCTTAATTCAACGGGGTCCTCAGCAGGAGTTCGATATCAGTATCTGTGGACTACAGTCAACGGCAAGTTGAATGGAGATTCTTCGCTCAACATGGTCAAGGCATCACTCGCCGGACGATACCAATTAAAAATAACAGACACGCTAAATCATTGTGAATCTTCAGCTAATATTCAGGTTGCTGAAGACCGACAAGTTCCATCACTTTTGATGGATGTCCCGATAGATCTCACTTGCAAAATCAGATCAGTAGTTCTTAAAGGTAATATTATCGGTACACCACCTTTCCAACTCCTTTGGAGTGGTCCGCCGGGAGGCCTGTCAGGCATTAACAATGGATTTCAGGCGAATGCTACAAAAGCAGGGTGGTATGTCCTTTCAGTAACCGGACGTAATGGTTGTTCGGTTATCGATTCTGTACAAGTGAACGAAATAACCAATGTGCCTACCAATATGGAAACAAGCCTTGACCAACCCCGTTGTCAAGGCGACATTGCATCACTTAATAAAATTCTAGTGACAGGTGGAATCGGGCCTTATCAATATGAATTGGATGGCAATATTATCTCAGGGTTGCCTGTATCCAATATTAGTCCCGGACTACATACACTCAAGGTGCTCGATAAAAACGGATGTGAGACCAGCAGTAACTTCACAATTGATCAGCCGTCCGCCGTTTCGGTTAGCCTTCCGCCTTCTGCCAGTGTTGATGCAGGAAATGGGCTGACATTAATTTTTGCAACCACAATTCCTGCTGATTCAATTGCGACCATTGAATGGTCTCCTTCTGACAAACTTAGTTGTGCGGATTGTCCCAATCCAACAACGATTGCACTCGATGAAGAAACTGTTTTTACGGTTACGATTACGAATAAGAATGGATGTACCGCCACTGCCTCTATCCGGATTCAAGTTATCAAACGCGGAATTTGGGTGCCTGATGTGTTCAGTCCCAACGGCGATGGAATCAATGATTATTTCTATCCAATAGCAGCTCCGGGCAGTTATAAACAAGTACGTTTGCTTCAGATCTTTGATCGTTGGGGAGAACTTGTTTTTCATAAAGACAACTTTCAACCTAATATTGATATTGAAGGCTGGAATGGACAATTTAAAGGACAAGGGCTTAATCCTGGGGTCTATGTCTACCAGCTGATTTTGGAATGGAACAACGGTGAGTTGGCTAATCTGCAAGGTGATGTCAGTCTTATTCGATGATACAGCTGTTCCAGAAATTATCCACGAATCGCGCGAACTCATCGCCGTAAATAAACCATGTGGTTTGCAGACAGAGCCAGATCGCTTTGGACACCCGGATTTATGCAACTGGCTGAGCGATCATATTTCTAAAATTAATCCCATACGTGATCGATTATTTCCTGTGCATCGCATTGACCGGCCTACCAGTGGTTTGGTATTATTTGCTCGTAGGAGAAATATATTGACACAACTTCAGCAAGAATGGGATTCAGAACATGTCTTCAAAACTTATCTAGCTGTTGTATGCGGTTTGCCTTCCAAGCCTAAAGAAACACTTACTCATTATCATATCAAGGATCCAAAGAGTTTTCGTGCCTGGATTTTTGCAGGGAAGGCGCCTCGCAACGCAAAGCCATGCATTATGGAATACGAGACACTTGGAAGTTCGGGTGGATATAGCCTGCTGAAAGTCGGCCTGAAGACTGGGCGTTATCATCAAATCCGTGCACAGCTTGCCTTTGTGGGTATGCCTGTTCGCAATGATTATTTATACGGAGCGGAACAGGAGGGTGCTGCGCCGGTCATCGGACTACATGCCTGGAAGCTTGAATTGGATTCAGCCCGCTGGCCTTCCGTTTTTGTGGCAAGTCCTTTGATTAATTCTATTCTCCAAAGCTTTATTCCTGAAATCGGGTTGACCTTGTAATTCTTCCAAGGTTGCCATTTGCCTATCCGATGAGCGTGATGTAGAAAGGATGCATTTTATCTCTGATTGAAGGTTGTATTCAATATCTTCAGAAGAGGATCCTTCTTTTTGGAAAGGACATTATGCTCATTTCAAAGAGAACATTCATTGGATCATTTTATTTCGAGCTATAATAAAGCATATATATATGAAAAACAGAATATTACTATATATAATATATTGTATTTAAATTAAAACTTTTATTTCTGAAGCAGAGATAGTACATTTGGATAAGTTGTTACTTACATATTCATAGAGGCTAAATTGATTAGGGATTATTTTTTTATTTAGGATTACGTCACAATTCTTATCGGTTTTATCAAATTATTCTGACAAACAATTTTCGCAAACCAACCAATGATCGATCACGTATTAACTTCTGCTTCAATATATCTTACAGAATTTGTTGCAGCAGAGCGGAGAAGCTCAGAACGGAATGAGAAGTTTCAATCGTTTTTAACATGTGCCGGCCATAGGTTAGAAATGTCACAAATTATACTTCATTCCGGATCAGTCTGGAGTACAAGAGTACAAGGTAATGGTCTATTTTTTTTACCATTTATCGGGTCTCTGGATCTCTGTGATTCAACAGGCAACCAATACAAGATTGCACCTGAAGAGCTCATGTTCTGTCCTACAATTGAAGCGTGTGAATTTCAGTGCATTAATGGTTTTGATCGTGACATTGTATTTTATGCCTTTCATTTCTTTGCTGATGCTGACAATTTGGATCAGCCTGCGCAGACAAGTTTTAAATTGGAATCGAAGAACATGTTATTCGGAGCCGGACTAATGAATCATTGGAAAATGGGTGTATTCGACAGCCGTATTAAGAGCAAGCTAGTATTAAAAAAAGAAGCATCTCTTTTTGTAACCTGTCTTTGTGGAAGTTTTGAATTCGAAGAAAGATTGTTGAATCAGGGTGATTCAATATATTATAATGAATTGCAAAATGCAGAATTTGAAGCACTGACAGAGTTTGCCATCTTACTAACGATTGAATTAAATAATAATTAACAATAAATTTTTTAACGTGAAAAGAAAAAGTTTTATCAAAAAAAGCCTCGGTTTTGTAGGCATGGCATTTGTTGCACCATCAGTACTAACACAAAATGAAGCCCAGGCATGCACTGTTGCGAGTTCTGAGACTGCGGGTCCTTTTCCCACGCTAACTCCAGCCAAACTGGTTCGCACTGATATTACAGGCACGCGCACTGGAATAACGTTCGATATCAATATTACGGTATACAATGTCAACGGGTGCAATGTCGTCCCGGGCGTTGTCGTTGATATCTGGCATTGTGACAAGGATGGATACTATTCACAATACGGTGGAACTCAAATGCAAAAGCCTGATTTTACTAATCAGGACTTTCTACGCGGCCGTCAGGTTACGGACAGTCAAGGCAGGGTAGCATTCAAATCAATTTTTCCAGGTTGGTATACCGGCAGGGCTACACATATTCATGTGCATATTTACGATGCCAATGGAAATTCTCTACTGATTAGTCAGATCGCATTTCCCGAAGGTACTGGGAGTGTTGTTGAACAGGTTAATGGTGCAACACAATACGGATATACCAAAGGCATGAGCGGTTATACATTTAACAAAAGCGATAATGTATTCTCTGACGGCACTGCCACTGAGATGTCTACGATAACAGGTGATATCACCAAAGGCTTTACATTGCAGTGGGATGCCTATTGCAATGCCGGAAGTCTCGGAGTTGATGCCCTTACTCTTCAGCAATTTCAGATCAGGCAGAATTATCCCAATCCATGCCAAATGAAGACTTCAATCCCGCTAAGTCTCAGTACTGCATCGATTGTAACAATTGACCTGTTGTCTCCTTCAGGACAGTCTATATGCAATTCAGATTTTGGATTGTTACAACAAGGCGAACACACTCTATTGCTGGATACCAGTGGCCTCCCTGACGGTAAGTATATTTACTGCGTCAAAATCCATAATTCTTCAGGTCGCTTTACACAATCCAAACTTTTAATTGTATATCAATAGGATTTTATGTTGCCAGGCTTGGCAAGTAGTCGAAGTTGGATCTTTGGATCAGTATGTTTTTTCGAAAGTTTAGGTAGCGTTGGATTTGTTGAATTTGCATTTGTTCAAGTTAATCTTTTGTCTATCATCAAGTGCAAATACCACAACTCACCAGATTTATTTTGACTTTATAATATCTATTGTCGTCTATCAATTTCAGGGGACGATATCAGCCAAATAGGAATTTCAATCGTGAGTGCATGAAGAATGCAATACTGCACGCAACGAATTGGATGTATACACAAAGTCGATTGTAATAAGATGATCATGGATGATAATGTATGGTATGAATTTGGTTTTCGAGGGTGTCACGAGGTCATGCTGCGGTTATCGAGGTTGGAATCCAAGCCCACTTATTGTGTTCATAAAAGCGATAGCCAAATTCATTTCTATCTTAACTTCGCCTCACTATGATGCAAAAGAAGATCGACGAATTGCGTGATAAGCTTCGATTGTCTGCGCAGGGTGGCGGGTCTAAGCGTATTGATTCTCAACATGCAAAAGGTAAGCTTACCGCTCGAGAACGTGTAGAATTATTGCTTGATCCCGGCAGCATGGAAGAATTGGGGGCGCTGGTCACTCACCGCACATCAGATTTTGGAATGAATGAACAGGTGTTTTACGGGGATGGGGTGCTCACTGCTTACGGAACCGTTCACCAGCGGCTAGTCTATGTGTTTGCACAGGATTTTACGGTATTTGGCGGCTCATTGTCAGAGACCCATGCCGAAAAAATATGTCGCCTTATGGACCTAGCCATGCGTAATGGTGCGCCAGTGATTGGCCTGAATGATTCTGGTGGCGCCAGGATACAGGAGGGAGTTCGGTCGCTCGGCGGGTATGCGGATATATTCTACCGCAATGTCAGAGCGTCGGGTGTGATTCCGCAGATCTCAGCGGTCATGGGACCCTGTGCCGGTGGCGCCGTGTATTCACCAGCCATTACAGACTTCATTCTCATGGTTGAGCACAGCTCATATATGTTTGTCACCGGGCCTAATGTCGTCAAGACGGTTACCAATGAAGAAATCAGCTCCGAGGATCTGGGTGGCGCCCATGCGCATGCCAGCAAAAGCGGTGTTGCCCAGTTGACGTCTGCCAATGATGTGGAGTGCATTGCTCAAATTAAAAAGTTACTTGCTTATCTGCCGCAAAACTGTGAAGAGCGCGTTCCGGATCTTGAATATGAAGCAGCAGATGAGCGCCGGCCCGGCCTGGCAGATTTGATTCCTGTCAGCCCCAATCAGCCCTATGATATGAAAGAGATCATTCTTTCACTCGTAGATGATGAATCATTTTTTGAAATACACGAAGAATATGCCGGTAACATCATTGTAGGTTTTGCAAGAATCGCCGGAAGGTGTATTGGGGTTATTGCCAATCAACCGATGGTGCTTGCAGGTTGTCTGGATGTTAATGCTTCCAAAAAAGGTGCCCGATTCGTCAGAACCTGTGATTGTTTCAATATCCCTCTACTGGTCATTGAGGATGTTCCAGGTTTCCTTCCTGGATCGGACCAGGAATGGAATGGGATCATCACCAATGGTGCCAAGCTGCTGTATGCATTCAGTGAGGCCACAGTGCCGCGTATATGCCTGATTACTCGCAAGGCCTACGGGGGAGCTTATGATGTGATGAATAGCAAACATATCGGATCTGATTTTAATTACGCATGGCCAAGTGCAGAGATCGCCGTGATGGGTGCACGTGGTGCAAGCGAGATCATTTTTAAGAAAGAAATTGAAAGCGCAGATGATCCTGCAGCAGCTCTTTTAGAAAAAGAGCGCGAATACGCAGACAAATTTGCAAACCCTTATCATGCAGCCGCACGGGGATTTATTGACGAGGTTATTGAACCATCTCAAACCCGGTTCAAACTGATCCGCGCATTTGCAAGTCTGGTTAACAAGGTAGATCAGCTTCCAAGGAAAAAGCACGGCAATATTCCATTGTAAAATGTTAGGTAAGCGGATCAGGAGAATCATCGACGCCCTCTCAGGCGAACAATCGCGAAGAAAAGATGAAATGCGCGAATATGCATTTCAGAAGAATATGGATTTTCAGGAAGTGCATGATCTGGGTCTCATCGATCAGATGTCTGGTTTTAAACTCTTTCGTTATGGTAACCAAAGAACCATACGCAATATGATTTCCATGAAAAATCTTCAGGAAAATGTCTATCTCTTTGACTATGAATATACCATCTCATCAGGGAATAGCCACAGACGTTTCCGGCAGACGGTCAAGCTTTATGACAGCAAACTTCTCGGTCTTCCGGAATTCAAGCTTTCACCGGAAGGATTTTTTTCCATATTAGCGGAGTGGTTCGGAAGGAGAGACATTGATTTTTCAGAGGATATTCAATTTTCGGATTCATTCCTTCTGAGTGGCGAATTTGAGCCCGTTATCCGTCAATATTTCACCAATGATGTGCGTCAATTGTGTCTTCAAAACCATCAATTTTATATGGATGGCGTCAACTACTATTTGAGCATACATATACGAGATGAGATTCTTCGCGGAGCTGATCTAAAAGCCTTTGACCGTCTCACGGATATGGTTTACGAGGTGTTGAAGCTCCAGAGTGCCAAGGCAGGTCCGGAGGAAAGCCTTATACTGTAAGACGCCCCGGACATTGAGCTGAATAATTTAAGGAATAGAAAAGTTATAAATATATAATATATAAAAGATTCATAATGTTATAATTATACGACGATTTTTGATACAATGAAATATTAAATTGTCAATTGGCAGTGACTTTATTATCGCAAGGCAGATTTGGGGTTGTATTGGAACCCGGTAAATGACTTGGAAATAGGCGGTGTGTTTTGAAAAACTTTCTAATTAATTGAATTTGGCCTATCTTTGCGCCGCTAAAGCTGTCATGGCCGGTTTATCCGGGTGAGGTAGCCCAGGCCCAAATCATTATCTAACCTTAAAAATTTAGCAAAAATGGCCGTCAAGATCAGACTGCAGCGTCACGGACGCAAAAAAGCACCTTATTATCACATCGTTGTTGCGGATGCCCGTGCCCCGAGAGATGGTAGATTTATCGAAAAACTAGGAATGTACAATCCAATTTCAAAGCCTGCGCAGATCGAAATCGACCGCGAAAAGGCTTATGAATGGATTACGAAAGGGGCCCAGCCGACAGATACTGTTCGCGCGATCCTCAGATATAAGGGGGTCATGTTTAAGAAACACCTGCAAATGGGTGTGACCAAAGGTGCCATCACGCAAGAAGTTGCCGATGCAAGACTTGCCGAGTGGATCAACAAGAAGGAAGGCAAGATCCAGGAAGCCGTCAATAAAAACCTGATGGAAATCTCTGATTTTCATGCGAAACTGAATTCCGTAACCCGCGAGAAAAAGGTGAAGGAAGTTGTGGAAGAGGTTTCTGCGGAGGCTCAAACTACTGAACCAATCGCTGAAAGTGCTGATGAAGGTACTGCAGCAGGGGGTGCTGAATCAGAGAATGCAGCCAGTGCTGAGGAATAATATTTCGATATTATTTTAATTTCGAAATATAATTCTTTTATCATTCTTTAATTCGATAATAATTTAAAGCGATATTTGTTTTTTAAAGAATAAAATGACCTGGGTAGGCGCATATTCCTACCTGGGTTTCTCATTTAAAACCAATAAACAAGGATATGTTACAGAATCTCACCGACGATTATAAAGAGCGCATTTCCGAGTTGGCCGGACTTATTCAGAATTCCGATGAACTCGCCCAATATCTCGATGACGAAAGTCCCGAATCCTATAAGGTGCTGCAGGAGACCTATGAACCTTTGATCGCAGAGATTTATCAAGAGGTGGCCGAGCACCATCCATTGCAGCTCATGGAACTCGAAAAGGTGATCCTCAATCCCGCCTTTGAAGGATTATTTCTGCCCAGGATACTGGGTTACAGTGTCTTGCGCGGGACTTACAGTGAAGAAAATATGAAATACAATCGTCCGCAAGATCATTTTAAGGATATTGTACTGGCGATTGCTGAATCTGCTAACTTCGATGTGATCAAACAGCGAATCGGGCAAACAATACAGGTTGGTTTTGCCCTCAGCAGCGACATCTGGATTGCGAGCCTGCTTGACCGGATCGAAAATAAAAAAGTCAAAGCGTTCTTCCAGAGCATGCGCAATGTAAGGCTCAACGACATGCAGGAGCGTTCTAACATGTTGCATCGTTATAGCAACCAGTTTTCTCACTACAACTTTTACTGTGCACATTTTCCTCAAACAGTCTCGGAGTTGCAGGTAGAAGAACAAAGCCTGAAAAATTTTCTGCTCAAGCGAATTGCATTTCGCTGTAAACATGACAGCTATACGGCAGAACTCCATAAACTCATGTCGAATAGCAGTTTGTACCAGGAACCAGAATTTGTCGACTTGCTTTCCATCGTCGCCAATTTTATTGAGCTTGGACAACAGGAAGATGCACATCTTGCCAAGGTTCTGAACGATGTGAGAAAGTCCAACCCGCAATTTAACCAATTGTACTTCTCATTTCTTAAAAAGAATTATAGAGAAGGCATGCGCTTCGGTTCTATTACTGATCTCCGTTTTGCTTCAATGCTTGATTCGAGTATTCAGGATGATTTATCGCGCTACTATAAACTGATGGAGACGATTCACCACAAAGGTTTTGTTCATGAAGACAGTCTTGATGCCGTAAATGCTTTCTATGCGCAATACGAGGGCATGTCTCAGATCAATGAATGTCTGCGAATGATGATCGCTGAAGAATTCAGACATGTGGTTGAAAATCTGACGGAAGGAGAATATTTGAGCTTCTTTGATTTATCCAGGACTTTTGGTGCATACATGAATATCTTTGACAATTCCGCATTCAACCAGGAGCTGGAATCCATGGGTATGAATTACATTAGTAAGCTGCTAGCGTTTTATAAGGACAAGCGAAGCAAAGAATATCAGGATGTCAAAAAATTTGTCAGCAGCACCTTTACCGAGTTCGAATTTCTCACCGAGAAAGAGGTAGTCGATCTCTTCAAGATCAAGCGGAAGAAAAAGGATTAGGACGGTATTATTTGCATGGAATTTTTCTATTGGATGCATTTTTGGGCTTCAATACCAAAGTTGCTTCAATGGAAGGTGTACGAATAATGATTGAACAGATGTGAGTATTTACTGCAGAATCTACTTTCTGCGGTTTAGTTCATCGCGGATTAATGCGGCTTTTTCGTAATCCTCTTCTGCGATAACTTTGGAAAGCAGTTTGTTGAGTTCTTCGGTAGAATATTTTTCATAAGACACCGGAGCTCCTGAAGATATTTTGCTGGTTCTGGCCGTTTCACCTTCTTCATTCTCATCCATGATGACCCCTGCGCCCTCCATGATGAATTCATAAGTATAGATCGGGCAATTGAAGCGCACAGCCATCGCGAGTGCGTCCGAGGTGCGCGAATCGATCTCCATGATGTCTCCGTCCCGGTCGCAGATAATTTTGGAAAAAAATATTCCTTCCACCAGGTCGTTGATGATCACTTCACGAATGTCTATACTAAAAGCGGAAAGTGTATTTTTGAACAAGTCATGGGTTAGTGGTCGGTTGGGATTCATTCGTTCCATGACAACGGCAATAGCCTGTGCTTCAAAGCCACCTATTACGATAGGTAGCCTGCGCTTGCCTTCGACTTCACCTAGTACCACGGCATAATTCTGCGTCTGCGTGACGCTGTGCGAGAGTGCGATCAATTCAAGTTCGATCTTTTCCATAACCTGCCTTCGGGGCAAATGTATAAATTATGATTTGCTTTTAAAGTTTTTAAGCGCCTCATTTAACTTTGGTACGATCTCGAAGAGATCGCCACAGACTCCATAATCAGCTGCCTTAAAGAACGGCGCTTCCGGGTCTTTGTTGATGACGATGATCTTACGCGAATTGTTGACACCCGCAAGGTGCTGAATTGCTCCTGAAATGCCGATGGCTACGTAGACGTTGGGTCTGATCGCCAATCCGGTTTGGCCAACGTGCTCATGATGAGGCCTCCATCCGGCATCCGCTACCGGGCGGGAGCAGGCTGTGGTCGCGCCTAGAATGTCCGAGAGTTCTTCGATCATGCCCCAGTTGGAGGGATCTTTCATGCCGCGGCCTGCAGAGACTACCACAGAAGCTTCGGCCAAAGGCGTCTTGCCAGCCTGTAATCTGCGTTCGATTCTTCTAATTTTGGAAGTTGTGCATTCGCTATTGGTGGTAGTGATGCTCGCCTGTTTGCCCTGACCTGACACCGGACTGAGCGCGTTCGGAAGTGTAGCCAGAACGGCACCATGTTGATCAACGGAATACCAGGCTGAGGCCTTGCCTGAGAATACATTTTTCTTAAAAAGCGGATTGTCCGAATTGGTGTTCATTCCGCTTACTCCGGAGATTAATCCTTTGTTGAGTTTAGCTGCAACCAGTCCAGCGGTGCTTTTTCCGGTACTGTTGAGGGAAAGTATCACATACGATGCATTGTCCCTGGTCGCCGTGCGGCAGATCAAATCGCAGAGTTGGTCATTCTCCAGGAAGGCGCTGTCGCTGATCACGAGCACTTCATCAGCACCATAATCACCGAGATCAAAAGCAGGCGTTCCGTCACCGATGCAAAGTGCCTTGACTTTGGACCCGGTTACTTTGGCCAGTTGTGCTGCGAGTGTAAGGGATTCAAGGCTGGTTCTTTTGATTTGCTGATGAAATATTTCAGTAAGTACGAGAATCATGGATCGGTGTGATTATATAATTTTCAAATCTGAATGAAAGATGTCTACAAGTTTGTCAATATCATCTGGCGCAATCATGGTTACAGATGATTTTGCGGGTGGCAGTTCAAATCTTTCAAGTATGATATGCTGATGAACATCGGTTGGAGACACTACTTCCAGGGGTTTCTTTTTGGCATTCATAATGCCCATCATATTAGGGATTCGCTGTTCGGCAATACCCTTGGCACAGCTAAGCACCATGGGAATGTGGACTTCGGATAAGGCTATTCCTCCTTCAATTTCTGATTCCAGTGTGGCAATTTGGCCGTCGATGGTTAGTTTGGTGGCATAAGCAATATAGGGCAGATCCAATATGCCGGCTAGCATCGATCCAACCTCCGAGCCATTGTAGTCAATGGTCTCCTTGCCGAGAAGAATCAGATCGTAATTTCGTGTCTTCGCAAAAGCGGCAATCTGAGACGCGGTATCCCAGGAGCCGGCTGGTATCATATCCACTCTAAATGCAGCATCGGCGCCAATTGCCAGTGCCTTCCTGATGATCATTTCGGAGGAAGCTTCGCCTACATGAATGACGTCCACCTGCCCTCCAAACTGTTCCTTTAATTCAATGGCGCGCACCAAAGCGTACCATTCATCATATGGATTGAGAATAAACTGAACTCCGTCTTCCAGCAGTTTTTTACCGGAATCATCGAAGGCAATTTTGGAGGTAGTATCGGGTGTTTTGCTGATACAGACAAGTAAATTCATAAACCTTTCCTTGGGGTCAAAGATAGTTCATAATTTGCGCCCGAACGATAATACCAAGCCTTGAATCGCAAATCACAACTTGAATTCATGCGGTCTGAAGACCCCCAAAACAGCTTTGTACTCTTTGCGCTCGCCAAAGAGTATGAGGGGGAGGGCAACGCCATCGCGGCCATCGAATTAATGGAAGAATTAAGGAGACAGGATCCGCTTTACACTGGTCTGTATTATCATCTGGCCAGCCTTTACAAGCAGACGGGTCAGACCTTGACATGCAGGGAGATTTTGATGACCGGAATCAATGTCTGTGAGACCCATCGTCAGGCGCACGATCTGGCTGAATTACGACAGTTTCTGATGAATCTGGAAATTGACGAACTTGAAGGCTGAAGCCCGTGATTACCAGCTCATGCTGTTTTCGTCCGAAAGATCGGAATCCCCATTGGTTCGATCCTGTAGCGGTTCCCGGTGTGTAAATGCATCATAGTCAAAATCAGGCAATAAGTTCGTCTTGACTTCATTGACTGCTTGCTGAAGGCATTCGACAAAACGGTTAAAATCCTCTTTATACAGAAAGATCATGTGCTTGTCATATCCTTCGCCATTCAGTTTGCGCGTACTTTCTGAAATTGAAATATAAAAATCGGAGCCTTTGGTTTTCTTGACATCAAAAAAATAGGTACGCTTTCTGCCGGCACGCATTTTATTCGAATAAACGATTTCGATATTCTTGTCCATGGATTAAAAATTGGTTAATTCGCCTAGTAAAAATAGTCAAACTGATAAAAATCATCACCTCGTTGTTAAGGCCATGCCCTGCGTAGCCACTCCAGTCGCTTAAAACACGGTGACTTTTAGGTTTGGAATTAGTTCAATTATTTGAATATCAGTCACTTGAAAAGGTCAGTCCCGTGCGACGCAATTTTGAACTATGACTTGTCTTTTGTTAGCATGGAAAAATCGGGGTCTATCCGGTGTGATCATGCCAGCAGTCTGGCGGCCTGACGTTGGGAGTCTGTCTCTATGTCGTAAAGTTTTTTGAAAAAGCCTCCCGCCTCAATGAGCTGATCGTATGTACCTTCTTCGATGATTTGGCTGTCACTCATTACCAAAATACGGTCCATGAAGCGCGTTTGTGCGATACGGTGCGTGATGAGGAGCAGCGTCTTGCCTTCGAGGAGCGGCAGCAGCGCATGGAATATCTGTTCCTCGGTGATATTGTCCACAGCGGAAAGGCAGTCATCAAGGATCACAATCGGCGCATCTCTCATCAGGGCTCTCGCGATGCTGATTCTTTGTTTCTGCCCCCCGGAAAGGGTGACGCCACGTTCTCCGATGATGGTGTCATACTGATCCTGAAATGACATGATCTCTTCTTCTACTGCCGCGATGCGTGCCATCTCACGCATTGTTGCTGGATTAGCGCTGACTTCCGATGTGCCGAATAATATATTACCTGCGACAGTATCCGAAAACAGAAATACATCCTGCGGAACATAGGCTATGTGTCTCCTTAGCTCGTGAGGGTTCAACTGTCGTAAGTCGATGCCACCAATTGTCACGGCTCCCTTTTGCGGGTCATACATCCTCAGGAGCAGTTCGGCAAGACTTGATTTGCCACTGGCTGTTCTACCGACGATCCCAACTTTGCTGCCGGGCGGTATACTCAGATTCAGGTCCTGAAGGGCAGTAATGCCGCTTTCCGGATAGCTGAAAACCACCTGGTGAAAACCCATCGTCAGATCTTTTGGCATTGTTGCCGGTTGTGTTGCCAGAGGAAGCGCGGGGTTCAGGCTCAAAAATTCATTGATTCTTTTTTGTGACGCTTCCGCCTGCTGAATAATCGATGCGCACCAACCAATGGCACTCACAGGCCAGGTCAGCATATTGATATAGATCACGAATTCCGCAATATTGCCGGCGGTCACGCTGCCTTCAAATACGCTCAATCCACCGATGTAAATCGTCAGCAGGGTGCTGATGCCAACCAGGAGAAACATGGACGGAAAAAACATAGAGTCCACCCTTGCGAGCTGCATGCTGAGGTTCCTGAACCTGCCGGTTTCGCGTCCAAAATAGCGCTCCCAGTCACCAGCGGTGTTGAAAGACTTGATGATCCGGATCCCGCTGTAAGCTTCCTGGGCAACGCTCGTGATTCTGGCGAGTTGCTTCTGGATTTTTTCGCTTCGCTGGTTGATCAGATTACTCACTTTGTAGATGATCAGGCTCAGCAAAGGCAGTGGCAGCAGTGTGTAAAAAGCAAGCGTTGCGTTGACTTTAAACATCGTGAAGATCACCACGATGAACAGCGAGATCAGGTTAAACCCATACAGGAAAGCAGGTCCCAGATACATGCGTACCTTGTTGACATCTTCGCTGATGCGCGACATGATATCACCCGTTTTATTTTTTTTATAAAATGTGCTGTCCAGCTTCAGGTAATGCGCGAAGATGTCTCTCCGCTGATCATATTCAATCAGCCTGGACATGACGATCAGCGTCTGCCGCATGAAATACATGAAAAGGCCCATGAGCAGGGCGCATACGAGCACCACCAATCCGAAATACATCAACTGGTGCACCAGAACTTCAGGTTGTCTTTGTGCAACAGGACTTTTGATATAGTCTACAATTTGATCCAGTGCATCCCGTATGAGCTGTGGTTGAAATACACGAAATAAATTGGACAGGAATACAAATACAATACCCAACACCAGTTTGCCGCGATATTGACCGATGTAGCGATTCAGTGTGGACAGATTTTTCACAATGAAGAGGTAAACACCTCAGCTGCCAAATGGTTAAATGTAGCGCATTGAAGTTTGGCACAGGGTTTTGCAATACTCCGGCCTTTGGTAAATTACCTTAACTTTGCCGCCAAAACCCCCATTTATGATCAGAAGGACAACGCTGGATGAGTTTATCATCACAGGCCAGCGAAGCATGCAGGACGCCTCCGGTGAGTTTAGCGGTCTGCTCCGGCATTTGGGTATTGCTGCCAAAATCATCAACCGCGTGGTTAACAAAGCGGGACTTCTCGATATACTCGGGCTTGACGGAGGCATCAATACCACGGGAGATACCGTGCAAAAACTGGATATTTATGCCAATGACATGATGATCGAATACCTGCGCAATTCCGGTATCTGTGCAGGTGTGGCTTCAGAGGAGAATGAAGACTTCATCGACTTTTATGACCGGAATCTACTTCGTTCAAGCTATGTCGTTGTGATTGATCCGCTGGACGGATCTTCCAATATTGATGTCAATATCTCTGTTGGAACCATCTTCGGAATCTATAAAAGGCTTTCGCATGAGGATCGCCGCCTGGAGAAGAGAGACTTCTGTCAAAGGGGTTCCGAACTGGTTGCAGCCGGTTATGTCCTTTACGGCACATCGACAATGCTTGTATACACCACCGGTAGATCCGTCAATGGATTTACCTACGACCGTGGTGTCGGGGAGTTCTGTCTCAGTCATCCCGATATGCGCATCCCGGAGCGCGGCAAATACTATAGCATCAACCAAGGCTACAGTCAAAGCTTTAGCGCCGGTATCAGCCGCTATCTCGACCATTGCGCCAGACAAAACAAGGCCCTGCGGTATATCGGCAGCATGGTTGCGGATGTGCACCGCACCCTTTGTCTCGGCGGCATCTTCCTGTATCCAGCCACCCGCTCCAATCCCGAAGGAAAATTGCGTATACTCTATGAATGTAACCCGCTGAGCATGCTCATCGAAAAAGCCGGTGGAAAAAGCGTCAACGAAAACAATGAACGCATCCTTGATCTCGAGGTCAATGAATTGCATCAGCGTTGCTCTATCATCATCGGATCCGTCCAGGATGTTGACGAGGCGATGGCGTTGATAGGGTAGTTAGCTTGCAAAAAAAAAAGCGTATTTATTGTATATTCCTGTATCATTTCAGGTTAAAGATTTTTGGTGCTTCGCAAAAGGTGCAGTTTTTTTGTCATCATTTTTGCTTGCTTCGCGCAAAAATGCCGCCAAAAATTCGTGGTGTTTGGTTCTTTGCACCGGGCTTCGCCCGGTGCTACAAATATTACACCCCTTCGGGGTTTTTAATTCTGTATTGAATGGTAAGCATGGGCGATTGAAAATGAGTCATTGGAAAAATTGTGCCCACAATTTTCAACGAAAATAAATTTGCTCTTTGCAATTTGCCACTTAGTATTGCTCTGGGCGAAGCCCGATGAAAAAAATTACACCCCTTCGGGGTTTTTAATTCTGGATTGAATGGTAAGAATGGGAGATTGAAAATGAGTCATTGGAAAAATTGTGTCCACAATTTTCAACGAAAATAAATTTGCTCTTTGCAACTCGACACTTACTATTGCATCGGGCTGAACCGGATGCTACAAAAATTACACTCCTTCGGGGTTGTTTATAAATTATAAAGCGCATTGATATTATAATTACTCGAAAATGTTTTACACTCTATCAGCGCTTCATAGAATGCTATTTTATTATTCGCTGTATGACAAGAAGTACAATCTAAAAGCGTCGAAAAACCAGCGATAGCGGTGATTTGAGGCTTCCAGTGAATAAGTGTAGAGCATGTCTTTCAAACTAAGTTATCATGGAGCGCCATTGATGCCGAGAATCATCCGTGGTTTTGCACAGCAAAAATCGCCTTTTTTCGACAAGTCTTTTTGTTACTTTTTGGCCACAAAAAGTAAAAAGGAATTGATTGAACGATAAATCCATCATTAAACGTCGCTATAAGCTACCAACGAATAGATCGACGATCACAAAACGCTCATTTGCATTCTTCCTTTCTTTTGTTCCGCCAAAAGAAAGGAAGCCAAAGAAAAGCTCGCGGCTGGGCGGCTCGCTTACCCAACATCAACTCATTCCGCTGCATCAAAAAAAACTCGTCAAGGCATTGTTTTTTGACTCTTAGCCTACTCTTCACCACACCTGCAAATTCATTCACCTCCCAGACTTAAACAGTTTTTGATGCAAGCGCTTCTTTCGTTGGTTGGGTCCCAAGCTGCTCAGCCAAGGCCGCCATACAATGGTCAATTGACAAAATCGGAATGGAAAATTTGATATAGATCACCAAAATATTGTTACAATAAATTAATCAAAAATCTTTCCTTTGATAACTACTGTATAGAATGCTATTTTATTATTCGCTGTATGACAAGAAGTACAATCTAAAAGCGTCGAAAAACCAGCGATAGCGGTGATTTGAGGCTTCCAATGAATAAGTGCAGAGCATGTCTTTCAAACTAAGTTATCATGGAGCGCCATTGATGCCGAGAATCATCCGTGGTTTTGCGAAGCAAAAATCGCCTTTTTTCGACAAGTCTTTTTGTTACTTTTTGGCCACAAAAAGTAAGAGAAGATTGATTGTTTAATCTGCACTCAAAAGTCGCCAATTGCAACCGGCGAATTGTTTAACGGACTCTTACGGCTGAACATATTCTTCTTGTGTTGCGATGTATAGAATTCCATTTCTAATACTCAAGAATGTGATTCAATTTTTGTCATCATTTTTGCTTGCTTCGCGCAAAAATGCCGCCAAAAATTCGTGGTGTTTGGTTCTTTGCACCGGGCTTCGCCCAGTGCTACAAATATTACACCCCTTCGGGGTTTTTAATTCTGGATTGAATGGTAAGCATTGGCGAATGAATATGAGTCATTGGAAAAATTGTGCCCACAATTTTCAACGAAAATAAATTTGCTCTTTGCAATTTGCCATTTACTATTGATTAGGGCTGTAGCCCAGCGCTGCAAGTATTGAGCCCCTACGGGGATTTTAATTCTGGATTGAATGGTAAGCATTGGCGAATGAAAATGAGTCATTGGAAAAAATGTGCCCACAATTTTCAACGAAAATAAATTTGCTCTTTGCAATTTGCCACTTACTATTGCATCGGGCTGAACCGGATGCTACAAAAATTTCACTCCTTCGGGGTTTTTAATTCAGGATTGAATGGTAAGCATTGGCGAATGAAAATGAGTTATTGAAAAAAATGTGCCCACAATTTTCAACGAAAATAAATTTGCTCTTTACAATTTGCCACTTACTATTGCACCGGGCGAAGCCCGATGAAAAAAAATTACACCCCTTCGGGGTTGTTTATAAATTATAAAGAGCATTGATATTATAATTACTCGAAAATATTTTACACTCTATCATCGCTACATAGAATACTATTTTATTAATCGCTGTATGACAAGAAGTACAATCTAAAAGCGTCGAAAAACCAGCGATAGCGGTGATTTGAGGCTTCCAGTAAATAAGTGTAGAGCATGTCTTTCCAGCCTAGTTATCCTGGAGCGCTATTTATGCCGAGAATCATCCGTGGTTTTGCGAAGCAAAAATCGCCTTTTTTCGGCAAGTCTTTTTGTTACTTTTTGGCCACAAAAAGTAAGAGAAGTTTGATTGTTTAATCTGCACTCAAAAGTCGCCAATTGCAACCGGCGAATTGTTTAACGGACTCTTACGGCTGAACATATTCTTCTTGTGTTGCGATGTATGGAATTCCATTTCTAATACTCAAGAATGTGATTCAATTTTTGTCATCATTTTTGCTTACTTCGCGCAAAAATGCCGCCAAAAATTCGTGGTGTTTGGTTCTTTGCACCGGGCTTCGCCCAGTGCTACAAATATTACACCTCTTCGGGGTTTTTAATTCTGGATTGAATGGTAAGCATTGGCGAATGAATATGAGTCATTGGAAAAATTGTGCCCACAATTTTCAACGAAAATAAATTTGCTCTTTGCCACTTACTATTGCTTTGGGCTTCGCCCGGTCCTACAAAAATTACACCCCTACGGGGATTTTAATTCTGGATTGAATGGTAAGCATTGGCGAATGAAAATGAGTCATTGGAAAAAATGTGCCCACAATTTTCAACGAAAATAAATTTACTCTTTGCCACTTACTATTGCTTAGGGCTTCGCCCGGTGCTACAAAAATTACACCCCTTCGGGGATTTTAATTCTGGATTGGATGGTAAGCATTGGCGAATGAAAATGCGTCATTGGAAAAAATGTGCCCACAATTTTCAACGAAAATAAATTTGCTCTTTGCCACTTACTATTGCTTAGGGCTTCGCCCGGTGCTACAAAAATTACACCCCTTCGGGGATTTTAATTCTGGATTGAATGGTAAGCATTGGAGAATGAAAATGCGTCATTGGAAAAAATGTGCCCGCAATTTTCAACGAAAATAAATTTGCTCTTTACAATTTGCCACTTACTATTGCATCGGGCTGAGCCGGATGCTACAAATATTACACCCCTTCGGGGATTTTAATTCTGGATTGAATGGTAAGCATTGGCGAATGGTTCTTGAAACCATTAAAACAAAATTAGTTGAAAATCTGGTGACGTTTTATTCACTCTTTCCTGTCAATTAAGGCGATTACCTTTTCGTTACAACGCTGACTTCTTTTTATTTATACAATTCAGTAATGCAATCAGTTTCTTGTTTCCTGACTTATTAACGGCATATTCAGTTATTCCGACCTTGACAGATTTCAGGCCAATATACCTTAATTTATCAGCAATATTTTTATTTATAGGGAATGAATTAAATATGATCCATGAATTACCTGAAGATGTTAGTTGTGAAACCTTGTCTTTTGTTACCAAAAGTTTTTCAACTATGCTGTCGTTAAATACCAAATAAACTGCATCGCCTGAACTTTGGGAAAGCATGTTTTTATGAATTGAAGCAAAATGAATATCAAGGTTGCCCGAACTGGAAAATGTAAAAGCTACTGTAAGAGATGTTTTTGTTTCTAATGTTCCAGCAATTAGTTTACTTTTTGATTCTATGTAACTATCCTCATAATCCTCATTCATGAAATGCTTAACCATGCATTGAGAATTTAAGGAAGAAGCGGACAATATAAACAGGGTAGCAGAATAGATCAAGTTTTTCATAAGAATAAGCATTTAATTGTCCATAATGACGTTAAAGCGCTACTGTGGTTCACAACGAATATTGACAATAGTATCGCAAAGATACTTTTAGCTTAAAAATGAAAGCAATTCAAAACTTTAGATTTTTATTGTCCAGGATTCGAATCCAACGATGTTAATTAATTTTTTATAAAGCTGAATTGCGCCACTATTTTTTTATTGATGATGAACTGAAGGATAAGAGATAACTTTTGACGATTTGTCGAATAGATGGTGGTAATCCTTATTCAATCACCTCAATTATTATCCAATGAAAACAATTATTTATCACTTAGCCGTAGCAGGTATTTTCCTGTTTATCAGCAGCTGCAATCCATCCGACATCCAGCCGCTGAATCCCGATCCGGATCAAGGTCTGGTGTTATTGTACAAACAGTCAACCTGTTTTGGCTTCTGCGATGCTTTTGAATTTAAGCTCAGTGCAGAAGGGGCTTACGAGCTCAAAGATTACTCACTTTCAGGGCAATCCACAGAACTTACCGGGCGCGGAGCGGAAGTACTGGAATTAAGCAAAGAAGATCTTTGGCCCGACATTAAAGCCAGAGCGATGGCCCTGCATATCGACAAGCTGTCGGACCGCTATCCTCAGGTTGGCGAAGATCTGCCGGATCTGGCGGTACGCACGCTGAGTATCCGGCTCAATGGAGTGGACAAGACGATTACAGATATATACGGTGCACCGGAAGAGCTGACCGCATTTGAGACATTTCTTAATAATAAAATCAAAGCGTTGCGGAAAGCAAAGCCTGCTGTCTATCGCAGAAATCCTCAGCCGGCTGAGACCAATCTGGTGATCTACCCACCCATTGGTACAATCCAGCGCTTACGCCCCTGAACCCTTATCCCGAACCGCTTGCGGTAGCGGATACCTTGCCAGTGCAGATACATCCAAACCGGAAGCAACTTGACCCTGAAATTTGTGCCATGCCGTGATGCCGATCATCGCGGCATTGTCCGTACAGTACTGCAGCGCCGGAAAATAAACTTGCCATCCATGCTTCTCGCTTAGCTCCGCCATTCTGTTTCGAAGGCCGCGGTTCGCCGAGACACCTCCTGCAATACCGATTTGGCTGATATTCATTTCCTTGGCCAGCCCCATGAGCGAGCGCGTCAGCATTTCGATGATGGTTGCCTGTGCGGAAGCGCAGAGGTTTTGAAGATTTTTGTGGATAAAATCCGGGTCCTCGGCTGTCATCTTTTTGAGGAAATAAAGTACGCTGGTTTTCAGTCCCGAAAAACTAAAGTTATGGCCTCCGGCCTTGCTCACCGGAAACTTAAAAACAGCTTGCCCCTGTGCTGCGAGGCGGTCGATTTCCGGCCCGCCGGGAAATGTGAGTCCGAGCATTTTGCCGATCTTGTCAAAGGCCTCACCGGCCGCGTCGTCGATGGTAGTCCCCAGCAGCTCCATCTCGCCAATACCGCGAACAAGCACCAGCATCGTGTGACCACCGGATACAGTCAGGCACAGGAAGGGAAACGCAGGCCGAGGTTCGTCGATCAGCAGCGACATCACATGAGCTTCGAGGTGGTTGACCGGCAGAAGGGGAATACCGAGGCCCAGGCAGAGTCCTTTGGCAAACCCAAGTCCCACCACCAGGGATCCCATCAGACCAGGACCTTGTGTGACGGCGATGGCATTCAATTCCCCGGCCCGAATACCGGCTTGCTGACAAACTTCCTGATAGAGTGGAAGCATGGCTTCAAAGTGTTGGCGCGAAGCCCATTCCGGGACCACACCACCGTATTTCTGGTGGATCTTTTGGTCAAAGGTCAGGTTGGCCAGCACCTGGTCATCCCTGAGAATGGCCATAGAACTGTCATCACAGGAGCTTTCGATCGCCAGGATTAAATGGGACATGATTTGAGCAAAATTGACTTATTTTGCGTAAAATTATAACCTAACGCAGACTTCGGGATGATTGGCCTTCTCACATCGCGCAAGACATATGTGGCTCAAACCTCAAGACCGCTGGTGGTGGAGGATGTTGACGAATATGCCGACAGCCCCAGCCTTGTTCCAGACCGTTTTGTAAGCATCAGCACCAAGTTCGCCAACGAGCATCAGCTTCAGGGAAAACCCCTTTCAGATATTTTACCACGCTATCTTAACGAGGAGATAGTTGGTAGCGCCCTAGATCAAGTCCAATATCTGATTCGCAATCGTCAGCAGGAGATATTTCGCTCCGGGGGAATTCACTGGAGTGAACGTATCGATGGAATCCGCTGCAGTTTTGAGTCCAATGAAGATGCTAATGTATTCGTCATCTGTATTCGTCATCATGCACTGGTTTTCGTAAGAAAAGAAAAAGCGATTGGTTATACCCATGGATTTGAATACCAGGGAGCAACGGAGTTATTGTACTGGCTTACAAGGCTTTTTCAGGAGAAATCTTATGATACAAACCGGGATCGCGTCATCCTGATGGGTGAGATACAGTTTAAGCGAGAAGCTTATGCGATGCTTCAGCCTTTTTTTAAGCAGGTGTGGGTGGAGGATCTCAATCCTTTGGCCGTGTTTGAAATGTCATAATATGCGTATCAGCGGCGGTACACTCAAAGGAAGAACTTTTTATCCTCCGGCAGATCACTGGCCTACCCGGCCGACCACGGATTTTAGCCGAACGGCACTTTTTAACATTCTCAACAACCGGCTTGATTTTGAGGAGGTGCGATTTTTGGACCTGTTCGGAGGGACCGGTGCCCATTCATACGAAATGATTTCACGCGGCTGCCAACAGGTGGTGTATGTGGACAAATTCAAGCCGGCGGTTCAGTTTGTTACTGAGAAGACCAGGCTCTGGGGCATCGAGTCAAAGATCAGAATTGTACATTCTGATTATCTACTGTATGTCAGGAGTAGCCTGGATCAGTTTGATTACATTTTCGCAGGACCACCGTATGATCTTCCGAAGCTGGATGAGATTCCGGACCTGGTCATGAATAGCCATCTTCTGGAAATTAGCGGACTGTTTGTTTTAGAACATAATCCCAGGCATGATTTCAGCACGCATGAGCATTTTTCTGAGACCAGAAACTATGGTCAGACCATCTTCACATTTTTTAGACATACTGTCGAAAACGGGGCGCAGTAAAATATTAATTCACCTTATCTGTTCTATTAAAAAAATTCAATCGAACTTTTGAAAACAATCATCACACCGCGCAGTCTGTTGAACAAACTTGCTTTTCTTAGCATTAGAAAGTTAAAGAGCAACGTTGTCCAAATGTTCTTCATCACCAAGTGGCGCCATCACCTGTTTCCTGAGGATGAAAAAATATATCTATTTTTCAGAAGGCCTATAAGAGATGTATGCTTCAAATTTGGTTTTTAGACCGGAAAAAGGTCATGTAGATCACGGATTACCATCAATCTAATAAGTTATAAAGTATGAACAATACCGACAATCAAGCTCAATCATATCAGTCATTTGAGGAGCCTACCGCACTTAATCACGTAGCGGATTTTCACCGGCTATTTGATATGCCGGTACTCGAAGCGCCGCAAATCCCTTCACCTGTGCGTTGTGCCTTGAGGGTATCGCTGTTGCAGGAGGAACTCGATGAGTTGAGGGAGGCAATTGAAGCGAATGACCTTCGAGCTGCGGCAGACGCATTGTGTGATTTGCAATATGTACTTTCGGGAGCCATCCTTGAGTTTGGACTAGCCGGACGTTTCAAGGAATTTTTTGATGAGGTGCAGCGTTCCAATATGAGTAAGGCGTGTGGGAGTATGGAAGAAGCTTTGTCAACGCAGGAGATGTATCTCCGCGAAAAAAGTACCGAGTCATCCATTGTCCTCAAAGGGGACAAGTATCTCGTCTATCGCAAGGAAGATGGGAAGGTGCTGAAATCTGTTGCTTACAGCCCCGCTCAAATTAAAGTCTGAAGAATATGTTCAACAAATTGTACGATTTCTGCCGCCGTTACATAGCCCTTGCTCTCTGTTGTATCGGCTGGTGTTCGTGCAGTAAAAAACTATCTTCACCGGTTGAAAATCCGCTCACCGCGACCATGCCCGGTGTGCCAATGAGTACCATCGTGTTGCCGATGTATATTCCGATGAGTGAGCTCAATCGTCTTGTTGACAGCGTCATCCAACAAGAAATGAGCGAGGGATTCACACTTGAAGACGGCTATCGACTGACCGCAAAAATTGAACGAGGTATTCAGGTTTCGGCCAGCGAGCGCACACTCAATTTTCTCATTCCTGTCAATCTTGAAATTTTTCCGAAGAGCAATTGGAATAACATCAGGGCCAATGGCATGATTGAACTGAATCTTGATCTGATCGTCGATATCTTTCAGAATAAATTTCTTTGTAAGAGTCAGCTCAGAGCACACCGTTGGATCACCCCGCCGAAACTCAATGTATTAGGCATTAAAATACCGGTTGAGGGAATGGCCAATAGGTTTATCGAGCGTTATAAATATGAACTTACCCAATCTCTGGACAAATATTTTAATGAAGCAGTGGATCTGGAGCAATTGAAGAAAATCCTCCGAAAATCTTTTGCTACTCCTTTTTACAGCACCGAGGACGGTATTATCAATGTGTACAGCAGTCCGTCAGAATTTGCGCTTGGGCCGATGCGTGTGGAAGGTGACCAAATCGTATTTCCACTTGAGGTCTACATTGAGAATGTCATCTCCAGTCAAAAGCCTGTTGAGCTCAACAACGATATGAGTTTTTCAATCCGGCCGGGAATCGAAGAGGCATCCCGGTTTGCGGTGCAGGGAAGGATCCCGGTCAATTATATGGAATTGATGGTCAAGGAGAATTTTGAACACCAGCAGTTCGGAAGTGGCGTGAGCAAAATTAAAGTGGAAAAAATACTCATGCGTGGCGAAGGTCGCACCATGGAAGTCACAATGCAGACTTCCGGCGCATACAAAGGAATGATCAACATTCAGTTTGATCCTGTATTTGATGAGGTCAGGGAGTCTTTTGTTCTCGAACATTTTCGCATGAAAGCGATCGAAGGAAGGTCGCTGGATAAGACGATGTTTGGGCTGATCCGAGGATTTGTCGAGAATAAGGTTAAGTCGGGAATTGAAGAGGGGATTAACAATATCATCCGGGAATATCGTCTGAGTGTAGAACCTTATCTTCAAAATAAAGAAATTTATCCAGGCGTTATTCTCCAGGGGGCGCTTAAGACATGGACAATACGCGACCTGGTATTTTATCAACAGAACATGGTTTTTAACCTTCTTACAGACCTTCAGGCATCGCTGCGCATACTTCGAATTGACGCATCCATTTTACGTCCAGCATCAGGGCAATGACCAATTCAACAAAATATTTTACCGATAGCCATGCCGATCAAATTACAGCTTGGCTGAATAGTCATCCCCATTCGAATTGTGTCGTTATTGCCGATAAGAATACTGCTGATGATTGTTATCCATTATTCACGCAATGTCTGCCTCATCTGAAACATACTTTGTATGTGATTCCTGCTGGTGAACAGCATAAGAATGAGGAGACTTTGTTGATATTATGCCATTTTTTATTGGATCAAGGCTTTGACCGTAACACATTGATGATCGCATTGGGTGGCGGTGTTGTCTGTGACTTGACCGGATTTGCAGCATCGGTGTTCAAGCGCGGCGTGGATTGCATATACATTCCAACCAGCCTGATGGCAATGGCCGATGCGGCCATCGGGGGTAAAACGGGTATTAATCTAGGACATTATAAAAATCAGCTTGGCAGTTTCAGACATCCGGTTGCAGTCTGGATCAATTCTGAATTTCTCACAACGCTCAGTAAGCGGCAAATGAAAAATGGCTGGGTCGAAATGATAAAGCATACGCTGATTGACGCTGCGAATAAAGACACATTCCCAGAACCTTACAACTGGCCACCTTCAAAGGATGAAGTGTTGCAAAAGATCATCGCCTCCGTTGCATTCAAAAGACAGATTGTGGAAGAAGATTTTTATGAAGAGGGCTTACGCAAAATTCTTAACTTTGGGCATACGATAGGCCATGCTCTGGAGAGCTATGCGCTCGATCATCAGCAGGATCTCTTGCATGGAGAAGCGGTTGCAGCTGGAATGATTTATGAATTGAGCCTGTCGCAGCAAGTGTTTGGCTGGGATAAGAATTTATTGAAGGCGTGGAAAAATTATCTTTGGAATTTTAGTTCGAATTTGGATGTATCGGATATTGAAAAGATTATGATTTATATGCGGGGTGATAAAAAGAACATGTCAGGCAAATTGCATTTCGTTCTTTTGGAAAAAATTGGTCAGCCGATAGCCAACGTCATCATCGAGGAAGAAAGAATTGTTGCCTTGCTGGGTGAAGCAATGTTTTGATATAATACAGGATCAGCGATGTGGGAAAAAATTAATGAGAATTTTAAAATATTCAGGAAAGAGTTTGTTTTCACGGATATTCAATCGGGTGCCGTGGCAGAAGATAAAAGCTGGTATGCCAGCGCCGTGTCCCTGATGTGGAAGGTACTGATTGGCGTCGTGTTGCTTGCCTATCTCACTTTTTTTCTTGTTTCATTTGACAATATCCCAACCTTTGAAGAACTCGAAAATCCAACCTATAACCAGGCATCCCTGATACTTGACAATCAAGGGAGCACATTTGGAAAACTGTACAATGAAAACCGTGAGTTCATTACGTATGATTCACTCAGTCCGAATTTGCTCAATTGCCTTCTGTCAACAGAGGATCTTCGGTTCTATCAGCATTCTGGTATTGACTTCCTGGCGCTGATGCGCGTAGGGGTAAAAACCATTCTGCTGGGTAACGACGGTTCCGGAGGGGGGTCGACGATTTCGCAACAACTAGCCAAGCTATTGTTTGACCGGCCCAATCTTCGTGATAAAGGATTTTTAGAGAGGGCCATTCTCACAGTAAGAGTAAAACTCAAAGAGTGGATCACAGCGGTCAAACTTGAGCGTGCCTATACCAAGGAGGAGATCGTGGCCATGTATCTTAATAAATTTGATTTCATTTATGAGGCACACGGGGTGCAGACGGCAGCCAAGACATACTTTGGAAAGGAGCAAAAGGATTTGCGACTTGATGAAGCAGCCATGCTGGTTGGCATGTTAAAGAATCCCGCGCTTTATAATCCGAAGCGATCCAAAGAACGAGCCATCGCGCGGCGAAATACGGTGCTTGATTTGGTCTATGCCAATGACCTGATCAATGAGAAACAACTTGCGGCTTTCAAAAAAGCGCCCCTGGATCTTACCTTATTCAGAAGAGAATCACACACTGACGGACCTGCGCCACACTTTCGAGCGGAATTGGCAAAATGGCTTAAGGAATTATTTCAACAGGAAGAATATCGCAAGCCCGATGGGGGTATCTATAATCCTTATCAGGACGGATTAAAAATTTATACAACGATTGATCCGGTCTATCAATCTATTGCTGAAGAGGCCGCGAAAGAGCACATGATCAATATTCAGAAGTCTTTCTTCAATGTTTGGGTAAAAAGAGATCCCTGGACATCAGGCGAAGATGACTATCAGAATAAAGTCCGCGCTGAGTCCCTCAAGCAACTGGTACGCGAAACTGACCGATACGCTCTTCTCTGGGAAAAATATTACGGCAAAATTATAGACAATCTTGAGGAAGAAATAGGCAAGGTCGATGTCAACGACCGTACACTCAACAGGCTGATGGAGGAAAGCAAAAGACCAGGCTATCTGAAGGAGGAGCTCAAGAAGAAACAAATCAACAAACTGCAGTTTGATATCAGTGAGAAGATTATTAGAAGTAATCAATGGCCTAGGATTAAAGAGATCTGGACCAGCTTTAACAATGAGCTCAATCAGCAAATGAATACGGAGGTTTCCATGGTCGTATACGATTATGAGACCCAGGGTGACAAGACGGTCAGGATGACTCCAATGGATTCGATCAAGTACCATCGCAAAATTCTTCAGATTGGATCGCTGGGTGTAGATCCCCGGAGCGGTGAAATCAAATCCTGGATTGGCGGGACTAACTTCAGATATTTTAAATATGATCATGTCAATTCCAGAAGACAGGTGGGATCTACATTCAAACCATTCCTTTATGCAACAGCCGTCGCCATACAGAATATTTCACCATGTTATGAATTTCAGGATATCCAATACACGATTCCGGCGAATGACAAGAACTTTGGCTTACCTGAATCATGGTCTCCTTCCAACGCCGACAATGTATTTACGGGAAGTAATTACAATTTATATCAGGCACTGGCTGCTTCAAAGAATTCTATTTCTGTAAAACTGGTTATGTTGCTTGGTTCTGTGGAACCAATCCGTGGGTTGCTAACCCGATTAGGAATTGATAGTACCGCGCGTCGGAATGACGGTAGCCTTGTGATTCCAAGGTGGCCATCTATCGTGCTTGGCGCCGCAGAATTATCTGTCATGGAAATGAGTGGAGCCTATACCGCTTTTGCCAATAATGGAACTTACGTCAGGCCTTTTTTTGTAACACGCATAGAAGACAAAAACGGACGCGTGATCTACCGCAATGTCCCCCGAAAAAATGAGGCGCTCTCTCCGGCAGCTAATTATGTCATGGTTGACCTGCTCCGCAGGTCGGGAAATGTGCCCAGTAAAATTGTTGAGGCTGGTGGAAAGTCCGGGACTACCAATAATTATGCTGATGGGTGGTTTATGGGCATAACGCCAAGTCTAATTGTAGGAACATGGGTAGGCGGTGAAGATCCATGGATTCACTTTCTTTCGCTGGCAACAGGCCAGGGCACCGTAATGGCTAAACCCTTCTTTACGAAATATCTTTCCAGACTTGAAGAAGATCCAAGAATTAATTTTAAAGATGATGCAAAGTTCTTCAGGCCGCCTGGCGATTTGGGTTATGAGCTCGATTGCGTAAAATTCAAGTCAATGATGGAACAATCCATGGATAACAGTATTCTGCCGCAGAATAAAGGTGATCAGGAAGACGAAATCTTTGAGGATGATCAGAAATAACCCCTGAATGCTTTTATCTTAACGAAGCCTGATCAAGATCAAACAAATTCAAATAAATGAATTCGAATAGATTGTTAAATTACTGTCTGATTACTACCATCGCGTATATTGTCATTGGACTTTGGAGCTGGATTTCTGCAAATTATAGTGACCATCGGTTGAGTATAGTTTATATGGGAGCCGGGCTACTTATCTTATGTCCTTTTTTATGGCGTCAATCGGTAGTTGCCGGACGAATTTTCGCAATTGTCATGGTGGCATATTTCATTCTTCTGATGATGCCTATCAGGATGAGTTACATCACCAATAATTACATGGGTGTGGCCCGTATGTTATTTCTGGATCTTTTTACACTCTTCGTGCTGATCAGAATCAGAAAAATTATTTAGAATGTATTTATAAGATCGGGTGCGCCCTGATTTTATTTGATTCCATTAACCTGGAGGCAAACATACTTTTGTTTATCCGTTGTGTGATGAATTTCGGGCAGGTCACCATCAGCATTTGAAAATGCGTTTGCCGGCAGTTCTCTTTTCAGTAATTTCTTGCTTTTTTGAGAGAACATCAGATCATTGTGGATATTCAGCGGGTATGGCTTCTATGCAGTTTGTATTCAGCGGGAGTACTTTTTTGATGATTTGAGAAAGGGGATAAGGATGCAAAACTTTGGTCAATTCTTAATTGGTGCTGATTCTAAAATGTTCAAAAAGATGAGGAAGCGCTTTATGAACATACCAAAGCTAAATGGTGAGGATGTAATGAGAACGGTTTAGCAAAATGAATCGTTCATTTACCGATGAATAATAACCTAGGTGAATCGGTTCACATTGGCTTTGTGAATTGTTTCTTAATAAAGTCGAAACAAGACAGATGATATTCAATATAATAATATTCGTGATGCGTGCGACACTACTTGATATTCCAAGACATCGATGCCTCAATAAATTTAATAGATGCTTATTTGATTCTTCCGATTGACGAAAGACCCAGGCAGGTCCAAAAAGCTCAGACCTAAAAAATAAAAATCTAAAGGTTTCCCCGGAGCTCCTGTTCCCGTTCAATGGCTTCAAACAACGCCTTGAAGTTGCCTTTGCCAAAGGACCGCGCTCCTTTGCGCTGGATGATTTCAAAAAACACGGTTGGTCTATCCTGGAGTGGTTTGGTGAATATTTGTAATAAGTACCCTTCCTCGTCGCGGTCAATCAGAATATTCAGTGACTTTAATACCGCGAGGTCCTCATCAATATGATGGACCCTGTCCATAACATCATCGTAGTAGTTTTCTGGTACATACAAAAACTCAATTCCATTGGCGCGTAGCCTTGATACCGTGTCGATGATATTATCAGTGGCAATCGCCACATGTTGAACACCCGGCCCATTATAGAATTCGAGATATTCATCAATCTGGGATTTCTTTAAGCCCTGGGCAGGTTCATTAATTGGAAACTTGATATAGCCGTTACCGTTTGACACAACCTTACTCATTAACGCGGTATACTTGGTTGAGATGTCCTTGTCATCAAAAGTGATCAAGAGTTTGAATCCCAATACATCCTGATAGAATTTGACCCATCGATTCATCTGCCCGAGTTCAACATTACCTACACAATGATCTACGTAGAGGAGTCCCAGATCCTGTGGCGTAAATTGAGAGTCCTTGGCGATAAACCCCGGAAGAAAAGCCCCATGATAATTTTTTCTTTCAACGAGAGTATGAATAGTTTCTCCGTATGTTTTAATACCGGCGATGATGACCTCACCAAATTCGTCATGGCGGCGATATGGCTCGAATGCGATCTCAGCTCCCCGGCTTACTGCCGCTGCAAAAGAAGTTGCCACGTCTTCTACCCACAACGCAAGGACCTTGATCCCGTCGCCATGTTCATGGACATGCCTTGCGATTTCATGGTCTTTGCGAAACGATGAACTAAGCACAAATCGAATTTTGCCTTGCTGTAGTACATACGAGCAGTAATCGCGGCAGCCATTCTCGGGTCCCCGGTAAGCAATGAGTTTGAATCCAAATGCAGACTGGTAAAAATGTGCAGCCTGTTTGGCATTTCCTACATAAAACTCGATATGATCTGTCCCCAGAATGGGGAACGTATCGGTGGAGGCCTGAGTGTCCATGACTTTTGTGAATACCTGCATATCAGTAGATTGTTAATTGGTTGTTCAAAGTTACAAAGATATTATTGAGGGCCGAGTATTCCAAGACATGGTATTTGAGTGCTTGTTGAAGGGCAAAAAAAAACTCTGCATGTCTGAACAGCAGAGTTTTTTTTAGAGACTCTTTGAATCTTAAGACTCCATTGAAGGCATGATTGGTGCCATTGCTTCCGCAGGAGGTGCAGCAGAAACTTTCTTTCTGCTTGAACTTCTCTTTTTAGGAGCAGCTTTTTTAGCGGTTGCTTTTTTAGCTGTAGCCTTTTTAGGAGCAGCTTTTTTAGCGGTTGCTTTTTTAGCTGTAGCCTTTTTAGGAGCAGCTTTTTTAGCAGTTGCTTTCTTAGCGGCAGCCTTTTTAGGAGCGGCTTTTTTAGCGGTTGCCTTCTTGGGAGCAGCTTTTTTAGCGGTTGCTTTTTTAGCAGCAGCCTTTTTAGGAGCAGCTTTTTTAGCGGTTGCTTTTTTAGCTGTAGCCTTTTTAGGAGCAGCTTTTTTAGCGGTTGCTTTTTTAGCAGCAGCCTTTTTAGGAGCGGCTTTTTTGGCAGTTGCCTTTTTAGCTGCAGCTTTTTTAGGAGCAGCTTTTTTAGCAGTTGCCTTTTTAGCTGTAGTTTTCTTAGCAGCAGTCTTTTTAGTTGCTGCTTTCTTTGCTCTTTTTGGAGCGGCTTTTTTAGCAGCAGCTTTCTTTACTGCTGGCTTTTTAGCACTACGTGTTTTTGCCATTTTTAAAATGTTTGGTGAAAAAATAATGATAACGTTTCTGACCAAATCAAAAATTGTTATCGTTATAACACATCAAAGGTATGACATTTTTATTATATGCAAATATTTTTTAATATTTTTTTGGAAAAACTGCAATTTTTTGTAAATTTTTTTTAAAATAGTTTTACTGCTGCATCAGAAATCTTTGAAAGCAAGCAAATTTCGAACTTGCTTCACCGATTATAATATCCAGTGCAATTGAATTTTAACATCCCGCAAATACCGATCTGACGGGCTTTTGGCGGACTGCATTAAAATATTGCGCGACTGCGCCCATCTGCATTCAACATTGAAATGCCTGTTTATCCTCATCCTTACATTGATATATCCGAATACCTGTTGACCGTACAACGCGGGTATTCCAAATTGATAAAGCAGGTCATTTTCATATGCATAGATCCTGGTATTGTATGAGTTTGCCTGCACCAATCCCAATCTGCCTGAGCATGAAAACCACGACTCCATGGGCTTGTACACGATATCCTGGAAAAAAAGCCAGCCATCTTCTGCTTTGTTGCCAAAAGTGAATCGATGTACTTCAAAACGAGCACGCCAGGTAAAATTGCTATTCAACCTGATCTCGGAATGTATCCTGAGATGTTGATTTTGTACCGGTAACACAGCATTTTCATGGGACTGTGCAACATTTTGCAAGTGGGTAGAATAACCGTATCGGGCATAGAAGTTCCATTTTCGTTTTCTTGACCAACTCAATTTTGCAGACCACTCACGGGCTTCTGAAGGCAGATCAGTATTATATTTTGGCCAGGGATGACGCCAGGTATTCCATTCAACATGCATTCTGATTTCCTTATCAGAAAAAAAGTTAACAGCGGCATACCATCCTTCTTCATTGACAGGAATTCCTCCGGATGAGAAGGTCTGACCTAATCCGGAGTTAAATCCGGGACTAAAATTTCTCCAGAGAAGCGCAGCATCTGCATACTTGCCCAGGCTGCGCAAAACGCCGTGCAGATGGGCATATTGGAGGGTTTCGGTCATAGCACTTTCACCGAATAGCAATGTCCTGTGCCATAATATCTGGTGATGAAAACTGCCGAACCAAGCGCCACCGCTGTGATTCCAGCGTTGATATAATTCACCGACAGTATCAAAAACTGGATCTTCACGGTGATGAACAATTGAAATTCCGATGCTGGCTGAAGTCCATTCTTTCAGCCAGTGAGCACCGGTTAATAACTGATGCTGACGGTCGCGGTTGTTGATTTCACTGACCGTTCGGTGATAGCCAGAGCGCTGAAGTGTCTCGATGAAAGAATATCTTCCCTCGCTGCTGTCTGCATCGGGGATAGAAGCGTCATGTCTTCTTGATGAATAAAATAGCTGCAATGATAATTGTCCTGGTAACCGCAGGATCACAGAGGTCCCCCGAAACATGTTATTTTCCTGAAGTGAAGTGTAGGGTTTAAGTATCATGGAAGGTTTTACAAGATATCCAGGATCCTGTGAACCTGCAGCTGCGAAACTGTTGTCAATCACCAGGCCCTGACCGATTCGCATACGATAATCGCCGATGATCCATTGTGACACTTTGTGATGTATGTGTTCGATAACAATGTAACTGGTCACATAGTCCAATCCTGCTGGAGCGCGGTTGCTCCACCAAGGTTCGCCTGCGTCTTTTTCAGCCATAACACCAAATTCAAATCTTCCACGTAACTTCAAACGTGCTCTAAGAAAAGCGCGATCTTCCGAACCTGCATACGATGCTGCCACTTTGCGATCGTATTCACTGGTTGATATTTTTCTCCCCATACGGAGACTGAGTCGTCCACTCAAATCCTGTCTTAAGCCTGATTTTTTTTTCCAGGGGTTGGACCATGCCTTATTTTCAAGGTCAACAAGTCGAAGAATCTTTCGAATCTTATCCAATTCAAGATCGCCTATGCTTTGCAGTTCCAGAACAGAATAAATCGGCCCATGCGCGTGAATGTATTTTAAGATGTTCAAAACGTCTTTCTGATTAAGAAATGGTAGGTTGCGAAGCCATTCTGCTGTAATATTTGAGCAACTGATCAAATGCAATGCTTCTGTCGATTCCGTTTCTTCAGCAATCGGTGAAGTCTCAGCGATGTCAGAAACATGGTCAGCCTCCTGCAAAATTGGGAGGTCCTGGGAAGTATCAATGGTCTGGGCTTGTAGCGTGTGCACGCAAAGCATGATTACTGTCATTGCTGACAGAAGGGTGTGTGTGTTCATATGCCAAAGATAATTCGGAATTGCCATTTGCATGAAAAGGAGATGTGGGAGCAGGGGAGTGTTCTGAAGATCCGGCGCTTCAGTCTTGATAATTCTGCTAAAGTTGTATTTTCGCCCCCGGTCCCGTAGTTTAATGGATAAAATGTGAGATTCCGGTTCTCATGATACAGGTTCGATTCCTGTCGGGACTACCAACTTTACCGCTCAAAGTCTCGCTTACCCTTCGTAATCCGACACGCACCATTGAATCGCTATACAAGTCGGGAGGTGTATAAGCCGGGATTGAATTGAACATTGGAATTACCACCTTTGGGCCGTCTGACTGAGGAAGCCGCTACGCCTGTTGCAGGCAGGGCCGGCTGTCGTATGTCGGTACTATCCATAGCGGGGTTCCGTTCTACAGATTTTTTTCGCACGGCATACACCAGGAAAACTTATTGTGACCAGTAGGCCTTCTATCTGTCCACCATTGCAAACCATTGTCATTGTTGAGTTTTACCGTCAATGTCTGTGTCATGTTGGTCGGTGCGGTTGCGTATTTTTTATTTTACTCACGGTTATTTTATTTTTTTAATGGTGTTCGTGATTGCTTCGCAGTTCAGAAGGGGAGGAGACTTTTTTAATTCAATTTTGCATGGGCGGGAAAGGTGGAAGCTCTTTTGCAAGCTTTGGTCTGTGCGTTGGCTTCCCGCTGTAGCGGGACAAGTGGTGCGGCTTGCAAATGTGCTTACACCTGTGGGTTGGCTTTTAGTAATATTCTTTAATGTAGTCATACGCTCTATTAAACAAATCTTCGTCTTTAATTTGATACTTTGTCCAAAGCACTTTTCTAAGTTCCCGTTTTACTTCTCTTTCTCCGACTGTCGAGTTTTGCCATCCGTCAAAACGAACTACTCTAACAATTTCGTCAATGTCATTAACGATGCGTTCAACAATGGCAGGAGTGGTGTCAGTTTTAAGTTCTAAAAATAATTCTGTCAATGCCGCTTTTGCGTTTTTCTGTTCTTCAACGGGTTCAACGCCTTTCTCTGCTTGAAGTGTCTCTTTAGCTAATTGGCAAAGTTCTTTTATGAATTCAATAGAGTTTATCAATCCTTTCTCTGCTTTGTCACGGATGGCTTCAAGTCTTTCACTTAGTCGTTTGAATGTAGGATTGTTGCCGTGTTTATTCAGTCGGCTGATTAATATTTTTAGAACTTTTTCTGCTTGTTTCGGGTCTTTCTTGTTCATTAAATCGTCAATCACTTCTGCGTCCAAAATCATTTCGTCCATGTCGCGATTGATTCCCGAAACGTGAATGTGTTCATGAATAAGTGCTGTTGTCTGTGCACCCAATGCATGCCACAACAATCTGCCGTTGTCGTCTGAGGATGGTTTTACAGAAGTATAAACTTGTGACAACCATCTGTAATCTTTCTCAAACTGATTTAGAATGGGGTCTGGCGATAGGGCTTCCCACAATTTTGTCAGGCTGCTGAAATCTTTTGCAAAAGCATCACGTTTCTCGTTGGTGTTGATACAGTCTTGTGCTGCTGAAAGTCCTTCAAATCCGGAAAGTGTTCTGTCAACGCCTGCAAAATGGTTTAAGCATTTCTCTATCCATTCAGGCAATTTGTCTTTCAGTTCCTGCAAGTTGGTAATTACGAGTTTTACACTCTCCTCATCAAATGCAAGTGCTTTTGCGGTGTCGTCAAACACACCAAAGTAATCTACAATCCTACCAAATGTTTTATTGGGGAATAGTCTGTTGGTTCTGCAGATGGCTTGTAAAAGTGTATGGTCTTTCAGCGATTTATCCAAATACATGGTTTGCAAAATTGGGGCATCAAAACCTGTTAATAGTTTTGCTGTAACAATCAGGAATTTTAAAGGTGAGTCGGCATCGTTGAATTTTTCCACGACCTTTTCCTGTTTGTCATTGTCCATTGCCCACTTTTGCTTGAAATCGAAATCATCATTGGCTGATGAACTGATGACAACTTCGCTGGCTTCGGGGCTTATGAGTTTGTCTAACTCTTCTTTGTATTGAACGCAAGCATAACGGTCAGGCGTTACAATCATTGCTTTCAAACCTTCGGGCTCAACGTGTGCTTTGAAATGTTCTACAATATCGGCAACAATGGTTTTTACACGTTCCGGTGATTTTAAAAACACCGCCATGATTGCGGCTTTCTGACTGAGCTTGTTTCTGTCTTCTTCACTCAGGTCATTTGCCATTTCTTTAAAGGCAACATCCAAACCTTCTTTGTCAATATGGTAATTAGGCAAACGTGGCTCAAAGTGCAACGGCAAAGTGGCGTTATCTCTGATACTGTCCTGAAATGTATAGCGGCTCATGTAGCCTTCGGTATCTTCTTCGGCACCAAAAGCCCAAAATGTATTTTTATCTGCTTTATTTATAGGTGTTCCTGTTAATCCAAAGAGAAATGCATTGGGTAAAGCGTTTCGCATTTTTCTACCCAAATCACCTTCTTGTGTTCTGTGTGCTTCGTCTACCATCACAATGATGTTGTCCCGTTTGTTCATGTCAGGATAAGCATCTTTGAATTTGTGCACCATCGTAATGATGATTTTTCGTGTGTCTTGCTCCAATAGCTTGTGTAGTTCTTTTATGCTATCGGTGGTAATCATATTGGGCACTTCGGCTGTGTTGAACGTGGCGGTGATTTGGGTATCCAAATCCACTCTGTCCACCACAATCATTACGGTGGGATTGTGAAGGTCTTGTTGCTTTCTCAATTTTTGAGCAGCAAACAACATCAACAAAGATTTACCCGAACCTTGAAAATGCCAAATCAATCCTTTTTTAATGCGTCCTTCTTTTACCCTTTCAACTATGGCGTTTGCTCCTTCATATTGCTGATAGCGACTAACCACTTTTATTTTTTTCTTCTTGGTGTTGGTGGCGTAAACCGTGTAATACTGCAAAATGTCAAGCAGTGTTGATGGTTTCAATAAATGGGTTAATTGCTTGGCTACATCTTGCAAACCGATAAAATGGCTTAACTCGTCTTTGTCATTTTCTAAACGCCAAGGTGCCCAAAATTCTAAAGGTGTTCTTACACCACCAATAAATATTTCTTTGCCTTCGGTGGCAAATGAAAATACGTTGGGAACAAACAGTTGCGGAATGGCATTTTCATAAACTACATTGATGTCGTGTGCTCCATCAAACCATGTAACAGCAGGACGAACAGGCGTTTTGGCTTCACCCACTACCAAAGGAATTCCATTGACAAACAATACAATGTCAGGAATTTTTGTTTCTCTGGCTCTTAGTTTAAATTGATTGCACAGCACAAAACTGTTGTTCTTCAACTCTTCAAAATCAATTAGCCGTATAACCACATGCTCATTGTTCTTGCCTATGGGCAGCGAAACTTCATTCCGTAGCCATTTGGCAAATTCTTCATTGGCTCTTACCAAACCCACATTGCTCACCGTAATAAGAATGGCTCTGAGTTTATGAATGACTTCTTCGGCTTGATCTGGATTGGCAGCAATGGCTGGATTGAGACGGCACAAAGCATCTTTCAATTCCTTTTCTACAAATACTTCGGTGATGTCCCTTTGCAGTAAATCAGCTTGAATGTATTTCCATTTTACGCCACCTTCATATTCTACGGCATCTTCTTTTACCAGATTGCCTTGCACAGCATTTAGGTTCACCCCTGTGAGTTGGTGAATGATAAAATGCTCTACCGTATTTTGTTCGTTAAATGCCATTAAAGATTTATGTTTCTATCTGCTTTAAGCAGTAAACCCGAATTATTGAGAATATTAGCTGTATCGTCTTTGAATTTCTGCACCTCAGTATTAATTCCTGTTATTGCAAAAGGCCTTTGTTTATTGCATACATAGGCTTCATTCAGAATGTAATTATTTACATTGTGGTTTTCAGAAAACTTTTCAATAGTAATTGTTAATTGCTCTCTTCCTTTTGAAAGCCATCCACTACTATCCCTGTCTTTAAGCTCAATAAACACTAAAGTGTCATTGTTGTAATGCAAAAAACCATCACATCTGCTTTCTAAATCGCCATTGGGTCTCAAAATTTCTACGCAATTATCAACCGCTTTGAAAGTCACTTCATAACCTAAAGGGTTGTTTACTTCGGCAATCCAATCATTTTGATTGTGATGTTGAATGTATGCGGGATTTGTAGATGGAGGAGGGTCATCACAAATACCAAAAGTGTTGCTGTTTGTAACACTTTTGCAAACAATTGTAGGCGGATTATGATTGCAATTTGCCTTTCCGCAAGGTGTTACAAAGAAATCTGGCATTTATCTTCAATCTCTAAAAGGTTAGCAAATAGTTCATTGGTTTCACCCATTCGTTTATTGAGATAGTTACCATCTTCGGGGAGACCTTTATAATTTCCTAAATGAATTATTGACCCTGAATATTCATCTAGCTCATAAATAACCCATTCGTTTGGATTAAGCGCAGCATTTAGGGGAACTATTTGATTTAATTTATTCTCCAATTCAGATGAGTTATTTGAAGCATGTATTTTTTCTAAAACATTGTATGCTTTTACTGCGTGGGTTAAGTAATTAATTAGATAAGGACTATGCGTTGTCATTATCAATTTATTTCCATCTTTCTTAGTATGGCTAAGTAGTTCAAACAATAAACTTCTTTGCGATGAAGGGAAAAGATTTTGTTCAGGTTCTTCAACTATATTAATGAAACAAGCTCTTTTTCTTTTTGCACTTAGCTGACGCAAATAGGCCTGACGAATTTCAGGCGTTAGTTGTGGGTCGTTTAAGATGGTTTTAATTTCTTTGTCTAATTTCTTCTGTTCTTCTAATGAATTTTCTTTGATAGAGGGGTCTTCTTCGGCTGATAAACTATCTGAAAGATATTTGGTAACCAAAAACAAAGGAACAGTTGATTGAAAACCGCTTGATGCTTCTGAAAGCCTTAATTCATAGTTTCTATTTTCTCCAACAATTCTAGCCAATTTGTTTAATTTATCATATTCAAATCGCACTTTATTGATTGGTAATTCAATTCCGCTTGCAAAGAGATTTTTAGCAGCATCAAATTCATCATTAAATGTATAAAGTGTGCTTGGCAGATTTTTCAACTTATCAGGTCGGTCAACCGAACTTAAAAAATTTCGTTCAGCAGGGGCGTACATAATTTTGGGAAGCTGATAGCCATTCTCCTTTGATTTTTGTGTTTCAAATTTTCCATATATGTAGCTTAAGGTAAAAGCTTTTCCGATATACTCAATACTGGTTTCGGGTTTGGCATATTTTTCAATACGCTGATAAGCCAATTGCTTTAAAAAGCGATTGTGCGTATTCAATTCGTCCTGTCTGATGGTTCCCATAACCATTGCTTTTTCTATCCAGCTAAGGGTAGAAATCAATTTTGCTATCGTGCTTTTTCCTGAACCCTGATTACCGATAAACACAGTAACCTTTTTCACATCAAGCCAGCCATCATTTTCCTGATAGCCTTCTTTGATGGGCCCAAAATTCTTTATTCTTATTTTACTCATTTGCTTATAATTCGTGTTTCAAATTTAGTTATTATTCAAGTAGTTGTCTAAAAACCTGAATGTGTTTTTATAATAATTGTAGTTATCCCAAATATACTTTGTCGAAAGATTAATAGTTCTGCCCTTTTCAAGCTCTTTGCCTTCTACATTTTTTAAAAGTTTTTCGGAAGGAATTAACCAAAAATCAGGCATCAATGTTATCTCATTAATTTTCCTATTAAATGAAATCAGTGCATAAAAGAGGTTTGACGCTCTATTTATCTTGCCATTTATGCTAATAGGCCAGTTGTAGCCATTAACACCCTTCACTTCTATAATACAAATTGCTCCTTTTTCTGTCTTCACAATAATGTCAACTCCTTTTTTATTTCCTAAACTCAAATAAGCATCCTTGCCGGCACGACAAAGTAAACTCATCATCAAGTATTCCGATGCTAAGTTGGTATTGTAATTTGTGTCTGCGTTTTTCTTTGCCATTATCCTAAAATTTCATTCAATAATTTTTGCTTCAACAACTTCAAGGTCGCTTTTTGCTGTTTTAGTTGTTGTCTTGTTTCATCAAACTGCTTGAATAGAGCAACCAATTCTTTTTGCTTTTCCTTTTTGGGCAAAGTAAACTCTTGCTGTGCCAAGGTTTTTACCTTGATGGTTGGTGAAAGTGAACCTTCCGAAATTTGGACGGCTCTGTTCATAAAGGCATCACTTTGCATAAAGTAAGGCAAGAAGTCTTTTTCAATGTGCTTTTCATTGGCTCTTAAAATCATGCTGTGAGCCGAAGCAATACCATCGAAATGTGAAACAGCAACTTTACGCAAGTAGGCTCTGCGTTTACCGAAAATGATATCGCCTTTATAGATTTTCAGTTTTGTGCCAATTACATCATCAGGCGTTCCTGTTCTTTCAATCACTAAGTTGTCTGCATCCAAATGCTCTAATCCTACATAAGTAGTGAGTTCAGTTTTCTTTGGTTCAACACGTTCTGAAATATTGATGGCGATTTTATCAAACCTGACCGTTTCAAAATCTTTAGCAGTTATTTGATTACCAAATTCTTTCTTATCACTAAATAAATCGCTGAGCAGTTTGTTTTTGAGTTGCAGCAAATTCTTCTCCTGCACATCTACATGCTCCATAGCCGTTTCTAATGCAGGAAATAAGTTTGAAATGTTTTTTTGTTCGTCAATGGAAGGAAGTGTAACCGATATTCTCTTTAAGTGTGTTGGTCCAAAATGTTTCATAACACTTCCAACACCCATAGATTCAATTTGCTCTGTAAATCTTGGGCTCTGCAATAAGTATTTAATAAATGGAGCATAAACTTTACCATCCTTAGGTCTCATCCTAACTAATCCAGTATAAACTATTGCTCCAACAGCTTCATCATCTACGAATGAAGTTTTGCCTAATGTTGCCGATGTGCTTAAAATAATATCACCCTTCTTTAATTTAAAGTGCTCATATTTTCTTGACACTAATTCTTCATCCAAAAAATTGCAGCCATTCAATAATGAAACTCCATCATCCATTCCAGCTAGCCTAATTAACGGAACTCCATGATTTCGGAAATCTTTTGCAAGGATGCCTGGGCCTTCCTGAAAATCTATCGCTTCTGGAAATTCTATATCTAACCATTTATCTTTTCTCAACTTCATGCTTCAATTCCAATATTTTTCAGTTGAGTGAATAAGTTTTCCAAAGAAGTTTTGATTTGCTTTTGTCCGGCTTTTACTTCGGCAATCAATTCTTCGGTATTGTGCTCAATGGTATTGGCTGCTTGCTTCACATACAGTTGTATGCTCAGGTTGCCGTTGTTGTCCAGTACTTCTTTATTATTGACTACTTTGGCAAAACCTTCTGCATCTTTAAACCTCCAATAGGCATCGCTAATCGTTTTAATGTGCTGTGGTTCCAGCCAGGCATTGGTGCGTTCTATGCGTAGTTCTTCCTTGGCGTCAATAAAAATGATTTTGCCTTTTCGTTCTTTGGGCTTTTTCATGCGGCACACCAGCAAACAGCTTTCCATGCTGCTGTTGTAAAAAAGGTTTTTGCCCAAGCCAATCACGGCATCTACATAATCTTCTTCAATCATGCGTTTACGTATGTCGGCTTCACTGTCTCTAAACAATACGCCATGCGGCCAAAGCACCACGCAACGGCCTGTTTCGGGGTTTAGGCTTTTCATAATATGCTGCTGAAAAGCATAGTCGGCACAACCCTGCGGTGGTGTTCCCCAAATATTCCGTCCAAACGGGTCGTTCATCCATTTGCTTTGGCTCCACTTTTTTACGCTGTAAGGCGGGTTAGCCATGATTACATCAAACTTTTTCAGTTCGTCATTTTCCAATATCTGTGGGCTGTCTAAGGTGTCGCCCTGCACAATCAAAAACTCATCTACATTGTGCATAAACATATTGATACGGGCAATGGCAGAGGTAATCAGGTTCAGTTCTTGTCCGTAGAGTTTCAGGGTGCGGTATTCTTTGCCCTGCTCTTTCAGGTGCAAAGCGGCACTCAGCAAAATACCGCCACTGCCGCAGGTTGGGTCGTAAATGCTTTCGTTGCTTTTGGGGTCGGTAATTTGTGTCATCAGTTTCACCACCGTGCGGTTGGTGTAAAACTCGGCTGCGGTGTGTCCGCTATCGTCTGCAAATTTCTTTATCAGGTATTCGTAGCCTTCGCCCATAATGTCGTGGGGCACATTGGCTACACTCAAATTCATTTTGCTAAAGTGCTCAATCAGGTCGAGGAGTTTTTCATCACTCATTCTGCGTTTGTTGGTCCATTGGGCATCACCAAACACATCATGCAGCAGTTCAAAGTTGGCTTTCTCAATGCCGTTAAAAGCTTTTACCAGTGCTTCACCTACGTTTACGGTTTTCTTTCTTACATCTTCCCAATGGCAACCTTTGGGTATTTGAAAACGATGATTTTCGGCAAAAGAGGCATAGTCTAAATCGCCATCGCTTTCTTCCAAAGCTAGTTGAAATTCTTCTTCATACAAGTCGCTCACCCGTTTAAAAAACAGCAAAGGGAAAATATATTGTTTGAAGTCAGCCGCATCAATCATTCCACGCAGAATGTTGGCTGCTCCCCAGAGGTAATCTTCTAATTGTTTTTGTGTCATGTTCTATAGTAAAATTCAGTTCGTAAAGGTAAATTTATATAGCTAAAGTTTGTCGTTGCGGGTTGGCAAAAAACGGCTCTTTGGGGGTTGCGGAGGGTCGGCTTGTGTGTCGGGCAAAAACCAATCCCGCTGAAGCGGGACAAGTTGTGCCATTTGTGCGGAGGCTTTTAAAGTCCTTATATGTTCGTTGTTTTTCAATGTCGTTGTCGCACTTAGGGTGGCCGGTAACGTCCGGCACTGGCGACGGACGAGAATCAGGGAGTCTGTGCGTCCAGTGCATTGTTATGCTGGGTTTAATTCCATTTTTCTACTTTGTTCAGTTGTTTTAAGATCATAAGGTCTATTGAATGCTTCCTGTGTAATAGAGAAGTATTCGGCAAGTAATCTTATTGTGTTTTTAGAAAACCCTTTCTGGTAATTCAACATTTTTGAAATAGTTGCTTTTGAAAGTTGAAGTAATTCCGCGAGTTCCTTGTTTTGCATATTATGTTGCTCCATTAACTCCCTTAAAAGTTTCACTGGATCCAATTCGCTTTCAAAGCTATTTTGATAATTCTCAATTAAAAGCGTTAAAAGTTTTATCTCCTCTTTAAATTTCTTTGGATTGGTGGTAAGTAAATCTTCCAACTCATTGCAATATTTATTGTACTGCGTTCTTGAACTTATCACTTTATATTTTAGATTCATCTTGAATAATTATCAATTTTTAATTGTCAGTTTTTTCTACAAAGCTCATCATAATCAGCATGTGTTCCAATCCATTTTACGAATAAATGGACACTTTTTCTGCTAAAGTAATATGAGCAAATAATTCTATATTTATTTCCACAAATATTAAAAATCACTCGATCACTACTCTTTCCTAAAACATCGGCGCTGCCAAAAGTATTGATTATGTCTGTAGGTTCATTCCAATCAGCATACTTAATCAAATTAAGCCAAATAATAAATCCTGTTCTAGATCTTGGGTTGTCTTCGATATAATCAAATATGGACTTCTTTTTGATTAAATGCACCTTCATTTGATCACAAAGATAGATCAATTTGTTTCATTTAAGGAAACTTTCTCCTTCTGCAATCTACCTTATCAGCACCTCATCGCCACCTTTCCCGGAAGGTCTCGCAATATCTCCTCCTACCTCACCAGCGTCAGGTCTCCTTTCACAATACGCTCGACACCATTTTTTTCCAGGACCAGCCAGTAAGTGTAGACGCCGGGATTGAGCTTTTGACCGTGGAAGGTACCGTCCCAGCCGCGATATCCTGACAGCGGAAGGTTTTCCACCGAGTACACTTCCTCACCCCAGCGGGAGAAGATCTTACAGGTCTTGATGATTACATCACTGACATTAGAGAATACTTCAAAGTAATCGTTGGTGTTGTCCCCGTTAGGCGAGAAGACATTGGGCACGTAGACGAAGATGTCTTTGATGACATGAATCGTTATACGGGTTGTGACCGCGCAACCATTCTCATCGGTCATCGTCACCATATATTCTATATCATTTTCGGGACTTGCAATTGGATTGAGACAATCACTGCAACTGAGTCCGACAGCAGGTTGCCACTGAATGGTCGCAGGAGTAAAGTCAGTTTGAATCGAAATTTGCAAATTGGAGCCAGCGCTGATGTCATAAGCTGACTGGACGGTGATCTTTGGCTCTGACAAATGTATCTGGACATTCACCAGGGAGTCGCACCCATTCGCAGCGGCACCTTTTATTTTTTCGAGACCAACCTGGCGAAGTCGATCGTATACCTGGCCATTGATGATGACCTGATCATTTATACACAGCGTGGTATCGAAATCAAAGCGCGGTAGAGGAAGTATCGTTACCTGAATGGAGACGATCGAATCGCAGCCTGCTGAAGTTTTGAGACTGTCCGTACCATTGGTTTTGTCCGCATGATATGTCTTGTTGCCAATCAGGATACTGTCACCATAGCAAATTTGACGGCGCACCGTTTCCGAAAAACTTTGAATAAAACTGAGGCTGACATCAACGAGGGAATCACATCCGTACGCACCTAGACCTCGCAACGTATCGGTACCGGATGGATGCAATTCATCATACTGATGTCCGTTGAAAATGACCGATTGCCCTGAGCACAAAGTCCTGCGAAGCGTAGATCTGGAAGGTTGGAAAAAACTAATGTGCAAGTTGACCACACTGTCACAACCATTGCTCGAAGCCCCGGCGAGTGTGGTACTGTAATTTGTTTGGGCTGAATTCAGCACAACATTGCCAAATCGAATTGAATCGCCCGGGCATAATGTGCCATTGTAATTCAATTCAGCATCCGGATAAAAGCTGAGATTGATACTGACCGTGCTGTCACAACCTCCAGGGGTGCGGAGAATCTCGGTGCCTGAAGGTCTATTGACATCATACGTGGTGCCGTTGATAACAATGCGCTGATTTTTGCAAAGCGTCTGCGTCACCGTACTTCGCGCGGACGGTAGAAAATTCAACGATATTCTGACAATACTATCACAACCTTTCTGATTTACGAAAGTCTCCAATCCAGTCGGCCGGGCGGCATTGTATATTCTGTTATTGATCCGCACACTGTCACCATCACACAGCGTTGGAGAAAAATTGGTGTTGTCAGGTTCAAGAATTGCGATGCTTACATTAACAATGCTGTCGCAACCGGCAGCTGAAACATTGCGAAGGACTTCCGTTCCGCTCAAATTGGTGGCATCATAGACGGTGCCATTAACGGTCACAAAAGATCCCCGGCAAAGTGACGTATCAAATCTTCCTATGGACGGTGCTAAAAATCCAAGCCGCACATTCAGGACGGTATCACATTCAGAAGGATTAGCGCTTTTGAGTCGAATACTTCCGGATGGATTGTTGATGTCAAATCGCTGCCCACCAGTTATTTGAAAATAGTCGGGGCAATGTCCTGTTGTACTATCCACAAGAATATTCTCCGTACCAATGATGACATTGAAACTGACCTCATTGGTGCAAAAACGTAAGTCCGTTCCTGTCGCAAAAAGCTTTGTCGTAGTAAAAATGGTGTCTCCGTTAAAATAAGATTTGCCACGACGTCCGGTCAGTGAAAAGTATCCTGATCGATTCAATGTGTTTACGCCGGTGATTGGTTTGAGTACATAGTATTGGCAGGCTCTGATATCAGGAATCGGATCAACAATCGTAGTCTGGTGAAACATGATACTGATGGTGGAAGTGGATGTAGGGCAAGTCTTTCCATCACCAACCGTATAAAAAAAACTATATAGGCCAAACCCGTAATTAGAAGCATGAATTTTGGGGCCCACCATTTTTCCTGCCTGATCCTTAAACACGCCTCCGGGATCTGAATTTCTAAGAAGACTGTTGAGATCGACCGAATCGATGCTGCACAAATCGATCAATGTGTCGCGACCTGCGCTTACTTTTTGAACGACTCGAATGTCTATTACTGATGTATCCGGTGGACAAGGTTGAACGGATGGAACAATGTAATAGATTGTGAAACTCTTACCGCTTGCTCCTGTAGTATTCAAAGTATTTCCGCTGAGTCTTCCGCTGACGACTTTTTCTGCAAAGACACCACCCGGATCCGCATTGATGATAATCTTGCCGAGGTCAATACTGCTTCCGTCACAGACAGACAAAGACTGGTCTGCGCCTGCATTGGACATCTTCTGGATCGAGATCTTGAAGCTGTCAGTTGCCGCACAACCCCGGTTTGAATCAAACCGGTATATCCATCCTGACTGCGCAATCCTGTCCCCGGGCTTGAAAGTCTGGCCTCCGCCGTTGCGCATGGAGTAGTACGCGGCGGACATCGTCAGTCTTTCACCGAAGATGGAGTCGAGCACATAATTCGTGCAGCTCGTGGTATCGGCATGCTGATACAACATTGGTGCTGGGACGACTTCGAGAATGACAAAAACCGGCGACGCAATGCAATCGCCCAATCTGACGACGGCATAAATGGTATCTGTCGTTGACGAAAAAACGGAAGGCACCGGCCGGGTAAGCTGAAGGTCATAATAGAATTGCGTTTCAGTGCCGGTCTGATTGTTGACGAGTTGTTTGAGCGAATCCGTATAAAAAGTATAAGTGCCATCGGGTGATGAACACCGCTTCACACCGGTGTTATAGGTAAGGGGTTGATCCACCAGCATAAGTCTTACTTCAAAAACATCGGAAATGCATGTTCCTTTGACATAGACGGCGTAAATGGTTGTGGTATTGCCGATCGTCACGGGATTCATTACGGGATTGTTTCGGGTGCTGTCCCAGTAGTATTGTACCTTGATCATGGTGTCACCGCCCTGAATTTTCAGACTGATCTCATTGAGGTCAAAAGTGGCCTTGCCACTGGCATCCTTGCACTTGATCGCTTCGGCCATTCCGCTGTAGGTCAGTTTTCCGGCGATGAGGGTAACCTTGCTGACATTGCTGCACTTGGCACTGCGTACCACGGCATAAAGTATGCTTGAATCGGTGCGGTACGGGCTGAACACGGTATCCTTCAGGGTGCTGTCCTTGAAGAAGGTGACCGTATTGTTGCGCATGCTGTCGTTGATCGCAGGAATCAGCAGGTTGAGGTCAAAATTCGCCTTGCCGTCGGATTCGGGGCATTCCAGTTTGCGCAAATCTTTTGCTTCCGGAAGCGGATTGACAATGAGCTTAACGGGAACCGCCGGAGATTCACAATCGCCTTTGCACGTGGCGGCGTATATCGTTGTGGTCTCGTTGATGCGCAGGGGAGGTACGATCAGCGTTGTCTTGTTGATGTCCTCATAAAATTTTACATTCACGCTGTTGTTACCGTTTTTGATAAAATTTTCGAGGTTAATTAAAACGAAGGTGGCATAGCCGTCCTTATCCGCACATTTTTCGTCTGAGGTCGAGCGTGCGCCTGTAAAAGGCGTTACCTTCAATTCAACAGGTACCAGTGGTGACACACAATTGCCCTCCCGTATTCTGGCATATACCGTAGTGGTGCTGGTTACATAAGGCGACATGATTTTCATCATTCCGGTCGCATCCTTGAACCATTCCACAGTACCTCCACTGCCACCTAAAATGGTCGGCTCAGCGTCTTCGAGAATAAACCTTCCTTTGCCGCTGCCGTCGTCGCATACTTCAAGATTGGCTTTGTTGGCTACAGGGCACTTTACTGTAATCGTAATTCGGTCTGTAAAAATCTCCTTGCAGCACATCGGATCCGGCTTAGGGTTAACGATACCGACGATCTCATAAGTCTTGTCACACCAATTGACCGGGATTTTATAGGTAAAAGGCGTAATGGTACTTTTGGCGGGAACATAATTACCTGCTCCGGAAATGCTTGCAGAACAACCATTGTTTGTAATGCCTCCGGCCCACGCATCGCCGTCACCCATCATGCCAGGATCCATCAGATCATAAGTTACCGTAGTGCCACAAGAACAGCCATTGATTGAAAATCCCTGGGTACGTGTGCCTGTTCCGCCCTTGTTGGTAAATGCGCCAATGCTTCGTGCACAGGTACTGGTGCTGACAAATACCTTAAGTCCCAGGCCGCAGACGGAAGAAAAATCATAACTTGTACTTGCTGCACTGCTGCAGAAAACAACCCAAATGGCATTGGCTGGCAGATTGTATCCAGCGCCTACTGCGGTGGCCATGCATCCTCCGATCAACCCTGCTCCGCCAGCCTGAACACTACATCCACCGCCGATGTCCGCATTGCCCGCGCCACCGGTGTTATTCTGGCTGGCATAGTCAAAAAGAAAATTACTGGTATTAAAACCGCTACCAGTCCACATGACTACAAATTCATTATTTTGTTCGGTGCCGCAGGCATCAATCAGAATGCCGATTAATTCAGGACAAATCCTGCAGTTGCCTCCCGGAGTTGTGATCATAGAAGTGCCGATCAACGTTCCCTGGCCTTGATATGGGTTATAGCCGGGTGTGCCATTGATGTAAAATTCTACTTTGCCGCCATTGGGAAGATCATTGCCTTTTAAATTGATGTTAAACTGATCTCCACTGCAAAGTTCACAGGATGGATTACAGGCCGGGGTAACATCGGTAGATTCAAATTCAGGGCACTGGGCCTGTAGTGCACATGACAAAGCACACGCCATGAGCAAAGCCATGAGTCTTTTGATCACCAGGTTGGTATTTGATACAAATGTACGAAATCACACGGGATTGTGCGAAAGCACCGTCATGTCTTCAACGCAAACCAATACATACCAAGTTCTGCAAAGTGTAATCTGGAAATTCTTAACACCTAGCTTTGGGCCTCTTCTTCCATCAAATTGCCGACCCGGCCTACGGCACAACTCACAAATGATTTGGCCTTGTGTAAAAGGCTATTGGGATCGTCAACCTTAGGATACCCCAGGTGTGCTAAAGTCTCTTCTGCCAAAGGAACCAGCCGGTCTTCTGATGCATTAAATCTTACGGCATCATTTTCCTGATCTACCTGCACATCCGATATCCCGGCAACACTTGAAAGTGAGCGGATTATCGTACCGGCACAACCAGCGCATTTCAGATTCTGGATAAATATTTCTCTTCTCATTTTTCACATGATTATGATAATACAACGTCACAGATGTCAATGGAGTTCAATCAAGACAGTACCGAATATCTTAAAGAAGTAGATGCTTTAAGAATTAAGCAGAGAAATATTTTCAAATCTAAAATGCGCCAAACGATCTAACAAAAGGACATTGAGATGATCAGGTTCGCGGGACAATTTCATACTATTATATCCGAGCGTTGGAATATAGTGATCAATGATTTATTGACAACTACCACGAGTTCATTCTTTCTGATCGCTGAATTAGCGCAGCAAAAAATCAGATACGTCTCAATTCAAATTTTCGATTATCAGTGAAGTGGATCCACCACCTCCATTGCAAATACTCGCCAGTCCATAATGTCCGCTCTGCTGTCTGAGAATCTGACTAAGGCTTACCAGGATTCGGGCGCCGGAAGCCCCAATAGGATGGCCCAGCGATACGGCACCTCCGTTGATATTGATTTTTGAAAGATCAACATCCAGGATTTTACCAAAGGCGATCGGAACAACGGAGAATGCCTCGTTGATTTCAAAGAAATCGATGTCTTTTAATTGAAGACCGCCACGCTTTAATGCCAGCGGCGCCGAAATTGTTGGGGCAGTGGTAAACATCTTTGGTTCGTGTTCTCCATCTGCATAGGATACAATCCTTGCTATTGGCGTAAGCTGGTGTTGTTGGAGGAATTCTTCACTGACAATAACCATTGCAGCCGCACCATCATTGAGCGTGGATGCGTTCGCAGCGGTCACTGTTCCCTGCGGTGAAAATGCCGGACGCAATCCGGCGATCTTGCCAAAATCTACTTTCCTGAATTCTTCATCTTCTGATATGATGACCGGATCACCTTTTTTTTGAGGGAGCATAACGGGGGTAATTTCATTTTTGAAAAGACCGCTCGAGGTAGATTCTGCTGATTTTTTATAGGACCGAATGGCATATTCATCTTGTTCTTCTCTGCTGATGTTCAATTTTGTTGCGGTCTCGTCTCCACACAATCCCATCGCGGAATGATCATAGGCATCCGTCAATCCGTCTTTTTGCAATCCATCGACAATTTCCGCACCGCCGAATTTATTGCCCCATCGCAAGGAAGGAATATAATGCGGAATGTTGGACATGCTTTCCATTCCACCTGCCACAATCACATCCGCATGCCCGAGTTGAATCGCCTGCGCAGCAAGGGCTGCAGCCTTTAAGCCCGAAGCACAGACTTTGTTGACCAGGGTACAGTTGACGGTATAATCGAGTCCGGCTCCCACTGCAGCCTGCTTGGCGGGTGCCTGTCCGAGATTAGCCGATACGACATTGCCCATATATACATCGGTAATAAGCGAGGAATCGATACCAGCGCGTTCGATGGCGGCACGTATGGCAGATGATCCCAACTGGACTGCTGTCTGTCCAGCAAGAATGCCTCCGAATGAACCAATAGGGGTCCGGGCTACTGATAGAATATAAGCTTGTTTCATGGTTTGGATTTAAAAATGGTATAGATAATTTAGAAAGAAATCATTTTCTGTCAGACAATGACTGCAATGATTTAATGATATTTTTTTTAGTTGAATTCAATAACTTAAGACACGAAAGTTCTTCTGAACTTAAGTCTTTATATTAATTAAACTCTAAAGTAACATCGTGGTTCACCGAGATCGCATTAAAATTTCCCTGTGAATCAGGTATGGGAATTGCATACATCCCGAAATTTACCTGATTGCCGTTTCTTCGTTTTTTCGAAAGGGTCGAAAGGGGTTCTTTGGTGATGGAAGACTGATTGGGTTTGATCGTGGTCATGACACAGCGGTCACATGGCTTGAGGATCTCAAATCTTTGACCATCAATTGTAAATGCTTTTAAATGGTCTTCTTCAAAAGCCTCTGTGTCACGCAGGACAAAGTTAGGTCTGAATTGAATCGGATCTATAGACTCGCCACACCACTCGGAAACTTTCTGAACGGAAGCCTGGCTGATCAAGTGTATAGGATAACCATCCACGAAAGATACACTAAATGGTTTTTTATGGTAGGGTGAAGTTCGGATACGATGATCTGGAATCCGCGCTACGAGAATTACCCGGTGGTCGAGATATTCTGAAAGCCATTGGGTTGCATGGGTGCTCCAAATTTCGGCCTCAAAAGTGGATGACCATAGATTTACCGAAAATCGGACAGGTTCAGCATGGCCTTGCTGCAGGGTTTTGGGAATTAGGACAAAATTATTTTCAGGATCCATGACCATGAAATCGTTCTCCAGTTCACTGACTTTTAGAAGATTGAGGTTAGGGTATTTTCGCTGTGAAATAAAATTCCCTTCCTCATCTACCAACATCCAATGGCGATCCCAGCGAATGCCTTCTTTCTCGAGTACGGCACGATGATGGGTAAGGGGGCCAAGCGATTTGATTGGGAAAGAATATATTTTATCCAGAATGGCCATTCAGCACAAAGGTAATCACGGATCAGCTTTTGCATCAGAAGTTAGCTAAAACACGATTTGTTGATTTATGCATGATCGCTTCTAAATTTAGCGTGTTCAGGAACATGTAACCAGTTACGGTATCCAACAAGATAAATGAATTTGATTTGAATAGCATTCCTAGAATTACCAGTCTTTGAACATCTGCTTTCTTTTGTATTGCTGGATTGCAGGATTTTTCGGAAATTGGCCCCGCCATAATTCAGTAAATGCCTAATAATCAAAAAGTTATATCTAAAGACACCTTGCGTCAGGCATTTGAACTGATGTCCATTGCGAAGGCCATGACGGAAATTTACGAGGCGAATTTCAAATTTGTCTCAAAGTATGTACATGCCACCTCGCGAGGACATGAGGCGGTGCAAATAGCTTTGGGCATTCTGTTGGAAGGCAAAGATTATTTGTCGGCATATTATCGGGATGATGCCTTATTGTTAGCGATCGGCATGCAGCCGTACGAATTGATGTTGCAGCTGATGGCCAAGCGTGATGATCCATTCAGCGGTGGTAGATCATATTATTCTCATCCCAGTCTTAAAAGACCCGGCCTACCCAAAATTCCACATCAGTCTTCTGCAACAGGAATGCAGGCGATCCCAACCACCGGCATCGCCATGGGTGTTCAGTACCGGGAGCTTCAAGGGCTCGCAGCAGCCGAAGAAAAAGGAAGTATTGTGGTATGTTCACTGGGCGATGCGTCCATCACGGAAGGTGAAGTGGCGGAAGCATTTCACATGGCCTCTTTAAAACAGCTACCACTATTATATCTTGTACAGGATAACGAGTGGGATATTTCTGCACACAGCAGTGAGATCCGAAAAGGCAATGCGGTTGACTATATCAAAGGTTTCCCAGGAGTGGAAGGAATTTCGATTGACGGAACCGATTTTGCTTCCTGCTATGCGACCTTGTCAGAGGTGATTCGAATGATCCGCACGGAAAGAAGGCCTTTTCTGGTTCACGCAAGAGTGCCACTGTTAAATCATCACACTTCGGGTGTCAGAAAAGAGTGGTACCGTGATGATCTTGAAGCACAAAGTCTGCGAGATCCTTTTCCGCGCCTCAGGAGTCTTTGTCTTGAAAACGGCATAAGCGAAGCAGAACTGAATCAACTGGTCGAACAATGCGCATTAAAAGTTGAGGATGATTTCAACCGGGCCAAAGAAGCGGAAGATCCCCGACCTGAAGATTTGTATACGCATGATTTTGCACCGACGCCAATACGCGAAGAGCGTGGTGTCCGGCATCCACTGGGTGGCGAAGAAAAAGTGATGGTTGATTGTGCCTTGTTTGCTGTTGAGGAGTTATTACGCAATAACCCTGAATGTCTGTTGTATGGACAGGATGTTGGAAAACGTTTGGGTGGTGTGTTTCGGGAAGCCGCAACGCTTGCGCAAAAATTTGGAGATCACAGAGTATTCAACACACCGATTCAGGAAGCATTTATCGTGGGTTCTACGGTTGGCATGTCTGCAGCAGGATTAAGACCAATTGTGGAAGTTCAGTTTGCGGATTACATCTGGCCGGGACTGAATCAGTTGTTTACTGAAGTGGCAAGATCATGTTATCTCACTAACGGTAAATATCCTGTGAGCATGATCCTTCGTGTACCGATTGGAGCCTACGGAAGTGGAGGCCCATATCACTCCTCAAGTGTTGAATCCGTTGTTTGTAACATAAAAGGGGTTAAGGTGGCCTATCCTTCGAACGGAGCAGATTTGAAAGGGCTGATGAAAGCAGCTTATCATGATCCCAATCCTGTTGTGATCTTTGAACACAAAGGTCTTTACTGGTCCAAAGTACCAGGGACGGACGCGGCTCGATGTGTAATGCCGGATGAGGATTATGTCGTGCCTCTGGGAATGGCGCGTCTTGTGCAATCTGCTGATCCGGATAGAATACGCAGGGGTGAAGCACTCGCTCTCATCACTTATGGAATGGGGGTACATTGGGCACTGAATGCATCCAGGCAATTTGAAGGTCAAGTGAGTATCCTGGACTTAAGAAGCCTCGTGCCGTTGGATACAGAAGCTATTTATAATCTTGTCACATCACATCATCGTTGTCTGGTGGTGACTGAAGAGACGATTGAAAATAGTTTTACGCAGACCCTAGCTGGTAGAATCGGAGAGCATTGTTTTGAATATCTCGATGCGCCGGTTAAAGCCATTGGGGCAAAGAATTTGCCTGCAATTCCATTGAATAGTATTCTGGAGCAGGAGATGGTTTTGAACGCAGAGAAAGTAGGAATAGAAATAGGGAAGTTATTGGAGTATTGAAATATTGAACATTTATAATTCATAAGTTTTTCATTCTTTATTCATCTTTCAGAACTCATCTTTCAATGACTAACTTCTCCGTATTCATCAATCCATTACGGTCTTTCAATTGTAATAAAAAAAGTCCAGATGGAATTTCTAACAATTCAATTACATTACTTCCTTGAAAAATTCTTTGGGACAATATTTCTTTGCCTTGAGAATTTAAGATTTTTAAAATCATATATTCTGGAATGTAATCAGGAATGTTCAGCACAAAATAATCACTTGCAGGGTTAGGAAACAACTCTGTTTGAATTTCCTCTTTTTTGTTGTTTTTAGTTCCGGTAGCTCCAATGTTTAAAGTACGGCACAATGTATCAGCGCCGAGCTGATTCTTAACTATTAAACAAACCTCATAGACCCCATTGTGAGTATAACAATGGACTGGAGAAGTATCCCTGCTTTGAGATCCATCACCAAAATCCCAGTACCATTCCGCTACTTCATAAGCACTGAGATCAGTGAATTCGAAACAAAATGGTTTACTTGTGTCCTGATCATATCGCCACCAACACCATGGAATATTGTCAATACCTAAAGTATCACAGATACTGCCATCAATAGGTCCTAAACGGTAATTTGGAAAGCTAGGACTGGTGTACTTCAAGGCAGGCATTCTCAGACTGTGCTGACGGAAGTCACAGGCCTTACCAGGATTGTTGGGCTTGTTGATTACACTATATTCTCTTGTTTGTAGCCAAGTTGGATTGCAGTAGATCTTTCCATCAGGTGCCAATTGTAATTGTCTGAATTTCGTTGGTGCAAAATTGGGTCCAAATAAGTGTGACTGGTATCCATCATAAACGTCAATTAAAACTCTTTCACCTAAAATGCCTTCCTTTGAGATTGGAAATTGAAACAAACTGTCACTCTCGCAAATGTAAATTAATTTCGAATCTGGTGAAAATGCACAACTTACATCACTACCTTCACCATCAGACTTTAAATATGGATAAATTCGTCTCTGATGATTAAATAAAGTTCCTGTGCATCTATCAAATTCATAAAAATCAAATATTCTATATGGTAGAAATACTTCGCTATCAGATAAATAAGTCATATAGTATTTTCCATTATTTGAAAAGGAAGCATAGCCTGACCCATCCGTTTTTGATAGACCATTAACACGATTCTTGCCGATTACTTTTGGACCGTTTTTATCAATAAGTATATTGTAATAAATATTAAGGGAGTCTTCAAAAGCAAGAATCCACCAATCTCGTCCATTTGCATGTTTACCGGCGGTCAACTGTCCAGGATTTAAAGTATCAACAATTAATATTTTTCTTTCCGAATTCAGAATAAGATGATTATCAGATGTTTTTTTTAAATTAATAAATGATAGCTTTCCACCATTGACATCAAAATCATTTAAGTGTACAGTAATCAAAAAATATTCATTCGGATTCTCTATATCTGGAATAAAAATACTCGATTGTTCTAAAATCCAACATTCATCAAAGTAGCAAATGCTATCAGAATTAATAACTTTATTTCCAAAACCATCCTCAATCAAAAATCCGTTAAATGACATCAAATAATAACCATCCTTATCCGAAAATGACAGGGCATTACCTCCGAAGAATTCAATATTTTTATTCTTGTCAAACTTGAATTCAAGTTGACCAGATTTGGTGTTAAAATTAAGCATGGTGTGGCCTTCAACTGAATCCTTCTTGGGTATCGAGGAGTATCCAATTAGCCAGTTAAAATCATATTTCTGAGAACTTACATTTGTTGCTACTAAAATAATGCTGATGAGAAGTAATTGAAGTTTTCGATTCATTTTGTGATGATTGATAAAAAATCACTGGAGATAGTGTTCTATCTCCAGTGACAATTAATTAATGTTTAATAATAATTTTTCTTATAAGATTTTCATTATCTGAATTTGAATTAATTTTAAGAAAATAAATACCAGATTTAATACTTGAACTTTTTAGTTCCTTTATACAAGATCCCGATTCTGACCACATGTCGGTATAAATGATCTTTCCGTTGAGATCAAGTAAATCAATCTGTCGATTTTTTAAATCTGAACAATTTATCAATTCAACTCTTAATACATCATTTTCTGGATTTGGAGCAATGATGTAATCAATGCGATTCTTAAATTCATTGCTTTTAGTAATTATTGGAATCGCACTTAGGCATAACAAAGAATCATTGTAGTCATGTGGCTCTACCAAATCATACAAGATTCTAGCTTTATAAACTGAAGTTCCTGCTTCTAAGGGACAGAGTAATGCAATAATTGAGTCATGTGCTTCTTGTGTTGAATCCAATACATAGATTCCCTTTGCAATTGTATTAAAGATTAAGTGATTAACGGCCTTTACATGTTCTTCAATATCATCGCTTGTCGTTATGAGATTATTCAATGAATATATATAATCAACTATTGAGTCTCTGTTCATTATCCAATTCAACCAATCTATTGACAGAGTATCATTAATGTCTTGAGCATCTCTTACCAAATCAACTATTGTATTGTGATAAATAGTACTATCAGTCGAATTATTGGCATGAATTAAAGAATCAGCATAGAGTTCAAGTAGATTACTCATTGAGTCTATCAGTATTACCTGATCTTTCAATCCATCAAAAGTCCCTGAAGGTATATAACTACATGTTGTCAACAGACTATCTATTATAAAAAAGTCATTTAGAACACCAGAATTGTTGGCGTAAAAGAAAGAATCAACATTTGAATCATCTCCCAAAAGTGATTGATCATTTTTCAAATCACTATAGAGGATGCGGCTGGCCTCCCAATGATGCATTTCACCAAAGTCTTCAACTAAGAAAGCCCCTATTGCTACATCAACCGACCAATTATCAATAATTGGAATAATGGCGAAGTTAACTTCGCATGGACCATCACTAAAACAACTAGCATTACTATTTTCGGTTTTAACAAACCAATTATTGGCATTATCATTACAGGACTGTGTAGGTGAAATATACAAAGGCCATTGTGGAAGAGTGCATCCTAAAGCACGAATTTGGGATCTCTTTATTTGATTACTATTTGCAGGATTCCCATTTGAAGCATTAATACCTCTTTGGTTTCCTTGTGACCAGGTTGTCCAGGAATTGCCAGCTGGAACGGTAAGCATCTGTGTGCCGAAGTATGCATTAGAAGAAATAACTAAGCCACTAAGACAAGTTGTAATAACATTATTCCTCCAGATGGACCTTGGACTTGCACCGTAGAAATAGAATCCACGGTTGCAATTAGTAATTGTATTACAACAATATCTTGTATCCTGAGAGAAATCGACATGAATTCCTGTGAATCCTTCATTCGTTGTTCCAGTTATCACATTCTCAAATAAATGGCAAGAACGAGATGCCGATAAGTGAATTCCGTTTTTAAAATTGCTACCAGTGATCTCGTTATTATAGAACCCTACTCCGTAGACATTATTGGTTTCAATTCCAATGTTGAACCCATTTAAGCTTACTATATTATAATTAATTTCGGGATGATGTGTTATTGCAGTTCCAAATGCATTGGCTAGCTGAATACCTATACTAGGTATTGTAGAACTAATTGAACCAAGGGCGGTCAACTCATTATAATAGATTGCTGGATTGGTATTTCTTTCAGCATTCAGAACTCTAATTCCATAATAGTAATATGAAATTGTATTACTAAAGATTCTGGTAGTTATCCTTCCACTGCGATCAAATATACCAGTTTTAACCTCTTCCATAGTATTATCCTCAACCTTAGATAAGGTAGAATTAGTAGTAGATATACCATTATAACAGTATTGGAAATAGTTCTCAGATACGTCAATTAAGTTACTTGCATTTGCAACAATTCCATTTCCATCAGTAAGCTGAAAACTAAATTGATTTGATCCATTAACCATGTTCATAAAGCTATTGTTCTCGACCGTGATACTGGACTCAGAGCTAATGATCCCATTTTTCAATGTTTGAAATGTATTAGAACCATTAACTCCGACTGTAATAACATTGTCGTGTACATCAATACCTGCCAATGGATAATCATCAGTCTCTGGTGACTGGCCACTAAATTCAGGAATTAGTCCACCTGTACCATCAAAGATATTAGAATAAATGTCATTGGCAATTATCGCTCTAGAGCTAATTCCAATTCCGATGTTATTTCTGAGAAATGAATTGTCGTTCATCTGATATACTGTGCCTCCATCTTCTATGAGTACTCCATAATTAGCATCCTCAACCGTATTTAACTCAAAGTTTAAGAAAGCATTGGCTTCAACTACAATTCCCTGATACATAGTTTCTGCCACGCATAATATTGACAATTGGCACTTATTAGCGAATTGCCGTTTAGTATATGTATAGATGCTCCTTCTGCGAGTCTTATTGTAGAATTATAGAAGCCATTGTCTCTATCAATATTTAGCTTTCCATTAATACAAATTGAAGCTGATGAAATATCCGAAGGAATATTGGTGGCACTTATATTTGTTATACTATTGGGATCTGTACCAATTACGTAAGAGTTTATAGGACAATCACAATTCGAAGCATATTGCCCATGTGAATTCTTGACTTCCTTCGGATTATATATAGAATTAACCGTATTGAAATATTGAATTATTGATGGCTTACAATGTATTTCACTGAATGTATTTGCATTCAGTAATCCAACCCCGCTGGCCATCACAAGGGCTAACAGTAAATAATGTCTAACATTCTCTGTTAGACTGTCTGTGGGGAATTGTAACTTTTTCATATGATGAAATTTTTAATTACATATTAAAAACGATATTGAAATGAAATCATCATAAATGAATAATATTCAAATGTACTACAAGAAGATAAAGAGATCAAGTATTTCTGTAATTTTAACTAAAAAATCCGTAGTTACACTGAGTTAAAGTAATAGGAGAAAACCACTAGTTTATAATAAATTGTATATAATTCTGATCAATGGCAATAGATTATGAAGTGTAAGAAGTAGGATGACATTATTATTCGATGATTATTCCATTTGATGTAATGAAGTTATGGTGCGACAACACATTTTAATCATCTTAAGAAATATAGTCAACAATTAAGAGACAATCCTGAATATAGTCTTAGCGCCCAATTGCCAAAGGAGAAGAGGTGATTACTTGATTCCTTAGAGTAGCTATAAGATTAATATCTCGAATATTTTCTAGTATAGTATGAACTATCCTTTCTAAGTATTTAGAATAGGTATGTGAGTATTATGGTGGAAAAAGTCAATCATAATCTTGAGCTGCAAAGTAAAATTTGATTATATTTACAGAATTATTTTAAATTATGAAGATAATATATTTGAGTCTTGTCATCTTTTTTTGTCTTTCCACAATTGCAAAGTCACAAGCCAATTTTTCATTTTCGAATCCTAATTTTGAAGATTTGCTCAAAGGCAATTACAAGATCGAAGATTTTGAGAAAAGACTTATTCATTCGGATGCAACATTGCCGGGTTGGATTCAAAAACAGATTAGTCCGGACTCTCTCTCCATCTTCTTAAGTAAGATTGTAAGCTACAGAAACCGAAATACGATTGCAGATACAGTCAGCGAACCAGATAAAGGCATTCGTGGTGCACGCAGAATGATTTCTGAGTATCTGCAATTTTGGAATGAAAGGATTTTTTCTGTCATTGAACAGTCTGAATTTTCTTTTGATTATGAAATGTGCGGCAGGTTGCGCCATACCGAACTGATGTCATTTGTGCCGGGTGTTGGTCCTCAAAAAAATGAGCTTGTGATCATTGAAGCTCATTTAGACAGTCGTTGTGAAGATCGATGTGACAAGGCGTGTGTGGCGGAAGGTGCAGAAGATAATGGTTCTGGATCTGCCATGATGATGGAATTGGCGCGATTGTTATCACAGGTAGAGCTGAGCAGGTCAATTGTTATTATATGGATTACCGGTGAAGAACAGGGTCTGGGCGGGTCCAGATCCTTTGCCGTCTATTGTAAAAATAACGGTATTAAAATAAAGGCTGTTTTTAACAATGATATTGTCGGAGGTATAGAATGTGGCATAACCTCTTCGCCACCATCCTGTCCAGGTCCATTTCATTATGATAGTACCCATCTTCGCATATTTTCATCCGGTACGGTTAATAGCATGCACAAGAACCTCGCCAGATTGTCCAAAGTTCTTTTTGAAAATAGTCCGAATATTAACAGTCCGATACAACTGGATGTGATGATTAATGAAGACCGCACAGGCCGTGGTTCGGATCATATTCCTTTCAGGGAAAATGGATTCACTGCCTTGCGTTATACTTCTTCCTATGAACACGGGGATGGTAATCCGGATCAGCCCAATTACCAGGACAGGCAGCATAGTGTGCGCGATGTGTTGGGCAGGGATATTAATAACGATGGCGTGCTGGATAGTCTTTTCGTCAATTTTGCCTATCTGGCCAATAATACTTTTGTCAATGCCGTGACGGCTTGTAATGCCGCCACGAATTTCAACGCAATTCCGCAGATAAAAGCCTCCGTTAACGGGACCCAACTCACGATAGACATCACCAATCCGGATACCACGGCCCGGGAATATTTGTATTTGATCCGAAGGATCACTTCTGTTTATTACGATACCATCATCCGAACATCTTCAACGCATCTTGAATTGGGTGGTCTGAGTGGTTTTCAATATTACGTATCAGCTCTTGCAGTCGGAGATCATCAATGGATGAGCATGATTGGCAATGAAGTGCTGGTCAGGATTGTGAATGCTGTCAAAGATCTGAACAGCCCTGACCGTGCGGTCGAGCTGATACAAAATAAACCGAATCCTTTTGATGAGTATACAATTATACCAATCGTAGTCAATGACAGGTCAAAAATCCGGTCTGCTGCTTTGATTATAACGGACGCTCGCGGAACGCAAATACAGCATATGGATTTGAACTTGATCGAAGGGGTCAATGAAATCTTTTTCGAATTACCCTATGGTGCGCTATCAGAGACATATTATTATAGTCTCGTTGTCAACGGTGATATTTTGCAGACTTTGAAAATGCAAGTTTTAAACTGGTAAAGAAAAGTGGAAGCAGCAAATTAAATATTCATTGGGTCATTATTTTATGCGAAAGATATTTTTATTCAGTATCGTAATTCATTCCTGCCTGATCGCCCAGGAGCAGATATCAATTGATTTGACACGTGGGTATCAGGTTATCGATGGATTCGGTGCTTTTCAGACCGGTGACATAACGACCCAGACCTGGTGGCAAGATTTGTACATTCATGACCTGGAATGTTCCGTGTATCGAATTGATTTGACTCCAAGATTAAAGTCGCCATATTCTGATTTGAGTTATTACTCTCCATGGTTTATGGGCTCCCAGACCAAGAGTGTTTTCAACCTGGAAGATCCCTCTAATCCGGACGGGCCAGAAAATAATCGTGTAAGAACCTATACGGGTCCGGGAGATTATTCACGGCTCTTTGGGGGAAGGAACGCACCCATTGCTGTCATGGGACCTGATATAGAAAGTAACCTATTTAATTTTATATATCCGGTCAATGGCGCAATTGCCGAACTACTCAAAAATAAAGTAAAACTGGGCGATGTCAAAATTATCGGTTCAATATGGTCTCCTGTTCCCTGGGTAAAGGTTTCGTCTGGTAATACGTATCGTAATAATTGGTGGCCCGGCCCCGTCAATGGTTCCAAATGGCCATTTATCTGGGGTGGCAATTTTGCCGGTGGGAGATTGGATGTGAGCGGGACAAAGTATAATGTGTTTGATGATCGCGCATTGGGTGGCTCTGGACCAACCGATGCGGTTACGCAGTTTGCCAGAAGCAGCGCTGCCTACATTTTGGGATTTCAACGTCAGTACAAATTTCAATTTTATGCAATCAGCATTCAGAATGAATTAAACTTTGAGGAATACTATAATAGTATGACTTACCCCCAATCATCACAATATATTACAGCTTTGAAAGCACTTAAGGCAGAATTTAGCAAGTATCCTGAACTTAGAGAGATAAAAATTATGGGACCTGAGGATTTATTGGGCGGTGATGCTTATGGAATGTGGGAGTATGGCGGACCGGTTCATAAGAATCTTCAATACTTATCTAATATTGCAAAAGATCCCGGTGCCACCGCAGCTCTTGATTTTTTCTGTATTCACGGTTATGCCAGTGACGGAGTAAGTTCGGCAGGGGCCAATGCAGGATTATGGGATTGGTGGGCGAATGGCTGGACTACCAGTCCTGCACAAGGAATTCCTTCCAATGTGAAGGGTTTTGTGTCATACAATAAGAAGTCATGGATGACAGAGACTTCAGGCGAGAACAGGGATTGGCTATATCCCAAAAATGCTTATCCGAATAATGGTGCGTGGAGCCTGGCTTTAAAAATTCATCAGGCACTGACGACGGGCATGCAAAGCGCATGGGTTCACTGGACATTTGTTGATAGTAATTCGGATGGTACGGTAAGTGATTATGGAATAACAAATCAGGCAGCTGGGCTTCAATCCCCTAAATACAATGCGATCAAACATTTTTATAAGTTTATCAGACCGGATTCCAGGCGATTTCATGTCAATACTGCGAACAATGCGAGAGTACTTTGTTCATCGTATTTTAATCAAAATGACAATGCCTTGACGATGGTATTGATCAATACTTCATCTTCAAATGAAAATGTAATCGTCAATATACCGGAGAAAAATAAGTCTCTCGTGTTTAATGACTACTTGAGCTGGGAGAATAATTATTTTAATTCGTCAAGCAAGACATTCGTTGGTGGCTCTCTGGCGCTTGCGATGCCTCCGTATAGCGTCCGCACACTGACAGGCAAATTTGACTTAACCTCTGCTAATATAGAAACTGCAAAATTTGACTTTAATGTTGTTTTTGATTCCGAGAGCAATCTCCTGACAATACAGGGAGAAGGTATTGAGGATTTGCATAATTTCATTGCTACTGATATCAGTTCCGGTTTATCGAGCACAGCAATTGATTTGGGTGTTTCTTCAACGGGACGCTTGTTCCGTATACCAAATTTAGTCCCCGGGGTTTATTTCATCAACTATCAAAAAAAGGATAAAACTTTCTGTGCCAAAATAATTAAATACTGATAATCGTTGTGTGATTCTTATCTTTTGGTAACCAGTAGTACAAATTTGTATAAATTAATTTTGGCGTTACAATATCTGATAGCACGACTATTTTTTTTATACAGAAGTTCCTGTAAGTTATGGTATTTGCAAATTTCTAATTCTCGTAAATATCATGGCTCACCTGGTTTTTGGGATTCTGCCTTGATACAACGCCACACAAATTGTTTAATGCAACACACTAAATAATCTTGTCAGCTTTCCTGACATAAATAGGTAAAGGCCATCTGCAAAAGCAGAGACATCTACTTTGTCATCCTTGAAGCTCAAAGTTGACCTTTTTACAATTTGACCGTTGCTGTTGACAATTTCATAATCAAGAGGAAAAATTAAATCTTGATTTGCGCTCAGTGAAATAGCATGTTGTGCAGGACTGGGATAAAGAAATGTGAATAGGCCTTTCTCCTGATTTTCTGTATTTGTGAGTGCGTAGGAATATTTTAAAATCCTGGATGAAAACTTGAATTCGCCGACCCACAGCTGGTTGTCATGGAAAAGCAGCGAACCTGGCATAAACAGTTTTTTACGCCCTATTCCGGGCTGATTGTCTGCGGCGTTTTTTTCATTTCCAAGCACAACCATTTTGTTTTTATCCGGGGCATCCTGAATATTTTTCCAAAGTAGAATGTCATGAAAACTCTGATTTGCAATCGCCAGAGATCCTCGGTAAGCAGCGGCTTCAGCTGGAAGATTCAGCATTCCAAAAGTATTGATAATCTTCCAAGGATTCTGATCTGATTGTAAAAGATCCGTCACTCTGTAAATGTAAATTGCAGGAGGTGACTGCTGCGTAACACAAAAGTATTCTCCGTCTGAAGAAAGACGGCTTAGTTCTACAGCGCCATAGTCAAATGTGAAATCGGGACTGGTGGATTGATCTGATGGAATGCCTTTCCAGATATACACTTTGCCGGATCGATCAGCGAGGTATAGAAAGTTACTGTCGAGGGCAATCCCTTTGAGATCTGTAAACACTGCAGTGCCGATCTGATTGTTAAATTGAATATCTGGACGAAGATGAATTTTATCAGCGTCATTCCAGATTGCAACAATGGATTTTCCCGCTGCGGCAAATGTTTTTTTATAAAGTACATGATCCCATGCAAATAAATTGAATGAGCGAGTATCAATTATTTTATCTGGCAAAGTTCCTGATTTATCCGGTAAGTGATTGTAAATATAGAATCGATGATCAAAATCGGAGCTTGCGATAAGTCTTGTGCCATCGGTGCTGAGAACGGAATTCTGAATATAACCTATATCCGTTAAGCTGTTATGGTGAAAGTCGCTAACACTGAGCGCAAAAAGTGGATCTGGATGAAGGCTGTCAGGAGGCTGAGAATATACGAGAATATTGTTGCCATTATAATTGTTGACATAAATTAACCCATCAGCTTCTGTCACATCAACGCCGTCTCCATTGCTGTAATATGACGGTGACAGAGACTTATAGGGCTCTTGCCCGGCTGCAGTAGGAGTGGATTTCCAGGTGTAAATATGCTGCAGTCCCGAGGCGATCATTTCACCACTGGAGAGTATTGTGCCTTTGATCCATTCATCCCTGTAAAAGTCATAAGGTTGATTTGCCTGAGATGGGTAAGAATTCCAGAAAAATGTACCTGGTTTGTTTGTAACGCGTGCATTATGATCTCCGACAAAAAAGTATGTAAGGCCATCGGATGATATATTTCGTGGAGTGCCAAAGAATTTGTTCGTGATGGTATAATCGGGTGGTTGATTGTCTATGACTGGAAGATTATTCCAAAATAATATTGTACCACCCATCGTTGCAACAGCTGCCAGTCTTCGTCCATCAGTCCAAATTCCCCAAGGCCATCCCCAGCGCAGAGTAGTTCCGGGAGGTGTTATCGAAGGTAGATGGATAGAGATGTCTGCGCAAACTCCTGTATTGGAAGGAAATGAATTCCAAATAAGAAGCCGGTCATTGTGTGTGTCTGCTACAGCTAGAACGCCGTTACTGGCAATGGACAGATTGCCTGGCCAGTTCAAACCACATTTGGATGAACCTGGATCATTAGACTCGAAGTTGCTTTGACCGAGTACAATGTCTGGCGGGGTATCCCAGCGCTTTGGTGCTTCATTCCAGATTAGTATTCGGTTGTTGAAACGGTCGCAGACTGCAAGTTTTTTTCCGTCGGATGCCAGTCCGTTTGGATGATTAAACATTAGTGCGCCTCCGCACTGATTGAAATCAATCCCGGACAACATCAGATCTGCGTCCTGATAAGTACTGAACCATCCTTGTGATTGTAGCGGATAGACAATCGATGAACTGGTCCACAAGAAACTGTATATCAGAAGTATTATTTGATTTCTCATAATCGTAAAAGACAAATTTCCTCAAAATGTACCAGTATCCCATAATAATATTTAATATCATGTAAAAAATGCTTAAATCATCCGGTCTACTCATTGAGGTTAAAGAATCATTATAGTAAGACTCGAAGATATTCATTCGATAATTCGTACTTGCCGTTGAGCAGTCTTTGATTATTTACTGGTCCTGGATTAACTTTGTTTTGTTAATTCACGAACCATGAAATCATTTCTCTGTGCTTTGGCTGTAATGTTTGTTTCAGTCACGTTTTGTGCTGTAAAAAGTCAGTCCATTTATGCAGCTGAGGATGACGCTGAAAATTATTTTGAGGTCTGTAAACAGATGAAAACAGTTATAGAATCTACAAATGACAGAGGTATTGACGGTTTTCAGGAGAAATTGGCGAGATGGGAACATACTGTTGGTAGCAGAGCGCTCCCTTCAGGCAACCTTGAGCCGATGAATCGTTCCTATGCAAAGGCATGGGAATTCATGTACCATCACCAGAATGAATTGAAAAATCGGAATAGAGGCTGGTATCCTCTGGAGAGTGAATCAAGTTTTACACCAGGTTCCAATGCTGGTAGAATTAATAGTTTGGCTTTCCATCCGACAGACAGTAATACAATTTTTATCGGCGCTCCGGCGGGTGGTTTGTGGAAAAGCACTGATGCAGGAAAATCATGGATATCACTGACTTCACAGATTCCATCAATCGGGGTTGGAGATATTGTGGTTAATCCGAACAACGTTGACGAAATATATATTGCAACAGGTGATCGGGATGCTGCATATTTTATCAGTAATCCGTACAGTTTCGGAATACTGAAATCGAATAATGGAGGAAAAACATGGGATACATCCGGCTTACAGTTCATGGCTTCACACAGAATGTCAATAACACGGCTGATCATGCATCCGAATAATTCAGAGATATTATACGCCGCAGTCACCAGTGCTGAAACAAATTATAAGGGATTATGGAAAACAACGGACGGAGGAAAGAAGTGGACGAATATTAACGGCGGGGCTAAGTATGATGTAGAGTTCCATCCAAATAATCCTTCGATCATATATACATCAGGATACAAAAATGTTCAAAGATCATTGGACGGCGGACTGACCTGGCAGAACCTTTCGACGTATCCTGGAATGCCGGCAACATCTGACTATACCATTTCACATATTGCCGTTACACCTGCTGAGCCTGAAGCCGTATTTCTTGTTTTTGTGGATGGCGTGACCAAAGGAATTTATAAATCTTCTGATCATGGAGAAAGATGGAGAGTACTTAATAAGTTTAGCCTGAATACGCAGGGCGGATACGATTTTGATTTTGCCGTTTCTCAAATAGACACTCAGAATATCGTATTGGGGGGACAATTAATGGCCGTATCAGTGAATGGAGGTAAAACAATGCTGACAAGATCAGAAGGACATGTTGATCATCACGCTTTTTATTTTCGGCGCAACAGCAATCTTCTTTTTGATTGCAATGATGGGGGAATTTACGCATCATCCAATATGGGACAAACCTGGATCAATCTCAATAAAGGCCTTTCAGTGATGCAGTATTATCGAATAGCAAGTTCAGGCGTGGATTCGACATTTATACTTGGTGGTGCACAGGACAACGGTAGTCTTCTTTTTACAGATGGCAAGCGGCAGATGATTTTCGGTGCCGACGGAATGTATTGTGCCATTGATCCAAAGGATCCGGAGGTTTATTACACATCTTATCAGTATGGGAATCTGATCCCTTGGGGGCCGCATGCTCCTGACTTTACCAGTCCGCCCAATGCAGGATCGAATTCATATTCTTGGGTCGCTCCTTTTGTCATACACCCAACCAAGCCAGAGAGAATTTTTATTGCGGGTAAGGATATTTTTACTTCCGAAGATTACGGTGCTAACTGGACTAATTATTCAACCAACCTGACCGCTTCGGATAATGTAGGTGGCGGCACAATTCGTTCGATGGCAATATCTTCTTCAGATCCTGATCATTACATGTATGCAACTTCTTATGTGGTAGTCTATAAGACCAGTGATGGTGGCAAAAACTGGCAGATCGTTACTTCAAATCTTCCGGTTTCTGCAGGTTGCTTTGATTGTTCGGCTTTGAGTAGTATAGTGATAGATCCTGATGATCCAGAACACCTTTGGGTTACCATCTCAGGGTATTCTGTATCCAATAGGGTCTTTGAATCATTGGATGGTGGCAAATTCTGGAATAACATATCTTTCAATCTCCCGGCTGTTCCTGTTAATTGCCTGGTAGTTGACAAGGTTGATAAGCAAACATTATACATCGGCACGGACATCGGTGTATTCAAACGGGATTCATTTTCTTCACACTGGGATCTTTGGATGGATGGAATGCCGATTGTTCCAGTTCAACAACTTGAACTGTTAGGACAATTTCGCAAATTGAGAGCAGCGACATTTGGGCGTGGTTTGTGGGAAATGAGTCTTAATCAAGGAGTTATATCTCAGGTTCAAAATGGATTTGGGCCAATAGATCTTTCAGTGTGGCCTGACCCTCTCAACAGACAGATTGTTATTTGTAATTTGGGCAACAATTCACCAGTAATATTCAGTTTATTTTCAATTAATGGCGGAAAAATCATGGAGGAAATTTTACACTCGGAGACATCGCGGATTGATTTGCCAAAACCGCTCAATGGATTATATTTATATAGTCTGATGGACAAAAATTTGAAGAAGCTTGTTCAGGGGAAATTTTTTATGCCTGCCAAAAATTAAAGCATCCATAGTGTATTGAGAATCGGGCGAATGGCCTAACCCAGTCTGAAGAATCTTCGGATTAGCAGGGCTGCTGATATCGTCAGGCAAAGAACAAATCCAAGCCAAATACCATCCGTTTTCATGCCGAGTGTAGTTGAAAAAAAATACCCTGCTGGTATTCCTATCATCCAGTATGAAAAAGTCGTAATGACCGTTGGAATGCGAACATCCTGAAGCCCTCTTAAAATACCTATCCCCAATGCTTGCAAAGCGTCTGAAAACTGGAATGCAGCTCCGTAAATCAGCAAATGGGAGGCAATGCGAAGGACTTCTTCGTCATGATTAAATCCCATGACAAGTGTATGTCTGAAAAACAACAAAATAATAAACAAGAAGAAGGCAAGGGAAATTGCAAGCGCAATGGAGTCTTTACCATTGCGGAGGATTAGTTGATGATCTCGTCGGCCAAAGGATTCACCTATCCGAATGGATGCAGCAGTTCCTAGTCCGACATAAATTACATATGAAAATGCAGCAATAGTTATCGCAATCTGATGGGCAGCTTGTTGCTTTGGACCAAACCATCCAGCAATAATTGCGAGTGCTGAAAATGCAGCTACTTCGCTGGTGTGTTGCCAGGAAGAAGGGAGCGCAAGTCTTAGAAATTTACGAACTGAAGCTAACTTAATGGTAAACTGCCATAAACCGAATGGCTTGAGTTTCTTATTGAAACTCATTTGAAGGGTTAGAATAAAGAACATTAATGTGCGGCTAATAAAGCTGGCTATTCCGCTGCCTTCTAAGCCGAAAGCTGGAATAGATGACCATCCATAAATAAGGATAAAATTCAGAATCAGATTGAGTACAACGGAAAATCCTGATAGTATCATCGGAATTCTGGTGAGTTCAATCCCATCATAAAATTGCTTGATACAGATAAACCCAGACATTGGCACCAGAGACCATATGAGCCATGAAAAAAAATGTTCACCGGAATGGACTACCAATGGATCTTGTCCGAAGTGATATAAAACAGGAAAACTAAATTGAAAGATCAATGCAATGATGAAAGAAATTGAAATGACCGAAAGGGTAGCATTGGCCGCGGTATTAAAACATGCTGTTGGTTGACCTTTACCTCGGTGTTCAGCCACCAAAGTTGAAATTAAATAGGTCAACCCAAGGCAAGCAAAGCTTGGTATGCTCAGGATGCTGATCATCAGCGAAGCAGAGGCCAGAGGGATATATCCTAGCTGACCTACCATCACAGCATCTGTTATGCTGATTATAATTTGCGAGAGCTGTCCGATCATCAGCGGAGTGGCAAGACGAAGGATTGATCGCTGGTTGCTGTTAAATATGGACAGAATTAACATCAAAGGCAAAGATAACCAGGCATATTAATTTTCGTTATAATCTGTAATTGACGGAAAGTCTTTAACTAATAAAATTGTTTTTTGAAATGTTTGCGTGGAGTATTTCAACTGACTTTTTTGGCATGAAATTTTCAGTATTACCAATGTCAGATAGATCTCGGTACAATAATTAACTGTCTGATCGTCGCAGGAAAAAAACAATTTCTGATTTTAGCTGCGGCACACATTATGAAAAATTCAGGGGTGAAAATGTATTCGCACCTGACAATTCCTATTTTAAGTATCACCGAAATAAATATCTGTTCAATTCCTTGCGGGTAATTGCTTTTCGTCGGAACATTGCATCGTAGCAAAGGCGAAATGGTGATCCAATTTGTATTTGTCACTTGCTGACAAATGAATTCCAACCAACATTACACTTTTGCTGATTTGTCAATTCGGACTAACCAACGATTTGGCAAAATAACCAACTCAAGAAATATGATTGTAGTAATCATATAGCAGTCTTCATACAATTTCCAAGTTAACTCAAACTCACAAAACTCATTTCTCACCGAAGGTGGTCAAAGACCCCAATGGGGAGAAATGTTTTAAGCGAAGCAAAAAATTTGTGATGTTAACTTTTTATAAACCTAAAATGAATTGTATGAAAAGACTAAGCTTACCCTTAGGAAGAAGTCGGTTGTATTGGAGTTTGTTGGCCGTCCTCTTTGTCTTTGGCACTTCCTACGGAGGTGTCGTTTTCAATGGATCTCCAGGCACAGGAGCGCCACCAGCGACGTTGGGTGGTATTCCAATGTTTAAATTTGTTGATGATTCCAGACCTGTATCAGGGGCTGGAAGTTTAGTTTCTTCTGTAAGTGCAAGTAACGATTGTCCTTTGGGGATTCAATTTAATCTGCCGGTTAACCATAGAGAAGTTCCTGCCGGTGGCTGGGCAACTTGGAGTCATGGTTATACAGGCGATGTTTATGCTACTTTTGGTGGAGCCCTTTCCAGGACCATTACGCTTCCAACCAATACAAGAGCATTCTATCTCTACATTGAAGGCAATAATTTTAATACTGTCAACATTACCGCTACAGCGAATGATGGTACCACATCTGGTCCCATTCCTGTTAGTGGATTGGCTGGTGCAACTTATTATGGTTTTTACACAACAGGTGTAAATTGCATGCTGACTACCATTACAATTAATGTTGGTGCAGGATCAGGTGGATATGCTGTTGGAGAATTTGGTATCAATGTTGATTACAATAATGGTGCTTTATCTTGCAACAACAATATTCAGATTTCTCTCGATCAGAATTGCCTGGCTACTGTAACTCCTGAAATGGTACTTGAAGGTACTTATAATCCTGGTTGCCTGGGAGATTTTCAGGTTGTGGTAAAGGATTGGAATACAAATGCAGTAATTGATTTGGATCCAAACACACCTTATCCGCAAATTGGTGTTGCTCAGATTGGACGTAAGCTCAGAATTACGATCATTGACCCCTATACTGGCAATAGTTGCTGGGGCTCAGCAAACGTTGAAGACAAACTGCCTCCGATTATTTATTGTGTTCCTGACATTCGCGTGTCTTGCACAGATAATACAGACCCAGTTGCACTTGGTATTCCGCAGGTTGAGGAAGGATGTGGATCTTTTACTTTGACGTATAAAGATGTGGTTAAAAAGGGAGTTTGCGCAGATGGATATGATCATGTTATCACCAGAACATGGACTGCGGTTGATGCCTCAGGTAACAAAGGAACCTGCGTGCAGACCATAACAGTTCTACTGGCTAGTCTGTCTGACATCAGGGTGCCATTGGACTACACAGGTCTGAATCTTCCAAATCACACGCATAATCTGTCATGTGATCAGAAGCGTGACGCTAATTTTAATCTGGCAGCGCATCTCAAGCCTGCACCGGATTGTGTCGATGATTATTTATTAGATCAGGGAGTTTTTATTTCTTCGGGTCGTCGTGTTCCGAGAACCCTTGGTTGGAATTGTCTGGATTCAGGACCATATGCAGGTAATCCAAGTCCTTCAAACGTTTATTATGCTGCCAGTGCTGGTTGCTGGGGAGATAATGAAGTGATTATGTGGGAAGGAACTGGTGCGCCTTCTGCAACAGGTTGCGGCAATATTGCTGTCACATACAAGGACTTGAGAATTGATATCTCAAAACCACAATGTAACGCTGGTCCAGTTGGATGTTATAAAATTCTGAGAACTTGGACTATGCTGGATTGGTGTACTGGCGAAGTGAGAGAGCATAGCCAGATTATCAAAGTAATGGATAACGAAGGACCAAAAATTCTCTATCCTGATGAGGTAGAGGTTAGCACGGATATCTGGAAATGTGAAGGAAGATGGGAAGTACCCCCTGTTTGGGTTTCTGACAACTGTTCAAGTGAAGTTCATTACACCGTAAGGGTAGACAACGGAACAGTTCTTGGAAATGAAACATCAGGTTATGTCGTGGTAAATCTTCCTCTTGGTATCCAAAACGCATACATTGTAGCCGAAGATTGTTGTGGCAATGTAACGGAAAAACTCATTGTACTCAATGTTCTTGACAAAACTCCTCCGGTTGCAGTATGCGATCAGAAAACCACAGTTACAATCACAGGTAACCAAAATCCTGGTGACAATTTTGCAAAAGTCAATGCCAGTACTTTCGATGACGGGTCTTTTGACAATTGTGCCCCTCATGTGTTCTTTAAAGTAATCCGTATGGATGAACTTGCTGGTACCAATAACGGATCCACCAAAGAATCACTCGTGTGCAATCATGCCAACGGTGATGATGATGCTGCGATCAGCGGATATCAGACTTACTTCGATGATAACGTTAAGTTCTGCTGTGCAGACGCAGGCAAGACCCTGATGGTAGTCTTCAGAGTATTTGATGCTGAGCCAGGTGCTGGCCCAGTGAATCCTTCCCGTATGAATCCTGGTGGTGATCTTTCAGGTCATTTCAGCGATTGCATGGTTGAAGTTGAGGTTCAGGATAAGGCAGTTCCTTCAATTGTTCCTCCTTCGGACATCGTAGTAAGCTGTATGTTCTGGTTTGACATTAATAAGCTGACTGATCCTAATGACGCGACCTTCGGAAGAGTCGTTGGCGATGTTGGTCAGAGAGCTAAAGTAAAGACAACTGATATCGTTTGTGACCAATGGTGTGCACAAAATCGTATTACAGGTTACCCTGGTGCAGGTAATGGATCAGATGTAGCTGATAAGGCATGTGCTTACTATCAGACTTTATTCAATTCGACCCATCCGGATAATAAATATGAGTTGGTTTGGGGATTTGACGGATACATTCTGTCTACATGTGGTGCTTCTCCGATTATCACTGTGGATGACAAGCGTGAGTGTGGTCAAGGCAAGATTGAAAGAATATTCTCAGTCAGAGGACCAAATAATGTAGTGATTTCAGTAAAACAAACGATTTGGATAGTTGACTGTGATCCGTTATACATTAATTACGAAAACCCATGTGACCCTAATGATGATATCGTATGGCCTGATTGCGCTGGACAAGGAACTCACGTAGAAGGATGTGGAGCCAATACAAGCCCTGACGTAACCGGCAGACCTAAAATTATCAACGGTGCAGATGATGCATGTACTTTGATTGCGATTCAGAATTTTGATGAAGTATTCACAATAGAACCTGATGCTTGCTACAAGATTCTCCGTAAATGGGTCGTCATCGACTGGTGTCAGTATGATCCAAATATTGATCCAAGGAAAGGTAGATGGGAATTTACCCAGGTAATCAAGGTCAGAGATACTAAAAAACCTGAAGTTACATGTAATGTAGGTGCTTGCGAACCAGCTGTTTTAAATAATCAGATCGGCAAATGTGTCGGACATATCAAATTAACAGCGACAGCATTTGATTCATGTACTCCGGCTGATTGGTTGGCTTATGACTATAAAATTGATGCCAACGCAGATGGTACAATAGACTATACTGTTGGCTCGCTTACAAGAAGGCAGTTTGCATCAGGTGAAAAGCCTCAGATACATAACAATCCAAATGCAGATGATCCTAACAATCCATTTGATGCTTCGGGTGTGTATCCTATTGGAACGCATAGAATCACCTGGTATGTAGAAGATGGTTGCGGAAATATCGGAACCTGCTCAACCTTGTTTGAAGTGAAGGATTGCAAGGCTCCGACACCTTATTGTCTGCCTGGAATTATAACTGTTCCAATGCCAGTGTCTGGTTGTATCGATATCTGGGCAAAGGACCTGGACTTCAACAGTTTTGATAATTGTACGCCTAAGAACAGATTGAAGTTCTATTTCGAAGGAGATCGCAACAAACCATCTATCCGCGTGTGCTGTGATGATTTTGTTAAGGCTAAAGTCAATGATGAACTTAGAATAAGTGTACAGGTTTGGGTTGAAGATGAAGAAGGTAACAGAGATTACTGTGTTACAACAGTAATCGTCCAGGACAATCAGAATATCTGTCCAAATACAGGTAATCTCGGAACGGTTACAGGTGAATTGAAAACAGAAGATGGTCGTACTGCTGCAGCTGCAACAGTTGATCTCTTGAAGTCTGGCCAGATAGCAGATAGCAGAGTAACACTCAGCGACGGTAAATTTGCCTTCAGAGATCTTGAGTTGAACAAACAAATTATGTTGAGATCTTCAAGAAACGATGATCCGCTCAATGGTGTAACCACAGCTGATATCGTGGCAATTCAAAAGCATATCCTTGGTAAAGAACTGCTCAATAGCCCGTATCGGATTATTGCCGCTGACGTCAACAATACAAAGACGGTAACTTCTGCAGATATCGCAGCCATTCGTAAGCTCATATTGGGTGTGACACCTTCATTCCCTGCTGCTTCCAGCTGGATGTTTATTCCTGCAGAGACAACTTTTGCTGACCCTACTCAGCCATGGAATTACTCAACGGAGAAATCCATGACTTTGGTTAACAACTTCTATACCCAGAATTTCATAGCAGTGAAAATGGGAGACGTCAACAATTCATCTGCTGCAAGTGTTGGTGGTACTTCTAAATCAAGAACCAGTGCTGCACTGAAATTTGAAATCGCTGAACAAAGCCTGGAAGCAGGTCAGGTTCAAAAAATTGAATTCAGATCATCCAACTTCAATGGTATCAATGGATACCAGTTTTCTCTGAAATTCGATGCAACGGCACTCGAATTCGTAGGATCTGAAAGTGGTGCGATTCAGGTGTCAGAAGATAATTTCGGACTTGCCAATTTGAATCGTGGTATTTTGACTACAAGCTGGGATGCCAGAGAGCCAATGTCTGTATCTTCAGATAAAGTGCTCTTTACGCTGGTATTCAAATCAGTTAAAACAGTTAAATCAGAGAATTCATTTGAAATTACTTCTGATGTAACGGTAGCTGAAGCTTACAATGTTCAGGGAGAGACCAATGTAACATTGGATGTCCGTAGCAATGAGAAAGTTGTTGCTGCGACTGTATTTGAACTGCTGCAAAACACACCTAACCCATTCGAAAGCTATACCAATATCAGCTTTAGATTGCCGGTCGCTTCTGCGGCTACATTGACGATCTATGATGTGACTGGTAAAGTGCACAGAGTAGTAAGTATTCAGGGACAAAAAGGACTGAATACGGTGACCCTGAGCAAATCCGAGCTGAATGGAACTGGCATGTTCTACTATCAGTTGGACGCTGAAAAATACAGTGCAACAAAGAGGATGTTTGTTGTCCAGTAATCATCAGACTACTGCACAGACAAATAACTTTCATTAAAATAAAGGAGCCCTCCTGTTTTCAGGAGGGCTCCTTTGTTTTAATAAGACATGCACTTGGGAATTGAATGTCAAATAGGATTGTATACTTTTGAATAAATGATAAAGGAGAACGCCGAAATATCATTTTGTATCAACAGGAATAAATGGTATGATCAAAAATATATCAAGATTGTTGAAATTACTAGAATGTAATTGGAGGTTAATGGATCTTATAAATTTGAGAATTCAAATTGTAGGGAATTGCGAAAAATATTTGGTATTGGTACGTGATAGCATGCGGAGTGAAATGGATTGATATTGCGGATGAACTTTGAGTTTGCTTGATAGAATCTGATATTTCTATAGTATAAATAATTTTAAAGTGTTTAACGAGAATCTAAAAAGTGCCGGCTGATTTTAAGTGATTCTCGCTATCTGATAAAAAATACTAATATATTCACGTCATTTTGAGCAGGTAGTGCCTGAGAAATATGATAAAAAATTTTGCTGAGTTGTTCAGAAATATATTTTGACTTGGAATATACATCTTTAGACATTACACTAAAAAATATTTGAAAATATTTATACACAGTCAAGGAAATTATCTCAACATTGCAATTGAAAAGCTGGGTAGTGTCCTTCAGAGACTGCCTGGACTTAACTTTAATAGTCAAGCTCAATTACCATATTTATTAACCGACTTCCTGAATTTAGTGTCATAGACTGACACGTATTTTTCATAACCAGGCTTGAAGCTCAGATCGATAATTCAAAGACTGAGTGTTATGATTATTTTTATTTCCTCCCGAATGCGTACTATGCCCATGTTGATATGGACATTGATATTAATCTCGCATGAATTTCTAATGGCAAATGGGAAGCAGCCTTTTGTCCCATCCGGTCAGAAGTCACAATTGGTTTTTACCGAAAACAAGGGACAAGTCTCTGACCAGAATATGAAATTGCGACCAGACGTACTTTTTACAGGAATGAATGGTAACACTTCATTCTTTATAAAGCCTTCAGGAATTTCGTATCAGATTGCCAGTGTATTGGAATACCGTCAAATTCATAAATCAACATTAGCAAGTCCTTTGAAGGTGCCAGATAAAATATCAATTCAGCGAGTTGATGTTCAGCTAATTAATTCAAACATTGAACCCAATGTTGGGACAGACAAACCAGTGAAGGACTTATGTAGCTTTTACTTGCCTCAATGCCCTCAGGGTATCAGGGGTGTAAAGAGCTATGAAGGGGTCTGGATTAAAGATATCTATACAGGAATAGATGTACATTATTATACTTCCGACCAGCATCTCAAGTGCGATTATGTAATCGCTGCAGGGGCTGATTATTCTAAGCTTCGGTGGAAGGTACAAGGAGCAGAAATGTCGTTAGACGCAAATGGGAATTTGTTAATGAGCACGCCGCAAGGTACAATTTCAGAAAGCCGACCAATTGTGATTCAGTCGCAAAAAGAGTGGAGAGCACGGTGGGTTGTTTCAGGTGAACTCTTGTCTTTGGATATTCAGGGAATTGATCCCAGCAAACCAATGATTATTGATCCGCTCGTACGGACCTGGGGTACTTATTATGGTGGGGGTGGTGATGAACAGATATACGGATGTACCAATGATGAAAACGGAAACTTTTATGTCTGCGGAATTACTTCAACCAATACGGGCAATACAATAGCAACATCGGGTAGTTATCAATCCATTTATGGTGGAGGTGCGACCGATGCATTTATCGCCAAATTCGATCCTTCAGGAGCTCGCATTTGGGCTACTTATTACGGCGGAAGCGATTATGATTTCGGATGGGCAACCACAGCAGATCATTCTGGTGGAGTATATCTCGCCGGGGAAACTGCATCAGCCTCCGGTATTGCAACGGTTGGTTCTTATCAATCAACCATTGGAGGCTTGACCGACGGATTTCTTGCAAAATTTGATTTGAATGGTATTCTTCTGTGGAGTACCTACTATGGGGGAAGCGGAGAAGACAGGATCTTTGCCGTCTCAACAGGTTCTGGACAAGACCCTGTCATTGGAGGAGAGACAAATACTGCGACTTCTTCCGCTATTGCTTCATCAGGTGCTCATCAAACAGCCCTCGGAGGAGGATTTGATGGATTTGTAGCTTCGATGAGTGCAGGAGGAACCAGAAACTGGGGAACTTATTATGGAGGTTCGTCGGATGACTTCATTTATGGCATATCCAAGGATCTGCTGAACAATGTTATTGCAGGTGGTCAGTCTTTTAGTGCTTCGAATATCGCGACGGCAGGTAGCCATCAAAATACTCTCAGCGGATTATCGGATGGATTTGTAGTTTCGTTTTCAAGTTCCGGATCTCGTACATGGGGAACATATTATGGTGGAAGTGGCGACGAAGCTGTATTTTCAATATGTACTAATTCGGCAGGCAATGTGATTTTAGTTGGTCAAACCTCAACCACAAGTGGAACTTCCATTGCTACGGCAGGAGTTTTTCAACCTGGTTTTGGCGGAGGATCTTCCGATGCTTTTGTGGCAGTTCTGAACGGGTCAGGTACACGTAGCTGGGGAAGCTATTATGGAGGAGTAGGTGATGAATATGCCGTCGATTGTGATCTTGCCGGAAATGGAAATATTTTTTTCGCAGGATCAACATCATCAGCTGATGGTGCGCTGGCATCTTCTGGAGAATATCAAACAAATCTTGCGGGTCTGGAAGATGCTTTTTTTGCAGCATTTAATAATTCTGGGAGTCGACTTTATGGATCGTACTTTGGAGGAACTGGTCTGGACAATGGAACTGGTGTCTGTGTAAATCCGGATCATTCAATATACTTAACAGGAATTACCGAAACAGCTACAGGAAATTCTATAGCCAGTACGGGTAGTTATCAACCGGATTTCGGAGGTGGAGAGTCTGACGGCTTCATCGCACTATTCCTGGATTGCAATCCTCCTGTAATCAACGCTAACGCGGATATAAAAATGTGTAATGGGGATCAAAACCCAGGAATCACATGGTCAGGTGATATTAATTCAACTAGTTTTTATTGGCAAAAAATACCGCTTGGAAAAGAAACATCAACACTCCCGCTTGCAGGCCAAGGAGCTTTACCGGCATTTACGGTAAACAATCCGGATTGTCAGAGTCGAATTGAAATGTTCATCGTGACTCCTGTACATAAAATTAGTAATAATGATAGTTGCATCGGTGTTGCGGATACTTTTCTACTTCGTGTCTTGCCTGAGCCTTCAGTCAACCAGATCCGAGATAGTAGTTTTTGCAATGGACAAGTATGGTCAATTCCAGCGTTTACAAGTATTTGTACGGACTCAATGCGTTACACCTGGGTTAAGAGATCTGGGCCAGGCGGTACAACCGTTCCTGGTTTGCCCGTAGCTGGATTTGGTTCTTTGCCCGCTGTGACTATTGTTAACGCGCCGCCATCCTGCCTTATTCTGACTGATACAATAATTGTAACGCCGTATTTTAAATCCAGTTATCATAATGACAGTTGCGCTGGTCCGGTTATGAAATTCATCATCAAGTCAGTACCAATGCCAACGGTCAATGCAACAAGAGATACCGCGTATTGTACTGGATTAACGCCAAGTGGCTTTACTTTTAATGCATCCTGTGCCATAGGTTCAGTAATTCGTTGGAGAAAAACAACTGTCGGAGGTTCAGCACAATCGGGTACAAGTATTGCTTTAAAGGGAACAGGAAATATACCTTCCTTTTCAACCAATAATTTGACATCTGGTATTCTGACCGATACCATTTTTGTGAATGCTACATTCGTAAGTGTAGGAGATAGCTGTGTAGGAATTACAGATACTTTTCTGATTCATGTTTTACCAGTTCCTAGAGTTAATTCATTGCCAGACGTAGTCTATTGTCACGGTGCCAAAGTTTCGGCACTTTACTTTTCAGGAGGGCCAGGCGTACATTTTAGTTGGACCAGAAGCGGATCCAGTTTCGGAATTCCTGCAGCAGGAATCGATAGTATTCCAATGTATACAGTAAATAATACGACGGGCACTTTGATAATGAATACGATTGAAGTTACGCCATTAATTACTGTTGGTAACACGACATGTGCTGGTACGCCAGTCATTTTTAAAATTTCGGCACACCCACAACCTGTTGCTCGCTGCAAGGATATTACAATATATTTAAATGGTTCAGGAACTGCAACGGCTACGGAAATCATGGTTAATAATGGCAGCACAGGAACTCCAGTGACTTTGTCGCCTAATACTTTCAATTGCGCTTCGGTAGGAGTTAACCCGGCGACATTGACAATAAAAGATCCTTGCGATGCAGAGGCATCCTGCGTTACAATGATTACAGTGTTGGATACCACGAGACCATCATTGTCCTGCATTGATCAGGTCGTCAATCTGCAACCATCTACATGCGATACGAGATTTTTCTATGTGCCTGCATCGACAGACAATTGTAATGCAGTCAACGTCATTGCACAGGATACGGCAACTTTTGGCGTAGGAAAAATAATCAAGGCCGGTATTCATAACGTTTGTTATAATGCTTTTGATAACAGTGGTAATAAAGCGACGTGTTGTATAAGAGTTCAGGTAAATGCCTTTTCAAACCCAATTGGTTCGCTGACTTGTGAAGATAATGTGCAAATTAGCCTTGACGACCATTGCGAGGTAACGGTAAGCGCTGATATGTTTCTCAAGGGTGGACCTTACCGTTGTTATAGTGAATACAAAGTGCTTATTCAGTTATGGAGTGGTGGACCGTTCATTGACAGAGATCCGATCAAGCCTGGCACACAACTTAATGCTTCAGATATTGGAAAGATACTTAAAGTTACCATATTGGATACCGTATCAAAAAATAGTTGCTGGGGAAAAGCCAGTGTAGAAGACAAAATTGCGCCTAAAATGACTTGTCCGAGGGATACAGTGATGACTTGTAATGCGGACATAAGACCTGCGGCAATTGGGATACCGCTCATACTTGAAAATTGTGGAACTTATTCACTCACATACAATGATTTGGAAACCAAAGGCGGCTGTGCATTGGGTGTTGATCGTTGGATTAGGCGCACATGGACCGCAATAGACCAATCGGGCAACAAATCAACCTGTTCTCAATTAATAACAATACAGTTTGTTGCGCTTCCTGATGTTAAGATGCCGGTGGATTACAATGGTTATATCACACAGGATGGAATATATGCGCTGGATTGTGATAATCAAATTGATCGTGGATTTGACCTCAATTCTCACCTGAGAGTATCACCAGTTTGTGTAGATGATTATTTGTTGGATCATCAGATATTTATTAATTCAGGACGCCGGGTTCCACATCAATTGGGTTGGAATGCAATCGCTTCCGGGCCCAATGCCGGACATCCTTCACCATATCATATTTACTATCCTTTCCATATTGATTCATCGTCATGTTGGGGATCGTCTGAAATTATCATGTGGGAAGGTACTGGAATTCCAGCGCTATATGCATGTTCCAATATTGCAGTTACTTTTTCAGACCTGGTGATCAATACGGCAAAGCCGGGTTGCAATGCCGGAGCAGTTGGTTGTTATAAATTAATACGTACCTGGACTTTACTGGATTGGTGCACTGGAAATATTAGAACCCATCAACAGATTATTAAAGTGCAGGATTCGCACGGGCCGGATGTGACATATGCTGATACTGTAGCATTGATTACAAATCAATTTGGTTGTACTGCGTCCTGGGAAGTTAAAGACATTTGGCTAAAGGATAATTGTTCAGAAGAAAATCACTATAGTATTCGTGTTGAGACCGGCGTAGTTCTTGGTAATGAAAATTCAGGCTATGTGGTCACCGATCTGGCATTGGGAATTCATCACGCATTTATTGTTGCAGAAGACTGTTGTGGTAACGTAACGGAAAAGGAATTAATTCTTATCGTTCAAGATAATACGCCTCCTACTGCAGTTTGTCAGGCCAAGACTGTAGTGAGTATGACGGGCGTGCAATCGCCAGGTGCTAATTATACTGAAATAAACGTCTCATCATTTGATGATGGATCCTATGATAATTGTTCACCGCATGTATTCTTCAAAGCAATAAGAATGGATGAGTTGGGAGGAACCTTGCATGGTACTTCTGCTTCATCTACCGCATGCAATGGAATCAATGGCGATGATAATGCTGGACTTGCAGGCAGTCAGGTGTATTTTGATGATGTCGTCAGATTCTGTTGTGCAGATGTCGGTCAACAGCGAATGGTAGTCTTTCGTGTTTTTGATATCGAACCCGGTACCGGTCCGGTCTTACCATCCAGGATGGGTCAGGGCGGTGACCTTTTCGGACATTTCAGTGATTGTATGGTTGAGGTCAGTGTACAAAATAAAGCCAACCCTGTTTTGGTTGCACCATCAGATGTTGTAATTAGTTGTAACTATTGGATTGACATCAACAGATTGGCTGACCCGAATGATTCTTTGTTGGGGAAAGTGGTCAATGACCTGGCATGGCGTAAAAAGTTGGTGACCAATGATATAGTATGCTATGCATTTTGCGAAAATAATCCGCTCACGCACTATCCGGGCAGCACTGGGCTGGCAGGTGCCGCACCTGATCAGGCATGCGAATATTACAACAAATTATTTTCTTCTGCGCATCCGGACAACAAGTATGATTTACTCTGGGGATTCGATGGATATATTTTAAGTCCGTGCGGAAATCAGTTTACAGTATCCGTGGATGATCAGCGTCACTGCGGACAGGGAAAAATTATCAGAACTTATACAGCCCAGGGACCCAATGGCCAGGCTGTTTCTGCTAAGCAGACAATCTGGGTTGTTGATTGCGATCCTTTCTATATCAATTCAGGTGATGCATGTGATACCCAGGATGATATTATTTGGCCTGATTGCAGTGGTGTAGGAACATTTTTATTTGATTGCAACGCAAGTACGGATGCAGAGCGTCTTGGCAAACCCGAAATAGTGCCTGGCAGTTATGATCATTGTTCTTTGATTGCTATTGAACATACAGACCAGATTTTTACTGGAGATCATGATGTGTGTTATGTCATTCTGCGCAAATGGGTTGTCATCGACTGGTGTCAGTATGATCCGAATATTAATCCAAAAATTGGAAGGTGGGAGCATACCCAATATATAAAGGTCAACGATCGTGAAAAGCCTTTTGTAAACTGTACCATTGGAGCATGTGAACCTGCAATCCAGAATCCTAAAAATGGAATATGTCAGGGACATCTCTCACTCATTGCTACAGCCGTGGATTCTTGTTCCCCAGCCAATTGGCTTAATTTTGAGTATAAAATCGATTTGTATAACGATGGTACACTGGACTATCAGGTTGGCACACTGAATAAAGGGCAATTCGATGCGGGTGAGAAACCACAAATTCACAACAATTCGGCAGCAGACAATCCAAATAACCCATTTAATGCAACGGGCACCTATCCAATTGGTGTGCACAATATAACCTGGTTTGTTAGCGATGGCTGTGGTAACGTAGGCACATGCTCAAAATTGTTTGAAATTAAAGATTGCAAGGCACCTACACCTTATTGTCTGACTGGTATTGTCACCGTGCCAATGCCAAGTACAGGATGTATTGATATTTGGGCCAAGGATCTTGATGCAGGAAGTTTTGATAATTGCACGTCCAAGGACAGATTGAAACTATATTTCAACGGTGATCCTAATAAACCATCTTTGAGAGTTTGTTGTGAGGATTTTGAAAAGGCCCGTGTGAATGATGAACTCGTTATTGAAGTTCAGCTTTGGGTAGAAGACGAAGAAGGAAATAAAGATTACTGTACAACCCGAATCATCGTTCAGGATAATCAGAATATTTGCATGAACGTTGGCCACCTGGTGGATGTAACAGGAAGGTTGGCTACCGAAAAGGGAAATGGCGTTAACAAAACGACAATTGATTTATTTTCTCTTGGTGCGCTTGTTAAATCGAGTGAATCAATCCAGGATGGTTCATATGCTTTCAAATCACTCTATCCGAATACGGAATATGTTGTTCGGCCTACAAGGAATGATAATCCGCTCAATGGAGTATCTACCGCCGATATTGTAAAAATCCAGAAGCATATACTTGGAAAAGAACTTCTTCAGACGCCATTTAAGATTATCGCCGCAGATGTCAACGGTACTCATTCAGTCACGGCTGCAGATATTTCTGAGATCAGAAAATTAATTCTCGGCGTTCAACCTGAATTTAGAAATGCACCGAGCTGGAAATTCATTCCGGCTTCAACAAGGTTTGAAGATGTCACCGCACCGTGGGGATTTCCGGTTGAAGAAAAAATCAGAATGGGTCAGATATCTCAAAAGGTTGATTTTACAGCGGTCAAAATGGGCGATGTCACAGATAATGCGGATCCTGGATTAAATGGTTATTCCGCAAAAAGAACGACAGAATCTTTGGATATCCTGGTAGAGGATAGACAATTTCAAGCCGGTGAAATCATTGCAATACCATTTTTTGCGGGCAGCTTGGTCTCATTAGAAGGTATGCAGTTTACCATAAATTATAACCCGTCAACAATGTTCTTTGACCGGACAGAATCAGGACTGCTCAGTCTTACGCCGGCCAATATGGGAGTTTTCGATCCTTCGGTTGGTAAGCTGACTTTAAGCTGGAACGATGATCAGCCTGCACTTACGCAGACCGGTAAACCATTGTTTACATTGTATTTCAAAGCAGTTAGCGGGTCATCACTCCAAAATAACCTGCTCATTTCTTCAGATATTACGATGTCCGAGTATTATCTGTCTTCAGGAATTGAGGGTAAAGTTCAGTTAAAACTATTGAAAGGTGATCTTTCACTTCCGGCTGAAATGTTTGAAGTGATATCGGTAAGCCCGAATCCTTTTAAAGATCAGACAGAAGTCCACTTTAGATTGCCAGAAGGTGCTGTGTTGCGAAGCACAGTGTATGATGTAACCGGAAAGGTCGTACGTATGTATACGCATACAGAGGATTACAAGAATAATGTGTTGCGTATTCGCCGTACGGATCTCAACGGACCAGGAATGTATTATCTGCAAATGGATGCAGATCATCAGACCCGAACAATAAAGATCATAGCAGTTCAGTAAAGGCTCTTTCGACGAGCAATACCAAGACAGCCCGGTCACCCCCGATCAGGGCTGTTTTTATTTATTATCGATTCGAGGTCCAAAATATCTGTTCGGGTTTGTCATTTCGTTGAGTCTGATTAACTTTACGGCATGTTAATCCTTAAGTCCGAAAATCCATCCGATGATCCGTTATTATGCACGACAGAACGGAAAAATCAGAGAGGTGTCGGGAATTGCAGACGCTCCCTGGATTAACCTTCATCCACCGTATGAGGATGGAGAACTCGATTCTTTTTCAACACAGCTTGGACTGACCGCAGATTACTTTACGGATCCTCTGGATATTGAGGAAAGGGCTCGTTATGAGCGCTTCGATGAAGCCAGAAGCATTATCCTTCATACGCCGGTAATCAATGAATCTGCCAAGGAGAATGAAGCTGTATATATTACGATTCCATTGGGTATTATCCTGACGCAAGGTAAATTGATCACTGTGTGTTCTTCGGAGATTCCGGTTCTTGAAAAATTTATAGAATCCCGGATCAGAGGATTCGATCCTTCCAATGAGCGACTGTTTATACTTCAGATCATGGAACAGAATGTACTTTATTTCCTTGAATTGTTAAAGAAACTAAATATCAGAAGGTCTCTGATTGAACAGGAACTATATCATTCTAGCCGCAGTGAAGAATTACGGAGTTTGCTACGCATCGAAAAAAGTCTGGTCTACTTTGTAAATTCGCTTAACAGCAATGAGCTTCTTAAAATTAAAATGAGGCGTACAGACTTTTTGGGGGTGAAGGACAATGAAGACTATACGGAATTGTATGAAGACATTGTCATTGATAATAACCAGGCACGAGAGGTCGCCCAACTCTATACCAATATACTCAATGGTACCATGGAGGCCTATGCGTCTATTATCTCCAATAATTTAAATAAATTCATCAACCGACTCACAGTCGTTACAGTCATACTCATGGTGCCGACCCTGATCGCCAGTTTCTTCGGCATGAATGTTCGCATGCCAATGGGCTTTGGCGAATCACATGCGTCTTTTTACCTGATCCTTATTTTGTCTATAGGACTTAGCCTTGGACTGGCTTGGTTCTTCAAACGCAAGGAGATCTTGTGATCCCGGCGGAACTTTTAAAAAATCTGAAATCCGGCCTGAAGGCACTGGGAGATCCGGATCGTGCATTGTCAATGCAGGCTTACATGAAAGATCAGTTTACTTATTTCGGCGTGAGTTCACCTGTTAGAAAAAAACTACAACTCGAATTATTCCCCCAACGCGGTGATGTAACGCTATCATACTATCAACAATTTTTCCAGCTCGCCTGGCAGGAAGAAGAGCGGGAAATGAAGTATGTAGCATTGGATTTTGCTAGAAAATTTCTATTGAAGAAGGAAACTTCCCTAATTAAGTTTTTTGAGCCTTTTATTACGGATCAATCATGGTGGGATACGGTAGATGCTTTGGTGCCAAATTTAATCGGTCCTCTTGTAATTGGGGATTCATCGGCCGCGAAATCTTTAATGCACCGATGGATCCAACAGGATAACTTCTGGTTGCAGCGTTCTGCGTTTATCCTGCAACTCACTTACCGTGATCAAACCAACTTCAGCTTATTAAAGGAACTGATCCTTTATCGTCAGCATAGCCGGGAATTTTTCGTCCGTAAAGCGGCAGGTTGGGCACTTCGCCAATACGCCAAATTTGCCCCGGAAGAGGTGCTTCTTTTTATAGAAGAAAATCCCCAGTTATCTGGCCTGACCCGCAGAGAGGCTATACGCAATTTGATCTAGATGAAATAGGATGGGCCTTTAGGCCGGGCAGGTGAACTCGGGTGGGTTGAATTTTTATTATTATTATTTTATTTGCTTGATTATCAATATTCTAGTCATTTGACATAGCATTGAATGAAAGTGTTTGTCAATGCGGATCTTCATACAAATGGAATAACGCTATTGATTAGAGTAAAAATTTCAGCATAAAGTATAGCTTGCTTTAGAAAAAGTAATGCATTTGCATATAAAAGTAAAGCTATTATATGAAAAAATTGCTCTTCTTATTTATTGCTTGTGTTTGTATAGGGCTAATTGCATGTACAGTGGAAAATTCTTCACCTATTGAGACATCTGTGCCGGCATCCTCCTTTAGTTCCAAATTCGCGCAGGAGTGGATGCAGACGGCATACAAGGCTGTCAGAAATCAACGCGTTTTTGCGCTGGAGGCTTCGAGGGTTTATGCTTATACCGCAGTGGCCCTGTATCAATCAATGTTACACGGGATGCCTAATCATCGTTCACCCGAGGGGCAACTGGAAGGACTTAATAACTTGCCGCAACCGGATCGCACTTTGGAGTATAATTGGGCCCTTGTTATGAATATGTGTGCGGCCGAAGTCCTTGAAAAAATCTTTACATCAGCTTCTGTTTCAACCCAAAATATTATTTGGAACTTTGCGCAACAACAAAGGGAAGAAATTATCAGGACATACAATGTAAGTGAGGACTTGGAAAAAGCGTCCATCATTTATGGAAGAACACTGGCAACGGCCATTATACAATGGGCTGAGGAAGACCGCTCACAGACGATTGGGTCATTACCTTATACAATGCCAGGTGTTCATGATCACCCTGAATATTATGATGGCAACGGATCTGGAGATCCTTTCTTTATGATGCCTTTCTGGTGGACTTCAAGACCATTTGCCATCTCCTCCCATAGAGTATGTCTTCCGGATCCTCCATATCCCTACAGTGAAGATCCCAATAGTGCTTAATATAAGGATGTGCTGGAGGTGTACGAATCTGTAAAAGACCCGGCAAAACTCCTTATAGGACAATATTGGGCCAACAACCCAGGCGAATCTGGAACCCCTGCAGGATCTTGGGTGGGCATAGCCAATCAACTCGTTGACCAGTTTAAGCTCGACATGGCAGAGACCTTGGGTATGTATGTTTACCTGACACTCAGCACGCGCGATGCATTCATCGCTGTTTGGTATACCAAGTACAAATGGAATCTTCAGCGCCCTGTATCATTTATTCGAAAGGTAATGAATGATCCTTTATGGCTTTCGCCAGTTCCAACTCCGCCATATCCGGATTATGTATCTGGCACTTCAGCCAATGCCGGTAGCTCTTCAGAAATCTTAACCAGCTTGTTTGGTCCAAGAAGTTTTTCGGATAATCAGCATGCAGACAAAAATTTTCAACTCAGAAAATACAGTAATTTTAAACAGGCGGGCGTCGAAGCCTATCATTCAAGAATTTATGCCGGCGTACACATGCGCAAAGCTTGTACGGAAGGGTTTAGCCTCGGAGAATGTGTAGCCAGAGAAGTCATGGATAAGGTTAAATTGGTAAGATAGGCTTTTAACTATGTTGGTTCGTCAAAGGGAGGGTAGATGATACCCTCCGTTTTTTATTGCTGCGGTAGTTGCCATTATGATCATTTTCCGTTTCATGTGATATTTTTTAATATATTTTGATCATTCTTTACAAATGTGTAACACATTCTTATATTTTTAAATATGATGATAAAATTTTTAGATAGACTCTAACTGCCTGCTTTTCTTTGTTTTATTATAGTTTTCCACAATATGTTAAAAAAATATCCTGATACTGCAGCTTTTGACCCATACCTTTGAGTTTAATATTATAAATATTTGTAATATGTTTATTTCTGGTGATTATAGAATTTTTTTTATCATTTTGAACTGATAAGTAAATTCTTATAAATTATTAAAAAAAATATATTATTTTTATTTATATATAAAATGAGCCACTGATGTAAATTTGTGGCCCTTCTCCGAAGCCAAACCATATTATTTTTTAAACAGAGCAATGAACCACCACTCAGAACCTATTCTCGTCGAAAATCCTAACCGGTTTGTCCTGTTTCCCATCGAACACAATGACATCTGGGAAATGTATAAGAAATCCGAAGCCAACTTCTGGACTGCCGAGGAAATTGACCTCGTACCGGACCTGACTGACTGGGCCGATAAGCTCAACGATAATGAAAGGCATTTTATCAAACATGTGCTGGCTTTCTTTGCAGCCAGTGACGGCATCGTCAACGAGAACCTCGCAGAGAACATGCTCCGCTCAGTCCAGTATACCGAGGCCAAGTTTTTCTACGGTTTTCAGATCATGATGGAGAATATCCACTCCGAGACCTATTCCCTGCTGATTGATACCTACATTAAAGACAATCAGGAAAAAAACTTCCTGTTTAATGCAATCGATAATCTTTCCTGTGTTAAGAAAAAAGCAGACTGGGCACTCCGATGGATTAAAAACGGAACTTTTGTAGAACAACTCTTGGCATTCGCAGCAGTCGAAGGAATTTTCTTCAGCGGGTCTTTCTGCTCCATCTTCTGGCTTAAAAAGCGTGGCCTGATGCCAGGCTTAAGCTTCTCCAACGAACTGATCTCAAGAGATGAAGGAATGCATTGTGACTTCGCTTGCCTGCTTTACAATAAGCATATTGTTAATAAACTTTCTAAAGACAAAGTACAACAACTCATCAGTGAAGCAGTCGACATCGAAAAGGAATTTGTCACCGATGCCATTCCTGTGGCACTGATCGGTATGAACGCCGATATGATGTGCCGTTACATCGAATTTATCGCGGACAGATTGCTCGTTGCCCTGGGTAACAATAAAATATATTTCTCGGAAAATCCATTCGACTGGATGGATCTGATCAGTATTCAAGGTAAAACCAATTTCTTTGAAAAGAAGGTGGGTGAATACCAAAAAGCAGGCGTAAACCAACCTGCAGACAGTAAGGTATTCACTATCAATGAAGAGTTTTAAGCAACACAATTCCAAATTTTCTAACCTTCAAATTCAAGTGTCATGCAGGTAATCAAGCGTAATGGTAAATCGGAAAGCGTTAGCTTTGATAAAATCACTGCCAGAATTAAAAAATTATGTTATGGACTCGAACCAACGTTTGTCGATCCTATTCACATCTCCCAGAAAGTAATTCAGGGTCTTTACAACGGGGTTACAACAACAGAACTTGATAACCTCGCTGCTGAAACCGCAGCGTCACTGGCGGCAGTACACCCAGACTATGGAATTCTCGCTGCGAGAATCGCTGTCAGTAACCTGCATAAAAATACCAACAAGTCGTTCTCCGAAACAATGGAGGCGCTCTACAATTATATCGACCCGCTCACAAACCAAAAAGCTGGTCTGATCAGTGACGAAACCATAGAGGTCATTCGCCAAAACACCGATGAACTGGATTCCGCAATCATTTATGACCGGGATTACAGTTTCGATTACTTCGGATTCAAGACACTCGAACGTTCATACCTTCTACGTATGGACAAGAAAGTGGTCGAGCGTCCGCAACATCTGCTCATGAGAAGTGCTGTAGGGATCCATGGAAGCAATATTTCAGCGGCCATTGAGACCTACAACCTCATGTCAGAAAAATGGTTCATCCACGCGACACCAACACTATTCAACGCCGGCACACCGAAGCCACAATTGTCCTCATGCTTCCTGCTCTCGGCAACGGAAGATTCCATTCCGGGTATATTTGAGACCCTGTCCAGATGCGCCAAAATCTCACAATCCGCAGGAGGTATTGGTCTAAGTATTCATAACGTCAGAGCAAAAGGTTCTTATATCAAAGGAACCGGCGGAACAAGTAACGGAATTGTCCCTATGCTGCGTGTTTTCAATGATACAGCAAGATATGTCGACCAGGGCGGTGGTAAGCGCAAAGGCGCATTCGCTGTATACCTGGAGCCATGGCACGCAGATATCGAAGATTTCCTCGAACTCAAGAAAAATCACGGAAAAGAAGAAATGAGGGCAAGAGATCTCTTCTACGCACTCTGGATTCCGGATCTTTTCATGGAAAGAGTGCGCGATGATTCAGAATGGTCATTGTTCTGTCCGAATGAAGCCCCGGGATTGTATGATAGCTATGGAGAGACATTCAACAAGCTGTATACTAAGTACGAGCAGGAAGGTCGCCAAAGAAAAAAAATCCGCGCACAGGAATTGTGGTTCAATATCCTCGAAAGCCAAATTGAAACTGGCACACCGTATATTCTTTTCAAAGATGCCGCAAACGAAAAATCAAATCAGAAAAATCTCGGGACTATCCATTCCTCTAACCTATGCACTGAAATTATAGAATATACTTCCGCTGATGAAGTGGCAGTCTGCAATCTTGCGAGCATTTCCTTGCCAAAGTTTGTACAGAACGGAGTTTTTGATTTTGCCAAACTCGAAGAAGTGACCCGCGTCATTACGCGCAACCTGAACAGGATTATTGATATCAACTATTACCCAATCCCCGAGGCTCAGAAATCCAATTTCCGTCATCGCCCGATTGGGATAGGCGTTCAGGGCCTGGCTGATGCATTCATATTGATGAGAATGCCATTTGACTCCAACGAAGCCAGAAAGCTGAATAAGGAGATTTTTGAATCTATTTATTATGCGGCAGTGAGCGAATCCTGCACGCTGGCTAAGCAATTTGGACCGTACGAAACCTTCAAGGGAAGCCCAATGAGCAATGGTGAAATGCAATTTGATCTTTGGAAGGTCCAACCAACACCAGGCCGATATGACTGGGATACGCTCAAAAAACAAGTTATCGAACACGGCATCCGGAATAGTCTGTTACTGGCTCCGATGCCAACTGCTTCAACCTCACAGATCTTAGGCAATAATGAATGTTTTGAGCCTTATACCTCTAACTTCTACACGCGTCGCACACTCTCCGGCGAATACATGGTGATCAATAAACATCTACTGGATGATCTGATCAAATTAGGATTGTGGAACAAAGAGATGAAGGAAATGCTGATGGCTCATAATGGTTCTATTCAAAATATATCGGGAATTCCTGCTGAACTGAAGGAACTTTACAAGACGGCATGGGAATTAAGCCAGAAAGCACTCATTGATCTGAGCGCAGACCGCGGGGCATTTATTTGCCAGAGTCAAAGCCTTAACCTGTTTATGGAAAATGCTACCTATGGCAAATTGTCCTCGATGCACTTCTACTCCTGGCAATCAGGCCTCAAGACCGGAATGTACTACCTGCGCACCAAAGCCGCGGTTGACCCCATCAAGTTCACATTAGGAGAAAAACATCAAAGAAAATATGTAGAACACGCTGGCAATGAAGAGCCAGTAGAGGTCATTTCAACGACTACAGCCACCGTTACAACATTGCAGACAACGGTCAGCGCACAGGCCAGCGAGATGCTTGATGCATCAACTTCCCTTGATATGCCGGAGGGAAGTATCTGCACCATGGAGGATGGTTGTATTATGTGCGGAAGTTAATCACCAGTTCTGACCAGGATAAAGGCATAAGACCTTAATGAAACTTCAAGATTCCGCAAAGACCTCATAAATCGTTTTTAAGATTTTATTAAGAGGCTGTGTTTTAAACGGTGATCTATAATACAGGTCTATTTTGAAATGTCAGTCTTTAATTCATTGAACCAATGGGTGTCCTGGAAATGATGATTGATGCGCTGTATACAATCATTCAAATTTAACATGACGCAAGACTTATGTCCAAAACTAAGGTTTATGAATTAGTTGGAAGGATCAATCTTATAAGTTAGACATGATCTGATAGACTTCTTCGGGACTGGCGTAAAACTGACTTAAAAAAGTTTATTATGAATAGAATTCTGCATTTCATCAGCCTGACAATGCTCCTCCTGGTTTCGTGCCAAAAAGAACAATTTAGGGATACATTGAGCGAAATTCAGGGCCAATGGCAGTGGGTTGAAACCTATGGAGGAATATCCGGCGAACATTATACACCAGCAACTGAGCATATCAATAAATCAATGACAATTCAGGGTTATAACTTAAAATACTACGAAAATAACTTTCTTAAGTTCCAATCGGGTTTTGAATTGGTACTTAGAGAGCCTGATCAAACCATCATAAGACTGGGTGATAAGACAGAATATGTCATTGAATGGGAAGGTAATACGCTTGTTCTCGTAGAACCCTGTATTGATTGCTACGAGCATTATTATGTTAGAAAGTAAGAAGGAACATACTATTGAATGTATTGTGATGAAATAAACTGATGTTATCTTAACGCTCTTGATCTTCTTTGCGGAAATTTACTTCTGATAAAACAGCACCCGAATCATTGATCCTCTGTAAATACCATTTGGAGTAAAAGTATATTATTTGCAAGAATACTCAATACTGTGGATTGACATGGTCTTGGCAATATTTGGCGTGTAATGGTATTGCATTTCCCGGCCCCGGGAAATTCTTAACACAAGCGTAATCATGTCTTAATACTCCGGTAACATTGGTATCGTTTCTTTGGGGCGAATTGAAATATGCATAAAAAGACTATTAGCCTGCTAAGAGCCACCCTTCGTTATACTACGAAAGCAGGAAAACCCACTTCCATTTCTATCATTAAAACCAATCAATAATATGAAAAAATTTCTTTTTGCTGTTAGCTCAGTACTGGCCTTGTCTGCATTTTACCCTGCCGGACTGGACATTAGGATCAAAGGCAGTGATACCGTGCTGCCCCTCTCACAAAAATTTGCGGAAGTATTCATCAAGAAAAACCCAGGTGCAAGAATTACCGTGACCGGAGGAGGATCAGGTGTTGGATTAGCTGCTTTTCTTGAAGGGACAACGGATATTGCAATGTCTTCTCGAAAGATAAAAGTGAGTGAAAAGTTAAAAATGCAGGAAGCTGGAAAAAACTACAAAGAACTGATCATTGCAAATGATGCACTTTCAGTGATCGTTCATCCTTCCAATAAAGTAGATCGCCTGACCAGAGAACAGCTTGAAGGTATCTTCACTGGAAAAATTACAAATTGGAAACAATTGGGAGGTGAGGATCAGAAAATAATTGCCTATTCTCGCGAGTCCTCCTCTGGTACTTATGAGTTTTTCAAGGAACATGTCATGGACAATAAAAACTATGCCGCTTCGGTGCTCAATATGCCGGCTACAGGTGCTATTATACAATCTGTTGCCCAAAACAAAAATGCTGTTGGATATGTCGGTCTCGCTTATGTTGACAAGAATGTCAAGGGTGTAAGCGTTTCCTATGACCAGGGAAAAAATTATGTCAAGGCAACTATTGCCAATGCACGAAGTAACAAATACCCTGTGGTGAGGCCATTATATTACTATTATCTGACAAAGGATGAGTCAAAACTCAAGCCATTTATCAACTTCGCACTGTCTTCTGAAGGACAAAAGTTGGTAACAGAAATTGGTTATGTGTCTGTGAGCAAATAGTACAACATCATAGCGTAGAAATAAGTATCATCACAGGATAATCAATCAACCAGATCAAAGGTCATTCAGTGAAGCGTTGGGGTGAAAAACTTGTAGAACTGATTCTGATGATGTCAGGAACGGTCAGTATTGTGGCCGTCATACTGATGACCGTATTCCTCTTTAGGGAAGCATCTGGTCTCATTGGCCATTCAGCTGTCGAAGATGATATGTGCGTTACAGTCAATAGAAATAATGTTGTTGGCAAAATCAGTGCACAGGAGCTCAGGCAGATATTTGACAAGGAAGTTACAAAATGGTCTGCACTAGGACTGGCTGTAAAGTCGGAAGATGAAGATTCAATCTTGCTTTTTCGAGTGGACGATATTGTTCAGTACTATAATGAAGAGCAGTTAGGTGACAGTCTGCAATATGTTCCTAAGTTGGTTTCTGCACTTATAGATAGTTTGCCTGGAATACTCGCCTTTATTCCTGAAAAATACATTTCAGATGAATTCAAAGGCAGAAAAATTAGTGTGGCACCACTCAGTACACGGGAATTTATTTTTGGAATTTCATGGCTGCCAACGGCCAAACCCGCAGCACAGTTTGGTGTGTGGCCGCTTATTCTGGGTACGCTGTGGGTGAGTTTGATAGCGATCCTGATAGCACTTCCGGTAGGGATTTCCTGTGCCATCTATTTATCTGAGCTTGCAGATTGGCGCTGGCGTAAAATCTTCAAGCCGCTGATCGATCTTCTCGCAGGAATACCTTCAGTAGTTTACGGATTTTTCGGACTTGTGGTCATTGTACCGATGATACAAAATACATTTGGACTGCCTGTTGGCGAGACAGCCCTGGCTGGTAGCATTGTCCTTGCAATTATGGCATTACCGACAATTATTTCTATTGCTGAAGATGCCCTAAGGTCTGCACCACAAGCCATGAAGGAAGCCAGTTATGCATTGGGCGCCAATCGCTGGCAGACGATTTACAAGGTCCTATTGCCATATTCTTTGTCAGGAATTGCAGCGGCTGCGATCCTGGGTATCGGAAGGGCAATTGGAGAGACCATGGCCGTATTGATGGTTACAGGTAATGCAGCGGTTGTGCCGCATTCTATCCTGGAACCAGTTAGAACAATCCCCGCTACAATTGCAGCGGAATTGGGAGAAGCACCGCAAGGTGGACAGCACTATAAGGCATTATTCCTGCTGGCGGTAATTTTGTTCATAATCACCTTTGTTCTGAATTTAACCGTCGACATAATAAGTAGAAGACGCAACGCTAATAAGAATTAAAGGTCAGTCGTATGAAAAGGAATTATTTATTCGAGATACTGGCATTCACCATAATACGCGCATTAAGCGCAATGGTGATTTTGGTATTGTTAGCAATACTTATTTTTATCATTGTCCGAGGAGCCAGTGTAATAAGTTGGGAATTTTTAACAGAGATGCCCCAGGAAGGTATGACAAAAGGGGGAATATTGCCAGCGATTGTTGGTACACTTTCTCTCGTTGCGGTAAGTATTGTCTGGGCATTTCCGGTTGGTGTTATGTCTGCTATATTCATGAATGAGTATATGCAACAAGGTTGGTACAAACGCTTAATCAGAATGATGACCAATAATCTGGCTGGAATTCCTTCAATTGTATTTGGATTATTTGGGATGAGTTTGTTTGTTAATGATCTCAAATTTGGGGATTCTATACTGGCGGGTTCACTGACACTTGGTATTCTAACCCTGCCGGTCATCATAAGAACAACCGAAGAAGCTTTGGGATCAGTTGACCAGACCTTCCGGGAGGCTAGTCTGGCTTTAGGTGCAACGAGACTTCAGACGATCACCAAAGTCATTCTTCCATCGGCCATTCCCAATATTCTTACTGGGCTAATTCTGTCTGTTGGGCGGGTATCCGGCGAGACAGCACCTATACTTTTTACGGTTGCTGCTTACTTTCTCCCCAAATTACCTTCATCACTTTTTGATCAGGTTATGGCACTCCCATATCACTTGTATGTGATCACAACGAGCGGAACCAATATCGAAGAATCAAGACCGATGGCATATGGAACGGCATTGGTTCTATTGATCATTGTGCTTTCAGTCAATGGACTGGCATATTCAGTGAAATATTATTATCAGAAATCAACTTCAAAAAATTGATGGCAAAGCATTGTATTGAAGCAAAAAACCTAAATTTATTTTATGGTGAATTTCATGCTTTAAAAGATATAAATATCCAGATTGAAAAAAATACGGTTGCTGCCTTCATAGGACCTTCTGGGTGCGGAAAATCATCCTTTCTGAGAGTGTTCAACCGTATGAATGATCTTATCCCTAACGCCCGAATCTCAGGAACTGCCAGCGTCGAGGGGGTAGATATTTACAGTAAATCTGCCAATATTGTAGAATTAAGACGAAACGTTGGAATGGTATTTCAAAAACCCAATCCTTTTCCTCAGTCAATTTTCGGAAATGTTGCATACGGCTTGAAAGTAAACGGCAATTATTCAAAAAATCAGATTAGCGAGATCGTAGAAAAATCTTTGAAGCAGGCAGCACTTTGGGATGAGGTAAAGGATAAACTGAACCAATCTGCTTTCTCATTGTCCGGAGGTCAGCAGCAAAGGTTGTGTATCGCACGGGCACTGGCGGTGCAACCTGAAGTGATTCTTATGGACGAACCTGCATCCGCTCTTGATCCGATCTCGACTGCAAAGATTGAAGAACTCATTTATGAATTGAAGAAGAATTATACCATTGTCATCGTTACACATAATATGCAGCAGGCAGGAAGGGTGAGCGATTATACTGCTTTCTTTTATCTTGGTAATCTGATTGAGTTCGGTCTCACAACCGATGTCTTTACGAATCCTAAAGAAGAAAGAACACAGAATTACATTACCGGCAGGTTTGGATAAATTACAAATTATGACTCATTTAGAAATCGAATTATCAAATCTCAGGACAGAAGTCTTGAATATGTGGACCCTTGTCAGGTCTCAACTTGTCAAAGCCAGACAGGCCGTGTCAGATAATGACAGGGATCTGGCGCATGAAATTCTTCAGACAGAAAAAAGAATCAATGCGTTAGAGTTGAAAATTGACAAAGATTGTGAAAACATTATTGCACTTTTTAATCCAGTGGCAGTTGATCTGCGATTCGTTCTGGCAAATTTGAAAATTAATTCAAATCTGGAGAGAATTGCCGATATTGCGGAGGGCATTGCCAAATACGTCAAGCACTATAATAAACCATTTTCAAAAGAATTGCTGGATATTTCACAGTTAATGTCCATGTTCGATCATGCCGATGACATGATGCTGATGGTTCGTACCGCCTATGAAAACGAAAATACCAAAATGGCAAGAACGGTATTTCAGCTGGATGAACAAATTGATGACATCAATAAACGCTCCATTGAAGTACTGACTTCATACATTCAACAGCATACAGACGAGACGGAACCAGCGCTCTATATCCTTTCAACAATAAGAAAACTTGAAAGGGTGGGTGATCAGATAAAAAATCTTGCCGAAGAACTTATTTTTTATGTAGATGCAAAGGTGCTTAAGCATCTAAAAAAGAAAAAATTAAGGGAAGACCTGGAAAGCTGAGACTTTACAAGTGTTCGCTGAAGAAAAAATTAATAACAAGTTATTCGCGCGAAAACACTGGCTTACGTTTCTCAAGGAAAGCAGCTATCCCTTCAGCAGATTCACGGCTACCCATTAATTTTCCAAAAAGAACGGCCTCATTCATAAATCCATCAACGTTTAGATAGTAATCATTAATGGCAATGATGGAATGGGCTACAGCTTGTGGTCCTTTTTTGGCAATTTTCTCAACCAGCTCAACAGCTTTCTCTACTTCTTTACCTGATTCACAAACTTGATTCACCAGACCGAATTCAAGCGCTTTGGCAGAAGTTATCATGTCACCAGTCAGAATCATTTCCATGGCACGTGTCTTGCCAATATAACGTGTAAGACGCTGCGTACCGCCATAACCAGGAATCAACCCAAGACTTACTTCTGGTTGTCCAAATTTGGCGTGTTCACCTGCGATCCTGAGGTGGCAACTCATGGCAAGCTCACATCCACCACCAAGAGCAAAGCCGTTAATTGCAGCAACAACCGGTATTGTCAGATTCTCCAATGCCTGAAACACGTGCTGTCCGCGCCTTGAAAGGTGCTCACCTTGCGAATTATCCAATCCTTCAAATTCAGAAATGTCGGCTCCGGCCACAAATGATTTGGTGCCCGCACCTGTAAGAATTACGCCCTTCAGTGCAGTCCCTTGGGCCGAAATTTCGTTCACGGCAGCATCCAGTAAATCAATTACATTTTTGTTTAATGCGTTAAGAGCTGATTCCCTGTTTATTGTAATAAAATAAATCCCATTCTCGATTCTTGTTAGAACTTCCATAATTACTTTTTTTATACTCCCCAAAGGCGCAATATTATAACTAACCCATGAGCCCAATGTTCATCAGCATGGACAAATAATTACTCAAGGGGAATCTGTTAAATCAGCCTCTTAAGCGTTAGATTTGCATTTAAATCACTTGTCCAATGAAATTTCTCAGTTTATTAATATTCAGCCTCAGCATGACTTGTTTTATCTTGAAGGCACAGGATGGCGACCTGAATATGAAGCTTGTAGCCCATGTCCCGGCACCGGAAGGGGGCAGCGGAGTCTGGCATTATTTTGATAAAAAGCATAGTACGGAGTACGCAGTATTCGGAAGCCGAACATCAGTAGTATTATATAGTCTGGAAGATCCATCGAAGCCAAAAGAAAGATTCAGGTTTACAGGAACAACAACAACCTGGCGCGAAGTATTTTCTTATGGCGAATTTGTATATGGGGTTACGGATAATGCTGCAGATGGCCTGGTCATCATCGATATGAGAAAAGCTCCGGATACGATTACGGGCAAGTTCTGGAAACCGAACATCACGGCGGGCACCCAGACGGCTGTTTTGGGATCCTGTCATACGGTCTTTGTCGATGAAAAAGGAATTCTAAGCCTTAATGGTTGTTCTCCATGGCAGGGGATTCTGTTTTTTGACTTGAAACCAGATCCTCAGAATCCTAAGTTTATTGGTTCTGAATTAAAAAGATACTGCCACGATGATTACGTCAGACATGACACCTTGTACTCATCTGAGATTTATCAGGGCTTTCTGTCGATATATGACGTCAAGGATTATACCAATCCCAAAGAGCTGGTCAATATAAAAACACCTTTTGCTTTTACTCATAATTCATGGATCTCAGATGATTCAAAATATCTGTTTACAACGGATGAACGTGAAGAAGCTTATGTGGCATCTTATGATATATCAGACTTTTCAAAAGTAAAATTGCTTGATGTCTACAAACCAAAAGACACGGATGGTAAAGGCGTAATTCCGCACAATACAAGATATCTTAATGGCTATATCATTACTTCCTACTATACAGATGGCGTTAAAATCGTAGACGCACACAAACCGGATAATCTGGTGGAAGTTGCGAGTTATGATACCTACTTTGGATCCCAGTCCGGAGGATTTTATGGCACCTGGGGAGTGAGCCCATTTTTGCCCAGCGGCCTGATTGTCGCTTCTAATATTGAGGACGGTTTATTTATCCTCAAGCCTGATTATCAGAGAGCCTGCTATCTTGAAGGCCTTGTAACAGATACTATTACAGGCCTGCCCATTAACAACGTATCGGTTAAAATAATAGCTCCCAGACAGAATTTGGACAATACAGATGCTGCTGGAAATTACAAAACTGGTTATGCAGTTGGAGGTACTTATAACGTCGAATTCTCACATAAGGACTATTTTACAAAAGTGGTTCCTGCAGTATTGACAAATGGTCAAGTCACAGTCAAAGATGTTCAGTTGATTTCCAAAAGGCCTTCTATCACAGCCAGGGTGGTGGTCCGTGACAGTATTTCGGGTAAGCTTCTTGAAAATGCCGGAGTTAGAATAACAAATATTAACGGAGAGAAAAATGCAGCAACAGGTATGGATGGCTCTATTGCACTGTTTGTTTTTCAGGATACAGTGCCTTATGATATAATAGTTGGTAAATGGGGCTATAGACATAAAGCAGTCAAATTTGCTTCTGACAAACAATCTCCAATCATCGAAATCCGTTTGCGGAGAGGCTATCAGGACGATTTTATTTTTGATCAGGGATGGACTGAATCTTCGACTGCAACTTCAGGAATTTGGACAAGAACGGTTCCTGTTGGTACAGTTTACCGCAGCGAACAGTTTCAAACAGATAAAGACATCGATGGTGATTATGGCAAAGAATGTTTCGTAACAGGTAACACGGGTACTGACCCGAGTGCTGATGATGTAGATAATGGAGGATCTACGATTACTTCACCTGTAATGAAACTCTCCAATTATAAAGATCCGGTACTTTCGTTCTATTCTTGGTTTGCCAATGCAGGTGGTGATGGAAGACCCAATGATCGCATGACCTTCAGAATTTCAAATGGATCTTCAGTCGTTTTTTGTAAAGAAGTTGCCACACACAATCCAAAATGGGAATACAGCGATCTCATTCATTTGAAGGATCTTCTGCCACTTACGGATAGCATGCGCCTGATTGTGGATATTTCAGATGACACACCTGGACATTTGCTCGAAGGCGCTTTTGATGATTTCCTTGTTGTTGATGCGATTGTTTCTGAAACAGAGGATCAGAATGTATTGCATTCAATGAACATTTGGCCCAATATCGTCCGTCGTGATGAATCATTCCAATATCAACTGAATATGGATGGTTCTTTTGATTTAGATTTGATGACCACCGAGGGTAGGGTGATTGCACATTGGCCAATCAACCAGCAATCAGGAACTATTGTAGTTCCGGCAAGTATCACTCCCTCCGTCTACCTGCTCAGAATGAAAGCCAAAGATGGAACAGCAGTTGTAAATAAACTGATTGTAAGATAAGGTAATATTTTGGATTGAGATTTAAGATCTGCGAATGGTTGTCCCTCTGGCAGATTCAGTTGTTTTTTAATCGGATAAAATCATGCTGTCTTGTGATCATATGTGTATTACTAAGATCAGTAAGAATCTCATCTACCCAATGGGATTTATTCTCTGGGAAATGCTGGTAGACTTTATTGATTGTAACGGAATCTGATGATCGAAGCATTGTCATGATTTCTTCGAGCCATTTTTGTTTGATTTCATGTGGTAATGCACGCGATTTTAGCCTGAGACAGTTGTCACAAATATGACATCTAGGTGCGTCCGTCTCTCCAAGATATTCAAGAACGTACTGTTGACGGCAACCTTCGTATTGCAGATATCCGGTCAGGGCCTGTAACTGATTCTTGACAGCTTGCTTTCGCTGAGAGAGCCATTTCTCATCGAGCCGTATTTGTTGACTATGTTGCCGGTGCCCAAGGATAAGGATTTGTGGCTTTTCGGTCTGTTCTTTATAAAAGATTGCATTTTCCCGATGCAACTGTTGCAATACACCATTTAACTTAGTCATATTCATGTTTGCGGTTTCTGCAATTTGCTTTTCTTGTATGACGACATCTGTTTGTAGGATCCCTTCATACATTCTAAGCATGGTGTGTAGCACAATTTTACAGTCAGGTTGGGTGCTGTAATATGCTTGAAGTGTCTCATTATCTGCTAGAATCTGTAAGCGGGAAGGATTGAGTACACCGCCATTCAAATAGATCAGACCTTGTTGCATCAGTATACGCAGGCAGTGACCTGTCTTTTCATGATTTAATTGGAATTTCTGAATAAAAGCATTAAGGTCGAAATCTTGACTATATTCCATCATAGATCCGTCCGCCAAGTCAAGATGAATACAAAGGCACTTGTATACAAAACGTATTTCTTCTGTTGGGGGGAACATGCTTTCGAATGTCTTTTCTATACGGCGGAGATCACGGGTATTGTATAGGAGGACAGCATAACATTTTTGTCCAGCGCGTCCGGCACGTCCTGCTTCCTGATAGTATTCCTCAAGACTCATGGGAAGATCAAGGTGAACAATAATATCCACATCAGCCTTGTCAATGCCCATACCAAAAGCAGTTGTACAGCAAATGAATTGTATTTTACCAGACATCCAGTCTTCGAACTTCTGTCGACGTTCAGCGTGCGGCAGTCCGGCGTGATAATGGCCACAGGAGAAGCCTTTATTGCTTAATATCTCAGCCGTTTCTGCCGTGATGCGTCGGTTTCGGACATAGATTAGACCTGAGGAACGTATTCTTGATAAAATGTGCTGCAACTTATCAATTTTATTTTCTGAAATGGCAACACTCAGGCTGAGACGAGGTCTGGCAGCGGAGTAAATCAGCTGAACAGCGTTGTTCAATGCTAGTTTGGAAATAATGTCTTCTTTGACAGCGGGTGGTGCAGTAGCGGTAAGGGCTAGCACACTACAAGCGAATTCCTTGATGACCAATGCCAAAGCCAGATAGGAAGGCCTGAAATCATACCCCCACTGACTGATACAATGAGCTTCATCGACCGCAATAAAACTAATGCGAAGAGATCGCATCTTTTCGATAAAGTATTTTTGTGTAAAGCGCTCAGGTGAAACATAAATTAGTTTAATACGTTCGTTTGCAGCCTCGTGGAGGATCATTTCAGTTTCACGGAAGCGCAATCCGGAATGAATAAATGCGGCGGCAATATTTTTTTCTTTGAGCTGAGTGACCTGGTCTTGCATCAAGGCAATCAAAGGGCTGATCACCAATGCGCACCCTTCAAGACACAACGCTGGAATCTGGTAGCAAATGGATTTACCTGTTCCGGTAGGTAAGATGGCTAGGCAGTCTTTGTGCGCAAGGACCTGCTCAATGACTTCTTCCTGTCCTGTTCTGAAGTTATTGTATCCCCAATACCTTTGAAGTATATCGAGGGGTATGGGTTGAGGCATTAGTAGGAGATTGCACTAAAACTTAGGGCAATGTAGTAATTTTTTCTGACTGAGATGTTCATGTGATCTGCGTTGCGGCAGGAGGTGGTAGACCAATTGTACACTTACACTTTGATACCAGTCGTTATCAACTGGATTGCCACGTTGACTGCCTCCGGGGGCATTGATTTTATTGCCTAATGCAGCCGCCAGCGTTCCGTTTTGACGTTCCAGGGTATTATAATCAACATAATTGCTGGACAAATCGTCAAGGTAATCGGTATTGGTCTTGCGCATCAAAAGTAAACCCTGTAGGGACCAGTGTTGCGATAGGGAATACCTGACGCCTCCACCAAGCGTAACGGCATCTGAATGTAAGTTATACTTTGATTTATAACCGGGCATTCCCTGTCCTTCGGTGCCAAGATCCCGCAGCGATATTTTGGTGCCATTCCAGTTCCCCTGTGGATTAAAAAAGAAGTAACTATAACCCCCGGTTAATTGCAGGTTTAATCTAGAACCATGAGGCAAAATAAGTGGTATGATCTCAACGATTGCCGTTAGGTCGGCGCTGTGAATAATACTTGAGAAATTAAGATTTCTTTTTTTTTGCCATTCGGCATCTGAAATTGCATCATTAGCTTTCACTTGAAGATGCTCATATCCTATCCTGAATCCGAAAAACCGGTCTAACATATAACCCCCGTGCAAGCCAAACCCCGGGCTGGTCTGGCGAATAATTGCTTTATTGTCTCGCGTAAGATCCCCGCTGTAATTGCTTGCCGACACCCCGAGTCCGGCAAATAATCCCTGGGGAATGGCTATTTGTGAATGCAATAAGATCAATAAAATAAAAATAGCTCTGAGCATATATAACTTAAATAATTCATTATCAATGATATGAATATTATAATCTGCAAATATATAATTATTTAGTTATATATATGTATAAAAGTTAAAATATTTGGAAATTCTTCTTTCTGACAATTCATCGATCATTTTTATTTTTTAAATGCACTGCCAGGAAATAGCCTAAATTGGAATTCCGCGGCATAATTTTGACCGGCCAAATTCGTTTTAACTGACGTCTTTGGGAAATTATAGAACTGTTACATTGTTGTTTGTAAAGACCAGGTAACTGAAGTTGAAAACAGCGCTGAAAATAAATTATCCATTGCATCACAACTTTTTGGCAAGTCAATGTTATTAATACTTCACAAGCATATTACAACAAATAAATTGAACATGAACTTATTCATCAGACAAATTTTGCAAATGAAAAAAATAGGTCTCCTAAAGCCGTTTTTGATGTGTCTGTTGGTGATGATGGTCGAAATTTCGATAGCCCAACCTGCCTCAACTCCCAAAAACTGGTATCTGCTGGATGCTTACCGGGATGGGTTTCAGGGAATTTCTCTTGCGCAAGCACTTTCAAAAGTGAGCGGGAAGAAAAGTAAAACCGTGGTTGTCGCGGTCATCGACTCTGGGGTGGATGCCGAACATGAGGACCTGAAGTCTGTGATGTGGACAAATCCTGGAGAAGTACCGGGAAATGGTGTGGATGACGATCACAACGGTTACATTGATGATGTGCATGGCTGGAATTTTATTGGAGGCAAAAACGGAAATGTCAGTGGAGATAGTTATGAGGTCACCAGGCTATACGTAAAGCTTAAACCCAAATACGAAAACGTTGATCCTTCAAAACTAAGCAAGGCAGAAAAAAAAGAATATGAGACGTTTCTCAACTGTAAATCGCAGGTAGAAAGCCGCAGGGAAGCAGCAGAAGCAAACCTTGCAGCAATCAAATTTTCTGAAAAGTTTATTTTGGATGGATTGGAAATGCTCAAATCAAAAATGGGAGACCAACCACTGACCACGGAGTCCATCAATAAAATCGATGAAGGGGATTCTAAAAGCCTTTCGGCTGCGGTCGCTGTTGCTAAAAATGTGCTTGAAAGCAATGAAGAAATAAAGAGTGTAGATGAGTTGAAGAAACTGGTCGTCGGAGAAATCGAAGAAGGAAAAAAACAATTTTCTGATGAACTGAATTACGCTTTTAACACGGCCGAGGATAAAAGGGCTGATATTGTTGGGGATCGTCCGGATAATGTAAATGAAAGATACTATGGCAACAATGATGTTGAAGGACCGGATGCTGAGCATGGTACCCATGTCGCCGGCATTATAGCGGCAGTCAGAGGTAATGGAATTGGAATGGATGGAATAGCCACAAATGTTAAAATTATGTCTGTCCGTTGTGTTCCCAATGGCGATGAAAGGGACAAAGATGTCGCAAATGCAATTCGTTATGCGGTAGATAATGGTGCATCTGTGATCAATATGAGTTTTGGAAAAGGTTTCTCTCCTAATAAAGATCTTGTCGATGAAGCAGTAAGGTATGCAGCCTCCAGGGATGTGCTTCTTGTTCATGCCGCGGGTAATAGTGGTGCTGACAACGATCAGAATGCCAATTTTCCAAACAAATATTACCTGAAAAAAAGATTCCTCCGCAGCAATAAAGCTGCCAACTGGGTTGAAGTTGGGGCTTCAACACCCTTTGAGACACCAAATATTGTTGCTGATTTTTCCAACTATGGAAAGAAGGGAGTTGATCTTTTTTCTCCCGGTGTGCAGATTTATAGTACAATACCAAACAATGAATACAGATTCTTGCAAGGTACTTCAATGGCGAGTCCGGTTGTTGCTGGGGTGGCTGCATTGATCAGATCGTATTACCCGCAACTGACCGCTAGCCAGGTCCGGAAGGTCCTGTTGAACTCTGTAACTGAAGTGCCCGGACAAATGAATGTCCCCAATCAGTCAAATAGAAAATCCTTGAAGGAAATTTCTGTTACGGGTGGTGTGGTCAATGCGGCAAAAGCATTGGATGTAGCCTCAAAAATAAAAGGACGGAAAAAGACAACCGGCACTTCAGGTAATGGTGAAGGTAATAGCGCCGGACCCAAAGCCTAAACTTTTAAAGCTCCGTCTGTTTCTCTTCGAAGTATCCTGTTTTGGTATTTTTTTCAACACCGTTCCATGGAAAATATCTTCCATTCATGACAATATAGACTCCTGGTTCGAGCATCTGCACAAAGGCAAGGGCACTTCCAAGGTTGAAAAATCCGTCGGACGAATTTCCAAATGCATACGGGATCATGGCACCAGTAAGTACAATGGTTTTGCCTTCAATATTTTCTTTCGCAAGTGCAGAAGCAGTGAGGGTCATCGTATCGGTCCCGTGTGTTATCAGGATATGCCGGGATTTCGTTTTATGGCAATTGTGAATGATGATCTCCCGGTCCTCTTCAGTCATCTCAAGACTGTCGACCATCATCAACGTTTTAATGTCTATGTCCAGAGAGCACCTGCCTCTTTCAAGCATTTCGGGTAAATGAGAGTCTCTAAAAAATAATTGACCGTTGACAAAATTATACTCCTTGTCAAAGGTTCCTCCTGTGATAAATATTTGAATTGACTCCGTCATTTTTATTTAAAACCCAAAAGTAATCACTGATTTGATTCACTTGGGTATCAAGGGCTGTGCTAACATGTAACGTTAAATATTTAGCGTGTATTTATAAATTGAATTGAAGTTGTACAACACTAAAAACAGGATATGATAATATATTATAATATGTTGAATATCAGCATTTTAGTGCGATTATTGTTGCATTTGATTTAATTTTGTAGGGTATTGCAAGTAATCATATTAAGAATTTTTGGCATGTTTTTTGAATTTCACAAGTAGGACGTAATAACATGGGTCTGTTGATTTTATAAGTAATTAATAATCAAATAATTATGAATTATACCAGGTTGGTGATAGGGGCGATGCTGTTGTTCGGGCAACAACGAAATATTCTTTTAGGTCAATGCACCAATGCCGTAGTCAATATGAATTATGTGACTTCAACTGGTGGAACAGGCACTTATGCAGATCCCGCCACTGGTTCCATTGAGTTTGGATTTTGTCTGACGCTAAATGGTTTTTTTGAAAAATCCACCAATTGGGTACACGGTATATTTGTAAGTTGGGCTGACATTCAACCGGGTGTGATTATCACCCAGGGCTTAACAGGTGTACAACCAACCCAGCATGGTTCCAGAACATGGATATGGGTTGACAGTCTAAAAGCCAGACAATTGGATTTGCCAGGAATTGGTTATTTTGTTGATGATGGAGATGGCAACCCAAAGACAAACTATGGAGACAATGGTCTTGGTACACCGAATGCGACTTTTCCATCACTTTCTCCTTTTTGCTTTATAGCCAAATTCACCTGTGGCTCGGCAACCTTGCTTCGTGGTGTGGTCACGGTAACTGGAGATGGAACCACCGGTGCTTGGAAGAATCCGGCATGTTCAGGTGATCCGATAAAAGCTACAACAGGTGGACCCAATGGCGATGGTACGCTCGTTGTTTGTGGACTCATCCTTCCACTCGACCTCTTGAGTTTTGAAGGTTACTCTAAAGACGGCATTAATTATTTATCCTGGTCGGGGATAGGAGATGAAAAATTTTCGCACTATACATTGGAAAGAAGAGCAGAAAATACCTCATCATTTGCTGAAATGCAGCAATTCAATCTTGAACCCGGAAAAGAGAATAATGTACATTATATGGCTTACAGAGATGAGACCCCTGATCCCATCAATTACTACCGGCTTAAAATGGTAGAAAGGGATAATACGTTTACCTATTCAAAAGTAATCTCGGTTAAAGCAGGTGGAATTCGTCTGGAACATCCGATGGATGTTTTTCCCAATCCGGCCATGGATGTAGTCTTTGTGCAATTTCCTTCAGGAAATGCACCGGCAACTTACCAGCTCGAAATAATGAACCTGAATGGTTATCTGGTTTTCGAAAAAAATTATCAGTTCAAAGGAGCCACTTCTCAGCAGAGTATCAATCTGGAACAGCTTGAGCATGGGGTTTACTTTGTCCGGATTACAGGAGGAGATATTGCTCAGCCGGAGATTTTCAGGTTATTGAAAAAATAATAAATCAGATCATTTTATCAGCACAGTAACTACTGGCAAAAGCTTCGGGCTTTGCCTTAAATATAAATCCCATACTTAAGATATAGCCCATCGCTTCCTTGAGTGCGGCATTGGATTTGAAACCAGGATCTGTATTGATGTCTGCATGAACTTCCAGTGGAATGTTGTAATGTTCAATTTTGCCGCACAGTTCAAATGCAATTTGTATCGATTTGGCAACTTCAGTGATCATGCGCTGATTGAGGCTCATCTCCCTTTCTTCATGGCTGTTGTTGACAAACATAAATCCTCCCTGACCTTCGCGAAGAAAAACGATCACCGTCGCAAAATCAATGCCATGGCCAATAACCCGCGAATCGGTTCCAATGCATAATTTGAGACGGTATCCGGAGGCTATTTCAGATTGAATCACGTGTTCAACCCTTTCGGCAATAGGTTCATTTATTTCCTGGCCACTGAAGGTTCTCCAATTCATATCGTATATTTGCGCGACTAAAAATAACCGGTCTCAGGTCTTCGGATTTCAGGACAGTTCGGTGGTTAAATATAGTGTGGATTTAATATCCTTGGTTAATTTATAATATTTTATTTCATATCCGTATGGTGATCAAGGATTGCATCAGAAATAAATGGTACGGAAAATACCGTTCAGAAAACAATAGTATTTCAATGGAAAAAAAACAAAATCAAATTCTGATTATACAGGCTTTATGCATTGGTCTGACCATGTTATTTACGAACTGCCAACCGGGGCAAAAGAGTACATCAGTGCATACAGGCAGCAATCATCTGGTCAATGAGACTTCACCATACCTGCTTCAGCATGCACATAATCCGGTTGACTGGTACCCATGGAATGATGAAGTTCTTAAAATGGTGAAGGAGAAAAGGAAATTAATGATCATCAGCATTGGATATTCCTCTTGCCATTGGTGTCACGTTATGGAAAGGGAATCTTTCAGTGATACTGCCGTAAGTAATTTTATGAACAGGCATTTTGTGTCCATCAAGGTGGACCGCGAAGAGCGTCCGGATGTTGACCAGGTCTATATGAATGCCTGTCAAATTGCAAATGCAAACGGTATGTGCGGATGGCCACTCAATGTTCTGGCCATGTCAGATGGAAGGCCATTCTGGGTCGGCACATACCTCACACGCGATCAATGGATGGGACTGCTGAAGGAATTTGTTGAGCTATATCACGAGGATCCAAATGAACTTGAGAAAATGGCCAATAATATCCATAACCACCTTGCTGTGGATTATTCAAGGTTTGCAACAAGCCAGGATACTCAGTTTAGTCAGAAAACCTATAAGGATAGGATCAATCAGATGTTCTCACAAATGGATCTGGTATATGGAGGTAAAAAAGCTAACATTAAATTTCCGCTTCCATCATTACACAGGACTTTATTTGACAATCAGCTTGTTTTTAATGATCTGATGGCGCAAAAATATCTGCCTAACTACCTGGATAAACTGATGTATGGTGGAATTAATGATGCCCTTGACGGCGGATTTGCCCGTTATTCGACTGACCCATTTTGGAAAGTTCCACATTTTGAAAAAATGCTGTATGATAACGCGCAGCTGATCAGCCTTTATAGTCAGGCTTATCAGGTCAGCGGACAGAACAGGTACCGTGAAGTTGTTGAAAAGACCGTTGACTTCGTTAACAGGAATCTTTCAAATCCTTCCGGATATTTTTATAGCTCTTTGGATGCTGATTCAGATGGAGAAGAAGGTAAATATTATGTATTTACCCAATCGGAGATTAACAATGCGATTAAAGATCCTTCGCATCGAGCGCTTTTTACGCTTGCATACAATATCACATCGTCAGGCAATTGGGAGAAAGGACTGAATGTGCTTTATCGTACAACATCAGATGACGAGCTCGCTTCAAAATTGAAACTCCCTATAGAGGATATAAAACCAAATCTTCAAAAAGCAGGAGAAGAATTGCTGCAATACAGATCAATTCGCAAAAGCCCGGGTCTTGATGATAAAATGCTCACAGCATGGAATGCACTCATGATTCGTGCATTGGCAGATGCTTCAGCAGCATTGCAGCGACCTTATTATCTCAAACAGGCCATTACAGCAGCATCTTTTATGCGTAAAAATATTTTAAAGCAGGACCATTCTTTGTTCCGTACGTTTAAAGGTTCAAAAGCTTCTGTAAATGGTTTCCTCGAGGACTATGCACTGACTATAGATGCATGGATCAGACTCTATGAATTGACATTTGATGAAAGTTATCTTCAGGAAGCTAATCAGATGTGTCAATACGTGATTAGTAATTTTAGTTCCACAGATAACTTATTTTTTTATTTTAATTCTTCTCAGGACAAGCAACTCATCACCCGAAGTGTTGACTTTGAAGATCAGGTCATTCCATGCGCCAATTCAGTTATGGCAGATGTATTGCATCGACTTGGATTGTATTTTTACAATTCGTCCTATGTTAACAGAAGCAAGGGCATGGTCATCAATGTGATGGAGCACTTTATTTCGCGCAATCCGGAATACTACAATAACTGGCTTCGCATTTATGGCAGCTTTCTCCGGCCGCCTTACGAAGTAGCCATTGTTGGCCCCAAGGCATTAGATCTTCGGGACGAATGGGTAAAGCGTTGCACGCCACAGTGTATTCTTCTGGGTGGAACAACTGAAGGTACATTGGAATTACTCAAGGACAAACTACAAGGAGACCGGACGGTGATTTACGTTTGCCGCAATAAGGTCTGCAAATTACCAGTCACTGAAGTAAGTAAAGCATACAACTTGCTTAACTAACGGAATCATGAAGCCGTTAGCAGGAATATTCCTCGCAACATTTAGACTGGTCGTGATCACCTTCAGCATGTTGATAACGGTTGTGCTGGGTATTATATTGAAATTTTTTAAATTACTGGATCAGGAAAAAGCATTTGTAATCCGAACCTGGTGGTGCAAGTTTGCACTGCATGTACTTGGAATAAAAATTATTCACAATGAATTTCCGGCATTGAATTCAGCATCGTTATTTGTCAGCAACCACCGATCACTGATTGATCCCGTAATTTTGTTTTCCTTTATTCGTAATGGATACGCGGTCAGTAAGGCTGAAGTACGCAACTATCCTGTCATCAACAAGGGGGCAGAGCTCTCCGGTGTGGTTTATGTTGACAGAACGGATAAGGATAGTCGCTCAGCAACACGAAAGGCTATCGCGCAGTCGCTAACTTTCGGACATTCGGTAGTCCTTTTCCCGGAAGGAACCATAAGTATTCAACGGCAGATTTTGCCTTTTCGTAAAGGGGGATTTGAAGCTTGTGCAGAAAGCAATTGTCAAGTGGTCCCGATTGCTATGGAATATATGAATCCCCGCCGTGACTTCTGGTTTAGTAAACATTTGCTGGTTCAGTTCTATGTAACTTTTTCAAAATGGAAAACGGAGGTTCGTCTTCATTTTTTTGATCCTTTCAAATGTAACAATGCCAAAGAAAATTGTGAAGATACAGCCAGAATAATTCAGGCTAAATTAGATGACTTTCAGAAATTTTGGTTGACTGGAAACATCCCAGCCGAACTCACTCAGATTGAAAATCCAGCGAAACTGAATTGACACAGTGCCGCACATTTTTTGGAGTAAATCGTTCACCTTCGAAGACATGACCAAGATGGCCTTTGCAGTTTGAGCAAACTATTTCAGTTCGTCTTCCATCAGGATCCGGAACATAACTAATGGCCCCGTCAATCTCATCATCAAAACTGGGCCAGCCGCAGCCTGAATGGAATTTATCTTCAGAACGATAGAGTGGGGCGTCACATCGACGACATACATACACTCCTTTTTCAAAATGGTCTACATACTTTCCGGTAAAAGGGTACTCTGTGCCTTTATACACAATGATCTTCTCTTCTTCCGGAAGAAGCATACGAAATTCATCTTTGTTTCTCATTTGATTGGCTTTAATAATGCTGAATATTGTTTTCTGAACTTTTGAAGTTTGGGATTGATAATAATCTGACAGTATGCTGCTTCCCCATTTTGATTGAAATAATTCTGGTGATATTCCTCTGCGGCATAAAATACATCAATCATTGCAATCTCAGTTACGATGGGGTTGTCCCATATGCGGGAAGCAAATGTTTTTTTCATCTCATCAGCAATCTGGAATTGGGAAGTGCTGGTGCAAAAAATGGCAGACCTGTATTGTGTTCCTTTGTCTGCTCCCTGGCGGTTGAGCGTAGTCGGATCATGTGTGGTCCAGAATACTTCAAGTATTATTCTGACATCAATAACCAGGGGATCATAACTTACTTCAATTACTTCTGCATGACCCGTTGTTCCCATACAGACCTCACGGTAACTTGGATTTTTAATGGTGCCGCCTGTGTAACCGGATACGACTCTTTCGACACCTGAAAGAGATTGAAAAACCGCTTCTGTGCACCAAAAGCATCCTCCGCCGAGGTAAATTTTTTCAAGTTGTTGAGCCATGCTTTATTTCTTTATATTAATAGAAATTAATATTGCAATGACTGAACAGGCAATGATTGAGCATGGTTGCATTGCCATTTAATATTTAGTTTAATTTTAGCATTTACAGCTCGTTAATTATTGTGGGAACTGAAATATTCTCGTTTCAGACATTTATTCACACTCAATTCTGAAGAAGAATATCATATATAAGGAGTTGCTTTCTTTAGTGATTTGGTGCCGGATGTGGATTAATACTAAAGTCTTTTTAGCCGATCGTACTACTTCAGTATATTGTAGATTGCGTATCTCTTTTTATGTTCAGATAATATTTTGCCTTGTTGTTTTGCCAAAAACTTGTATCTTTGCGGTCCAATTAGATCGCGGAGTGGAGCAGTTGGTAGCTCGTCGGGCTCATAACCCGAAGGTCGTAGGTTCGAGTCCTGCCTCCGCCACAAAAATCCCCTGTAACTGAAGTTCATTTACAGGGGATTTTTATTGTGGCCCCGCTCATTTTTTCTTGTATTTTATTGATTAACAACAGGAAAGGATATTATTTGTAGCTATTCTTGAAAAAAGGATTATTTTTGCAGCGCTAAAACTGATCTCAGTGATCACATTTGGTAACTTTTAATTTATTTTTAATGTCCAGTCTTTCCAAAGAAAAAACCAGAGAAATCTTCACAACTTACGGAGGATCAGCCACTAATACTGGCTCAACCGAAGGCCAGATTGCGCTTTTTACCAAGCGGATCCAGGATCTTTCAGATCATCTTAAGAATAATCCGAAGGATCATTCTTCCAAAAGAACCCTTCTTCACCTTGTTGGTAAGAGAAAGCAACTCCTCAATTATCTGCACCACAAGAATCTTGACCGATACAAGAAGATACTTGAGTCCCTGGGCTTAAGAAAATAAGTCTTTCGGGCTGCTTAATGGCCAGAATGACCAGTTGGTCGTCAGGCCCTCTGGAGCGAGTTAGGCTATTTGTTTATAAACATATTAAGAAATTTTATTATGGGTTTAAAAACACCATATTCCAGTTCATTCTCATTGCCGGATGGCAGGGTTGTGACCTTGGAAACCGGTAAGCTTGGGAGCCAGGCTGACGGATCAGCTTTAATTCGCTGCGGCAATACCATGTTATTCGCCAGCGTTGTTTCGAATAAAGATCCTAGAGAAGGGGCGGATTTTTTTCCCCTATCGGTTGATTATCAGGAGCGTTTTGCTGCTGCGGGTAAAATTCCTGGAAACTTCTTCAGGAGGGAGACAAAGTTATCCGATTATGAAGTATTGATTTCAAGACTGGTTGATCGGGCGATTAGACCACTTTTTCCGGAAGGATATTATCATGAGACCCAGATTATTATCAATCTGATTTCAGCAGAATACGAGACATTGCCGGACGCGTTCGCGGCACTGGCTGCCTCAACGGCCCTGGCTTGTTCCAATATCAATTGGGAAGGACCGATTTCAGAGGTTCGTGTGGCCAAAATCGATGGCGAGTTCAGAATTAATCCACTCAGAGCTGACCTTGAAAGGGCAGAACTCAATATCATTGTGGCCGCCACTGAAAAGAATCTGATGATGGTGGAAGGTGAGGCCAGTGAGTGTTCTGAACACGATCTCGTCCTCGCCATCAAAGCAGGTCACGAAGCGATAAAAGTTCAGATTGAGGCCCAGCACAGGTTGGCAGCCCAAATTTCACAGAAAACTGCTGTCAAAAGAGAAATTTCGATAACAGCAATTGATGAGGAAATTAAATCTAAGGTCAAAGCGGAATGTTCCGATGCTATTCTCAGCATTGCATCCGGTGCTTATGATAAACATGTCCGAAAAGATGGATTCGACAAAATACTGAAGCAATTTAAGGAGAAATTTCTGGCTGACAACGGGGAAGAACTTTTTAAAGAAAAAGAGAAAGATATTGCTAAAGGTTTTGATAAAGTTAAAAAGGAGATTATACGTCAGTTTGTTCTTGATGCAGGAAAAAGGCTGGATGGAAGGATATTCTCAGAAGTCAGACCAATTTGGACTGAGGTAGACTACCTGCCCTCATCCCACGGATCTTCTATTTTTAATCGCGGGGAGACGCAGGCACTTACATCCGTAACGTTAGGTACAAAGGATGATGAAATGCTGATTGATAATGCTCTTGAACTGTACAACGAAAAATTCCTTCTGCATTATAATTTTCCTCCATTCTCAGTCAATGAAGTTAAACCGATGCGTGCTCCGGGAAGAAGAGAAGTGGGACATGCCAATCTCGCAGGAAGGTCAATCAAGAAGGTGATGCCTAAAGATTTTCCATATACTGTTAGGGTCGTCTCGGATATACTCGAATCCAACGGATCATCTTCAATGGCCACGGTCTGTGCAGGATCAATGGCACTCATGGACGCAGGAGTTCCGATTAGAGCGGGTATCGCAGGAATCGCAATGGGTATGATTGCTGAAGACGGCAAAGTAGCTATCCTGTCTGATATTTTGGGAGATGAAGATGCTTTGGGTGACATGGATTTCAAAGTCACAGGTACACGCCAGGGCATTTGTGGCACCCAAATGGATATGAAAATTGATGGACTTTCATATGAGCTTCTTGAAAAAGCCTTGCTTCAGGCAAGAGACGGAAGATTGCATATATTGGACAAAATGGAAGAGACGATTGCTCAGGCAAATCCGGACTTCAAGCCACATGCGCCAAGGATCGTTGAAATGCGAATTGAGAAGAGCTTTATTGGTGCTGTGATAGGACCAGGGGGTAAAGTGATTCAGGAAATGCAGGCAAAAACCGGAACTAAAATCAATATTGAAGAAGTCGGTAATGAAGGTGTAATCAACATCGCCAGCAATAATAAAGAAGCGATTGATATGGCAGTAACCATGATCAAGGCAATCACATTTTCACCAACGGTAGGTGATGTATATGATGCCAAGGTGGTATCGATCTTTCCATTTGGAGCGTTTGTTGAATTTTTTGGCAAAAGTGGTTTGCTACACATCAGTGAAATTTCAACAAAGCGCGTAGCGAAGGTTGAAGATGTTCTTCAGGTTGGTGATGCGGTTCGTGTTAAGCTCATTGGAACTGATCCGAAAACAGGCAAACTGAGGCTTTCTGCCAAAGCACTCATGACCGGAGAGTAATTTGAAATATTCTTTTCAAGACAAACAGCCTCGTATCAGTGCGTGAGCAATTTGAATGCGTGCATCCATTGATTGTCTCTGAATCCTCGAATACACCAAAGCATACATAGTGGTTCTATTGCTCTTGCGGCCTTGACGGAACCCATATCCTGAGTCTCCCATCCAAACATTTCGAGGATTTCAGAAACTTGAAGTTTAGAATCTGGATTGTTGCCACAAATAAACATGGTAGGTTTGCCACCAGCAAGATCAGGGTCTACCATTAGAGCACTTCCAACAGAATTAAAAGCTTTGACAAAATGTGCGTCAGGAAAATTATTTTGAAGAATTTCCATCTGGGAATGGTGAAGATCAGTGTAAAAGCGGAGAACTCCATCTTCAGGTGGGGCATCTGCAATGGGATTTGTAGTGTCGATAATAGTTTTGCCTTTAAGATCCGATGCACGACACAATTTTAAGGCTTGTACACTGCCGTTTCCTTTGGTCGCGAGTACAATCAAATCGGCCCATGCTGCAGTTTCTTCAAAATTACCAACAGCGGCATTCATTCCTGTCTTTGTCCGAAGATCTTGAATCTTCTCCACAGAATTCGTACCGATCATTACTGAATAATTTTTCTTAATAAAGCCATTGGCTAGCGTGACCCCTACAACGCCACTTCCTAGTATTCCTATTTTCATATTCAAGATTTAAGTTGTAACGGTATATTTATAATATTTGTTTAAATAACTAAATATTAGTTTCAGCATAAACTTAAAATAGGTCTCTATTGATCTGATTCCTAATTATAATATGAATTATCATATAACTGCATTAGGAAAATTCCGGACCTGTTCCAAAGATCTTTGATTAATTTTTCTCTATGTTTAATATTTTTGTTGAGGCAAGAAATTGAAAGCGAAACTGATGATGTGCTTCAGATCTGTCATTGTTAATATGATTATTTTTTCAGTCTGTTGTGGAAGACTGGCTATGTCGCAGGTTGCCGGCAAGGGTTGTCAGCTTCTCTGTAATATTGACTTTGAAGATGTAAAATTGGTCAATGCGGGGCAGTTTGGCTTTTTTAACGAATCCAGGGTTTTATGTTGGAATACCACGGCTACAGATCGAATGATTGAAATCTGGGGTAGCGGATTTGGCGGGGTGGCGGCTTATTCCGGCAACCAGTTCGCGGAACTTAATGCCAATATGGTCTCTACTCTGTTTCAACGTTTTGAAGCAGGTTTGGGAGGTTCTGTTGAAATTTCATTCGCTCATCGGGGCAGGGCCGGCACCGACGTTATGAGTGTTGAAATAGGTCCTGAAGGCGGGCCTTATGTCAACCTCGGTGCATTCAGTGCGGGAAATACACATTGGGAATACCATACATTGCAGTACAAGTTTCCGTTGTCAGGATCTTCCAAATATGTACTGCGTTTCAATTCCGTCAGCGCAGCGGGTGGGGCGACAGTAGGTAACTTTCTTGACGCCATCTCCATTGTACTTGAGCAGCCTAAAGCTTTTTTTACAAAAAAGGATCCTTCCTGCCCAATGTCAAGGGATGGCAGTATTTTCCTGGATTCTGTGATTGGCTCCTCACCTTTTATTTTGTATTGCCCTGAGTTGAATGATACCTTTTCTACTGCATTAAGGGATCTTTCAGCCGCATTATACCATATTTCAATCATTGATTTCTACGGGTGCGAAGTAAGTTATTCTATAGCGCTAGAGAGTCATGGTGTTGAAGATACAATTCAAGTCAGTGCCGAGTCTTGCGCGGAGTACAATTGGGAGCTGACAGGTGATACGCTAAGACAAAGTGGAAATTATTTCTACAATACCATCGGGCAATATGGTTGCGACTCGGTGGTAAAGTTGCAACTTCTCGTTCATCCGCAGGATACCAATTTCGTTAAGGTGACAGCCTGTCGTGATTATACTTGGCCGGTTAATGGACAAAAGTTAATTGCGGGCGGGAGATATTCTTTTATTGAAAGTAATCAATTCGGGTGTGACTCCTTTATTCTGCTTGATTTGATTTTGCGACCGGAAGATCAACTGCGGATGTCCGTATTTGCCTGTGATTCATTTTATTCAACATCTATGGCAAAATTTTTGACTTCTGCCGGTATTTACCAGGATACGCAGACGAACCAATTTGGATGCGATTCGCTGATTATACTTGATCTTCAGTTGAGCCATTCAACGCGTCAAGATTCAGATGTTACAGCTTGTGAACAATGGCTCTGGCCCGGCAGTGCGATCAAAATTGATAAGTCCGGTGATTATATTTATCATTTTACTTCAACAGAGGGTTGCGATTCGCTGGTAACCATCCATGCCAACATCCTGAAGTCAAGGACAGCGGTTGATTCGATCGAAGCATGCGAAACTTTCAGTCCTGACGGGGGTAAGCATTGGTTCACGGAATCCGGAATATACTCGGATACATTGGTATCCAATGAAGGTTGTGATTCATTTCATATCATTAACCTGTTAATACATCACGGATCCTCGGATACATTGTCATACTCATCCTGCGACTCGATGACCTTGTGGCAGCAAACATATTATCATTCAGCAGAAGAACTTGTATACCTAAGGGACATGAATGGTTGTGATTCGAACCAATTGTTGAAAATTGAAATTCACCCCAACGTACAAGTAAAATTACTTGCTCGAGCCTGCGATGAATTTGAATGGGCTGTAGATCACAAGCGTTATAACCGGTCAGGGACATTTCGTTGGATGGGACAGACCTCAACAGGCTGCGATTCACTTATATCGTTGCAACTAACTATTGATTCCTCCTTTAATTCATATGATACTGTAGTGGTATACCGTGATAGCTATTTCTGGTATGTCACTCGACAGAATTATAAGGAACCAGGTCTTTATAAGTTTGAGGCGCAGACAAAAGAAGGATGTGATTCTGTGCATTGGCTTTTATTGAGACTTGAAGATGCCGGAACAGTCTGGCTTCCAAATGTGTTTTCACCTAATGGAGATCTGGTGAATGATATTTTTAGTGTGATCTCGACACCTTCAATTCTAAAAATAAAGCAACTCGAAATATTTGACCGTTGGGGAAGCTCCGTATTTTTAATACGAGACTTTCCACCTAATGATGTCAGATATGGGTGGGATGGATCCTTCAACGGACAACAACTTAATCCGGCAGTTTTTGCATGGGTATTGCAATGGGAGGACCTCAATCATGAGGTACACGAGGAACGAGGAAATGTCACATTAGTCCGGTAGAAAATAAGTAGTAAATGAAAATCAGAAGCCTGATTGTCGATATTGAATATTGCTTTGTCTAAATAATTAACAAAAAGCTAAACTTTGTCTGATAAATCAGGTGTAAGAATTGAAGCAACGATGATCGCTTGATCTGAGCTGGCTAATTTCCGATGATGTCGTTATTGAGATTTCTTATGATTGGGTGTAACTCGATGGATCAGGATTTTATCTGGCAATATTTATGGTTAATATTAAAAAAGGGTGTTACTCAGGTGCTGTATGAAAAAAGTGAAGTACTAACTCATGCTATTAATGATTGGAACTTTTAGAGTTGAATCCCATTGAAAATCCGATTCTGAGACTATTCTGTCGAATGACTGTAAACAGATTGACCGGAAAGTTGATGCTTCCACTCCGGAAAGATTTACCGACCGCCATCAACAGACCGCCATCCAGATGTAATCTTCCTGCCCGGTCAAGTTCATTGCTGACCTTTTCCTGAATATCTTTAGGCAGGGAACTCGTATTGTCTCCCGTACGAATCCATTCACCATTGTCTCCATAGTACCCGAGTGCCCTTTTGGTCAGAACAAACAACGGACCGACCGAAAACTCAAGGCCGGTCTTATTGGATCTAACGCCATGAAGAAGAGAAATGCTGGGTATGAGTGTCCCGTGTTCAATTCCACTGATCGTTGGAACAAATTCGAAGAGACCCTGAATGTCACCCTGATTGAGATACGCTACTTCAAACTGATAACCGATATTGCTAATCAAAGGAGCTGCATCAAAACCACCTTGTGATTCCGGCCTTTTATAGGAACGGGCATCCGGACCTCCAATAAAGGTAAATCCGAATCGCGGTCCGCTCAGGTTAAGACGGTTAATTTCAGAATTAACGGACTTGTTCTCTAGTGTTTGAATCGTTGTAATTTGACTAAAGTGATGTTCATCAATCGGCAGGTTATTCATTTTCTTTACAGTTACCTCAATCATAACTGGAATCTCTTTTTCAAGTGATAGAAATTCCAGACTGTAGTTCTTTTCAATCTCTTTAGATGATACATCCAGCTGCCTGATGCTGATGTAAATTTTGTCATTATACTTTTCAAGTTGAGCCGTTAAGACCTTGTCGGCTCCAAGTACTGTTCCCAGTTCATACATGCATTTTTTGTCAAAGCACTTATCAACCTGAATTTGGTTTTGTGTTGAGACCTGCAATGCGTCGTAGTGATTTATAACATCAAAAAGATTAATCTTTTTAATCTGAAGATTTAAAATATCATTTAGCGTCGAATTACTTAGATCCACATTTTTTGATTCGACGCCAGCCACTACCAGGGATGGCAACTTTTGTGCAATAATTGCTGTAATAGATAATGTAATTGTAAGGGTGACGACGATGAGACGTTGTAAACAGATATTTTTCATATTTATTATATTTATTGAGTCAAAATTACCGGTGCTTGCGACAGGCCTAAAATCCGATTTTTACAAAATAAGATATAATTATGTATAATATGTAAATATACTGTAAATCAGTAAAATGTAGAGTAAATGAGCCTGCTTTCAGATCTCTTGCCATCGAATGAAATGCAGTACAATTAAATTGGAAGCGTCCAGGAGTTGTTCGCAAAGCTATAAATACCTCGTAATCACAATTGCTACGGTTAAGAGACTAGAGGAGAATTAACTTTTTGGGAGTAAGGCAGAATGATCTAAAAATCGTAATGAACTCCAAAATGAAATTGGAAAGAAAAATTATAAGTTAATGGATATCTGCCTTTGGCAATAAGGTATTTCAGCTTAAGATTCAGTTTGTTTTGCACGAATAATGGCTCCCGCCTGTAATGGCCAGGATTCAACGAGTCGTTCATCGATCTCATCAAACTGGGCTACAAGTTTTTTTATTTCTTTTCGCGGTAAATCAACCAATTGATCAAATGTCCTGATTCCCTGGTTTTGAAGCACCGCAGAAACGTCTTCATCAATCCCCATAATCAAGTGGAGAGGATCTGACTTCGGAGCAGTACTGTTCGGAGATAAATCAACATCATGGACCAATTTACTAAGGATCTCCAGATGCTGATTAAGGATATTCCGGATGTCACTACTTAGTTGCCTAAATTCACTGAGCTGAATCTCATTTGCTGCTGAATGATGTTGATATTCTGAAGCTGACGACGAATTATTAACTATTTCTGCAACTGGTTCTGATTTGTTTTCAGAAATCCTTTGTTGTTCAAAATCTTTCTTCAGCGCATTGTATTTAATTTCGAGAAGGTCGTATTTGGATTTCCAATCCTCAAAAGCTACTTTGTAAGTGCGTTCAAGATTAATCGCTTGTTGATAACGTTCTTCCATTTGCAACTTTTCCAAGCGAATCTGATCGTAAGATAGGCGCAAGGATTGTTGTTCCCTATCCAGTGATCCGTTCTGTCTTTTCAAATTTGTATAAATCGACACAAATGAAATGACAGTAACAACCAAAAGGAACGCAAAAATAGCAATCAGTAGTGTACTGCTCATATCAACAATTTGTAATCCAGCGTGCTGAACGTTGGATTATGCTCTCGGAGGATATTCCTTGGTATATTCGTATTTGAGGATATCAAACGAAGTAACAATCCCAACCAGATTGCCTTCAGAAACGACCGGCACAGCGTGGAACAAATGCTCCATAAATATCTCGGCAGCAGTTCCTATCTTGTCAGAAGGTTCTATCACAGCGAGTTTGGTTGTCATGACATCAGACACTTTGGTTGCGTCATAGTCTTTATGATCAATATTCAATTTAAAAAGATCATAAGTCGTCACAAGTCCGACAAGCTTTTTGCCATCCACAACAGGCACATGGTGAATACGGTGCGCCATTAAAATCTCTTTAACTCTTTGAAGAGAATCTGCAGGAGCAACTGTTTTTAACTCCGTGGACATGATGTCGGCTACGGTTTCATTCATCATAAGGCTTCAAATTTGCGCCCAAAATACAAAGATCCCGCAATCCGTTTGTATGTATTATTACAAATAATTTATATCCGTGCCATGTGGTAATGTAATCTTCAGATTATCAACATCTTCCATAAGTTGTCGGGCCGTTTTTACCGCCCCTTCGTTATTCGCCCATGCCCTCCGTGCAATTCCGTTAACCACATCCCAAAACAGCATTGAACGTATTTTGACATCTGCATCCAGTGAACCATCGATAACCATTCCAAATCCGCCATTTATCGCTTCTCCCCAACCCACTCCGCCTCCGTTGTGAAGAGATACCCATGTTGCCCCTCGAAAACTGTCTCCAATAACATTTTGGACAGCCATGTCAGCTGTAAATCGTGAACCGTCGTATATATTTGAAGTCTCCCTGAATGGACTATCCGTGCCTGACACATCGTGGTGATCTCTGCCTAGCACGATTGGGCCTTTGAGCTGACCTTCTCGAATCGCTGCATTTAGTGCCAGCGCCACTTCAACACGGCCTACGGTATCTGCGTATAAAATTCTGGATTTACTTCCCACTACGGGCAATTTCGCCGAAGCATTTTCTATCCATTCCAGATTGTCACGGTACTGATTCAAACGGTTGCCTTCTGATTGCTGAATTAGTCTTGCCAGTACCTTCGCTGCGATATGGTCCGTGGCTTCAAGATCACTGAGTTCTCCAGAACAGCATACCCAGCGAAAAGGGCCAAAGCCATAATCAAAACAATAAGGTCCCATGATATCCTGGACATAGGAAGGATAACGATATACCAGTTTGTTGGAATCAATCCAAACATCTGCATCAGATTTACCTGCTTCCAGTAGAAAGGCATTGCCATAGTCCCAAAAATACATCCCACGGGCGCTCAACGTATTAATGGCAGCAATATGGCGACGAAGGGTTGATCTTACTTCGTCCATAAATTTTTGTTTATCGCTGTTCATTAGTAACTGTGCATCGTCAAAAGAATAACCCACAGGGCAATAACCCAGGTCATCAATATTGTGTAAGGATGTCTGATCTGAACCTAGGTCCACATTAACATTGTTCATTGCAGCATATTCCCAAAGATCCACGACATTTCCATAATATACCAGGCAGATTGCTAAGTTCTGCTGCTGAAATTCAATCGCCTTCTTGAAAATTTCTTCAGGTGTAGAATAAATATTTTCTTTCGAAATGTAGTGGTCATTGATTCTCTGATTGATCGCATTTTGGTCAACTTCAGCGATTATACAGCAGACACCGGTAATCAGAGCAGCGAGTGCCTGGGCTCCAGACATTCCGCCAAGTCCTGAAGTTATAAAGAGCCGTCCATTAAGCTTTTGTGTGCCGAGTTTTCGGATTCTTCCTGCATTGAGCAGTGTAATTGTTGTGCCATGTACAATTCCCTGTGGACCGATATACATAAAAGATCCAGCCGTCATTTGTCCATACTGTGTTACCCCTAAGGCATTAAACCTGTTCCAATCTTTTTTGGTGCTGTAATTCGGGATCATCATTCCATTGGTAACTACGACACGAGGAGCCTCTGGATTTGACGGGAAAAGGCCTAGTGGATGCCCGGAATACAAGACTAATGTTTGTTCCTTGGTCATCATACTTAGATATTGCATGGTCAGCCTGTATTGAGCCCAATTCTGAAAAACAGCGCCATTGCCACCATATGTAATCAGTTCTTCAGGATATTTGGCAACCAGCGGGTCGAGATTATTTTGAATCATAAGCATGATCGCAGCGGCTTCCATGCATTTGACAGGGTATTGATTGACTGATCTTGCTTTGATCTCATGATGAGGCATAAATCTGTACATGTATATTCTGCCATATTGCCTCAATTCAGAGAGAAATTCAGGTTCGAGGATTGGGTGCCATTCCTCAGGAAAATAGCGCAAGGCATTTTTTACTGCAAGCGCGAGATCGTCCTGGGATAAGTCACTAATGTTTCTGTTCGGAGCATGTGGTTTATTAGAATCCGGCGTCTTAAAATCGGGGAGAAGCTGTGGTATTCCTTCGCAAATTTCATCCTGAAAGTTAATCATATTTATTCGTGGGTTGGTAAGTGATCAAAAAAACTTGTTGGTTGAATGCCTGATGTATCTATTTCCTTGAGATCAGTTTTGCAAAACACTTTTTGAGTGATTCCCGGAGTCAAATCAAAAAAGTTAGGAAAATATCTAAGGTTATCATATTCTTTAAGATATACTGCCTTGCATAACTGATCTGACCTGATATCAAATGAAAATCCACCTTCTGTGGCAATCATATTTTTTATTTCATAGAAGGGCTTCTTGAATGGAATGTTTTTTAATTTGTCAAAATAGTACACATCCTGTGATTCAAAGTTATTATACTTCCACTGCATAACCAGGCAAACATTCTGTCTGTTGAAATGATTCATTTCCGATAAGTCGGCAAGATAAATTCTTTTAGATTGTGCGGTTTTCATTTTCAATTCCAGTTTTTCGGAATGGATGGATTGACCGTCAATCGTCATAAAATTGAGTTGAACACGCAACGATTCCGGATGAAGCAGATCTGAACTGGCAAACACTTCAAGAAAGTCTCCGGACTCCCGCGCACTGATCAGCAAAGGCTGATACAGCAGACGTGACTTGTGCTGCAAGGCCTTCCAATGTCCATAATAATCTCTACCGGACCAGCTTATGCCAGGCCAGCAATCATTGAGTTGCCAGTATAAGGTGCCCATGCAATATGGCCTTGCTCTTCGTTGCGCTTTAATTGCCAGTCCAATTCCTTCAGCCTGGTTGAGTTGATTGAGATAGATAAGGCTTTCAAAATTTTCGGGTTCAGGCAAGTCACGTCTCAAATAATCCCGGATCAGTTTATTTCCTCTTGGATGCTTTTGGTGTGCCATCATGGCTACTGATTCTAAATCAAGCTGATCTGGTGGGCAGAATTTTAACACGGTTGACAACTCGGGTATTGACTGAAATCCGGCTTCGCTCATAAATCGGGGAATGCGTTGTTCGAACGCCTCAAATTTCATTTCATCATGCCAAATTCCCCAGTCATGGGCGTCCCCTTCGGTTTGAAATCGTGGATCTCCTCTTCCCCACAAGGGCGATGAAGGCCAGTAGCTATTATAATTTGACCACTTGGATACTGCCAATGGGAGCAAGTTGTTAAAAATTGCCTGATAGTCTCCCCATAATCGTTCTTTTGTTGATGCTGAAAGTCCTGTTTGCCAACCCCAGCGATGCCAGGCTTCATCTATCTCGTTGTTGCCGCACCATAAAGCTATACATGCATACTGGCTAAGCCTAAAAACCTGTTGCTCTGCTTCTTCCCTTACATTCTCACGGAATTCCTGATCACCAGGCACCATTCCGCAGGCAAACATAAAGTCCTGCCATACCATGATACCAAGGCGGTCACACTCCTGATAAAACGCATCTGATTCATAACGACCTCCTCCCCAAACACGGAGCATATTAAAACCACATTGATAGACATCTTCCAGTAATGAACGGTGATCGAAATTATCTGTCTCAAAAATATCCTGAGGTATATAGTTCGCGCCTTTCGCAAATACAGGATGTCCATTAACCTTGAAATAAAATCCCTTTCCCCATTTATCTGATTTATTAATGAGGTCGATCCTGCGTATGCCGCTGTGCATATCTTGAAATGAAACCGGTCTATAAGCAGAATCACTCAGTTGAATCCTAACTTTATATAAGTAAGGATCTCCAAGTCCATTGGGCCACCATAATTTGGGATTGCTGATTCTAAACGGTACGCGTATATATTGAGATCCGGGATTGATGTTAACTTTTTTTGAAAAAATATGATTTTCTAACTTCCATTGCAGGTTATAAACTGCAGAATCCGACGAATGAACCCTGATCACCAACTCCGCTTCTGCAAAGTGTCTTGTGAGCGTTTTGGTGATGATGCTGGCCCTATCTATTGATGCAGATTCATCAAACTTTAAGTAAGGGACATGCGTGATACCCTGCCAAATAAATTTTGGTCCGAAATCCCAGCCAAAATGATATTGCGGCTTACGGACCATAACCCTTTCACCACCGGGGAGCATAGTCGGTAGTCTATTATAAAACTGAGTAGAAATATCATCTGTCGACTGGAATCGTATGAGCAGTTCATTCGATCCTGCCTTAAGAAGAGTATCTAACCCAAAGGACCAAGTCCTGAAGGCATTGTTACAGGTTCCTAATTTATGACCATTGAAAAAAACTTCTGCGAAGCAATCCACACCAGGCAAAACCAGTTGACTCATTGCTTTTTGCAATGCACTATTCGAAAGTGTAAAAACTGTTCTGAATTCTGAGCTACGATGGCCGATACCCTGAAGATCCTTTTCATTACCTGAAAACATCGGGTCCTCAATCAAACCCTGTTCCCACAGTATTTTGTGAACTGCATTAGGGATGACACAATTACGCCATATGGAATCGCCTTTAAGTCGGAATTCCCAGCCGTCTTTCAGGGGGACTTTTTCCTGTGCATTAAGATGTTCAGTAATAATAGCCAAATATTGAACTAAGAATAAACATAATGATAACCTGAAAAACATTCTGAGGTTCTATTCCGTGCAAAGTTAATGGTTCAGTAGGAGATTGATAGAGATGCTCATAAAATCGCGGGGCAACTAAAGTAATATCTCCTGTTTTAAAGAGTCATTACAGTCCGTTCTGCCTTCGTCGGATCGTATATCACTAAAATTAATCTACACTCAATAAGTAAAACAAAAAGGGCCTAGCGGCCCTTTTTGAAGTTAGCGTATTGCGGTTGCTATCGGATATTATCTGATGTAGGGCACACTCCCTGCACATATGTCATCACAGCCTAATACCAAGGACGGGTTCAGTGCGGCTCCTTCATCAAGTTTGAGTTCATGCAAGCCTCCGCGCATATCCTTTACCCATTGGCGGATGAAAGGTTTGCCTGTAATTGCATTGATCCCTCTTTGGATAATCACGGTGAAGCCACAGTCACATTTGTAGGAAAACAATCCGGCCCTTCGTGCGTCTGCTACAACTTGATCAGGAAATGAAATTTTGGTTAATGTTCCTGGTTTGGAGGTGTTAAGTTTGGCAACAGTTGTTGCATTGAGTTTCAATGCACTGAATGCTGCTAAAGTGAGGATGACAATAATTGAATTTTTCATACTGTTTGATTTAAATTGTTAATAATTGTTCTACAATGATGAATAGTCAAATCACAAGGTTGTTATCACTGATTAAATGACGAATCAGGTATCTATAGATCGGGTTTTGGCAAATCAATTCAGAAATGTTAGGATTTGATCGCCGCTGCACAAGAATGAAATAAATGTTATTTCAAAGATGATTTTCTCAATTACTTTATGAAGTGATGGGGTGTCACTAAATGAACTATTTAAGCGCAGGATGATCCATAAGACTTCGAAGAGCCAATATGAAGCTGTAGTAATATTCCCGTAAGAATGATGAAAGTCGATATATAATAATTGCTTTCTAACTCATTCTTTTTGAGTCAAATGAAAGTTTTTTGAAAGAAGTGATTCGGAATTTGTTTTAAAAAAAAACACCGGTCAAGCGACCGGTGCTTTTGTTGTCCCTCAGCTGAGTACTGATTATAAACTACTCAGAAATGTCTTTACAGCATCAAAAGAAACCCTGTCGCACTGTATTGTAAGGTTAGAGCCGACTTTGATATTAAGGTTGGCATAGCCCAGGTAGTAGTCATATTTTCCTTTGCCGATCAGAATAATTCTCACATCTTCTCCTACCGGCATGGCATTAAAGCAAGACTTTCCATTATTGTCACAGCAGATTGTGCTCACACTATTAAATTTGGGAAAGGCACAATAGGCGCCGAAATTGATGTAATCATTATTATTGATTGTCTTGATCGAAAAGCATACGTCTGTCCTGGGGTTGTTGTTGAAAATGTAATGATCGCAATTGATCCAGTTTAGTTCCTGAGGGAAACATGATAAGCCTACAAAAACACTGTCTTTGTATCGCCATTCTGAGGTGACAACATTATTTTGGCTTGTCGGATCGTTATCGGCTTCACGCCAAGTTAAAATTCCTCCTGTTACTGTTCCATAAAACAATTCAAGATTTGATGGTACATTGTTCAGATTAATTTTTGGAATTCTGATATTGTATTTTGCATTTTTAGCAAGCTGCAATTCTTTTCCTTCTAGATCTGCAGTAATTTTAAACATTCCTGCTGATTCAAGCAATCGATCTGAGGTCATAGTTGTCACATTGCTTGTAATCATATCATTTTTGTGGCTGAATTGCTGTATCGTTATCCGAATTAACTTAGAGGTAACCAATGTGCCATTTAGCGTAAAGCTATTTGCTTTGAATAGTATCTGGCTTGCATCAGGCAAAATACAAGTGTAATCAGTTGATGCATCAAACTGAAAAGTAAACTTTGGTGTCTGAAGCTCATTAAAGAAATTGCTTGTAAGTTGGTTGTCGATCGTTTTTACATCCTCCAATGGCTCAAACAAATTGCTGTCTTGACAGCCAGTAAAGAAGATCAGGCTCAGCAAAGCCATTACAAGAAATTCTAATTTAGTTAATCTTTTCATAGGTTTCTTACCTGTATGTTGTGTTGACTTTTTTGTCATGTTATTTGTTGCCTACAATTTAAAAAATATATCTCACTCCGGCATTCATTCTGAACTGCATATATTTCTGTTCCAATGGATAAGCTTCCTTATTCATTGGGCTTAATAGAAGTTTAGCGGCTGCCTCGCCAAATATCCAAAGTCCTGGCTGAAGCGGCGTACTATACTGAATTGCAGCGACCGGGTCTATGCCAAGCTGGGTTTTGTATAATTCTGACTGGCTGTTTGTCCCTGTGGTAAAATATTCAGGTTCAACATTCCGATCTAATAATGCCCCCCGGTGTCTGGCCAATATATTTATTTCAGCGCCTACCATAGGTGTTACTTTGCCTTTGCCGACACGAAAATCGTAACCTGCAATAAGTGGTATATTGATTAGTCTGTGATAGTTATGAATTTTAATGGCGCGATAACCGATCAGGGTATCAGTTCTCACGGGATTGCCATTGAGTAGTACCTGAATTACATTTGTGTCAACAGGGTTCTTGTAGCTCAGCAATTCATAAATTTGTGAATAATCAAGTCCTGTTCTGAATGAAAATTTCTTTCGCTGGAGGCCGGCTCTTATTCCTGCATTTAGGCCAGGAAATGATTGTTCAATATTTTGTCTAAACCGCGCAACGTTTTTTTCTTCAGGATTATCTGAGTGTAGGGTATAGGGCGCATACAATGGTCCGGCAAGCAATTCGACGAAAAAAATGTTTCTGTTTTTCTTGGAGAAGCTATAACACTCAGCGCCGTAAGAAAGGTTGAGTAAATTTTTGTTGAAGTTGTTTGATAATATGTGTTGATTTGAAGATGCCTGAAGCCAAGGTGTCTTGAGCAGACGATCTTGATTTATTGATTCTGATGAGCGCTCCGTCAAGTCAGGTTCTTCATTGATGATTTCTTTGTCTGTATGATTGGTTGTACTAGGAGATACTATCGAATTGGTCAAGACAAAATTTTGCGATGTTTTGCTTGATTTTTTGAATTCATTATTTTTAGTTGGATAAGTAGCGGATTCACGATCCTGACTTGAAATTATTGTGTGGTCTATATTCTTGTTTGAAGCATGATTTTCTCTAAATTGTACATTGGTACGTGTAGCGTTGCTCAAGAATTCTTGCTTGCCAACTTTCTCAGGTGCTGATAAAAAAAGGTAAAATATACTACCTAACAATAGGCCGCTGGTGAAAATCGGTATCAACAAGGGGATCCGGTCATTTTTTCTGACAGGGATGTATGGACGGACATTTTCCCAGATGTAATCGGGCACTTCCGGCAAGGAATCTTGATTAAGCCGGTCCTGATAATACTTATGCCAGTCGTTGTTCATAGGGACACATTTAGTTTAGGATAAAGCAATTCAATTCGTTTTGCCAGATAATTCTTGGCCTTGAATACCTGTGACCGGCAGGTAGATTCGGTGATCTCCAGCAGCTGTGATATTTCTTCATAGCTGTAACCTTCTATGATACTGAGTCTAAAAATAGTCTTATAGCCTTTCGGCATTTGTTCGATTATCTTATCTATTTCACTCACGGTCAGATTGCTCATGATCTCCGGCGAAAGGCTTATTTCAGGAAGTTCAGTGCCGGAGTTCAGGACATGCATATTGTAGGCAGATTTTTGACGGCTAATGCAGGTGTTTACCATAATTCGTCGAATCCAAGCGCCCAATGCCCCTTCAGAACGCCAGGATTCCAGATTCTGGAAGACTTTTATAAACCCGTCCTGCAGATTATCTTCTGCGTCCTGTCGGTTGGTCGAGTATCGAATACAAAGTGCAAACATCTGCCTGGAATACAGGTCGAATAGCGTTTTACAGGCCCTTTCCTCGCCCTGAAGACACAGCTTAACCAAGGATTTCTCGTCCATTAGCCTATATGACTGCGAAAGATAAAAATTTGTTGCCTATAGGTTGAGAAAAATAGATTTCTTGTTTTTGAGCCGAATTTGGCCAATACTATTTTAAATTGGTTGTGTATGGGATTTATCCAGAGCATTTAAAGAAAATTGGTCAAGAATCAACCAATAAAGTTACAAATTTATTTCCTTCACCTGGTTGTGTGGTTTGTTGCTGATGTTACTTTCTTAAAGAATCAGAATATTCTAAATTTAATCGCTGCGTTGAATACACGTCCGTCAACCGGTGCCCATAATGGCTTAAAAACAGGATGAATCCTGTCCCCATTGTAGATACTGCCATACTTTGTCTGACGTATGTCAAATAAATTTTCACCGTTTAGCACAAATACATATCGACCTGTTTCATACCGAATCATAGCCGCCAGAAGCATATAAGTTCTGACCGGTTGACCATTAGAATCTCTCTGGCCTGCAATCAGCGAGGACTCTATCCCTGTCTCCAATCCTTTGTACACTGATTTAAATAGTGTACTGGAGATAGTATGCCTTGGCGTAACTGCCGGTATTGAAGCAATCCTTGAATCATGATAACTTGGTATCGTCAAAACATAAGAAGTAAAAACTTCGAGTCCTGGCCATCTCAGGCGCAGGTAAGTTTGAAATCCTTTGGAGATAAACGAATTATCAGCATTAATTAATTGAAATGTCCTTGCATGGATTGGATATTCGATTACTGGTCGTCTGATTTGAGTTAAGAAAATTTCCTGGTTAATCGTTATGTTCAGTGCACCTGTTTTCAGTTTGAATGTGTAATCAATATTTACTCCAGTGGCTTTTTCCGGATTGATGTCTGTTTTTGTAAAATCCTGTAGCTGACTTTCAGGGTCAATATATCTTAAATAATAAGGTATTTTGTATGCCATGCCAGCATTAAATCTGAATGTTGAATGAGAACTAGAAGTTGCCAGAATTGAAAAGTGAGGCATCTGAAAGCTTCCGTAAGGGTTAACATAGTCCTCCCTGAATGCAAGTTGAGTGCTTAAAATTTTATTAATCTTCCAATTATTCTGTATGAAAACCCCTGTTGTCAAAGTCTTATAAGCCGTTGCATTATATAGTCTTTTGTCGGCAGGAAGAAAATTTAGTTCCTGGAAGGTTACGCCAAGGATCCAGTTCATGGATCCGGTTATTTTATGAAGGGAGCATTCTGTAAAGATATTATTTTCCGTTCCAGGAAATTTATAAAGTGTTTGTTTGACAATTTGTTTATTAAAGCTGGCGCCTGACTTCAGCTGAAAATCAAGATTTTTTTTCAAGTTAATATTCCAGGAGAGATTTACAGCATGTCGTAAACTCGAAAGCCCCAGGTTATACAGGCTATCCGGAGCATTTTTTGAAAAAGAGATAATATCACCGCCGTTTCTCTGATCCCGGTTGAATTGATATCCCAATGTAAGCCTTCCAATTTGGCCAAAATAAAAATACAGAATGGGATGAATATTGACCGAAGTGGACTGCGGCACATCGCTAAAACCATCGCCGTCAACATCTATAGCTTTGGAATGACTTATGCCAGCGAATAAAGTGATACCCGCTAGCTTGTTTTTTGCCGAAAAAAAGCTATTCAAATTGGTTTCCTTCAATGAAGTATGATTAAGTGTTGCGCTCCATTCTTTTTTTTCTGTAGGCTCTTTAGAGATAAAGTTTATAACCCCGCCGAGTGCATCCTGACCGTATAGGGCTGAGTGGCAACCTTTGATAATTTCTATTTGCTTCAGATCCAAAGGCGGAATCTGCAATAGGTTGATTCCGGGAACAATTCCACCCAATTGCGGGATACCATTGGACAAAAAAAGTGTGTACCTGCCGTTGAGTCCCTGAATTCTAGGCAGCATATTGCCAGACAATGCCGATAATTGCTGGAGTTGTATGCCTGCAATGTCACCTAATAAACTAAGGATATTCGCCGGCTTAATAAGATTTTCTTCGGATGTTTCGTCATTGCCTATTACTTCAACTTTCACTGGCAAATCTGCAATTCTTGAATTGGTTCGTTCAGAATAAACGGTAACTTCTTCAAGCTCGTGATCAATTGGTAGAAGCTGAATATTAAATATACCTGAATCCGGCAATAGGCTAAGGTCAATTTTTTTAACGGTGTATTCGTTATGTTGAATCGTTAACGCGTTTTCAGGAAGTTTCCAGGATGCGGGCACAGAAAAAATTCCATTTGCATCACTGATAGCTCCTTCGCTCGTTAAGGTACATTTAATGATCGCCCCGATAACAGGTTCGCCTGATAATGAATCAGTCAGGTTAATACTAATTACATTTTGGCATATAGAATAAATTGTTGGGAGTGAGAAGAGAATCACCAAGACTGTATATCTAAATTCAGGCAACCGGAAATTTTTATCAAAGATCTACTAAAAAGTAATATGCCAAACAGAAATAGCTATAATTTGGGCTGTTCAATGGAGTACTTAAATTTTTTAAGAATTGCAATGCGCACCTTTTGTCAAACTACTTCATCTTCATCCAAGTGTAGTCTAATCATTGGCAAGTATACGAGGTAAGGCATTATTATAATCGAAAAGGCCGTCCATAGGCGACCTTTTCAAACTTCTGATGTATGCAAATAAAGCGAGGTAATTTATTTAGGAGACAGGAGATTGGATCCCCTGGAGAAGACCTGTTAATAGGTAATGGTATCGTAATCACAGGTGAAATAACACAGGTCTGGAATTGGGTTTTTGAGGTCTCTTTCAATTATCTTTTTGAAAGTTTGTTCTCCGGTTGATTTACTCTCTACAATGACATAGTATATTTGTTTGCAGCAATTGCGTTTTATCGGGATAAGATAAACCTTTTTATTGCAGACATTGCAATCCATCACCAGAGGCTCCTGTGAAGGCAGATTATGGGAAAGGCTTTTAGGTTCAATACCAGTCAAGGAATTTGCGGTTGACGTACTATAAATCAGGGCTGGAGAAAGCATTACGGCGATGGCAACTAATATATTTTTCATAATCATTGATTTTGTTAAACATATATTGCGAACAAGAGCGGCTGTTATCAGTGAGTTTTTGATGTGGAAATCAGGGGTGTGTATTTTAATCTGTAATAAATGCGCATTTTCAAGGAACATGCTGAAAAGTCAATCCAAAAAAGAATTTGACACATTCAAAAAAAAAGCCCCTGCGGTAGCAGAGGCTTTTTTTGTCTTTTAATTTAAGTTTAGTTATTGATCTTTTCGTCAGACTTCACTTCTTTGTCTTTGGAGCAAGTCTTAGCACCCTTTGCACAGCAAGCTTTTTTGCCAGCGCAACAAGCTTTTTTGGTTTCACAGCTTCCTTTTGCATTCACAAACTGAGCTGTCGATTGATCATAAACCACCATCGTAGAAACGGTGCTGCCGGTTGCATCTTTGGTGTTGCGGAAAAAGCAGAATTTGCCTTCTTCGGCGCAAGGGCGTTTTTCGATGGAAGCATCCTTGGCTGCTGCAGAAGTGGCCGCAGTCATATATGCATCATCGCTACTTGCAGAAGCAGTAGAAGATGCTTTGCAGCATCCTTTCTTTGCAGAATGACTGCAGGTCTGAGCAATTGAAGTTGTTAGACCCACAGCAAATACAGTTACGAGGAGAAGAAAGATTTTGTTCATAAAGTAATTTATATTTTGCTACAAAATTAAAACGATATCGTCAGGATAAATGAGAAATGATGTAATTTTAACTCAATATTAGCGAAAACAGGATGAAATTATTGATATTATGTTCATTTTCAGCAATTTGTATTGTTTTTAACTTGCAATGCCATCCATCTAAAAGCATGAATAAAGATATTATGCAGCTCATTCGTGTGGGCAATGGGGGAGGTTTTGCCGGACAAGAAAACTTTGTAGCGATTATGGAGGATGGTTCGATACAGTCTTCTGGAGATGAAAGTTATACTAAGCTTCATCAATCAGTCATACAGCAACTCAAATCAAATATTACTGTGCTGGGTCTTGACAACATTCAATATAATGTCCCTGGTAATTTATATCAGTTTGTAGAAATACCTTCCGGCAACGGTACGAGGCGTATGGCCTGGGATCCGCAATCTGCTGAAGTGCCGTCTAATCTTAAGCTTTTTTTCAATAACGCAGTTAGTATAATAAAGAAGAATAAAAAATAAAATGAAAAGAATAATTTCTATTGCATTTTGTCTGTTTTGCGGTTTATTTGTCTCAGCACAGTTATCTAAAGTTGCGCCACATAATGGCAGTCTGATTGTTGATTTTTCTCAAAAGAAACTTGTCAAACCGTATTTCGTCACTGAGCGCAGACCATTTACAACTTCAGGTCCACAGATCAAGGCACCCTCGGTTTTCGCCATGGAAGATTTAACCAATGCAATACATGGTCCTCATTATCTGAGCTACAACGACGACGGGATGCCAAAAGCTTTTGAGCAAAGCCTTGTCTTAGTACCTCGTGACCGTGACCAGTCGTCTTATTTTGCTGAATACCTGATCAAATCACTGAACCTGGGTAGTAGCCATTCTTTTATTCTCATCAACGCAGAGAAAGACATAACAGGAACGAATCACTATAAATATCAGCAGACTTTGAATGGTATCCCGGTTATCAATGGTGAATACACACTACATCAATATGTGGATCAGCAAGTATACGCCTGTGGTTACGCCTGGAACCTTGCAGATATCAATACCAAAGTATCGATATCCGAAAATGAGGCAACGAACATTGCAAAAAAACATCTGGCTTCAAAGGGTATCAACTTAGCCGACCAAAAAATAAACGCTGCCGTCAGCACCGGAGTTAAGCTTAACCGTCTTTGCATTTACAAAAGCGAGTCTTCAGCAAAATGGGTAACAGCATATCAGATTCACATTATTCCAAACCTTAAGGAGAACTGGGAGGTGTTTGTCGATGCTCAAAGTGGATTGATTATTGATGCACACAGCAATATCTGTCGGATTGCACACGATCATGCCGATGAATTTTGTACAATAGCTCCTACCGGCGCAGAAACAGCCAGCGCATTGGATTTGTCAAACAACACCAGAACAATTAATGTCTGGAAGGAAGGCGCTACATATTACCTGATCGATGCTTCAAGGCCAATGTTTCAAGCTTCACGATCAAAATTTCCGGACAATCCCGTCGGGGTTCTCATTACTTACGACTTTAAAAACCGTAACGTTGAGACAACCAACAGTGCAGACTATGTCACCTCTACCAATAACAGCTGGAGTTCGAAGACATCAGTGTCTGCGCACCTTAACGCTGCTGCAGCGTATGAGTATTACCGCCAGACCCATGGCAGAAATTCTATAGACGGGTCGGGCGGGACAATCATATCAGTGATCAATGTTCAGGATGGCGGAGGAGCCATGGATAATGCATTCTGGAACGGCGAAGCAATGTTTTATGGTAACGGATCGAGGGCATTTACACCTCTGGCCAAAGGACTTGACGTCGCCGGACATGAGATGTCACACGGAGTTATTGGCAGTACCGCTAACCTTGCTTATCAATCCGAGTCCGGTGCGATCAATGAATCCTACGCAGATGTATTTGGCGCAATGATTGATCGTGATGACTGGAAAATTGGTGAAGACGTTGTCATTACAAGTGTTTTTCGTTCAGGGGCATTAAGAGACCTCAGTGATCCACATAATGGCGGAAGCAGTCTCAATGATAACGGATATCAGCCAAGACATGTCAATGAACAGTATAAGGGAACAGAAGATAATGGTGGCGTGCATATTAACAGTGGCATACCCAATTATGCATTTTACATCTTTGTGACAGAAATGGCAAAGAGCCGAAGTCTTGAAGAGGCCAAAAAGATTGGTGAAAAAGTATATTATTATGCGCTGACAAAACTGCTGACACGGTCATCTAATTTTAAAGATCTGCGCGCAGCCATAGAAAAATCATGCACTGATCTTTACAACAATACACCCGATGTGCTGGCCAGTGCGAAAACTGGCTTTGATCGAGTCGGTATCGGTTCATCTGGAGGTAATGGTGGTAGTACGGGTAACCGTATTCTTAAGACCAATCCCGGCCAAGAGTATATTGTCTGTACGGATGAGAACCAAAACGGACTTTACATTTATGACTTTAATAATAACCCAGTTATACTTACCAACAGAAGCGTGATCTGTAAGCCCAGTGTAACGGATAATGGACAAGAGATCTATTATGTCGGCAGCGATAAAAAGCTCTATGCGCTGTATTATAATACTTCAACCAGAAAATATACTGAAAGCCTGCTGGATGACGATCCAATTTACCGTAATGTGGCAATTTCCAAAGACGGTTACTTGCTGGCAGCGGTATTAGATGTCGCGGATCAGTCGGTTTACATTTATAATTTTGACCCAGCAGTAAAAGCCTGGAAAAAGTTCAAGCTGTACAATCCAAGTTATAGCAATACTGTGACCGGAGATGTACAGTACGCGGATGTGATGGATTTCAGTCACGATGGCGAATTTCTAATGTATGACGCAGATAATATTATTAAGCGCAATACCGGTGATGATTATGAGTACTGGGATATTGGATTCCTAAGGGTGTTCAATAATTCAGCCAATACCTGGGGCGATGGAAAGATTGAAAAGTTGGTAGCCAGTCTGCCTGACGGAGTAACCATTGGCAATCCTGTTTTTTCGAAGAACAGCCTCGATGTAATTGCCTTTGATTACATTGAAGATGGTACTACAGCCTATTTGGTTGGAAGCAACATTGAGTCGAATGACTTTCAGGCCATCCTGCAGGATCGGCCTGTGCTTTCCTACGCAAATTACAGTAACAAGGACAATTTCGTGATCTTTGATGGCGAGGACAATATTGGCAATCCATCCCTTAACGCAATCGGTCTGGCAGCCAATAAAATTCAATCCAGCGGGTCAGAGACCGTTGTGCTCCGCGGTGCCAAATGGGGAGTTTGGTTTGCTGACGGCTCAAGAAAGCTTACCATCAATACCACTGACCTCAGCGAGCAACTGCAATTTTCCGTCCAACCTAATCCGTGTAATGATTACCTCAATGTCACCTTTGCTTCAGGTAATGATGAAAAGATTATTTTAAAAATCATTGATGTATGCGGTTATCTTTTACGTACTGAAATCGCTCATGTTCGGCAAGGAATTTACCCGGTACGAATTGAGACCGGAGATTTAAAAGCAGGTCAATTTTTCCTGCAGGCAACGGGAGTGCGCGGCAGCAAGACTATAGGATTTGTAAAAATCTCTGAATAAGCTATCTGTAAGGACTTTAGACAATTAAATTGTTAATGTAACCATGCTTCCGTTGATCCGTCATCGGTGGAAGGAATGATTATTTTGGCTTTGAATTTATGCGCCAGCAAATATCTGATTTCACTTCTAAGTACCCCTTCTCCTTTACCATGAATGATCTTCACATGGGATAATCCAAGACGAATTGCAGTATTGATAAAATCTTCGAAAGCCTTTTTTTGACGTGTAAGAATTAATTCAGGTCGCGCCCGGGTTAATGCTGGAGCAAGGACTTCAATATGGAGGTCAAGGGTATCGGGCGCATTTTGAAAAGTTAGGGAATTTGTTTTGAATGGTGGATCATCCCAAAGCGGTTTGTGTGATGCGTAGTCCTCTTCCGGGGCCAGGTCCAAGTCCTTTATGTTTAGGAGCATCATGTGCTCATCTATTTTTACTTTAACAAGTTCGACCGTGACTGCGCCTTCGTAGGTTCCAGTCCGGCCATCCGGGCGATAAATTAACCGTTCACCAATCCACAGCTCTTTGATATTCAGCATGTTGAATAATTTGGGGGGCGCATATTTTTTAAAATCCGGCAAGCCTTAATTGAAGGCAAATGTCTATCTTCGCGGCTTCAAATAAAAATTGGCCTTGAAAATTATAGTCCTAAAAGAAAGCAGAGAAGACGAAAAACGCGTCTCAATCACTCCTGGAGTGGTAAAACAATTAAAAGGCAAAGGATGGGAAGTGGTTGTTGAAAGTGGAGCCGGACAAGCTTCCGCCTTTCAGGATACCAATTATTCTGATGCTGGAGCAACAGTAATGGGCGATAGGCAATCCCTTTTTCAGTCAGCGGAAATATTTGTAAAAATCAATCCTTTCAATTCTGATGAGATCAAAATGCTGAAACCTGGGTCTATTACCTTCAGCCTTATGTATCATCGTACAGATCCCGAACTTGTGCAGGCACTCTCCGGAGCTGGTGTTAGCAGCTTCAGTATGGATGCAATTCCAAGAATTTCGAGAGCCCAGAGTATGGACGTCCTTTCTTCGCAATCCAACCTTGCCGGTTATAAAGCAGTCATACTTGGCGCCAATGAAATGACTAAGATTTTTCCATTAATGATGACTGCTGCGGGCACCATTACACCATCCAAAGTACTGATATACGGTGTTGGCGTCGCTGGTCTGCAGGCTATCGCTACAGCCAAAAGGCTCGGTGCTGTCGTAGAAGCTACTGATGTCAGACCCGAGACCAAGGAGCAAGCAGAATCTCTTGGTGCCAAATTTATCACAGTAGAATCTCAGGGTGCAAAAGCAGAAGGAGGTTATGCGACCGAAGTTTCAACAGAGTATATGGCGAAGCAAAAGGAAGCAGTCAATAAATCTTTATTTCAAGCAGACCTTGTGATTACCACTGCGCTTGTGATGGGCAAAAAAGCACCCATTTTGATTACGGAGGATCAAGTGAAACAAATGAAATTTGGTGCGGTCATTGTTGATATGGCTGTCGAACAAGGGGGCAATTGTGAACTTAGTGTCGCAGGTCAAATTGTATATCGACACGGAGTCAAAATTGTTGGCATAACAAACCTTCCTTCAACACTGGCTACCAATGCCAGTGAACTTTATGCAAAGAATGTATTTAACCTGTTAAATCACTTGACTGACAAAGGTGAGTTCAGATGGGAAATGGAAGAGGAGATCACCAAAGGAACCCTGATTGTTCACCAAGGAAAAATATTATAAAGAATGACTATGTTTGAATTTATTTCTAACCACATTCAAATGATCTACCTCGTTATCCTGATGATATTTGTCGGGATCGAGTTGATATCACACGTACCTTCTGTTCTTCATACACCCTTAATGTCCGGCGCCAATGCCATTCATGGCGTAGTCATTATCGGGGCGATTATCGTGATGGGCCAGGCGGAAGGAACACTCAGCCTGATATTGGGCTTTATAGCAGTGATTCTTGGAACGCTAAACGTGGTTGGTGGATTTGTTGTGACAGACCGCATGCTTGAAATGTTTAAGAAAAAGAAATGATGCAGGAACATATTTTACAATTCATATACATGGTTGCTTCAGTAACCTTTATGATCGGCCTTAAGATGCTAAGCAAGCCGGATACGGCGCGCAAAGGCAACCTCATTGCGGCAGTTGGAATGGGCCTGGCGATTTTTGGGACTATTTTTTTATATAAAGGAAGTAACGGCGAACATCTTGGGAATCTCATTTGGATTTTTGCTGCGCTGATCATAGGCACTGGTATTGGCGTGTACATGGCGAAAAGTGTTCAGATGACGGCGATGCCTCAAATGGTGTCATTCTTTAACGGAATGGGTGGAGCCTGTGCTGCATTGATTTCAATTATTGAATTTAACCATCTTGAGCAATCAGGAATGGAGGCTCACGGTCAGCATCTTCTGATTATTCTCGCTGGACTTGTCATTGGTTCTATCAGTTTTTCAGGATCAATTGTTGCCTATGGCAAACTGGAAGGAAAAATTGGTGACTATAATCTACCCTTACAACAGGTATTCAACCTTGGGTTATTGGGTGCAGTATTGGTGATGAGTGGTTTGATGATTGCAGGGCAAATCAGTGGTTTATCATTGTTTTATACGATACTAGGCTTGTCCGTATTGTATGGTCTGATTTTCGTTTTTCCTATTGGTGGTGCGGATATGCCTGTAGTGATTTCGCTCCTCAACTCATTTACCGGTGTTGCCGCGGCTTGTGGAGGATTCCTTTATGATAATTATGTAATGCTCATTGGGGGTATTCTGGTAGGTTCTGCAGGGACCATTCTTACAGTTACGATGTGCCAGGCGATGAACAGGTCGCTGCTCAACGTTCTGGTAGGTAATTTTGGAGGAGGTAGTTCATCAGGAGGCCCTGCCAAGTCAGGTGGTGGGGCAGTAAGAGAACTTGGGGCTTCAGATGCCGCAATATTGCTCAAATATGCCAAAAAAGTGGTCATCGTTCCAGGTTACGGACTTGCTGTAGCTCAGGCACAACATGCTTGTCATGAACTGGAGACTAATCTGGAGGATGGAGGCGTTGATGTAAAATATGCTATTCATCCAGTAGCGGGAAGAATGCCAGGTCACATGAATGTACTTCTTGCGGAATCCAACGTGAGTTACAATAAGCTTGTAGAGATGGAAGATATCAATCCAGAATTTGCTACTACGGATGTGGTACTGGTTGTTGGAGCCAATGACGTTGTCAATCCTGCGGCCAAGACAGATCCCTCCTCTCCAATCTATGGCATGCCGATCCTTGACGTAGAAAATGCTGCTAATATTATCATTATGAAGCGTTCAATGAAGGCAGGCTATGCCGGAATTGATAATGAGCTTTTCTATAATCCGAAGGCACATATGTTGTTTGGTGATGCCAAGGATACGCTAACCAAGCTGGTTAGTGAGGTGAAGGCATTGTAAAATCTGGATCGTATGGAGCCATTATTAGCTGAAGAATGATCTTCTTTGGCTTAAAAAGTCTTACTGCATTATTGATTAAAATACAAGACAAGGTGTGGTTTGAACATTATCAACCTCATTACTCAATGTATATTTGACGGTACACGTTCCAGGGCATTGTCTTATGAGCCTTTAAAATGAAATTTTGCTTTGTTAGGAATTTAGGGTAAGCCATTTGCATAATTCCTAATATAAGCTTTGAGTGCAGCACTACTTAATGCGATCATTAAAACTAGATAAAGCTGGATATGTATTAGGCATTATCCATACGTAGAGCTGTTGTTTCTTTGAGCCCTATAACCGAAGAAATCAGCTCTGATCTGTAATGCATTCTTTTTGTATTGACAATTCAGAAAGCACATTTAAAAAGTATATTCCTCTGATTGCTCTGAAAATCTTCTCAATTCTTTGGAATTCGAAGTACTTTTGAAATAAGCTATTCTATGATCGTAATATGAATGCAGCACAAGAATAATATGTTTCTTCATTAAGTTGAATTATCCATTGAGTAAGTTGGTGGATCGCCGTGCAGATTAAAAGATTTCCCCGATCAATCATTTTGCCTTTTACAATCAAAGATTTAATTATTTCCTGTTCTAGAATTTACATTCACAATCTTAAAAAATTGCACTTTATATTAAGCACCTTAATCATTCAATAGATCCCTTTGGCTATTTCTGAAAATGCTATTCTTGGTAAGTACCACTTTTTATACCATTCAGTCCAATAATAACTTGAACCGGCCTATTGATCAACTTATAAAGAATTATTATACTGATACATTGATTTTATAATTCATAAGTATTTGTAAATGAGTATTATATGCTTATTTAATAAAAATATGAATTCATATTAGAATGAATCATAATAACTAGTAACTGATCACTCCTTTTTGGAATAGTACTTGTCACATATTCAGTGATGTAAAGGATGGCTGTGCGTGCATAGCATAATCAGCATTCGATATATCGATATCCCCCTGATATCCCCCGTGAGTGTTGCAAGCTGTTGCGACCTCAACTGTTTTTGGATTTAGAATTTTAAAATAATTTTTTAGAAATGAAGAAACCGATACTTAAAAAGAGGGGCTTCATTCCATATCTGAGGGGAATAAGTTGGGCTATCCTGCTTATGACACTTAGCGGATTGAAGATCCAGGCGCAAACTTGTGCCACCTTGATCAATGTACCTGCAGCAGTCTGTAGAACGACCTCTGCGGCTACGTATTTTCTTAACAATTACAATGCCGGCAACACGTATTCCTTTAGTGTGATCAGCGGTACTGCAGTACTAAATACTTCTGCATTGCCGAATGTTACCATTACGTGGAATACAGTGGGGAATGTCGTCATTGTTATGAACGAAATTCCTTTAATTGGAGGAAGCTGCACTCCCGATACAATACGTGTTCGGGTTGGCGATCCTTTTGCTCCACAGGTCAACTGCAACGATACTGTGAATGTTTCTCTTGATGAGAATTGCAGAGGAATTGTCACTGCAGACATGGTTCTGGAAGGAGCTGGATATAATTCTCTGGATTATGATATTGTGGTGCGCGACCGGATTACAAAAGTCACTATACCCGGCAGTCCAAATGTCAATTCAAGTCATATCGGGCAGGTTCTTGAAGTATCAGCAGTTCATCGTTGCTCTGGCAACTCATGTTGGGGTTTGCTTAGAGTTGAAGATAAGCTTAAGCCAACAATATTTTGTAAAAGCTATGTCGTAAGATGTGGTGACCCCATAACTCCCGGTTCTCCAGGAATTAATTTTCCTAAACAAAGCGGAGCGCCAGATCCAATTCCGGTGTCAGGTCAACCAAATACCTTCTCAAGTACATCAAGTCTTTATGATAATTGCAGCAAAACAACATTATCATATAAAGACAGAACTGTATCGGTAATATGTCCACCAGCAGTACAGTACATAGATACAATCTTCAGAGACTGGACCGCTACAGATGGATATGGAAATACAGTGTATTGTAGCGATACCATATTGGTTCGTGCGGGAAGCATTGATTCAATAGTTTGTCCTCCCAATTATGATGGACTGGACAGAGATCCTATTGAATGTTCTGCCGGATTTCCTAGAGATAACAATGGCAATCCACATCCAAGCTATACCGGATATCCTTCCGGAATTAGTTGCAGGAACATAAATTATACTTACAATGATATCAAGCTGAATGTATGTTCAGGAACATATAAGATTCTACGCGAATGGTTAATTGTTGATTGGTGTACCGGTAGAGATACAGAATGTACGCAGTTGATCAAGATATTAGACAATCGTGGTCCAATTCTAACATGCAAGCCAATTCAATTCGTCAATACTGCTACGAATACTTGTACAGGAAGTGCAACCATTGGCCTGCCTACAATTATACAGGAATGTTCGCCCAATGTGAATTTTGAAGTTCTCGTTAAGCGAGGTGTAGCAGATCCATCAATTCCACCTACCTCTCTGGACGCAGTAAAGGACGGTGTTGTGAATAATAATAATAATACATACACGATCAATGATCTTCCAGTTGGACTTTCATGGGTATTGTTTAGAGGAACGGATAATTGTGGTAATACTACAGAGTGTGCAACTGAAGTGAGGGTACAGGAGACCACAAAACCAATTCCTGTATGTCATTTTGAAACTGTGGTCGCGCTTACTGACGCCGGAACAGCCAGGGTCAATTCAATTTCTTTTGATGATGGCTCCTATGATAATTGCGCACTCGATTACTTCCGAGTGAGAAGGATGAATCCTGGCACATGTGGTTCGATAACGGATACAGCATACTCTGATCATATTGACTTTTGCTGTGCTGACATTAAAAACAACCCTGTTATTGTAATACTTCAGGTTGTTGACAAAGCGGGCAATACCAATGAATGCATGGTTCAGGTAACTGTTCAGGATAAAAAACCACCGGTAGTCACCTGCCTTCCATCCGTCATTGATATCAGCTGCGGATTCAACTATGGAAATCTTAATGCGTTTGGGGTTTACCGAACAATTGAATCAGAAAGAAAACCAATTATTATCAATGATCCTGGTGCGCCGGGTAACCAATCCAGAAACTGGGGATTGGATGGTCTTGTTATTGAAGACTGTAATCTTACAACAACGTATGATAGTACAATCTCTCTTAACAATTGTGGTGTAGGGACAATAACCAGAATATTTACATTCAGGGATAATTTCAATCCGGCGATCAGTTGTGTACAGACGATTAATGTACGAAATTTTAATCCTTACAACGGTAGCACTATTGTTTTTCCTAGAGACACAATATTTAATGGATGTCTTAATTCAACAGATCCTTCCAATACGGGAAGACCCACCTGGCCTGGTAACCTGAGTTGTACAAGGCTGATAGCAGGATACGATGATCAGGTCTTCAACCAGGTTGAAAATGCCTGTTATAAGATTCTCCGAAAATGGACAGTTATTGATGATTGCAATCCTAACGGCATATGGACAAGAGTTCAGGTTATTAAAGTTGCAAATAAGAAGGCACCTACTATTACCAGTTCTTGCGATGCCAGAACATTTAATGTGCTAGGTGACAATTGTACTGGTTTTGCAGAACTCATAGCTTCTGCAACCGACGATTGTACGCCTGAAAGTGATCTTATCTGGACTTATAAAATTTACCTTAATAACGGCACAGTAGCAGATATTACTGGTTCATCCAATAATGCCAGCGGAACATTTCCTCGTGGTACACATAGGATTACCTGGACAGTAGAAGATCGCTGCGGGAATTCTAGCAGCTGTACATACACATTTACAGGCGTTGACAGAAAAGCACCTACGCCTTATTGTCGCTCTGGTGTGATTACGGTCATAATGCCGTCATCAGGACAAGTTACCGTATGGGCATCAGATCTAAATCTCAATAGTTCAGATAACTGTACAGATAAGAATAACTTAAGATATTCATTCAGTCCAAATGTAAATAACGCTTCCGCTGTATATACCTGTTCTCAGATCGCGAATGGAGTATCGCAGACATTCGAAGTGAGAATCTACGTCACGGATGAAGCGGGTAATCAGGATTATTGCGATACCAAGATTATTATCCAGGATGGACTGGGCAATGCTTGCCCTGATAATCTAGGTGGAGGTGGTACAACTTCAACTGCATTAGTAGCCGGATCTATCAATACTGGTCTTAACAGTGCTTTGCAGGAAGCGATGGTATCCATCAATGGAAATATGCCTTCATTGCCAAAATATCATCTTACACAGGCAGACGGAAAGTTCGCATTTCCTGAAATACCGCTGACAGAAAACTACATTATAAAAGCTGAAAAGAATGATGATGTCTTAAATGGTGTTACAACTCAAGATATCGTTGCGATCCAGAAACATATTCTGGGAACCAAGGTCATTTCTGATCCATTGAAAATTGTGGCAGCGGATGTCAATGACAGCAGAAGTATAACAAGTCGTGATATCGCTGATATACGCAAGGTTATTCTGGGCGTAAACGCTGAGTTTCCGGTTAAAAAGAGCTGGAGATTCATTAATTCATCTCAGCGTTTTATAGATCCTCAAAGCCCTTGGCCATTAGAAGAAACTGTCAATATACAGAGTCTAAGCCATGACCTTATGAATAATAATCTGGTTGCGGTAAAGCTCGGAGACGTTACAGGAGATGCAAGAAGTAATAATTTGCAGAATATCGCTGGGCGTACGACCAATGGTCTGGTCGTTGAAATGCAGGATGTGGAATTTGATCCGAATGAAACAATCATTGTTCCGGTACAATTTGATCGCACAGTTAGTCTTGAGGGGTTGCAGATGCAATTTGAATTTGATCAGGATCAACTTCACTTTGAAGCGGTACAAAATAGTGTATGTCAGATCGAAGAACAAAATATCAATCTTTCACTAACAGAAAATGGTAAAATCAGAATCAGCTGGAATAAGGAGAATACTTCTGTTGATGAAGGCAAGTCAGTATTTTACCTTGTATTTACTTCTGTAAAAAGAAGCAAGCTTAGTCAGAGCCTGGCAATTAGCCACGATCTTTTTAGAAGTGAAGCTTATTTGCAGGGTGATCAAAATGTATCACTGGAAATCAGATTTAAAAATGCTGAAGAAAAAAGCAATAATGGATTCTATTTGTATCAGAATCAACCGAATCCATTTAGTACCTATACCAATATTTCTTTCATGCTTCCAAAAGATGAAAATGCAAGTTTGAAGGTATATGATGTCAATGGCAAATTACTAAAGGAAATCACGCGTAACTTCAAGGCAGGGTACAATATCGTGCAAATTGAGAAACGCGATGTGGCGAACTCTGGAATCTTATTTTATAAGTTAGAAACATCAACGCACAGAGCGACAAGAAAGATGATCATGATTGAATAAAAATTGGCAAGTTCCGGCCATCGATGTGGAAAAAAACCTCATCTGTGGCCGGAACAACCAGATACCCATTTTTTGTACCCCCTTTAAATTACCCGGAGCCCAAGTGTTCCAGGGCCGTTTGGGGATCTCAGAAATTGTCAATTTTTAAAATACATCATAAACTTAAACATTAAACATTTTATACGATGAATAATTTAACTTACCCAAAACAAGTTACAAAAAACAATCAGTTCCATTATTCTAATATGGGCTGGATGTTGAGTGTAGTCCTGTTTTTTCTTACGTTGGGTGTAACTTCGCTTCAGGCGCAGTGTCTAACAGTAAAGAAAGAACTTCTGGGTGTGGCAGTTGCTTCCAGCGGAATAGCTGGAAACATTGACGTCACCTACAGGATTACAGTCATTAACCCAGTTGCCAGTAGTTGTCCATTGGTAACCGGTATTGGCCTGACAGACCAATTTAGTGCTGCAGGTAATCTAGGTACCACATTTGTACGTGTCGTTAATGCGCCGAGCGCATCGGCAACAGGATTATCGGTGGCAACAACCATTGATCCGGCATTTAATGGTACAACGAATAATAACATGACCAACAATGATGGATTCCTTTTTTCTGATGACAGCATTGTTTATCGGGTCACTATTGAGCTCAATCCACGAGCCAGCGGAGCGCCGGTTAATCTTAATAATCAGGCGATTGTTTCTTACGCTGTTCCACTTGGAGGTGCTTCTGCTTCTTCAAACATTGTTACTATTCCTAATTGCTGGAGTAACTGTCAAATAGCATGTAACAATACAGTGCATGTATCTGTCAACAGCATGTGTGAAGCTTATATTTTGGCTGACATGGTGCTTGAAGGAGACTATGGAAGTTGCATTAATTTGGGATTTTTCTCTGTAAGTCTTACATATAACGGAGCAAACGTCTCCATGCCATTAAATAAATCATACGTTGGCAAGAAGCTCACAGTCAGCGTAAAGAATATTGTCTGCGGAAATTCCTGTTGGGGATATCTTCTGGTTGAAGATAAAATTCCACCGGCATTAAATTGTAAGGTAAGGGATACATTCAGGTGCAATGTTAATCTTAATCCTTCCTCTTTTGGATTTCCTGTGAATGCTGCACTGGTCAATCAGACTGTGTACCCTTATATCGTAACAGGGATTGATGCTTGTGGAACTGTTAGACTTACATACCATGATAGTGTCGTAAGTTATTCTTGTGCTGATACACTTGCCAGTACCGTGTACCGTAAATGGTGTGCAACTGATGAGGGTGGATTTACCGCATGTTGTACCGATACGATAGACATAGCCAGAGGTACTCTGGCAGATATTACGTTGCCTCCACATTATGATGGTCAGCCAGGAAATCTTCCAGCGCTGAAATGTAACGGAAACTGGACAAAGTTTGCCAATGGAAACCCAGATACTACGGCAACAGGTACAGGTCGACCTCAGGGATTGTTGTGTGGTAATATTCAATTTGATTTTTCAGATGATACACTGAGGGTGTGTCCGGGAACATTTAAGTTGTTAAGAAAATGGTTGATAATTGATTGGTGCAGGCCAAATAACAGAGTAACCTATGTGCAATTAATTAAAGTGGTAGATGATGTCAAGCCGTTGGTTATATGTCCTAGTACTATAACTATTAATACCAATCCAAGCACTTGCACAGGTTCTTACCTTCTGTCGGTTCCGCTTGATTTGAAGCCTGGTACAGTTATAGACAGCAAAATACCATATGTTATTGAAGAATGTTCCGGATGGACTTATGAAGTTAAACACCGTCCTGCAACTAGTCCTACAAATTGTACGCCTGACCCAAGTCAGCCTGGTACAACTCAGAATATTACAAAACTGGCAAATGGGCAATATCGGGTTGATAATATGCCATTCGGTTGTAACTGGATTTATTATAAAATATGTGATGGTTGCGGTAACTGTACGGAGTGCACATTTGATATAGAAGTCAAGGATTTGACGCCTCCTGTTGCAATTTGCCAGCAACGTACGGTCGTCTCATTGACTGAAAACGGTCAGGCCACTATTCCCGCAACAGTTTTTGATGATCACAGCCTTGATAACTGCGAAATGGGGTCATTCCAGGCTCGACGCATGAATCCAGGTCCGTGTGGTTCTACCAATGCGTATACCAATACATTGACATTCTGTTGTTCTGATATTGCATCCAGTCCAATACGCATTATACTGCGTGTGACTGATAAAGCCGGCAACACGGCTGAATGTATGGTTGATGTTATTGTTCAAGATAAACTTCCGCCAAGAATCAGTTGTCCTAGAGATACAGTTGTAAATTGTGAGACCGATATCTCCAATCTTGCTGTATTCGGCACTGCTACTGCAACAGATAATTGTTCAGTAAATCTCACTAGCAGAGTAGAAAACTTCTTGACTGCTTGCAATACCGGCGATATTAACAGATGGTTTATTGCTACTGATGCAGGAGGACGGAAAGATTCGTGTTTTCAAAAAATAACTGTTAGAGATATTAATCCTTTTACTGGTAATGATATTACATGGCCAGCTGACATTAATCTGGTTGGTTGTAAAAATGCAACAGGTGTAGATGTTACTGGCAAGCCAACTTATCGGAACCAGGACAAATGCAATCAGATCGTCACAAATCACGAAGATCTTGTATTCAATTATGTCGAAGGTGTATGTTATAAAATTTTGCGAAAATGGACAGTCATAGACTGGTGTACTTATGATGTCAATAACCCTAATTCAGGAAGAGGGGTCTGGTATCATACCCAGGTAATTAAAATTGTCAATAACGAAAAACCTACTATAACGAGCAGTTGTGCAAATCGTGAGCTCTGTATTACGGATAATTGCTCTGTAACTGCCGTTCTGACAGCCTCAGCTACAGACGATTGTACCAATCAGGATGAGTTATTATGGAGTTATACAATTGATAAACTAAATGATGGATCCGTTGATCAGACCGGAAGCAGCCGAACTTTGTCTACCACTTTCATTGAAGGAAAGCACAAGATTACCTGGACTGTAAGTGATCAGTGCGGTAATACTACGACTTGCAGCTACATTATCACCGTAGTCGATTGTAAGGCGCCAACCCCATATTGTAATGCGGGAATTGTAACTGTTATCATGCCTTCTTCAAGAGAAGTTACAATTTGGGCTAAGGATTTTAATGTAGGAAGTTTTGATAACTGTACAGAAGCGGCTAAACTTAAATATAGTTTTACTTCAAATATAGCTGATAGCTTCAGGACGATTCATTGTACTGATTTGGATAATGGACGTGCAGACACATTTATAGTTGACTTATATGTAACTGATCTTCGAGGAAATCAAGATGTTTGTCATACAACGCTGATCGTTCAGGATAATCAGAATGTATGTCCGGATAAATTTGGTAATACGACCAGTGTTGCAGGGCTAATCAGTGGAGTAAATAAAACCGTAATGGCTGGTAACGTGCCTGTTCAGTTTTATACAATAAATTCCAATTCAATGCAGGAAAAAGTAACTGATCAAGCGGGTCAATATGCCTTTGTTGATATTGCTAAGAATGAATCATATATGGTTAAGCCGCAATTAAACTCGGATATGCTCAATGGCGTCACGACCAGAGACATTGTTGCTATTCAGAAACATATACTTGGCAAAGAATTGATTACCAATCCATACTATCTCATTGCTGCAGATGTTAATAAGTCTGGTAGTATTACATCCAGGGATATTTCGGATATTCGGAAGTTAATTCTCGGGTTAACGACAGAATTTCCAAACAATAATCCTTCCTGGAATTTTGTTGACGCTAAGTATCCTATTACACTGGAAAATGCATTTAGCTACCCTAGTGTAATTAGTATCAATGCACTCACCAATGCCATCAATGATAACAATTTTGTTATTGTCAAGACGGGCGATGTTACAGGAGAAGCAAGTACTAACCATGTTGTATCTGCTGTATCAAGATCTCAAAAAATCACAGGACTTGAATCGTTTAATTCAGACATAGAGCCTGGTGAAGAAATTATTGTCGAATTTAAACTAACTGAAAATTCCGAGATCGAGGGAATGCAGTTCGAATTGCGTCTCGCTGGTGATGTAGCGCGATTTGAAGGAGTGTTCAGTGATTTGCTCAGTATTGAAGAGAATAATTATAGTATTTCGGAAGGCGGCAAAGTGTTAAGACTTTCCTGGAATGATAATGACAAAAGATCATATAGCGCCGGATCTACAATTCTGAAATTCAAATTTAAGGGTGTCTCCGGAGGGCAAATCAATGGTCAGACGCTTACTTTGGATAGTCATACGATTCAAAATGAATTGTATACCGCTGCAGAAAGCAGGTCGCTTAGATTACTATTTAGAAACAGTGAAAACGCAATCAATCCGGATTACGAACTATTCCAGAATGTTCCGAATCCGTTTACAGGAAAAACAACGGTATACTTTAAAGTGCCTGCAGAACAAAAGGTGGATGTAAGAATTTTTGACTTGTCTGGAAAGCAAGTGTATTGGACACCTGTGCTTGCGCACAAAGGACTGAATACGGTAGATGTTGAACTACAGACTGAAACAGGAGGTGTTCTCTACTACCAGTTGGATGCGGATGGATTCATTGCTACACGAAAAATGGTGATAATAAGATAAACGGTTCTTGGGTAATTTAGGCTTGGCCGGGATTATTGACTCAATAATCCCGGATATAAGCCACCAATTATCAAATGATTTTAAACCGATAAAATTTTAGAAAATGAGAAAAGCAAATTATACAACAATGATTACTCTGAATCGTGCAGAACTAGCTGCCATGCAATTGAGCAAATGGATGCTTTATATACTTTTGGTTACATTTTTATGCAATGTGTCTGCTAATGCACAAACATTTACAGCCAGAAATGCAACTGATACCAGTGTTTGCATAGGTTCAACTGGCACTATTTATGATGTCAATGCTGCTGGGCCATGGATCTTCAGTCTTTCCGGAGGAGGTCAGATCACAGCAACGACCTCAACCTCCGTATTCATTGACTGGGGGAATGTCAGTGGGATATATACTATTACTGCAGTTAATGGAGGTACTATATTGACCAGAGCTGTGACAGTAGAGGGAAATGCCTCATTGGCATGTGATGATCTCATACATTTGTCACTTGATGGTAATTGCCGCGCTGTGATTACTGCAGGCATAGTACTTGAAGGATCAAATTATCCGGAAGATTCATATACTGTTGTTGTTTATGATGAAACCAATCACGTGATACCTGGTGGTGCCATTAACGGATCATACCTGGGGAAGAAACTAAAGGTACAGGTTACGCATCTTTGCAGTAATATTACCTGTTGGGGTTATGTCCTGATTGAAGATAAATATATTCCGAATTTGGTTTGCAGGGTCGATACGCCAAGACTCAGCTGTACTGCTGATGTTAGACCTGAAGCAGTTGGATTTCCATTACCGCCAGGTGCAACATGGACTGCGGTTGCAGGGAAAGAAGGTTGTTATACCGTAAAGAATTTTGATCTATGCTGTGATGTAGAGTTGTGCTATTATGATGTGTATACTAAAAATGGATGCAATGTTGTACCTTATGCCAAGTATAATAGATACTGGACTGCCAAGGATTGCAAAGGCAACTCGACCAGTTGTTCTGAGGTTTTTTATGTAAACCAGGGTATACTGGATAATGTAGTCTGTCCTCCAAGTTATGATGGTTTGGCAAGGCCTTTCCTGGAGTGCGATAGTCTAAAATATCCAACCGGCCCATATCCGGCGGGTTGGAACGCATTACCTGATGGAAATCCTTCTCCATACGATTATGTAAATGAAAAAGGTCAGGTTATTTGGAAGGGTACCGGATTCCCAACCGGTGTTAATTGCGACCACTTTGCTGTGACGTATAAAGATCTCAAGATTCCGGTTTGTGGAAATTCATTTAAAGTATTCCGTAACTGGAAAATCTTTGATTGGTGTACCGGAAGAATAATTGAATGCAACCAATTAATCAAGGTCGCTGATAACAAAAAGCCAGTGATTTCCTGTCGTGGCAATTATATGGTTTTTCCAACAGATTATTATTCATGTACTGGCACAGCGATTGTTTCAGGACCTGAATTCATTGCTGATTGTTCAACTTACAAATTAGAAGTTTCATACAAAAAAGCAACTCCTAACGGAAACCCCGAAGAAGGGGACTTCAGAACAAGCGGGATAAATTATCTGCCAGATGGTAGGGTAAGCATACCTGGTCTTTTGCAGGATACATCCTGGGTTCGTTATACCGTAATTGATGCTTGCGGTAACTCAACCAACTGTACAGTTGAAGTAATTATTGAAGATAACCTGAAACCCGTTGCTGTTTGTGATGAGACGACGGTGGTTACATTAGGTGATGGCGGAACCGCGAAAGTGTTTGCTACTTCATTGGATCAGGGAAGTTTTGATAACTGCACCGTCGATTCATTGCTAGTCAGAAGAATGACAGATAATTGCGGTGTTGCAGGCAATACAAGCTTTGGTCCTTCGGTGTCCTTCTGTTGCGAAGATGTGGCTAATAATCCAATACAGGTAGTTTTGAGGGTAAAAGACAAGAGAGGCAACTATAATGATTGCATGGTTCTCGTAACCGTTCAGGATAAAATAGCTCCAACTATAAACTGTCCAAAAGATTTAACAGTGAATTGTACGGCTGATATTTACAATCTGAACGTTACTGGAAATGCAACTGCTACGGATAATTGCGGAGCACCTAAGGTTACTTATAAAGATGATTCATTGAATTTCAAATGTTCAATTGGAACAATCATACGTCATTGGAGAGCAGAAGATGCAGGTGGAAGGTTTGCATTATGTGATCAGCGGATTAGTATTATTGATAATAATCCATTAACGCTGGTTCAAATTAGTTTTCCTGCCAACACTACGGTAAATGGTTGTGTATTGGCTGATGCAGATCCTTCACGCACCGGTAAGCCAACCTGGCCTTTAAAGCCTTGTGCATCAATTATTGCTGGATATGACGATGAGAAATTCTATAATATTGATAATTCATGCATTAAAATTATCAGGCACTGGAAAGTGATTGACTGGTGTACGTATGATGTCAATAATCCGAATTCTGCTGGTGTGTTTACGAAGGATCAGACGATTAAGGTCAACAATAGCGGAAAGCCTTCGCTTCATGCTTCAACCTGTGCATCCAAAGTCGTTAGTTCTGTTGCCTCAGATTGTTCAGGTTTCGTTGATCTGACGGGTTACGCTACAGATGATTGTACCGATAGTCTGCAGCTTACCTGGACATTCGCCATTGATTTGGACAATAACGGTGTTGTGGAAATTAATGGTGCAACGAGAAATGCTTCCGGCAACTATCGTTCAGGAAATCACCGTATCCGCTGGACAGTAACGGACGCCTGCGGCAATTCAAGCACTTGTGATCAATTGTTTTCTGTCAAAGACGGCAAGGCGCCAACGCCTTTCTGCAGGGCAGGACTGATTACTGTTGTGATGGCAACGAATGGTTCAGTAACAGTAAAGGCTTCAGATTTCAATGAAAAAAGTGAAGACAATTGTACACCAAAAAATAAACTTCGTTATTCATTTTCTGAGAATGTCAATGACACTTCCCGTACATACAGATGCTCAGATATTCCCAATGGAATTTCCAGGGATACGCTGGTTAAGGTTTATGTCACAGATAGTACCGGAAATCAGGATTTCTGTCAGGTTACGCTTACGCTTCAGGACAATGCTGGAAATGCTTGTCCCAATAAGGTTGGTGGAACGATTGCAGGTCTGGTGAAGGCAAATAATACCGAATTGTTAAAAAATGCAACAATTGAGCTTTTGCAATCACAGAATGTAGTCGCACAGATGTCAACACTTGATGAAGGAGCCTATACTTTCAACGATCTGGCTGAGAATCTTGACTACAACATTCATCCTGTTAAAAATGATGATGCGCTCAATGGTCTGACGACAGCGGACATTGTTCTGATTCAAAAGCATATACTTGGTAAGGAAATATTCGATAATCCTAACAAGTATATAGCTGCAGATCTTAACAACTCAAAGTCCATAACGTCCGCAGATATCGCAGAACTCCGAAAGCTGATTTTAGGTATTAAAACTACTATGGGCGGTACGCAAAAATCCTGGCGGTTCATCGCAATGCCTGCTCAATTTGAAGACGTCACCAATCCTTGGTCCGGTGGCTGGAAGGAAGACATTGCTGTTCATAATCTGAAAGGAAATTCATACGACAATAATTTCTACGGAATTAAGATCGGTGATATCAATCAGTCAGCCAAGACCAACTTATTGACAAAAGTAACTACCCGTACCGCAGGAAGAATCTACCTTGAGTTGGATAACCAGGATTTATCCACAGCAGATAGAATTAATGTGCCTGTATACGGACGTTGGGAAGGCGACATATTCGGATTTCAATTAGCCTGGAAGTATGATGAGCGTAAGATTGAAATTGTTGACATGTTACCTGGTATTATGGATATAAGGCAAAGTAACTTTAATCTCGCTGATGCTGACAAGGGCATCGTGAGAATGAGCTGGAATAGTGATAAGCCTATGTCTGCAAGTATAGAGCCATTGTTCTATCTTGTAATAAAGCCTCGTTACGGTAGTATTAATCCTTCAAAAATGCTAAGTACCTCCAGCGAAAATATGCAGACTGAAGCTTATAATGATAAGTTGGAGGAACTGGATATAGAACTTCGGGTACGAAATTCAGGTGCTACCCTTAATTCATTTGAATTGTTTCAGAATACACCGAACCCATTCAATGAATCAACAACTATTACATTCCGTTCTATTCAACCTGCGGACGTATCATTGAAAATTCAGGATGTGTCCGGTAGAACCATTGTTGTAAAAAATGTGAAGGCATTGGCTGGGCTAAATCACGTAACATTTGGGCAAGAGGAATTAAATGGTCTGACCGGAGTATATTACTATACCCTGGAGACTTCTTCATACGTAGCCACTCGTAAGATGGTTCTGGCAAGATAATTTTAGCTAGATCTGAAAGACTTGTTGTAGATGGTGTGAATTATTATCAATCGGTTTAATCATAGGAAGTGTCCCGGAGACGGGACACTTCTTTTTTATTTAAAAGCAAGTTTTATATTCCATCTTCATTTTAATATCTTTATATCAGGAAATGATGAAAGAAAATAAAATTTGGATTGTTGTATTACTTTTGGCTGGGTTGAAAATATCAGCTCAAAACTGGATTACATTTGGCGGTGGCAATACCAGAAATGGGTATTCCAGAATGTCAGGTATAAAAGATTTTAGTTCTCCTGAATGGGTTATTAACAATGCAGGTACTTCCACATTGGGCAATGCAGTCTATAGTCAAGGTAACCAATTTGTAACTTCTCGGATTACTTTTAGTCCTTATAAGGGTTTTATTGAATGTCGAAATCTAAAAGACGGCTCATTACTTTGGAATTCACCATTTATTTCTGTAAGCTCTATTCTTTATTGCGTTGGATTTACACAAGATGCGGTATATGCATGTGATTATTCAGACGGCAGTATTTTTGCGCTAAGGGCTGAAGATGGAAATGTTCTGTGGAAATCAGAGGTCAAAACAACCACTTTCGGAGCATGGCCAGGCATTGTGTTCGCCTGTAACGGTGATCCTATTCTTGCAGGTAAAACTGAAGAAACCAGATTTACAATTAGGCTAGACCATCTTACCGGTAAATTGATTTGGAGCAATAAGACAATTATTGCCGTTACTCCCAATCCTGCGCTTGCAGCCAGCGATGTTAAAGTTTACCGGATTACCGGGGGCATTACTGTCCCAGTTGTTCTGACAGCAATCGACATTAAATCAGGCCGGACACTCTATTCCTCATTACCATTACCTGGTGATCCGGATCAGGAAAATCCAATAATGCTTGGCGAAGACGGAATGATTTATTTCTGGAGGGACAATGGAGCATTCAACGCTTATCGTGACAATGGTTCTTCATTTGATAAAGTCTGGGTATATCAGCCAGTTCAAACGACTGGCGCCGCTTTATATGGTAATATGGCAATTGGTCCAAACGGCAATATTTTTATATTTGATATTGATCATTTGGTCCGCCTGGATCAGCACACCGGAGATATTTTGGCAATTGGCCAATCAAGGCCATTATCACAGCCTTCACTTACCATTAGCTCAGACTCTCTAGTCTATGTCAATGACGGAAAGGGAAGTTTCTTATTACTGGATTATAACTTAAATCAAAAGGAAGCTTTGGCCGCTTCCGGAAATGTCTATTGTAATCCGTCATTGTCCCGCGAAGGAGTAATGGTCATCACACAAGCTGGCAATAAAATCAGTGCATTTAAGTCAGCTGTGCGAAGGTCACCGGTTGCAGATTTTACAGTAAGTCGCAGCAGCATTAACGTCGGTGAATCCTTAGACTTTTTAGAAGTGTCTTCTTACCAAGCAGATTCCTTTGAATGGATATTTGAAGGAGCAGACACAAGAATATCTTTTGAAAGAAATCCTGTAGGAATCCGATATCCTGTCGCGGGTGAGTATCGAGTTTCACTTAAGGTGACTAATGCGTATGGATCAGATAGCTTGGGACGAGAATGCTTTATAACTGTACGGCCGTTTGTTCTTAATAAGGATATTGCAAATCCTGGATTTTTTGTATATCCCATCCCTGCTCATAACATACTTATGATAAGAAGGCAGGAGGAATACAAGACAGAAAATTATTTTATTGTAAATCTTAAGGGGCAAAGGATTAAGGAAGGTTCTATCGGAGCTGGATCTACATCATTAGCTTTAGATGGGTTAGATCCGGGCATTTATGTAATTTCTCTGGGAGGTGAATACGTTCGTTTTATAGTAGACTAAATATTCAGCTATTTGTTTTAAAGTTTTTTCTTTTCTATCATCGTTTCAATTTCATCCTTATAATTATTCCCAATAGGAATTACCCTTGACTGTCCCTTGATCATAACCTCAATATTGTTGCCCTGAACAGCACTGATCTGATCAAAATTAACTATGAAGGAGCGGTGTGCTCTCAAGAAAATATCTTTTGGTAGTTTTTCATCCAGAGATTTCATGGTCTGGAGCGTAATTATTCGTGATTGGGGAGTGTAAATAATAACATAATCCTTCAAGCCTTCTATATAAATGATTTCGTCAAAATTCAATTTGACAAATTTTTTGTCCGACTTAACAAAGATAAAGTCCTGATTATTTACACTCTGAATTTTTGTTATTTGATGCGCGCTCGAGTATTTGTTGACTGAGCGCACAAAGCGTTCGAATGAAACTGGCTTAAGGAGGTAATCCAGGGCATTCAGTTCGAAGCCCTGGACAGCGAACTCAGGATATGCCGTTGTGAAAATCACAGCAGGAGGATGCGCAATTGATCGCAGAAAGTCAGTTCCTTTAAGTGAAGGCATCTCAATATCAAGGAACATTAATTCGACTTGTTCGTTCTGAAGAACCCTGTTGGCTTCCATTGCATTTGCGCATCTGGCTACCAGATGCATTTGATCCAGTTGGGATATATAGGATTCCAGAATATCCAATGCTAATGGTTCATCATCGACAATGATTGTCTTAATCATAGATTTTTTTATTTTATCTTAAGCATTAAATTGACTATAAACTGATCCGGCTCATCACTGATGTTAAGCTTATGCCTATCAGGGTATATCAGTTCAAGACGTTTGCGGACATTGGCCAGTCCAATACCACCAGAGGGCTTGCTTCTTCCGAAACCAGGCATATCCATTGATTTGGAATTGATGATCTGAAAATTAAGTTCGCTAGAAATTCCAAAGTAAATATTAATAAAGGCCGCACCCTGATGATTGCGTAAGCCGTGTTTAAAGCTGTTTTCAATAAAGGGGATAAAGAGCAGTGGTGCCACTTTTATGCCTTCTGAATCCCCTTCAATATTTAATTGGATGTTAGCTTCACGACTCAGGCGCAGCTTTTCCAGATCCAGGTAATTTCTAATGTACTGAATCTCTTTAGAAAGTGGAACTACAGTCTCATTGCATTCGTACAACATATAGCGAAGCATATCCGAGAGCTTGAGAACCATATCAGGAGCGAATTCAGACTTTTTGAGGGTTAGTGCATACAAGTTATTGAGGGTATTAAATAAAAAATGGGGATTGATTTGATTCTTGAGAAACTGTAGTTCTGATTCAATCGTGCGGGTCTGTAGTGATTTTTTTTCATTTTGTACCCTGAGCCAGTCGAAGGGTATCCTAATAAGCGAGCTGACTGAACCGACAATCAATAGACTGATAAAGTGAAATTTAGGGTCTGTAATCCATTCTGCGCAAGGGCTGGATTCGGACTGACATAAAAACTGGTTGATCCAGAGTTTAAGAGGACTTGCAAGCAAACATGTACCGATTAACGCACTGATGAACAGAACAAAAGAATTGCTTTGGAGAAATTTGGGAAAGAACAAATACAGATTTAGGTTGGCCACTACAATGTAAAATAGTGTATTCAGAAACGCCCAGGCGATTAAATGTGTTAACTTCCAGTGCTCAGGACCAATATAGGCCAGTATCAGGAACAGTATCATCCAGATCATGATCTGTGCGGAATTTGCCGGGCTGAATGAGAATCTATTGCCGTCCATGATATTCTTAAAAGTGTAAAAATACAGCAAGCTACAGCGGGGTTGCAATTTATTAGATGAAACACTATTTACTGTCGACTATTCAGGGCTTTAAGAATAATTGGGTATCCTAAGAACCAGATATCATTTGCGATGGCAAAACTTTCTATTGGTCTTTTGGTTATTACTTTCTATTTTTCAGCCATGGAAGAAAGACAGATGCTGCAACATCCCGAACTTGAAGGATATTTCTCGGGAATTCTGAAGACTATTGGTGAGGATGTCAGCAGGGAAGGTCTTATCAAGACACCGGGCAGGGCAGCTAAAGCCATTGAATTTCTGACCAGAGGATACCATCAGGATCCTGAACAAATTCTGCGTTCAGCCTTGTTCAGGGAAGATTTCAGCGAAATGGTAATTGTACGTGATATAGAGCTCTACAGCTTGTGTGAACATCACTTGTTGCCATTCTTTGGCAAGGTTCATGTTGCATATATTCCAAACGGTCATATTGTGGGATTAAGTAAGATTCCCCGATTAGTGGACGTATTTGCCCGCCGGCTACAGGTGCAGGAAAGGCTCACAGGAGAGATTTTGTCATGTCTTGACAATACGCTGAAGCCTCATGGTGCAGCGGTGGTCATTGAAGCAAGACATATGTGTATGATGATGCGGGGGGTTCAAAAACAAAATAGCCTTACCACAAGCTCTGCATTTACGGGTGTTTTCAAAAGTTTTGAAACCAGAAATGAATTTTTAAATTTATTAAATAAACAATCCTGATGTCTACTGTCGCGTATCTATTTCCAGGGCAGGCAAGCCAGTTTGTTGGCATGGGTCGAACACTGTATGAGAATGATTCAAGAGCCCGTGAGCTTTTTGAGTTAGCCAATCAAATCCTGGGATTCAGGATTTCAGATATCATGTTCGGCGGGACAGAAGAGCAGCTCAAGCAGACCGATATCACTCAGCCTTCTGTGTATATTCACAGTATTATCAGCGCAAGGGTCCAGGACAAACCTGCTGATGCTTTTGCGGTTGCCGGCCATTCGCTGGGTGAATTTTCTGCCTTGGTTGCTGCACGCGTATTAAGTTTTGAGGATGGTCTCAGCCTTGTCCGTATAAGGGCTTCAGCGATGCAGAAGGCCTGTGTTCAGAATCCTGGAACTATGGCTGCGGTTGTCGGCCTGACCGATGAACAAATAGAAGAGGTGTGTGCCGGAATTACCGATGAAATCGTCATTCCTGCAAATTATAATTGTCCTGGTCAACTTGTTATTTCAGGGAGCCTTGAAGGAATCAAAATCGCGGAAGAAAGGCTTACTGCAGCCGGTGCTAAGAAAGTAATCACCCTCCAGGTTGGAGGAGCCTTTCATTCGCCGCTAATGGAACCTGCAAGAGTTGAGCTGGCAGAAGCCATCGAAGCAATCAATTTTCATCAGCCACTTTTTCCAATTTACCAGAATGTGGATGCCCTCCCTCACCAGGAAGCGTTAGAAATTAAAGCTAACCTGGTGGCCCAACTAACCTCTCCAGTCAAATGGACCCAGATCATGAAGAATTTGATTGCAGATGGAGCAACGGAATTTGTTGAGGTTGGTGGTAACGGTACTGTATTGTCCGGTTTCTTAAAGAGAATAGACAGGAATTTACCTGTTTCTGCAATATAATAACTTCACGCGCTGTTGATCATATGATGCAAATAGACAAAGGTGATATGCTGATTGCGGAGCCGTTTATGCTTGATCCTAATTTCAAGCGCGCAGCGGTACTGATCGTAGATCACGAAGACGATCTGGGTACTGTAGGGTTTGTCCTAAATAAAAAAAGCCCTTATAAAATTGAGGAATTGCTTGATGATATTGGCGATTTTGAGGGGGATGTTTATTATGGTGGACCGGTTGCCAACAATATTCTTCATTTTTTGCATAATGTCGGAGATATGGTTGAGGATTCCCTTGGAATCTGCCGCGGAGTATATTGGGGAGGTGATTTTACGGCATTTAAATTTCTTATGGCGCAAGGCCTAATTAAACCCGAAAACGTGCGTTTCTTTTTGGGTTATAGTGGTTGGTCACCACATCAGTTGAGCGAAGAGATAAAGGAGGGATCATGGATCATTGAAGAGATGGATTCCAACTATCTTTTTAAAACAGATCCGGACAATTTATGGAAAGTGATTCTACAATCCAAAGGAGAAGTATACAGTGCACTGAGTCAGATTGACGGCGATTATATTAATAATTAACACGTACTAAGACTTTATTTTGATTAGAGTACAAAACCTATCCCTACATTACGGTGAACGATCCTTATTCGATGATGTGTCATTTACCATAACAGCAGGCGAAAAGCTTGCCATAACCGGACGAAATGGTTCAGGAAAATCCACATTGTTTAAAATTCTAACTGGCGAGATCCGTCCCGATACGGGTGTTATTGAAAAGCCAAAAGAACTTACAGTAGGAACACTCCGTCAGGAATTACCTCCGGATGAAGGACGTAGCGTGCGCGAAGAAGTCATGCGCGCGATTGAGGAAATTCACCTGCTTCAGACAGAGTTGCACGAGCTTGAACATACATTGTCTTCGCCAGAACTGCCCGAAAAAGCGATGATCGCAGCCGTGGAACGCATGCATGAGGTGCATGAAAGACTCAACTACCTCAATGCGGACAAAATAGAAGGAGAAGTGGAAAAAATACTTCTTGGACTTGGATTCCAGCCTATTGATCTTGACCGGCGAACCCATGAATTCAGCGGTGGATGGCGCATGAGGATAGAACTGGCCAAGCTGTTACTTCAGAAACCAGACGTTCTCTTGTTGGATGAGCCCAACAACCATTTGGACATACTTTCCATTCAATGGCTTGAAAAATATCTTGCGGGTTATGAAGGAACCGTAGTGATGATTTCTCACGACCTCATGCTGGTTGATCGTGTAGCAAGAAGGATTATTGAAGTTGATCGCGGGCGGATTTACGATTTCAAAGGTACTTATTCGGATTTTGTTCAGTATCGGTTGGAGCGCAAAGAAATTGAACAAAACGAATACAATGCTCAGCAAAGATTGATTCAGCATAAGGAAGCGCTGATTGACAAATTCAGAGCGAAAGCCAATAAAGCAAGTTTTGCCAAGTCACTTCAGTCAGAACTTGCACGAATGGACATGATCGATGAGCCAGAATCGGAGCAGGAGGTTATGAGGCTTCGGTTTACAGCCTGTCGCCCCAGCGGCAGAATGGTTGTTGAAACACATCATGTATGCAAGGATTACGGTGAATTGAAGGTGTTGAATGATATTGAATTGCACATCGAAAGGGGTCAGAAGCTGAGTTTTATTGGTCAGAACGGCCAAGGTAAAAGTACAATGGTCAAATTGATCTCCGGGGCAATTGCGCCGAGTTCAGGAACATTAAAGCCCGGTCATCAGGTGAAGTTCGGTTATTATGCCCAGGAGCATAGTGAACTTCTTGATCCTAAGGATACCGTAATGGATGCCGTTGAACATGCCGCAGTACCGGAAGCAAGGCCTAATATCCGAAAAATTCTGGGTAGTCTCGGATTCAGGGGAGAGGATATCGAAAAGAAGATCAGCGTACTTAGCGGAGGTGAAAAATCCCGTGTACGACTTGCCATGCTTCTGGTGCAGGAACACAATGTTTTGATTCTCGATGAGCCAACCCACCATCTGGATATCCCTTCCAAGGAAGTTCTCAAGGATGCCATCGTTAATTACGCCGGCACGGTAATTATCGTGTCACACGACCGGGATTTTCTGCGAGGACTGGCGGAGAAAACATTTTATTTCGCGAATGCGAAAATCAGAGAATTCCTTGGCGACATCGATTATTTTCTTGAAAAAACAAATTCGGATTCACTCGCTGAGACTTTCAAGGATCAAGTCAAAAAGAAGTCAACAGAACAGAATTCCGATTCAGTCAACATTGATCAGTTAAAGAAAATAAAGCGAAAAATTGAATTGCTTGAAATGGAGATTTCAAAACTCGAAAAAAGACGAGATGAGATCCAGAATGACATGGCAGACTTGAACTTTTACAGTCGTCATGATCATGCGAGCGTCGTGAATGAGTATGAAGGCATTCAAGTACAGCTAAAACAAAAAGTCGCGGATTGGGAAAACGCCATGATATCCGCAGAGGCGCTCTAAGTCACAGTGCCTGTCGTCAAAGCGCTGCTCCATTGAATGCTAATTAATTGTTATTAAGATCTATTTGATTCATTATCAGTCTCATGAGTGGTAATTTTGCCTTCATTCGCAATTATGACAGATATTCGTAACATAGCTATTATAGCTCACGTTGACCATGGTAAAACAACATTGGTAGATAAAATTCTTCACCAATCCAAGTTGTTTCGTGATAATCAATCTACAGGAGAACTTATCCTGGATAACAACGAACTTGAGCGTGAGCGGGGTATTACGATTCTTGCCAAAAACGTCTCTGTACGTTACAATAATTGCAAGATTAATATAATTGATACACCAGGACACGCTGATTTTGGAGGTGAGGTAGAACGGGTTCTTAATATGGCCGATGGCGTAATCCTACTGGTTGATGCATTTGAAGGCGCAATGCCACAGACTCGATTTGTATTGCACAAAGCTTTGTCAATGGGCAAAAAAGCCATTGTTGTGATCAATAAAGTTGATAAACCCAACTGCAGACCTGAAGAAGTACACGATCAGATCTTTGAACTCTTTTTTAATCTTGACGCAACAGAAGAACAGCTTGAATTTCCGACGGTGTACGGGTCCTCCAAACAAGGCTGGATGGGACCAGATTATAAGACGCCGACAACAGATGTTACCTACCTCCTGGACATGATTATACAGCATGTGCCGCCACCTAAGATTGAATCCGGAAGCCTTCAGCTTATGATCAGCTCGCTGGATTATTCTTCCTTCATTGGCCGGATCGCAGTTGGAAGGTTGACCAGGGGATCAATCAGGGTTAATACCCCTGTTTCGCTGGCCAAACGCGATGGCACAATTCTCAAGTCGCGGGTCAAAGAATTATTCACCTTCGAAGGCCTGGGTAAGTCAAAAGTCGAGGAAGTACAAGCCGGCGAAATCTGTGCCGTGTTTGGAATAGAAAATTTTGAGATTGGAGATACCATTTGTGATTTCGAGACTCCTGAACCGCTGCCACCAATCAGTGTGGATGAGCCAACGATGTGTATGCTCTTTACCATCAACAATTCTCCCTTTTTCGGAAAAGAAGGAAAATATGTCACCTCACGTCATATTCGCGAGCGCCTGGAAAAAGAACTCGAGAAAAACCTTGCCATGCGTATGGAGGATACAGAATCTCCTGATTCGATATTGGTTTACGGTCGCGGAATTCTGCATTTGTCAATCTTGCTCGAGACCATGCGCCGTGAAGGCTATGAACTGCAAGTTGGCCAACCGCGGGTTATTATCAAGGAAATAGATGGTGTAAAATGTGAGCCTGTCGAAACGCTTACGGTTGATGTTCCGGAAGAATTTTCAGGGAAAATTATTGAACTTGTGAGCCAGCGCAAAGGTGAGATGAGTGTCATGCAACAAAAAGGTGACCTGATTCATCTTGAATTTACAATTCCTTCCAGAGGGTTGATAGGTCTGCGTAATATGCTTTTAACAGCTTCCGCCGGTGAGGCAATTATCGGCCATCGATTCTCACGCTTCGAACCCTGGAAGGGTAATATTCCTTCGCGAATAATGGGAGTGCTTGTTTCCAAAGAAATGGGAGCATCTACTGCTTATTCGATCGGATATCTTCAGGAACGGGGATCATTCTTTATTGACCCGGGAGACCAAATTTATATCGGTCAAATCATTGGAGAACATATCCGCCCGGGTGATTTGGTCGTCAATGTAATTACAGGTAAGAAATTGACCAACATGCGTGCTTCGGGATCAGACGGAACCACCCAGATTATTCCAAAAAGAAACTTTTCTCTTGAAGAAGCGCTGGAATACATTCAGGAAGATGAATATGTCGAACTAACACCAAAGTCCATCAGGTTGCGGAAGATTTTGTTGGATGAAAATGAACGGAAAAAAGCAGCCAAGCAGGTCGAAATGGCCGAATAACCTTCATCATACCAATTTTATTCTTAAATCATTGGATAGCCTGAGTCAAATTGACTTGAGTAATTGATTTGGATTGTGAATATTTTTAAAGAACAGAATAAGTTTGTGTTCCATTATTCACCAATTTGAAGTAAGAATGATCCGTATTGACTGCCATTGACGAGATAGCTCAGACGGTAGTTTCCGGCAGGTATAGTTCTTGTATCCAATGAAAAGGAATTGCCGTTTCTGAATTTCTGAAATGCGTGCAATCGCCCTGAATTATCTAGGAGCCATATACTTATAGATTCAACTTCTTGGCCCAGCGCAATGTTACAGAAGTGTCTGCAAGGGTTAGGATTGCACGTTACACTTGTACCCGGAAGAATTATTTTTTTATCATGGACCGAATTTATGTACTGGCGGATTAAAAATATGTCTGATATCCACGGGTTGGCAATGGTTGTTTCAGGTAGGCTGTCCTGCCACGGATGTAGCCTTGAAGCCGGATTAACAATGCCACCGATGACCCAGCCTAGGTGAATCGTATCTTCGAGTAGCCTGTCTGCATCTATAATCTCGTCATTGAAAAATGGAATACGGCTTGACGGTATAAATTCCGAATTACTACCCATGAATAAGGGCATTGTATCGCGTAAGGCAAATTCTGAATACTGCCCAGATTTGTCCCTCTGAACACAGGAAATAGTCTTGACAAAGGGGACCAAAGGGTCGCGCACCAGTTCACCCTGCGGATTCAAATAATATTCCGCCATGCCTCCTAGGAAAAATTCCTGCATCAAATCCTGAGAGGACGAATACAAGCCAAAATGTGCGCACTGATAGTTGGCTAGATTCTGGTTAAAGTCACGGATATCTGTAAAGCCATTGACCTGAATACTGGAAATATTGCGAAAAGGCCTTGCGTCGTTCATCATGAAGACTCCAGCGAAGGCAACTGGTTCGATGATTCCTGCAGAAGTTACAAATGGCGCAAGATTAAAATCCCGGCGATGAAAATTAAGTTCGTCGGTCAGAACGTTTTCAATATTCCATGCCGGAAGGCTATCTCTTTCTGTAAAACGGAAAATGTAAACGCGTTCCGTATACGTTTGACGGTAATTCTTGGAGTCCTGGCTATAACGACCATCAAACCTATGGCCGCCGACAAGATAAATTTGGTCTCCCGATTTTTTCATTTGTCCACCGGCGATGGCAAAACTATCATTGACGGACTGGCTAAAGGCAGGTGCAAGTGGCATCTTGTCTTTGATCCTTCTAATCAATTGCTCAAGGTCAATCCGGGTAAGGCTGGGGTAGGTCTCATAGAGTCCCTGGGCGTTCTGGCCATAGCCACCCATCAAATAAAGAATTTTTCCTTCCTGAATAAACTCGCTGGCAGAAGCTGTGAGAGGGTACTTCAATGAATCTGAAAAAGTATTTAAATCAATGGAACTAGACTTGTTTAATTTGATATCATAGATGATCAGATGATCATTGCGTCCCTGTTTTTCAAATCCTTTTTCCTTTCCGTGGATGCCGTCGTTTCTTCCGCCAAATATGATGAGCGTGTCATTTAATCTTCCATAACTGAATGAATGAAGCTCAATCAAAGAATCAGCCACTCGTCTGCTTACAACCACAGACCAGGTGTTTTGGGCTTCAAGTGTAATGGCTAGCGTATTGGATAATAGCCACACGATCAGCGTAATTGTGCGACAATTCATTTTACCATTTTTCTTTTGGAAGTCTGGCACTTCCAATGATCCTGCGAACACTGAATTTTCCGGTTCCATAAATCCACACGTGCAATAAGCCACCAGTGATGGCAATATTTTTCATGAAGATGATAGAATGAATGTTGCGAACATTGGCTGCATCATCCCAGAATGAATAAACAACACAGGTGACGGGCACCCAATACATTAGCAGAAGAAATACAGCAAAAGTAGTTCTATAACCGATTAATAAGAAAATGCTACCAATCGTCAATGCAACGATCGTGCTATATAATAAAAAATCCTGGTTCCAGGTGAAACCATATTGTGTCATGGTGTCTTTGGTACGACTTATAAATTTGATCGAAGTAAATGCTTCAAACATAAAGATGGCAGACATGCACATCCTTGCGAACAAATCGACAAAGTCCTTCATGATGTTAAACTCAGGCTACTCAGGCACTGAAGGAACTGCCGCACCCACAAGTGGATTTGGCGTTGGGATTGATGAAAGAAAAGCCTCTGTTGTTTAAGCCATCTACCCATTCGATCTGCATCCCGGCCAGGTATAGTCCATGCGCTTTGTCCATTAAAATTGTAAGACCGTCTATTTCAAATACCTGATCCTGCTCTTTTCGGGCATCAAACCCCAGTATGTAACTAAACCCTGAGCATCCGCCGCCTTTGACACCAACCCTCAAACCAAACTCCATTGGAATATTTTGCTCCTCGCGAATTCTCTTTAATTGCGAAATGGCTGATTCTGAGATCATTATGGGGCTTTCTGTCGCTACGTTCATTTCTTCTGATTATGGTTGGAAAACACAAATTTATAGTAATTTGTTTTAAGACTGGCCTGCAACCTACAGATTCTTTCAACTCCTGAGCACGTCCAAAATGCAGGTTATTAACAATCGGCTTTGGTTGACATCAGCACTTAACGTAGGCAGGGCTTTAATAACCGATCATAATACTATTCACCTGCAATCTGGTATCAGGAGGATGCCGTATATTGACTACGATCGTGGGCATCTAGTCATAGCGGCAATTTAAAGTATCAATTGTCCACCATGGGTTTAATTTATTCCAAACTGCACAATAATTATAGAACCCGGATCATTCCTTTGATTTAGAGATAATATTGCAGAGTTTTCGTTCTTTGAGCAGGTCTAGAAAGTATTTTTCAAAGTCACTAGCTCTGTAGATAAAAGCACTTTAATTTTAAATTGCATAATTGCTGGTACAAGTTACTTGTCCGCATAAAGGCCGTAAATGCCGGCTTAAATTAGTCAAAAACAGTGGTGCATTCCAGCCAATCCATGAATGACAATAAAGTAAAAATAATTTCCGCATAGGCCAACATTCGGTAAGCGTAGATCCAACTTTATTGATTGAATTTCATTGGAATTCAAGGCAAAAGTTTTACAATAAGAATTCTCTCCGAGAATTAGTTAAACCTTAAATTTGCTGCAACAAAAAGATATGGATTTTACACTCGAATTTATTCGCTCAGTATTGCCTGCTGTGGTTGTTTTTATAACAGTTTACTTTCTTTTGACACGTTACTTTGAGCACGAGCGATTTAAGGCAGGGGCCATTCAAATGCAGTCTACAAGAGATAAGGTCCTGCCAATGAAGCTCCAGGCCTATGAGCGACTCTCTCTTTTTCTTGAACGTATCAGATTCGAAAATCTCATGTTTAGATTGCCTCAAGGAGATCTTCGTAAAGCGAATTGGATAACAACCCTAATGATTGCTGTTCAACAAGAGTATGAACATAATCTGGTGCAACAGATTTATATCAGTGAGCCACTATGGAATATCATCGAATTAGCAAGGAATGAAGTTTTTAAAGGGCTATATGCTTTGTCCGAGATCTACGAACACAGTGAAGACGGTAATGACGAAGTTGGAAAGATTATCGAACATACAAATCTGACTATTCAAAAAGCCTTGTCTGCTATTAAACAGGAAGTTGGAATAATATTGGCGCCCTAGAGTCTATTTACAATTTAACACGAGCTCAGGTGTTCGCACATGATTGCTTTCGTGGCCGGCCCGATCTTTTATAAACACTTCATATTGAATGGTGTCATAGGGAAATTGAGGTGGCGCAGTACAAGGAGGTATCATGAGTGGAAAAATACAGCAGGTCGTAAATAATCTGATCGTAAAATCACCGGTAATAGGCTTGCCTTTGGCATCAGGAATATCGGGTAATTTAAATTGATCAGATATCAAGCCAGTGCGGACATCAATTACTGAAATGTCACGAACTGGACTTGACGAACCCTGTCCGAGATCACCGTCCCCGTCTTTAAAAGAAAAACTCAACAGGACACTGTCCTGATTCAGATCACCCTGATCCATACTGCTACGCGACATCTTAATGAATCCGAGCTCAGGTACAGGTGATGAAGTGTCAGATTCCTGGCACGAAGTACCAATTACAATGTAAGCAAGCAGTATTAAGTATTGGTTCATCTTAAGAATATATTACCAGTTAGGACAAAAATACAGTTAAACCTGTTGCCTCTGAATTATTTTTAACGCAACAAACCAAACCATTATCCAAGTATTGGGGTGAAATACTGACAAGCTTGTGTAGAATATTGAGATTTGAAAGATTATTCAGCATCATATTTACATTCATTATTTTAAATATCGGGTTGTTATTTCGAAATTAAATTTGTCGCAATTAATCTTTGGCCGAAATCTGCACTGCCAAGTCGATCGTAGTTGATCGATGTCTTTTTTGTAATAAGTTGGCAGGTGAATTTAAGAAGTTATTTAGTATAAAGTAATTAATTTATAATATTAAACTTTAATTTTACACCGCAAATTAATTAAAATGAAAATTTGGAATTCACTAGCCCTAAGTTTACTTTTTTTTCCTATATTTTATTTGCCACTATCTGCTCAGGCGACTAAAAAGACTGAGAAATCAAAGACAGAGGTAGATGGACAGCTTGCTAAAAATAATAATTCGCAGAAGAATGAAGAAAGCAAAACAAATAGTAAAAACAAATCTATCAGTAAAGCTAATTCAAATAGTAAGACTAAAAACAAATCTGTTAAGGAAAAGCCTTCCGTAGGACCCGATTCGGTAAAGCAAAAACCATCAAAGGCAAAAAAGGGTATGGGTAAAAATAATATTGAAAAAAATAAGAATAAAAGAAAAGAGAATCACGAGGAGGGACAGCAAACTGAAAAGAGCGCAAATAGTAAATCCAAAGAAAATACTGTTATTGAAAAGGATATTACCAAGGTAAAAAAAGAGAAAAGTCTTGGCGAGGGTGAGGATAGCCATATTATGAATAATCAAAAGCCCGAAAAGGTTAACAAGGAATCATCAACCCAAATAAAAATTCAGTCGACAAAGACTAAGACTTCACCTTCAAATAATGAAAAGGAAGCGGATGCCAAGACCAGAAAAAAAGTTGCCGGGGATGACAAGTTAATTCGACGGGATGAGAAGGGGCGTTCACTCTATCAGGGTCCCAGAGGAGGCGTTTATTATATTAATTCTAATGGTACCAAGACGTACGTTACCCCGGATAAAATTAAGTGACAGCTTAATGATTTTAAAAAGAGGTATTGAAGTTTGAGTTGTTAGGTTCAAATAATCCTTCTTTTTCTGGCTTCGTTCAAAGAACTAAATATATTATTCTTTGGTTGAGTATAGGGGGGGTATTCCTAAAGGTATTTTTTAGGATGCGATAATTTTTAGTCAAAAGTTAAGAGGAAGAATTATTCTGTTGCTGCCATTCTGATTTCATCGATATTAATTAACACTTCTTGTCATAAAGATAATGAAAAGATAGATGAGACACCACCAATAATTTCTTGTACTCCGTAGTTCTGTCAACTGTAAGTTCTTTTATCGCTTTTGAAGCAGAATTGAGTGAAGCACAGAATAATCCTGTATCTGATTACATCGTAAATTCTGACTCACTTCAGGTCAGGACATCTTCATCCGATAAAGCGTAATGTTTATTTATAAATGACAATTTTGCGGATTATGAAATCTCGATCATGCCATTTTCAAACGCGGTTTACAGGATCATTTATAAATATGTAGTAAGCGTTTCAGTTAAAGAACGTATAAAACGATATGCAGGCGAGATGATAGGTACAATAGGAACAGGCAACCTAAAAGAATTGCCTATAGGTAAAATTGTGCACAAGTCAGCATTATCGTATTGCCCGTTTATTTTCGTGACTAAAGAATTTATTGAAGTACATCAAATGGTTTGCACAACCTGGTGCCTTCAAGATACTGTTGTTCATAAATTTTCTGTAATTATTCCAGATCTGATACGAGGGCAAATGTGAATAATTGTAAAGATATCTGAGATGCATCCAGATGATTAAAAATGTCTTTTGATCATTTGAATTGTTTTTATTTGATCAGCGTTACATCCCCGTACAAAATGCGTTTTTCACCGTCGACAAAGGTGATATAAGCAACATAGGCAAAAACGGCAGGATTGACTGATGTTCCTTTAAAAGTGCCATCCCAGCCAAAGTTAGGATTACTGGGAGGAAGATCATGTTCTTCATAAACCAGTTCTCCCCAGCGATCGAAGATCTGTAATTTATCAATGCGTTGTAGTGTTGGTTTTCCAAAAATGGTAAATCGATCGTTTTGGCTATCCCCATTGGGTGAAAAAACATTGGGTGCCCAGGCATCTTTAATAATGGAAACGTAAATATTAATTCTGGCCTCGGAAGTACATTGATTTTCATCTGTGACCGTCACATGAATAACCTGATCATGTGTTGGCGAAAGAAATACAGTGGCACAACTGTCACAAGACAATTCAGCTGAAGGTGACCAGTGGAATCGCGGATGAACAGCATTTGTCCACACACTTAGGCGGATACTTGATCCATATTCTGATGTCGTATCTATAATATTTGCAGATATTGTAGGATCCGGTAACTGCCCGATGACAACTTCACCATTGGCCTCACATCCATTGGCATCTTTTGAATTAACACTGTATTGGCCACTTCGGAGATTCATTAGTGTGTCTGAATTTTGGCCGGTATTCCAGAGAATACTATATGTGGGAACTCCACCTGTCACTCGTACAGTTGCAATGCCGCCATTATAAGGGCCGCAACCTGCAGGCGTAGCATCGGTGGAAATCTTGAGTGCCGGTGGTTCTGTAAGTAAAATGGAATCTTCTGCGGGGCAGAGATTTTTATCTAAAATCCTGACTTTGACCCATCCTGCACTTAATCCACCTAAGGTGTCAATTCCCTGACCACTGGGCCACAGGTAAGTATAGTCCGGTGTTCCTCCGCTTACAATGACTTTAACACGGCCATCAAAAGATCCGTTGCAACGCGTCGAATATCCATTGAAATCTGAAGTAACAGCGAGGTTTGATTTTAATTCGGGAGGTTCACTAATTAGTATTGAATCATACGCTGCGCAACCTAAACTGTCAATAACCCTGACGTTGTACCATCCGGGTCCAAGGTCATGTATTTCACTTGTTTTCTCGCTCCTTCCAATCCATTCATAAGACCAAACGGAATCTTTTCCGATTCCGCGGGCAAGTAATACCGCTTTAGCATCGCCGTGACATCGGATACTATCAGTTTCAATAACTTCTGCACCAGGCCTGTATATTTCTATAAATACCGTGTCGAAATAACTGCAACCTGGTGATTTAGTGACTTCCAACACTACAGTATCATTGGATTCTGATCCTTCCTTCAATAAAAACGGATATTGATATTCAGTTAAAGGTCTATCCACCGAACTCAGTCGGTCTGCCTGAAGCCATAAATAATGATAGCCTCCAACAGAATCAAAACCAATTTCCTTACGCACATCATGACAAATTCTGACGTTTCTGCTTTCGCCAATAATCCTTGGAGGATTGAGTATTAGCGTATCACCAGTGCAAAGGCATGGATTATCGGCCGTTGTGATTACAGCTATTAAATTGCAGGTATAAATCCCTGGAATAGATTGGCTCCACTCCTCCCACTGTCTGGATAAACCTCCAATATCTGTACCTTTAATAAAATCTGATTTCACTAAAACATCTCCGGTATCTGGTGATCCGTCAGCATTGCGGTCATAGTAAAAATCGATCCTGTAATCAATCCTGGCAGAAAAGGGGGATTTGTTTTCGATCAGGTATCTCGCCTTCACTTGTTCTGATCCTCCGGTTTCTATTGTTGTGGAGATTTCTGAATCTAAAATTTTCAGTTGGGGGCTGAGTGAGATCTGATCAAATCTCCATTCCTGAATTTGTAATAACTGACTACACGAACCATTAGGAATACTGTTGCAGGAAACGTGCTGTTCTGAATTTAATAAAAGCCTGAAGTCGGTCGCTTTACAAAGCTCAATGCAAGTACGTTCGAGTTCTAATTCAAAAACAGCGCTGTCGCCATTTAAAATGGGGCCCTCCAGAGGAACCTCAACCGACTCAAGCCCATCGAGGAAATAAAATCTGACGGCACTTCCATCCACATGTTTCAGCGATTGAAATGTTCCGGGAATAAAGCTTAGTTCCTTTGCGTAAATAAAATACAATTTTTGTTTTAATGTATTTAAAGAGTCATTTTTAGAGGTTAGTATGCAACGAACCTTGAATATTTTTCCACAAGCGCTATCGGCAGAAAAACCCAGATGAATATCATATAAGTCTTTGGAATTCTGATTTATCCGCCTGAATTGAAACGGGTCCGAATGTATGACTTGTGATTTCTTCAGCTGGTTGCACACATTGGTAGAAAGCATATAAAATGAAATGGACTGACCGTCCTCAAGGTCGCAATTTCCATCAAACGTAATATGTATTAACAAGTAGTTTTCATCGACCCTGTAAAACCCCGGAATACCATTGGTCAAAATAGTAGTGCTCAGGTCCCAGTAAAAGATTCCTTTTTGAGATGACTGGGTTGGAGGTAGCAGCTGAATAAAATTTCCTTTCGGATATTCAAGTATTGCGTTTCTGAAGATCATACCATCCGGTGAAACCATGTAAAATCTATTATTGAAACTGTGCCCGAGACCGGAATTGTAAATCTCAACAACATATTGAAAACTGTCGCAAGGTTGCGCTAGGCTGTCTTTGGGTTGCGAGAGTAATTCGAGCCTTAAAGTTGATTCTTCAGGTTCATACTCGAGGATTGCGCGATGAGCGTATTCACGGCATTTGCCATTTAAACTATCGTATTCAATTGGATAACCAGAACAGGAATTTCCGGAGTATACAATAATGGAATCCCGCTGGCAGGAATTAAAATGTGTGAAAAGTTGAAACTCCCGTGTATCATAGAGTGTGTCTAGCCAATAAATGATTTTATTGCTTCCGAGGAACCTTGGCTGATGTTTTCTTGATGAGCCTGAAGGGAGGAATTCAATGAGGCTATCGATAATAATAAATCCTGAAGGATTTTCAAACTGCATCCAGGTGTTGTGGTAAGTAAAGAACCGACGAGGTGTTGAATTGCTGTTAGGTGAACTGAGCTTAAATTGCCAGCTAACAGTAGTATCTTTTAATATTTGTTTTTCAACTTGATCAAAGGACACATCAGTGCCGACCGTATTTACGGCAATCTTTGAAATTGTGCTGAAGGTCTTATGAAGACTGGTATCTTCAAGATGTCGCAGATATTGGAATTTTTTATAGATTGAGATTGTATCGCTTTGCGTTACATAACATTCGGGCCTTAAATTAAAAAAGAATACGTGCTGTACCAATTCAAAATCTTCGTTGTCGTTGAACTTGCTGAATTCGATAATGGTGTAACCCAAACTGTCACGAACATAGGGTTGAATAAACGATGTGTCATATTGAAGATTGCCGCTTGATCCTTTCCTGGTAATACGAACGTAATTAGGGTTATTATTCTGATAAAGAAAAAAAGGCGGGATCGTAATCTTTAAGGTGTCCACCAGATAAGTACTTCTAAATTCATTTTTGAAAGGGTCTGGATCCTCCGGATAACTACCGTATGAATCAACAGTTGTTTCAATTCGAAAATCACCGCATACCGATAAATACTGAGATGTTTTAGTCAGATCAGGCGCATTATAATATTCCTGTCGCAAAGAATTATATCCAGTATAGGGCTTTCCGGTGAAGATATTGAGTACACCGTACTTTGTTTCCTGCATGGTGCATCCATCCTGATTATAGGTTAGTTGGGAGTATAAATTAGTTTTGGTCCACTGAGTATATTCAGATGCAGGAATTACCGCCTTGATAACCAGTATCATTGAGTCCGGGGTGCTCAGACTCCCGGAAAGACAATTGCCGAATTGTCCGCTAAGATTCACCTCACGGACGAAGTACCTGTAAAAATTATTTTGGTTGAGATTATAAAATTCAGGCTCCAGCAGATTTCCACAATAAGACCATCGTCTGGTTTCTCCGTCAAAGTATTTTAAAGTGTCTGATAGCCATTGAATATCCCTAATTGTATCTACCTGATTGCTTGCATTATAATAAAGCCTAGGGTAATATGCCAGGCGAAGGAATACATTGGCGTAAGATGCATCACATAAAATGTCGATGGGAATATAAATCAGAAAAGTATCATAGGTAAAAAAATAGTTGTGTGATATCGAATCAACTTCAGGATTGATTTTGCTACGCTTTGTTGAATCTTTGTATCCTGCAGTAAGTCTTTTAAACTGATATTCTTTAATGGTTAGTTTGCCGGGAGAATTCTGCCCTCCGCCATTGGGATTACAGACCGCTGCGAAAGCAGGAGAATTTCCGCAATACAAAGGGATCTTCTGAAAGCATTTGTCACCACAAAAATAATCCACCTCAATCCTGAGGCTGTATTTCGGACCACCGCTTCCGGTGCAAAATGTGCAGCTCGTATTAACGCCGCCCGAACCTGAATTTGGATCGCATTTGAATTTTACAGGTATGGCAACTGAAAAACTAGCTGTATCTGTGCTGAAATAGATCAGATTGCCGTTTCTGGTGTATTGTACAGGTTTTCCGTTGACAAGAATATCCGCTCCCTTCTGTAAATCTGCAACGGGGGGTAGTATAATTCTGATAGCAGAACTGTCCTTATCACAAAACCCTAAAAAGTTATGTTCATTTTTATACGTTTGAAAAACTATCGTATCGGTCTCCTGATCAATGTAAACACCTTTAATACTGCTCGTGTAGACGGAAGGGCGTGACCACTGGTAACTATGGGCATAGTAATATGAATCAAATGTGCCGGCTGTCATGCAATAGTTGTTATAATCGCCTTTAAGCCGGAGAATGTGATAATCAAAAACGTTTTGGTCACATCCTAGTTGTAGACATGTCGGATCCATTTCGTACTTGAGTGATAACCTGATGGTGTCGTAGGGACCTAAATCGTCGTAAAACCCGTCATTGTCGAGGTCGCTCATCCCGCCAGGACCATCAGGATCTGTTGAAAGTCTTCTGAAGTCAAGTCCGTATCCGCTAAATCCATTGTAGGTAACAGGTATTAATCTGCCATTGAGTCTAGCTTCCTTAATTCGCAGGCAGTTGTCTCGTAATGGTTCAGTGTATTGGTTATTTTGAATCACAGACCATCCCGAATTCAGAAAAAGGTTATATACACTGTTTCCAAGATTAAAATTTCCATTCACGCTGGCGTTAAATATTTTTAAGTTGACTACGCCATCTCTGCAGGGAGAGGCAGTTACTTGGGTATCCTGTATTGTACCAAGTTTGGGCGTTCCGGTGATAGCCTGTATCTTGATTTTATCATCAATTTGAAACTCACAGGTTTGCTTGGCGCAGGGTAACCTCAACCGATGGGAAATTTGAAAATCAGTCTCACAGGCATCGAGGACTACTTCCTGAGATATGTCAATAATTTCCCCTCTTTCAAAAAATGCATTGCCATTACCAACCAGGTAAAAGTCTTTCCCATTAAAATCTATGGTATCTCCATTGGCACTGAGCTTTCCAAGATTGGCATTCAGAATTGTCATCCTGTCATCACCTGACACATACAAAGAAAAACTGTCCAGTGCAAGTTGTCCTATATTGACAATCCTGAATTTCTTTTTAAAGGATGCAGTTTGTTCATCGTAAAACAATCCGAGGTTAATGATTGAAATTTTGGGAATGAATATTGTCGCAGCACGAACGCCTGAACTGATTTTGTTTTTCGCTACAGTCATCACCATTTCAAGGCTATCCTCATGACTTTGTACAGCGCAACCGTGATTTAGCCAGAAACTAAATGAAACGGATTCGCATAGATCGAGAAAATCAAGTCCGAAGACTGGGCCTCTTGGATCTGAGTCACTAAGCAGGTGTATATTGCCGGCCGAAAGACTGCCTTGACGGTAGCTCATATGTGTCCCCGTAAGCAACTGAAGCGTTGCGCCGGTAACGGGTTTGTTACTTTCATTGGTTACCCGCACTTCAACCGGAAGTCCCTGACAGGGGTCAACCCCTACTGGAAAGTGCATTTCAATATATACCTGCGCAGAAGCCCACGAACCAAGTAACAAAAAAATTATATTTATTAGGAACGGCCTGTTCATGATCATGTAAATTTACTAAACAGGGCTAAATCAATTCCTTTTTTTTGGCGCTCCGTTTCTATGATTTCTTTTCGGCCTGACGGTTTGAAATCAATGGCTTACGCAAGGCTTGCCTGATGAATGGGCATGCTAACGCACTCAAAATATCTGGAGTATAGCGTTCAGGTTCTATCTAACTGTACTAATTGGCAAGCAATATGGAGGTTTATAGGATGAATCCAATAATATAAACGTACATCCTTTATGTTGAGCACTGAAATGAATTGTGGAGGATCAGTGTTATTCATATAAATATTTGAGAAGTATGACCGTGATTCAGAAAGTTAATAATCAGATTGTTAAGGCATTTGAGAAGCTTTACGAACAAGTATTTATTGTTGGAAAATTAACACGCGATAGGATTGAAGGACTGATCCTGAGCTGGGTGAATGTCTTCCCTATGTTGGAATCAAATCATCTTCAGGTAAGCAGCTATGGCGTTAATGTTGGCATGAATCCTTCGCTTGATGTAGAGCTGATCGGGGATCCTTTAATGATCAATGAACATACTTTGCCCGGAATTATTGCCTCGCTGGGCAATAATCGGCCAGCGATAACAGTGTTCCGTGCGATCCAAAAGGCGATCCTATGGCATCGGAAAATGTCGATTCACTCGCCATATGATAAAATTTATGTAAAATTATTGATCAGTATTCAACCGGAAGTAAAAGTGTATTTAGGTACACCGGTTTTGACCTAGTGTATTTTGCGAAGGTCTTCAATTCGTAAGTTGTTGATAATGAGGCATTAAATTTAATTAAAGTAATGTTAATTAGGCAGATTGTGGTTGTTTTAATACTTTGAAGCCGGTATTTTTGTTCGAAATTGAAGAATCATGCGCTTATTGATTTTGTTTTTATTCCTGGCAATGATCAGCCCTTCCTGTAAAAATAACCCAGGCGCTGATCAAGCGCTGGTTCAGGCGGAAAAACAATTCAATGAAAATCCCACTGAAGAAAATTATTCGGCTTTAATGGGCAAATACCTGGAGAAAATCAGGCAATCGACTTCAACTCAGGATATCAGTGGATTGCTGGTCAATGCGGTACAGGCTTCGAGAAAATCAAATCACAATGATCAGGAATTGTTGTTTCTGAATAATCTGGTGAAAGCATACCCTGATCGTTCGGATAAAAGAGAAAACATTTTGCGCCTGATCGAGCTGCTTCACAAAGCAGGAAAACACACTACAGCTGATGAACTTTCCTATGCATTTCTGAAAGCATATCCTGGTGATAGTATGGGGGAGGAACTAAAGAATAAATTGCCAAAGGGTTCTACTCCGGAAGACTATATCGCCGAAATCGGCCGGTCTATTTTTGCGGATACAGTCAGGGGGTTTGATGAGCAAAAAGCTATGGCATATGTAGATGCCTGTGAAGCTTATGCCATGGTTTTGAACAATGATGAAAAAACGCCTGATTTTCTATACAAGGCAGCCGAGACCGCCCATACCTTAAAAACTTTCGAAAAATCATTTGCACTTTATGACTGGATCATCGACAAATACCCTAAGTCGCCACGAGCACCTATTGCGCTTTTTATGAAGGGATTTATTTTTGATGCGACACTGCATGATTCAGCCAATGCTGCAAAATTCTACACTGAATTTATTGCCAAGTATCCCAATGCTGAATTTGTCAAAGATGCCAAAGTTCTGATGAGTAATCTGGGTAAATCTGACGAAGAAGTCCTCAAAAGCATAAGGGAAAAAGGTGGCAATTGATGACCTCCTGTAATTATGTCTAGTATGTTGAGGAGTCTGATTGGTCTAAATCAAACGGTAATGCCATGAATTTTTTAGCGGCTTCAACCAGCTACTTTTAAACTCATCCTTTCGCTGGACAAGATGATCAAAAAACAAAGTATCATCTCCAATTTTACCATGGTCATAAGCTTCTTTTAGTTTATTCATGGCAATGTTATTTACACTTTCTCCATCAATATACTGAAAAATCATACGCTGAAGGAAGTCAACCTTGTATTTGATATTCATTGATTGAATAAAATGAACAGACTTGTCAATTGAACATCCGCCGGGTAGATTTCTTTGCTCATCCACAACAAGTACGATAAACTGATGATGTAGGATCCCGCCCGTTGCTACAAGATCCACTTGATGGCTCTGCCAATTTCTGATAAATTCAGTGATGTCATCCAGGCACTCCTGAATTCTGTTCTCATCGATTGGCGTGGCAGCTGGGTATATCCATACGCGTGCATTGTCTGGAAAGGCAAGCATGTCTAGCATGGAGATTAAACACTATTTTCAAGAATTAGTTCGGTAAGATCGAGTACCATGATCTCTTGTTGTTTGTCCAGTGATTTTATTCCATCTTCCAGCATTGTTATGCAGAATGGACAATTGGCCACGACTTTGCTTGAGCCTGAGGCTACCACTTCGCCAGCTCTTTCGATGTTGATACGCTTGTTACCGGGTTCATCTTCCTTGAACATCTGCGCTCCGCCTGCACCGCAGCAAAGTCCATTCTTACGCGATCGCTTGAGTTCGCGAATCTCTGTTTTCAAATGGCCAATTACTTCACGGGGCGCTTCATAAACACCATTGATTCGTCCGAGATAACAGGAATCATGGTAAGTAACAGGAGCTGTTGAAGTGTCATGGATTTTGATCAAGCCATCATTGAGCAGTTGTTCCAGGAACTGACTGTGATGTAATACTTCATAGTTGCCGCCGAGTGAAGGATACTCATTGCGCAATGTATTAAAGCAATGAGGACAAGTGCATACGATTTTTTTAACCTTGTAGAGATTCAGTGTCTCTATATTTTGTAAGGCAAGTATCTGGAACAAGAACTCGTTTCCTGCTCGTCGTGCAGGATCTCCAGTGCACTTTTCTTCCTCGCCAAGAATGGCAAAAGATATGCCGGCCCTGGTAAGTATTTCTGCAAAGGCGCGGCTGATTTTTTGAGCCCGGGCATCATATGAACCGGCACAACCAACCCAGAACAAGATCTCTGGTTGTCCACCTTGTGCAATGACCTCATTGTAAATTGGAACATTCATTTTATGGGATCTTAATTTTTAGAGTAACAGTTTCTTCATGGCTTTTGGTATAGCGTGCAAAGTAGATGCCTGTCTGGATAGCGTCCGGGATCTGATATTCTCCATTCTCCAGTCCGGAAACACCTGAAAGTTGCCTGCCTGAAGCATCAAATAATGTAATATGGCCTTTGTTAACTGGTTCGCTGTCGTCAATGACTTTAATTATCCGAAGAAATGGCAGGTATTCCAAATGAACCTTACTCTTGCTTGGTTGGGCGGTGAAAGTCTTTGATTTCCATTGCGTATAGAGTACGTCCAATGAATCAATCGGATCCAGGCCTGTGCGTGTTGATCCTACATGAAGATCAAGATAATAACCGGAACTGTCAGAAGGCCTGGCAACCCGGACAAAAGAGGACCTTGAAGACAGACCTTCGCTAAGGCAGCGCTTGTCTGCTCCTGGAATTTTGGCTCCGCGCATTGCTTCCATGAGTCGGTCAGCAAGGCTCCCGGTACTGGCTAGAAAACGTCGTTCCATTGAATCAATCACCTGTCTTCCAATCAGAATATTGCCCTGAATTGAATAGTTACGTCCCGCCAAATGATATTTGGTATCCAGGCAGCCGTTTCCGGTATAACCTGCTGCACTGTTTGAACCATCTGGTCTGAACAACGCAATGCCATACTGGCGAATCGAAGGATCGTTGCTCACATCATTGCCAACGAGCCACTCAATTATTTCCGGTGCACTAAGCCCATCTAATGCTCGGCTACCTGCATTATATTGATTGCTTGCATCCCAATAGGATTGGGTATGAATTGCCCCAAGGCCGGGATAAAGATCAGAAATGATCAGCGCCTCAAATCCTTCGCGGTCAATACTCAGACATGTTGCACCGGCGCCGCCAACTTCTCTGGTGATACTATCTGTTGCAACAATAGAAAAAGTTTGTTGCCCTGATAAACTTATTGTCCAAGACAACAAATGAATTACAAGTATTGTACGAAGCACTTTCATTTTAGTGGTTTTTCCAGGCATCGCGTGCTTCAGACATAGACCATACGGATTGATTGTTTTCAAGACTGTTAAACATAGGAAGCCAGTCTGAAGGGCCCTTGCTGTTCATCAAAATGTCACTTCTTCTCATTTCGAGGATCGGTATTAGTGGATTGATTAGTACCGGGCAGGCTTCAACACATGCATTACAGGAGGTGCAGGCGTAGATCTCCTCTCGGGAAATATAGTCAAATAAGTTTTTACCATCCTGAGCACTGTTGTCTTTATGTATGCGGCGGAATTCGCCAAGTTCTTCAGCTCTGTCTCGAATAGACATCATGACCGCCCTCGGACTTAGCTTTTTTCCGGTTAGATTGGCTGGACAAACGGATGTGCAACGACCGCATTCTGTGCAACTGTAGGCTTCCAGTAGTTGTCTCCAGCTTAACTCAGTCACATCACTGGCCCCAAATGAATCCCTTGGTGAAATAATTTCCTGGGTAGTCAGTCCAAACATACCCCTGACTTCATTTTCGATTTCAGGAATGTTCGACATGCTGCCGCGAGGCTCAATATTTGAAAAATAGCTGTTTGGGAATGCAAGAAAAATATGAAGGTGTTTTGAATAGGGCAAGTATATAATAAATCCATAAATAACGAGAACATGAATCCACCATCCCGCTCGTTCCATATACACCAGATAGTCTTTTGGAAAGCTATTGAGGTGGTCAGACACAACACCGGAAAGAAAAAGCCTTCCTGTGGAAGGGTAGTGGCCCGGTTCAAGGATCTGGAGTTGCTGATCCGCACTGTTCATTGTAAAAATAGCGATGATCAGAAGAATTTCACCGAACAAAATCAAATTGGCGTCCATAGATGGCCATCCGCGAAGTTCAGGTTTCTGAAATCTCAATAAACGAATAATATTCCGCCTGGATAAAAAAATGAGCGTTGCTGCCAATGCAAGCAGTGACAGCATTTCAATAAAATTAATGAGGAAATGATAGAATTTACCCAGCGGTTCGGCAAATAGTCTGTGATGACCGCTAATACCATCAGAGATAATTTCAATCAGTTCAATTTGGGTAAAAATGAATGCTGCGTAGATGAAAAAATGAAAAATCCCGGAAACAGGTCTTTCAAACATTTTTTTCTGACCTAATGCAAAAAGTAACATTTGCTGAATTCGCTTGCCCTTGTTTCCATTTACATGCTCATCTCTTCCAAGCATGATGTTGAAGTAGACCTTGCTGAACCCTTTCCAAGCTATTCGGAATATCCCGAAACTGAGAAGGCAAAACATCAGTACCTGAATCATGACAATCTATTATTTTTGCTTTTAACGGCCAATTAAAGGCTTAAATATAAGGTGACCGATCATATGGTAATTCTAAATTCAACTCAAATTGGCAACAAACTGCAGCGCATCGCCTCGGAAATCTTTGAGCGCCATGCGGATTCTGGACAGCTCATACTGGCAGGGATTAATAACAAAGGTTATCTGATGGCCTCAGACCTCAGTCAAAGACTTAAGGCAATAGGAATGAAAGACATTCGTCTTTGCAGGCTTAAGTTGAATCCGGCTAAACCGCTTGAGACCAGGGCCGAACTAGATATCCCGGTCGACCAACTCTCTGGAAAAGTGGTCATCGTAGTCGATGATGTTGCCAACTCTGGAAGAACATTGTTTTTTGCCATGCAGCCAATGATGGAAGTGTTACTCAAAAGCCTGGAAATTTGCGTCCTTATTGAGCGTATGCACAAATCTTACCCTGTTAGTGTAGATTATGTGGGTCTCCGCCTTGCAACGACAGTCAAACAAAATATTGAAGTGGCTTTTTCTGAAGATGTACCGGTTGAAGCTGGTCTAATATAACTTACTATCATAGTAAGTTGCCTTCTATTAGTAATTTTATTTAATTGATAATTTTGGAACAGCTTGTGAAGCATTGACCGTGATCAACTCGTGAATGAGTAAGACTACAGAAACACATGTTAATACTAAACAACGAAATTTACACGTGGCGTTGACTTATTAACTGAATGATCCACTGACGGATTTTTAATCAAAAAGTGTCCTCGGGATCATTGTGAAGGAACTGCGAGAATTAATTCTGTTCTGAATTATAATGATTGAATCATCTCATTCGCTGAATGCAGAGACCACTAATAAATCAGATTTTGAACTATCAATTTAGGCTATTCTCGGTATATATATTCTATTCCAGGGTCTTCATACTATGATTGCATTTCAAAAAATATCAAAAAAAACGCTAAACAAATTGATGTGGTGACATTGAATCGAGTAATGTCCAATGAAGAGGAAAAATCAAAATTTTTTAATGATCTTTAATAGCTGATAATTTAAATTTATTGAGTTGTGAAATGGCTGCATCATATCCGAGTTCATAAAGTTGCAAGGCATTCCTCAGATTAAATCGACTGTACTGATTGATGCGTGCATCTTCAATCAATAGATCGGCAAGAGGAATTTGGGATTGCATGGTATTGATGATTGATAGCTCAAGAACCCTTGTCATAATGTTGCTGTAACTGGTAGGTATTCCAGGTGGCAAAGTGTAACTTGGTATTACATTGGAAGCTATCAATAAGTCGCAACGGCTTCTGATTGCAGAACAGGGAAGGTTCATCAGTATTCCACCGTCAAGAAACCTGGCGTTCCCTATGGTAACTGGCTTAAAGACAATCGGAATTGCGCAAGATGCAATAATTGGAGGAACCAGGTTGCCGTTTTCAAAATAATGTAGTTCTCCGGTATCCATATTACTCGCGGTACATATGAACGGAATCAGCAGATCTTCAAATTGCTGTACTGGAAGATTTTCCACTAGCAATTTCTCAAGGTAGTCGGGTGGAATTAGTCCTGAATCAGGTATATGCGGGCCAAGAAAATGATACCACCTTGTATGTGTAGCTATATCCAGCATCCGGCTAACGTCAAGACCGGCGCTATAGAGACTTCCGATCAATGCCCCTGCACTCGTGCCAGAGATGATCTCGGGTCTAATGCCATTTTCTTCGAGTGCACGAAGGACTCCAATGTGAAATGAACCTCTTGCGCCTCCACCTGAAAGGCACAGGCCTACCCGCATTTTACTCAATCATCAGTTTCATATAATAATATCCCTCAACGGCTTTAATACGAACAACGTACAGTCCGGGTTCAAGATGGAGTTCAAGCTCTGTGTGCCCTGCGGAATAATGGGAAACTGATTTTCCATCCAAAGTGTAAATGTCAATTTCTCCTGGAGATTCACTTTCAGCGACAATACGTACCCTGTCACGGGCCGGATTCGGAAGAAGGCGGACGGGTTTGTTTTCAATATCATAACTGCTGCTCAGAAAATCGATATCCTCCAGGAATCGGGGCCATAGCTGATATCCTTCAGTATAGGGTAATTCATTGTCAAATTGATTTCCAATTCCGGTGACATTGATTAGCTTGCCCTTAGCATTAATCTTGCTCAGTGCACAGTCATTGTCAATTCTAATTAAAAACTCACTTGTGCCGTCAGAGACCCTGACATTGAAAGTTGTGCCGTTACCAATCCAATCTGTTATATCTACGATATTTACATTCTGAAGGCGGACAAGATCTGACTCCGTGCTTTCGTCAAGGCGGCTCACAGTTCTAGCGGCCTTGATCGCATTTTTTTCACTGGCAAGAACAATCGTATCTGGAATAATCTCCGCCTGGCCGTTGAACTGATCAACAATTCCCTGCACGATGATTTCATCACCCTGGGTGGCCTTATAATTAAAACCTTTCTGGTTGTGAAATACCGTAATTCCTCCGGTAAGATCACGCAGCGTGAACTGAAGACCATTGCCGCCGTCAAAATCTATACCATAGACTATACCACGAAGTTCGCAACGGACCTTCAACGAATCTAACTCCCCATTGGCTTTGACTGTTCTGACTTTGCCAATGTCAAGTTTATTATAGTATTTATTTTGAGGTAAATAAGGATTAATATCCTTAGTATATCGGGGCCATACCTGATATCCATCAAGATAAGGGGCAATATTGTCATTCTGAGAACCAATACCCGTTAGGTCAAACTTTCCAGCCGGAGCTTCCTTGCTTACCAGGTCACAGTCATTATCAATGCGTACATCATAGACATTGATTCCGTCAGTAACCTTTACCGTAAAACCAAGCGGGTTTTTGGTCCATTGCACCGGCGACTGAAGATACACATTTTTTAATTTGACAAGTTGAGACTCCGTATTCTCGTTAAGCGAACTGACAGTTTGGGCGGGCGAAAGAACATTTCCTGTACTGATCAATTGTATTGTATCGGGGACAATCTCTGCCAATCCGTTAAATAAGGCTATTGCTCCTTTAACGCGGACCTTATCACCTTCCTGTACGGTGTAACCAAAATTCTTATTGGTATGAAAGACGGAGATGCCATCATTCAATGCATCGATAATCGTAAACTGCAAACCAGCTGGTCTGAAATTGATGCCATAGACTATCCCTTCCAGGGTGCATCGTACGTTGTTGGAATCCAGTGTGCCATCTGTTTTGACAGAGGTGACCAACCCGATCGGATATTGAGGATAAAGGGGGTCAACTTTTTTCACCTTAATCTTACCGGTCATGGTATTTGGATTGGCGTCATCCCTGTAATTGTAGTCGCCTTCAATGTCAAAACGCTTTATATATGTCCAGTTGCCACCGGCAGGAGGTCCGCTGTAAAATTCATCAGGATTGTTAGGATACACATTTTTTAGGCCATCGACATTGTGTTTGCCGCTGCTGTTTTTCCACTCGATATGCTGACCAACTAGAATTTCAAGGTTGGCAGGGTTAAAGCTAAAGTCACGTACGTCGATCGTCACATCTGCACATGGTACATTATTGGCTTTACCTGGAGTTCCGCGGACATCATAATTATTAATGATGATTCCGACTTTAGTTAACGAAGCTTTCCAGTATTCAGATTGTTCGTTGTCTGCTGATACACGACAAAGCTCAAGCGAAGGCCCATTGCCATCCGGACCCGAAGGCCAGCCATTAATATCGGAATAACGCACACTGTCAACAACATTGCCGTTCTGATCTTTTAAAGTAATGAGCTCGCTGTCGTTACGCAATGCGCCTGCATCCCACTGAATAGCTTTGAATCCATATACACTTTCGAATGCTGCCTGATTGACACATAATACAAGATAACTATTGCTGTTAATAAAGGTGTCAGGAAAAACGATGTTAATTGCATCGTCAATGACCCAATCCTTGAGACTGATGTTGCTGCTGGTTTGATTAAATATTTCAATATACTCCAGTGAATCTTGCCCGGATTCAGGAGGGTTGTAGTTTATCTCTGTGATAACAATCTGAGAAGACAGGTGGTGGCCCGATAATATTAAAATGAGTATTCTTACAAAATTCTTCATTTAGGAATGATGTTTAATAGTGCAAATATACTGTACCATATTGGCTTAACGAACGGATCAAGGTATTGGGAAAAGTATATTCTTTTTTGTTTGACTAAAAAATACTAAATGTTTTATAAACAATTATATATACAGTTTAAATTTTAATAATATATAAAATTGTCTTCGTAGGTCCCGGATGCAAAATTGAATTTGGATAGGCTAATTGAACTATGGTAGTTTAAGTCTGGTTGTTTTTTAAAGCCTGTAGACTTATTATTCAGCACTGAAACTTACACCGACTAGTTATTTTCGTTGGAGGAATTGACCATGAATGTCATTCTGCGGCGAACCAAAACTAGGTTATTTGACATGTCTATTAAAATTTCATTTCAAGCTTAACTTAGTTGTGATGAATGCATTGTGCAGCGGAGATAAGTTACTTTATAATTGCGCCAGATTGTAATTAGGTTGCCTGTTAAAACATGATTAAAATTAGGGAATCAAAGTTCATGATGCGATCTAATCAGACAAGAAGTTTATAGTTTTTGCAAAGTATAAGGTAATTTTTACGGAATCCTTATGGATTTATTATAATGGCTGGTGAAGTCGTGACAAGGATAATTTCTATGCTTCTTAAAAATATGGATGATTTTTTTCGGCAATTAAAGGTTGTGAATCATGGTTAATTAATGTATAAAACAGTCATCAGTAAATTGAAGTTAAGATTTGGACAATATATTGATCAGAAATTGGTTTGATGATGTTTGCATGTAGTCACATGGAAGGTGGATCTGATCGTTGCGTAATCCTGAATTGCTGTAACGGAATTGTACCCATATTCAGAAATAATGATAGTATTGCGAAATATTTTATACTCATAGAATGCAGCAAATCTTATACTATCCTTGAAGAAAATATAGAGAGAGCGCCTGATCTTGTCCTATGAAATCTGAAAAAGTTGCGAGAGCTATTTGGTCGAGCGCAATTCACTTTGCAGTACATCATGATAATTCAATTATTAAAAAAGAAAATCATTGTATTTGCTCTGATTCTATATCTTAGCACTCGAATGTTATGGACCTCGAAAACAAGTATTTGCTTTGCAGGGAATATGATGGCCACCCACTTTCTGACAAATTGAATCGGGTGTCTTTTTTTAAATATGCAAATAAGTTCTATTTCGTAATATACAAGGAGGACGGTACCGTAAAATTGCGTTCAGAGGGATTTAGTAACTACGAGACGAGGGATAACCATTTGTCCGAAGTTTTGCGTTTTATCAATGGGGAAGATAACTATAATGTGGTGTGTAATGGAGAATTATGCATCAGAATCTTGAAGGACGACAAAGGACGCGAAATTGGGCGCTCATGTCTTGAAAATAATTCAATTGCAAGGGGCCTTACACAAAGAGTACATTTAATTGAGACATTGTTTGATTCAGACTTGGACTTTAGAGCCTTAGACAAAGAAAATAAGTACTTAAATTGCAAATATTACTTTGGACATCCGTTGAGTGACAAGCAGAACAAGGTTGCTTTCTTTCGGCACCAGGGGCGCTATTTTTTTGTAATTTACTATGCTGACGGGCGTGTCCGCTTAAGAAGCGAAGGTTTCGAAGATTCTAAAGGACGCGAAGCAGACCTAAAAGAAGCCCTCTGCTATCTGGATGATAAGGATCAATACGCCGTGATCCGCGATGGAGATCTGCAGGTAAGGATTTTATTAAATAAGGAAAGAAAGGAAGTTGGACGAACCTGTCCTGAAAAATTAACTAAATAACCTGATAATTCGTCTTTTGTAACCAAATGAAATTAATAGCTTGTATCGTTGAAGGTTTCTACAAATCAACTGGTATGAGATTTTTTAGGATGAATCAATAGTAAAATGCCAAATGCGCGAAAAGGCTCAATTTCTTTGGTCTTTTATACTGGTTGTGTAACTCTGGTAAAGTCAATTTGGGGCCTGTGGATAGAATTATTCTGCCTGATCAATTTTATATTAAGGTCCGATACACAAGTTAAACACTCTGAGTAGTGAAATCAAAACCACATATGTATGCATTTCGAAAGAAATTCTGTAAGCGAATTTAGTTTGACTTCTGGAGTTGCACTTTGCCTTTTGATTATCCTTCTTCTTAGTTTTTCTCTACATAGCGTTCGACTTTATTCTCTATAATGGGTATCGTCTTGAGGTATTCCCATATTGATCTGACTTCTGAAGTGTTTAGAACAGTATGCGGCATCATGGGGTAATGTAAGCTTCCGCCATTCCTTTTCTTTCCATTGACAACTGCCTGGTAAAATTCATCAAAAGTCCAATTTCCAATACCATTTGTTGGACTCATGGTGATGTTGGCTGAGCGCACTATTTCGCCATCCAAATTCAACATCGGATTGCCGCCGCCAAAAAAGCCTTCTGACTTCTCAGGAATTTCGGTATTCATTGTTTTGAAATCGGCACTGTGACACTGATAGCAGTTATACAATGCGCAGGCGAGATATCGACCGTAAGCCAGTGACTGCGTTGAATCAGGTATCGTTATCGGAGAAGAGGGGAGCGGTTTGGGTTTGAATAGCGTGTTGCACAAAAGTTTTACTAAAAAATTAGGCTCGTTTGGAGGATATTCGTCCTTGCTGGCTTTCAGCGAAGGGGCGTCGGATCGTAGCCAGGCAATTATTGAATAAAGATCTTCGTCGGCAAGCAGCTGATATCCACCCATAATGGCATTGTAATGTCCGTCAGGCCTGATCGCCGTACGCAGAAAATAGTACAACTCTCCATCGGTCCATTTTCCGATACCAAATTCCGGATCATGGGTTATGTTCATTGAGGCCACCTTGCCGAACTCCTTTGGCAAGTCTGTCATAATATGACCCGTAAGTAGTCCGGTTTTGGGATCTGCGTGACAGCCTTCACATTGCATGCTGGCGATTTTCGCCCCTCTCGTTATGCGTTGGCTGTCTGCTTTCACCTGTAGCGATGCAATCTCGGGCGGTGGATTGTAGGGATATTTTGGTATCCCGCGGAAATACACAAACAATGCGGCACAGACAAGTAGGCCAAAGATCGTCAGTAGCACGTAGCCGAGCCAATACAGTAATTTTTTCATTTTTGTTTTTATCAAATATACGGGATTCCGGGAGTAATGGATCACCATCTAATTTAATTTTGTAATTTTCTGCCATCTCAAGATGAATCAGGACACGGCACGTTGGATAATTGTTTTAGGTCTGCTGCTCGTGGCAGGAGGATTACTTTACTTTTGTTTTGGAAAATACCTTCATTGGATGGGAAGGCTCCCAGGCGACATTCGCATTCAGAAGGAAAATTTCAGTTTCTATTTTCCGATCACAACGATGATAATACTGAGCCTTCTTTTTAATCTGCTGATTCGCCTGATCAGATTTTGGGTGAAATCCTGACTGCATCATCGAGCAAGCAGCGACATAAAGCGCTTGTTCGTTATTCAAGGGTCAGCGAACTGCAGTCCGTAATTTTTCACTTTAAAATTCGCTGTAATGAAATTACTACTTCTTATTGTTTTGATTTTCGTTTTTGAACGCTTGATTCCGAAGTGCATCAAAGTAGCAAGAAATTCTGTTAAGAATTTTGGATAGCCGGTAACAGGTTCTAGCCCCGACCATGAGGGTTTTGTATAATTCTTTATACGGAATTGTAAAACAGGGATTTTCAGTTTTGATGACATCCGTACGGCTCTTGTAATGGGCCAAAACGATTTCTCTGCCCGATTTCAATTATATTTGCCGTTGCATAACAGAGGCATGCGCAAAAAGGGAAAAGTTCTGTTTAATCAGGCGCAGTTGATGAGGACCATCGACAGGCTGTGTTATCAGATTATTGAGCGTCACGAGGACTTTGACAACCTTTGTCTCGTCGGTATTCAGACAAAAGGTGCGGATCTGGCGATGAGGATTCATCGACGATTGGCCGAACTCAAAGGTAGTTCTCCCCGTTTTTTTGGCAAACTCGATATCACCTTTTTCAGGGATGACTTTCGTAAAGACAACAGGATATTACAAGCCCAGGAGACCGAAATGGATTTTCTGATTGAGGAGCGCCAGGTTATTCTGGTTGATGATGTCTTATACACAGGCAGGACGATACAGGCCGCTTTGCAAGCCTTATCCAATTTTGGACGCCCGGCGTCGATTGAGCTGATGGTTTTGATTGACCGGCGATTTAACCGACATCTTCCGATTCAGGCAAATTATTCCGGGTTGCGTGTGGACGCAATTCAGGATGCTTATGTCAAAGTAGAATTGCAGGAAATAGAAGGGGAGGACAGGGTTATTTTTTTTGATTCAGAAAAGAATTCCAATGACTGAAAAGAAGTTATCAACACAGCATCTGATCGGAATCAAGGAATTGACAACTGAGGACATTCATCTGATTCTCAATACCGCACATCAGTTCAAAGAGGTCATAAACCGACCCATCAAAAAAGTTCCTTCGCTCAGGGATGTCACCATAGCCAACATGTTCTTTGAGAATTCAACCAGGACGAAGCTGTCTTTTGAACTGGCAGAAAAACGTTTGTCAGCGGACGTAATCAATTTTTCAAGCTCGGGTTCATCGGTCAGCAAGGGAGAGACACTTTTGGATACTGTTCAGAACATACTGGCAATGAAAGTAGACATGATTGTCATTCGTCATTCTTCTGTTGGTGCGGCACAGTTTCTTTCCAAGCGGGTCAATGCCCGCATTATTAATGCCGGTGACGGTACACACGAACATCCGACACAGGCACTTTTGGATGCGTTTTCGATTCAGGAGGCGCTGGGAAGGATCCGCGACGTAAGGGTAGCCATTATCGGGGATATTCTTCATTCACGCGTAGCTCTTTCGAATATTTTGTGTCTGCGCAAGTTAGGTGCCAAAGTTAGGGTCTGTGGGCCTCCAACTCTGATTCCAAAGCACATCGCCAGCCTGGGGGTTGAAGTGGACTGGGACCTGGATAGTGTTCTCAACTGGTGTGAGGTAGCCAATGTACTCAGGATTCAAACCGAAAGGATGCAATTACAATATTTTCCTTCGGCCAATGAGTACGCCAGGTTCTTTGGGATAACAAGGGAAAAACTGGATCAACTCGGTAAGCCTTTGGTGCTGATGCATCCTGGCCCAATCAATCGGGGCGTAGAGCTTTCTACGGACGCCGCAGATAGTCCACATTCGATTATTCTCGATCAGGTTGAGAATGGTGTTGCGGTAAGGATGGCGGTACTTTATCTTCTTGCTAATCAGTTGAAAATCAATATTTAGTGCATCAGTTGATGGCTTAATTTGAATATTTTAAGTTAATTTAATTCTTAATTAGGGGTTAACTTGATTTGGAAATTAAACTTTTTTCAGGCTTGATTCATTATAATTTATTAAATTTCAGATCGTTATTGATCTGAACAAACCGGTTTATATTATTCGCCCATGAACAGCAGATTATTTGCTTTGTCAGTGTTATTTTATTACAGTCTGACCCTTGCGGGACAGAACTATGAGATTAAGGTCAAAGTAAAGAATTACACCAGGGATACCTTGTTATTGGGATATCACTATGGAGACAAACAATACATCAAGGACACCGCGATAGGCAAAAACGGTGAATTTGTCTTCAAGAGAGACACCGTGCTCGAGCCAGGTATGTACCTCCTTGTTACACAGCCTGAACATGATTTTTGCCAGTTTCTTGTAGACTATGATAAACAGAAATTTACGATTGAAACCGATAAAACAGATTTGGCTAAAAATCTGAAGTTCAAAAACTCGAGGCTGAATCAGGATTTTATGAATTATGTGAGCTTTGTGTCCGGAAGAAGGGTGATTGCCGATTCCCTGACCAGGCAATTGAAGGATTCTAAAGATACAATTCTTCGCAGATCTCTCGACGATCGCCTGAAAGGACTGGATAAGGAAGTAAAGGTGTTTCAGGATAAAGTGATCAGTGAACAAGGCAAAAGCATTCTAGGGCTGATGATTAGGAGCACCAAAGAAGTTGAATTGCCAGAATTTGAAGGCAACGAAGAAGAAAAAAATGAAAAGCTCTACCGATATTATAAAGCACATTATTTTGACTACACGGATTTCAAGGACGATCGGGTTTTAAGAATGCCTTTCTTCCAGCCAAGGATTGATAAGTACCTTTCTAATCTTGTAAGTCAACATCCGGACTCACTCAGTAAGGAGCTGGATGGTCTTTTGGCGCGGTGTGACGAAAAATCAGAAGTTTACCGGTTTCTGCTGTCAACGCAACTTTCCAGTGTAGCCAATAGCAAGTATGTCGGCATGGACGGCGTCTATGTTCATCTCGTTGAAAATTACTATGAAAAGGGTAAGGCACCCTGGATAGACAAAGAATCACTTGCCAAGATTATCAGAGATGCGCACGCACTCAAACCACTACTAATCGACAAAATAGCACCTGACTTTATAGTCTACACGAGGGACTCCATTCCAATTACACTGCATTCGGTCAAAGCAGATTATACGATTCTTCTAATTTGGGCACCGGATTGCGGGCACTGTAAAAAATCAATGCCGGCATTTGTTGACTTTTACAAGAAATACAAACCAAAAGGGGTGGAAATTTTTGCAGTATGCAACAAATCCGGTGCGGAAGAAGCCAAATGCTGGGATAATCCTGATGTAAAACTTGGGGATTGGATAAACACTTCAGATCCCAAAGGAGTCTCCAATTACAGGCTGCTTTACGACGTGAAAAGTACGCCACAGGTTTACATCCTGGATAAGGATAAAAAGATACTAACAAAAAAGATTTCCGCAGAGCAACTCCCGGAGGTCATGGACAAGATATTTAAGCTCAAAACGAACGAAAAGGACAAATAGGAAGTGAATAATTTTTAAAAATCATTGTCAAAAAGCAAACATATTATAAAAAGTTATAATATATTTGTGACTGATTTTGATTTTTTAATACAAAATTCACCAACATGAAATGTTTTAGAACCTTGAACCTGAGGGTTTTAGCTTTTGCATTATTGGCCTTTGCCAGTTCATGCAGAAAGGAAGAACCCGTTGTCAACTCCCCCAATCTGGATCTGTCAGACCATTCACTGCTCAGAAACTGGTACACATTGTGCCTCGAACTGGGCCCCAAATGCAATGGATTTGCTGAGCCGGTCATGGCGAGGTCTATGAGTTATTTTTCAATGCTCATGCATGAAAGCCTTTATCGCGGTATACCGGGTATGAGCTCGTACCGTAATTCCGCAGATGGTTTCCGATTTAGTTTTCCGTCACCAGATCAATCGCTTGAGTACAACTGGGCCATTGTAGCCAATGAGGCGGCGCAGGTGTATGTAGAAAATGTCTTTGGATCTGCCAATGAAGCCAATGCCCGTGCGCGGAAAGTGCATGATGACATGCAGCATCATTTTGCTTCTCAGTTGGATTCCGTTATGCTGTCCAATTCAGCTGCCTATGGCAAGTTGCTGGCATTTGCAGTACTTCGTTTTGCTGAGACAGATGGCATGAATGAGGCTTATCTGGACCTCTATCCTCAATCATACAGTATACCTAAAAGTGAGGGCCTCTGGATACCCACAACACCGGATTATACACCAAGGGTGCTCCTGCCATACTGGGGAGCCTGCCGACCTGTTCTGAATGTCGATACCAATGTTACTTTATTCAATAAAGAACTCGTATACAGCAATCTTTCTACATCCAATATGTATGCAGAAGCGGTCGAGGTATACAATCGAACAAAGGCCATCTCAGAAACCGAAAAAGAAGATGCCGCCTACTTTAACAGGGACATGGGGGCGAATGCCCAGCCACTTTATCACAACTTTCTCCTCGCGCTCCAGCTGATGGCTGAAAAGCAGCAAAGCTTGCCTCAGGCATTGGAGATGCTGGCCAAGTTGTCTTACGCCATTCATGATGCCTATATCAGCAGTTACCAGTATAACTATACTAGAAAACTGCTGCGTGTGTCAACGTACGCCCGGCAGTTTATTGACAGAACTTTTCAGCCGATCTATAAATCACAACCAATTCCTGAAGGTGTGTCAGATCAGGCGGTTTGCTATGCGGCTGCAGCTGAGATACTCAGCAATTTCTTCGGATACAGGCAAGCTTTTACTGATAAAACCCAGCTCGAGCGGCCAGATTTGCGTAATTCTTCAAGAAGTTTTGATTCATTCCAAGCGCTTGCGATAGAAGCTTCGCAGGGCGATATTTACACAGGCGTTCATTTTAGGACCAGCGTTGAGAACGGAAGAAAACTGGGAACCGACGTAGCCCGAAATATCATGAGCTTTATAATTAAATAGTTGTTACTGTTGATATTAACCTGAAAGAAGAATCCTCCGGCGAAATCCGGGGGATTTTTTTTATCCGCAGCCATCTTATTCGCGTCTAATCAATAATTATGGCAAATAGATCAATAGCGCATTTCCATTGAAAATTCAATGTAGAATGCCTATAAATTTCATTTAAATTATGATCTTTGGATGCCAGCTTTGAAACTTTTTTATCTTTTCATGGCTTTGTAATAGACATGCGTCAATTAAAAATATCTCAGAAGATCACCTCCAGGGAGAGCGAAGGGCTTGAAAAATATCTGCAGGAAGTCGGCAGAATCGCGATGCTCACCCCTGAAGAAGAGGTTGAACTTGCCAAAAAGATTAAAAGCGGTGACCAGCAGGCGCTCGAGACAATGGTCAACAGTAACTTGAGATTCGTTGTTTCCGTTGCAAAGCAATATCAAAATAACGGTCTTTCACTCAATGACCTGATCAACGAGGGTAATGTCGGGCTGCTGAAAGCAGCGAAGAGATTTGATGAGACGAAAGGATTCAAATTTATTACCTATGCGGTGTGGTGGATTCGTCAGGCAATCCTGCAGGCAATCGTTGAAAACAGCCGAATGGTGAGACTGCCTTATAACAAGGTAAACCTCATCAGTCAAATCAACAACGTTCAACAGAAATTCTATCAGGAATTCGAACGCGAACCAAGTGTTTCGGAATTAGCTGATTTACTCGATCTGCCAGAAGAAGAAATGAGTAATATTCTTATTTCCAATGCACGGCACTCTTCATTGGATGAACCAGTCAGTTCTGACGATGACAGCCAGGCACGTCTCGAAATTTTAATAGACGAAGATCAGTTTACGCCTGATATGAATTTAATGGATGAAAGCCTGCGAAGTGAAATTAATTTTGCGATTAAGCATCTTAGTCCTAAGGAAGGCACTGTGATCAGAATGATCTTTGGACTGGATGGTTATCCGGTCAGTACTGTTGAGGATATCGCACGTTCAATCAGCCTATCAGTAGATCGGACTCGTCAGCTTAAAGAGCACGCATTCAGACGATTGCGCAAACTGATTAAGCCCCAAATACTGGGCCAATAAAATTAAATGCATTCAATTTTGAATGCACAAGGAATTGTACCTTTGCGTTCATGACGTTCAGGAATCAGGTCAGACTTATCGTTTATAGAATTCATGAAAAGGGATTAGAGGTTCTTTTAATGAATGGACATATCAAAGAAAACACCTTTGAGATTTTAAGAGGTCCGGATCTTTCGTATCAAAAATTAAGCAGTGATTTCAATACCATTGATCTGGGAGCAGGTAATGAAGGTGAAGGAATGGTGCGAACCATTGCCATAGAAGGAGACTGGCATGATATCCCAAGGATCAGAAGCCTCATTAGAAATGATCTGTACATCGTCAAGGAAAAGGTAAAAGTTGTCATTCCTGAACTTACCGAAGGTTCATTTATTGCCATCAAAGATGCATTCAAGAGAGTGCTCCCAAATGAATACGCGGTATTGAAAGAGCTGAAAGAAATTCTTATGGATCGCAATGCATTGCGAAATATCTGATCCTGATAAATATGGCTCAGTCGCCTGAAGATTATTGCCTCCAACGTTCCGATTTTCGTTTTAAAAATCAGCGCGCTGTTTATCATGGCAAGGTAAGAGATGTATATGATCTTGGTGATCAGCTGATCATCATTACCACTGACAGGATTTCTGCCTTCGATCATATATTGCCACGGCCTGTACCCTACAAAGGACAGGTACTTAATCAAATGGCGGTTTACGCGCTCGAATCGGTAAGAGATATTTGCCCGGTCTGGCTTCACTCAAGTCCGGATCCTGTTGTTTCTATTGGTGTTCATTGTGTTCCAGTACCTGTTGAAATGGTCGTCAGAGGGTACCTTGCAGGACATGCCTGGCGGCAATACCGCAACGGGATCAGGCAATTATGTGGTGTTACATTACCGGATGGACTCAAGGAAGGAGATCCATTTCCTGAGCCAATCATTACGCCAACAACAAAAGCTAGCGAAGGACATGATGCGGATATTTCACGTGAGGAGCTATTAAACCAGAGGATTGTAGACCGTAACATACTGGATGCGATGTATGACTATGCCTATGCGTTGTATCATCGTGGTGCACGAATGGCAGCTGCGCAAGGACTGATTCTTGTCGATACAAAATATGAGTTCGGTACCCATGGAGATGACGTCATGTTGATGGACGAGATTCACACACCAGACAGTTCCAGATATTACATCGCAGATGGTTATCAGTTGAGACAAGAAGAGGGCAAATCACAAATCCAGCTATCCAAAGAATTTGTCCGAGAATGGCTCATGGAACACGGATTTCAAGGGAAGGATCACGAACTAATGCCGCAAATGCCTGATTCTTTTGTTTGGGAAGTGAGCCGAAGGTATGTCGAGCTTTATGAAAAAATTACAGGTCGTGCATTTGAAAAACCACCGGTACATTCTGTTGAAGATCGCGTCCTTAAAAATCTTGCGGCATATTTCTGATTCTATATTCATTGAAAGAAGATTTAAGCTTACTTCCATCGGAAACTAATATTACTTCGCATTTTCTCCCGGAGGCGTTATCTGAATCGAAGTGCCTTCACGGGGTCAACTTTGCTGACGAGCCACGAAGGGATAAGCAAATTCATTGCAACAATGATGAAGAAGACAACGTTGACAGTGATGATTAGTATTGGATTGAGACTAATCGGCGCGTGATCGAGATAATAATCCGCCTCACTCAACCGGATGAATTTATATTTATATTGCAAAAGACAAATTGATAAGCCAATCAGGTTTCCTAATAAAATTCCCCGCGTCAGGATATTGATACCGTAACGGATGAATATATTGCGCTGGTCCCATCTTGACATACCGAGCGAACTCAATACACCAATCATCTGGGTGCGGGACATGATCAAAATGAGAATGGTGGTTGACATGTTGATAATACATACCAAAAGAATAATGCCTAGGATAAAGCGTTTGTTGATATCCTGTAGTGACAGCCATTCAAAGATATTCGGAAATTTTTTACGGATGGTCTCGGAATAAGAGGAGTTTGGAAGAATTTCATGATAGAGAAAATCATTGACCAAATCAGCCTGACCAAGGTTCTTGACAAATAATTCCAGGCCTGTAACCTGATCGGGTTTCCAACCCATCAATTGTTGGATCAACCGGATATCTGCAATGGCAAATTTCTTGTCGTAATCTTCAAGCCCTGTCCTGTATACTCCTGAGAGCCTTAGTTTGCGCTGAATATGCTTGTTGTCAAGGAAGAAGTGCATGACCAGTTCTTCGCCACACTGTATATTCAGCTTGTCAGCAATTTGTTGCGAAAGAATGATATCCCTTGAGAAAACAGAGTCTTCAAAACTTATGACTTGTCCGGATTTAATAAACCGGTGCATAAATTCCCAGTTAAAATCCTTGTCGACCCCTTTAATAAAAATTCCTTCATATTGATTACTGTGACTTGAAATCGCCGGAAGGACAGCAAATCCGTGTACGGCTTCAACCGGATTATTATTGAACCCGTTGGATTGATAGTCCGCCGATTTTATGGCATCTATGATCTTTCCGGATTCCTGGAGCGGAATGGCTTCAATGCTTCGATTACTTTGAACATCAGTGATGTGTATGTGACCCCAGAATCCAAATACTTTGGACGCGATCTGTTGTTGAAATCCTTCAAAAACGGAAGAGGCCACAATCATGACAGTCATGCTCAGTGCTGTCGTCACAATAGAAATGGTAATGATATTGCGGATCAGGGATTGCCTGAATGCTGAATATGTTTTCGAGGAAATAAATCGACTCACATTCATCTTGTAACAACTTTAACTGGCGTAGCGACAGTGCAACACATTACTGCTTCCAAAGCGATCATAATGTATCTTTGACCGGTCATTGAAGCAATTTTATGCAAAGAAAGAGTTTTTTGGAAGAATTGAAGTGGAGAAATCTGATTCAGGATGTAACACCGGGTATCGAAGACTACATCAACAATGGAATGGCGGTAGGGTATATTGGATTTGATCCGACGGCGCCTTCACTTGGTCTTGGAAATTATGTGCAAATCTCTTTATTGAGTTTTTTTCAGATGACAGGCAATAAACCTATCGTGGTCATGGGAGGTGCAACTGGAAGGATTGGTGATCCTTCAGGCAAAGACAAAGAAAGAGAGCTCAAGAGCATTGAGGAAATCCAATCTAACATCGATCGGCAGGTCGAGCAGTTTAAGAAGTTTCTGAATTTTGACGAAGGGCCCAATGCTGCCGTTTTGGTCAACAATTTTGATTTCTACAAGAATATGAATGTGCTGGATTTTTTGCGTGACGTGGGCAAGAGCATGACGGTGAACTATATGCTTTCGAAAGAATCGGTCCGCAAAAGAATGGAAACAGGAATTTCCTATACTGAATTCAGCTACCAACTTGTGCAGGCTTACGATTACTATTGCCTGTACAGGGACCATGCCTGCAAACTGCAAATGGGAGGTTCAGATCAATGGGGTAATATTGTGTCCGGCATTGATTATATCGGCCGCAATATATCAGGATCAAAAGCGTATGCTATCACCACGCCGTTATTGACTAAATCTGATGGAAAAAAATTCGGAAAGACTGAGGAGGGTAATGTCTGGCTTGATCCCCGGATGACCAGCCCGTATAAATTCTACCAGTTCTGGTTAAATGCAGATGACAATGATCTCCCCCGGTTATTCAGGTATTTTTCATTCCGGACTCAGGAAGATATACTTCGACTGGAAGATGCACATCAGGATGATCCCAGAATCCTCAAGCAAGCACTAGCAGAAGAAATCACGTCCAGAATACACGGTGCCGAATCATTTGCGCGTGTCCTTCGTGTAAGCCAGTTGTTGTTTAGTAAGGATTGCAGTATTGACTTTCTGCAAGGCCTTCACGATAATGATTACGAAGCTGTTGGCGTAGAGATTCCAGGTTATGAAATACCAAGGAATCAGTTGGATAAAAATCCGGTGCTATCGGATTTTCTGACGGAAGTCTGTCCGATTTTTAAATCCAAAACGGAGGTCAGAAATGCCGTGCAGAACAATGCCATAAGCATCAATAAAAGTAAAATTTCAGATGCTCAGATGGTGGTCAACGAGACACAGTTTATTCGCAAGAAGTACCTTATGCTGGAAAATGGCAAGAAAAATAAATATCTGATCAAGCTTTCCTGATGGGGCATTTCAATGCACTGGACACTTTGCGTGAGGTCTATACCCGTGGGCTTGCAGGTAGAAAATTTACGATTCCATTTACATTTGAGGAGCTTGAACATTTGGCAGCCAAGCAATTGCCTAAAAAAGCTTTCGATTATATCAAAACCGGAGCTGGAAGGCATCAGGGTGTGAAAAATAACAGGGATGGATTTGATTCTTATTTCATCAGGCCATTGATGGCCAGGGGGATGGATGAAATAGAAATGTCGACCAATGTATTGGGGACTTATCTACCCAGGCCCTTTCTTTTTGCACCAATCGGCGTTCTTGGCATGGTACATCAACACGGAGATCTTGAATTGGCCAAAGCTTCCCTGAATAATGGGGTTCCGATGATTGTCAGCAATCAGGCATCCCATTCCTTGGAGTCCGTTGCAATTGCCCTGGCGCAACGTGAGCGCTGGTTTCAGTTGTATTTCAGCAAAAGTTATGAATTGGTAGAAAGCTTGATCTGTAGGGCAGAACAATCAGGTTATCAGGCAATTGTACTTACATTGGATACAACCATCCTGGGTTGGCGCACACTGGATCTCGACAACGCCTTTTTACCATTCCTCTATGGGAAGGGGCTCGCACAGTATACCTCTGATCCGGTATTCCTCAGGCTGCTTCAAGAGATGCCACAAGGCGGACTCACGAACCGAAGATTCAACCTGCGTATGATCGCCGGCGTTTTTGAAATTTACAAACAATTTCCAGGAGGTCTGCGGGCAAATATTGGTAGCGATCTCCCTTTGCGCGCGGTCAGAAAATTCATTGATATTTATTCCAAAACAGACCTGGGTTGGAAGGACATCAGCTGGCTCAGGCAAAAAACAAAGCTCCCTATTCTATTGAAGGGTATTTTAAGGCCTGAAGATGCAATCAAAGCGCTGGATTACGGAATGGATGGAATCGTCGTATCCAATCATGGTGGGAGACAAATTGACCAGGTTATTTCTTCTGTGGATGCCCTGAGTGCAATTAAAAAAGTAGTCCCGGAGGGATTTCCCTTGATTCTAGATTCCGGGATTCGTACAGGAACCGATGTGCTCATCTCGCTAGCGTTGGGCGCAAAAGCTGTGCTTTTGGGAAGACCCTATGTCTATGCGCTTGGATTAGCTGGTGCTGAGGGAGTGGATGCTTATGTTCAACAAATATCCGCTGAGTTTGAAATTGTCATGAGACTCAGCGGAATAAGAAGCATAAATCAGATAGATCCTGCGATTGTCAGCAGGAAATAGATTAGACGTTTTTTGTATGTTTGTAGTTTCAATGTCCGGAAGGGTATTCTTCTGGCAAAAGAACCTGTTCCAATGATTAAAAATTTGATATTCCCCTTGATCTGTGCGCTGGCCTCAGGAACAATTCATGACCTTGCAGGTCAAAATTGCGTCTCTGCGGGGAGGGACAGCCTTTTTTGCGGACTCAGCTATACACTCAAAGGTAGCCCAGAGGGAGGTCAATGGAGTTATATCTGCGATGTAAATGATATCAGGATTATCAGCCTCGACAGTATTTCGCCAGGCCAGGCTAGTGCTAAAGTAGCGGGCTGCGGGATCTATAATTTCGTCTACACAGTCAACACTGATTCATGTGTGGGAAGCGATACGGTTACTCTTGAGTTTGAGAACACTTCATTCCGCCTGCAGGATATCAGTTATTCAATCGGATTGGATTATCAGGTTGTGGCTTGCCAGCCTAGCCCCGCTGACAGCTGCGGCGCTACCCGAATTTTACCAGGTATCATTCCTCCGCTGCCTAATTGGAAATTTAAAATGAAGGGTGATTGTGAAGTATACAGCGCCGAACCAACGATTTATGGCGCAAAATCAAATTGCATAGCAGACAGTATCACGCATTCAGTCCACATCATGTCGGCAGTGGATTCAGTAGAATGGAATACCAGTCAAAATGCTTTTTTAAGATTTGATGCCAATAGGAAGCTCATTCAAAACCGATTCAATCCTTTTTTTAACCTGATTTCAGGATCCATACTTGATGAGCTAGAACTGAAATGCCCATTGCCTAAATGTTTTAATATAGATCGCACTGCCTGTACGGATACTTCTGCAGTCGATACCTTTTTTGCCGTCATCCCCGTACATGAAGGAGGCAACTGGTATTTAAAAAATGATACTGGTTTTATCCAGCTCAGTACGAGCAATTATGTGGAAAAAGCTGGATTCAAGTATTTTCTTTATGTCCCGATGGGCGGTGATTATTACGGACCTAATGATATCAGTTTTGAGTTGTATTCGACAGATAACCAACTCAACCCAATTCCATTGCGCAATAAAGTAGATCTTGATATAGTATGGCGTGAAAAATGGAGTTATGACACAATAACTTTTTACCAGATCAGAGAGACAAATCAGGATAGATGTTTTTGTAATGGGACGACTGTTAATTTCAGTTCGTTTGTATTGCCGGGCGTTCCGGAATTCAATTGTAACCTGACAAGACTTGTTTTTATTCCTGAAGAAAAACCATTGATCAATGGTCCGGATTTTTTATGTGTCGGAGGTTCTGTTCTCCTTGAAGCAGACAAAGACTATTTTAAATATCAATGGAACAATGGTGATTCTACCAAAAGTATCCGGTTAACGGAGCCGGGCAAGGTAGTATTGACAACAATCAATAACAATGGTTGTCAGGGACGAGACTCAGTGATTGTTCGTCTGGTGGATACACCGTCAGTAAAAGTTGTTGCAGACCAGAAGATACTTTGCCGCGGTGAATGTGTCAATCTTACAGCTGAGACTGAGTCCGGCAATATTGTTATCTGGGATGTTTTGGACACGGTTCGCAGTATACGGGTTTGTCCATCGGTGGATGCCACATACTTTGTGCGTATTATCAATGCCAATGAATGTATTTCTGAAGCCTCGGTTAGCCTTAAGGTCTATAACTCACCACAACCTGTTCTTGGTAATGATTTAATTCTCAATTGCACGATAAAGCAGGTCAAAATTTCTCCGATTGATCCCGATCTTGGGTTGGCCCGAAGATTTGAATGGAACGGTCCTGGCATAACATCATCCAATAAGGATTCACTGTCTCCGATTGTCAATGTCCCGGGTAAATACTGGTTTACGGTATTTGACAGCATCAGTGGATGCACCGGTGCAGACACATTATACGTATCAATTGATACCATGTTGCCGATTGCCAGTGCTGGACAAGACTCTGTTATCAATTGTCTTCATTCCAAAATTAACTTACAGGGTAGCGGATCAGATTCCGGTGCCGGATTCAGCCTTACCTGGCAGGGTCCTGCGATAAACGGCCAGAACCTTCGTGAGATCAATCCTCAGATCGATAAGGCAGGACAATATGTAGTAACCGTTCGCAATCTCAACAATAATTGTATCTCAAGGGATACTGTGATAATATCCAGCAATTTCAGGCGTCCTGATGCAGATGCAGGCCCAGATCGATATTTGTTTTGTGATTCTACTGTAGTAACCCTGGATGGAACGAAAAGTACATTTATAGCGACAGATATCATCGTATGGTCTGGACCAGGAGTTGATACAAGTAAGCAGCGTAATTCCAGAATACAGGTTGGGATTCCCGGGATATATAAACTTTTAATTATGGATCCCGAATCTCATTGTTCAGATTCATCCATAGTAATTGTCGATGCACCTGATACAATTGTGATGATCAAGTTAATTAAACGCAATGATCTCGGGTGTATCATTGATTCTTCGATTCTAAGTGCTGCTGGGACAACGGGCCAAAAACTTCGATATGCGTGGTCGGGTCCAAGTGGCATTATTGCGCAAAATATCGACAGCGTGATCGTTCATCAGGCTGGCAAATACTATGTCTATGTATATGACAGCGCAAGTCACTGTTCTGCATTGGATAGTGTAACAGTGAGTGATTCGGGAGACCGGCCATTCGTCAACGCGGGTCCTGACCGAACGATAACTTGTGAATTGACAGCGGTTATATTGTCCGGAAGCGTGAATATCCCGATTGTCAGTGCGACGATCAACTGGAGGGGTTCAGGAATTAACGGGGCCAACAGTGGCAACCTGACTCCGACGGTTTCCAGACCTGGTGAATATATACTCACCATCACCGACAAACGAAACAATTGTGTAGGATACGATACAGTCTATGTTACGGAAAATCTGGTCAGGCCATCGGTAGATCTCGGCGCGGATCAGACTCTTAATTGTATTCATGACACGCTGAACATTCTTGCCAAAGTCGTTGACACAAAACCAACTTATGATTTTAGATGGGTCGGTCCAGGGATATCGAGTGCAAACCAGCGAAATAATCCCCAAACCATTAGGCAACCGGGTGTTTTTATTGCATCTGTCGTGACACCTAATCCGGTATGTTCGGTAAGTGATACACTCATGATTTCAATCGACACGCTGGCGCCAAAGCTGTCGGTTAAGGACACCTTGTGGTTCGATTGTCAGAATAAAATCATTACTTATACAGTAACAGATTTTAGCAAAATAGATTCAGTTGAATGGTTTGATATTCTGAATAGAAAAGTAGCATCTTCTGAAATGGGGCGTTCGATAACCTTTGTGCTGGAAGGTACACACAGTTATATTGCCCATTACAAAAACGGCTGTATGTATTCTGCGAAGGTAGTTGTGATACCCTATACCGTAATTTCTGTTGCTAAACCGGAACTAACACCTTCGTGTGCCAATATGGCCAATGGTTCGGCGCGTATCAGAATTTTGTCCGGTAGTGGTCCATTCAAACTTAGTCTTAATGGCTCCAGAGAGGATACGATCACTTATTTCAATAATCTTACACCAGGCTCTTATAAGGTAAGGATTTTTGATCGTAACGGAGGAAACTGTTTTGTCGATATATTTTTTGATATACCTTCATTGATCGCATTGCCTGACAGCCTAGATAATACCCGCCAGGAATTCACAATTTGTTCTGATACAACGATTTATGCTGATACTACTTTTCTCGAAGCGACGCAGTATAGGTTTCCGAAGGATTCAGTAACCTTCCAATGGTTTTTGAATCAAAATCCGGTTAATCCTTTTTCCAATAAACTTTTGATAAGCCAGCCCGGTGAATATGAACTGCGAATTGTGAATAAAAACGGATGTGGTAAAGCAAGCATATTCATTGCTGCCAATTTGGACGATAGTCTGGCCATGCGTAATTTCAAGCTTGCTAACGTTTTTACTCCAGGTGAGCAAACGGATAACACTTTTAAACCTTACAATGAATCGGGTGTAAATCTTGGCAAAGGCAATTATCTGCTAAAAATATATAATCGTTGGGGAGCAGTTGTTTTTGAGACAGAGGACCAAAATGAAGCCTGGGACGGTTATTATAAAGGACAGCAGGCTCCGGCTGATACTTATATTGTCATCCTTACTATTAAGACCTGTCAGGCCGCTTCTTTTAAGACTCTTAAGGGAAGTTTAAATCTTATTCGTTAACCTGAGAGCTACATTTTACGTTATACTAGTGGCTTTACAAATCAGGCACAGTATTTGATATATTATGAAAAATTTTAATATATAATCAATGAAAAGGTCTCCTGTTTTGCTGATGATCGCCATTGCAGTCATCAGTTCACTAGTAAGTCTGATCGCGTATGATTGGCTTCAGAGCGAACGGCAGAATGCCTATTTCAAATCCATCAAAAATCAAATCGCACTCAATCAGAACTGGGAGCGAAAAGTCAGCTTCACCCGCAGTCAACTGAGCGGCAATCAAATGTCGGATTTCGTGCTGGCCTCAAGGATCGCTACGCCTGCTGTAGTATTTATCGAAAGCCAGGCCACAGAGGATTCTAAGTCATTTTTTGTGGACAAGGGGACTTCAACCGGGTCAGGCGTAATTATTTCTCCGGACGGCTACATTGTCACGAACAATCACGTGATTGAAAAAGCCGATAATATTAAAGTTCTTCTTAATGACAACAGGGAATATGCTGCGAAGCTGATTGGCACTGATCTGAATACAGATATTGCGCTGATTAAAATAGAGGATAGCAGCCTTCCATACCTAGAATTCGGCAACAGTGATTCAGCTCAGGTTGGTGAATGGGTATTGGCAGTTGGCAACCCATTTAAGCTTCAATCTACTGTAACCGCCGGCATTATTTCAGCCAAGGCCAGGAATATTAATATTCTGAATGCGCAGCAATACCGGATAGAATCATTTATTCAGACCGACGCAGCAGTCAATCCAGGAAACAGTGGAGGAGCCCTGGTTAATACCAGAGGAGAGTTGGTCGGTATTAACACCGCGATTATGACCTATACCGGCAGGTACGAAGGTTATTCATTCAGCATACCGAGTAACCTGGTAAACAAAGTGATCATGGATCTGAAGGAATTTGGAGCCGTACAACGCGGGTTGTTGGGTGTAACGATTGAAAATGTGGATGACCAAAAATCAAAGACATTTGGTCTAGCGAAAGTTGCCGGAGTCTATATTAGCAACACTTCCAAAGGTGGTGCTGCAGATGTCGCCGGACTGAAGCCAGATGACATTATATTGGAGATTAATGGACACAATATCAACAATGTATCAGAATTGCAGGAAATTATTGGTGTACTCAGACCGGGAACTCAGATATCAATTACTTATTGGCGAGAGAAGGCCCTTGCAAAAACAATGGCGATATTGAAGAATCAGGTCAATTCAACGGAATTAATTGCGACGCGTAAGGATCCTATACTTGTAGAATACGGCATTGAAGTAAGGGATCTAAGTCAGAAGGAAATGAATGACTTGCAGATTCAGGGCGTTCGCGTAATCAATATCCTCCGCAATAGCCGGATCTGGAACACCAACATGGCCCCTAACTATATTATTACCTCTGTTAACCGTAAGAAGATCCGGAATGTCGATGAACTGATTCAGGCCATTCAAAAATCCGATTCGAAAGTTCTGCTCAATGGCATTTATGAACAATACGACGGAGAATATCCTTATAGTTTTTACAAATAAACCCATCCCGGATGACAAACGAGGAGAAGGAGCTTCATTTCAATGAAGATCATTTTAAATTATTATTGAGCAGACTTCAGCGCGATGTGGAAAAAATCTCAGTAGGTGGTGGTTCTGCCAAGGCGGAAGCACAAAGGGCTCAGGGGAAAATGACTGCGCGGGACAGAATTACTTATCTACTGGACAAGGGTCAGGATTCATTTGAGATAGGAACCTTCACCGGTTTCGAAATGTACGAGGAATATGGCGGGTGTCCTGCCGGAGGGGTTATATCAGTCATCGGGAAGGTGTCTGGCAGATGGTGTATGATTCTAGCCAATGATGCCACGGTCAAGGCCGGAGCGTGGTTTCCAATAACGGCTAAAAAGAACCTTCGCGCCCAGGAGATAGCCATGGAAAACAGGCTTCCGCTGATCTATCTCGTGGATAGCGCAGGCGTATTTCTACCGATGCAGGATGAAATATTTCCTGATAAAGAGCATTTCGGTCGAATGTTTCGCAACAATGCCAGGCTCTCAAGTATGGGAATTCCACAGATTGCCGCGATCATGGGTGCCTGTGTTGCTGGGGGAGCCTATTTGCCGATTATGTCCGATGAGGCCCTGATTGTTGAAAAAACTGGTTCTATCTTTCTGGCAGGACCTTACCTTGTCAAGGCGGCAATTGGTGAAGACACAGACAATGAAACGCTGGGAGGTGCCCGAACCCACTGTAATATTTCCGGAGTAACCGATTATAAGTGTGCCAATGATCAGGATGCACTGTATAAAATTCGCGCTTTGGTAGAAAAATTCGGGAAAACCGAGGATGCCGGATTTGACCGGATCGAACCCGTGTCGCCGGCTTTCAGCGAAGATGAAATTTTGAAAAGGTTTCCTGCAAGAAATGCCAAACCTTACGCAGTCCAGGATATTATTGAATGTCTGGCTGATAAAGGTTCAGTACTTGAGTATAAGGAGCATTATGGCAAGACGATCCTTTGCGCCTATGCCCGTATTAACGGATGGGCTGTAGGAATCGTCGCCAATGACCGGAAAGTTCACCGATCAGGGAAAGGAGAAATGCAGCTTGGCGGCGTGATATATTCGGATTCTGCCGACAAAGCTGCCCGGTTCATCATGAATTGCAATCAGAAAAAAATACCACTTGTATTTATACAGGATGTAACGGGTTTTATGGTGGGCACCCGTTCTGAGCATGGTGGTATCATCAAGGACGGAGCCAAACTCGTCAATGCTGTTGCCAACAGTACTGTGCCAAAATTCACAATTATTACGGGTAATTCCTATGGTGCGGGCAACTATGCCATGTGCGGTAAAGCCTATGATCCGAGACTCATACTGGGGTGGCCAACAGCAAAGATTGCAGTGATGGGCGGACAACAGGCGGCAAAAGTGCTGACACAGATTCAGGTTTCTGCGCTGAAAGCCAAGGGTAAGGAGCCAGACAAGGAGGAGGAGGAAGCACTTTTTGAAAAAATCAATCAGCGCTATGAACGGCAGACAACTGCTCATTATGCCGCTGCAAGACTTTGGCTTGACGAGATTATTGACCCGCGCAGGACGAGAGCATGGATTTCAATGGGAATAGAAATTGCGAACCAATCGCCAATTCAGGCGTTTTCAGTTGGAGTTATTCAGACTTAGAGTGCAGTTATGAATGAAAGAGGCAAGTTGTGGTTTAAACGAGTTGGTATTGCAGGTTTTTTCTTTTTTCTCATTAAAGGCCTGATGTGGCTTTTTTTCGGGGCAAGTCTATTTAAATGGATGTGCAACAATTGACCAGCAAAAGACTGATACACTGCATGATGGCACTACTGGTCGGCCTGTGCATTGCAAACTGCTTGCAAGCGCAACAGCAAGGATCAATATTATATCAGGGATGTAACCGTTTTAGCAACTTTTACACTCCGTTGGCGGGATTGAAAACAGATACGTTTTTGAGGTTACCTGTCCTGCGTCAAAACTATGCTTGTTTTAAGCCATTTTTCTGCCGGCTCGAGGATCAGTTATGGCTCAAAAGTTCTGTTAAAACCAGCTTTAGACTGGGCAGTCTGGATTTTGCCAATAGTCTTGAATATACTGGAAGAGGGCACTAAATCCGGAACATATCTTCGCGGGAATACGTTTGTCAGTTACAAGACTTAATTTTGCTCTATGAAGCGATCCATTATCATAGCATTACTGCTTGTCGGTGTAGCCATAGCACTCTTGATTTCTGCCTCGAGAGATATTACCAGTTATGCCAGCTTTGCAGATGCCAGAATTTCAGGAAATTTGGTTAAAATAGTCGGTGTGCTTGACAAAAGCAAAGAAATGAATTATGACCCTGTGGCGGATGCAAACCGTTTCACGTTTTACGTGAAGGATAAATCCAATGAGTCACTGAAAGTTGTCCTTCATGCTGCCAAGCCTCAGGATTTTGAATTATCTGAACAAATCGTGGTTACCGGAAGGATGGCTGGAGATGTATTTGATGCCACTGATGTGTTATTAAAATGTCCATCCAAGTACAAAGATGAAGAGGTATACATCAAAAGTAAAAGCTGATGCAGCAGATACAATACACAGGTGAACATCTGTGGATTCAGTACCTGGGGTACGGCCTTATTATTCTGGCTTTTGTTTCCGCGCTTTACACTTCTGTTACATCTTTTTTAAGCAGGCGACAGGACGATACTAATACAAGAGATGCTCTGGAACGATGGAGCCATTACGGTCTTCAGTTTCATGCCGTTTCGCTTTTATCAGTCATTGGATTGATCCTCTATATGATGAATGCGCATTATTTTGAATTTCATTATGTGTGGGAACACGTATCCGATGATCTTCCAGTCAAATATATTTTGTCTGCGTTCTGGGAAGGGCAGGAGGGAAGTTTCCTTCTTTGGATGTTTTGGAATATTGTGTTGTGCGCCCTGCTATGGCGGAGAAGGGATGAGTTTACGATCCTTAATACGGGTATTATAATGTCTGTACAGGCAATATTGCTGACAATGATTCTGGGGGTCTATTTTTTTGACTTCAGACTGGGCAGTAATCCTTTTCTTTTACTCAGACAGAGTATGGATATTCCATTGTTCAAAAATCCCGATTATGTCTCTCTTGTCAAGGGCAACGGGCTGAATCCTCTTCTGCAGAATTATTGGATGCTCATCCATCCACCCACATTATTTCTGGGATTCGCTTCAACAATTCTTCCTTTTGCCTATGCTTTGTCCGGGTTGATATCCAAAAAATACCATGATTGGTTGCGGCCTTCACTTCAGTGGAGTCTTTTTGCAGCATCTATTCTTGGATTGGGTATTCTGATGGGTGGAATCTGGGCTTACGAGGCCTTAAGTTTTGGAGGCTATTGGGCATGGGATCCTGTCGAAAACATGTCCTTGGTACCATGGCTGGTTCTCATTGCAGGGATTCATGCCCACTTGATTGCCAGAAGTACGCCCTATTCGGTCCGTTCAGTATTTGTATTTTACTTTTTAAGTTTTGCACTGGTCATCTATTCCACCTATCTGACGCGAAGTGGTGTGCTTGGTGATTCCAGTGTGCATGCATTTACCAGTCTGGGCCTCGGTTGGCAACTGGTCGGATTTATTCTTCTTTCGCTCTCGGTACCATTTTATTTTCTATTGAAAAAAAGAAAAGCAATTGCATCACTTAGCGAAGAAGAGCAATTGTCCAGCAGAGAGTTTTGGATGTTTATTGGCAGCCTAATTCTTCTTTTCAGCGCAGTGCTGATTACTTTTACGACTTCAATCCCCGTATATAATAAATTACTTGACCTTGCAGGTGGTCTTATCAACCAGGACTTTAAGTCCTGGCATCGAAGTGCACCAGTTGATGTTGTCTCGCATCATAACCGGTTCCAGATTTGGATAGCAATTATTATTGGATTTTTATCAGGTCTTACACAATTTCTGAGATATGCAGGTCAGCGAAAAATTAAACTGGGATGGAAACAGCTTACACCAGTAATAATCAGTGCCGTTGCAGCAATGATGATCACCGGCATATCAGCGCAATGGTTGAATAAAACATTCACCTCTCTTTATGTTATGCTTTTTGCAGCCTGGTTTGCGATCTTCTGTAATGTGTATTATCTGTTTACCCTAAAACTTGGTGGTGCGAAGCATTGGGGAAGCGGAATCGCACATGCTGGGTTTGGAATTTTATTACTCGGAATTATAAGCACTGGTATTAATCGACGCAATCTGGTGCCGGAAAGATTTTTTCAGGAAGATTCAGTATTCCAGGATAATAAAGATAATGTTGACAAGCACTTTTTATTATTTCGGGGCGAGACCAAATTTGTTAGTGGCTATCAGATAGATTATCTGTCGGATACACTCGAAGGGAGGTTCAGAAAATACCACATTAGGCTCAAAAGCCAGGACAGTCTAGGTAAAGAAAATTTCATCGCACTGAATCCGGACGTGCAGTATGATAACAAAATGATGAAAGTGGCTGCTGCCAATCCATACATCAAGCATTATTGGGATCACGATCTCTTCAGTCTGGTGGCACAGATTCCGAGAATACAAATGGATGCGGAAGAAGCCAGTAAAGCTGAGGACAGTCTGCGTTACCGTCACTATGTAGCAGGTGTTGGAGATACAATCGATGGTGAAAGACACCGTTTTGTTATTAACGCATCTGATACTGGTTGGAGAAGTAATGAAGTTCCGATGTCGGAAGGAGATCTGGGACTTCAATTGCGTATAGTCGCCATTGATAAAGAAGACACAACCAGAACTGCACTTCTGTCGCCTTCATTGATCCTTAAATCTTCAACAGCATACCGTTTTCCTTCCAATGATGGTCGTCTGGGTATAAGGATAGAAATCAGTGATTCAGTGGCTTTCAGGTTGGCAGAAGAACGGAATCGCTTCAAACCAATTCAGTTCAGGCTTAAGCCAGGTCAAAGTATCGAGCTTGATAAAGATCTAAAAGTTAAGTTAACCGGGTTTGACAAAAATCCGCAGGGTGAAGATTATCAGGCGATCTCGGGTGATATTGCGGTAGCAGCGGTGCTTGAAGTGGAACAGAATGGCCGGCTTACAATGATGAAACCCATTTACCTGATCCGAGGACGTGAAGAATTGCCTCTTCCTTCAATGGATCTTACGAGAGGATTAAGGATATTTTTTGAGCATATCGATCCTGAGACGGAGACGATGGATTTCAGTTATTCTCGATTCGAACTACCAAAGCGATTCCCACTGCGAATTGCGGAGAATGTTCCCAGAACAGATTACATCGTAATGGAGATCATTCATTTTCCCGGGATAAACCTGGTGTGGATCGGTAGTCTGCTCATGGTTGCCGGACTTGCCTGGGCTTCCTATCAACGTAAAAAATGAAATTCATTCAAAATGTTGTCGTGATTGGAAGTGGTAAGCTTGCCGGTCATCTTGTTCCTTACTTACACCATTCAGGAATCCGCATATTGCAAATCCTGGGTCGGACAGCTGGAAACGCAAAGCCTTTGGCAGATTCAGTAGGTGCTCAGTTTATCATAGATTCGACAAAAATTGACGCGAGGGCGGAATGCGTTCTTCTGTTAGTCAATGATGACGCTATAGGCAGCGTGAGCCAAGAACTCAGTAGCATACTATCAAATCAGTGTCTGATAATTCATTGTTCCGGATCCCAAGGACCAGATATCATTAGTTCATTTTTCGAACATCGCGCCGTGCTATGGCCACTAATGAGTTTTAATCAGGGTGTTTTGATTCCCTGGGAACAAGTACCATTTTTTATTCAGGGTGATCAAAACGCAATAGATGTAATTCTGCGTACGACACAGCATCTTGGCCTGAGGACTTATCTTGCCGATCAGAAGACGATGTCCAGTGTACATTTGGCTGCAGTCTTTTCGAATAATTTCTCAAACTTTAATTTGATCATTGCGGAATTGATTCTCAAAAAAACAGGAATTCCTCTTGAAGTACTTCAGCCTATTATGATGCAGATGGTACAGAAAGCATTTGAAGCAGGCCCTGAGAATACTCAAACCGGTCCGGCCCGAAGAGGAGATCGTCAGATTGTTGAGAAGCAGCACGCTTTTCTTAAGGAAGAAATACCAGAAGCTGCGGAATTATATCTAAAGATCAGTAAATCCATAATCCAGCATTTTAATAGTAAAAAATAAAATATGCGTTTGATCGCACAGATACCCCATCCCAGACTTCAGATTAGTATTTTTAAAAGTGATATGAAGTTTATACTGAAATTTGAAGCAGGTCCGTTTGAACAAGTATATAAATTTATGGAAAGCGAAAAGTTTTGCGATGCAGATTCAATCCGAGCGTTGGTTACGCAAGAAGTTTTAAAAGAAGTCTTTTCAATTTTTGATCAAATGAATCAAAACTACCAAAAGATCAATGGGTAATTATAGCAATCATAAGCAGTTTCAGGCAATTTTTGTAGGATTTCTTTTTCTTGCAGTACAGATATCCTGTGTTACGGATCCATTGTCTGGCGGTGGTGCTACTGAGATTCGTTTAAGCTTTAATGCTGGGCCCTATGCAGGACAAACACTGGTATTTACAACAGACAATGCAGAGACAGATCTGAGATATTATAAGGTCGATCAAAAGACAAGGGTGTTCTGTCAACCATTGCACAGCAGTGATGGAAGGAATATGCAGGCTTCGAGTTCAATCAATTTTGCCTGGCTGGGAACAGCTGGAAGCGGCGTATTCACCACGGTCAATTTTCAAGATCCAAAGTCGTTAAACTGTGGTACAATAGATTTGAGTTATTCTGATGGGGAGTTTTTGGTGATGTACTGGCCATCCGGCGACCAGCTCACCATTGATGAGTTCAATGAACCTGGCAATGTAGTTGTGGGGCATAATCTGTTGAATGGCGAGTTGTTGCATGAGAAAAACGGCCAAACCAAGGCTTATTCTTGCACGTGTGATGTCAGTTTCAAAATCCATCGCGGCGCTGACGGAAATTAATATTATTATAATTGTTTAAAGGCTAGCATATTACAAATTAGAAATAAAACTATATCAAGTTAGCTAATCCTTAGTAACAGAGTGTTTTAACCCAAAAAGTGAATATTTTATGCTAATTTTGCGGCCTTTCATGAGATATTTCAAATATTTACTTGTCTGTACCATTTTATTGGGTCTTGGAGCGTGCAAGTCGGCGTATGAGAAAGTAAGAACCAGTGGGGATCTGCCACTCATGCTAAAAACTGCCAACAAGCTCTATGCTGATAAGGAATATCTCAAGGCATCCACCTTATATGATATGATTTACAGCAGTTACCGTGGATCCAAGGAAGCTGAGGAGATCTATTATAACAATGCAGATTGTAATTTTCACTTAAGTAATTACGAGACCTCAAACTATATGTTTGGCAATTACGCCAATACTTTTTACAATAGTCCCAAAAGGGAAGAGGCCGAATTTATGGCGGCTTATTCGATTTACAAGACATCACCAGACTACAGACTGGATCAGACTCCGACGATTAAATCGATTGATCTTTTCCAGAACTTCATTAATAGTCACCCAGAGTCCCCCAAGGTTAAAGAATGCACCAAAATCATTGATGAGTTGAGGGCCAAACTGGAAGTAAAAGCATTTGAGCAGGGAAAATTATATTACCACCTTCAGCATTATCAGGGCGCTATCTCGACGCTGGATAACCTGTTGAATGAGTTTCCCGATACACGCAATGAGAAGGCAGTACGCCAGTTGATGGTTAAGGCTGCATTCGAGTGGGCTTCAAACAGTATTTTCGAGAAACAGAAAGACCGATTTCTGAAGACGGTTGAATTGGCTGATTTGTACAATAGCAAATTTCCCAAAGAAAGGAATAAAGAAATACATGATATTAGAGCCAAGGCTCTGACTAAATCTAAAAATCCGTTATACGATGGACATAAAAACGCAAGTACAAAAAGTTAATCCGAATGTACAGGCCCGGGATATTACTGCCCTGGCTACGAAGACTGGTTCTATTTATGAAGCCATCAACATTATGGCTACCAGAGCGAACCAGCTCAATGATGATATCAAAATGGAACTTCATGAGAAGTTAGAGGAATTTGCAAGTCATTCAGATACTATCGAGGAAGTCCAGGAAAACAAAGAGCAAATCGAAATCAGTAAGTTTTACGAGAAGCTGCCAAATCCTGTGATCATTGCCATTCATGAGTTTTCCAATCATCAGTTGGAGTTTCGCTACCGCGACGAAGAACCTTCATCTAACGAGTAAATCAAAAATGGTCAGGCACAACCGATGGATCTCAAGGGAAAAAAAATAATCCTGGGGGTTTGCGGAAGCATTGCAGCCTATAAGGCCCTGATCTTGGTACGCCTAATGACCAAGGCGGGTATGGAAGTTCGTGTAATCATGACACGTGATGCCGAGCAATTTGTTGGAAAGTTGAGTTTTTCAAGCTTAACCGGGCAGACCGTACACAGTGACCTTACCTATGCTTCGGAGTGGAATAATCATGTTGAACTGGGTTTGTGGGCAGATCTTTTAGTTATTGCGCCCGCTACCGCGCAGACGATCTCAAAGATGGCCCATGGCATGGTTGACAATCTTTTGACAGCGGTTTACCTTTCGGCCAAATGCCCGGTAATGGTTGCACCGGCGATGGACCTTGATATGTGGGCCCATCAGGCTACCCAGCATAATATTGGTACACTACGTAATTATGGAAATCAAATCATTCCGGTAAGCACTGGACCTCTGGCGAGTGGTCTCAGCGGTGCTGGGCGTCTGGCGGAACCGGAAGACATATTTAGGACGGTCTGCCAGTTTTTCACCGCAAAATCTGATTTGGCCGGGAAGTCAGTATTGGTTACGGCGGGACCAACTTACGAACCAATTGATCCGGTGCGCTTTATCGGCAATTATTCCAGCGGAAAAATGGGTGTACGCATTGCGGAAGAAGTGCTTCGGCGAGGTGGACAGGTTTTTCTAATACTTGGGCCAGCATCAATTCTGCCACCTGTAAATCCAGCGCTTACAACAGTCAAAGTGCAGTCCGCAACAGAAATGCTCGAGGCGGTCAAAAGGTATCAGGAATCTTCAGATTTTTTTATTCTCGCGGCTGCCGTAGCCGATTTTATGCCGGAAAAGGTAGCGACTGAGAAAATAAAAAAGAACGTTGGGGTGCCTGAGATCAGACTGGTTCAGACACCTGATATTGCTGCACATCTCGGCACCTTCAAGAAAGGAAATCAGCGGTTGGTTGGTTTTGCGCTTGAAACTGAAAATATTCTAGATAACGCAAGGTCCAAAATGAATAAGAAAAACATGGACATGATCGTTATTAACAGTCCTCGCGAGGCCGGTGCAGGATTTGGGGGAGAAACCAACAGAATTGATATTTTGAAAAAAAATGGTGAAGTTTTATCTTTCGAGCTCAAATCCAAATCCGAGGTAGCGGAAGACATTGTTAACGAAATGATCAAATTGTAATTGATGAGAGTGGTTTTTCAATCAGTGTTTGTGAATCTTGCGCTTCTTTTGCTTTTTATACCCTTTTACAGGGCAGGAGCACAGGAACTGGACATGAATGTGACGGTGATTGGACCCAATACTGCAAGTTCTTCAGACAAATCGGTGTTTCCCCAAATGGAAAAGGCGATCAAGGAATTTGCCAATAACACCAAATGGACCAGTGATGTTTTTGAACCCAATGAGAAGATTAGGTGCAATTTCCAGTTATCTGTTCGAAGGGATTTCGGTAATAATAGTTTTAGTTGTGACTTATTTATTGAGGCTTCAAGACCTGTCTATGGCAGTAGTTATGAGACCAATTTGATGATCATTAATGAGAAGGAGATTCCGATTAACTTTGATCCTTTCAAGCCCCTGGAAAACAGTAAAGAAATTTACTTTGACAATCTCAGCGCTGTTGTGACATTTTATGCGTATTTTATATTGGCGATGGACTATGACAGTTTTTCCCTCGAAGGAGGAGATCCATACGTGCTTACACTCCAGAATATGGTAAATTCAATGCCTGCTGGCGCCAAGTCCTTTGATGAGAGTTGGAGTGCCAATAGCAAAAAGAAAAACAGCCGTTTCTTTTTGATGGAGAACCTGACTAATCCTCGGATGCGTTCGTTCAGAAGGGCAATGTATGAATATCACCGGCTGTATATGGATAATTTCTACAAGGACGCTGCGGATTCAAGAGCCAAGATGCTTAATACCATTGAGGCGATTGCCAATACCGACCAGTCATATCCTAATTCATTTCTGTTGCTCTGTTTTGTAGCTGCCAAGCGCAACGAAATTGTTGAAATCTACAAGTCAGGTACAGATTTTGAAAAAAACAAGGTGATAACAGCCATGTCTTCAATAGATCCGGCCAACACAACCTTATATAATTCAATCAAATCCTAATTTCCAAAATACAAACCCGATGATTAAGAAGAAGAGAATTGCTGTTTTTGCCTCCGGAGAAGGCACCAATGCAGAAAAACTGATTAAGCATTTTAAAGACAACTCCCGTATTCATGTTGAATTGATTGTTACGAATTCATCAAAAGCCGGAGTGATCAAAGTCGCTGAAAAAAACGGAATTGCTTTTTCAGTAATCAACCGTTCACTATTGACCAATAACAGTTACATGACCTCCCTTCTCAATTTGTATGATATTGACTTTATTGTATTGGCTGGTTTCCTCCTTCTGATGCCACCATTTCTTGTCAAACTATACGATCACCGAATGATCAATATTCACCCGGCGTTACTTCCCAAGCATGGTGGAAAGGGAATGTTTGGTCTAAATGTTCACCAATCAGTCATCAGTTCCGGTGAATCGGAATCTGGTGTGACGATTCATTATGTCAATGAGAGCTATGATAAGGGTAAGGTAATATACCAGGAAAAAGTCAAAGTTGACCGTCGTGATACTGCTGAAAAACTTTCGAAAAAAATTCAAGAGGTAGAGCATCGTGTCCTTCCGGAAATCACAGAGAAGCTCATTGGTGAAATGAGTTATTACTAAGTTAGAATTTTGTTATATAACAATTGCGGAATTTCTGATTCAGAGAAACCAATAGGTTTGCAATAAAGGAGATAACCCGGCACTGTGTTGCTTTTAAAATATGACCGGATCATTTGATATGGATGAAAAGCAAAAGTATTATGCTATTGCCAACATTTATGGTTGAGTTTGATTTGTATCCGTCCAGTAAACTGCCTATAATCCTGGAATAGAACAGGTCATAGCTTTGCGAGAAATAGGAAAATTATGACAAAGCAAGAGTTTGATCTATTAAGTGATGAGTTAGCATGTAGTGGTCTGAGCATAAAGCAATTTATGTTAGCAAAAGGGCTTCCTTTACACCGTTATTATTACTGGAATAGGAAATACACCGAGGAGGCCGGTGATACAGGTTTTGTTCCGATACATATAGGTCAAGCACAGGAGAATCATATAGTAGAGATTGAATATAAGGAAGAAGTTCATATTCGCCTTGGGAGGCATAGTCCTCAGATATTAAGCCTTAGCATAAGAAGAATGGTATAGGATGATACCTTTTACCAGCGGTCATCAATACTTTGTATATAGCGGGATAACTGATTTTCGCAAAGGCTATAATGGTTTATTGGGTATAATTAGGAGTGTCATGGAGAGCAATCCAGTAGATGGAAGTGTCTATGTGTTTTTTAATAAACGCCGCAACCAGATTCGATTGCTAGTATATGATACCGGCGGCCTGGTATTGTTGAGCAAGAAATTGGAGCAGGGCACCTATGAAGTCATTAAGACGTCAGGTGATAGCACTAAATTTACGATCAATTGGACTCAGCTAACATGTGTGCTGCAAGGGATAAAATTGCGAAGTATTCGGTATAGAAAACGATATAAAATTGTAGAAAATAATTTTGCAGAATCAAGAAATATTCCTACCTTGAGGGAGTGAACAACGTAGAAGAAATAGTATTATCACTCCAACAAGAAATAGTTGAGTACAAAAAAGAGAATGCATATCTGCGTGCGGAAATAGCACAACTCAAACGCTTAATATTTGGAAAGAAATCAGAACGGTTTATTTCAGAAGAAAAGCCCTTTCCTCCTGGAACACTCTTTTCCGAGGTGGTTCCCGAAGAAAATAAATTAGAGAACCTCACTGAGCAAATCAGCTACGAAAGAACGAAGCCCGTGCATCGCAAAGGGGGGCGCAAAGAATTGCCGTCACATCTACTTCGTCAAATCGAAGTTATTGAACCAGAAGATAAGAAAGATACAGACCGACGCATAGGGCTACTTGTTACAGAAGAACTCGAATACACTCCTGGTGTATTTCATGTAAATCGCATCGAAAGGCCAAAGTATGTAGATGATCAGACAAAAAAGATCAAAATAGCCCCTATGCCCTCAAAGCCAGTGCCCAAATCGCAATTTGGACCGCAATTTATGGCACATACGATAGTAAGCAAGTACATGGATCACATGCCTCTGTATCGGATGATCCAGCAGTTCAAAAGAGATCATAACGTAGCGATAAGTAAATCAAGTCTGGGTGAGTCTATGCATCAATATCTGGATTTACTCATTCCGGTTTATAATAAATTAAAAGCCGCCGTACTGGAACAAGAATATATTCAAACGGATGAAACGACCTATAAAGTGCTAAGCGAAGACAAAGAAGGATCAGCACACCTGGGTTATATCTGGGCCAGTTATGCACCCGTAAACAAGTTGGTATTATTCACGTACCAAAAATCCAGAAGCAGTGAGAGTATGAATAACCACTTGAATGGATTTGTTGGAAAGAATCAAGTAGATGGGTATGGCCCTTATGAAAAATTGCAACAGATCCCTGGAATGCAAATGTTCAGCTGTTGGGCACATGCCAGGAGAAAATTCGACAAGGCATTAGAATCATATAAGCCGGAAGCCGAAAAAACATTATCACTTATTCAAGAGCTATACAATGTTGAAAAGCATTGCAGAGATCAGAATTTGAATTATGAACAGAGAAGAAAAATCAGACAGGATCAGAGTAAAGTTATTCTTCAGAAAATAAAAAGCTACCTGGACAATCTCTCCATTCAAAATATCCTTCCGGCATCCTCCTTGGGTGAAGCCATAGGATATACATTAAAAAGATGGAGGCAGCTGAGCAATTATATCGACCATGGAGAAGTAGAAATTGATAATAATCTCATTGAAAATAAAATTCGGCCTATAGCCCTGGGTCGTAAAAATTATTTATTTGCAGGCTCTCATGAATCCGCTCAAAGGGCTGCAATGGTCTATTCCTTATTTGCTACTTGTATATTACATAATATCAATCCTTACGAATGGCTCATTGATGTGTTCAATAGAATAAATGATCATCCAATTAACAGGATCGAAGAGCTCTTACCCCAGAATTGGGCAAAATAATTCACATAGGTACTTCGTTGGACGGATACTTTGATTTGATAACTATAGATAATTTTCCAACCAATGTGCTGCAATAGATTTCTGGGGAAAGAATAACCCAGTTTTGATGGAATCTGTTAACAGACACTTTGCCTTGAAGACCTGGTTATAAAAATCGTCCGAAGTCAACCGCTAAAACATCTCAATCTACCTGAGGTCAAAACGTAACAGCCAAAAAATGTTAATATTGAAAGAAAAGGACGAAGAGAATCCTTACTCGCTTGATGGGGTTCACTGGAAATTGATCAAAGTGTTTGCCCGCAAATAGTCTTAAAAAAAGTCTAATTGGATGCAGGAATAATTATGCGGGGTGATTGAAAGGTCGTACCATTGGCTTTAGTCGAGCGTAATTATTTTTGATCTCATTTGTCTGTTGGCATTAGAAATAGTAAAATTTTAGATAATAATCAGCTGAACAATAAAATCAATTGATTGTAAGAGCCAAGCGTTTTGAAAACATTTCATAGCGTATAAAAAAATCCGGATGGTTATTTGCCACCCGGATTTAGATATATAAATTGATTAACGCCTTCTACTTCTTGTAACTGTAGTTTTTTCTGCTTTTACATGTCCGTGTGGACCTCTAACTGTAGTATTTGTTTTTGTAACTTTATTTCCTCTAGGGCCTGTAACAGTAGTCTTATGTTTTGTTACATGATATGTTTTATGAGCGCCCTCGTAGCGTGTATGGACAGTTTTTGAATGTACGCGTACGGGCGTGTAGATTCTATGCGCTGTAGCCAGGCGGTGTGTGTGAACAACTCTGAAGGCAGGGCCATAGTATCTTGCCCGGAATGGATGCCAAACCGCAAAAGTCAATGGTCTCCATGGTCGATACCATCCTGGATAAGCCCTCCAACGCCAGGGAGAAACCCAAACTTTATAAGCCGGTGCGTAGACGAATCGAACGCATGGCCATGGCCATACATTGATGACCACAGCTGGATGAAAGTAACCTTCAGGTGATGGGCCTCCTTTGGAGTCTTCCATTTCTTCTTCAGTGCCATCACTTGGTTCAACAATTTTTTCTTCTCCGAAGATGAAGTCATCACCAACGATCTGTATGTTGGCTTCAGTATTCGAAACTTTCTCAAGCTCTATAGCAGCGATATCCTGATTTTCTTTTTCTGATACGGCGATCTGAAGTACAAATACATGGGCGTCGCCATTCATTTTTTCAATTACTTTGATATAATCTACCTCACCGTCATTATCTAGATCAAGATTGCTTACTTTGCTTGTCTCTCGATTGAGAAGTTTTTCGAACTCCTCCGGGCTTTCTGATTGCTTAAAAATTTCCAACGCACCTTGCAGGCTAAAGAAATCCCCCGGGAGCCCTGTAGAATCCGTCTGAGCAGATAGTTGCCCGATAGCGAAGGCAGCTAAAAAAAGGATAAACTGATTTTTCATATAGTTAAATATTTTTAATTTACAAAGATATAGACTAATATTTTCGTTTCAGGTTTAATTTAGGAATAATATTAATAAGGATCTACATCAACAATGATGCGGATACTTCTCCAATCAGATTGGTTAGAAAGCTCCTGGCAATTCTTCCTGATCAGAATTTTGGTTGAATTAATAATAGAATTATTCTTCTCCATTTTAATATAAATTTCCTTGGCATAAAAGCCTTTAATCTTGCTCAAGCTTGCGTCTGAGGGGCCCAGGACCCTAAAAGACAATGTCGGCTTTAAAGTATCAACCAGATGTTCAGCTGCCTTTTGCGCAATGTGTTCTCTTCTGTGCCTTAGTTCGATGCGTATGATACGGTTCCATGGAGGATAGGCAAAACGTCGGCGTTCCTCGAGTTCATTCTGGTAAAATGCATTGTAATCGTGGCGTGCTACAAATCCCAATACCTTGTAACTGGTGTTAAATGCCTGAATCAACACTTTGCCTGGATCATCCCTTCTGCCGGAACGGCCACTGACCTGAGTCAGAAGTTGAAAAGCCCTTTCCTGTGCCCTGAAATCCGGATAGTAAAACAACTGATCAGCCTGAAGAACGCCTACCAGTACAACTTGATCGAAGTCAAGACCTTTCGTAAGCATCTGTGTGCCGACGAGGATTTGAATATTGCCGTCATGAAAGTCTTCGAGAATCTGAGACTGGCTGGACTTGCTTCTGGCTGCATCCAAATCAAAGCGTTGCACCACAACATCCGGAAATAATTTCTGGAGCTCTTCTTCGACCTGTTCGGTCCCGAATCCAACCATCCGGACAGTGTGCTGATGGCATTGCGGACATTGAGCTGGTACGGGCCTTCTTATTCCGCAAATGTGGCATTTTATCTGGTTTAGCTGTTTATGCACCGTCAGATGTATGTCGCACTGATCGCAAAGGGCTTCCCAGTTGCAATTAGTGCAACGTATTACGGGACTGTAGCCCCGCCGATTGCGAAAAATGATCACCTGTTTTTTTCTTTGCAATTGTTCAGCTATTTTCTGAAGCATTTTTGCTGAAAACAATCCAGTCATCTGATTTAGTCTTGCCTCTTCCCTGATGGGAATAATCTCTACGTCTGGCAATTGACTTTCTCCGTGACGTTGAAGCAGGGTCACTAGGCCATAGCGCCCAGTCTCTGCATTGTGATATGTTTCGAGTGAAGGTGTAGCTGAACCCAACAAAACTTGTGCTTGATGGATCTGTGCGAGCATGAGCGATACATCACGCGCGTTGTAACGTGGCGCGGGTTCAGATTGCTTATAGCCCTGATCGTGTTCCTCATCAACGATGACCAGGCCTAGATTTTTGAATGGCAGGAAAACGGATGACCGAGCCCCTATGACAATTGGGTGTCCCTGTCTGATGACATGGTATGCTGCCAGCCTGCCAGTTTGACTAATACCGGAATGATACTCAATGAGTCGATCTCCGAAATATTTTTTGAGACGTATCACGAGTTGTGCAGTGAGTGCAATTTCAGGAAGCAAATACAGCACTTGTTTGCCGGATGCAATCATATCCAGTATCAGGTTGATATAAATATGGGTTTTACCGCTTCCAGTAAGTCCGTGAAGTAGACAAACTGCTTTTTCAGCCCATGACGCCTTAATATGGGATACGGCTTTGGACTGAATATCAGACAGAATTATTTTTATTTCCGGAGTAAAAACTTCAGGATAAGCGTATCTATCAAGTTCGATGCGTTCCAGAATATTTTTTTTTACAAGTGATTGCAGGACCGCTGATGAAGTGCCGCTCCTGGTCTGTATTTCTGACTGTCGCCGCCACTCATAGGATGGATTGCCTTGTAAATAAGTAAGTACTAATGAGGTCTGGTGTTTGGATCGTTGAATTTGTTCCAGTGCGGATACAAAAGAATCATGACTTTGTCGCAGAGATTCATTCAGACGTATCCATCCTGTTTTTTTCTGAATAGTCTGCTGTTGCAAAATTTCATGAAGGGCAATAAGTTTGCGATCCAGGAGTGATCTCACTAATTTCATTACTGATTTTTTCTGAAGGATGGATTGTATGTCCTGAACAAGAAGCTGGTTTCTCATGTCGAGTGCTTCAAGGATCAGAAATTCTTCATCAGTGAGTTCGAGCTGATCATAATGATCAATGGATCTGACAAACATGGTCTCGCTGCTGAGTCTGTATTGCGATGGAACGGATGCGATCATTACCTCTCCGATGCTGCACATGTAATAAGTTGATATCCACTCCCAGAGTTCCATTTGTTTTTCTGTAACGATGGGTTCGCTGTCGAGCACCTCGATGATCGGTTTTGTTTTCTGCCAGCTACTTTGATCCTTTATACGTCGGACTATTCCGCTGTACCGCTTGGATTTTCCAAATTCAATTTCAACACGCATTCCCGGGAGAATTCCGGAACTCATTTCCGAAGGAATAAAGTACGTAAAAAATCCATCCAGTGCCAGTGGCACGATAACTTCCGCGAATTTTAAAGGTTCTTCTACCATGGGAGTTTCATTTCACAATCATTTTGTTTCTAACTTGTGTTGTGCAAAAAATTCACGACGCCAATGAAAGTGACCGACGATAGCCAAGCCAAGAAATATCAGGTACTCAATCGAAACAAAAATAATGTCCTTAAGGAAATAGATCGTTACACCAAAAAGATTTACCAATATCCACAAAATCCAGTTTTCAACAATTCTTTTGGCCATCAAAGTGTTGGCTATAACTGAAGTTACCGCTACAAAAGAGTCTGCATAAGGAAATGCTGCCGGGTTTTCGAACAAATCAGGAAATACATGATGAATATGGCTCATTAAAAAGCCCATCATTAGGGTCAACAGAACCGTCACGGTGAAGGTTATCCATCGCTGATAACTGCTGAGTCGCCAAAGCGGAATATGTTCCTTTTGTTCGCGGCTCCAGTTAATCCATCCATAAATACTGATGATAAAAAAGTATACCTGCAAAAAGACATCAGAATAAAGTGAGACCTGCCAGAAAATAAGAAAAAACAAAATGATATTGATGAGCCCTAATGGCCAGGTAAGAATGTTCGACCTTGTCGCTAGCCATACAGCAGCAACGCCAGCTAGGCTGCCTGTAAATTCAATATAGCTGACGGGATAATTTGCCAGGGTAAAGAAAACCGATTTTATGCTAAAAAAATCCACGCTGTCTGTCAATTATTCAGTAAAATTAAGCAATGGAGTATAATCGAAAAGTCAAGTAAGTATTTTGAGTACCATGGCCATATTATTTTTCGTCGCGTGATGTGAACAATCAGAAAAAAAATGGGAATCATTGCGGTTGCTATGATCACTGGTATGTTTTTTGGAGAAGTCACGTAAAAAATCATCAATGCAGTATAAGAAATTATGAGTAAAAAAAGTAGCGTCACAATTTTTGGGATCGACCATATTCTCGATAAAGTGTTGTGTGCCTTACTAAAATCTTCCTGGAGATCCAGAATGTCAGACATTACGCTAAGAATCAAGATTAAAATAAATTGACTCAATAATATGAGGACTGTAAGGTTGTTTATGTAAAAGTGCTTCAAAAAAAATAGAAATGACCCGGACCAGACAAGCGCGATATATACATTCTTTAGCAGCGGTACATTCCTCACCGAAATTCCGGGGCGGTTGTAAATAAAAGTGACAGGCACTCCCAGGGAGAACCATAGCAAATTAAGATTTTCTTGCGACAAACTGATCATCATAATCAAAATGCTTAAGAAAAGCAGCAGCAGCTTAATCCTTGCGTCCCACTTGATATCAAGAATAAGGTACATGTAAATGAGGGTAACTTGCAATGCGCCTAAGACGCTGTACATCGGGTCTGCAGGTCTTCCTTGAGCAGCAAACACCGCTGCATTGATCATGAAGATGAAATTAATTCCGCAAAAAAGACCAAAGCCTGTCCGCGCAAGCAAATGACCATTCATGGTCTGTGGCCCAGTGTTAAAAATATTTAAGACTGGACTTGGGATCTATTGCAAGCAGCATTTCATAAATCAGTTTGATCACGGCCTCTACATCCGATTTCTTGGCACTTTCAACCGTCGTATGCATATACCTCAATGGCAATGATATAAGTACTGAAGGTACTCCGCCGTTAGAGTATGCAAAAGCGTCGGTATCTGTTCCGGTACTTCTGGAAGCTGCAGTTCGCTGGATCGAAATTTTCTTTTTTTCTGCAGTTTTCACAAGCAGTGCTTGTAATTTATTATGAACTGCAGGAGCATAACAGATCACTGGTCCATGGCCACACTTGATACTTCCTTGTTCCTTGGTCTTTACCATTGGCGTATGGGTATCATGGGTAACATCGGTCACGATGGCTATATTGGGCCTGATGGTATTGGCAATCATTTCTGCACCGCGCAGTCCAATTTCTTCCTGGACGGAATTCACGATATACAGTGAAAATGGAAGCTTAGCTTTATTTTTTTTGAGAAGACGGGCGACCTCAGCAATGCAAAATCCTCCCATGCGATTATCGAGCGCTCGACCTACATAAAAATTATCATTGAGGATCATCAAGGTGTCTTCATAAGTGATTACACAGCCAACGTGAACACCCATTTTCTCCACCTCGTCTTTGTCTTTGGCTCCAATGTCAATAAAAATATTTTCTACAGTAGCCGTAAGGTTTGTGTCATTTCCCTTGCGCATGTGAATGGCAGGCCATCCGAATATTCCCTTGATAATGCCCTTTGGTGTATGAATATTGACTCTTTTTGAAGGCGCAATCGATTGATCCGATCCGCCATTGCGAATAACATAGATAAATCCGTCATCGGTAATGTAATTAACCATCCAGGATATCTCATCTGAATGGCCTTCGATGACCACTTTGAAATCGTGGCCGGGGTTAACCACGCCATAGAGCGTACCATAATGATCCAAATGCCAATCGTCGATATATGGTTTGATATAGTCGAGCCAGATCTTTTGACCGGAAGCTTCATGCCCAGTTGGCGAAGGGTTATTGAGGTAGTCGAATAAAAATTTTTCGGATTCTTTTGTAATCGTCGGCATACTTAAAACTTAATATTTTATGATGCTACATAGCTGTCTGACCAGGCTTTGGGATCAATGTTCCAGGATTGTAGACGATTAAACTCATCTTCACTGATATAACCTGCCTTCAAAGCGCGAATAATTAATGTTTCAAAATTTGTGAGGCTTTCGAAAGGTATACTTTTTTCATTGAATCTGACCTTGGCGCTTTCAAAGCCGTATTGAAAAATGGCAAGAACACCAGCTATTTGATAACCCTGATCCATCAGTGCATTGACGGCGACCATTGAGCTTCCGCCCGTAGAAATAAGATCTTCGATCACCAGAACCCTGGCGTTCTTAGGTAACGTCCCCTCTATGAGGTTGCGTAAACCGTGCTCCTTTGGTTTGGAGCGAACATAACAATAAGGCAGTTCAAGGGCTTCGGCGACATAAGCACCCCAGGCTATACCTGCAGTGGCCACACCAGCGATGGCTTCTGGCTCAAAACGAGAAGCTTCACGGGACATTGCCTTGACAATGATTTTTCTTTCCTCAGGGTAAGACAGAATGAGCCGGTTGTCACAATAGATCGGCGAGTGCAACCCGCTAGACCAAATAAACGGGTTTGCAGCATTTAATTTAATTGCGTTTATTTGCAACAATCTGTCAGCAATGTGATTAGCCAGATTCATCATGATGTCAAAAGACCGCCAAAGGTATGAAATTTATGTTAACGACAGGCTTCTAATGCTACTGCATGAAGATGAGCTTGAAAGTCTGCCATCGGACCCAGAGGCATTGGTTACGCCGTACCAGGGGCAGGCAAAGACCTTGTTTCAGTATTTGGATTTGTTGGAAAACTCACCGAGATTCAACAAAGTGGTATTATTCTCAAATGATACCAGGTCAGTTTATCAAGATTTGAAAAATTTGCTCGTCTATGTTCCGGCTGCTGGGGGTGTGATCGAAAACAATTCCGGCGAAATACTGATGATCTACCGGAGAGGCTTCTGGGATCTTCCGAAAGGCAAACTGGACCAGGGGGAAAAATTTATGATGGCCGCACTACGTGAATGTGAAGAAGAAACCGGTCTTCATGGATTGGAACTTAAATCCAAAATAGGCAAGACCTTTCACTTTTTTAGAGATAAAAATCAAATCCGATGTATTAAAAAGACCCAGTGGTATCATTTGGCTTATGCTGGAATTGATCCGCCAAAGCCCCAAGCCGAGGAAAATATTGAGGTTTGTGAATGGGTGAAACCGCAAGCATCGCTGCTTAAAAAGCCTGTGCATGTGAATATACAACTGATCGTAAATCTTTTTTTAGCCAAAGACCAAAATGGTGCTGCCCGATGAAGCTGATTGCATTTGACAAATATGAGGGTGCCGGCAATGATTTTATCATGCTTGATTTCTTTGCGGGTGAAACCATTGATCTGTCCGATGAAGTTCTTATGCGTCAACTTTGCGACCGCCATTTTGGTATTGGTGCAGACGGAATTATAGCTTTAAGCCCTGAGGCCGGGTATGATTTCAGGATGAAGTACCTCAATTCAGACGGCCGCTTCAGTACCTTCTGTGGTAACGGCAGTCGCTGCATCAGTCTCTTTGCACAGCGTAAGTGGAACAGAGATCATTTCAAATTTATAGCATCGGATGGGGTTCATGAATCAGAGGTTCTTCCCAATGGCCAGATACGCGTTCGAATGAAAGACATCAATTCCATGATTCAATCAGGTCAGGGCTGGCTTGTCGATTCGGGTTCTCCGCATCTCATCTGTGAAGTTGATAACCCCTTTGAATATCCCGTAGTCGAGGAGGGAAGAAAGCTTCGTTCTGGATTCTCTGCAGAAGGAGCTAATGTCAATTTTATACAAGTAGATACGCAGGGTGTACTCCGAATTGCGACTTACGAGCGTGGTGTAGAAAGCGAGACACTAGCTTGCGGAACAGGCATTGTCGCATCGGCTTATTATTGGGCTATCACCAAGGGTTTGCTGGGAACGGTCAGCGTACCAGTCATTAGCAGGGGAGGTCATTTGAGCGTTCGTATGACGATCAATAGCACCGGTACAGCCTCTGAAGTATGGCTGAAAGGTCCTGCGCGAAAGGTTTTTTCAGGCTTTTATGAAATCTGAAAATCAGCTAAAAATTTCGGTGCCGGCAAAATGAAAGGCTCCTTCAATCGCGGCATTTTCATCTGAATCCGAGCCATGGACCGCGTTTTCTCCAACATTTTTGGCATACAAAGCACGTATCGTGCCCGGGGCCGCGTTGGCAGGATTGGTTGCTCCGATCAGGGTGCGAAAATCTTCTACTGCATTTTCTTTTTCAAGGATTGCGGCTACGATCGGTCCCCTTGACATAAACTCTACGAGCTCATTGTAGAATGGACGTTCGCGGTGGACAGCATAAAATTCACCTGCTTTTTCCCTGGAGAGCTGTGAATATTTCATTGCTACAATACGATATCCCGCCTTGACAATCTGAGCAAGGATATCGCCGATATGACCGCTTTCAACGGCGTCGGGTTTGATCATGGTAAAAGTTCTGTTGCCAGCCATAAACTATTAAAATTTTGCCGCAAAAGTATTACCCGCGAGCCCACTTGCAAGGTTTTTAACAAGTCATTCAATATTTCTCTGCATAATTATATCGACTTTTGTCGAACCAAATGATAGATCTCGATAAGCTGAGTCAGTTACTGAATCATCCGAAGCGCATTGTGTTGCTTTCGCACCGGAATCCTGACGGCGACGCCATTGGCAGTGTCTTGGGAATGAGCTATTACCTGCAGGGTCTGGGGCATCAGACTAAATGCATTTTGCCAAGCGAGTATCCCGTATTCTTTGAGTGGATGCGTCAGGCACATGATATTCTGATCTATGATCTGAGCGCTGCTGAATGTGAAAAGGCGGTGGAATCTGCAGAATTGATCTTCTGCATGGACTTTAATTCACTTGACCGGATTGACCGTCTGGGTATCAAAGTCCTTGGAAGTGCTGCCCCCAAAGTAATGGTCGATCACCACCTGGATCCGGAACCTTTTGCAGATATCGTATTTTCTGATCCTGGATACAGCAGCACAAGTGAAATGGTCTATCACCTCATCACAGGAATGGGTGGATCGGATGTATTAAGCACTGAGGTGATGGAAGTCCTGTATACCGGGATCATGACAGATACCGGAAGTTTTCATCATAATACTTCTGAAAGGGTTTTTAATATCTGTGCAGAATTCAAGAGAAGAGGATTAGATGATTCGCGAATTCAGGAACTTGTACTCAATAGTCAGCCGGACAAATATCTTCAGTTGCTCGGACACTGCCTCTATAACAGGATGGAACTATATCCTGAAAAATCATTTGGGTTGATGTATCTGACCAAAGAAGATTACCGGAGTTACGATATCAAAAGGGGCGACACAGAAGGAATTATCAACTATCTTATGATGCTTCGCAATGTAAAAGTCGGAGCACTGGTTATGAACCAGCCAAGCATAATCAAGTTATCGATGCGTTCCAAAGGAGATATTTCGGTACAGAAAATCTGCAGGGAACATTTTGGCGGAGGAGGTCACAAAAATGCTTCCGGTGGATTTTCAAAATCCAGTCTCGATGAGACCTTAAAGAAGCTCCGTGAGATTATGGGTGTAGATAAAACTGTAAATACTTAAATCAACTATAAAAATGAAAACAACATTTTTGGCAGCAATGTGCTGCATCATGCTGGTCGCAGCATGCAAGACAGCTGAAAAGACCACTATCAGTGGTTTTCGCTACAGCATTCTTGATGATAAAGCGGGAGACGCTGTCAAAGAAGGCGATTATGTCTATTTCAGATACCTGGTCAAGGTGAAAGATTCGCTCGTATTTAATTCAATGGGCTCCAATCCGAATATTAAGTTCAAACTTCCAAAACAAGAGAAGAAGGAAATGAAGAAGGCGCAACCTGTTGTCGAGGTTCTTTATGCCATGTCTAAAGGGGATAGTGCAATGGTCATTCAGGAAGTAGATGATGAGGTGCGTAAACAAATCGGCATCCCTGACGCAAAGGAGATTGTTTTTTACGTCACATTAACTGATGTTAAAGATCAGGCTGGATATGATGCGGATATGAAAGCCGAACAAGAGGCCATGAATGCAAAACTTGAAGCATCCAAATCAGTTCTTCCAAAAATTGAAGAACAGATGAAGAATACACTCGCTGATTATAAGTCCGGAAAAATTAAATCTCAATTGATTACCACAGCTTCAGGACTAAAGTACATCGTGCACGAAACCGGCAGCGGGGCCAAGGCACAACCGGGTCAGATGGTTTCAGTAAATTATTATGGCTGTCTTATGGATGGAGCCATGTTTGACAATTCATTTCAGCGTGGACAGGAATTTTCCTTCCCGCTCGGACAAAGACAGGTCATACCTGGATGGGACGAGGGATTAGCACTTATACCTTCAGGTTCCAAGGCAACTTTTTTCATTCCTTATGCACTGGCCTATGGCGAAGCTGGAAGTCCGCCGGCGATTCCAGCAAAAGCAGATCTGGCGTTTTATATTGAAGTGCTAGACGTTAAGTAAAAATAAATTTTGGTTTTTTCAAGATTACCATGTAGCGCACAATAACTTGATTATTTATCAAGTTTATTTGTGACGCATAAAGCAGAAATAAAAAACCGTCTATGATGTTCGTAGGCGGTTTTTTATTTGAATAAAATACTTGTACAGTCGCCTAATCAGCTTTATTGCTATCGCATTTATTTTGTTAAAATGCGACTATTTGCGGATTAAAAAACAATTGATTCATTTTCTGATGGCGTACTGCTAAAAGTATCTTTTTTGTCGTTGTGATCCTCATACCAGCGAATGCGTCGTGTCAGAAACATTGTCGCTGCAAGTAAAGCAAAGAGCATCAGGGCACCAAAAAGGAGGGCTGTTTTTTCAAGATGTATGATGAGGAATATACAGACATAGAATATCGTTGCAAGGGTTGTCAGCAGGAATGCAGATTTTTTGGCATTGAATATCGTCCGGCTGTATAAGTATATCATCGTACCTACCGCAATATAAGATACAACGTAGGCAATATTAAATCCGGTAAATTCAGACAGTGATAGCAGCAAGGCAAAGAAAATAACCAGGGATAAGGCTGTCAGGGAATACTGAAAGACATGTATCCTGACTTTCTGTGTGACTTCGGTGATAAAAATCGCGAGGAACATCACAATGATAAACAGGATCATATACTTGCATGCCCGATAGGTCATCGTATAATAGCTGATCGGACTCTGGATATTGACCCCAAAGAGCGAATTACCGATATTGACCCGGTTGCCGGGAAATCTATTGGCAAATGATTTGTTGTATTCCAGAATGTTCCATTGGGCCTGAAAACCATCCTTGCCGATTCGATGTTCCGGCAAAAAAGCGCCTGCAAATGAAGGATTTTCAAAACCTGAAGATAAAGTGATGCTGCAATTGGTTGCGGTTGGTGAGAAATATAATCCTCTGCTTCCTTTTAACTTCAGCGGAATACTAAACGCAAATCCATTTTTCGGCATTGCAGAAGACAAGTTCAGATGGAGGCCTGTTTCAGTGATTTTTTCAGCGCCAAAGATTCTTTGAAATGAGCCTGATAAAATTGAGTTGAATTCGGGTGGAGAAGCTTCTATTGCGATACCGTCTGTGCCGGGTAAGAATCTGATTTTGGTACTGTCTATGGTTGCAATAACCTGTTCTTTTATACCTCTGGGATCGCTGATTCCCAGCGTAAGGGTAGCCTCATTCCAAAGGATGGATTCAGGATGAATATCAATTTCAGGAGTATAAGCAGCAAAGCTGCCGGTGACCTGAAGGTCAGATTCGTAGAGTAGCACATCATACAGACTTCTGCTGCGCGTAATGGTCTGAATTTGTCCATTTATACGGAGGTTGTCAGGAAGTATTGTGATAAATTGTTTTTTTACAAAGTGATTGTGGTCTGAGACTTCTTCTTTGAGGAAGGGTATGGTTAGAAACGGCCCTGAGATCAGCTGATCTCTAGCCCAGGAGCGCGCTACTTCGTCATTGACTTCGCCATTAAGATGCTCTCTTTCTTTTACGAGTTCCAGGATCATAAAATGAGGAAATAGCATGAGTAGTGTGAGGAAAGCCAGGACAAAGATTTTAATGGTCATTTGCATCCCGTTGCGGTTTGAAAAGAAATTTGTAATCGTCATTTTATTTATTTTTTAAAAGTACTTTGAAATACAAAGTTAATTTGTAAAAAAATATTACCGAATCAGATCAGCCAGAGCCTTTATATGCAGTTTAAATTCGCTTCTGCCAAGCGGTGTAATGCGGTAGGAGGTTTCTGTCTTTTTACCAACAAATGCTTTTCTGATTTCGATGTAGTTATTTTTTTCAAGTGCATTGATATGGCTGGCAAGATTGCCATCGGTGAGATCCAGCAATTCCTTCATTTCATTGAAGTTAACCCATTCATTGACCATGAGTGCAGACATGATGCCCAACCTGATACGGCTTTCGAATTCTTTGTTCAGCCTGTGAATATTGAGTTCCTTCACGTGCAGTGCTTATCGGTATTTAAAATGCATGAGTATGCCATAGAGGATGTGAAGAACACCAAATCCAATCGCCCACAATAAAAGTCCGAAGCCGGGCAAGATAAGACCGATGAAAGCCAGCGCAAGTTCTGATAATCCTAAGGTAAAGATGTATTGGTTCGCATACTTGGAAGCGCTGACGAGTGCCAGCCCATAGAAGAGCAGGGTGGCCGCAGGTGTCATAGAGAAGAGATGATGGTAAAGCAGAAACAGGCAAAGGATCCCTCCGGTGACGAGCGGAATCATGAGATGAACCAGGAAGTAGCGAGCAGAACTATTCCACAGGGAGATGTTCAACCTTTTGGCCTTCGCATAAGTAAAGTAAAGCGCTAATGCGAGCGCCACGATGAGTGTAACCAATGCGATGCCAATGAGGGATTGGCCATGGTATGTGGAATCCAAAGGTATTGGAAGATCTCGTTCACCATCCCCAATTCTCCAGTTCATTGAAAAAGCAGTGACGCCTGCGGCGAGCAGCGCCACGGTTCCAGCTGCGACTCCGGATAAGCCACTGAGTGACAGGAAAGTGGAAGACCGTTCCATCATTTCCCGGATGACTTGTAAATCTTCTTTCGCCTGATTCATAAAAGTGCTTTGAATTGCAAAGTTAATACTCATTCTGTAAAAAAATGCCTTCCGTCGATTTTTTTTCAAATTTTAATCCGAAGCAACAAGTTGCAGAATAGGAACCGGGTAATCTGTTAGAGAACCGTGCAATTCGGAATATTCGATTACTTTTGCCTCGTCATAAATTAATCAACTAAAAATCTAACAATCGATGACCCTGGATCAATTAAAAGATCTAAAGGCCAGACTCGCGGAGTTAAGGAGGTATCTTTGACGTCGACAGACGGCGAATAGAATTAGAAGACAAAGAACAACAGACCCTCAACCCGGAATTCTGGTCAGACGGCCACAAGGCTGAATTGATCATGAAAGAAATCAAAGCGCACAAGAGATGGTTGGGTGACTACAATAAGGCGCAGTCCTCAGTCGATGACCTCGATGTGATACTGGAATTCGTAGATCTTGGAGAAGCGACCGAAGAAGAGCTTGAGGAAAAATACCAGGAGAGTATCAGAATTATTGATGATCTAGAATTTTACTCCACCCTCAATAAACCGGAAGATGAGTTGAGTTGCCTGCTGGAGATCAATGCCGGGGCCGGGGGCACAGAAGCCTGTGACTGGGCAGAGATGCTGTACAGGATGTACCAGATGTGGGCTGATCGCAATGGATACAAGCGGTCAGAAGTCAATTTTCAGGCAGGGGATGTAGCGGGTATTAAGACGGCAGAAATGGAAATAAGCGGTGAGTACGCCTATGGTATGCTCAAAGGGGAGAATGGTGTGCACCGCTTAGTAAGGGTAAGTCCATACAATGCCCAGGGTAAGCGAATGACCAGTTTTGCCTCTGTGTTTGTGCATCCTTTGGTCGACCAGCGCATTGAAGTTGAAGTCAATCCCTCCGATCTCGAATGGGACACCTTTCGCTCCAGCGGCGCTGGCGGACAGCACGTTAACAAGACCGAATCTGCGGTTCGCGTGCGTCACCTTCCTTCAGGAATCGTCGTAGAGTGCCAACAGGAGAGATCGCAGCATCAGAACAGGGATAAGGCATTACAGATGCTGAAGTCTAGATTATATGAAAAGGAACTTGAAAAGCAATTTCAGGAGAAACAAAAACTGGAGTCAACCAAGACGAAAAATGAATGGGGATCACAAATCCGATCCTACGTTCTGGATGATCGAAGGGTGAAGGATCACCGAAGCGGTTATCAGACCGGCAATACGGATGCCGTTCTCAACGGACAGATCGATGAATTTCTAAAAGCAAATCTGATGCAAAAGGGTGGCCCTGTGGATCAGGAAGATTAAACTGCCAAACTTAATTACAAGACCAGTATTTATGTGAGTTACCTGATGTTATATAAGCAGGGTACTGCTGGTCAATTTTATTCATTGAGAATTTCCTGATCTTTTCAATACAGTGAAACCCTTATTTATTTTATTCGGCACATTTTAAGTGTCTTAACAGATGTTCCTTGTCTGAGGCAATACATATAGATGCCTTCCTCCAAATCCGAAGCATCGAGGGTTATATCATATGACCCTGTGCTCAGCTTTTCATTCACAAGCGTTTTAACCATTCTGCCCAAGTGATCGAAAACCTTCAGTGTAACAAAGCCTGGTGCACAAACTGTAAAGCTGATCTGGGTTATCCCATTAAACGGGTTTGGAAAATTTTGCTTCAAAGAAGAAGCTGTTATCTGAAATTCAGTTTCTTCCAAATCGGTTGTTGTGATTCGTGTGCCTTTGTAACAACCTATATTGTAAGGAAAATCATATGTCCAGTGGTAGTGGTAGATGTTAAGCACTTGTCCATCCCAAAGGACTGGATGGGTGTGCCCATGGCATTGATCCAGATCTTTGGAAGTGAGAATATTGCCGTTTTCGCCGCGTGGTCCGTAGATACCAAAACCATCCAGCATATATCCCATTAAGGATGAGTGGCCTGAAGTGGCTGAATCAAGAAGATTGAGAAGGCACGGTGTTATGAAATGCGTATGATAAGTGAAAGTGCCATCCGATTGGCCACCACAGGTATCGAGCATTTCATAGGCCGCCGCATCACTACCCAATGTCGACGCACCATGATATATCGCGTTGCCGGTCAGCAAAATGCCGGACGGACCATATGGGACACAACCCGGTCTGACAGCAATCTGAGGAACTGCCGGAAGTATATAGCGAACGTCGTGCGCTTCAATATGACTGGGATTCCTGTCGTAGCGATAGGCCACACTTCCAGGGTTTATCGGAAAAGTACCGGTTGGTGTGGAAGGCAAAGCATTTCCAGTAATGATACGGTTGCCCTTGCCATCTAAAGCTACATTGAATTCACTTTGCCAGGCTACATGACCTTCAACTTTAGGTTTGCGTGTAAAATCCCAGGTGCCATCACTATTGGTCCAATCCTTTGCTTCCGAAGCACCGGCGCCATCTGGTGGAACGCCGCAGAGCCAGAGTATACTGATGCCTGGCATCTGACCTTTATCTCTTCTGTAAATCAGACTATCTCCAAATGGTAGATGGGTCAGATTCTGACTGAACCCATTGTTCATTAACATCGTAAGTAACATGAATTGAATAAAGTAGCGCATTGTGATTAAAGTTAAAAACCCATTAGTTTATCGAACATTCAATCATCTCATGAAATCATTGATTGTTCCCAACCTGCACCTTTTAAATCGAACGAAAATCAACAACTTATTAGCCTGATGAATAAAGGCTTTAAGTCAAATCTTTCGAGATTTCGTAATGACAAGTTTATTTCAAAATATAAAGATATCGCCCGCACATCTAATGGACAAAAATTCTATTCGCGGTTGGTAAAATATTTTATATTCCCTTCGCGTAATCAATGGTTCATCTAAATCTTTCACTACCGTTAATCAAACATAAAAGATCATTGCAATTAGGATGTTTCCACGTGGTCCAATTCATACAAGGATCCAATAGCTAAAAAAAATCCCTTCCATCATGGATTCAGAAAATTACCATTGGATACAGGTGATTAGAATTATTCAATAATCAAGCATCAACTTTAATTACAGGTCCGAAATACATAGGTTCCAATAAATCCCTGCTCCGAGGAGATCGATGCCGTCTTGCCTCGTGTTAGGACCTCTTCTCCGGACAACAGATCCATTAGCGTCTTCATAGGATTTGAAGGTCCTGCGCCGCGCGTCAACCCATAATGTACCGGATGACGCGTGCAAACCACCTTGAGTACATCAGTACCGAAAGGTTCTGTGACTACTACCGGAGGTAAGACTATTTTCGTTTTGCCTGGATCAAGTACAAAATCCGCTGGATTCTGGTCACTTGCGGGGACAAGCCTTTGAATTTCATTACTGTTACTCACATGAAATACTGAAAAATAAAAAGCTTCTTTTCCCATATTGGATACTGCAACATATACATTTTGTCCGTTTTTAAGAACAGGTATTGAATCTTCGATGGGCCTTACACTACGGTTACTTAAGTTAAGAAAAACCCTTGCGCTCAACACATCATTCATGGTCTCTAGTCCAATCAGACGCTTGGCCTTCACAAAACGTGTGAGATCATTGTGCATTTGTTGCAACCAGCGATCCGGATCTTCGCTTTTGATTACTGTATCAGTTGATATACCGGCTCCTTCGCCTGTTTGCAACAAGTAGGTGAGACTGTCTTTATGAATGGAATGAATGGAGAGTATATAATCAGCGTTTTTGTAGGTGATTTTATTAATGAGGGCATAGTTTTTGAGATTGCGAATGACTTTTTTCCCGAGCTGTCTATCATCAATGATGAGTTGTATATTACAACCTTCTTCTTTGTAATTCACTCGATCGATGCGCACGCGGAGTGATTCTTTGGCCGGAAGATTGATGGCTTGATTGAGTTCAATCTCTGTATCAAATGCGCGCAATTGGACAATTCTTCCGCTGCTCAAAACTGATTTACTGGTGTAATCTATTACGCTGACTTCGCTTCCTGCGGTGATTCCATGAAGACTTCCGCCGTCTATAATCAGTGTGCGGTTGCCGTGTTTCTGTAATACATTAAATGAATTCTTTGAAGATGGTGCGCCCTGTCGCATAAAAATTGGAGATCTGAGTGCGCCTTCCGCAAAAGGAGTTTGCATCGAATTTCTTGCCTCAACAAATTGTTTCAGATCATTCCATAAATCCATATAGGACTCAGCCCCGCCGCTGTTAAGGCTTTGGCATAAGGCATAAGTGTATAATCCATAGCGCTGGTTATCTTGATCGTACTCATAGCTTAATTGTCTCGGACTGGAACTGTACATGTAAACTGCCGGAGCCAAGCCATCCTTGTCCAGTGATAATTCGCGGTCGGCTGTAATGACTTCCAATTCGGATAACGCGCTTTGATATTGTGCACCGGTGGGGGCCATGATGATATCTGATCCTCTCGCACGAACACGACCTCTGGTTGCACTGCCGGAATGACAGGCGTCCATACTAACAAAAAGTTGGCCTTTCGGTCCTAGTTTCATGCGCACTGCGTTGAGTGCCGTCGCGAGATCATCATCTCGAAGAAGGTATTGCCCTTCATTGATGCCTTCTTTGTAAAATTTGGGCGAATCGTACGGTACCAGGGCTTCATCGAGACCATCAGGTTCGTCGCCATCGTCATCAGGAATCTGTTGGCCGTGACCGGAAAAGTGAAAAATTGCCAGATCGCCTGGCTTGCAAGCGTCCGTAAGATATTTTTGAATCGATTTAAGAATTGTTGTTCGTGTTACTTCCTGATCTGACATCCGGTGAATCGAAGATTCGTCAATGCCGAAATGGGTCAAAGTATTCGCAATGAGTTCTATGTCCTGCGTTGATGAAAGCTCGGGCCAGCCAGTGGCAACAGGGTATTTACCTACTCCAATCAGCAAAACATGTTGATTGGGTAACTTTTGTGCTTGAAGTAAAAAGCTACCTAAGATCAGGGTGAGACAGATTATAATCAGGTGTGCGCGCATACCCATATTTTTCGAAATATATTCAGTTGGTCTGAAGATGTTATCAGCTATGTGAAAAATAATTTGGCAGGTCGGCCTTATATTCTAAATCACAATCCTCTTATTCCAAAAAAGTTAAACGGACTAAAAAATCCTTCATGTGGCGGGCATTTGGCCAAAAACTGATCAATGTCGGGCATAAGCCCTGTCAAAGAGCAAGCTGAGTATTAAAAAATTCTTTAATATGTTGGAACTCAGCGGTTCAACTTTTATATTTACTTGATTTTAGACCACTTCGACTGGTAACATAGTCCCGTCTACGTGAATCTATGGGCACTAACTAAATAAAACTGTATGAAAAACAATGAAGATTTTCTAAATGCCCTGCGCCTCAATGAAGAGTGGGCGTATGAGGCATTGTATCGGGATTATTATCCCATGGTTCTGAAGTATGTCCTGCAAAACAGCGGAGAACATGAAGCAGCGCGGGATCTATTTCAAGAAGTAGTTATTGCAGTGATTCGCAATATCCGCAATCCCGATTTTGAATTGTACGATGGCACCAAGTTTGGAACTTATCTGATGTCCATCGCACAGAAGAAATGGCTCGCTGGTCTTCAGCAGAATAAAAACAAAAAAACAGTAGATCTTGAAGATCAGGTGCTTGACTGGCGTGATGTGGAGGAATCCTACACTTCAGAGGACCGCGAAATACAATACGGCAGAATGGAACGTGCACTCGATCAAATTGGAATGGAATGCCGGGAAATCATCCTGAGTTACTATTACAACCACGTTCCACTGAATCGTATTGCCGGTATTATGGGTTATACCCAGGCCTTCGTACGTGTCAAGAAGAACAGGTGCATGAACCGTCTTCGTGAACTGATAACAATTGAACACTAATTCTAATATATTAAAAATTTATCTAAACTAATTAAATAAAATAATATGAATCATACTTGGGAAAATCTTGACCGGATCGAAGCCTGGAAAAATGGTGAAATGTCAAAAGAAGAAAAAGAAAAATTTGAATTCGATCTCATGCATAATGAAGAACTTTCAAAAGAAGTAGAGCTCTATGACCGCTTGTCGGAACACATTGATTCCTACGGCGATCTGCGGACGCGAAGGCTGATCAGTCGTGTTGAGTCCAAACTTGAAAAAGAAGGATTTTTTAAAGATGCGGCCATCGTACAACCTGTGGAGCCAATTGCTGAAGAGACTAAAGCAGATGTGCAGAAGTTCAATTGGTCCTGGTACAAGATCGCGGCAAGCCTTGTTGTGCTACTTGTCGCTGGCGGAATTTATCTCGCTGTAGAAAATTATCAGCCCAGGTTGCCGGAGATGGCTCTGATAAGAATGGACCTGAAACATATTGACGCCAACTTAGAAAGACTGGAGGCTCCAGGATTTGGTGACGAATCCAAAGGTAAAAACGACTCCGTTGCAGATGCTTTGAAATTCTATAAGGAGTTTGAATTTTCAAAAGCAAGAATCCTCCTTTTGCAAGTCCTTCAAAATTATCCTCATGATCCGCTTGCACAGCTTTATCTGGGACTATCTTATTTTCAGGATGAAGAATATGCCAAAGCAGCCAAGTATCTGACACCGCTGACCCGTGAGAATGATTTCAACGAACGCGATCTGGCCAAATGGTATTCAGCCTGGTGTTACTTTATGTTTAAGACAGCCAAGGATGAACAAACTGCGGTTGTCCTTTTAACTGAGCTTGCGAATGATCCTGCATCTGATTTTCAGGAATACGCCAAAGGCTATCTTGATATACTTAAAAAGTAGCTTGAATAACAAATATCATGGGACCTGCCAAAATTTTAAAAATGCTTAGACACTTTATCATTCCGGCGCTAATCCTTGCAGCGCCGGATTTTTCGAATGGTCAAATTCTGAAAGATGCGCAGGAGATAATAGGCAAACTGTACAAGGCCAACGGTAATATGATCATCCCGCGTCCAATTGTTAAGCTTAGCCCTGGTCAGGGGCGCGCAGCTTGTTATCTTCGCAGTGCGAATACCATCGAGCTAAGTCCTTTGATCTTCGATGTGTGCCGCAGTATGGGCAAGGATTCACTTGCTGCACTGGCCTTTGTGTTGGGTCATGAATTTTCACACGCTTTTCAAAATGATCTCAAGGCTTCGGAGACCAATTTTCTGGCCTATCACCGCACTGATAACAGTGATGTGGGACATGAAGAAGCGGCCGATGTGAGTGGTGCATTTATGGCATATCTCGCAGGATATCGAACCCTGGATCTGATGGATCCATTCCTTGATCGTATTTATGATAAGTTTAACCTTAATCATGATCTCAGAGGATACCCGAGTCTTGCCGAAAGAAAACAGACTTCGCAGAAAGTTCGAAAGATGGTGGATCAGTTGATCAGCACTTATGAAGCGGCCAATATGCTCAGTGCCATTGGGCAATACGATTTGGCCGTCAGCTGTTATGAATATATTCTCGGTTGGTACCATGGCCGCGAGATCTACAATAACCTGGGTGTGACGTATAGCAGGCTTGCGCTCAACTTTACAGGTCAGAATACCGAATCATATGTCTATCCATTAGAAATGGAGTGGGGTACAAGGATGAAGAAACCTTTGGTTAGCCGGGGTGCCGGATTGCCGGCGGAAATGGCAATGTTGAAGGATCACTATTTGCAGCGCTCACAGGATAATATGGTCCAGGCAGCGCGAATGGATAAAACTTCCTTCACCGCGGATCTCAATATTTTCTGTATTTATCTCTTAAAAGGTGCTTACAAAGAAGCTATGGAATTCTATGAACGCAACAGTCTTCAAAAGACCAGTGACCTGCTTGGCAGTGAAGATCATCGTAATAAGCTTCGCATGTCCTATGCTATTGCCAAGGCCAGAATGGGAGAAATAGAACAGGCCCGTAGAATCTGGACTGATTTGTCACATGTACAAAATTCAGCGATCGCAGCGCAGGCGCTTATAAATCTAGCCGTACTCGATGGTGAGAAGGCCCCCACAAAAGAAAATTCATGTGTGACGTTTAAGCCTGCAAGCAAGGACTATGATGGGATCAGACTTTATAGAGAATATCCGAGAGGTGATACCATCATGCTCAATGCTGAAAAAGGAATGCTGATGACGGTCCGCGATTTGCCCGGCAGCAAAGTCTATGTGCTTCGTCAGGGCAAGGGATATCTAAGGATGCAAAGGGTGCGCGGTCAGTGGAACATGAACCGCCATGATCTTCAGGATCCAGGCAAGATCCAGCAAGCGGATAATGGCTTCCTCTACCATTGCGATGACGGCAGATATCTGCTGAAGGTGGATAAGGATCTCAAGATCAGGGAGTGGGTGAAGTATGATTAATATCTAAATCAATTAAGTCGCTTGTATTCTAGACAAAAAGTTATTTTAACCTGGAAAGTTATCCTTAAGGTTAATGGCAATGTTCTGCAAATACTTTAATAATGCCGAATCGGATTCAAAAGACTTGATTTTTGGGCTTTCCGGCAAGCCTACTTCCGGTGCAGAAATTGGTTGCCAGGAATATAATATTTGCCTTATGGTGTCTTTCGAAACAGGATCTTCAAACATAATAAATTCCATATTCAGTGCTGGAAGCTCGACCAGGATTAGATTGTTTGAGGTGTTACCTATTCCGGACAAAGCCAATTTACGGAATGACGGCGAAAGACCAAATCCTACAGCTTCCCAGTTATCATTGGTGTTTTTGCTAAATTCCATTGAAGTAATAATCTTCTTTGATGCATTAAGCAAAGGAACCTCGACTGAAAAGTGCGGGTTCAGGAGTGCGTTAATAGGATCGCTGCCATTGTAATTTTTCAGTCTTTGGAGTTCAATAAAATATTTTCTAAATTTATTTCCAGGTTCTAAAGAATTAATCTGCTCTGGATTCTCCAGGCCAAAACTGTGATAGTTAGAACTGTTCATTAGTTTGGCAAATGTAGCTCTGGACTCCTCAATTGTATAATTTGATGGAAGTTCCGGTTTTCTCCAATATGCCATTGCCAATATGGTGATCAAGATCAATAAAAAGGCAGTTAAAAATGGCCCTCTGTTTCTGCTGACGTTAGTTTCTGGCATCTTCCAAAATTTAATATGAATGTAATTTATAGAATTAACTAGTTGGTGGTTGCAATTCCAATATTGAAATAACATCTTCCCAATGTATGTCTTGGGTCTGATCTGTTGTACTGATGTCTAACAATTCGGACTGGCGCATAGGGATAATTTTCATCTGAGTTGTTCAATTGAAGAAATCCTGGGTACGGATCCATGACATAATCCCAAAGCTGTCTGTCTTCGATCTGATAACCATTCATTATGATCATGTGGGCTCCGCCTCCTGTCCAGTTATAGGTCAGGCAAAGCGGTCTGTTGTTGTCAATTTCTTGAAGCATATTTTGCCAGGTCAAATAGACTTGATTATCATCGGTGTTGAAGACTCTAAAACCTAATTGGTCAAAGATTGGCCAATGTGGAAAATTGCAGGTATCATGAATCGGGTATAAACAACACTTACAATTATCAAGGGTGTCTTCCAAGCAAATCCTAGCCTGGAGACATTGTTTGTAAAAACTACCATTTTGTGGATGTATATACTTCAACACCATCTCAGAACTGGCTGCCCAGCACCAGTACTGTTGTTTTTGGGGGATGTATTTAACATCAAGATACTTAAACTCATTGGGGTAATCGTAGGTAGGACAACAGGAGGAGTGCAAAATTACTATCCAAATAAGGGCAAATAAATATTTACCAACTTTGAAGAAGACCTTCATGGAAAATGGGTTTGGTTGCATCAAAAATACACAATCTTTTGAATTAACTAATTATTTCAAAATTAATTTTCAGCAGAAATGGCATTTCAGTCAATACTATTTTAAAACAGCTGACTTAGTATCAACGCAAAGCCCACTAACTTTGAGGTGCGCTGGATGAATGTCATAATTGTTTGAAAAACAACGTTTAATAATTAGTATTCGCAATTTTATTCAAACTGATAACAAGATATCGGCAAGTGAATATATTCATTGGGAGATATTGCCAAACGAGATAAACGTGGTAAAGTATTGTAGTATTTTCTTATTTTTATTGAAGGTAAAGAATGAATCATGAAGTGGTATATACTTTGTATGGTGCTTTTGGAGTCAGTAATGGCTTTTTCACAGCAAAATGACACAGGTAAGTTAGGTAACATAGAGCGTATATTAGATTCGGCAAATACGCTTTGTAAGAATAATAAAGAATTATTACTGGCTAATCATTTGGCTGATTCAGCAATTACTTTAAGTTCAGAGTTAGGTAAAGATAGGCTTAGACTGTTGGTTTATGGACTTCACATAAAGGGCAGAATTAGGGAGAAAAATGGTGATTTCCAAACGGAGTATACGCTTCTTGATTCTGCGATCCGGCTGTGCCGCCTGGCTCATATAGATACCGGTCATGTCTACGCAAGGACTTTACTTCATTTCTCAATTGCCTGTAAATATACCGATCATGAAGGCGTAATTGTTGATGCATTGTCTGAAAGCATGAATGTCTTTCAAAAAATACATGATCCTGATTTTCTTGTTTCTTCTTCTCTGCTGCTATCTTATTTTAGTGGTCGTGGGCAAATAGAAGAAGGTGATCAGCTGATACTTCATTCAGAACTAGACATTAATAACTCATGGCCAGTCGACCGTATCAACTATTTTTACTTTGGTGCTTATCAATATTATTGGAAATATAAAATTATCAATAAAGCAAGATATTACCTTTCCAAGGTAAATGAATCAGGGATAAAAGATCATTGGGAAAAATGTAATTTGTTTCGGAGTAAGTTATTGTTTATATTGGAGGAATCTTCGGATTTCAATCATAAAGAATATACTGATTTGCTTGGTCAATGTTTGGATTGTTTTCACAACGATCCGGATATTCAAGGCATGGAGCTCGTTGACTACCACTTTAACTGTGCTGAGGTGATTATAAGAAGCGGCCTGGCGCAAATGGCACTTGCAGACAGCTTACTTCTAAAAGCAGATTCAATCATGAATCAATTTGCGAACAATTTAAGCTCAATGAATGAATCCTCACTTTTGGACCAGCTGTCAACACTCTGGATTCTTCAGGGAATGTCAGCGTGTAAAAAGTCAGACACCGGCGCTTTGGAAAAAGTCGTAACTAAATTAGATAGCGTCACCAATGGATTCATAGACTTTAAAAATTTCGATACAGCCAGGATTGGTCAATTTCTAAGCATTGCCGGGAAATATTATTCAATGACCAGAAATCAACATCTTGCCTCCATTCTTGAAGCATATAAGGCAATTAATGGTAGTAGTTTTTTTCAGGCATTAAACTTCATGACAGGTGCAGAACTAAATCAGTTTATTCAGGTTAAGCTTAATTCCAGTTTTGATATTTATTTTGAACTGTATCAAGAGGGAATCTTGCCAGAAGATTACACAGACTTTTTATATGAGCAAGCACTATACTCCAAAGGCCTTCTTTACAGACAGAGTATCGGTTTAAAACGATTTCTTGGTAGTAACAATGCTCCTGAAATCGTTCAGATTAAAAATGGAATTGAAGTACTTGAACAGAAACTGGACCAAAATCAGAGTAGCTCAGTGGACCTTCTTTTCAAGGAAAGAGAGCTTCTTGAGAAAAAGGCATTGAATGCGTTTCATAAGAATGTCAATCCGGATAGCTTTAGTGTAAGGAAAATTCGTTCCAAACTTCGCAATGGGGAAATTTCGGTTGAATTCGTAAAATATCGTGAATTATTAGGAGCTGCTCATTCGGATAAGTATGCAGCCCTTATCCTTGATCTTGAACATGAACATGTCCACTTTATTAGTCTATTTTCAGAGGCAGAATATCAAGCTTCACATAGAGGTGTTCATGAAATAAGTCAAATTAATTCAGATTCAGGGAGCGTAAGCCGCGGTTTAAAAAAAATAATTGCAGACTCGGCAGGTTCCAAAAAATTTAAACTGATTTGGGAGCCGATACTCGCGCAATATCCTCATGTCAAGACGATATATTACTCTTCAACCGGAAGTCTTAATCTTTGCAACCTGTCATGCCTTCCAATCTCCGATACTGAGTTGATGATTAACAGATTCGACATGGTGCAATTAAGCAGTACCAATAATTTACTTTCTGATCAGTCTAATACTTTTTTTCCAAAATCTGCCATGCTCGTTGGGGGGATAAATTATGGGCAGATTGGGAGTGATGTATCTGGTTCAGAGATATATAGCTGGAATTACCTCAAAGGAACATTAGAAGAAGTAATCGATATTAATACCATGATTGAAGAAGTCGGTATGAAGGCATTACTTCTAAAGGATACAGCAGCAGACAAAAAAGGAATTAAAAAAGCTTTAAGCATTCCGGCAGAAATTATTCATTTTGCCACGCACGGATATTATTTCAATCAACAGAATGAAACAAGAATAGCTATCTATCAAGAAAATGAACCTTTGAAGAAGTCAAGACTTGTATTAGCGGGTGTAAATAGTCTAAATGATAAAGGTCATGATGTTTCGGATGGTTACCTGAGCGCTTATGAAATAAGCAAAATGGACTTATCGGGAACTTGGCTCGTTGTTTTATCGGCCTGTGAAACGGCGATGGGTGATCTGGTCAATCAGTATGAATCAAGTTACAGTCTCATGCGCGGATTTAAAATAGCTGGTGCAAAATATATTCTTTCTTCGCTGCGCCCGGTAAGTGATCAGGAAACATTGCAATTTATGCATTTGTTTTATGAGAACTTGTTGAATAGTGGTGTTAGTTTACAGCAAGCATTCACATTGACTCAGCGAGCTATGCAGAAACAAAACGCTCAAAATCTGAATTGGACTGCTTTTGTTTTGTTAAACTAACTCGTTAGCAACAACATAACTGCCAGTAACAGCACAAATCCCGAATCAATAGTCCAAGATATAAAATAGCGCGGGCACCAATAAAAGCAAAAATCATCGTGAATAAAAAAGCGTTGGAAGAAGAATTCCGAGTTAAATATCTGAAAGCCACTGAACCAGTGATCCATGCGCCAATAATTGATAGCAATACAAAATACCAGTTGATAAAAGATATCATCGATACTCCTGATTCATTGCCACCCGGCAAGCCCATTCTGCCTCCATTTGATACTGCAGCACCATCGCCCGGCAAGCCCATTCTGCCTCCATTCGATACTGCAGCACCATCACCAGGCATTCCCAAAGGAGATGTTCTTGAGACCGCAGCACCATCGCCCGGATAATATGCATATGGCGAATTATAATTATTCAATAAATTTAATGAGGCCAGGCCAATAATGAGAAAGAGAAAATTTAATCTCCAATCCATTGTCAATAATCTCCAAAGTTCATTGAAAAATCTAATAATACCTGTCATTAGAATAAAATTATTCTGGTTAAATCCGGGATAAAAATAGAAATAGTTTTGAAATTTCCAAATCTCAAAAAATAATTTTAGTCAAAACGCCTTTTTAACAGCTCTTTCGTATTCATCCAGGTCAGCAGAATGGCACCTAATGTCACCCCGCCTCCAGCCAGTACAGAGGCTACTGTACCTAGTAACCTTGCGGCAAGACCGGATTCAAAAGCCCCGAGCTCATTGGAGGAGGATACAAATATATTATTGACCGCAAGCACTCTTCCACGAAGGTGATCTGGAGGTATCAATTGAAGCAGAGTGCCGCGTATGACGACGCTGATACTGTCAAATGCTCCCGTGAAAAAGAGCATCAGGAGCGATAAGATGAAATTATCCGACAGTCCGAAGATGACTGTGGCGAGACCAAATCCTGTGACTGCAATGATCATGTTGCGCCAGGCATTTTTCATCGGCGAGTATTTCGTCATGAGCAGCAAACCCAGCGAGGCACCGATGGATGGAGCGGCCCTCAGATAACCAAGTCCCTGGGCACCTACCTGCAATATGTCCTGAGCGAAGATGGGAAGAATTGCCACGACACCCGCAAATAATACTGCCACGAGATCAAGGGTGATGGAGTAGAGGAGTATCTTGTTTTGCAAGACAAATCCGAAACCTTCCCGGATACTGAGGAGAATATTTTCTTTGACCAGTTCATGAACATTGTAGGTTTTTTCAAAGACGCTAATTGCCGCCAAAAGACCCATTGCCAAAGCCATCATGAGCAAAGAAATGAGAAGACTGGCCTGTAGACCAAGTCCTGCATAGGCAAATCCCGCTACGAGAGATCCACTGATAGACCCGAGCTGCCAGGCCGTGCTGTTCCATGTACTGCCATTGCCGTATAGACTTCGTGGGATCAGGAGTGGTCTCAGACTGCTTGCTGCGGGCTGATAAAATCCTCTGGCAAGTCCTGATAGACCGAAAAAGACATAAATCAATAGAATTTTGTTCGGTAGCGTAAAGAAGTGTTCGTTGCGCGGCATGAATATGATGACAAACAATGTTCCTGCAAGCATCATACATCCAATAGCCAGCAACATGATGCGTTTTTTTCTGCTGCGGTCCGCGTAATGACCACCGAGAAGTGTAACTGAAATGTAGGGAATAGCCACAGCAATGCCTATCAAGCCAAGGCTCATCGGATCACGGGTGACCCGGTATAATTCGTAGGAGACCAGAACTTCCTGCATCATCAGCGACAATGTGAGGAAGAAGTTCATCCCGATCAGCTTGGTGAAATTAGGGTACGCCAGCGCGCTTTTTTTATCGTGGGTCATAACTAATATCTGGGCAATAGCACCTGTTTACTTATGATAGGGCATGAACATAAAAGTCAAAAACAATAACAGAACAATCCATAGAAAATCCAGAAAGTGCCAATAGGTTCTTAAAAGCCTGAATTTTCTTCGGTCTTTTTCTCTGATCGCTGTTTTTTGGTTGGAACTCATCCTGGACCGAAACCAGGCCACAGCGAGAAAGGGTAGTCCTCCCAGTACATGGGCAAAATGCAGTCCGGACAAGAGATAAAGAAATGAAACTGCCCGCATGGTCTGTGGTATAAGAATCAGTTGACGCCAGGCCAGGGTCTGCAAGATCAAAAAAAACAGGCTCAGCGCAAAAATCAAGGAATATCTGCGGTACAAATCAACCACTCCAATCGTTAATATATTGACCGAGTGAAATACCCATGAGGCCAGAAGCAGAAGTACTGTGTTGCAATAAAACAACCACGGTAGTTTGATATGACCGATACTATGAAATACATCCAGATAAATCATTGCGGCGATTGCAGCTGCAAAAAGCATCACCATGCCTGAAATAGCAAGTGTCAGTATGATCCATGACCGATGGATGCCGAATGACTGTTCATGCATAGCCAGCAAAGGAAATACAAGTTTGGGATATCGTATTAATTTTACAACCAGATCAAAATTAATGATGACAAAACCTTTGCTTTTCATGATTGTGCTTGCGGGTTTCACTATGGAGGCGCAATCTTTAACACCTAAAAATTTTCCTTTTATCGTCAATGGTCAGGTTGTACGTAATGCGTTAAGCGGAGGTGTAAACAATGCTCAGATCAGCAGTGCAGATCTTAATCTGGATGGTTCGGATGATCTTGTAATCTTTGACCGTGAGGGCAATGTGATTCTTCCCATGATCTATAATACGAAGACAGGTCAATACGATTATGACCGGAGTTTTGTGCAATATTTCCCGGTTGTCAGGGACTGGCTGATCATCCGTGATTTCAACCACGACAAGATTCCGGATCTTTTTGCGGAATCATCCAATACGCAAGGTGTGGATGGTATAGAAGTGTACAAAGGTGTTGTGCAAGGAGGACATATTGCATTTGTCAAGACCACGAATGGCAAGGGTAATACGGTACTGCACTGGCCCATTGGTTCCGGCGAATCCCAGATCTATGTCAGTCCCTATGATATTCCGGCGATCGATGATATTGACAATGACGGTGATTTGGATATACTGACTTATGGTATCGGCGCTGTCCATGTCGAATGGTACCGTAATATTGCCTTTGAACGGGGATGGAGCTTTGATTCGCTTCAGTATGTACAAGGCAGTGATTGTTACGGCGGTTTCAGAGAAGGAGGATTTACGGGTGACATTTTTCTGAGTTCGCAACCCGGAGAATGTAATATGCTGAAGGCTAATCAGTCGCGGCATTCCGGATCTACATTGATGAGCGCGGACCTTGATGGCAACGGATTGCATGATCTGCTCATCGGCGATATCTCTAGTAATCGTCTTGTCTCCGTCTTAAATCATGGCAGCAAATCACAGGCATGGATGTCGATACAGGTGCCGACCTGGCCTTCGGCCAGTCCGGTGAATATGCAGGTCTTTCCGTGCGCATTTTCTTTGTCTTCGGTTAGCAATGCTATCCCATCCGAGATCGCAGTGTGTCCGAATACGCGCATCGTGTCGGCCAATTACAATAATATTCACCTTTACCGATATGATTCTGCCCTTCAAGATTATCGCTTTGTTCAAAACAATTATCTGGTCAATGAAATGCTTGATTTCGGAGCAGGTACGCATCCGTGTTTTGTAGATTACAATCAGGATGGGCTGACCGATCTGCTGCTTGGCACGGAAGGTTTTTATTACACCAACAATACACGCGACGCGCGATTGATACTTTTTGAGAACCAAGGGACAAAGACGGCTCCTGTATTTGTACTTGTGGACAGTAATTACCTTAACTTCAAAATCTACAGTGAGGGGATCAATGCAGTTTATCATTTTACCCCGGCATTTGGAGATTTGGATGGTGATGGTGATCTGGATTTGCTGGTTGGTGAGACTTACGGTTCACTTTTCTACTGTGAAAATATTGCAGGACCCGGCAAAAAGTTTCAATTCAAATCTCCGATTTATCCCTATCAGGATCTCACCGTATATGCCAACAGTGTCCCTTGCATCGTTGATCTGAACCGTGATGGTTTGCCAGACATTTTGTGCGGAGGCAGACAGAACAACAACGATAGTAACAGCGCACTGTGCAGCAGCTATACCTATTTTCAAAATCAGGGTTCGCGGTCGCAGCCAATTTTCAATGCGGATGCGACAATGCTTCCCAATACACAATGTGTCGGCAATGCAGTGATCGAAGGGGTTTACAAGGTCTATAGTGCACCAGTAGTGATGGATTTCAACGGAAAGTATGTGATTTTCTCCGGAGGGTCGCAAGGCCAAATCAATATTTTCAAAAACATAGAAGGAAATATTTATGGCAATTTTACCAAAACCAATCCCGACTATGGTCACTTGCTGGAAGGGGAGAATGTACACCTTTCAATTGCCGATATTGACAATGACGGGTTGCTGGATTTTGCTGTCGGCAACAGCAGGGGAGGCCTGAGCCTTTTTGGATCCGATCTGCGAACAGATGGCAGCGGACTCGCAGTTGAGAATCATTCTGAAGAAAAAATCGAAGTGTTTCCTAATCCTTTTACCAATGGATTTACTATTACGGAGAAATCAGGATTACCCTTTGATCTTCAGATTACAGATCTGTTTGGAAAACTAGTTTGCGAAGAAAAAAATATTTTCCAACACAATGAGCATTTTGGAGAAGATCTTTTGCCGGGAATTTATTTTGTTATGATTCGTTTGAAAAATCAACGAACCTATTGTAGTAAAATTTTAAAGTTATGAATATTATTAACACAATGCAAAAAGGTCTCCTGATTCTTGTCAATCTGACAGTCGTTCACTGCATCAATGCACAGGAAAGTTTCAGGATCATCCCGGAGACTACAGGGCCGAATGCCCAAAGAATAGTTGGCGCAGTAAGCAGTAGCGGCACAGGTTCTGTCAGCTCAGATCTGGCTATTATGACTTCGGTTTATGAAGCAGGGACAAATAATGTCTGGGGCGAACTTAATCGCCTCAACAGCCGCGAACAACTCACCGGTTCATGGCGAATTGACGGATCGCAGAATTGCCTGGATTTAGTTAAGGTAGTTGAATTTGAAAATAAATTGTATGCCCTTGCCTTCAGTTATAATGTTGGTGAGCAAGGTAAGAGTGACCTTGTGGCAATTTGCTTCGACCCGGGTATCGGAAGTGTAAGCTGGTCAAGAATTCTCGAACAAAAAAATCAGTTTATTGTGGGGAGGACTTTTCTGGTGGTATCTGGTAATGATTTATTTGCAAGCTACACGATATCAGATACGCTCAATATTTCAAAAAATATTCTCTGCCGTTTTAAACAGGGAAATATGATTTGGAAGAGCCAGTGGTCAGTTAACGGGCATTCATCATATCCATTAGGTATGACCTTGAATTCCAATCATCATTTATTCATATCCGCTGTGGTGAAAGAAAGTTCGACTTTCAGGAATTTGATCTTACGTGTGGAAGAGGACGGTCAGTTGTCAAAAGCGTCATCTTATCGCTTCTTTGATGCAACAGGAGCAGATTATAACAATGGCTTGCGTTTTGCAGGACTGGAAGCTAACAAAGACCTTTTGCATTTATGTATTCAGCCATCGGGGTCAGGACTTTCAATCGATGAATTGGGTCCGGTCTATATTACAATGATTGATGAGGATCTGGCTCTCAAGACCTGGAGGAATTATTTTTCAACAATGTTGGTCACAGATTTTAAAATTTCGACCGGTAGGTTTCTACTTGGAGGTCCTCAGGATGTTTTATCCGGTAAAGATGGATATACGCTGGTTGCCATCAGTAACACCAATGCCATTCCAGAGATTACAGCAATCTATAAAGATGGATTTCCAATTACGAGTAGAAGCATGGGCAATAATGGTGCAATTACCGGAATGGGAGCGCGCGGAATAGCACTTGCAGCGACGAATACAAGTGATTTGAGCAAGATCAATGTGATTACCCAATCCGACAATACGTTAAGAGGTTGCAATGAAACTTTTACATTTAAAGTCGCCAAGGATCCGATTCAAACTGCAGAATTTTCGGACATAGAATTCAAACAGACAGCGACGATGACGCCACTGGTTTCTGCAAATATCAGTATGACTCCGATCAAGGCGGGGCTGGAAGTTATTTGCAAGGCCACCGGAATTGAAGAGGTTTCACGATTAGAAAATATCACCATAGTTTCTCAAAGTCATGAGCAACTTGTTGTGCGAATTCCTCAAAGTATCAACCGTACTTTGCATCTTGATTTAGTTGATTGTGCCGGAAAAAATATCTTGCTGAAAAAATCCATACCGAACGACAGGGAAGTTGTCATAGACATCAGTCAGCTAGTACCTGGGTACTATTTCCTGCAGGCAGGAGTCGGTAAAGGCCTTCCTTTTGTACAGTTCTGATGAAATGTAAAGTTTGGAGTTAACCACAATAGCTCACTATCGAAGTATCATGTAGCAATTGCATGATCCAAGGCATGTTCACAGCATCAGACAAATTGAACTGGTTGAAATGATGTATGGATGCATCCCCAGAAAATAAGTCTAAACACTGTAAATATTGCGTTGAGCTACCTGTAGCGTTCTTCCATTCGTTGGATACGCTTTCTGCGGTTGGCTGAATTTCTGAAGAAAGCATAACCCAGTACGAGGCCGATTGGCAGTAGAAAGTTCAAGTACTTAATGGAAGTGCGAGAGGATTCATCCAATTCCTTGATGGGACGCGTCAGTACCGCCTTGGTCCTTAATTCAATCAGGCCAGTATCATCGCTGAGAAAATCCACAGCATTGACAAGCAATGATACATTGTCCTCGTTAATCTGCTGATTGCGTCCCCTTCCGACAGGAAAATCTCCATCGCCGAAGATGATCAATTTACCACCGGTGGAGCCATCAGCTTTCTCTAGCAGACCGCCGACACAGATATTTTTTTCCGTAAATTCTCCTTCCGTCCAACGTTTCTGGATATCGATATTGATAGGGTATTTATCTGTGGCTGAGTGGTCGGAAGTATACACCAGTGGTGTAAACTTTGTTCCGGGCACACCCTGAAATAATACCGGGCTGGCAAACTGGAGGATCACTCTTTCCAGTCCTTTCGTCACGGGATGGAGCGGGAATCGCTGAATCAATGGCAAATAGGGCAGCTGTACCGGTGTGTTGAAAGTAAAAAATCCGTTTTGTTGCTGGACCTGCACAGAGCCACAGGCAACGTCACGCACCAGCGCCGTGTCGACAGTTACACCATGCGTCTGAAGCCATTGATCAGTCCAGGAATGATTGACTGAGGAAGCACCAGATTGAAGTTCATAGTCTATTTCATTGAGACCAATAATGAGATTGCCGCCATTGTGAAGATACTCATCAATCTTGCCCCAGTGCGCCGGTGAGATGGTATCCTCAGGTCTCATCATGACGAGCGTGCGATAGTCCGAAAGTCTGGTGGTATCGGTTATGTATACGGATTGAACATCGTACAGAATGTCGAGTGATTCATAGACCTGTGCCATCTCCTGCAATGAGGCCTCACGATGGCCTTGAATAAACCCGATTTTGGCCTTGTTGGTGGCACTCAGTTTTTTTATGTTGGTGGTCAAGGCATATTCCATTGCGGTGCCAGGCTGGATGAGCGGAATAATTTCTTTCTTATTGTTGTATTCGAGTGTTGCCCCAAGGAATGCCTTTAATTGTTTTGCCTGATCTTTTTCCCTGACATTGATCATAACGGGTTGAATGCCCTGCTGCATTGCCTCCTGTTCTTTTTCAGGGCTTTCGTTGGGAGAGATGAATTCGAATTCCAGATTGCCTTTGGCGAGACTTGCATATTCGCTCAGCATGTTTCTGAAGTCTTCGCGCGTCTTGGCGATGTCTACCGGAATATCATCCGAAAAGTACGCCTTGATTTTCATTTTGTCATTTAGCCCCCGTACCACATCCCGTGTAGCCTGGCTCAGCGTATATTCATGGTTGGCGGTTAAGTCGAGCCTTAAAAACAATTTGCGTGCAACGAAATTAACGGCCACAAAAGCGAGCACTGCAATCAGTATTTTGAATTGAGTATTTTTGATCATGGCGTTAGAGCTTATTTATTTTTAGAAATAAAAGTTTCTGACAGAAACAGTCCGAGTAGGGTCAGGCCGGCAAAGAATAAAATATCTTTGGTGTCAATGACACCGCGTGACATTGAATCAAAATGCTTGCCGACACTGAGATCACTCAGCAGGTTGCCAGCCCATCCGCGCATACCAGAACTGATCACGTCCAGAATAAAGTGAAACACTATGCCGATCAGCAGGGCCAGCAGGAATGCAACAATCTGGTTGTTGGTGATGCTGCTTGCAAATAATCCGATGGCGATGTATGCTGAACTCATGAGAATCAGTCCGAGATAACCGGACAATGTCGCACCATGGTCAATATCGCCAATGCGTGCCACAGAGATGTAATAAGGCAATGTAAAGGCCAGCGCGATCATGATGAGCATTAGGCAGGCGAGATATTTGCCTAGGATAAGCTGTCTGGGATTGACGGCCTTGGTAAGCAGGATTTCGAGTGTTCCGGTCTTTTTTTCTTCGGCTAACATTTTCATGGTTACGGCCGGAATGAAGAAAAATAAAGTCCATTTTGCAATCCCGAAAAACACATCAAGGTCTGCCTCCTTACGCATGAATACATCTGAACCATAAATCCATGTAAAAAATCCGCTAAAGCCCAGGAATGCGATCAGAAGAATGTATGCTGTCAGTGAGTCAAAAAATGAATTTAGCTCACGGCGTGCAATGGTAGCAACGATTGATTTCATCATTTCTATTATTTGATGGTGAGGTCTCGGAAAATATCTTCAAGTTTGGTTTCTGTAGGTGTCATTTCAAGCAGAACCCAATTGTTTTGTACGCAAAGTCTGAATACTTGTCTGTTCAGCGCTTCTTCGGAACTCGACTGTACTTCGTATCGTTGGTCTTCTCTGTTGACAAGATCCACCATGGTGACACCTGGCAATTGTCTGAGCGCCTGATAAATATTATCCTGCGAAGGGCCTTCGATACGGACCCGGATAATCTGTCTCGATTCAGTCTGCCGCCGGAGGTTGCCAACGGTGCCGTCAGCCACAATTTGTCCCTTGTTTATAATCAGAATCCGGTCGCAGGTTGCTTCAACCTCTGACAGAATATGGGTACTGAGAATGACCGTCTTTTCGCGGCCAAGTTCTTTGATTAATTCGCGGATCTCAACAATCTGATTCGGGTCTAGTCCTGTGGTCGGTTCGTCAAGGATAAGGACCTTGGGATTATGGATCAAGGCATGGGCGAGACCTACGCGTTGGCGGTAACCTTTGGACAGTTCCCCGATTTTTTTGTGTTTTTCATCGTCAAGTCCGCACTTGCGTACCATTTCACGGATTCTGGCAGGTATCTCCGAAGCAGGCACACCCTGCAAAGCAGCACAGAAATTCAGATAATCCAGCACCGGCATTTCTTCGTAGAGGGGGTTATGTTCGGGCAAATAGCCGATGTCGCGGCGAATGTCCGTATTTTCAGTGCTGCGGCTGTTACCATACCATATCTCGCCATGATCTGGAGTCAAATACTGGGTCAGCATTTTCATGGTTGTGGTCTTACCTGCTCCATTGGGGCCAAGAAAGCCCACGATCTCTCCCGACCTTACCTCAAAAGAGATGTTGTCCACTGCTTTTTGCAGTCCGAAATGCTTAGATAAACCATTGATCTTTAAATCCATAAGATGTTGATTTACAACTTAATAATGTGTCTCGTGCCGAATGCGGGCGAAAATTAAATCCTTTTACTGAGTGTTGAAAGGATTTAAGATTCTTTTAACGGGCCCGGATCATTCCAATGTAATAGATTAATTATTTTATTTATATATATCAAATTACTATTTTTGCACTTAAATATAATGAAAAACAGGAATTTATAAATCTAAGTAATAGAAATATAAATTTAATAAATATCAAAGCGCGAAGCAATTTATGGATAGGCCCATACAGGATTCAGTGATTAGGGACTTGATCAGCGCATGGCGAGATTACAGGGCTGAATTCAAGAGGTCTCTAATTGTTTTTCTGGTCATCGGCATCCCGGTCAGCGGATACTTCATTTACCATCAATTCAAGACCCCTCCCAAATTTGTAGCCAGGGCAAGCTTCATGCTCAATGAAGGCGGAGCGGAGAGTTCTGGTTTAGCAACGATTCTAGGGCAGTTCGGGTTCGGTTCTCCCGGGCAACAGATGAGTCTTCAGAAGATTGTGGAGATCGCCAGAACCAGAATACTGGCTGAAAAAGTATTTTTAACCGGGGCTATTGTGAATGGTAAAAATGATTTGCTGGCGAATCACCTGATCTCACAACTTAAAGCTTCCGGCGATTGGACTGTTCAGCGCCCGTGGCTTCAAAAGGACCCTTTGCAGGATTTTCTTTTTGATTCAGTAAAAGAAGGTCAGGTATTACTACGCCAGTCTGCGGTTAAAAAACTGCATCTGCAATTGCTGAAAAGGCTGGAGACATATTACAATGAAAAGACCGGAATCATGGAGCTGTCGGTAGCCACAGAGAGTCAGGACCTCTCTTATGAGTTGTGTCATCAGTTGTATGCGCAGCTCAGTTCATTCTATGTTGACAAGGCAGTTCAAAAACAAAAGGAGACGTACGAGAAAATCAAATTCAAGGTAGATAGTCTGCGTGCCCTGATTCAAAGCAGGGATTATGCACTGGCCGGATTTAGGGACAGTTACCGAAATACGTGGACCAGCACCGACGCCGTGCCCCAGACACAGATTGACAGAGATGTTCGCATGCTCAACGTGATCTATGCAGAAGCCTTGAAAAATCAGGAAATTGCTTCTTTCACTTTGCAAAATCAGACACCATTTATTCAATCGCTGGACCTACCGTTAAAACCGTTGGAGCAAAAAAAAGAAAATCTATTCGTCAACCTGGCGAAGATTTTTTTCTTCACCATGCTTCTCGGTTCAGTCTTTATCATTTTTCGCAAGATCATCAGGGACAACAGTTAATTATATCCTATGAAAGTCGTCATACTTGCAGGTGGTTTAGGAACACGTCTTATGGAAGAGACTGGGTCAAGGCCCAAGCCAATGGTTGAGATCGCGGGCAAGCCCATGCTCTGGCATATTATGAAAATCTATGAAGCCCAGGGCTTTAATGAATTCGTGATATGTCTTGGATACAAATCACACATGATTAAGGAATATTTCCTCAATTACTATCTATACAATTCGGATGTGACCATTGAGCTGGCAAACAATAAAGTAGATGTGCACTTCGCCAATACAGAGCAATTCAAGGTTAGTCTGATTGATACGGGGCTTAATACCAATACAGCTGGCAGGATCAAGAAAATTAAAAATTATCTCGGCGGCCAGCCTTTTTTATTGACTTACGGTGATGGTGTCGCCAATATCGATCTTCAGGCGCTCATCAACTGCCATCAAAAGAGTGGAAGGCTCGCTACGCTGACCTCTGTTCAGTCTCCCGGAAGATTTGGACATATCGAAATACGCCCAAATGGCGCGGTTTCGCATTTCGAAGAAAAACCCGATGAAGACGGAATGTGGATCAATGCAGGATTTTTTGTTCTCGAACCAGGAATCTTTGATTATCTCGAAGGCGATGTCGAACAGGTACAATGGGAGAAAGGGCCATTAAAAAAAATAGCGGCGGATGGAATGCTCAATGCATACCGTCATCACGGTTTCTGGAAATGTATGGATGCACTTCGTGATCGAATCGAGCTTGAGGAAATGTGGAATGCCGGAAAGGCTCAGTGGAAAATATGGTAAAAGGCCATTTGGAATATTTGAAAAACAGAAAAGTCTTTGTCACAGGGCATACCGGGTTCAAAGGCAGTTGGCTGATTGCAATGCTTCGTCAATTGAATTGTGAAGTATATGGATATGCACTGGAATGCACGTCTGATCCCAATCACTTTTCCTTACTGAAAAGCAATGGTCATTATGTGTATGAAGATATCAGAGATCCTGATAAACTGAAGCAGGCTGTCAGTGAATCTGGGGCAGAGATTGTTTTTCACCTTGCTGCGCAGTCATTGGTTCGGCCTTCCTATCGCGATCCCCGTTACACCTACGAAGTGAATGTGATGGGTTCACTCAATTTGCTTGAAGCGGTAAGGTCAAGCCCTTCCGTCAGGGCGGTGGTTATGGTAACAACCGATAAAGTGTATGCCAACCGGGAGGAACATTATGCCTATCGGGAAGATGATAAACTGGGAGGTCATGATATGTACAGCAGTTCAAAAGCCTGTTGCGAAATCCTTATCGATTCTTACCGTTTGTCCTTTTTACAGTCGGATCCTGATACGGAAAATCGACAAATTCTGCTGGCAAGCCTGCGCGCAGGCAATGTAATAGGTGGGGGTGACTGGAGCGAGGACAGGCTGATCCCTGATCTTGTGCGTGCCGCAGCGTCAAAAGAAACTGCTGAAATCAGAAACCCGCAGGCTGTACGACCTTGGCAACACGTCCTGGATTGCCTTAATGCCTACCTGATTGTTGGCGCTGAATTATTAAAAGGCAATCGAGAGGCCGCAGGGTCCTGGAATGTCGCACCAGAGAAATCAGCGGTTTACACTGTTGAAAATATATTGAAGCTTTCAACACAATACTGGAATGAAATTAAGTATAAGGTAATTCCGCAGCAGAAAGCTCCGCATGAAGCCAATTTACTCATGCTCGACAATACAAAGATCAAGTCAATATTAAATTGGACACCCGTCTATTCTACCCCAGAGACGGTAGCGCTGACCATTGAATGGTATAGGAAATATTATGAATCGGGTGATTGCATTACAGAGCTTCAGGTCGAAAAATTTCTGACTGCATGATTCAAAAAATTAACACGCCGCTGGATGGATTATGGATTCTTCGTTCGCCTGTGTTCCAGGACGAGCGGGGTTATTTCTATAGAGCATTTAGCCATATGGACGAAGAAATGCCGGGGATACGTATGGACGTCATGCAAACAAATATTTCGCATAATCACCGCAAGGGGACAGTGCGTGGCATGCATCTTCAACGCGCTCCATCGCAAGAGTCTAAATTGGTGCGGTGCATTCGCGGCAGTGTCTATGATGTGGTGGTCGATTTGCGTCGGGGATCAGCAGGTTTCTTAAAATATTTTGGATATGTGCTGACTGTACAAAGCGGAGATGCTTTGTATATTCCAGAAGGATTCGCCCATGGATACCAGGTTCTGGAGGATGACAGCACATTGCTCTATCATCATTCCGGTAGCCATTCGCCTCATGATGAATTCATCATGGCTTATAACGATCCAAGAGTCAATATACAATGGCCTGAAGAGATTAGTTTAGTCGGAGCGAAAGATCGTGGCGCTGAATTTTTAGGTAGTCAATTTGATGGATTTGAAATATGAACTGTAGATTTTGTCAACAGGAGCTCAAATATGAAATGGTGGATCTTGGATTTAGTCCGCCATCAAATTCATTTTTGACGAAAGCGCAGCTGTTGTTGCCAGAAGTTTATTATCCTCTAAAAATCATGGTGTGTTCAGAATGCCTTCTGGTTCAGGTGGATGAGTTTGCCCGTCATTATGACATTTTCAACAATGATTATGCCTATTTCTCCTCATATGCTACATCATGGTTACAACACTGTGAAGCCTATGCCCAGAAGATGATTACAAGTATGGGATTAGATTCGCAGAACCTCGTAGTTGAGATTGCAAGCAATGACGGTTATCTACTCCAGTATTTTAAACAGGCGGGTATACCGGTTCTTGGCATCGAACCTACTTCCAATACCGCGGAGGTTGCCTTAGCAAAAGGAATTCCAACACTGGTCAGGTTTTTCGGAAGAGAGACTTCCAGGCTATTGGTATCAGATGGAGTGAAAGCAGATCTTCTGATTGGCAACAATGTTCTGGCTCATGTACCGGATATCAATGACTTTGTAGGTGGCATGGCCGGATTGCTGGCTGAGGGAGGAATTATCACCATGGAATTTCCGCATGTCCTTCAACTACTGGAAAAGAATCAGTTTGATACCATCTACCACGAACATTTTTCATATCTCTCACTGATGACAGTGCAGCAGATTTTCAGTTCACATGGCCTTGGAGTTTTTAATGTTGAGGAATTATCAACCCACGGTGGATCATTGCGAATTTATGCTTGTCATGCATCAGATCTTAATGAAAGGATCATGTCTTCAGTGGACAAGAAGATTTTGAAAGAAACCGCCTTCGGACTTAAGGATATGGAGACATATGGTAAACTTCAGGCCCAGGCGGAAAAAATCAAGGACGAATTTATTCATTTGCTGATCGACCTAAAAAAGGAAAATAAGACAGTGGCAGCTTACGGAGCCGCAGCCAAAGGAAATACCCTGCTCAACTTTTGCGGAGTGCGCAAAGATTTGATCCAATTTATTGTTGATGCTTCGCCGCACAAGCAAAACAAATATATTCCGGGTATGCATATTCCGGTTGTTGACGAACAAATGATACGTGATGTGCGTCCGGACTATGTGGTTATACTACCTTGGAATCTGCGTGATGAAATCGCGCAGCAACTAAATTATATTCGAAGCTGGGGTGGTCAGTTTGTTACCGCAATTCCCGAAATAAAAATTTTCTGACCAGGATATGAAAATACTCGTCAGTGGTGCCAGCGGTTTTATTGGGCAATATGTGCTCAAAGCACTTGGTGCACAGGGTATTGAGACGGTTGCCTTATGCCGTACAATGCCTGCTCAAGTATCCCCGGGGATTATATGGCTGATCCAGGATTTCGGATCCGCCATCAGTCCAGAAAATATATTAAAGATAAGCGAGTGTGACAGGATGATTCATCTTGCATGGACGGGTCTGCCGAATTACGGCTGTGTTGATCATATCATGGATAATGTCTTGCCACAGTATCATTTTATTCAGCAAATTCTTTCGATGGGCATTCGCGATATTACCATCACCGGAACCTGTCTGGAGTACGGGATGCGAGCAGGTGCTATACACGCTGATGACCCTGTTGATCCACAGATTCCGTATGCAATAGCCAAGGACGCATTGCATCGTTTGCTTCGATTCGAGACCAGAAAAACACCTTTCAGACTCAAATGGGTAAGACTTTTCTATATGTATGGCGCCGGACAGGCAGCATCCAGTCTGTATACGCAGCTGATGGAAGCGATTCACAACGGGCGGTCTGAATTTAGAATGAGCGGAGGTGAGCAGGTGCGGGATTTTATGTCCGTCGAAGCCGTCGCAGAATATCTTATTGATGTGAGTATTTCCGAAAGTGAAAGAAAAATTTTCCACTGTTGTTCCGGGCACGGGACCAGGGTTATTGATTTCGTGGAAAATCTAATTACACAATATCATTCGAAAATTAAACCAGAACGAGGATACTATCCATATCCAGAATATGAGCCAATGAATTTCTACGGAGTGCCTACAGTAATAAACGAAAATTAAATGAATCCAATTCAGCAATTTGAGCAGGAGCGCAGTGAAAGAATAGCGCGTAACGGAAGTGACACGGCATTAAGAGAAGCTGCAGAACAATTTAATGTAGCTTCCAACAGATCGCAGTATTCCTATAATTTTTCCTGGATGGGAAGGCCGATCATTCAATATCCGCAGGATATGATTGCCATGCAGGAACTGATTTGGCAAATAAGACCAGACGTAATTGTGGAGACTGGAATTGCTCATGGCGGATCGCTGATCTTTTACGCATCAATTTTGCAGCTGACGGGCAAGGGCCGCGTGATTGGTGTGGATATTGATATTCGCGAACATAACAGAAATGCAATCGAACAGCATCCAATGTATAGACATATCACCATGATCCAGGGTTCATCTGTGGATGCTGCGGTGGTAGATCAGGTGCGTCAAATGATCATGCCAGGAGAAGTGGTCATGGTTTTGCTTGATTCAAATCACACCCATGATCATGTTATACAAGAAATGAAGTTGTACCATAACATGGTGACCCCCGGTTCTTATCTCGTAGTATTTGATACCATCATAGAAGATATGCCGCGCGGTATGTATAATCGTCCTTGGGATGTCGGAAATAACGCCAAGACCGCTGTTATTGAATTCCTTCGCAATCATCCGGAATTCGAAATAGATCACGAAATGGACAACAAGCTCCTCATCAGTGTGGCACCTCAGGGATACCTCAGACGAACTAAATAGCTCAATTGAACCAGCTCGGTAAAAATATTCTTTCGAATTTTGGGATGCAGCTGATGGTGCTTCTCTCACAGCTGGTCTTGTTGCCATTCTATGTTCATTTATTGGGTGTTGAAGCGTATGCATGGATTGGAATCTATGTCTCACTTCAGGGGCTCTTTGTCATGCTAGATCTTGGAATGAGTACGACCATCAATCAGGAGATGGCACGGTTATCAGGTGATGAAGATTCAAAAAAAGAAGCTGCACACGTTCTCAAGACATTTGAGATTAGTTATTGGATGATTGGTCTTTTCATCTTTGTACTGGTCTATTTTTTGGTCCCGCTCATCACGAGTTCATGGGAGACGCAAATATCCGCTTCACAATACCGTTCAGGAATTCTATGGATTGCTATTCTGGTTGTACTTCGATTTCCCGTCAGCTTCTATATGGGGGCGCTCAATGGCATGCAGCAACAATTCAACATGAATGTGTTGCTGATCTTACTTGAGTTACTCAAATTCGCGGGGATTGTAATCGGAATACGCTACATCTACGCTGATATCCTTTTGTTTTTCTGGGTCAATATCGCCATCGGAATTCTGACGATCGCAGGACTTCGTTATCTAGCTGTAAAAGTTTTGGGCAAAGGATGGGGCCAAGGCCGTTTTGATTGGGAGTATCTGAGAAGAAACTGGCGTTTCAGTCTTGGTGTGAGTATCATTTCGCTCGCAGCGGTTGCAGTCTCTCAGATGGATAAAATCCTGCTGGGCAAGATGGTGAGTATGCACGACTTTTCACTCTATACACTTGCCTTTTCGATTGCGGCGCTTCCAACGAGAATTACCGGGTCAATTGCTTCAGCGTTCTATCCATTGTTTGTGCGTGAAAAATCCAATGAACGAATCGAACAACTTATCGCTGTCTATCACCGAAGTTGTCAGGCGATCAGTATCATCACATTGCCGGCAGTGATCATTTCGATTCTCTTCATGCCGGAGTTACTGACACTGTGGTTTGGTAACAAAGAGACCGCAGACAATCTGGTGCCATTGGTAAGGGTATTGATGTCAGGATTTTGTTTTAACGGGCTGGTCACGATGCCCTATTATTTGCAACTGGCCTTCCGCTGGACCAGACTTTCTGTTTATAAGAATTTGATAGCGCTTGTCATTTTGCTTCCCGGATTATATTTAGCAGTCCTAGGTTATGGCATATCAGGTGCCGTTTGGATCTGGTTTTTGCTGAACCTGTTTTATTTTATTTTTGAGATTCCAATCATGCACGGTAGAATTCTGAGAAGTGAAATCACGAAATATTATACCCATGATACAGGATGGGTTATGTTGTTGAGTGCCATCATTAGCTTTGGTTTTTGGTTTTTACTGCACTACTGGACTCTTAATGAATTTGTATTGCTCCTTCTTCTTATGCTGGTTGGTGTGGGCCAGGTTATCCTGCTCAATAACCTAAGTACTGAGAAACCGCTTCAGTCTTTTTTTTTCCGCAATGAAAATTCTGCACCTTGAGAAAATTTAATATTGTCATACCGACCAAGGACCGTTGCGAAACACTGGAGTGGACGCTTCGCTCATGTCTTGCCATTGAGTATCCGAATTTTGAGATCATTGTTTCTGACAATTGCAGTGAAGACCAAACTTCAGAAATTGTGCAATCTTTCAGTGATTCAAGAATTAAGTACTACCGTACGCCCAAAAAACTCGGAATGACTGCCAACTGGGAGTTCGCGCTTTCCAAAGTACAGGAGGGTATGGTCAGCATACTGGGTGATGATGATGCCTTTATGCCCGACAGTCTGCAAAGGATTAATCGACTCCTGGACGAATCACAGGCTGATGCAATAGCCTGGAAACAATCATTTTATCGCTGGCCATCAAATCATTTTGTCAGAATAAAAAACCTCCTGAGCATTCCGTTCGACCGCAAAGTAGAAATTCGTCATGGGCAACGTGAACTTGAGTTTTTGCTCGCGTTAAAAAGACTTCCCGCGGATATGCCCTGGCTTTATGCAGGTTTTGTAGATATCAAGTATATCCGGCAAATTAAAGATTCGTGTGAAGGCAACTTTTTCTTTTCCAAAATACCAGACATCTATTCCTCAATTGTTCTGGCTTCGGTAATTGACCGCTATGTATTTTCCAGTTATCCGCTAAGCATCGCAGGACATTCTTCCAAATCCAATGGTGCAGCACAAATACAATCTTCTGAACACGTCGTCGAACAGAATACACAGTTTCTGAAAGAATCGATATCTCATCCTTTTCATGAAAAGCTTGAGTTTGTGCATGTCTATCCAGTGCTGATCTGGGAATGCTACTTACAGGCCAAAGAAAAAAACATAATTCCTGATGGAATTCAATTTAATGCCCAGTTTATGCTAGATGAGGCTGTCAGGGATTGTATCAGGCTCAATTTCCTGGACCGCGATAAAGACCTTCTGCGCGCTATTGCAATGAAAAATAATCTGCGACTCAGGATGCCTGAATACAAGACGATGGTAAGGTTAGCCAATAAAAGTTATAAAGTTAAGACTTATTTAAGTACCTGGCTCAGCAATCATTTTTTGATGTGTGATGAATACGGCATTCACAATATATATGAAGCAGCCAATCATCATCGTAGCCTCGAGCAAAAGGTAACTTCTCGATGGCAATTGATTCTAGGCAATATTCAGTTGCTATTTAAAACTTTATGATCGAATGATCAGTGTTTGTCAGATCGGTGCAAGAATGGGTTATGCGGTTCCGGCCTCTCTGGAACGAAAGGACCAATTGTCGCGTTTGTATACAGACATTTGCGCAGGCGCTACATTTGCTCAGTTGATGAATTTTGCAGGAAGACTCACTAACCTGGATGGGGTGCGGAGATTGGGTTACCGAAGGCCACCGGTGGACAGAAATAAAATCATGCAATTTCCCCGGCTTGGACTCGAATATTTTTACCGCAAACATAGAGCTGCTACGCTGCAGGATGAAGTAGGCACTTTTATGTGGATGGAAGAGCGCTTTGCCAATCGCATTATTCCGCTGCTAAAGAATGATCCATGCGATACGATTTATTCCTTTAATACTGCTTCACTCCATATCATTCGTAACAAGCTAGATAAGAAAGTTGTGCTCGAGCAATGTTCATTGCCATATTTGGAATACCTGAAGCTGGTCGCAGAAGAAGAGCGAAGATATCAGGGTTGGACTTTGTGCGCTACAGAAGCTTTGCTTTCTGATCCTGTCGTAATTGAATATGCATCACGGGAAGGCGACGAATTGAATCAATGCGATCATATTATTTGTCCATCAACTTTTGTGCTAGGTTTTTTGACAGCGCGGGGAATTCCTGCGGACAAAATTTCGGTGCTTCCTTACGGTTATTCATTCATGAAAGGTTCGGTGGCCAGAACAATTGTTGGCAGGATGCGCGTGGCAACCATTGGCGCTGTGGAACTACGCAAGGGCATTCACCATTTTTGGGAAATCGCTAAAAGATATTCGGATGCTGATTTTCTGGCTATTGGTAAGATAGCTGATACCATCCCGGAAAATCGTCTCGCTGAGTTGCAAAAATTTGTGCAATGCACCGGTCATTTAGACCGCGGACAATTGGAAAAACAATTTGAAACTATCAGTGTCCTTCTCTTACTGACCATTGGTGAAGGATCAGCTACTGTAGTCTATGAGGCCCTTGCCAAGGGCATTCCGGTCATTACAACATATGCATGTGGTTCAATTGTGGAAGACGGCATATCAGGATTTATCGTCGATCGACATGATCATCATCAGATTATTGAACGACTGGAACGGTTGTCTCAACCGGATTTCTATCATGAGATGTCCTGTAACGCAATCATGCGATCCAACTATGGAAGCCGAACAGCATACGGGGATAGATTGATATACACATTGCAAAATATTCAAAGCGGCATACGGTGAAATTGTCTTTCTATACAAATATTCCGACGCCGTACCAGGATGATTTTTTTAAAGCGCTGGCGCGGCAAACTGATTTTGAGGCTTGTTATTTTGCCAGGACGGAATCCGACCGTTCATGGGGTGACCGAACAGTGGGTTTTCATGAAGAATATCTTTCGAATGGATTTTTTGCAAAAATGATTCAAAGGCGTTTCAAGGATTTTCATTTTAGTTTAGGCATTTTCAGGAGGAGCCTAAAGGAAGATGCAGATTTTATTATTCTGGGTGGTAATTATTTTGCCTTAAACAATTTTTTTGCTGCCATGATTCTGAAATCCCGTGGTAAGCGACTTGGTTTTTTTTCAGAGCGAATAGGTCAAAGTAAAGGGCTGAAAGGTCTGGTAAAAAAAATTTACCTAAACCTGTTTCTGCACATGATCGATGTGTTGATATTGATTGGACAGACTGCCAGACAATCTTACAGCCGACTTGGTTTTACCGATATCAATAGTGTGATCGTGCCCTATAGTATTGATCCTTCTCCCTATCAAAATGCGGTCATGGATTCTCAGATCCGCGATGCCGTAAGACTTAGGCTAAATTGCAGTGATAAGTTCACCTGTCTTGTATCCGGTGCGCTCATTGAACGTAAGGGTGTAGATCTTGCGATCCGCACGATGAATATGCTTGAACTTAAATACCCGGATAAGTTCTGCCTGATCATCTTGGGCGGAGGTCCGCTCGAAGCACTGTATAGGGAGATGTCAGGCACTAATATTCATTTTGAGGGATTCCAACAAAAAGATGAATTGCCTTCCTACTTCGCTGCAGCCGATGTATTTCTTTTTCCCACGCGATACGACGGTTGGGGATTGGTAGTCAATGAGGCGATTTCTGCCGGATTGCCTATTATTTGCAGCGCCAACGCCGGTGCATCAGAATATATAAAAGAAGGCGTCAATGGATTTATTGTTCATGATGAAGAATTGACTTCCTATGCTACTTTGCTCGAACGACTGTTTCACAGTGATTCATTGCGGAGTACCATTCGACAAAACAATTTGTTGTTGAGCAGAGCGATCTCATCCGATGCCATGGCGGAGCAATTGTTGGGCGCAATCAAAAGGTTGTCATCATGATGTGGATTATCATATCTATGAACATCCTGGTGTATGCTGCAGGATTTGTATTGTGTGCAAGCAGGGGGATCAGGGACCATCTGATTTTCGCCTTTTCATGGTGTATTTTTACTATTTACCACTTTATTACGCCGCTTTATTTCTATTTGAATGGAAGGAGCACAGTATGGGGAGATGAAATCGAATACGTCAAAGTTGGGGAAGATATTCATGCATATTACGATGAGGGAATGCTGATCTATGGGCTGGCAAATCTGATTTTTCTATGCGGATATTTCTTTATCACCCGGCCAAGAATAAAAGTAAAAGCTGTGCGATACGGCAACAGCGTCCCTTTGATGTTCTGGATTTTTATGGCTTGTTTTGGGATTGTGCTGATTAATTTTACTTCTTCAGGATTTAGTATCCTGGACATCCTTCGCGGCAACGCGGAAGAAAATCTCTTTGGCGCAACCGGCGCCAGTAATTATATGAAGAATTTTGCGGACTCCATGGTCACTGCTTTAATCATGGCTTTTGCGCTCAGAATGGATCGGAGACTGTTCCTTGTCCTGATGCTTTTGTCATTTGTTATTTTCGCATTGATGGGATTCAGATATCGGATCATTATGACGATTCTGGGTATTTTGTTATTGGTTTTCTATCAATATCGTGGTGCTGTCAACACTTGGTGGAAAACCGTTGCGGGTGTAACTTTGGTTTTTTATTTTCTGATATTCATAACCGTCAACCGTTATGCACTAATCCAGGGAAAATTTACCGCACTAGAATATAATCCTGTCAATTTTAAAGCTGGAAACTTACTTGCAGAGCAGACACGTGGGTTTCTGGACGATATCAATATCATCAAGTACTACGATACCAGGGACGAAGCGGTGCACGATTACGGCGTGACCTTTCTTTATTTTCTTGTAAGGGCTGTGCCACGTGCTTTGGTAGGGGACCTGAAAGACAGTTGGTATCCGCCGCCTGCATTTCCGATTATTGACAAGGCGTATAACCTTCCCCCGATCTGGGCGGCAACCGGTGAGGCACCGTTGCATTATGCATACTTTTACATTGCTGGCGGCGCTGCGTTTTTATGGATTGGCGCATTTGTAGTTGGCTTGATTTTAGGTCTGATCGAAAGGAGGTTGGATTACCGAGATGAGAGACACCGGATGATTCTGATCATCATTGCGATCTCGCTCTTTAACTGGTATACAAGGGGGTACTTTCCACAATTTGTAGACAATCTCGCATTTCTGCTGATCCCTGTTTTTATTTACTATTCAATAATCAGAAAATATGTCATCTGAATATGTCTTGTTTGCAGGACCCTATCCGCCACCTGTTCATGGGCAGTCCTTCGCATTCAAAATGGCGTATGATCATTTTAGAAATAATAAAATCCTGCTTTCGCAAAATCTCGAAGTGTCCAGCAATACCTTACGTGTATTGATGACCATTAAAACTTTATTTCGCTACATATATCTTTTTTCGAGGTATAAAATCCGCGTTGTCTACATTGCAGGATCACGTTCGATGCTTGGCGCATTCAAAGATATAGTGCTCATAAACCTTTCCCGTTGGAATGGTGCCAGGGTGATCAACCATGTGCATGCAGCATATTTTAATTTGTTCTTGCAGCGATTGCCAGTATTTGTACGCAATATTTACCAAAGGGCTTACAAGAAGGTCAATGTATTCATCTGTCTTCTTCCACAAATGAAAGAAGAATACACGGATTTTCAGCAGACTGCAAGCATTGAAGTAGTGGGAAATTTTTACGACCCGGCCATGGATCTGTTGGAGGATCATGATCTTGCGCCGTGTGCTGAACCCGTCATCTGTTATTTTTCCAACCTTATCTATAGCAAGGGAATATTTGATGTGGTGGATGCTTTTCTAATTTGCAAAAAGAAATTCCCTGCACTCAAGTTGAAGGTAGCAGGTAATTATGGATCTGATGCGTGGATGAATGCTTCTGAAGTACGCTCTCGTTTTGAAAATGTTTTGAGCGAGCAACCGGATGTTCAATATCTCGGTCCGGTATATCACCATGCAAAGACGAATTTTCTTCGCAGTGCAGAAATATTCGTGCTGCCGAGTTTTTACAGTAGTGAGGCTTTCCCAATTTCCATTCTTGAGGCGATGCGACAGGGCAATGCAATTATTGTATCGGATCACCATTACCTTGCAGGTGTCGTCAATGTAGAAACCGGTAAAGTCGTCCCGCCACGAAATCCGGAAGCACTGGCTGAAGCGATCAACAACTGGTTATCTCAACCTGAGGAGCTTCTGAAAATACGTAAATGCTGCAGAGAATTTGCAAAATCAAGATTTGAATTAAGACAGTACAACGAACATCTGTATACGATTATTCACAGAGAAATGAGTCGCTGAGCATGTGTGGTATCTACGGTTATATTGGCAAAGAAATGCTATTCGATCAGGATCGCATAGACACACTGATCGCACACCGAGGACCAGATGATCGTGGGAATCTGGCGTGGGGTAATGTGAATCTGATCCATCGCAGACTTGCAATTCAGGACCTCAGTCCGCACGGGCATCAGCCCATGATATCCGCTGATGGGCGATATGTGATTATATTCAATGGAGAGATCTACAATCATCGTGAACTCCGGATTGCATTAAGTGAACTGTATCACTTCAAGTCACAGTCCGATACGGAGACATTGCTTTATGGATTTGCGGCCTGGGGTGAGCAGATTTTTAATAAACTGAACGGAATTTTCGCCCTTGCAATTTTGGATAAGCAAACCGGTATTCTCACTATTGCAAGAGACCACTTTGGCGTCAAACCATTGTATTATTATCACAGCGAAGGCAAATTTGTTTTTTCCTCAGAACTTAAAGCGGTCAGTGGTACGGAAGGAATTGAACACCCTGTATGCATAGAAGGAATCGTCAATTACCTTTACTATCTTTGGTCGCCAGACGAAAAGACTGCCATTGATGGCATTCTCAAACTCGGTGCAGGACATTACATGCAGATACGATGTGCTGATGCAGAAGTTCTTCTTTGCAAAAAGTATTACGAACTTCCATTTGGTCAGCTCAGCGAAATCAAAGATTACAAATACTGGGAAAAGGAACTCGAAGAAAAATTGTTTGCCGCCGTGGAACGGCAGCTTCTGTCCGACGTACCGGTTGGATTTTTTCTCAGCGGAGGTCTTGATTCCAGCTTGCTGACTGCGATCTATCGCAATCTTTATCCCAATCGACCAATCAAAGCATTTACGATTCGGAATGGCAAAGAATTTGAGGCTGAAGGCTTTGCCGATGATCTGCAATATGCACAGCATGTTGCGCAATTTTTAAATGCAGACCTCAGTATAATTCCTTCTACGATTGACCTTGTCAAGGATTTTGACCGGATGATCTGGCATCTTGACGAGCCACAAGCTGACCTGGCACCACTCCATGTAGAGAATATATGTCGTCAGGCCAGGGCAGAAGGCTATTATGTTCTGCTTTCCGGGGCAGGTGGTGATGATTTGTTCAGCGGTTATCGAAGGCACCAGTCTATCCATCATGAAAAAATGCTTCGGCACATTCCATTTGCAAATTCATTGTTGAGAATAGCCTCATATTTGATGACCAGTGCGAATCAAAGAAGAATACAAAAATACATTGATTCGACAGGCGCAGGTCATGGCATGGAAGGCCTCATCAATTCTTACGGCTGGATCGGCATCAGTGAATTGCAGGAACTCTTTGCAGAGCCTTGGAGATCAAAAGTTCTAGCTTTCGATCCACGTGAACAGCTCCTGTCATCATTGCGATGTATTCCTGACGAACATGAATCCCTCAATAAGATGCTGTACTGGGATATCAAGTATTTTCTCACAGATCACAACCTGAATTACACAGACAAACTTTCCATGTCACAGGGTGTTGAAGTCCGGGTCCCATATCTTGACCGTGAGCTGGTGGAATTTAGTACACGACTTCCCGTTGAGTATAAAATGCGCGGCTCAACTACAAAATATATCCTAAGAAATCTTGCAGAGAAATATCTTCCCAAGGAGGTTATTTATCGGCCCAAGACGGGCTTTGGGGCGCCTGTCCGACATTGGTTCAGGAAAGAGCTCCGCGGATGGGTAGATCAAAGATTGAATCATGAAGCGCTGGTAAAGCAGGGAATATTCAATCCTGAAGCAGTGAAGGCATTTATCCATAAAAATCAAGCAGGAGATATTGATGGTTCCTTCACCATCTTATCACTGATTGCGATAGAATCATTTATTCGCCAGTTTGGCGTCAATACAACACACAAAGAATGAAACAAATCATACAGGATATCCGACACGGTGACACGATGCTCGTAGAGACACCCGTGCCGGCGCTTCTTCCGGGTCATGTCCTGATACGCACGCACTATAGCCTGGTGTCGGCAGGAACGGAGCGCATGCTCGTCGAATTTGGTAAAGCAGGATGGATTGAGAAGGTAAAGCAACAACCAGACAAGGTTCATCAGGTGATTTCAAAAATAAAAAGCGATGGACTGATACCCACAGTTGAAGCCGTCATGCGCAAACTGGATCAACCCATAGCGCTCGGATATTGCAATGCCGGTGTCGTGATTGATGTGGCATCGGATGTTACCACATTGCGGGTAGGAGACCGCGTCGTGTCCAATGGGCCGCATGCCGAAGTTGTCTGCGTGGGAAAAAATTTGGTGAGCCGTATTCCGGATAATGTGGCTACTGATGAAGCGGCCTTTGCTGTTATTGCAGCGATTGGCTTGCAAGGCATACGCCTGGTCAATCCTCAACTGGGCGAAGTCGTTGTGGTAATGGGTCTTGGACTGATAGGGCAGCTGACCTGTCAATTGCTTGCAGCTTCTGGTTGTCGTGTGGTCGGCATTGACATGAATGAACAAAGAACAAAACTTGCTGCACAGCACGGCATAGAGACGATATTATCTGCACCCGATGTTGATGTTACAAAGAATATACATTCGATGACGGGCGCCCAAGGTGCTGATGCGGTCATTATTACGGCTACTTCCAGTTCCGACGAGCTCATCTCTCAGGCAGCCAGAATGAGTCGCAAGCGCGGAAGGATTGTCTTGGTCGGTGTAATCGGATTGAATATCCGGCGCGCAGATTTTTATGAGAAAGAGTTGACCTTTCAGGTTTCATGTTCTTATGGTCCTGGCCGTTATGATCCCGAGTATGAGCAGGCCGGTAAAGATTACCCTTATCCATTTGTGCGATGGACAGAGCAACGCAATTTTGACGCCGTATTGATGGCCATGTCGCTGGGAAGACTAAAGGTGCGGGAACTTATCAGCGAGACAGTGGCGCTTGATCACTACCAGCAGATCTACGGTAAGCTGGGAAAAAGTACTTCGTTGGCTTCATTGTTGCAATATGATGTACAACGTGATCTCACAGATCATATCCGGATTGTTGCTGCTCCTTTGATCTCAAAGACTTCACGAAGTATTGGATTGATCGGAGCAGGCAATTTTACGACCTCGGTGTTAATGCCAGAATTGCATTCATTGAGAGCACCCGTTCAGGTGATCGCGAGTCAAAAAGGATTATCCGCTGCGCAGTTGGCAAAAAAATATCGAATCGCAGCGGTCACGACCAACCTTCAGTCCGTCATTGACGATGACAGCATTGGTGCCGTGATGATTACCACTCGTCATGATTCGCATGCTGCGCTTGTCCAGTCTGCACTTCTAAAAAACAAGCATGTATTTGTCGAGAAACCGTTGGCCATCACGGCGACACAACTCGAAACATTGATCCCTGTTATACGAAGCACCAATGGCACCCTGACACTGGGTTACAACCGGAGGTTTAGCCCGGCTGCCATGGCCGCCAGAAAATTTTTTGCGCAAAGCAACGAGTCCATGCATCTTGTGATGAACATGAATGCGGGGTCTATTCCGCTGGAACACTGGACACAGCATATGGAGACAGGGGGAGGAAGGATTATTGGCGAGGCGTGTCACATGATTGATCTGGCTTCATTTCTTACAGGATCGAGACCAGCCGAAGTATTCGCACAGGCGACAGGGCCAGTGCGAAGAGATACGGACAATGCCACTATTTTGATCCGTTATGAAAACGGAAGTACAGCTATAATTAGTTATTTTTCTTCAGGCAATAAGGAATATCCCAAAGAAAGAATCGAGATACACCAGAACCAGACTAGTGCCGTTATTGATAATTTCAAAAAACTTACATTCTTCGGCAAATCAGGGGCAGGCTGGTCCGGTCGCCAGGACAAGGGACATCACACATTGTACAGACACTGGCTCGATATGGTACTTCATGGCGCACCGCCAGTCTTTGATCCGGAAGATCTGATACTCACCAGCAAGGTGTCCTTTGCTGCGCTGGAATCGCTGGTCAGCGGAGAGCGAATAATGATCAAAAAGTCATGAGGTTTAGTATCAATTTTTTATTTTTCGACGTCATACTTACCCCTTCGACAGACCACATCAGGATACTTTGTTCATTCCTGTTCAGGAGATGACGGCTAATTCCGAAATACCTTATTCTAAGTGGTCTGAGAGGGTTGATCAGGTCATATAATTTCATCCAAACAAAGATAGGATTTCTTGACTGAAATAAAGAAATTCAATAATTTTTGTATTTCAATGGGTATTTCGCTTTTTTAATCTTAGTTGCGCCTCAAATAAAAGATGCATTAATGCTTTGTTTTACCTGAAAAAGCGGATAATTTGAGGTAAAATGTATTTTTTGCTGGGCCACATGAGAGATCCTTTTAATAACCAGGATAAACCAAAAAAGAATAATGCAGTAGTTTCAAAGGTGAGTACAAAATACTTTTTAATTCCTTGAGGAATTGGTATAATGTTTTTAATATAGAGGAAGATTAAGAATATGCTAAGTAATATCCCTGCCGAGCATATTCTGTAGACAAAATTTCTCCTTTTCTTCTTAATTGGATCGCAATTTGGCACATCTGGTTTGGTAAAATAGAAAGCACAGATGATTGCAAAGGATATAAAAAGACACGCCGCTGAAATTAAGTGCACACGGGGTACATCGTCGCCAAATGGTTGTAAAGTTACAAATGAGCAATTTGAAGAGTTCCGTAGGTAATTGACAGTGTCATCCGGAAATACTGATACCAGTATGGCCAATATTCCTGCTATTGTTGATATATTGCTTTCGCCCTGGTTGCCCTTATATGTGATTAAAAAAGCGCCTAAAACGCAAAGTAATCCCACAAACAGAATATGCATTTTGGTGTAATAATAGTGGCTAATGGAATATTGAAATGCAGGGCTACAATCGTCATAAAGGTAAGTTCCGAGCATTAGTAAAAATGGCAATGATATGCCTATGATTCCAATCATTTCACGAAGTGTTAAGTAGGATATGACTTGAGCATTACTCTGATTTGGAGAAGAGAAGTTGTTAGAATTTGTACTTGATGGAGTTGGTATCATAGATAGAATTTTAATGGTTATATATTGAAAGTTGGTTTAACTACTTTTTTGTCAATATCGATGATAAAAGGTTTGAATATATTTTACTGCTGCAATTTTGCAATGTTGTTTGAACTAGGGTAGAGTATAACACGGCTTCCACAGCGGAGCCCTGTATTTATTGAAATTCGCGACTAGACCAATCATTACAACATGTACGATATCATCGTACTTAATATTGATATAGTCTCTGCCAAAATAATATTTGGCAAAAAGTGATAGGGTTCTCCATCGGTAGTAATTCAGCTCATAAAAAACTTCAAAATTTAATCGGTATTTCCCTGAATCATTTTTAATATTTGGTGTAAAATTGTCTAAATTATCAATTATTACGGAAGTCTTAAAATATAAGTGATGCTCCACAGTCTTATTAACCATAACAGTTTCATTATTTACAATTACTCTTTTTGAAAAGCCAGGACCATTGTGGAAGATACAGAAAGTCTTTTTGGGCCCGAACCTATAATCTAATTTAAACGATAGTCTGCTTTTGCCATATGATCTTATTTGTTCATGGGTGAAACCTCCTACTGCTTTACCGTCATTTTGATATCCAAGCCCAATTTGCCACATTTGATCATTTGTTGCACCTTTTTGCCGGTCTTTGACGATGTGTTGGCCATAGACTAACGTAAATCTTAAGTAGTTTGTACTAAAGTCGCCTTTTTGATAGTCATTTCTTTTGTCATTATTTACCTGATAGAAAAAACCATTCTCCTGCCCATTGCTATAATGTGCTGCACTTATATTGAAGTTCCAAAAGTTCATTGTTTTTAATGATCCTTCGGTTAACAATTGCCGATTCCGGTCATTCCAGATGTAACCAAGATTATTTGCGAAAATATTCATATCAACCCCAATCCCGATATCCTGATTCGTTGGTGTTAGCGGATTTGATGCATTGCCATTCATGTACATCCTGAAGTTAGGTGCGTAATTAATAGTCCCTCTAACCCTTCTTAACATTCCTTTAGAGGATTCTCTTCCTGACGCAATGGTATATTTTAAATTTAATTTCGCTTCCATTAGTTGGAATGACGAAATGCTTTTTTCAAACTCCCTCAGCTCAATTCGACGAGGTTTATACGGAATTACTAAGGGTACAGGTGCTAAATAGGATGGATCTTCAAAGGCAATCCATGAACTTCTAATGATATTATAGTCGTTTGGATGGTCCTTTTCGCTGTATACCAAATCAGCAGCAATTTTGGAATTGCTGTTTTCTTCGCAGGCATTCTGGCCATATGTAATTTGAGCGATGGTAAGTAAGCAAATTATGGTGTATTTCATATAATTGCGTTTAGTTGTTAACTTGAGTAAGAGTATAACATATTGTTTGTGGTCATGGTCAAAATTAAAAATTGATTTATGGTATGTATATTTGTATTGCGTCAGGTTATCACTGTTCAATACTAAATATTTTTTATGCATTTACCTAACAACAGGTAATTAGTGAAATATTGTTTGATTTCAAGATAATTTGATTTAATTCTCCCTAAACACCTCTGGAAAACTCCTGTCCTCCGCCAGGTCCAATTCCAGTTTGGTGCCATCTTCTGTCATTACACCAACTGTAAACGCGCCATAAGCCATCAGATGTAATTGGGCAATACCATTTTCAGCCAACATCGTTCTGACGGGTTTGATAAAAGTGGGGTGGAGGTGAAATGTCACTTTGCCAATTAGTGGTTTGGCGGAGTTAGTTGATGCAACAATGAGCATTACTTTGAATAAAGTCGAATTGTTTTCAATGGGAACAACCGTAGCGGAGAGACGCTTCTCATTATTGATACTTAGCCCTCCCCAACGCCCTTTTTCAGGATCTGCAGGATGCTCACTTTCGGTTTCTTTGTTGGCATCAAGAATGTGCTCAATCCCCATGGTCTTTAGAACGGGTTGAAGACGTTCTAGATTGTCAACGAGTACTTTTTTGGGTAGGGTTTGCGTTGCGCCCTGTGCATAGTCGTTGAGCTCTTTTTTTAAATCATGTTTTTCCTTTTGTTCCTTTTCTATAACTTGATTTTGCTTCTCAATAATTTTTGCGGCTTCCGCTTCTACGGTAACGGACTTTCCGTCCACAACGACTTTGGTCGTTCGGTTAAGTAAGCCATAAACACCTGAAAATAGAAGTCCCAGATGTCTTCTCACCATCACCAAAATAATCAGGGTCGTCACCTGCCAGTTAAGAATACTGGAAATCTCTCGTAGATTCGCAATGATCTCTTTCATTTGTAATTGTCTTTTGTGTAATTACGAATTGGGTTTCTGAGTGGCGGCTTCTTCTTTTGTATTCTTGTTCCAGACATTGATACCATAAGGAATAATTCCAATTCCCAATCCTGCCAGGATTTTCCATAATCCATCAAGATTCATGGCATTGTTGCATTGGGCTACCAGCATATAACCATAATACATCACCAGGGTGGCAGAGGCGAAAATGGCTGTTAGGCCGGTCAGTATCAGAATAAACCGCGAGGTGCTCTGAAGCTTATTGTTTTCTCCTTCATCCGGAGTAATTCCTAATAATCGGGACGCCGTAAAATCTTTTGAATTCCAAAACTTGATCATAAAGATGAAGGCCAATAGAAGCATTGTGCCTGGCATAAAAAGTACTACGAGCCACTCCCAAAAACCGTTTACTTCGCCGGTGCATTCTGTTTTTTGGCAGCACATAAGACTCTTCTTGAGTGAATCCAATTGATTGGCCAGGCTATCCAGTTTTCTATTTGTCAAGGCCAATTGTATAGAGTCATTGGCGGTCTTCGGAGCAGCATCTGATTCGGCTTGAGCAGAGATCGTAAATATAGCTGCAATGCCAATGATTAGGAAGGATCGGTAAATTGTAGTGAAATTCATATGATGTATTTTAGTGATGAATGAATTGAGCAGATCAAAGGGTAGCAACCAATGAAATGAGATAACTGAGCACAAAAATATTTCACTTTATTCTTAAATGGAATATAACCTTTGTTATACTATAGAGGAGAAACTTCGTTTTATCTTTTATTTATTTGCGAGTTTTAATTTACTATTTATCAAAAATAATTGTATTTTTTGATAAAGCAAAATTGTTTATTCGATATTTTCTTTCTTGGAAAAAATAACCAAGCTTAGGTTCTGCGATCGGGTGAATTTTGGTTAGCCTGCCTAGGCATCCTCATGTCCTTCGTCCAGACTAGCTCTCTTCTCCAGATTTCTCAAACCCCAATGTAAAAGAATTGGGATAAGCAAAAGCATGATTCTGGATAAAACGGGGAAGAAAAACGAAACTACCATCGAGATTAAAAACACCAGGGGTATTACCAAACTTCTGTAAATGCCCAACTTTATTCTTGAGTCAGCAATTCGATGAGTCAATAAATCTCGTTGAGGATTGCTCACATAATACCATAATAGACAGTTCATCAAACCGGTAAGACACATATTCATTGCGTAAATTATGTAGGGCAGTAGCATGTTCGTATGCTCACTATATTCACCAACCAAACCGGAAGTGAACGGTATGGTAACAATGGTAAACAGGAAGGCAAGGTTAAGCCAATACAGCATTGATGTATGCTTTTTAATATACCCAAAAATCCTGTGATGTACGGACCAAAAATGTCCTATGATGATAAAACTAATCGTGAAACCTAGGAATTTTAATAGCGTTTCAGATAGGTTCTCCCATAAAGAATGATCATTGAATTCCGGTATTACAGGAATTTTAATTTCAATGATCAATAAAGTTATTGCAATCGCAAAAACGCCATCGGTAAAAAATGTCAATCTTTCTATTTGGAAATTTTCCTTAGATTCAATGTGTTTGGCCTCTTTCATTTAGCATCTTAATTTAATTTTTTCTGTTGTCTTTTTAGTGATTCAAGTATTTCAGCTTTCTTTTCATTGCGCATCTTGATCGATGTCTCAGTGAAATATTGATGTTGTTCAATAAATTCAATTTGAATTTGTAGCCAATCGCTTGCTGAAATGTGATTTGATCTATTTAGTTCATGATATAAATTCTTGCTAATCGATTCGTAGTCATTTCTTCCGAGATAATCTAAATCTGCATCGCAAATAATCTCTTCTAATTTGTTCTTGGGAGACTGTGGTATTTTTGTGGCCCTGATTAAGTCACATATTCTTTCAATTTCAGGTTGCGAATATCCAAAATCTGGTAATGTATCATGAGCGATATCACAACTAATTTCTTCATGTCCGGTTGCTTGCACTATAAATCCTAAGTCATGGTACAAAACAGCAGTCTTAAGTAATTGAACATGATAAGGATCGATAGATTCAGTGGTGGCAATATCAACTGCAACTTTATAAACATCCTTGGTGTGCGCTATGCTATGGTAGGAGAGGTAATCAGGCAGTTGTGTCTCAAGTTTATTCTGAATAAAAGCCTCCATTGCCTCGAAATCGATAGTGCTCAGAAAATACATTTCCATAGAGACATTGCCCTTGACAGGTATATTTCCTCTGTATTCACATACGAATTCATCTTTGATTAATTCGTATGTTGCATTCGAAATGTTGACCTTGCCAATTTCACCGCTACTTTCCATTCGGGATGCGAGATTAACAGTATTTCCCCAGACGTCGTAGGCAAATTTCTTGCGGCCGATAACTCCTGCTATGAGTTCGCCGGTATGTATGCCAATTCGAATTTCCCATTTTTGAAGTCCCTGACTTTGTCGTTCTTCATTTTTATCATTTACCCATTTTGTAATTTGTTTTGCTGCAAGAACAACATCTTTTGGATTACTCGTATTGGGTGTGGGAAGGCCTCCCGCACACATATATGAATCGCCAATAGTTTTAATTTTCTCTAAATTATTTCGGTCTATGATGTCATCAAAAGCTGTAAAAAACTCATTTAAAGTTTGAATAAGCTCTACAGGACTTATGGCAGTTGCTGATTGTGTAAATGATTGGAAATCTGTAAATAATACCGTAACCATTTCATAGAATCGGGGTTCGGAAGCCCCTTTTTCCTTTAAATCTTCGGCTATTTCTTCCGGCAGAATATTTACTAATAATGCTTCACTTTTTTCTTTCTCAGCGAGTAACTCCGCCGTTCGCTCAATGACCAATTTCTCCAATTCCTTGTTGTGCCTTTCCAGTAATTTATTCTGGTTCTCCAGTTGCATGTCCTGATAAAATCCTTTGATGGCTTCGCGAACGGTTAGCGAAAGATCTTTTCCGTCCCATGGCTTGGAAATGTATCGGTATAAATTCGCTTTGTTAACTGCTTCTGTAATGGCTTCGATGTCAGTCTGACCTGTCAGCAGTATTTTATAGGTTGAAGGACTTAGCTTATGAATTTCAATGAGCAGTTCATGTCCCTTAATTCCGGGCATCAATTGGTCAGAAATTACAATTGGAATGGAAACTCTTTTTTCTAATAACTCTTCAAATAATCCAATGGCTTCTTCGCCACTTTCTGCCATTTCGATGTCATAATTTTCGCCAAATTCGTGACCTAGTTGTGACCTGAGACCATTCAGAACTAACTTCTCGTCATCTATGCAGATTATAACACCTCTCTCCATGATCAATTGTTAATCAGGTCTATGAGATCGCTTTCCATCCACGGTTTGAAAATAACTTTGATGTCCTTTTTGGAATTAATTATTTCTGCAATGATTTTGCTATCCGCATGGCCGGTTAATAAGATCGTTTTTACGTTGTTTAATTTGTTTCTTATTTCAACGAGTAATTCATCACCCTTCATGCCAGGCATTAGCCAATCTGAGATGACAACATAAATTAATTCCGGATCTTCGCTTCTTAACTGATCAATAATTTCTAAAGCTTCTTCCGCAGATTCAGCAAATTCATAATTAAAATTGTTTCCAAAGTTTCTTGACAATTGTGAATTGAGACTGTCAAGGACTATTTTTTCATCATCAACGCAGACGATATTGAGTATTTTTTTCATGATGCTTTAACTTTTGGAAATTTGACATAAAATGTTGTTCCTTCCCCCTCTATTGAGTTAAATGAAAGGCTGGCGCCCTGATCTTTTAATATTCTATTAATAATATGGAGTCCTAAACCGGTTCCTTCGCCCGAGCTCTTGGTAGTAAAAAAAGGCTCGAAGATTTTTCCTTGTATGTTTTTTGGAATTCCCTTTCCAGTGTCTCCAATACTCACCGATACATAATCTTCTTCATCTTTAATTTCGATGGTCAAGATACCATTGTTGTCCATTGCCTGTACCGCATTGACGATTAAATTGGTCCAAACCTGATTTAATTGATCCGGGCTTCCATAGATCTCAGGAACCTGGCCATAATTTTTTATCACTTTAATTCCTTGCTTTAGTCGGTTATTATAAATTGTCAGAACGGTTTCAATATTCTCACGTATGTTGACCGCCTTTACTTCTTCACTATTTGATGTATGAACATAGGTCTTTAGTGCTTTAACAATCCGCGAAGCTTTATCTACCGCCAGTTGAATGGTTTGGTTACAATGATCTTGATTTCGTATATTATAGGTCATCATAACCAATCGATCGAAATACGGACTTTTGGTCAATGTTATTAATTCGGGCGTGACTTCTAAAATTCCGACCTGAACCAATTTGTCTGAAAGAAATCGAGCATTTTCGATGCCTAATACCAGCAATTCTTCCTTCATTATTTTCTTTATCTCCCTTTCTTCTTTGGTAGATAAATTCTGCATTTTGCCATTGTGCTGCATGACAAAATGAAAAAATGAATTCTTCTCCTCTTCGTTTAACGTCTTTGAAAACCAAATAAAATCTGTTAGTATTTCTTCAAACGCACGAGAGGACTCCTCGGCAGAAGACCTTATAGCTCCTAATGGTGTATTGACTTCATGGGCAATATTGGCAGAGAGCTGACCTAAAGCCGCCAATTTTTCGGATTGGAGTAATTTGATCTGTGTCCATTTCAACTTTTTCTGTTGAAAGTAGAAAGATAAGAAGGCAATAAGCACGATTAAGAAGACAATGATGATTGCATTTCTGATGATATTTTGTTGTTTGATTACTTCTTGTGTTTTTTGCAATTCTGCTTTATGTTTTTCAACATCAATCTTGTGTTGGACACCGGAAACAAATACGGCATTTCTTTCCAGCTCAATGGCATCTTTGACATGATAGGAAGTATCCAGATAGGCATAGGCAATTTGATATTGTCCATTGGCTGCATATGCTTTGGCTACATTGGGATAAATTCTTGAAATAGCAATTGGCCTCTGAAACAAGTTTTTGAGCCTTACAATTTCCAATGATTTCAATTCTGTTTCTAAGGCTTTTTTGGGGTTGTTTTTAATTAACAGCAACTCACCATATTGGCTTAAAGAAACTGCCAAGTCTTCCATGATTTGATACTTGGTGCTTATTTCAATGTTTTTCTCAAATAATGTAATGGCCTCATCGTACTTTTTCTGTTTATAAAAAATATTTCCTAAATTGCCACTGATTATTCCAATCCAGGCTTCGTCTTTGGTCTCCGTCGCGAATTCCATTGCTTTTTGAAAATAGTACCTTGATGAATCATAAAGTTCTAGATTGCCATAACACAGTGCTGTGGTATTCATCTTGGAGACCTTGTTGTCTATTTTATTATTTGGAATTGTTTGCCAGAATTCAAGAAAGTATCGCTTTGCAGTGATAAAGTCTCTAAAGTAATAATATCTTCCACCCAATTCAAATAGAAACTCCGCCTTCTCCGGAAATTCATCTGCGGTAAATTTTGAATATGCGAAGTTGGCATTCAGGTAGTTTTCTAAAGCCAAAGCAAATTTCTTTTTCTTCCAATAATACTGAGCCAGATATTGTAATGCTTCAGGCTGTAGGTACTTTAATTTTTGATTATTGATTTTGGCAAAGATTTCAAAATACTTTTGTTCGATGTCTGTACTTGAGTTATCCTGATCATTTAATCGTAATAATTTGAGGAGCTCAAATCGATAGCCAAGTTGCGGATCGCCGTTTTGTAGTGACCAGTTTTTTAAATTTTCTAGCTGAGAATAGATGTAATGATTGTCCTTGTCAAACAATTTACTTCGAAAAGAATCTGTTACTAACCATTGCGTTTGGAAATCTTTATGCAAGAGGTAAGCCGGAAACGAATGTTGCGCAGTGTCCTGAGACTGTAGTGCATAGCCACAAGGAATTAAACAACCTATTAGATAGCAAAATATCAATCTTTTGACCAAGTGACTTGATTTGCAGTCAAAAATACACAATTTACTAATTTCTGGTTGATTCAAAGTTTACTTATCTCTAATGTTTATTTTATAAGTACCATAACCGATCAAGAGCAAATAGGTATGAAAATGCTTTTGTAAATTGTATAAATTGATAAAAATACAAAAAATTGGAAGTCTGCTGACTGTAAGCAGGTTTAGACAATATGGATTCTTCTGATAAAGCTTTTCGACATAATTGATGATGCTGCCTGTTAATAATATAGCCAATATTTCCTGCTGAAGAAGCAATTGGTGAATAAAATGAAGAATGCATCAGAATGAAAATTCCAGATTGCATAAAAATCATGGATAGGGTTATTATTACAAGTTTGCCCTGAAGCCTTTGACATGGTTCATGCCACAAAATATAATGTATAATTTTTCAACACGGAATTATTTGACAATTTTTTAATCTAAATCCTCAATTTGGCTTGAAATTCGACTTAACAAATGCTTGCATTTCTTCTTCAATTCAGATCAAAAAAAAATAAGTAACCTTGATATGGATAAAGTATGAGTGGATTCAAGTATGCCATTTGGATAAATATAACAAGAGTTTGGATGCTGGTTGTCTCGTTTTTACTTGTCCGGCAAATATCCTTTCATTCGGGTCAAAGAACATCTGGCGATAATTTTTATTTAGCTTGTGCCGGAATCGCCATAGCTTCGCCGCAATAAGTTGACCGGATGGATCACAGTCCTTTATTGATTTTTGAGGAGGCGCAGATTGTAGCCGGGACTTCCTTTATCCTGCGCAACATCAATCTCCAAATAGGCCGTGGTGACTGGGTGGAGATTACTGGCCATAACCGCAGTGGCAAAAGCTCCCTCCTAAAATCCATTTACGGACTACTTCCGGTGAGCGTTGGCACATTGCAGTGTATGGGAATCGGCTTCAGTAACAATGATCATATTCAGTCAGTAAGGAGGAGAATTGGTATCGTTGCGGATGCGGTACCGCTAATCCCGGGACGCACATTGAGGGCTAATTTTTCGCTTGCCAGCGCTGCGGCAGGCGTAGCAAATGATCTGACACAAACAGAATTCTTCAATGCCACACTGGAGGCCTTCAAGCTGAGTGCCAAAATGCAAGAACTCAGTGATGATCTAAGTGTTTCGGAACAATGGTTGGCAAGGACGGCACGAGCCCTGATGGCCGAGCCGGATTTGCTGCTTCTGGACTGTCCATTGCGGACGCTGGATGAAGCTGCTGCTCTGGTTTATCTGCGACTGATACGTAGCTATATGACTGATACACAGCGCGCTGTTATTTGGTGCACCGATCACCTCAACATTGACGCACCGGCCCATCGAAGGGTCATGGTTCTTGAAAACCAGACGCTCCGTGAATTGAATCGATAGGCACTTCAAAACTTGAGGCTCTCTCGCTTTTTCTTATCTTTGGGGCGAATTGGATAAGACAAATGTTTGAAAGCCTGAATGAAAAACTGGAGCTTGCGCTAAAGAGCCTTCGCGGTGAACGCACACTCACTGACCTCAACATAGCAGATTCTGTTAAAGAGATACGGCGTGCCCTGGTAGCAGCCGACGTCAACTACAAAATCGCCAAAGAGTTTACGGATAAGATTAAGGATAAGGCGCTGGGCACAGAGAATGTCCTTAAAGCTGTCAAGCCAGGTGAGCTCATGGTCAAAATCGTCATGGACGAGTTGGTGGATCTGATGGGTGGGCAGGCGAGTGGTATTAATCTAAGTGGCCAGCCTGCCGTAATACTGATTGCAGGTCTTCAGGGATCGGGTAAGACGACTTTTACAGGTAAGCTTTCACTTTTCCTCAAATCAAAGAAAAATAAAAAAGTCCTTGTCGTAGCCTGCGATGTATATCGCCCGGCTGCCATCGATCAGCTGACGGTCATCGCCGAGCAGGTCGGGGTGGAAATTTTTAAGGATCCGGACAACAAGGAACCGGTTGTCATTTCGAGACAGGCGATCGAATACGCCAAGGCCAATAAATTCGATGTTGTGATTATCGACACCGCCGGAAGAACTTCTGTGGACGAAGACATGATGCGAGAGATTGCCATGGTCAAGGATGCTGTACTGCCGCAGGAGACACTTTTTGTAGTCGATGCGATGACGGGTCAGGATGCAGTTAATACTGCGGCAACCTTTAACGAACGAATCAACTTCGACGGCGTGGTACTCACCAAAATGGATGGTGATACCAAAGGAGGTGCTGCTTTGTCCATCAAATACACCACAGGCAAGCCGATCAAGTTTGTCAGTGCGGGAGAAAAGATGGATGCACTGGATGTATTCTATCCGGACCGGATGGCGCAGCGAATTCTTGGCATGGGTGATATTGTATCCTTTGTAGAAAAAGCGCAGGAGCAGTTTGACGAAAAAGAAGCCAGGAAGATTGAGAGTAAAATCAAACAAAATAAATTTGATTTCAACGACTTTCTGGCACAGATGGATCAGATTAAAAAAATGGGCGACATCAAGTCACTATTGGGTATGATCCCCGGCGTTGGATCGGCACTAAAAAATGTTGATATCGATGACAAGGCTTTCAAAAAAGTGGAGGCGATGATACAGTCCATGACACCGAAGGAGCGGGCGAATCCGGATCTGCTCAATATGTCCCGTAAGAACAGGATTGCAGCGGGTTCAGGTCGGACGATTCACGAGGTTACCGCGTTCATCAAACAGTTTGAAGAAATGAAAAAAATGATGTTCATGATGACGAAGGGCAATAATATGGCCGGCATGATGCGGCAAATGCAGAATATGCGGAGAAACTAATTTTGTTTTCATCGTCTGGGATTTGAAAATTCCGTAACTTGTTCTTTAGATCTCAAAGTGAATGAATAGTGTTTTTATAATGCAGCAAGGATGAAAAAGATAATTTTACTTTTTTTACTTTTTATAGGTCTTGTGACCATTTCTCACGCACAGCTGGCGAATGGCAGCCCCGCACCGGACTTTTCAGTTACAGACATCAATGGCAATGGCTGGAGCCTTTACTCGGAAATGTCTGGCGGCAAATCAGCCTGCCTTGATTTTTCTGCGACATGGTGCGCGCCTTGTTGGGATTTTCACCAGAGCCATGTACTCAATATGGTGAATGCCAATCTCTCAGCCTATACAAGTGTGGTGTTTCTGGAAGCGGATTTTAAAACAAACACCAACTGTCTGTATGGTCCTTCAGGATGCGTGGGAGGTACACAGGGTGATTGGGTGACCGGAACCACCTATCCGATTGCAGACTTGACCGCCAGCAATGGAGGAGGAATTAACTCCCAGTATAAGATATCTTTTGTCCCAACGCTCTACGTGATTTCCCCGGACTTCAGAGTCTGGAATATTGTCAACCGAAGTTATCAGGAGTATTATGATTGGATTGTGCAGAGTTTTTCGTTGAATGCCATTGCCACGGTTACCAATTCAGCATGTGGAGATAATGGTTCAATAATCCTGGATGTAACAGGAGGGTATAACACCAAGTCCTACAAATGGTCCAGCGGTGAGACCACCAAGGATTTGGTCAATATTCCCGGGGGTACCTATAAGGTGACCATTACGGATGCACAAGGCTATTTTAAGGTTTACGGACCGTGGACAATTACGGGACCTCAGCGTCGGGTCGCGATCACTTCCTCAGTTCAGAATGATGTCAAATGCAACGGAGAAAGCACAGGTTCTGCAATGGTGTCGGCTTCTTATGGTACACCGGGTTACACGTATTCCTGGAGTAACGGATTCTCGGGTAATAACAATACAAATATTCCTGCAGGTACCTATACAGTGACGGTAACGGACGGCGCTGGCTGTACTGTGACCAAGACTTTTAAAATCACCGAGCCTCCGGTTTTGAAGATCAGTCTGACCGGTGGGGATGAAAAATGCGACTTGTCCAATGGTTTTATTACGATTGTTGCGCAGGGTGGCGTGAGTCCTTTTACATATTTTCTGGGTAAACAAAAAAGCAGTTCGGGATTTTTTGGTGGACTTAAATCGGGTACTTATGCTATCGATGTCGTAGATAAGAACAACTGTATCGTCTCGGATATCATCACAATTAATGCAACCCACAAGCCAAAACTGGTATTGCAACCTGCACTGGATATTACCTGTGCAAGGGACACCGTACCGCTCGATGGACAAAATTCTGACAATGGTCCTGAATACATTGCAGAATGGTCAACACGCAATGGCAAAATGATCGGCGACAAGTTTAACCTTAATATAGCAACTGCGACCAAAGGTACTTACCAACTCAAGATAACCAACACCCTTAATACCTGTGTGAGCATTGATTCATTGGTTATCCACGAAAATAAGAAACTGCCTGATATTCGCACGGAAGGAGATACGATGCTCAATTGCAAATTTCCTTCAACAGTATTGAAAGGTAGCACAATGGATTCATATGCTCACTGGTTCTGGACAAAGAAAGGATCTTCCTTTAAGGATACTTCTGCCATCATAACGGTAGATTCCGGAGGCGCTTACATTTTTCATGTATTGGATACATTGAGCCTGTGCCAGGCGCTGGATACAATTGTAATCGCAGAAGACAAGACACCACCGGCAATCATCATTGGGTTGCCACAAATACTCAATTGTCTCAACCGAACGATTGTCCTTTCAGGAGTAGGTTCAGATCACGGAAGCGGATATGACATTCAATGGATAACCAATGACGGACATATCGTATCCGGAGAAAAGACACTTGAACCAGTCATCGATCAGCCGGGTACTTACGTCCTAAGAATTAAAAACGCCTCCAATGGATGTGAAACATCGGAAGTAGCAACCGTCCAGCGCAATATTGAATTGCCGGATATTAATTTTTCAACGCTGCCGAACCTTTCATGCATCAGGCCGGAAATAAAAATTGTGCTTCCGATCGGAGATCCGCAGGATTTTGAGATGCAGTGGAGCACTTCCAATGGTCATATTAATGGGGCTAAGGATCAGAAGGAAGTTACCATTGACCGGCCGGGACAGTATTCGCTCAAATTAGATTCGAAAGTCAATTTTTGCAGCCTGGAAAAAAACTTCGAAATCCTTGAAGAACAAAAGCTTAAACCTGATTTTGAGTATAGCCTTTCACAGCTTGATGTACAGTTTTACGATCGGACCGGAGGCTTCGTCTCAGGCAGAACCTGGACTTTCGGAGACGGCGCCAAGAGCAATGATAAGGATCCGCTACATCATTTCGCTTCAGAAGGTTCGTATGAGGTGTGTCTGGATGTTGAGAATGAGTGTGGGCCTGTGAGAATATGCCGCAATATCACTGTTGGCAATATACAATCGCTGGCATTGGCATCCTGGGAAATCCATCCTGTCACCTGCTATGAGGGTCATGATGGTTCGATCAAACTGACCATTCAGGGAGGAGTCCCGCCTTATACGCTCCTTTGGAACAATGGATTGTCCTCGAAGGAGATCTTCGATCTTGTCGCAGGCAACTATTCTGTTGAGATTACCGATGCGCTGCAGAACAAAATTCAGAAAAGCTTCACGGTAAATCAACCATCTGTTATTGCGGTGTCGACATTGGATATTCGCCACGAAAATTCCGGCTTTTCCAACGGTTATATTCACCTTGACGTAAGCGGTGGTGTGCCTGGTTATATTTTCAAGTGGTCAAACGGTGAAAAGACATTATCTATAGACAACTTGAAAGCTGGTCAATACACGCTGGAAGTAACCGATGCCAATTTATGCACAAAGACCTTTGGGCCCTATGAGGTTAAATCTGTACTCGGTACGGATGATCTTAGTCAGCAAGTGTTGCTGACACTCTCACCCAATCCGGTAAACGGGCAGGGCCTCATCGAAATATATAATCCGACTCAAAAGGATTTACTCATGTTGATCAGCAATATTTCTGGTCAGGAGATCATGAGGTGGCAGATCAGCGATGTGCAAAACAGAAAAACATGGAATGCATCAGAAGTTAGACCTGGAGTTTATTTTGTGGAATTGCGTTCATCAGCAGGAATACAGGTCCGCAAGTGGGTGGTTGAGTAGATTGCCTCTTTTTTTGTGCCATGTAGAAAGTTGGAGTAGTGTGAAATTGAGATGATCTTAGGAATGAATTTCTGGAGACTTAATAATTACTCCAGATTCCAAACTTCCTTAAAAAGATCGTTCTTAAGCTTGCGGTAAGTCTCGCGTACTTTAATCATTTCTTCAACTGAATTTTCCTCAAGCGTTGCAATTTCTGTATCGAGTCTTCGAAGCAACTTGTCGATTTTACGGTACTTTAGGTGTTTGATGAGTTTCTCTATGTCCGTGGCCCGGTATTCCTGATCAGTATAGGCATTCATCATAAATATACCATGCTTTTTTTCCCAGTTTTCACTATATACAAACGGAGACGTGCAAAGATCGATGGCAAGACCAGAGATCTCCTGGTCCGTATGTTGAATAAAAAATGTGGTGTTGACAGGCTCACCTTGCTGTAAACGATTGCGTATAATTTCAATGATCTTCAGGTAGAGCGGATTATCAAAATACTCGAGGATGTCCTGAATGTTTTCAAGCGTAAAATGCGCAACACTTGGTGATTCTTCGTTCCATGCTTTGTCTCCGGCCAGCATCAGTACGCGAATTATTTCTTTCTCCTGGTATTCGTCACCCGTGTGTGTGGGGAGCTGAATTTCTTTTTTGAAGTCAATGATCTGTTCCTGTCCGGCGATGATTTCCTGGTCTCGTTGCAGGGCATCCCGGCGACTCCTGAAAGCCTGTTGCTTCAGATCATCCTGGATTAGTTTGTTGGTCGATTGGACCAGTGTTGCTTCATCCATTTGCAATAGCCTTGCAGCCTCCTGCAAATAAATACTGCGTTTGATCGGGTCGCTGATAATTGCGATGCTTGAAAGAATATCGTGTACCGCGTTGGATCGGGATATTGGATCATTTTTGTTTTCGTCTTGAAGCAAGCGGATTTTAAAGAGGATGAGGTCATTGGATTCTTCGCGCAGAAACTGCTCAAATTTGTCAGCCCCAACCTTTCGTAAATAACTGTCTGGGTCATCGCCATCAGGAATTAGTGCAACCTGTATATTAAGCCCTTCACGAAGAAGGATATCGATTCCGCGCAAGGCGGCTTTAACACCCGCTGCATCGCCATCGTATAGTATGGTTACATTCTGCGAATGCCTTTTGAGCATCGCTGATTGCTCTTCAGTAAGCGATGTCCCGGACGAGGCAACGACATTTTCAATACCTGCCTGATGCAAGGACATCACGTCGGTGTAACCCTCGACTAATAGTGTGCGGTCCTGCTTTCGTATGGCTTGTTTGGCGAGGTGTAGGCCAAAGAGTGTTTTGCTTTTTTTATAAACCTCCGTCTCTGGTGAATTAATATACTTCGCCAGTTTCTGTTCAGGTCCCATGATCCTGCCTGCAAAGCCGATTACTTTACCGCTTTGATGATGGATCGGGAAGATTACGCGATTGCGAAAGAAATCGCTGCCAAATGAATTGATGAGCCCGGCTTTTTGAAGCATTTCCTTGGAATAGGAACCTTTCTCAGCCGCATCTGCCAGACATCTTGATTCATCTGGTGCAAACCCAATCTCGAATGTTTTCAGTGTTTGTTCAAGGAATCCGCGTTCCTTAAAATAATTGAGTCCGATGCTTTTGCCGAGATCAGTATTCCAAAGCTGATCCTGGTAGTGCTGACATGCCCATGCATTAACAATGTTCAGACTTTCCAGCAGAAGTGCTTCGCTGCGGTCTTCTTCGGTCGAAACGGTCTCTTCAACGGGAATGTTGTAACGTTTGGCGAGACTTCGGATGGCTTCGGGAAAGGAGAGTTGTTCAATCTCCATGACAAATCGTACCGGGTCGCCGGCCTTAGCACAGCCAAAACACTTGAAAATATTACGTGAGGGACTGACGGTAAAGGATGGTGTTTTTTCACGATGAAATGGGCATAATCCGATCAGATTAGAGCCCCTGTTTTTGAGGTCAACATAGCTGCGTACCACTTCTTCGATACGAGCAGTGTCCATGACCTTTTCAATCGTAGCACGAAGGATCATGATAGCTTCAGTCCAAGTACATCTTTCATCGTATATACCCCTTGATGCCCCGGCAACCATTCGGCGGCGAGTACAGCCCCGAGCGCAAATCCGTCCCGGCTAAAGGCATTGTGGCGGATGCTTAATTCGTCAATGGTACTGCGATAGCAGACTTCATGATAGCCGATCACTTCATCTTCCCTTCTTGCGATGATGGGGATGTCATTCGGGCCTGTGTCGGAAGGAAGCAGCTTCCAGTCCGTATAGTGGCGATTCTCCTGCAGAATCTGTTGCGCCAGACTCACTGCAGTGCCACTGGGTGCATCTTTCTTATGAATATGGTGTATTTCCTCAATCTGGATGCCGTATTGTCCCTGCTCATTCATCCATCGTGCCAGTGCCCGGTTGACTTCAAATAATATGTTGACACCTACACTAAAGTTACTGGACCATACCAGGCTTCCGCCTTGTTCTTTTGCGCTTTGCATGATCTCATCCCAGCGATCATTCCATCCCGTGGTGCCGCTCACGACCGGGATGCCGCACCTGAAGCATTGTTGCAGGTTGGCTGGGGCGGACTCAGGTCGTGTGAATTCGATGGCCACATCACTATCAGCCAGGGCAGTGTCCAAAGAATCCTGATCGCGGCTGGTTAGGCAGGCGGTGAGGGTGTGTCCTCTTTTAAGAGCTTGATACTCAATGGCTTTGCCCATTTTACCATAGCCAATTAGACAGATTTTCATCAGTCCTTCATTTTATTTAATAAAGGGGAAATGCTTAATTCTTGTTCGCATAAAGTTAACTTATTTCCGAAATCCAGCTAAATTTGCACCGATCCTGTGACATAATCATTTTTAACCAATTGATTGTGATATGGGATGGTTTACTCGCCTCAAAGAAGGCATTTCAACTGCGACAAAATTAAAAAAAGAGACACCGGACGGCCTATGGTATAAATGTCCGGAATGCAATACGACATCCACGACCATGAAGGTCGGGGAAAATTTCTATAAGTGCCCCTCGTGCAATTATCATACAAGGATCAGTTCGGATCAGTATTTCAACATTCTGTTTGGCGATAACTATGAGACCGTTTTTGATGATCTGGAATCTTATGACTTTCTGGAATTTACCGATCTGCAGCCGTATACCAAAAGGTTGGAAGATGCGCGTAGAAGTTCCGGCAAATCGGATTCAATAACCGTCGCCATTGGTCATGTGGATGATCTACCGCTGGTCGTTGCTGCGATGGATTTTAGTTTTATTGGAGGGTCCATGGGATCGGTGATGGGTGAGAAAATCAGTCGTGCCATCGATCTGGCGATTGAGGAGAAGGCAGCGCTGATGATTATCTCCAAATCGGGTGGGGCGCGCATGATGGAATCCGCGTTCTCGTTGATGCAAATGGCCAAGACTTCCGCCAAACTAACCCTCCTGGCGAAAGCAGGTCTTCCATACTTGTCATTTCTGACTGATCCCACAACTGGTGGCGTGACTGCGTCATTCGCCATGCTGGGTGATATTAATTTTTCAGAACCCAAGGCTTTGATTGGGTTTGCCGGTCCAAGGGTGGTTAAAGAGACGATAAAGAGGGATCTGCCGGAAGGTTTTCAACGTTCGGAGTTCCTTCTGGAAAACGGTTTCCTGGATTTTATCATTGATCGCAAAGATCTGAAGGATACCATCGGGAAGCTGCTCAACATAATGATGAAAAGGCAAGATTGACTGCAGGAATTCGTAGTCTGATACCCGGTTTTATTCTTTAATAGAAATCAACTTAACTTTCTGGCTCAATGGAATAGATCATTAGCCGGCTCTTCGTTTTTCATCTTCCATGCCGGAGGCTCTTTGTCTGAATTTTTGTACCCCGGATTTGCCAAATCGGTGCGTGTAACTGAATGTGGCAACGCTTGAATCCCAATTGCGGTCAGTGTGAAATTTCTGATTGTCATGGTCGACGACAACCCTTATTTTGTTTTGATGAAGAATATCGGTTATGGCGAACTTGTACGTGCTTAGCCTGTCTTTGCTTTGTTTTTGAATTCCAAAATTCAGTTGACTAAGATCGAGAATGGTAAACTGTCCCCACGCCATTTTGGACTGATAGAAATAGGAGATCTCGCAGGACCAGTTGTTTTTCATTAGAATCGTGTTCTGAATATTAGTATACCAACTGTAGCTTTGATTGATGATGCTGCCATCACCAAGAGGGCCTGCGTAATCAGTATAAAATCCGGACAAATCGAAGTTCGAATTGAACCATTTGAATTTTTGAAATGGATAACTAAGAGTAAGTGTATAAGATTTGGAATAGGCTATGTTCGCCGGGCTCTGGTATGAAATCTTACTGCTGTCATCCTGTGTAAATACATCGGTAATAACGTTGCGGCTATTGCTGTAATTAAAGGTCGTAATCAAATGGTCTTTCAGGGTATGGATCAGTTCAAAGGAATGCGTCAGACTGGGTAACAACAAAGGATCACCTACGACATAGGTATAGGGATCAACGAATATTTTAAACGGCTGCAATTGTCTGAAGGTAGGCCGGTCAATCCGTCGGCTGTAAGAAAATGAGATGTCATGGTCTTTCCATTTTTTGTAATGAATCAGTAGGCTGGGAAATAAATTAATAAATTCCCGTTTAAATGTTTGACGGAGATTTATTTGTGTTCCGTCCGAGCGGGTTTGTTCTGCGCGTAGCCCGCCCTGGTATTCGATCGAATGGTACTCTTGACTGAGAATGATATAAGCTGCATTGATGTTCTCATGGTACACAAAAGTCCCGGACCGGACAGCATCAAATAATGCATTTCCGTTGATCAGATCATAGAAGCGAAGATCACTGTTTGTTCTGACAAAACTTGATTTTGCACCAATATCAAGCTTGATTTTTTGAATTATTCGGCTGTAATCGGCTTTGGCAGTCAGGACGTCGATCGATCCCATTTGCTTTGATTGAAGATGAAAGGAATCAAATAGACTGCCGGCCGGATCGACATACTGATTATTAAAATCCTGACGCGTGAATAACTTATAGTTGCCGTAATCCAGATCGGCACTGAAGTCAGCGATATGCTTGTTACCCGTTTTCTTAAAATTGAGGTTGGCGAGGACGTTGGTTTTGCGATCGGTCGACAATTGTCTTGTCCTGGTCTGGTACAAAATGCTAAGATCTGGGTTGGAAATGATAGAATAGGAATTTCCGTCACGTTGATTATTGCTGAGGTTGAAATAGGCAAATCCGCCGAGAATCACCCTGGGATTGAAGTAGTAATCAATGCCCACTTTGGCAGTATGAGATTGTAAATCCTGTCTGATCACACTGGACTGATCAAAAATCGAATTGACTTCGCGGAGTGAATTGAAAAACTGTCTGTTGATATAGAAATTTGTAAAATTGAGGGGTTTGGCGAAGGAGTAGTTTCCAAATAGATTGAATTTACCCTTCCTGTAATTGGTATTGAGACCAATACTGGGTTTAAAATATCTTCCCTGTCCAATACTGACATTGGCATTGCCGTTGAATCCTTCACGGGTATCTTTTCTCAAGCGGATATCAATAATTCCTGCATTGCCTTCTGCGTCATATTTCGCGGACGGATTTGTTATAATTTCAATTCTGGATATGTTGGAAGCCTGCACTGTGCGGAGGTAATTCATTAATTCAATACCGGAAAGCTGGGTTTTTCGACCGTCGATCAATATAATTACACCTTGTTTGCCGGATAGTGCGATGGACTGATCCTGATTAACCAACACGCCCGGTGCTTTCTGCAAAAGTTCCAGCGCAGAATTGCCTGCGCTGTGAATACTGTTTTCAACATTCATCACCAGTTTATCGGGTTTCCTTTCAAGAAACCGCTTGTGTGATACTATTTCCACTTCTTGAAGTGAAGATGAGAGCGATTGAAGTACTAAGCCACCCGTATTGTGAGTGCCGAACGACCGGGAAAGATCCAGTGTCTTTAGTTCCTGGCGGTAGCCAATCGCCTGAAGGTTGATGAAATACAGGTCTGGCTTGATATCGTCAAAACGAAAAGCACCCCTTGAATCCGTAATGTCTGACTTAACAAGACTGGAGTCCTTCTGATATAAAAGATTTACATTGGCATCCTGTAGCGGAGTCTGCAGACTGTCTGTGAGGGTTCCTTCCAGACGGATTGTTTGCTGAGCTGTAAGCTTGCTGGCAAGGATGAATAGAATGATTGCCCTATGTGCTGACATAAGATGGAATTGGATAAAATGATAAAATGTACAGGGCAAATATAGGATATCTACGAAACACTTCGTAGATTTTCTATAAATCTTTTATTAAAATGATCTAACGCGATTGTTGTGGATTTTGATTGGTGATCTTTCAATGGATGGGCATACAACCTTTAAAATGAATAAATTATATTATAATAAATCATAATATGATAATTTTTCTGAAGTCATCAGGTTAAGCAATAAAAGAAGCATGTCGTAAGTCAAATTTCGAAATGACTGCCGAATGTTTTGAACGTTCAGTTCATGAAAGAAGTCCTTTGGAAGTCGCATATTCCTTTAATATAGTCTTTCTGTGTATTTAAATATTCCATGATTGGCGAAAAAAAATTGTAGAATAGTTTAATATTCTTGGGTCAAAACGAAAATCGTCTGTAGACAGCTTATGAATTAACGATATTGATTTCCTTATCAGATTGAATTCAAACGATTATGCCAATAATTTTTGTAATCAGAATTTTTCTTAGTGTTGATTGCATGAATAAAAAGTTTCGTTCAACATCGGTTTGATTTGTTTTTATGTCTCTATGCATGATTTAAAATTTGTTCATTTGAATATAACGGTCCAGTTGATCAATTTGTAATTAATCTTCCGATGATCCGTAACGCACCGAATCGGATGCATGATTGGGTTTGAAGGAGTTAATTGTATCCTCATTTCCATGTGTGGAAAAATAACTAAATTGCATCCAAATACACCTTATGATTTATTCTAAAATTGCAGGCCTCGGTTATTACGTTCCTGACAGGGTGGTGTCCAATGATGAACTATCCCAAATGATGGATACTTCTAATGAATGGATCATCGAGCGTACAGGAATTGAACAAAGACGATATGGTCAGCGCAATAAAGAAACGACCACAACCATGGGTGCGCGTGCAGCAGAAGTGGCCATGCAAAGAGCCGGTGTCGTCAAATCGGAAATCGACTTTATCATCTTCGCCACCCTTAGTCCGGATTATTTTTTTCCAGGTTGTGGTGTGCTGCTTCAGCGTGAACTGGGCATGACAAAATCTGAAGCGCCGGCACTCGATGTCAGAAATCAGTGTTCAGGATTTCTTTATGGCTTAAGTATCGCCGATCAATTTATTCGTACAGGACAGTATAAGAACATATTACTCGTTGGGGCAGAAATGCATTCAATGGGTCTTGACTATACCACCCGCGGACGCAATGTCACAGTCATATTTGGGGACGGTGCAGGAGCCGTCGTACTACAGCCTTCAGAATCGCCGGGAATTCTCAGGACCTGTCTTCATGCGGATGGTACACACGCAGAAGAACTGGCATTTATCAATCCCGGAGCGCATGGAGGTTATCATCTTGGCGTCGAGCGATTTGGTTATCCTGAGCAGGAATTTGGTGGTATCTTCCTCACAGAAAAAATGTGGGCGGAGCAGGATTATTACCCGAATATGAACGGGCAGCTCGTCTTCAAAACTGCAGTAACCAAATTTCCGGAAGTCATCATGGAAGCGTTAACAAAAGAAGGGCTCAAACCTTCAGATATCAATATGTTGATCCCCCATCAGGCCAATCTGAGAATAAGCCAGTTCGTCCAGCGACAGCTTGGCTTGAAGGATGAACAGGTCTGGAATAATATTCAGCGATATGGTAATACAACCGCTGCTTCTGTTCCCATTGCCTTGACAGAAGCATGGGAAGCGGGCAAAATAAACAAAGGTGACCTCGTATGCCTTGCGGCGTTTGGTAGTGGCTTTACCTGGGGATCCGCACTGATCAGATGGCAGATATGATTCAACCTGTTGACATCCTGGCAATTGGCGTTCACCCTGATGACGTAGAACTTTCCTGTAGCGGAACCCTTCTGAAGCATAAAGCAGCAGGAATGCGTTTTGGTATTCTCGACCTTACACTGGGTGAGCTCGGTACGAGAGGCAATGCAGAGATCAGAAAAGAAGAAGCTATGAAGGCGGCAGAAATGATGGGGGCTGTCTTTAGAATACAACTCGACCTGGGGGATGGGTTCTTCAATTACAGTGAGCAAAGTATACGTGCAATCATTCCGGTGATTCGGGCTGCTCGGCCTGCGCTTGTCCTGGCGAATGCCATAGAGGACAGGCATCCGGATCACGGAAGAGCAGCCAAGCTGACTGCAGACGCATGTTTTTATGCAGGCCTTCGTAAGGTCACCAGCGTTTGGGAAGGTCAGGAGCAGGCCGCGCATCGTCCACGAGCCGTTTATCATTATAGTCAGGATTACTACCTGCCACCGGATCTGATCGTGGATATCAGTGATTTTATGGATGCTAAGCTCGAGGCCATAAGATGCTTTAAATCTCAATTTTACGATCCGCATTCCAAAGAACCGGAATCACCGATCTCTGGTAAGGAATTTCTTGATGAGGTCACAGCCAAATGCCGAGTAGCGGGGCGCTCCGTCGGAGTAAGATTTGGAGAGTCATTCAATGTCAAACGGCCTCCGGGAATTCAGCTGCTGACTGACCTGTTATAATTCAGTAAAGTATACAGTCCGGTTCAGTTTTATCAGGGTTGACTACAGAAAAAAGCCGTGGCTAACCAACAGATGTTATGGCAGACAAGTCTGATTTAAATAATTTTATTCTTAATTTATAAAACCCATAAATTACACCATATTAAGTATAAAATTTCATAAATATTAGAATAAAATATTTTAATTAATATTATTTTAAAATTATTATATTTATTGAGTACAATGGAATGGGGAGGGGCTTTTCTTTCTGAGATTTGTTGATCCCCACAGAAGGTTATCTTTGCGTGAAATAATGAAGATGAATAAAGTTTATTTTGGTTTCCTATCAGTATTGTTCTATGTCCTGTCAGCTTCAGTCTCCATGGAGCCTCGCAATCCCGAAACTCAGGTTACAGGCGCACCGGGTGAAACTACCTGTGAAAAATCAGGCTGCCATTCAGGGGGAAAATTCATAGGGACCGTCACCATCAGTTGTATTCCTGATACTGTGATCCCGAATACCAAATATACGATAACCCTGACACACAAGAGTAACGCCAAAGTAACCGGATTTGAACTCACTTGTATCGATCCACTCAATAAAAAATGCGGCACCTTGACAGCGGGTACAGGAAGTAATGTAGCTACCGGAGGAACAACGGGGCGTCAGTACGTACGCCAGTCCAATTCGAAGAGTCTCGTTGATAGCACAGCCAGTTGGGATTTTTCGTGGACATCGCCTGCAACCATAACCGGGGATACGGTATCATTCTATTTTGCAAGCCTTGCAGGCAGTGGCGCCAACGGAGAAAAAGGAGATAACGCGCTGAAAAATGTAAGAAAGGTATTTTTCAATAAACTAACCGCTACCCGCGAACTGGAGCTGGATGGATTGGACCTTCTATCTTCTTTGGTAACGAGTGAACTTGCTTTCAAAAGCGAGCAGAATATGAATGTCGGGGTTTCGGTCTTCAATGAAAGTGGTCTGATCGTTGCCTATGAATACCTGAACACCAATCAACGTATGCAGGTTGGTGAGCTTCCTACAGGCATTTATCATGTGTTGATTGAGAAAGACAACGCCAGGGTCGTCAGGAGATTCATGAAAATCTAATTAGCCTTACCGCGCAAAATCCATAAAAAGCCAATACCCGCATTAGGTCCCAGAACTTGATGCAGATGGCAAGCGATTGAGATGTGCAGCTGAGTGGAGTGTAATGCAATGCCAAGTGTGAATTGCCCACCGCTGATATAGCCGGCACTGATTGACAGGCGTTCATGCGGTTTGTAACTTAAACCCATGCGCAACTGACGGTTTTTCCATTCACTGATTTGCACTTCGCTGAACCAGTGAATCTCTTGGTCTATCCGGTAGCTGATTCCGAATCGCGCAACGGAAGGTACAATCGAGAGCGAGCCAATACTTATGGAAATTGGATTGATCATATTTGTTGCAATACATAGCCTTGGCATGGGTTGCCATTGAATTCCGGCGGCAGGAAAAAGGCCAAAGCTTTGTCCACTTTCAGGAAATTGTTCAAAGTATGAATGCAGACCGATGCCTAGTGTCCCGTTTTGACTGATCCTTCGGGCATAACTTAGACCCAGTGTTGACGCCCTGTACGCTGGCCCGCCGTCTGAAGCAATGGATATTCCAAATTTGCCTAATCCAAATTCAGGCAATGCTGCCTGCAAATGAAGAGCAGAAATTCCGCTGACAAAATAATGGCCCAGCCAATGGGCATATACACGACAATCAGCGATCAGCGCAAGATGAGCTGGATTATTAACAAAATTCTCGGGGGCGTGCTGCGCGACGCCGGCTCTTCCATGGCCCGCTGAATTGATATCATAGCTTTCAGCCAGGATAGAATATTGGGCGAACCCATTTTGATAAAGGAAATAAAATAAAATGAAGTACTTGTTCATGGTGTTCATCATGAGGGTTTAATGTGTTATTAGGTACTCGGGGCGAATCTAGTGATTAATACTAATTTTGATTTAAATTAAATGAATGAAGCCTGATTTTATTCGTCAAATGAACGAAGGATACGAGGTTAAAGAAGACTGTATTGTCCTTGGTGCGGGCATTTTGAATAAGCAGGTTGTGCCGGAGGTCCAGGTCAAACTTCCATTAAGCACACTCAATCGTCACGGATTGATCGCAGGCGCAACCGGAACAGGTAAAACCAAAACACTGCAGTTCCTGGCTGAACAGCTTTCGCAGAAAGGAATTTCGAGTATGGTGCTGGATATTAAAGGGGACCTTTCAGGCCTGGGTGCACCAGGTACATTCAACGATAAAATCAAGGAAAGGCACCAAAGTATCGGGATTCCATGGGAGCCTGTCAACAATCATGTTGAATTCCTGAGCATATCATCCCAACAAGGTCTTAGGGTTCGTGCGACAATATCGGAGTTTGGACCGGTTTTGCTTTCAAGAATTCTTGCACTGAATGAGACCCAGGAAAGTGTTCTTTCACTGGCAATTAAATATGCGGATGACCACAGCCTTCCGCTACTGGATTTAGATGACCTCAAGGCGTTGTTGCAACACATCAATGGTGAAGGGAAAACTGAAGTGCAGAAATATTTTGGTTCTGTCTCATCGGCAACAATTGGTATTCTTTTTCGCAAGATTATTGAACTGGAACAACAAGGCGCGAAGCAGTTTTTTGGTGAAAGAAGTTTTGATGTGTTCGATCTGGTGCGCGTCAATGCAGATGGAAGGGGAGTAATCAGTATTCTCCGCTCGTTGGACATCCAGGACAAGCCTCTTTTCTTTAGCACATTCATGATGCAAATGCTGGCAGAGATCTATTCATCGTTTGAAGAACTTGGTGATGTGGAAAAACCAAAACTTTGTTTTTTTATTGATGAGGCACATCTGCTTTTTGATGCAGCCAATTCGGCGCTTTTACGTCAGATAGAGACGATGGTAAAACTGATTCGATCCAAAGGTGTGGGGATTTTCTTTATTACACAGAATCCCATTGATATTCCGGATGGTATACTCGCACAACTTGGGCTGAAGATCCAGCACGGGCTGAGGGCTTTTACGGCGCGCGATCGCAAAGCCATTAAGTTGGCCTGCGAAAATTTTCCACTGACGGAGTACTATGTTGTTGATAACTTGATCACTGAACTTGGGATCGGTGAAGCTCTGGTCACGGCACTTGATGCAAATGGAATACCTACGCCACTTGTGCATACAATGCTGCAGGCCCCGGGATCGAGAATGGGTATTTTGACCAATGAAGAGATCCGCATGATCGTAACCAGATCCGGGATTGCAGGATATTACAATGAAGAGATCAATCGCGAAAGCGCTGCGGAAATATTGAGCGCCAGGCTTGAAAATTCTGGAAATGTCCAGGCGAAAAAAGAGAAACCTGGCAGTCAGGAAAAAAGTGCAATCGAAGAGGTGCTCGATAATCCAATTACGCGACAGGTTGGACGGACTGTCGCAAGAGAACTGACACGTGGATTACTGGGTGTTTTGGGTTTAAAAAAGGGTAGTAATAAATGGTTTTGATGAACAGGACAACAAGTCAGGCTTTCAAAAGAAAGTTGAAAATGTTGATCGGAAGATAATCAATGGGCTGTATCGAAGCTTGAGAAAGGTCCTTCATTCAGAAAACACCGGGATTAAGTGTGTATGGATCACATTACATTTGTTTGAATGACCTGGCGTTCAAATTAACACATCACATCACGAGGATATTGCGGAAGACCAAAAAGCATTCGCAAATAAAGGGGATTAAGAAGAGAAATGTCTGTTTAATCAAATTTTAACAATAGATAGTCGCCTGTGATGCATTCTCAAGACATCTTAGGGTACTCAAGTTATTATTCCTAAAAACAAAAAGCCCCAGGGATATCCTCTGAGGCTTTTTGAAAGAATATTTAATCTTATTATTTTAAAATATAGCGGGCAGAAAGACCACCGTAAGAAGCTCCGAAACCATTGAGGTACTCTCCTCCGAAAGATACTGTTGGTATCCAGTCCACACTCAGGTTAAGCGGGATGTTTTTGAATTTATAATCAAGACCGATGCAACCTGAAATTCCAAATGAAGTGGAAGAATAATCACTTGCGTTAGGATAAAATGTATCATCATAGGACCAGAAGAAAGCATTGGCTCCTCCTCCGATGTACCAGGCCAGACCCTCTACTGAACTAATTTTAGAGTGGTGCTGATACAAAACACCGATATTAAACCAGCTGTAGTAGGAATAAGATCTGAATCCTGCATATCCTTCGATGGCAGCTTTGTCATTGATAAAGGTCTTGTAACTTATGCTGAGAGGATATCCAAATCGCAGACCAATTGCAGATTTGTAATCCTGTACCTGAGCACCCGCCTTGCTAATAAACAAGAAGCACACCAGGCTGAAAATGATGAATAACTTTGCTTTCATAAATTAATTTTTTTGTGGTTAGACAATGGGCGAAATTACACTGAATATAGAATTTGCATAAAAAAGGATAAGTTATTATTTTTCTTAAAAACATATATATTAAAATCATAATATAAAAAGCATTGTTTTATAGTTGATTAATTATCGTAATTGCTTAATTGCGGTTGGATAGAGAGAATAGATTATTTTTGTGTTGATAGTGCCTGCGGGCTTTATGTGGCCAGGCTAGCCCCATGAACAAACATAAATTTGACGGGATTGGGATGTATTGATTTTTTGCGAAAATAAAGTACTTTAAATGAGAAATATTAACATAAGCTTTTTGGTATTTTTCCTGTTCACCTGGACACTGTATTCGCAGCCGGTGAAGATTTGGTCAAAGCTATTTGGAGGTAATAATACTGAGTTGGCTAACGGAGGTGTCGTCGTGAATGATAGTCTCATCGCCTTTGTAGGGAGTTCCAATTCGACCAACATCGCCAATAAAGGCCTGACGGACATGATCATCGCCGTGGTCAATAAGAATGGTAATCTTAAAAATTTTAAAACTTTCGGTTCTCCGCAAGCTGATTTGTTGAGTGCTACCGAACTTTTGCCCAATGGTAACCTGGTGTGTGTGGGACAGGTCAATGGTTCCGGAGGAGATATTACTTCTAATTATGGTCTGATCGATGGATATATGCTGGCTTATAATCCAATTACCAATGCCAAGGTATGGTCCAAGAATTTTGGTGGAACCAATAATGACATCATCAATGATGTCAAATACCTGGAGCCAGGAAAGGTCATTTTTGCGGGATACACAAAATCCGGTGATAAAGACATCCCCGTCAATATGGGTGGAACGGATGCTGTTGTGGGTTCCATGGATGAAAACGGCACCTTCAATACGGTTAAAATGTTTGCCGGATCCAAAGAGGATTTTGCCAAAAAAGTTGCCATCATCGACGGCGCGAGCTTCTACGTGTCAGGGGAGACTACTTCTTCCAACGAAAGTGCATTCATTGGCTTAAGCAACAAAGGCAAGAAAGATGTATTCGTGTTCAAACTCAACCGCAATGTCAATAAACTGCTGGCCTATATGTTTGGCGGTCCGGGAGACGATATTTTAATTGAAAGCATTGCCACCCCCGATAAGGGAGTTATCCATGTCGTCAATGTCAATACGGCTGGCGGTGATATCGATTCACTGATCGGCGGCAAGGATATTTTTGTTGTCAAATACAATGAATTCGGCAATCTGGTATGGAAGCGCATGATCGGCGGCACCAAAGATGATGAAGCGGTAGCTGCAAAACTCAATGCTGACGGTGATTTGCTCATAACGGCCACAAGCAGTTCTTCAGATAAGGATGTCAGTGGTAATTATGGTGACAAGGATGTCGTTCTTTTCAAACTGAGTGCAGATGGCAGCAAGCTTCAGTCATCGAATTACGGCGGCTCAAGAGGTGATGCTGCGGGTACACTGATTTTAGATAAAGCCAATACGTATCTCGTTTCGAGCAGTTTTAGCCTCAATAACGATCTGCCGAACACCAACACGATGGCGGATTTTTGGGTGCTGCGTTTGTTTGAATGTTCTACTGTCGGAGTTCAGCTTAATCCTTCGATCTGTATCGGTGATACCGTGGTGGTTGGTGGCCAAAAGTTTTATGCTGGCAACACGACCGGCACGGTAGTACTACCCAAAGCAGGATTGTTTGGCTGTGATTCAATTATACACGTGGATGTTTTGTTGAACACGGCAACCAGCGAGATACTTCGAGATTCGCTCTGCAATGAAGAAAGCATAACGATAAATAATGTCATTTTTGACCGAAACAATAAGGTGCATACTTTCCTGCTGAAGAATGCTTCTGGCTGCGACAGCACCCTGATTGTTGATATTTATTTTAATGATCCGATTGCGGTGATTGATTCCATGCTTCATGGGGACAATGGCAATGGCAACGGTTTTATTCATTTATTTTTTGTGGGGGGCAAACCACCTTATAAATTTAAATGGAGCAACGGCAGTGCGACCATGGATATTGATAATCTGAGGGCAGGTACTTATACTGTAACGGTCACCGATGACCTCTCCTGCGTCAACAGTTTTAGCTTCAATATTAAAAATGCAGTGCTGAACCGTGACATTTCCGGTACAGATCTTCGGATGTACCAGAATGGAGATGTGGTTCGCCTGGAAGCAGACCAAACCATCGAAACAGTCACAATATTCCAGAGTACAGGTGCATTTGTTGCAGGCTACAAGGTGAGTGCCGTCAACTGGAAGGAACAGCTGAATAGCCTGGCTGACGGGATTTATTATATGGCCGTAACACTTGAAAACGGACGGTCCGTGTCCCGAAAGTTTAGCATAATGCGTTAATATACAGCCTATTAGGATTCTTTTGCAGACTTGAGGACGTTGGGCATTAAATTTTAGTTCTCAGTCTTATATTTGCACCCGCTTGAAGAGGAAGTAGATAGGGTTAAAGCTATTTGATTATGTAACTAATTCTTGGGGCGGTACAAAAGGAATTATAACGTTAATTTCGAAAACATAAGACTGGTTCCGTAGCTCAGCTGGATAGAGCATCTGCCTTCTAAGCAGAGGGTCACAGGTTCGAATCCTGTCGGAATCACGATGGCATAAGAGGTCTACTGGTAGACCTCTTTTTTTTTAGAAAAAAACCTAATAAACAGACGGCACAAATTAACCTTAAACTGCGCAGGATCGATATTTCGGTAGCATCATATTAAGGTTGTACAAACAAGCCCCGCAGGATCGGCATTATCCGTTTTGGCAAACTAAACCAATAGGAATTCTGCTAAATACGCCTAGTACTCCTGCAATTCAAAATAAGAGGTTTTAAACTGCAATCCGGATATAAAATAATGTCCGGTATTTAAACCTGTTTCCTCGCCATTTGTTTCTAAAATAGAATTATTCTCAACAAGTAATAATTATAAAAGTGACGATCGAATTCATCCGGGAGCAATTGCGACAGAAGGGCCTGAAGGTGACCCCACAACGGATTGCAGTTTATGAAGCGGTGGTCAGCCTGAAGAATCATCCGGCGGCTGATCAGATCATCGAATGGATACGTAAGACTCATCCGAACATCTCACAGGGGACTGTCTACAAGGTACTTGATTCTCTGGTCGAGAATGAACTCATCAAAAAAGTAAAAAACGAACAGGGTGTGATGCGATATGATGCCATCATGTGGCAGCATCACCATTTATACTGCACAGATACGGACAAAATCGAGGATTTTATAGACCCTGAATTGGATCGGTTGATGGAAGAATATTTTCGTAAGAAAAAAATTAAAGGTTTTAAAGTAAAAGACATTACAGTTCAAATCTCTGGTAAATTCAAAAATTAATAAATTATAAAAATATGGAAGCGAATAATGGAAAGTGCCCTTTTCATCACGGGGCAAATACGGAAACACACCATTCTGTCATGGACAAATGGCCGAATGCGCTGAATTTGGACATCTTGCATCAACATGATGCAAAGACTGATCCTTATGGCAAGAAGTTCAATTATGCTGAAGAATTCAAAAAACTAGACCTCGAGGCTGTCAAGAAGGATCTCAAGGAACTGATGGTCAATAGCCAGGATTGGTGGCCGGCAGATTGGGGCCATTACGGTGGTCTGATGATCAGAATGTCCTGGCACGCGGCAGGTACTTACCGTTTGGCAGACGGACGGGGAGGAGCCAATACCGGTAATCAGCGCTTTGCTCCGCTCAACAGTTGGCCAGACAACGGTAATCTGGATAAAGCGCGCAGGTTGCTTTGGCCAATCAAGAAAAAGTATGGCAATCGATTGTCCTGGGCGGACCTGATGATACTTGCAGGCAATATGGCTTATGAATCGATGGGATTCAGGACATTCGGATTCGCAGGTGGTAGAGAAGACATCTGGCATCCTGAAAAGGATATCTATTGGGGAGCTGAAAAAGAATGGTTAGGCAAATCCCGATACGAAAACCCCGCAGACAGTAATTCACTGGAAAATCCACTCGCGGCTGTTCAGATGGGACTGATTTATGTCAACCCGGAAGGAGTCGACGGCAAACCAGATCCTTTGCGCACCGCGAAAGATGTCCGGACTACTTTCGCAAGAATGGCGATGAATGACGAAGAGACCGTAGCATTAACAGCAGGAGGACATACCGTCGGCAAGGCCCATGGAAACGGCGATGCTTCCAAATTGGGCCCCAATCCTGAAGGAGCTGATGTGGAAACGCAGGGTTTTGGATGGATGAATCCCAAGGGAAAAGGAAATGCAGAGGATACTGTGACGAGCGGTTTGGAAGGTGCTTGGACTACGACACCGGACAGATGGAATCACACATACTTCGATTTGCTCCTAAATCATGAATGGCAACTCAGTAAAAGTCCCGCAGGTGCATGGCAATGGGAACCCGTGAACATGAACGAAGTAGACAAGCCTTTCGATGCACATGTCAAAGGCGTTCGCCGAAATCCGATCATGACGGATGCGGATATGGCGATGAAGATGGATCCCGAATACAGAAAAATAGCGGAGCATTTTCATAAAGATCCCAAATATTTTGAGGAAGTATTTGCCAGAGCCTGGTTCAAGCTGACGCATCGCGACATGGGCCCCAAAAGCAGATATCTCGGCGCTGATGTGCCTGCAGAGGATCTGATTTGGCAGGATCCTGTTCCGACTGTTGATTATACATTGACTGAGGCTGAGATTGAAGAATTAAAATCAAAACTTCTTCATTCTGGACTTACATCGGCTGAACTGATCAACACCGCCTGGGACAGCGCAAGAACTTTTCGTGGGTCTGATTTCCGGGGTGGAGCCAACGGCGCACGGATTAGACTTAGTCCGCAGAATGGTTGGGAAGGCAACGAACCTGAGAGACTTAGCAAAGTACTTGATAAGTTGCATGAAATACGAAATGGATATAGTAAAAAAGTCAGCATCGCGGATTTAATTGTGCTCGGTGGTACCGCTGCCGTTGAAAAGGCAGCGCGCGATGGTGGTGTCCATATCAAAGTGCCCTTTAGTCCGGGACGTGGAGATGCGTCACAAGAAATGACTGATGAAGAATCTTTCAATGTGCTTGAGCCCATTCATGATGGCTACAGAAACTGGCTCAAGAAAAATTATTCGGTTCATCCTGAAGAATTGCTCCTGGACAGGACGCAGTTAATGGGACTTACGGCCCCTGAGATGACTGTGTTGATTGGTGGAATGAGGGTGCTTGGGACAAATCATGGCGGTACGAGACATGGCGTATTCACCGAAAGGGTAGGTGTACTGAGCAATGACTTCTTTGTCAACCTAACGGACATGAAATATTCATGGAAAAAGGTGTCAGACAATTTGTACGAAATCACGGATAGAAAAAGTGGAACTGTAAGATGGACTGCTACACGGGTAGATCTGGTCTTTGGATCAAACTCAGTGTTGCGTGCCTATTCCGAACTCTACGCACAGGATGACAATAAAGAAAAGTTCATGCAAGACTTTGTCAATGCATGGGTGAAGGTTATGAATTCCGATCGCTTTGATCTGCATCATTAGATCGCAGAAGTACATTGATTCTGAAATGGCGGGCCGCTAAGATCGACATTTACATTTTAAATTAATTTTATTATACGATGACACTGGGTTCGCCATTTCTTCTGACAGGAAAGATATTTTTGATTATATTTATTCCTGGACCCTAATAAAAAAGGGTAAAAAGAATCGGTGAAAAATAACTTTAAACCACAGGGTGCACGGGATTTCATTTGATGATTTTTTTTTTGTGTGCTTCGAATCAGCTGATGTGCATCTGCTGATTCATTAGGCAGGACGATATTCGTATATGATGACTGCATTAATTTCAATGAATCTTGAATAGATTTTATTAAATGGCTTTTTACCAATTTACAAGGCAGCAGAGAATACCGGCAGGTGTCGATGAAGTATGGGACTTTATCAAAGAACCGAATAACCTAAACCTGATTACTCCACCTGAAATGGATTTTCGCGTCACGGGCAAATCAGGAAACGGGTTGATGTACTCAGGTATGATTATCACGTACAAGGTTAAGCCAATGTTAGGGATTTCGATGCAGTGGGTTACTGAAATTACGCACGTGGTCGAAAAACAATATTTCGTTGATGAACAAAGGTCCGGACCGTACTCGTTCTGGCATCACCAGCACAGGATTGAGACAATATCCGGCGGAGTGCTGATGACCGATATCGTTAGCTATATCCCTCCGCTTGGTATTATTGGCGCCATTGCGAATAGGCTTTTTATTCAGTCTAAATTAAATTCAATTTTTAATTACAGAAAAACCGCACTTGAAAATTTCTTTGGAAGTTGGGACAATGCGCCCGAGTAATGGGCACTGAATGGTCAGGAAGCAAGTATTTGCTGCCACAAAAAACAGCCAACAGTGTTAGAACCGTTGGCTGTATCACAAAAATTTAATTTATTAAATCGAAGAGGAATTCGTGATGTATGATCTGAAAGTTTTATTCACGATCATGTCGCTCCTTTCGGAAACCAAAATGGCGGTGATGACCATGCATTCGGATGTTGAAAATACCTGCCCGAATCCCCGCATTGATATTTAGCCCATTTGAAAATGATTTTTGGATCGCTGCATCTCCATACTGCGCGATGATCAGTCTATACTGTGCGCCTGCAAAAAATTTGGCAAACCGACATAGATTGATTTCAAGTTCTGCACCCGGTTGAATAAAAAGATTATGTGCAGAAAGACTATCCTGATGAAAGCCACGGTTATTTCTTCCTTCATGGAAAGCGTAGCGGTTAAAATTATTATTGCTGTCAGCGGAGATCCTGCTTCCGCCAATGAGCAAGGGGATATTGATGTGTATCATTTTATAGGGCATCAGAATATATTCCATCCTGAAGGCCATGCTGTTCATGCGTGCAGTCAGCGGGGAAATACTCTTAAATGTACCGGCATCACCAATCAGACGCTGGCAACTTGCGCCAATGCCGAACCTGTTGTTGAGTCTTAAGCCTACGCTTGCTGTCGCCGCGGAGCGCCAATCACCATCGACCTGAATCGCTTCAGCCTGAGGTGCAATGTAGATTCCAATGTTGTGGATATGTGCGTTACCAAAAAGGTATCGCATGGTATCCTGTGCCTTCACCTGAATGAATAATGAGATAAAGAGTATTCCTGCTGAAATCAGGGATTTAAATGATGTTGGATAAATGAATTTCATTTTTTGATTTTTTTTGTGAAATATAATGATCAAGGAAGTAATTCAGTTTGACGGAAAGCATTCCGATTCCAGCACCGGCAAGGACATCGGTTGTCCAGTGTCTGTTATTGTAAATGCGAAGAAGACCGGTTATGCCTGCCACGGAGTAGGCAGTTATTCCGATCCATTTTTGCCGATATCCAAATTCCTGCCAGACAAGTTCAGCACCGGCAAAAACCCATGCTGTATGCCCTGAAGGAAATGAATGGTTATTGCTGCAGTCGGGCCTTTGAATTTTGGTGAGCGCTTTGATAGACTGAGCGGCAATTTCTGTTAAGAGCAGGCTGCTTCCACCTAGAAAAATTTGCCTTTGGATACTGTGGGCGGGCGTTGCGAAATTCAATCCGTTGAGTAACAGAAGTCCGGCCAATGGTACATGCTGTAAATAGTCATCGGCATGCGTAGGCTGCGCTGCAAGTGAAATTGCGGATTGTCGGAGTTTCACATCGATCTTGTGAAATGTGGATTGAGCCCGAAGGCTACCCGTCGTAATAAGCAGAACGGGGACAGTACTTTGACGTAATGGATTGTAGTGAAGTTGCATCTCGGGTCTCTGTGCCGGCATGACAATTACAATGCAGAATAAGCACATCCACAAGCAAGTAATACGATAACACCATGAAGCGTACATAACAGATCTGTAATGAGAAGTAATGTACTAATCTTTTGTACTTGGGGACGCATATATGCTAATTATATGTAATATATATTTCTCTGAATGAATAAATTAGATATCTTTGCAAATACAATTCACCTGAAATGAAACGGATACTGCTCCTGGTGCTGGTTACCTATTTTTATTTCCAAGTGTCTGAGGCCCAGATGATTGACTACAAAAATGGCCTTGGTTTCCGGAAAACTTTTCTCGACTATAATACTTTTCAAAACCGAAAATTTGATGCTTTTCGCGAATATGCGAATGGGATGGAGTTGTTTGGCCAACGTCAGATGTCCAAAAATCTTCTTTTGGTGGTACCCATTGGCATTCTGGCAACAACGGATAGCACAATTGAGAATAAAATAGACCCCACCTTTACGCTGGGTGGTCAGGCACAGTATCATTTTCTCAAACAGTCATCGTGGATTAGTCCTTACTTCGTTGGAGGAATTAATGCTGCGATCCCAAAATTAAAGGACTTTTACCTAAGCGTTCCCCTGGGCGTCGGAGTGAATTTTATTTTTCATCCGCAGGTTTCTTTGCAATGGCAAACGGATTATCGCCTTCCGGTAGTCAACGGCGCTTCGCATCTTCAACATTCTTTGGGTATTATGTATCGACTGGGCGTTTCAAAGCACCAGGAAGTCAGGAATGATACTTTGATAAACATGATCAAGGATGCCGATGGGGATGGTATTGCGGATGATGTTGATTTATGTCCTTCACAAGCAGGCACCAAAGAATTTAGTGGCTGTCCGGATACTGATCAGGACGGTGTAGCCGATAAAGATGATCGGTGCCCTGAAACGGCAGGAGTCAAGAAGTTACAAGGTTGTCCCGATACGGATAGCGATGGTATTGCCGATGCTGATGATGAATGTCCTAATGAAAAAGGTACCAAGGAATACAAAGGATGCCCCCCGCCGGACGCTGATAAAGACGGTATTACAGATAAAGATGATCATTGCCCGGATTTAGCCGGTACGATTAAAACACAAGGATGCCCGGATCGTGATAATGATGGCATTGCTGATAAAGACGATCGTTGTCCTGACCAACCAGGAATTAAATCTAGGGGAGGTTGCCCTGAGGAAAAAATCGTAGATAGCGACGGCGATGGTATAGCAGATAAGGATGACAAATGTCCTGATGTTAAAGGCGTCAAATCCAACCAAGGTTGTCCTGAACCAGAAAAAATGACGGATAGCGACGGCGATGGAATCCCTGATAAGGATGACAAATGTCCTGATGTCAAAGGCGTCAAATCTAACAATGGTTGTCCTGAACCTGAAAAAATGATTGATCGCGACAGCGACGGTATCCCCGATAAGGATGATAAATGTCCTGATGTCAAAGGCGTCAAATCTAACAATGGTTGTCCTGAACCAGAAAAAATGATTGATAGCGACGGGGATGGAATCGCAGATAAAGATGACAATTGTCCAGATGTCAAAGGCGTCAAGTCCAACAAAGGTTGTCCTGAACCTGAAAAGAAGGTGGAAAAACCAGCTGTCAAAGACAGTGACGGCGATGGCATAACAGACGATAAAGATCAGTGCCCGGATAAAGCCGGATTATTTGAAATGGCTGGCTGCCCGGACTCTGATGGTGATGGGGTATCCGATAAAGATGACGATTGTCCGGAACAGGCCGGTGTAAAAAGTAATCATGGCTGCCCGGAAATGAAGAAGACGGAAAAGAAGGAAGAGAAAAAAGAAATGCCGATGGTCAAGGATTCCGACGGTGACGGCCTGGTTGATGATAAAGATGACTGTCCGTATGCGGCGGGTCTTCTGCGCTTCAATGGTTGCCCGGATTCAGATGGTGATGGCGTAAGTGATAAGGTGGACAAATGTCCAAAGGAAGCAGGACCTGCTACAAATTATGGCTGCCCGGAAATCGAAAAGAAGGATCTGGAAATTCTGGATTACGCCATGCGAGCCGTGCAGTTTGATTTGAGTCGATCTACGCTTAGGGAAGAGTCATTTGCAATTTTAGATAAAATCGCATCGCTGATGCAAAAATATCCGTCATACAATCTGATAATCAGCGGACATACTGATAATACGGGAAGTGAAGCCCTCAACCAGGATCTCTCACAGCGACGTGCCAGGGTTTGTATGGACTATCTTCTTTCAAGGGGCGTCAGCGCCAAGAGACTGAGTGCTACCGGATATGGCTCCAGACAGCCGATAGCTGACAATAAGACCGATACGGGCAAGTTCCTGAACCGCCGAACAGAATTTAATTTGGTCATTTCAAGATAATAATCCGCGAATACATCTCCGGGACTGTCCTAAACGGTAGTCCCTGGTGTATATTTGCGCGATTTTTGAAAAACTATTATTTATCGCAATATGGCAAATACTTCAGACATAAGAAATGGAATGTGCATGGATTACAACAACGATATTTTTACCGTTGTGGAGTTTCAGCATGTTAAACCAGGCAAAGGCAATGCATTCGTAAGAACAAAGCTTAAAAGCCTCACTTCGGGAAAAGTCATCGAAAACACATTTCCAGCAGGACATACCATCAATGAAGTACGGGTTGAGCGCCGTAAGGTGCAATACCTTTACAAGGATGATATGGGCTACAATTTCATGAATACAGAGACTTTCGAACAGGAGGCAATTAATGAAAAACTGATTGACAATGCCGATTTTCTTCAGGAAGGTATGGAAATTGAAGTTCTTTATCATGCGGTCAAAAATCAACCGCTCCTGGCAGAATTGCCGCCGCATCTTGTGACTGAAGTAACCTACACCGAAGAGGGAGCACGTGGTAATACCGCTACAAATGTCATGAAGCCGGCTACGATTAGCACAGGTGCAGAGATTAAAGTACCTTTGTTTATCGGGCAGGGAGACATGATCAAGGTGGACACCCGCACCCGTGAGTATATCGAACGTGTAAAATAAACCCATATGAACTTCAAGGAAATACAGGAACTGATTAGGATGGTCAGCAAATCTGATTTGTCCTTGTTCAGAATTAAGGATAAGGATTTTGAACTGACCATTAAAACCGGTAAATATGCTCCTCCGGCGGTACATCAAGCCCCGGTTATGCATCATGCCGCTGCTGCCCCAGTAGTGATTGCTACGCCAACCCCAATCGCTGCGGCTGCTCCGGAAGTGGAAGAAAAGCCGAAAGCGTCATCAGACCAAAAGAAATATGTAGAAATTCGCTCTCCGATGGTCGGTACCTTCTACAGGTCACCAGGACCGGACAAAGGCCCATTTGTCAAAGTTGGAGATGCAATTGATTCAGGAACAACGGTTTGTATTATAGAGGCGATGAAGTTATTCAATGAAATTGAAAGCGAGGTGAAGGGAACCATTGTCAAGGTGCTCGTAGATGATTCTACACCAGTAGAATATGATCAGGTACTGTTTCTGATAGAGCCTTAATTCATAGCCAACACTTACTTATGTTTAACAAGATCCTGATAGCCAATAGAGGTGAAATCGCATTGCGCATTATAAGAACCTGCAAGGAGATGGGCATCAAGACCGTTGCCATTTACTCTACTGCCGACCGTGACAGCTTACATGTAAGGTTTGCAGATGAAGCGGTTTGTATTGGGCCTCCATCGTCAGCCCAGTCCTATCTGAGTATCCCCAAAATCATGGCCGCGGTGGAGATAACGAATGCAGATGCAGTGCATCCAGGCTATGGTTTTTTGGCTGAGAATGCCGAATTTGCAGAGATTTGTGGTAAGTACGATATTAAGTTTATTGGCCCAACACCTGAGCAGATTCGCAAAATGGGAGATAAAATAACGGCCAAGGAAACAATGATCGCAAGTGGTGTTCCGGTCGTGCCAGGCTCAGGAGGATTGTTGAAGGATTTTAAAGAAGGGCAGGAACTTGCCAGGCAAATTGGATATCCTGTCATCCTAAAGGCTACTGCCGGAGGAGGTGGTAAGGGAATGCGGATCGTATGGAAGGAAGAAGATTTCGAATCAAATTGGAATACAGCCCGAACAGAAGCCAAAGCTGCATTTGGCAATGACGGGATGTATATGGAGAAATATATTGAAGAACCTCGCCATATCGAATTTCAAATTGTGGGTGACCAGTTTGGTCATGTGGTTCATCTTTCCGAAAGAGATTGCTCGATACAGCGCAGACACCAGAAGCTCGTTGAAGAAAGTCCTTCGCCATTTATGACCCCTGAACTGCGTGAAAAAATGGGTGAGGCCGCGGTCAAAGCCGGCAAAGCAATCAACTATGAAGGGGTAGGGACCATTGAGTTTTTGGTTGACAAATACCGCAATTTTTATTTCATGGAAATGAACACCAGGATACAGGTGGAGCATCCCGTGACGGAGGAGGTGATTGATCACGACCTGATCAAAGAACAGATCAAGGTTGCAGCTGGAATACCCATCTCTGGAAAGAATTATTATCCCAATCTGCATGCGATTGAAGTTCGTATCAATGCAGAAGATGTATACGCTGATTTCAGACCTTCACCTGGTAAAATAACCTCATTGCATACTGCCAAGGGACACGGCGTTCGCGTAGATACGCATGTTTATGCGGGTTATGTGGTTCCTCCATATTATGATTCGATGATCGCCAAGCTGATCTGCAAGGCGCAGACACGAGAAGAGTGTATTACCAAGCTTGAACGCGCCATTGACGAATTTATAGTGGAAGGGATAAAAACAACATTGCCTTTTCATAAACAGTTGATGCGCAATGAAGACTTCAGGAAAGGGAATTTTCACACAGGATTTCTGAATAATTTCAAATTGGAAAAAGAAGTCAAAGAATAATGCGAATTTGATTTTTTGATCAGCGATTGAGTTGAAAGCTTTTTTTATTTACATTTCTCAAATCAGGCAATATAAGGGCCTGGTTATTTTACATTTTATTTTTTATTTTCTGACAGCCATATTTACTGTGGCATCCATACCGGCGATTATTCCACTTTTCGAAATGCTTTTTCTGCAGGGTGAAATCAAGGTCAAGGCCCCGGATCAGCTTCACAATATAGGTGATTATTTAAATCAGCTGAAGTATGCGTTCAGTGTCTGGCTCAATGCACATGACAAGGCAGATGCAGTCCTCATTATTTGCGGCGTGATTGGGCTGATTTTTTTATTTAAGAATTTTTTTAAGTATCTGGCAGTGTATTTTATCACTCCGGTGAGGGCTAACCTGATCAGGGATACCCGGGAGAAGCTGTTTGGAAAGATGCTTGATCTGCCTTTGTCTTATTTCAGTGATGAGCGCAAGGGTGACCTGATGGCCAGGGTAACTACAGATGTAGCGGAGCTTGAATTTACGCTATTATCTTCAATGGAATCATTGGTCAAGGATCCACTCATCATCATTGGCAGCCTGATCTTTATGTTGTTTACAAGTGCCAGTCTGACATTGTTTGTATTGATACTATTGGTGGTAACCTCTCTGATTATCGGAGGTATAAGCCGGACCCTCAAAAAGAGATCGCTCAACGCACAACAGGAATTTGGAGATCTTATTTCCCTTCTCGAGGAAAGTCTGGGTGGACTGCGTGTCATCAAAGTGTTTGGCGCAGAATCCTATGTCAAATCCCGGTACAACAATATTCTGAACAAGTATCGCTCCATGCTTATTAACATAAACCGAAGAAGGGAAATGGCCTCGCCGCTTTCTGAATTTCTCGGAATAGTTATCGTTTGTATTTTGTTGTGGTTTGGTGCGAAAGAAGTTTTTGCAAAACACATTGACGCATCTACATTTCTTGCTTTTTTATATGCTTTTTTTAATGTCATCGAACCCTCGAAGGCGCTTTCAGCAGCATATTTTAATATTCATAAAGGAATGGCGGCGCTTGAAAGAATTAACCAGGTCTTACATGTTGAAAACAAAATATCCGATACGCCGCAGGCAAAGTATGTCGATACTTTTGAAAATGAGATAGAATTTAATCATGTTTTTTTTAGTTATCCAAATCAAAATGAATCTGCGATCCGTGATGTTAGTTTTAAAATAAACAAAGGAGAGACCATTGCCATTGTTGGGGCCTCCGGTTCCGGAAAATCTACTCTTGTTGACCTGCTGGCGAGATTTCACGATGTCAGTAGTGGTTCAATTCTTATTGACGGATTGGATCTGCGTTGCATCAAAATCTCGGGGCTGCGAAAGATGATGGGCATGGTTACGCAAGAACCTATTTTGTTTAATGACACGATCCGTCGCAATATTGAATTTAGTGCAGAACGTACAGATGATGGTACACTTAACAGTGTCCTTGATGCATCATATGCCACTGAATTTGTACAGAACGAAAACAGAGGTCTGGATTCTTCAATTGGCGATCGCGGAAGCAAATTGAGCGGTGGACAACGGCAGCGTCTTACCCTTGCAAGGGCAATACTCAGAAATCCGCAGATTCTTATCCTGGACGAGGCGACCTCTGCATTGGATAGTGCTTCCGAAACGGCAATACAGGCGGCACTGGTTAACGTGTTGAGAGACCGCACGGCAATCGTCATTGCGCACCGACTTTCTACCATTAAAAATGCAGATAAAATCCTGGTCATGAAGGACGGACAATTGCTGGATGCCGGCACCCATGAGGAATTATTAGGCAGAAACGCTGAATATTGTAATTTTGTCGAGTTGCAGACCTTGGTCTGATAAACTTTTAATTGAAGTGGATATGAAGAAACTTTTACTATTAATGCTGGTGGCAAGCGCATGGGAAATTCGTGCGCAGATCACGATCAATAATTCCATTCTGCCGTCAGTCGGGGATGTGTATAATTATGCCGTGGATACTGTTTCTTCCGGTATTACAGTTACTGCATCGGGCGGTAATCAAAGTTGGGATTTCAGCAAACTGGCCCGACATCGCACCACAAGTGTCAAATTTGTGGACCCCGCATCAGTTCAGGGAAGTGCTTCATTTCCAGGCGCCAATCTTGCTTCAGCAGGTCAGGGCCAAAATTCTTTTTATAGGACAACCACCAAAAATCTTGAATTATTAGGAGTTTATAATGGAGGGAACCCGCTGTTTGGTGGAGCTAATGTATTTGACAAGCCAGCCGTTATTCTGCGTACTCCAATGGATTATCAGGATAATTATGATTATACCACCAATACCCAATTTGCCATCAGCGGCGCATTTGTACCTGATTCGCTCACCATGGGACTCAAGGTCGATAGCATCAGAGTAAAGGTCCGTCAGGATGTCAGCGTGCTTGTAGATGCGTGGGGTCAAGTGACATTAGCCACAGGCCAGTATCAAACATTAAGGCAGAAGAGAACTACCAGTACCGCTTTATCTGTTGAAGCCAAGGTGCCTATTCTTGGTTGGTTTGACGTCACACAGATCGCTTCAGGATTTATTGGGAGGTTCCTCGGTTCCGGTGTCAGCGTACAATATGTTTTTCTGAGTAACACCAGCAAAGGAGAAATTGCTGCGATATCAACAGATACCACCGGAGCAGTTACTCAGGTGAGTTTCAAAGACGGGCTTATCGGTACCCGGGATATTGAAGGTGAAGCTGGGGCTATAAGGCTGATGACACCAATAGTATTAGATCAGTTATCATTATCCAATATTTCTGTTCCCGATGGAATTTATCGTGTTGAACAGTGGTCTGCTGATGGGCGATTTTTAACTTCCAGTGATGTCTTTCTGCAAAAAGGAACTGAAAGTTCAGTGCCTGCTACAGGAGTGCAATCTGGATACAATATCGTGTTGGTAAGAGATCGTAACGGGGCCATCCACTGGAGTGGAAGATACGTTAGACTTTAGGAGGCCTTTCAATAACTTTCTATTTTATGCAAATGCAATCTCGTTTGAGATTGTTGTCAGGTTTAGCTTGTAACCGGATTCAGCGATTCACTGCGAATCGATATTAGGATGAATTTCCGGAAATTTAATCCAGGTAATTATTGTTTTTCAACGATTCAGTGGCTTCTTTGGACACCGCTGATTTAAGCACTTTCAGGAATGTTTTACCGTCGACCTGGAGTTCAATAATATCCTGTTCTACTTTAGAAACGCGACCGATGATGCCTGAGCCTGTAGCAACCTGGTCTCCCTTTTTAATCTGCAGCACAAAATCATTCTGCTCCCTTTGTTTTTTGATTTGAGGGCGCAGGAAGAAAAAATACATGATCACAAAGACCAGTAAAATCGGAAGTAAGCCAGTAAGTGAAGCCATTTTAATAATTTAAGGGTGAAATTAATACAATCTTATATACCACTCACCTAAGTCGGTTTCTTCTTAGATGCACAAAAAGGATTATATTTTTACAGAACCGGAGATTTCATGTGCTTTTGTTTCTTTTTGATAAACATATAACAGCTTAAACACTTCGTGAATGAGTTACTTTAATGCCTTTTTAGGTTTAACGTAGCCTCTCAGAAATACGCGTACGAGGCGCGGCCGTCCATTGGTAACAGCGGTTATCTCTTTCTCCTGCTCACCGGATTTTTCAGCTGAATTGAACTGAATATGAATTGATCCTTTGTCGCCGGGTCTAATAAATCCTTTAGGCCATTGTGGTACTGTACACCCGCATGTTGTGTTGACATCTGTTATTAACAGCCGGCTGTTTCCTGAATTTACAAAACGAAAATCATGTGCGACAGTGTCACCTTCATGAATTTCGCCAAATGAAAAAGAAGTATCCACAAATGTCAGACAAGCGTAGTGAGAACTATCTTCTGGACGGTCTGCGGTGGCTGAGTTATAAATGGCATCCATGTATGGATTCTTTTCAAAATCGACCGGAATGTTGACAGGCTTATTCTTTTTGCATGCCAATAGTAGTCCAAATGTTACAGCAAGGGATAATATTATTACTTTGAAAAAGTACTTTTGTAGCATATTAAGATTGTCAGATCGCAAAATTAAATCGTCATATCATTTTGATTGGTATGCCTGGGTCAGGCAAGTCAACATTGGGCGCAAAGTTTGCCGGCCTTAGATCTATCACCTTCAGAGATACAGACGAACTGATTAAAGAACGCACAGGTGTCAAGATCGTTGATTTCTGGCGCGCGAATGGTGAATTTTATTTCAGGTCCATGGAACGAATGATTTTTTTAGAATTACTTAACGAGCCCCCTTGTATTATTGCTACGGGTGGCGGTCTTCCTGTGTTTATGGATAATATGAGTATAATTGAAAGCCAGAATTCAATATTTTTTGAGTGTGAACCTCAGAAACTCCTGACACGTATGCTGGCGGATCGCCGAGCGATTTTCCTTCATAATGCACCCGATCTTCTAAAAGTCACAAATCTTCTCAATACAAGATATTCATTCTATAGCAGGGCCAGGCATCGGTTGGATACTGGTCAGTCAATTGATGTTTGTTTGAACAATTTGAATGCGGAATTCATTGTTTAATGTCTAATTAATTATTACAAAATGCATATTCACCATTGTATCATCGTTGGTTCAGGCCCCTCAGGATACACCGCTGCGATTTACGCCGCCAGGGCCAACATGAATCCCGTTTTGTATACAGGAGCAGAGCCGGGGGGACAGCTGATGATCACCACAGATGTTGAGAATTATCCCGGTTATCCGGAAGGCGTGTTGGGCCCTCAGATGATGGATGAATTCAGGCGTCAGGCAGAGCGATTTAATACAGAGATAAAATATGAAAAAATCACCGGCGTTGATTTTTCAGGGCCAGTACATAAGTTGTGGACTGAAGGGGGAGAAGTCCTGAGTGCCCATTCAGTAATTATATCCACCGGCGCATCTGCCAAATGGCTTGGACTACCGTCAGAGCAAAAGTTGATGAATAAAGGGGTGTCTGCCTGTGCAGTTTGTGACGGGTTTTTCTTCCGTGGCAAAGAAGTTGCTATTGTCGGTGGGGGAGATACCGCAGCAGAAGAAGCGTCTTATTTATCCAAATTGTGCCCAAAGGTTCATTTACTCGTACGCAGGGACAGCATGCGTGCATCCAAAATCATGCAGGAGCGCGTAATGAATAATCCCGCTATTGAGATTCACTGGAATACCGAGACGGTTGAAATAGCCGGCGAGGACGAAGTGAAAAGTGTTAAGGTGAAAAATGTCGTTACCGGTGAAATTCAGGAATTATCTGTGAGTGCATTTTTCGTAGCAATCGGACACAAGCCCAATTCAGATCCGTTCAAAGGCTGGGTGGATATGGACGATCAGGGATATATCATAACCAGGCCAGGGACTTCCCAAACCAATATTCCGGGCGTTTTTGCTTCCGGTGATGTTCAGGATCGGATCTATCGTCAGGCTGTAACTGCCGCAGGTTCCGGATGCATGGCAGCGCTGGATGCTGAGCGATATCTTACTGCACAGGGAATTCTTTAATGTCCATTATTAATCCGAATTATTCAACGTAATTTTAAGCGAAGTAAAAATATACAGAATAAATTGATTCATTTATACTAACGTTTGACCAATGGTTCAGTTTTTTTTCGCGACAATTAGATCACCACATTGATCATTCTTCCTGGGACGAGGATAACTTTTTTAACCGTTTGACCTGAGACCCATTTTTGAACTTCTTCCAATAACAATACCTCCTTCTCCAGTTCAAGCTGTGGTTTATCGATGGCTACTGTCCATTCATATCTTTTCTTGCCGTTGATGCATACCGGATATGAAATGTTGTCTTCTGTAAGAAATGAATCATTGTGTCGCGGATAGGCTTGATGATGTACTGATCCGTCACCTCCAAGGATGGCATGGATCTCCTCCGTAATAAATGGCGCGAAAGGAGCCAATAGGAGGTTTAAATCCTTAAGTATTAATTTATTATTGCATGATGTTCTGCGCAATTCATTGACGCAAATCATAAAGCTGCTGATACAAGTATTTAATGAAAGATTGTCGATGTCCTCATTAATCTTTTTGATACAGGTATGGAGTATTTTCAAATGCTCTTTCTCAGGATTCGCATCCGATAAATGAACTTTCTGGCCATCCTGATAGAATAAGCGGTAATATTTTTTAATAAACCCTGCTACACCGGTAATTCCCTTCGTATCCCAGGGCTTTGAATCCTGGAGTGGACCGAGAAACATTTCATACATCCGGAATACATCCGCTCCGTATTCTGCGATGACATCATCTGGATTCACCACATTGTGATAGCGCTTGGACATCTTGCCAACTTCAGAGCGCGTCATTAATTTGAAACCCTCCGGAATTTCTTTTAATGAATAAGTGCCGTTCAGATCAGTAAAAACCGCATTCGCATAATCAGGTTTCCATCGTACGAATTCGTTTATTCCATTGGCGTCAAGATGCGCATCAGCTGAATTATAGTTATTTACAAAACCTACATGAACGGGAATAGATACAAGTTGATCCTGTTGATATTGATCGGCCATTGCAGCTGAAATAAATTGGCCGGGCTGACTGTTTTTAACAAGTAGAATATTTTCAATAATGCCTTGAATCATGCCCTGATTGACCAGCTTTTTAAAAGGTTCGTCTACCGGAACGAGGCCAAGGTCAAATAAAAATTTTTGCCAGAATCTCGAATACATGAGATGTCCTACTGCGTGTTCTGTACCGCCAATGTAAAGATCAACTTCGCGCCAGTATTGCATTGATTCTATCGAGGCAAAAACTTCCGCATTGCTCGGATCCATATAACGAAGAAAATACCAGCTGGATCCTGCATAGCCTGGCATGGTATCCAGCTCTCTTGTCAATCCTTCTTGTGTTTTGATCCATTCGCCTGCATTAATCAGTGGCGACTTGCCACCTTGACCAGGTTCAATTTTACTGAGCGACGGAAGCTCAAGCGGCAACTGATCGGGGCTCAGGGCAATACACTGACCTTCAGAATTATAGACAACTGGAATTGGCTCACCCCAGTAACGTTGTCTGCTGAAGTTGGCATCGCGAAGGCGATACTGATTTTTTCTTTTTCCAATTCCTTTTTCTTCAATTTTTGAAATTGATCGCTCGATTGCGTTGATGACTTCCAGCCCGTTAAGAAAGTCTGAATTGACTACAATACCTGCTTTGGCTTCGCGATCTTTGTTCGGAATGGCGGATTGATCGATAACTTCTAATACAGGGAGCGAATAAGAAGTTGCAAATGCATGATCACGCTGGTCATGTCCTGGAACAGCCATGATGGCACCTGTGCCGTATTCAATGAGAACATAGTCTGAAATCCAGACAGGAATATCTTCTCCCGTAAATGGATGAATACAATAAGAGCCTGTAAAAACACCGGACATTTGTTTCGAATCACTCAGCCGATCACGCTCTGTTTTTAATTTTGATTTTTCTAGATAGGATTTAACATCTTGCAGATGTTGGCTGGTAGTTAGCAAATCGACCAGCGGATGCTCTGGCGCAATCACCATAAAACTTACACCAAAGATTGTATCCGGTCTTGTAGTAAAAATTTTGAGCGCTGCCAAATGATCCTTGATCTCGAAATTTATTTCGGCACCGGAGGATTTTCCGATCCAGTTGCTTTGCATGAGTTTCATCGAATCAGACCATTCCAGGTGTTCCAATGATTGAAGCAATCGGTCAGCGTATGCGGTGATTCGAAGTGCCCACTGCATCATGGGTTTCTTTTCAACGGGATGGCCGCCGCGTTCTGACACACCGTCTTTGATTTCATCATTGGCAAGAACAGTTCCCAATGCTTCGCACCAGTTGACATGGCTTTCTTTTCGATAAGCCAGTCGGTAATTCATCAGAAACTGGTCTTTACGGGTGTCGGAGAATCCATTCCAATCCACGGCTGTAAATTGAAGTTCTTCCGAAGTAAATGCGTTGCAACCGATGTTTCCTTCTTTTTCAAAAACAGAAATCAATTCATCCAGCGATCTTGCCTTTTGGTCGACCGGATCATAGTAGTGATTAAATAATTGCAGAAAGATCCATTGTGTCCAGCGGTAATAATTCTTATCACACGTAATAACCTGGCGGTCCCAGTCGTAATTCATTCCAATGTTCTCCAGTTGCTGTTTGTAACGCCGTATGTTGTCCATGGTACTTGTCAGCGGATGTACCCCGGTTTGTATGGCGTACTGTTCTGCGGGCAAGCCAAAAGCATCAAAACCCATGGGATGTAATACATTGTAGCCCTTCATTCGCATAGAGCGGGCCACAATATCAGAAGCAATATAGCCCAGCGGATGGCCTACATGAAGGCCAGCCCCACTTGGGTAAGGGAACATGTCCAGAATGTAGTATTTGGGTTTTGAAAACTCATTGTTTACCTTGTAGGTCTCGTTCTCGATCCAATATTTCTTCCATTTGGATTCTATTTCCTGATGACGGTATTCCATTCATTTGTCATTTAGTACCAATAAAAAATAAATCAAGACTTTCATCTGTTTGCTGGCTGATACAAAAGTCATTGGCAGCGAGTGATGCATTGAGTCCTGTGTTTTTTTCTGCAATCATGTTGCGGTTGAGACGATTAAAAATATCATACGGAATCTGTAACAATCTCCTTGGCAGACGGTATTGAAGATTGAAAATGTCAAATCGTGTGATCCGTCTGACAGATGCTCTGTTGATTGCAATATAGTCGTTGACTTTTGAGTTGCCAAAAGTTCCAAGCTTTTCCACAGTGTTAAATCCATTTGTGATCATGAGCTGTTCGAGTTCATTCCCGGTGTATTCACGCACATGCCAGGGATTTCGCGTCAAGGATTGTAGTTTGTTGGGTGTTGTAAGAATTGCACTGCCCCCGGGCTTCAATACCCGTACAATTTCCTGAATAAATGCATGGTCATCTTCTATATGCTCGATGACCTGAAAGCTGATGACAAAATCAAAACTGTTTGACGCAATATTGTGTAACGGAGGGATCTCCATCTGAATAAATTGAACATTATTATAGCTGTTCATGTCAATCCCTGTTGCAAATTTATCAATGGTTACCAGTTCGTCGCATACTTCGGAAAGAATGTCCAATCCAAGTCCGGAGCCCGTACCAATTTCAAGGACCCGCCCATGCAGTCTTGTCTTGCATTCATGGTAGGCGAATAAACATCGCTGATAAACATAATTATCAACAGCACTGGATGAAGAAGCTCTTTCTGCGGTCTGTATCATATTTCTTTGTTCTTGTGAAAAAAGTAAATGAGTGAACTGGTTCTATTGATATTTAAAATACTAGCAATCCAGGAAAAAGAGCCATGCATCAGGCCAGACAGAAGGTAAAGTGCGTTTTTACGATACTTTTCGCTCAACATACTGACGTAGAATGAATCAAAAGGTAAGCGATGTGTTGATAAATAATTATAACCGCACTTTTTAAGCAATGCCGTAATGGTGTTTTGATCGAAATGCCACAAATGTCTGGGAACATCGTATCCTGCCCAGTATGTACCGTAATGGGTCGCATCCGATGAACGATAATTAGGGACTGCGATAACCAATAACGCATCGTCTTCAAGAACGCCATTCAGTTGACGAAGGAAAGTCTCAGGCTGGTAAATGTGTTCCAGTACATGCCACATTGTTGCAATGTGAAAGCGTTTGGTGATTTCTCCTTTGGCTAATAACTCCGGAGGATAGACTTCCAGACTGAAAGCATCCTTTGAAAAATTCCTGGCACCTTCATTAATTTCTATTCCGGTTACTTCATAACCGTGTCTTTTCATGTTATCGAGAAAATAACCTGTGCCACTGCCCAGATCAATAATTTTCTTACCTGAACTGTATCGTCCAATCAGTCTTCTTTTTTTATTGAGCATATACTTACGGACACCGTGATAAAGCCTGAACATGATACCGGATCGGTTGTCCGAATGAGACACATAATTGGGACTGTCATAGTAAGGGCCTGCCTCAGCTTCGACAGGGGGATCTTGTGTATAACGAAGACCACAATGGTTACAATCATTAATATGAAAACGTTCTCCGCTGACTTTGTAGTCATAGACCTCATGCCAGTTTTTTACATCTTCGGAATGGCAAAATGGGCAAATTAAATGATACTGTCTGGTCATGGTTGTCCAATACAAATGGTGACATTCCCTGGAATCGCTTGGAATTCAAAGGAGCTGCTGCAAATATAGTTGATAATACGCTGATCTATTCGAGTGTAAATCAATCATTTACATTTAATTAATCTTTTGAGGCGCGGTGTTGCATCCAAAGGTATTACTTGAAGATTATCTCAATGGCAACAATGCTGTATGGACTATTAGATCAATGAAAGTCTTGCAGAGTAATAGGAGCATGATAATGAATAACATAAAATCCACATTGGTCACAATAATCCCTGATTATAGAGCGAATGACTGTAGTGTAAAGTAGTTATTGGTATGTTTAAGGATAGCGGAAATAAATTCCCTACACTAACACTTTATTTCTCTGCGATTTCAAGAATTTTAAGTTCTACACGCTGATTCTTCGCACGACCTGCCTGCGTCTCATTGGTTGCAACTGGATTGCGCTTGCCGTAACCGCGGTAGGTGATTTGACTGGTTGGAATTCCTTTGTCGTAGAGATAGAGGGCGATATTTTTGGCTCTGGCAGTGGATAATTTATCACAATATTCATGTGATGGAATTCCATTTGTATGTCCACCTATTTCGATATTGACCCCCCTGTTGTCCCGAAGAAATTCATATATTTCATCCAGGACCGCATAGGATTCCGGCGATACTACACTAGAATCTGCAGTAAAGTAAAGTTGGTCAATGCGCAATGTCTGTCCCACAGCTATTTTCGTTCGAACCAGATCAGGAAGTACTTTTGGCGCATCAATGAATACATTGAAGTTAAATTGGCAATTGTTCTGGTCATAAACCCGAACCACATGCTTCCCACCGCTTAGGTTGCTGACACTCTCTCCGGAACGACCATTGTCCCAGACATAGCGATAGGGTGGCGTGCCTCCTTTGACTTTAACAGTCGCCTTTCCATCCCGTTTGCTTGCCTCACTGATTCTTTCCTTGGACACAATTTCAAAACTGAATGGCTCGGGTTCTTTGATCGATACACTGGTCACATAATCGTTGGCTTCAGCGTCAACGACAGTAACTGAATATTCTCCAGCCCCCAGGCTATCTTTTTTGGCACCGGTCATCTCTGGATTATTCCAAGTATAGCTATATGGGGTTTTGCCGCCATTGACAATAACCGTTATTCCTGCAGTCTTACTTCCCGGACATTTGATTTCTCCCCTTGCGTATGCAATTGCGGTCAACTCTTTGACTTCACTGTCGAGCATATCGATTCGGAACAAACCCCTGTCTGCAGTACCTACCCAAAGGTCATCATTGCGGTCACAGGCAAGCGATAAGGTCTGCGCCGATACAAATCCATAATCCTTGTCAATAACCAGGCTTTTGTCAGTATACGGGTTGAATTGTACAAGGGTCTCCGAAGCCACATAAACATTGCCTTTGCTGTCTGCTGCAAGTGCTCTTACAGGACCCTGGCTGATACCTCTTTTCACAGCGGCATCTTGCCAGCGATCCCTGCCATCTTCCTTGTAAATCAGCCACATTTTCTTCTCAGCAAGCAACCAAATACCTTCCCGGGTGCTGATGACGCCGGTGATCTTATGGTCTGACTCGTATTGAACCCAATGTTTTCCATCAATAATCACAACGCCTTTGTCCGTGCCCACCCATAATCGGCCTTCATTATCCGGATAAAGGACATTTATTTGATTGGATTTGAGTTTGCTGTTCTTTTCTGAAAAACTTCCAACGACCCTGGACTGATCGTCGGATACGCGGTAAAGGCCGTTTGTGGTACCAACCCAGATATCTCCTTTGTAGTAAGTGATACAGGTTATCTGTGCCTTGAGGTTGGATAATATAATATTTTGAGACTTGTCTTCCGTGGTAAGGGTCTGCGATCTGTTTCCATACCAAACCATTTCCTTTTTGTCTTCTGTGATCCCGCTGATGCTATCTTTTGCAAATGTTTCGGGTTCGGATTCCATGTTGATTATACGGTACAGGCCTCTGTCTGTTCCTAGCCACTTATAGTTTTGTTTGTCAATGAATATGGCTCTGACCGCTTCATTGGGACCCATCTTCTGATAATTTTCTACAATTGCTTTGGGTGCTTCCTGTGCTATGGAAGAAAGTGATCCTGAGGCCAGAATGAGCAGAAGAATGATACTTTTTGACATAGCGGCTAATTTCATATTGATAACGACAGAATCCTTCATAATTGTGCAGCAAAGATTATAAATACGACTGAACTCCCGGAATTTATGTAATATTTCAAATTGGTATGTCTGGAGGTAAATCCTATGGAGCGTTCAAAAAAAAGCCGGCTGCGGGCCGGCTTTTCAATCGTCGATATTTATACTTTAAAGGTTAGGTATTATAATCTCCTGTCCCGGGTGAATCAGATCAGGATTCTTAATGGTATCCTTGTTGGCTTCAAAAATCTGTTTGTACTTCATTGGATCTTTAAAGTAATGCTTGGCTATAAGGCTCAGGCTTTCTCCTTTGGCAACGGTGTGCCGGGTATAATATTCTGTATTCGCAACACTGATATCGGCGACGAGGTCTGACGGATTACTGCCACCGACTGACTTGATCTCATCCCAAAGTCGATCCTTATCATACTGATCTTTGGTGGTGCCCCAAACTTTCAGCACACCGCCTTCCTCTACCACATTGCCGTTCTGAACATTCAGTTGTTTTCCAAGATCCAGAACTGATTTGTACTTTTCTTGCAAGTTCATTGTTTTTAATTTTAAAAAGTTTATAAAAAAGAGTAACAAGCCTGCATTATGAAAAGTTCTTCATTTGACAATTTGATAAACTTTTTTAAAATTTAAGCAAGGAATGATCGTCTCTATTTTATAATTGTTTGAATCTGTGGCAATTGTAAATACTATAAGGTTAATTGGTAATTCTCAATTGTCAGGCGGCTAAGGTTTATTTTATCCGTACCAATGCCGTGTCGGAGAAAGCGATGTGATGTTTGTGTTAAAGTGCTTCGCGCGTGTCTGATAATTAACACAAGAATTAAGAAAAAAGTGGAGGTTATCGGAGTCGAACCGACGACCTCTTGCATGCCATGCAAGCGCTCTAGCCAGCTGAGCTAAACCCCCATAACAATTTTCGATGGCCAATAATAAATCCTTAAATACATACCAATCTATCAATAGATCGGGTGTGTTTTCAATATCTGGCCTCAATACTTATTAAACAATAATTGATCTTTATCAATTTGCCATCTGCCAACTAATCTTATGCAAGTTAAACTTGTTCAGCGTTGCAGCTTGCGGCTTCAGAATGCGCAAATATAGAGAAACTTCAGTTGATGGCATATGAAAAAGAGTATTCGGGATATCATTAAATTAGGGAAAGCCAGCCCATACTGTTATTATTGGGAAGCTGAATGTGTCGCCCAAAAGCTATCATTTTGGAATGTGTGCTGTGATTAAGGAATAAGTCAGTAGTTGGCAGAAAACTTGGTGCAACCGTATACATTAAATGAAATTTGACTTCTATGCAAATTTCAGCCGGACCATTTGGCTAATTATCCATCTCAACAGAAATCTAGATTGAATTTGTATTTGGATAAGATAATTCTGCTTAAAATTTATTTAAAAATCTTCAAGAAATTCTTCAAGCTCCCTTCTTTCTTTTTTAGTAGGTCGAATGCCATCCGACCTGTAAAAATGACTGGTCTGTTTTTCGTGGAGACGGTTTAGTTCTTCCTGCGGGGTAAGGTTTTCGAAGCAATCTTTGGCAAGCGTCGCTGATAGCCTTTGGGCGGGAAGACGACAGATCCTGTAAGAATAACGGATAGTATCCTTTCGTACAGAAATCACCATGCCGTTTTCAATTTGTGAAGAAGGCTTAAGTTCCTGATCTCCGCAATGTACTCTGCCCTTGCGACAGTATTCAGCAGCAATGGATCTTGACTTAAAAATGCGTACACACCACAGCCACTTGTCAATACGCAATTTATTCGAGGTCATTGAGCGTAGGAAACTTGCTTTTTAGTTTTTTAAGGGTTTCCAGAACAATTTGTGCCACCGAATAATCACGGTACCAGTTTTGGTCAGCAGGTATAATATGCCATGGTATTGTGCTGTTGTTTATTGCGTATTCATAGCATTCCATGTACTCATCCCACAATTTACTTTCTTCAAAATCCTGTTCATTGAACTTCCATTGTTTCTGCGGATTATCACGTCTCTCCTTTAATTTTTCAAGTTGTTTGGAATGAGATATATGGAGGTAGAATTTAAGTATGGTCGTGTTATTGTCAAACTGAAGCAGTTCTTCAAAAGCATTTATGGCATTCATTCGTATTGCTACACGATCCTTGTCGATCCACTGATGAACGGACTGTATCAGAATGTCCTCATAGTGAGATCGAATGAAGATTTTCATATTTCCTTTAGCAGGAGCCAGCTTGTGAACCCGCCAGAGGAAGTCGTGAGCGAATTCTTCTTCGGTTGGTTTTTTAAATGAACAAGCATCGATGGCAAGGGCAGAACACTCTGCAAAGACATTTTGGGCTACGCCGTCTTTGCCACTGGCGTCCATGCCTTGTAATACAATGAGCACGCTGTGTTTTTTCTCTGCGTAAATACTTTTGCAAATCTGGCCTATTCCGGCAACAAGCTCTTTTGTTTTGTCCTTAATTTCATCTTTTTTCAGACTTTCGGGAGCATCGGTGTCTATTTTCGACAATTTTATTTTTCCCATGTTCAGTTCATTTTTTTTCTTTTCAGTAAAAACAACTGAAGTATGTAGTCGTAACCAAGATTGATATCGGCCTGCATGTAATGAATCCGGTTTTGAATGCATCTTGATTCTATCTCATGCTGTACCTCTTTGATTTTGGCTGTGTATGCATCCCGGATTTGGTGTGCATGCATGCGTAACTTTTCTCCGGTCTCCATATCGACAAACTGGTATGGTTGATTTTCAAAAGCGAAGTCAAGCTCTAAATTTTTATCGAGTACGTGAAAAAGAATCACTTCGTGTTTTCGGTATTTGAGATGTTGTAAGGCACTAAAAATTTCTTCCATATTATCAGCATTGTCAAACATATCACTGAAGATCACAATCAGCGATCGTTTGTGCGTCTCTTCTGCAATCTGGTGCAGCGCCTGTGCAGGATCTGATTTTCGGTTAAGCTGGACATCAGAAATCCACTTGTCTAACTGGCTGAGGAGAAACTGGTAATGGGTAGTCGAAGATTTAGCTTGTGAGCTAAACTCAACCTTATCCGAAAAAAGTGAAATTCCAAAAGCATCTCTTTGCTTCTTCAGAATATTCATTAAGCAGGCAGCGCCTACGGATGAAAATTTCAGCTTGTTGAGAAGTCCTCCGCTTATAAGACGTTCTTCCGGAAAGTACATTGAGGATGACACATCTATGACGATTTGGCAGCGAAGGTTGGTTTCTTCTTCATATTTTTTAGTAAAGAGCTTGTCAGTACGGGCGAATACCTTCCAGTCAATATTTCTGGTATTCTCACCGGTGTTGTAAATTCTATGCTCTGCAAATTCGACACTAAAACCATGAAAAGGAGATTTATGCATGCCAATGATAAAACCCTCTACAACTTGTTGTGCCAAAAGTTCAAGATTAGTATAGGCCTGAACCGGAAAACGATCAAAAAAACTCATAATCTCAATAAAAACAAAGCCCTCATCACTTCAAAGATAAGGGCTTTTGGAATGCTTAGTATGGGTTTTGCACTATAAAAGTGCCTCAATTTTTTGTTTCAAATTGGCCTTGGTAGTGGTTCCGACTTGTTTATCAACAACTTTGCCATCCTTGATAAAGAGTATTGTTGGAATTGAGCGTACACCGAATTGCATGGAGACCTGCGGATTATGATCCACATTGAGTTTGCCGATGCGTACTTTGTCCTGGTATTCACCAGACAATTCTTCAATGATCGGTCCTACCAATCTGCACGGGCCGCACCATTCAGCCCAGAAATCAATAACAGAGACAGTACCTTGAGAAAGAGCAGTCTCCTGAAAATTAGTATCAGTAAATTCAAATGCCATTTGGAGTAATTTTATGAGTTGAAAGAACGCTGCGGCATATTCAAAAGTTCATTTCTTAAGAATTAATTAAATGAAAAAAATCGAATTCAGCCACCGTGGAGTCCTGATTATTATCGGTTTCTTCAGCCTGCTGATTTGTCTTGGAACGATCGCCATTGGCGTCATGATATACCTGGATCCAAAGTATGCCGAGTCATACTATTTTTATAAGGTTTACCTTGTGTACAGGCACCTGTGGAAGTATTTGTCTAATGTTTCACCCTGGCCATTGTTTTTTTTCTGGTTATTGGCTGAATTGTTACTTGTTGGTATATTGATCAGAGCCTGGGCTATACGCACCCATCGCAATACAATAAGGATTCTTGGGGTGCTGCTGATATTTGCCCATATCTCCTGGTTTTATTTGTCCTGGGGATTTAATTATTCAAGAAAAAATGTGCGATCGCGCCTCGGGCTATATGGAAAAGTTGAACACAAAGAATTTCTGGAAGAATTCAGGGATGTAGCCAAGGAGATTAGACAGCTTGCAGCATTACGGCCTGAAAAATTACCCAATGTCTCTGAGATGCAACTCAATGACCAACTTGAACATGAACTCTGCCAATTTTTAGAGTCTTTGGGACTTCCCTCAATTCATGGTGTGAGGTGTCGTATTGTTCAACCTTCCGGATGCCTGCTTATTTTTGAGACGGCGGGCATTTTCTGGCCATTCTCAGGCGAGGGGCAGGTCGACAAAGGCCTACACTGGATTGAATGGCCATTTACAATGGCTCACGAGCTGGCACACGGTATGGGTTGGACCAATGAAGGAGAATGCAACTTTCTGGCATTCGAATGTTGCATTCATTCTTCTGATCCTTGGATTCGATACTCAGCGGCAATTTCGTATTGGAAATATCTGGCTAGCAGTCTTCAGGACGAAGACAGCCTTACTTATGTTGAATTGCAAAGACTGGCAGGAGATACTGTGCTCAAGGACCTTGCGGACATTCGGGAACAACATCGGATTTATCCGTCAATACTTCCAGAATGGAGGGATTGGCTGTATGAACGGTATCTTGAAGTGAACAAGGTCGAGGCGGGACTTCATTCATACCATGAGCTGATTCCACTGGTGATTTTGTATCGCAAGAAATAAAAAAGGCCTACCAGGGAAGGTAAGCCTCAGGTAGTAAAAAATATTAATAATTAGTTACTGCTTGTTTGTTCTTCAATTGAGGCTAGAATTTGTCTGGCGATATTCAGTATGCGTTCGTCTTCAATATGAACGATTCCTCCATTTGGACCGGGTTCCAGATGATTGCCAGAATTCTCGAGATGATGTGCACCGAAATAATTTCGCACGGTTTGCTCGTCAAGTTGAAGCTCATCAGCGATTTTTTTGATGCTACCATGCGGCAACCTGTGTTTAATGCTTCGAAGTTCATCAAAGGTAATATTCATAATACGAGGTTTAGTTAATGAATAATGGATTCAGTGGTCAATTTAGTATGTTCAACCGATTTTAAAGTTAAAATTCCTAAAGTTTTTTTCTTAACGTATGAGTCTTGAATACAATTCAACTGCCTGGTTGGTAATCCTGGCAAAAGTGATTTTAAATGACTTGGTCAACAGGAGTATACGGAAGTCCGAATGCGTTTGACACCCCTTCATATACTACTTTTCCGTTGACGACATTGAGTCCGAGCTTCAGTGATCTGTTATCCTTACAAGCTTGTTGCCATCCCTTTTCGGCTAGCTGAATTGCATAAGGTAATGTGGCATTGGTCAATGCTACTGTTGATGTGTACGGAACGGCACCCGGCATGTTGGCCACACAATAATGTACAACTTCATCGATAATATAGATCGGGTCGTCATGTGTAGTCGGTTTCGATGTTTCAATGCATCCTCCCTGGTCAATGGCAACATCCACGAGCACAGTGCCCGGATGCATGGTGGAAAGCATATCACGGGTCACAAGACTGGGGGCTTTAGCACCCGGTATGAGTACAGCACCAACGATCAAATCATGTGTTTTGACGAGTTCGCGGATATTGTATTCGTTGCTGAACATGGTGGTGACATTTGCAGGCATGACATCCGCAAGATAGCGAAGTCGGTTAAGGCTGATGTCGAGCAGAGATACTTGCGCACCAAGGCCAGCTGCCATTTTAGCGGACTGGGTTCCGACAATGCCGCCACCCAGGATAAGAACTTTAGCCGGTGGCACCCCGGGGACTCCTCCTAACAAGATTCCTTTGCCTTTTTGTGGCTTTTCAAGATACTTGGCTCCTTCCTGAATGGCCATACGACCCGCCACTTCAGACATCGGAATAAGCAAGGGCAGACTGCGATCCGGAAGTTCTACAGTTTCGTAAGCGAGACATACCGCTCCGCTCTCAATCATGGCCATTGTCAGTGGCTCGTAAGAGGCGAAATGGAAATAAGTAAAAAGAAGTTGATCTGGCCGGATGAGCTTGTATTCGCTTGCGATGGGTTCTTTGACTTTGATAATCATCTCCGCAATTGAATATATTTCTTCAATCGTCTGAAGGATTTTAGCACCTGCATTCACATAGTCCTGGTCTGAAAAACCACTGCCAATCCCGGCGGTGGATTGTACGTATACCTGGTGTTTACGCTTGCAAAGTTCCAGTGCTCCTGCCGGTGTGAGCGCAACACGGTTTTCACTGGCTTTGATCTCTTTTGGGACTCCAATAATCATGTGGGAAATTTATGCGGCGAAGGTACGAAAGAGGGACCCAAACGAGCTAAAAAAAGAATGCCCGTATACGTTATACGGGCAAATCTTCATTTAATAACCAAAACTCAAAACTCGTTAAGGATATAACAACAACTATGCCAAAAAAATTGACGAACAACAATAAATAACAATTGATGTATATTTTGTTAACTGATAAGTAGGAATACTACCATGTATCTACCTGATAATGTTGAACCTACATATTTATGTATGTTGATACGAAATCCTGATCTGAAATCCTGACTTCAGGTTGTGCGGTTTCAAAAAGTTTTCGACAGGCTTTAATACCTTCTGTTCCCAGTTCGATGCTAAATTCATTGACATAAAGTCCAATATGCTTCGCAATAACATCGTCAGATAGTTCAGAGGCATGGTTCTTTATGAATGGCATTAGCATTGTGTCATTCTGCCTGGCGAAGGCAATCGAGTCCTGAATCGTCTTGATAACGGCTGAAAGGATATGATCCGGCAATTCGCGCTTTATCATGATCAATCCAAGTGGAATCCTGAGTCCTGTCTGATTGGACCAGTACTGGCCAAGGTCCAATATCAATGAAAGTCCTTTGGATTCATAAGTAAATCTGCCTTCATGAATTAACACACCCGCTTCTGTGGAACCATCAAGTATTGCGTCCTCGATTTGGTTAAATACCAAGTGTCTGATGTTGACGTGCCGGGGAAAAGCAAATCGAAACAGTTGGGTTGCAGTAGTATCCTTTCCAGGCAATGCTACAGTGCATTGCTGAAGACCTTGATAATCTATTTTCTCCTTGCTTACCAACAAAGGGCCAACTGCATCGCCTAACGCACCTCCGCAAGGTAGAATCCGGTAATTGTCCAATAAGGTAGGTGCAATCGCCGCGCTCACCTTGATGACATCATAAATTACTTCCGATGCTGCACTATTGAGTTCCTGGATGTCCATAAAACGAACCTCAGGTGTTGGTAGGATGCTGTGCTGCATAGATAACATACCGTTGAGCCAGGCACCAAAAATGAAGGTGTCGTTGGGGCAGGGTGATATGGCTAATTTGAGTTTACCTTTGTGCAGCTCCATGAATCATTCTTTACAAGTAATCTTTGAAGATAATCATATCCTAGTGGTTATCAAGCCAGTGAATATACTTTCGCAGGCAGACAGTACAGGCGACCTGAACATGGTCGATCTCGTGAATGACTATCTTCGAGCTAAATATAATAAACCGGGAAAAGCCTATGTTGGTTTATTACATCGCCTGGATAGACCCGTTTCGGGTCTTATGATTATTGCCAAGACCTCTAAATCATTTGAGCGTATACAGGAGCAAATCAAGTTCAGAACGATGGATAAATACTATCTGGCCGTTACGGCCAACAAACCACCCAATGAAGAAGATACTTTAAGGCATTTCATCCTCAAAGACAGTAAGATTAATAAAGTCATGATCTCAGACCATGATGTCAACGGGTCTAAGGTATGCCAATTGCGTTACCGGGTGTTAGGCCATAATGGCTTTAAGTATTTAATACAGGTCAAACTAATCACTGGCAGATCGCATCAAATACGGGCCCAAATGGCCTACATCGGTTGCCCGCTCATGGGAGATGTCAAATACGGTGATGCAGACCCAAAGTTTACTTCGGATTTGGCTCTGTTTTCAACATTTATTGCTGTTGATCATCCGACATTGAAGGAGAGGATGTTCTGGTTTGCCCTACCTCAAAGTAAAGGTTATTGGGTTGGGTTGGAAGAGTTTTTTCCAAAATCAGCATCAGATCTTATGTAATCGTCTATTTTTGCGCCCGGTGAGAGTTCACGATCAGCTCCTTCTAATCCTCCAGGGTAGAAATACAGCAAAGGCGTGAAGTTGTAGCGATGCGATGGGCTCTTGCCACTTATTGCCCACCGCCAACCTATATCATGAAATTCTTCATTGACACTGCCAATCTGCAACAAATTGCCGAAGCCAAGGACCTTGGTATTCTGGATGGTGTAACCACCAACCCCAGCCTGATGGCCAAAGAAGGGATCACCGGCAAATCAGAAATTTACAAGCATTACAAGAAAATCTGTGACCTGGTTGAGGGAGATGTCAGCGCGGAAGTGATCTCAACTGATTATGAAGGGATGATCCGCGAGGGCAAGGAGTTGGCCATGATCTCCGAGAATATTGTCGTAAAAGTACCCATGATCAAGGATGGTGTCAAAGCCCTGGTTGAGTTCACGAAACTGGACATCAAAACAAATTGCACATTGGTTTTTAGTGCGGGGCAGGCCATTCTTGCAGCCAAAGCAGGAGCAACCTATGTATCGCCTTTTATTGGACGTATCGATGATTCCGGATGGAACGGCATGCAGCTTATCTCCGATATTTATGATATTTATTCCCTGCAGGGTTATGATACAGAAATACTTGCAGCTTCCATTCGAAGCGGTTTGCACATTGTCGATGCAGCCAAAGCAGGAGCGGATGTTGTCACATGTCCACTGGATGCAATAATGTCACTGCTCAAGCATCCTCTTACGGATATTGGTTTGGAAAAGTTTCTCGCTGATCACGCCAAAGCCGCCAAGTAAGGCCTTTTTACTATACTTCGCTGAATTCTTTTTTTAACCAGTGAAGCAAAGGAAGTAATTCATTCCGTAAAGAATAATGAACTTTTGCTTCCCGACAGGCACTGACCATTTGCAAATAATATTGTTCGTTTTCAAATGAGCGAACGGCGTTGATGATCGTCTCTTTATTAAGATCAGAAATTGTAACGCCTACGTGGTGTTTTTTTAGAAGCGTAACATATTCGGGAAAATTCATGTGGATTGCCGGCAATTCCATATTAATAAAATCAAATGTTCGGTTAGCAAGAGAATAATAGTAGTTCCTGTTGCTGCCATCCAATAGATTGATTCCGATTCTGGCAGATTTGCTGGATTCAATCAACGCTGCGGGTGATAAAGGCCCTTTGAAAATGACCCGATCCTGTAATAGCAATTTTTTAACCAGTTCTTTTAGGTCGTCTTCGATGTCGCCAGTGCCAGCCAGGATCAGGCTATATTCCGGTAATAATGGCATACAGCGAATGATTTCACTTAAACCTCTGCCGATATTGAGGACTCCCTGATACCAGATTATCTTTTTGCGTGCATTGATTTGGGAAGGTGTGACAGCGGTGTCCGGAATATTGCGAATCACCGTAAAGTCTTTATTGTATCGCTTCTTCAGAAGATCGGCTAACATATTACCAACCGTGATTCTCAAGGAGGAGAATCGACACCCTGCGATGGTAATCATCTGCCATGTCTTTTGAATCCATTTTTTTCCTGTAAGTTCCGGGCTTTGTTCAAAAAACTCATGGGCGTCATAGATAAACTTTATGCCTTTGAGCCATCGCAGACACAGCGCGGCCATGAGTGTATCTGCATCGACGGCATAAATAATATTCTGACGTGAAATCAAAAGCTTGAAGAATAATCTGAAATTGTATTCTGCATAGAACAACCAGGATCGTTGAAAGAATGTAGGAACATAATTTTCCTCATAAGCAATTTTAGCATCGCCATTTTCGAGTGAAAAGTGATAGGATCTGTCGGCTGATTTTCTGCTGAATACCTTTATGTGATAGCCTTCAGAATATAAACAACGCAGTATTCTTTGCATGCGCTGATCATATGCAAGATTCGATGTCATCATCACACTGATGATTTTATTTTCTGAATGCATCACTGTTCACTACAACGTAATTGTTCTCTACTCATTTTATCCGCATTAGGAAAACAAAATCCTGAAGGTACATGTCCTGGTTCATATCGGTGAAGCGATGGGTCAAACAAGGCATCCTCTACAAATGTTGTCAGGGCTTTGATTTCCTTCTCTGTCAGATGGAGCGGCCTGAAATATGGCGAGAGGTATTTTTGGTCAACGGATGAGTTTTCCGCAACTGCATTATTTTTGTATCTGATCACCGCCTCTACAGAACTGAGTCCACCTCCGTGACCAAGAAATTTGAGACCTTTGAGATTGTAAAGTTGCGGTACTTTAAATTTGTACATATCCTCTTCGCGGCGTGTAAATCCGGCACGGCCAAACATAATATCTTCAGGTGGATTTTTCTTGGGGATTACATCATTGCCTGACATGTCGTTGATGCCAAGTGCATGAAAGGTCATGCTGTTGAGAGCTGGTCCGCGGTGACAATTATTGCACCCCCCTTTACCAAAAAAAATGTATGCCCCCCAACGCTGATCTTTTGTCAAAGCGCTGCGATCTCCGCGAAGCCACTTTTGAAAGGGTGCCTCGTTGGTCAGTACTGTTCTTTCGTACGCTGCAATTGCTTTAGCCATACTGAACCGTCTGTATTTCAGTTCTGGTGTGACCTCGGAAAATGCCGCATTAAAGAGATCTAGATACTTAGTTTCTGTGACGAGGGTTGGATCCATTCGCATGCCATGCGCTTCAAGTGCCACTCTGGCCTGGGTCTCGACACCAGCCATTGCCAGTCGGTTCAGTTCCGTAAAGCTTCCTTTCTTCCAGAGACTGTCAGTGCCCTTATTGGGGCCACAACATCCTAGTTTGCCGCTCCATAATTGGACCTCCTGATAAGCACAATTGACGATAGATGGAGTCCTGAGCATTTGTACATCGACCTCAGTTGAATCACACAAGGGATGTTTTTCGCGCCGAAATCCATGTCCACGCCCGCCACTGGCAATAGCTTGTTTGCGCCCTGCCTGGAATCCTGCATCGGCAAAATGGCAAGTGGCACAACTAAATGTTCTGGCCGCAGCTTTGCAAGCTGGGTCAAATGAAATTGCAGGATCAAAAAATAAGTACCTTCCCAATTCAACCTTTGCAGCTGTAAGCGGATTGGCTGAATCCTGAGGAATATGTTCCAAATCATCAGATCGTGGCAAAATGAGGGAGGCAATACCTCCTGGTTCTGACATGATCAAATTCCTTAAAGACTGGTCTGTAATTTCTGTTGTCACCGTCTGCTGACATTGCAGCAGGAGAAACAAAAGGCCTGCTGTGCCTATTAGATAGATTGCATCCGGCTTCACCTTACAAAGATACAGTTTGCATTAGGCTTGAAGCAAAGTGATGAATGATGATATTCTTTAAATGTTATATCTTTGAATTACAATATAATAAATGAATTCTTTTTTAAAATTAACAAGCTTGCTTTTGCTGGTAACGGGTAGTTTAAATGCCTGTCAGTCTCCCGATACCAAAGGAGATTCTACAATCCACTGGATGTCGTGGCAGGAGGCAATCGAAGCCAATCAGAAAGCGCCGCGAAAGATCATGATTGATTTATTTACTGAATGGTGTGTTTGGTGTAAAAGAATGGATGCGTCAACATTTGTTGACCCCGCCGTCGTTGCTTATGTCAATCAGCATTTCTATGCCGTTAAATTTGACGCAGAACAAAAGGACAGTATAGTTTTTAATGATCACACATTTCATTATATCCCCAATGGACGCAGGGGTTATCATGAATTGGCCTACGCACTCGTTGACGGACAATTGAGTTACCCCACCTTGGTGTACCTGACACCAAAAATGGAGAGGATCATGATTTCACCCGGATTTAAACCAACAGATGGTCTGATGAAGGAGATGCGTTATGCAAAAGAAGACATCTTCCTTCAACAGAAGTGGGAAGAATACCAGCAACGAAATTAATCAGGAAGGTTCATTGAACACGGGCGGAACGGAGAAGCTCAGGACATTTTCACTGACCATGATCGTGGTTGGGTTTGTCATTGGAATGGGAATCTTCAGAACGGCAACAGATGCCGCACAGGCATCAGCTACGCCTGTAATTTTTTTTACAGCATGGATTCTCGGCGGATTTGTAGCCTTTTGTGGTGCGCTGACTTATGCGGAGATCGGCAGCCGCTATCCGGTTACCGGCGGATACTATAAAATATTTTCTTATGCCTATCATCCGTCGGTTGCTTTCGCACTTAACTGCGTGATCCTTTTTTCCAATGCTGCCTCACTTTCAGGCGTAGCCATCATCGGGAGCGAGTATCTATTATCGGCAATACTGGGTCAGGATTATCCTTCTTATTACAATTCTATTTTAGGTATTGCTGCCATTGGCACATTTTACGGCCTGAATGTATTGGGTCTTCAGGTAAGCAGTCGTGCGCAGAATGTACTTATGATGGTCAAACTTGCAATGCTTGCTTTAATACTTCTTGCGGGTATTGTATTGCCTCAGGCAGTTTCTTCCGGTACGCCTGAATTTCAGTCGATTGGCGTAAAAGGTTTTATACTTTCTCTTGCTTCGGCATTGGTAGCCGTCAGTTTTACTTACGGAGGGTACCAACAATCCATTAATTTTGGAGAAGAGGTGGAACAGCCTTCACGGACAGTGCCCAAGGGCATCATGCTCGGCATACTTGTCGTGATCGCTATCTATGTGTTGGTTAATCTTTCGTATTTCAGTACCATCGGTTTTGAACAATTGAAAAGCACTAAAGGGATAGCTTCAGTGATTGCATATCGTCTATTGGGCACAGCCGGCGAGCGAATTTTTTCCGTTCTGCTTTTTGTCGCTGTGCTGGCTTATGTAAATGTTTTGATGCTCAGTAATCCCAGGGTCATGTATGCAATGGCTGATGACGGTGTCTTGCCTGGTATTTTTCAGAAAAAATACGGAAAGCACAAGGTGCTTCTTGTCAATCTCACGATTTTTGCCTTTTTGTCTATTCTAACTCTGATGTTTGCTTCGACTTTTGACCGTATTCTAGGGTTTGTCATGTTTCTTGATTCTGTTGGGATGGTAACTTCTGCTGCGACTTTGTTTTTTATGCGTAAGAGAAAGTTGGGAGAAGAAAGGTCAGGGATTTACAGGATGAAGTGGTTTCCTTTGGCAACGATTATTTTTATCACCGCTTATTTATTGGTGTGTGGATCCATCATTGTCAATACGCCACATCTCGCTTTGATGGGAAGCATTGTATTTGTTGGTTTTCTGGGCCTGTATCTGGTCATACGCAAGATGTTCAAAAGGAACAATTCCCTGTAGAATCAGCGTTAAATCGCGTAAGTTTGTATCACATTGCGCCATCATGGGTAGGGTAGTGATATTATTATTTTGTTTGTCGGTATTCTCTTTAACCATATTCGCTCAGTCCAGTGCAGGTGAGATTTGTGATAACGGGCTGGATGATGACGGGGATGGCTTGATAGACCTGAATGACGGCGATTGTATTTGTAAAGGCATCAAAGACTCCGTATTCGTGCCAAGTTCTTTAGTGCCCAACCCCTCTTTTGAATTGTACAAACAATGTCCGGACGGGCTTGCTCAGCTTGACCGAAGCCTTAACTGGATTCAGGCATCACCGGCAACTTCAGATTATTTTAATCTTTGTGGATTCAAGGATGATCCGTTTCGCGGAACACCCCCACAGCCTCTACCCGCCGGGCGGGGTTATGTTGGCTTCCTCGACATACAGAATTATCCCCAGCGGGGAATTTACAAAGAATACATCGGTGCATGTCTGACAAGTACCATGATGGCAGGGAAAGAATATACCCTAACCTATTGGGTTGGTTTCGGAAGGCGTGGACAGGTATTTGGACCAAGAGCTACGTTGAACATGGCAATATTCGGAACATCCGACTGTAAGTACCTTCCTTTTGCGGTCAATCCACCAGGTTATCAATGTCCAACCAAATATCAGGGATGGTTCGAAATGAGTCGTGTCACGGTATCGGGATCCAACCAATGGAAAAAGGTAACCGTCAAGTTGCGCCCAACTGTCAATGTAGCGGCTATTTGTCTAGGGCCAGCTTGTGCGACAACAGATGGTGATTATTATTACTGGCTGGACGAACTGATTCTTGAGGAGACGGTCAAATTCGATTCTCTAAAAGTTGAGATTAGCGGTAATCCCTGTACAGACACTGTAATTCTTAAATCATCCAAATCTTCACTCGCCATTGTGCAATATCAATGGTATAAGGATGGTGTAGCCATTGCAGGTGCGACATCTCAGAATTATCCAATTCCAAAGGGTGCTCTCGGAAAATATCAGTTGAGAGTGAGTTACAAAAACGACTGTGAACTGAGTAAATCTTTCCAATACAACATAGACCAGTTTGTTACAAGATTGAATCCACAGATCTGTGCAGGTGATTCAGTGGTAATTAACTCAAAGACTTACAGAACGACTGGTGTATATTATGATACGCTGAAGAATTTCATGGGATGCGACAGCATTTTGGAGATCAGTGTTAGTATGCACCCTCGGTATGCGGATACCCTGAATGCTGAAATCTGTCAGGGTGATTCGTACGTATTCGATGGAAATATTTGCGATTCTACATCGCTTTATCAATTTGACTATTTCAGCATGAATGGTTGTGACAGCATTCGTTATTTGAACCTCATTGTCCACCCGAAATCTGTAACCAATATAACGCAATCAATTTGTGAAGGTAAATCCACAATGATTGGGGGAAAAGCTTATTCCAAGGCAGGAATTTACTCCGACAGTTTGGTCAGTATTTACGGATGTGACAGTATCGTAAATATTCAGATTACTGAAAATCAAAAATCTTTTGTTGCAATCTCTAGTCAAATATGTGAAGGAGACCGTTATCTTTTTGGATCTAGGGTGCTGACTGTGACAGGAATCTATTCAGATACTTCCGCATCAATTTTCGGGTGTGACAGTATCACTACTTTATTCTTGTCGGTGAAATCCAAAAGCTACTTTGTTGTTGATACATCGCTGTGCACAGGTCAAGTACTAAAATTGGGAAACAATACTTATACTTCTCCGGGGGCTTATCAGATAAGGACTGTCAATGCCGATGGGTGCGATAGTCTTGTCACAGTTAATCTACAATATCATCCCGTATTTAACAGGCAAATTGATACCAGCATTTGCGACGGTGATTTTATTTTATTTAATGGAATCCGTATCACTTCTGAAGGACAATATACGCAAAATCTTTTGTCTGCGGATCGGTGCGATAGCATAACAACCCTGAATGTTCGGATTCTTCAGACCGGACAATTTGTACTCGACACGATACTTTGCCATGGCAGTACATTGTCCATTGGTGGCAATGTTTTGGATGCGAGTGGTCAGTATATAATGAATAAAATAAATGCGGCTGGATGTGATTCCACTGTCATAATTAATCTCGTCATTCAGATCGCATTGAATATCGCTTCTATTATTACACCAGTCCGTTGTCATGGTGAAAGAAATGGCTCGGTTGATCTTACAGTGAATGGCGGTCAGGCTCCGTATCAATACCGTTGGAGCAGTACAGATAATATGTCCAGAATTCAAAATTTGCTCCCTGGTATTTATATTGTAACTGTTACAGACAAGACTGGTTGTTCTGCGATAAGTTCTATTGAACTTGATGACCCGTCATGTTTTTGCTTTGAAGTTAATGCCGTCGACGGGTCTTGTTCCGGTCCCAACCCAATTGCGGTTGATGTCAAACAACTTTCGGGTAGACCAGTGCGTGAAATGTGGATTGGAGGTAATCAGGTTGCACCGCTCAACTTTCATTTTTCAGGTCTGCAACCTGGCAAATATCCTGTGATACTCAGAGATAGCATAGGTTGCACCTGGATGGATTCATTTGATGTAAAATTTAACATCGATTATGTAAATGATCTTGGGGAGGACACTATTCGGGCGGTTGTGGGGGATTCGATACCTCTGAAATTACCGGCTTCAGTAACATTACAGCACCTTACCGGATTTTGGAAAAATCAGTCAGCTACATTATGCACAACTTGTGAAGCGTGGAAGGTTGTCGCAAGTCCGGAAATCAATACCTACCGATTCGAGGGGATTGATGAATATGGTTGTCCCATCGTCTATCAGATCGTAATCACGGCGATGCAGGAATTTTATGTGCCAAATGTATTTAGTCCCAATGGTGATGGGGTAAATGACTGGTTCAATTTATTCTCTGACTCCAGTATTGGCAAAATTGACAGACTGCAGATCTTCAGTCGATGGGGTGAAATCGTTTTTGAAAGTAATGGTGGAATTCCCAATAGCCAGTATGGCGCATGGGACGGCAATTTCAGAGGACAACCGGTAGGCCCAGGAGTATTTGTATACCTTATTCAGTTTTCAGATAAGGCTGGAAGAAAACATCAACTCCGTGGTGATGTAACGGTAGTTCGCTGATTAAAGGTGAATAACTTCACCATATGCCGCAGCAGCGGCTTCCATAATTGCTTCTGACATGGTCGGATGGGGATGGATAGATTTGATCATTTCCATTCCTGTAGTTTCGAGTTTGCGGGCAACGACAATTTCGGCAATCATTTCTGTTACATTCATTCCGATCATATGTGCGCCGAGCAACTCACCATATTTTTTATCAAAAATCAATTTTACAAAGCCTTCTTTAGCTCCTGCTGCACTCGCTTTACCTGAAGCAGAAAACGGGAATTTTCCAATCAGAAGTTCATAGCCTGCTTCTTTAGCAGCAGCCTCTGTATATCCGACGGAAGCAATTTCCGGAGCGCAGTACGTGCATCCCGGTATGTTGCTGTAATTAATTGGTTCAGGGTGATGACCACAGATTGATTCTACGCAGGTGATACCTTCAGCGCTCGCAACATGTGCCAATGCAGGGCCCGGAGTGATGTCGCCGATTGCATAAATACCCGGAATATTGGTTTTGTAAAAAGCATCCACTTTGACAAGTCCTTTGTCAGTGGCAACACCAGCATCTTCGAGACCCAGATTTTCAGTATTCGGCGTAACACCGGCTGCAGAAAGCACTACATCACAGGTGATGATATTTTCTTTGCCATCCTTGCGGTCTTTGGTATATACCTGAATACCTTCTGTAGTCTTCTCTATTTTTTCAACAGAGGTATTGGCATAAACATTCATGCCCTGTTTTTTGAAAACCTTAGCGAGTTCTTTGCTTACATCTGCATCTTCACGAGGCACCAGTCCTTGCTCCATAAATTCAACAATGCTTACCTCGGTGCCCATGCTTTTGTAAAAATAGGCGAACTCAACACCAATAGCGCCGGCACCAACCACCACCATTCTTTTGGGTAGCTTGTCCATGACCATTGCCTTGCGGTAATCGATGACGTTAACACCATCAATTGGTAGATTCGGCAAAGCTTTAGCGCGTGCTCCCGTCGCCAGAATAATATGATCCGCCGTGTAATTTGTTTTTTGTCCATTAGAATCAGTGACATCAAGGCTTCTGTTTTTATTCAGTCTGGCGGTACCCATGATGACGTTGATTTTGTTTTTCTTCATGAGGAACTGAACTCCTTTACTCATTCCTTCAGCAACATTGCGGGAGCGCTTGACGATGCCAGCAAAATCCGCCTTTGCATCGGAGACCTGTATGCCGTAATCGGCGGCATGCCGGATATATTCAAACACCTGAGCGGACTTAAGCAAAGCTTTCGTAGGAATGCATCCCCAATTAAGGCAGATCCCACCAAGGGACTCTCTTTCGACAATGGCCACATTCTTGCCAAGCTGAGCGGCGCGAATGGCTGCAACATAACCTCCTGGTCCTGAGCCTACTACAATGATATCAAATTTCATTTTAGAATCTTTCGCGCAAAGTTAAGCTGCAAATGTCAAAGGATCACGCAGGGTATGATTTATTAGAACCATCAAGAGGAATATTATTCATGTGTGAACTTAGTCTGCAACGGCCAAGGGCCATTGAGGATCTGTAAATATGAACGCATCGAACTAGTCGCTCGTCACAACTTTTCTTTTAAAAAAGCCGTTAAATTCTCATGTCCAATTTTCTGATCGCCTTTTTAAGTTGCCTTTCAATGATTGAATGGGTCCGGATAGAAGACCGCGAGAACGGATTTGAAATTATGATGCCTTTTTCGCCGGCAAGTAAATCCGACAGTCTTGATTCAGATATTGGAAGGATTTATACCAGAACGCTGACTTGTTCTGAAGATAAGTCAGGAGAAACGAATATATTCCTGGCAAACTACACCCGTTATCCAATAGATCTCGATTTATTAGACAAAGATTCCAGTGGATATTACCTCTGTGAGACTATCATAGGGCAAGTATCCTCACAGCTGGACCGCAGTACGGTGGTATACAAGACCAATACGGAAATTAACGGCCATCCTGCGATGATTGCCCAGATTAGATATGATGATTCATCACAGGTCCGAATTGCGATGATCATAAATACACATTCAATGATGTCGCTGCAGTACTATTCAAATTACCGTATCGGGATGGACCGGGATGCTGAAAAGTTTTTTAATTCCTATAGGACACTAAAGTAATCTGTTAAGCACGGCCGCCAAGAACGGCGAGCCTTTCTTTAAAATCTTTTTGTGGAATCTGCAAGTGAATGTTACCGAGCATTTCAAGTACCTCTGAGCCATGGTCTGCAGCTTTTTTGATACGTAGATCAACATGAAGGAATCCGGTCCACATCAGGAACTTAAGCTGAGTCATATTGTCATTCCACATCTGATATTCATTGATGATTTTCTTTTTTTCAAAATGAATCATGGATGATCGGATGCGAACCATTTCGTTGCGTCGAGCTTCATTGAGATAGGCCACTTCGTGGTGAATAACCATCCAGGCATGTCCCTGCTCATTAGCATATTGCTCCAGATCCAGGGCGTAATGCTCAATGATGTGGTCCTCTCTTGCTTCGAGGCAATAATCCAGGAAGCGCGTATTGTAGAGATGGCCCATAGGATCGCAGTCTTTAAATCGGATGCGAACCCTGGATTCAGGTGTCAATTGTCTGCTCATTATTTTTTAGATTTTTTCCGTGTCGTTTCGGTCCTTGCTGTGATCAGCAGTTCATCAACTTTCTCCAGAAGCCAGGATTTGCCAACGGGGGAGGATGATTCAATTTCAGTTTTAAGTTTGGTTAATTCGGGCTTTGATTTATTATTTGAACCAATAAGTTTCTTGGTAAATTTGACCAGATCATGGTAAATTGTTTTCTGAACTTTTGATATATCCTTATTTCTTGATAAGTATACATTGAAGCTGTCTAGAAAAGAATTTAGGGCACTGATTTCATCAAGTTCGTAATAAGCACGAACAATAAATGATCTGGAATTCAATCCATAAAAAACCTCGTCATACTGTACTTCTTGAAGCGTTTTTAAAACATTTTTGTAATCACCCTGGCTAAAGTATAAATTGGCCATATTGAACTTAATGGCATTGTCTCGTATTTTTTCATTAAGTCTCGAAGAGTATTTATTGATAAAGTCATCGGCCCATTCATATTCTTTTAACATCAGTGCATTAGACACAATGTTTTTAAATGTCCACTGACTAATTTCATTGTTGACTAGCAATATTTCATTTTCGAGTGCAGTTTTATACAGTTCAAAAAGTTCAGAAATGAATTTCTGTTCTTTGTTATTAATTCTTTGAATGGCATAATTTATTGCTGAGTCAAATATGTTCTTAGCTTCTTCTTTTGGAAAAATACCTATATATCTGTTGATAAGTTTTTTGAGTTCGTAATAATGTTCAGGATTTGAATCTGTATAAGTAAAATATATCCGCAGATAAACTGCAATCGGTGGAATTGAAATAACTTCTTCTTTCTGTGCTATACGAATGATGTCTTCAATAAATAAACTTTTATCCCTGATTGTGATAATCTTACTCCAACTCAAAAGGGTACAATAGTACTTTAGTTTTTCTGCTATGTAGAAATAATCAAGGTTGGAGACAATTGATTCCAGGTTGATTTTCTCGATATTTTTTTTACCAATCCGATTTTCTTCAATGCGTTCGAGTTTGTACAGCATACTCTCCAGTTCGTAAATATAGTAGTAGTATGCTGCGGGTTTAAGCATTTGCCGGGAGATCTGGGTTTTGGCCGCACCGGCGGCGCCAGAATAAAGTTTTTCAAGCTGTCTTTCGTGTATGGCTTCAAGCAGGTATTTGGCTTTGTGGAGAGGGTTGTCTTCATATGTTTCCTGGGCGAGCCAGGATTCTACCAGTTCCATCAGCTGGCTACAATGTTTTCTAAATTTCTCGTCATGATACTGTTCGCCAGGATAAATTGAATCCCAGATTGAGGTTTTACTCAATTTTGATCCATTTTCGGTCCGGACGTGTGCTTCCAGGGAATAATAGATTTTTAGTAATTTGTCATTGCGATTAAAATAGGGTGATTCCAGGTAGCGGCTGAGTCGATTCATTTCTACCGGACTCAGGGTCGAAAGGAACTGGTAAAGTTTAGTTTCTTGCATTCGGCTGAAACATTAAAATGCATAATGTTCAGGAGGTTTAAAAGGTTTAATTCCCGGGAAAGATTCGGGGAAGGGGCAGATCGATATCAGATTGAGCTTTTGCTTATCAAAGAGTCGAAGCTTGGCGGTGAAGCATTTCTTTGGGTATGGCAAGGCTTTTTTAGTAAGGCTTTTTCTTTAGTTACAGGGCGCAAAACCAGACAAATAAGGGCGACAATGACCGAAGGAGGCCATTAATTCAGCTTGGATTAAAGCCCGGGCAACAGCTGCTCTGGGATTAAGCATAAGGCCCTTATTAGGCCTGTTATCATTCCATAAAAGGGGCTGTAAAAGTATTAGGATGAATCTCATCTGAGTTACACATTTAAATTATCTAACATTCATATCTAACTGATAAACAGTTAATAGACTAACATATTGACAAATAGTATAATATTTATAAAAAAATATTTGATATAAATTATTAAAATACGACAGCGGGAGCTATATTTGCCTTTAGAATTGATCTGGATGCAAAGATTTGCATTATATATTTTTTTTACTTCATTACTCCTCGCACTTACAGATAGTTATGGGCAGGGAGTTTACGAGTATGTTTCAATTCTGAAAAACAATTCGATCAGTAAAAGGATCAATCAATGTTACTGGCCGGAATTCATTGATTCTTCGAAAAACGGCTCTACGGTTCTCAAAAAGTTTAGTAGCGGCAAATACGATCTCGAATATACACCACAGACCAATTTTACAGGTAATGATACGGTGATCATCAAATATGAGAATGATCTGAGCGGTGGAAAGATTGTCTACCGTAGTTATGTATTCTTTGTGGTCAAATCGTATCTGGATCTCCGAAATGACTTTATTACGGTTTATTCCGGACAAAACAATATTTTATTCAACCCGCTCACCAATGACTCTTCAAGTATAGGCAATGGCTCGCTGGTACTGAATTCGCTACCAGCGTACAACAATTTATCCGGGGCCCCGGTGATTCAGAATGATACTGCAATCAAGTTTTCGGTTCCGGCAGGTTTCCTTGGTGCTGCCAGCATTACCTATCGCGTATGCGATCAGGAAAATCTTTGTAAAGAGGCCACCGTCAATATTTACATAGTGGATACCAACTCAATATCCTCATTGGATACCATGACAGTATACACTCCGGAAGATCAAGCTGTTCAAATCCTACTTCCATACACTGGCTTTTCGGTCGACAAGAATGCCAAACACGGCAAATTAGAGGTGATTGATGCCTCGTTCAAATATTCTCCCTACAAGGATTTTAACGGAAAAGACACATTTAAACTCGTCAAAAACAATTTGAGTCGGCTTGTTTATATGACGGTTATTGCGCAAGACGAACCCAATTCAATTCTTGTTCCCGATGTATTTTATACGCCTGGAAGTACCGAAATTACATTTGATGTCAGTAAGAACGATGTTTCTTCTTTGGTCAAGCTGTATTCTATAGGTATCGACAAACTTCCGGCCAAGGGGACGCTGACGGCGATTAACAACAAAGGGGTATTCAAATACGTTCCTGAAAATAATTACACTGGTGTGCAGACCTTTAGTTACAAGGTTTGTCCTCAGGGAGTTTGTGAATCTGCGGGTGTAAAGCTATATATCGGTAATTACGAGCCGGACAACGGCTCGATGTACGAGATTACAACTTATAAGAATGTACCGGTCATGTTGGGCTATCAGGTGCCTGTGAATGCCTATAATTTTAGTTCTAATTCAGGACAAATTACCTATTACCCCGGATGGGATACGGTCACTGTTAATTATAATAACGGTTGCTCTACACAAAGTATAGGTTATAATCAATTGCTTTACAAGCCATTTACCAATTATATAGGGTATGATACATTTCAGATTTCTTACTGTATCACCGGAACCAATGACTGCGTCAATGCAGTAATTCGGGTAAATACCTTATTAGAGAGTAAAAACTGTGTGAAGCAGTGTGTGGGTGATTGTGTATGGCCGGGAGATGTTAATCAGAACGGTTGTGTAGATATGGGAGATCTTCTGAGTCTGGCTAGTGTGCTCGGCAGGAAGGGCGCCGCAAGGACCTATACCGGAAATACATTTCGTTCGCACATTGCATCTGACTGGGGTGAGTTACTGGTCAATACGGCTGCTGATCTGAAAAATGCGGATTGCAACGGTGACAGTATTGTCAATCTGGCGGATACTTTGGCTATTTTTGAAAGCTATAAGGCCACTCATTCGCTGGTGCCAAAAGAAGTATATTCTAAGGGAAGCTTTCCAATTAACCTTAATATCCTGACACCTGATGCAGATTCGGGAGATATCGGTATGATTCAAATCGAACTGGGTGATGACCAGTATCCTGCAGTTGATGTGACGGGATACAACTATGAATTGGACTATCCGGTCAATATGATCAACGAACAAAGTCTGTATGTTGATTACCTTGAACAGGGCTGGTTCGGAAGATCGGCCACCTTGCTTAACATGTTCAGGAAGCCTTGGGACGGAAGATTGGAAAGCGGGTTTGTACGCGCTAATAATGCCAAGGTCAGCGGAAAAGGAGGTACGGAAGTACTGGTTTTCATTGTTGAGGATGATCTTGCTCCGTGGAGTGGTGGCGATAGAGAACTAAGAATGAATTTTCATAATATGGCTTATGTCGATGCCAACGGAGAGAAGTTCTCTGTGCAAGATAAGACAGCCGTCATCAAATTAAAAAGGCAACCCAAGGATGGTCCTTTAGTGCTTGATGAAAAGAAGCTTATAGTTTATCCCAATCCAGCCGCAGATCATGTATTCATTTATATGAATGGCAGGAATACCATATCATCCTGGCAGGTATTCAATATCGAAGGCAAGGAAGTGTTGAGAAACTCTAATCCTGATCCTAAATCCAATCAGATCGAAACTGGCGGATTGAGCAATGGATTTTATATCCTAAAAGTTGAAACCCCTGTTGGTCCGATTACGCGTAAGATTCAAATCATGAATTAATCCCTGTTTTTATATAACCCAGATCATTCTGATTATTGTTAAGAAATAAGCCACCTCGCGTGGCTTATTTTTTTTAATCTAATTGTGATTTCAGAGATTTGAGAGGCGCTAACAAGATCTGATTCAGAAATTGAATATGCATTTGACATTCAATAAGTTCAGTTGCGGTAGCGGTGATCAGTTAGCGTTCTGAAATAGATTAAACACTCATTCAGTCATTATAAAACAATCCTGGAATTCCATCAGGTGAATGTGTGCAGGATGTCTTCAGCAATCTTGGCACTGCAGCCAAGGGAATTCAGTTTTTGCTGAAGCTCCCTGTAGGACGATTTGATTTCATTTCTTTTTTCCGGCCTCATCAGTTCATAGAGAATTGGTCTGATAATATCCTGGGAAGCATTGGCCTGGATGCATTCCGTCACTGCGGGTTTGTTGAGGATGAGATTGACAAGGCTGATGTACGGTACTTTGACAAGTTGTCGGGCAATCCAGTAGGACAGCGCGTTGCCCTTGTAGCACACCACCTGCGGCACACCGAACAGAGCGGTCTCCAGCGTTGCGGTACCTGAGGTAACCAGCGCAACCCTTGCGTTTGCCAGAAGATCATAGGTGCTGTTATAAACTACAGTAGTCTTCATTCCAATGGAAGATCTGATCTCATCGTAAAGACGTTCATGTTGCCTTAGACCAGCAATGACAATCTGATGGCGACATTCTTTGGAGAGAACTTGGAGATATACCGGCAGCATTTTTTTGATCTCCTGAGCCCGGCTTCCGGGCAGCACTGCAATAATAGATTGAGAGGTTAAATTGTTGATTCGTCGGAAATGCGGGTCGCTTTGGTAAAGACTAATTCGTTCGGGCAAAGGATGTCCATAAAATGCAGTGCTGACACCATGATTTTTAAAGTACGCCTCTTCAAAAGGGAGAATAACATATAATTTCTTCACGCATTGCCTGATGATGTTTACGCGATTCTCCTTCCAGGCCCATACTTGCGGCGCGATATAATAACAGACTCTTATGCCTTTATCTTGTGCCCATTTAGCCATTCTGAGATTAAATCCCGGATAGTCCAATAGCAAGAGAAAGTCCGGTTTGAATTCGAGGATTGTGTTTTTTGTTTTCCTGAACAGTCCTAAAATATGGGGCAGATTTTTAATAACTTCAATAAAGCCCATGTAGTTGGCTTCTTCGTAACGTACGTCCACAGTAAGACCATTACGCATCATCTGTGAACCGCCCCAGCCACGCCAATGAATACCGGGCTGTAATTTATTCATCTCATACATCAAAGAACTGGCGTGCAGGTCTGCTGAAGCTTCACCAGCAATGACATAAATGCGCTTAATCATGCGTCGTTGTTGAGCAGCTCATAACCGTAGAAATACATCCAAAGTCCAACATAAAATAGGGTGGGAAATACCATTCCGCGCATTGCCTCGGGCCAGTTTTTTTTGTTGAAGATCTGGGTGGGAATAACATTCAGTATGATGGCAAGTAGGCGAATCGTGCGCTCCCTGAAATTGGGAGCAAGCCCCGCGGGATTGAGAACGTCTAAATGATCAAGCAGTTCATATACGCCTGTAAACAAAAAAAATCCTAAAACAGGTACAATCAAACCTGTGATTATGCCTGAAATGATGTGATCATATTTTGAGCGTTGGTACATCAGGACAGGAGATTTTCAAAATCTTTATTTTCTACAATGGCATGATGAATAGTGAGATCGTGACCTGAGGGGACAACACTGATATAACCACTGCTAAGTGCAAACAGATCGGTGTCCTCTCCATCATCCTGGCAAACAAACTGACCTGTAAGCCAATAATATGTTTCGTTACGGGGGTCCTTTCCCTCTTTGAATTCCTCTACCCAGTTACCTTCTGCCTGCCGACATACCCTGATACCTTTAATTTCTTTGCGTCCAAGTCTGGGTATGTTGACATTCAATAGCTTACTGGAGTGGATGCCTTTACGAAGAACATGTCCTATAATTTGACTGATCCAATCAGAGCTTGCATCAAAATCCGCATCAAAAGAATAATCGAGCAAAGAAAATCCTATGCTAGGGATATTTTCCAGGGAAGCTTCCATGGCTGCCGACATTGTTCCGGAATAAATGATATTTATTGAGGCATTCGAACCATGGTTGATCCCGCTGATACAGAGGTCAATATTTCTTTCTTTGAGTAAGACATTTTTAGCAAGTTTGACACAATCTACGGGGGTTCCGGAACACTCGTAGGATTCAATTCCATCAAAAGCCTGAATCTTATGAAGACGCAATGGCTGAGTCATCGTGATTGCATGCCCCATACCAGACTGAGGTGTATTCGGCGCAATTACAACGACTTCCCCGTGCTGACGTGCGATGGCAACAAGCGCTTTGAGGCCCGGAGCGTAGAATCCATCATCATTGGTAACCAGGATCAGTTTTTGATGATTCATAAATTTTAAAATCGCCACAAGATAGTACCCCGGCGTTATATTTGAGGCCAGTTAATACTAGCCTGAATGTTTGAAGACATCTTATCGGAGTTTCGCTCCGGTAACCCCAGAACCATTTACTTTCTGACAGGAGCAGAAAACTGGTTCATTGACGAATTGATCTTAGCCGCTGAATCTTTTTTGATTCCCGAAGACCAACGGGACTTTAACATGCAGGTTTATTTCGGAAGAGATGCTGATGTCAAAAGAATTGTTGAAGCATGCCGGCAATCCGCGTTCGGTGGTGGCAGAAAACTAGTTTTGTACAGGGAGGCTCAGGAAGCACGTAACTGGGATGAGATCATACCATATCTTAAAGCTCCAGCGCAGAATACAACCCTTGTTATATCATTCAAGAATAAAAAACCTGATGGAAGAGCTTCCTGGGTAAAATTAGTGAAGGAGCGCGCTGTTTTTTTTGAATCAAAAAGTCTCTCGGATAATCAACTTCCTGCATTTATAAAAACGCTGGCACAGAAGAAAAAACTTACGGTCGATAATGAAGGAATAAAGTTGATCATTGATTTTATCGGCAGTAATTTAGGTCAGATCGATAATGAACTTGAGAAGATACGACTGGTATCTGGAAATAAAGGCATTGTTGTAGCAGATGTCATTGCAGAATTCATTGGCGTCAGCAGAGAATTCAATGTGTATGAATTATGCAAAGTTATGTCATCTCGTGACAGGTTGAAGACCCTCCGAATTATGGAAAATATGGCTTCTGGTATGAAGGCTGGTGAGGCAATCCCTGCGATCAGTGCTATTTTTAATGAGTTTCTTCGCTATTGGTTGTGCAAATGCTATGCTGCTAAATCGGATCAGGAACTCGCAACAATGTTAAAATTATCTTTTGCCAGTTACATCAAAGATTACAGGCAGGCTGCAGAGAAATACACGGGCTCCGAATTTATAAAAATTTTTAGCACCTTACGTGAATTTGACCTTCGCAGCAAAGGATATCCCTCAGGTAATACATCTCACCCTGAATTGTTCCGTGAACTTGTACTGCGAATTATTTAAACTTAAAATTTTTGTATGAAATATCATTTCCTGTTGGCCTTCTCGATTGGTATGCTGGCCATGATGTGCAAATCGAATCAAACATCTGTCAAGGTAACTGACCCTTCCAAATTTAAGAATTATATCAGTGCATTTACATACGGTTCTGTAAAGGCCGGAAGTCCAATCCGCATTTATTTTGCACAAAAGGCAGTTGAAGGATCAATGATTGGCGGCGAGTTGCCCCAGAATCAATATTCTATTATTCCAAAATTAAACGGTAAGGCGATTTGGGAAAATGATCACACGTTGCAATTTGTTCCAGAGCCAGGTTCCATTGTCCGCAAGATGGACTATGTTATGAATGTCTCTTTGAAGGAAATATTCAAAGACGTGCCAGACTCTCTTTCACAATTTAACTTTCGATTTCAGTTTCTTCCTATTACAGTTGCAGTCGACTGGGATTTTCCCAGAGTGGATACAAGATATGAAGGAAATATGATGATTGAAGGAATCATGAGTTCTACCGAGGCACTGGAAGATGCTGCATCCCTGGTTCGTGCAGAGCAGAAAGATGGTCCGCATCTTGAAGTGGAAGCTTTGGCAATCGAAGGTAGCGAAAATCAATATTTGGTAACAGTTCATAAGATCATCCGTAAGCAACAGAACGATGTTGTTGATATTACATGGCATAAGGACCCCGAAAACCAATCTGACAATTTGCAACGGTCTTTCAATATTCCTTCAATAGATCAGTTTGTGGTTACGGGAATTCGTGAGGATCCCCATGATCCTCGTTGCCTCCTGCTTTTTTTCTCTGACCTGTTGGAGAAGAACCAAGATCTTAAAGGGATCATCAGTGTGAATAAAGATTCAGTCAAAACCAGTATTGTTGCCGACCGGGACAGGGTACATGTGAGTTTCAATACCGAAGATACAAAGCACGGAGAGCTGGTAGTTTCCACAGCAGTTCGAAGTATGGCAGGCAAAAATCTGAGTGCGCAGTTTACACACCGTTTCGATTTTGATGAAGAGAAACCCTTGGTACGGGCATTGGCAGCAGGAACAATCATCCCCAATACGGGTAAAGTAATTTTTCCATTTGAAGCAATTAATCTCAAAAAAGTGGATGTTGAAATTTTCAAATTGTTTAGCAACAATGTACTTTACAACATGCATCTCAATGAATATGGCAACGACTATGAATTATTAAAGTTAGGGCGTGTCATCAAACATGAGACGATTGATCTTATTACGCTAAATGAAACGCCCAACATAGAACAGTGGGTCAGCTACGGATTGGACTTGACCAAGCTAATCACCCCCGAACCAGGTGCGATGTATGATGTCCGGATCATGTTCAGACCACAGTACAGTGATTATCATTGTGTCGCAGCCAAACCTGTAGCGCATGCCCGGGAAATGCAAGAAGCTGACGAGTATGGCTACCAATATTCAATGTGGCAGGAATATGGTAGTGCTTATTCTTTTGACGGTTTGGAAGAGCATCATGAAGAAGGAGAAGGCGAAAGTGAGGTGGAATCTGGCGAAAACGGAGATTGGTGTTATGACTATGATAATCCGTGCTGTCCCAACTATTATTCATCGGCGCATTTTTTAAACCAATCCATTCTTGCCTCAAACTTGTCTATGGTTGTCAAAAGTTCGAATGAGCACTCAGAGACTTATGTAACCGTTTATAATGTGCTGACTGGAAAGCCCGTGTCATCTGTCAAAGTTTTGTTTTACGATCAACAATTGCAGCTGATGGGTGAAGCAAAAACAAATGGCAGCGGACAAGTTGTATTCGAAAAAAAGGGTAGACTGAACTATGTGGTTGCGCAATCAAGCAATCAATTTGCATATCTCAGAGTTGACGAAGCAAGGGCTCTGCCGACCAGTGAATTCGACCTTTCTGGCGTCAGCTCACAACATGGACTAAAGGCGTCTATCTATACTGAAAGAGGTGTATGGCGTCCAGGTGACACCATTCACTACAATGTCATTTTGAGTCAGCTTGGATCAGAACTTCCTGCTCAATTGCCGATTCAAATCGAACTTAAAAATCCAAAAGGACAGGTAGTGTTTCAACAGAAAATTATTCAGAATCTTTCAGGTCTATACTATTGCAGGATTCCAACAGCATCCTCCTGGATCACGGGTAACTATGAATCCAGGGTGACAAGTGGTGCAAGTATTTTTTCAAAGTCCATCAGTATTGAAACAGTCAAGCCGAATCGGATGAAGACTGATTGGACAGTCGCTGCCGGCAAAGAATCTCCTCTCGAAAAAATTGCCGTTCATGCTGCCTTTCTTCATGGCGCACCCGCTGCATCCAAAAAAATTACAGCAAAGGTGTATTTAAGTATGGCTGTTAAAAAGTTTAAGAAATTTAAGGATTTCAGTTTTGAAGATCCGAAGAGAAGATCTGGAAGTGACATGATTTATCTCACTGAAGAAGGAAGGACTGATGCAAATGGGGATATTTCACTGGACCCATCCAAGGTCAATGAGGCAGAGATCAATGGAATGGGAAATGCCACATTTGTATCAGAAATAATGGATGAGGGAGGTGATGTATCAACAGATTATTATAATCAGGACATTGAATACACCAAAGAATATGTCGGTATCAAGATGCCTGAGACGTATTACAACAATTATTATGAGAATGAAAACATCAACAATATAGAAGTTGTGTGCGTCGACAGAAAAGGCAATCCGGTCGCTGGCCGCACGCTGGAGGTTAGCATCGATCGAACGGACTGGAATTGGTGGTATGAGGTGAGAAGGGGACAAAGTTATTATTCCAATGATTATGCCGGCGTCAACGAATTTTCGAAAACCGTTACAACGAATGCTTCAGGAAAGGCCTCATTCAATTTCAGGGCCAAAAAACACCAAAATTATTATTTGCATATATCCAATAATGAGGCGGATCAAACAGCCGGTTCTGTATTTTATACTGGATGGAGTGATGATGACAGACCTACCAAGGATTTTATTCAGGTGATGAATGTTGCCACTGACCGGGAGAATTATAAAATCGGTGATAAAGTTAACATTACGTTGCCTGGTGCCAAATCCGGAAGTTTTGTTATTCATCTGATCAGGGATAATGCCATTATCCATTCTGAAGTTATCACACCAGGCCTTCCCCATACGACATATAGTTTCTCTGTGACCAAAGAAATGTTTCCCAATATTTATGTCGATGCAACATTTATACAAGGTATGCAGAATAAGGTCAATGATCTCCCGCTTAGATTGTACGGGATTGTACCAGTTATGGTTGAGGATTCGAGCCTGAGACTAAGACCTGTGATTAAAGTGGATGACAAAGTGAGGCCTGAAGAAGAATTTACGGTTGAAATTTCTGAAGCTGGTTCTTCTGCAATGGCGTACCAGCTGATGATTGTAGATGAAGGATTGCTTAACATCAACAGATTCAAGACACCTGATCCATACCGCGACATGTTCCAGAAGGAAGCAATGAAAATGTATAGCTGGGATAATTTTGATGAATTTATCGGAAATGATCTCAAAGGCTTAAGCAAAATTTTCAGTATTGGTGGGGACGAGAAAAAAACTGCTGAAGAACTCGCAAAACAGCAGCGATTTAAACCGGTCGTTATGCTATCAGGCCCGCAGTATTTGGAGAAGGGGGCCAAGAAAACACATAAGTTTCGCATCAGTAATTACATCGGTTCGGTACGTGTTATGGCTGTCTGCAATAACCTCAGGTCATATGGTTCTGCAGAGCGCTCCATATTTGTTCGCAATGAGCTTGCATCGCAAATTACTATGCCGCGGGTGGTATCTGTAGCGGATAAAATTATGGTGCCGGTGACTCTTTTCAAATACGATGATAAAATTAAAACAGCAAATGTTCAATTAAGGACTGAAGGACCAGTCAAGCTGAAAGATCAGGGAAACCGTATAGTAAATTTTAATGATAATAAAGAAGTCACTGTCTGGTTTGAGTTGCAGGCTTCTATGGAGACCGGATCTGCAAAAGTAATATGTGATGCCGTCAGTGGTTCCTTCAATGCCCATTCGGATATAGCTTTTTATCTTGATAATCCCAATCCGTATTCAACATCCAATTCCAGTTGGCTCATTGAGCCTGGTGCATCCAAGACGATTGTAATTGATGGTTATGGGACTAAGGACACGCGTAAAGCATTTGTGGAAATATCCTCCATCGGTCTCAACAACGCAGGTGAAATAGCTGAAAGACTCATTCAATATCCTCATGGGTGCATCGAACAGACAACTTCGGCTGCATTCCCTCAACTTTATATTTCTGATTTTTCTGAGGTCACTGCAGAACAACTCAGAGAAGCGTCGCTCAACGTTAGTTCTGCCATTAAAAAATTGCAAGAATTTCAACTTCCAAACGGCGCAATGACATACTGGCCTGGTACTGGCATAGCACAGGATTATTGTTCCAGCTATGTCTTTTATTTTATTTCAGAAGCCCGGAAAAAAGGATATCAGGTTCCGGAAAAAATGTATTTGTCTCTGGCAAAATTTTTATCAACAACCAGCAACAACTACGCCAATGACGGAAATCCGTTTAATCACACTTACTCAGATTTTAATCAGGCTTACAGACTCTACGTGCTCGCTCAGGCCCAATTGCCTGAATGGGGAGCCATGAACCGTCTGCGTGTCAAAAATCAGATGGGGGAGATGGCCAAATGGTTGCTTGCCGGCGCTTATGCCACTTGCAACAAACAAGATATGGCTCGGCAGATTTATCAGAATCTCAATAAAAATGAGACAACCCTGGAATGGAATGATTATTATTACGGATCAGATGTGAGGGATCAGTCGCTTGTCTCTTCTGTACTTTTCGATGCTGGAGATAAAGATATTGCCATTCAGGTCATGACGGATCTCATTGGCAAAGTCAATAAAAGAAGTTTTCTGAATACACAGGAATCAGCCGTATTGCTCAATACAATCAGTAAAATATTCGGAAAAAACAGTGCTGGTGCAACGTCAATCAATTGTTCATTAAGTTGGAATGGAAGCATTGAAGATCTTAGCACAAACCGTTCAATACTGAGGAAAAATATTAAGTCTGATTCGAAGAATACGCTGATACTGACAAACAAAGGTTCCTCTCCGGTCACTGTGTCGGTCAATCAGACAGCCAAGGTGATTTCATCTGATGAAATTTCAAAGTCAGATGGCATGAGCCTGAATGTTGACTATGTGGATTCAAAGGGCAATAAACTGGATATCTCCAACTTGCGTCAGGGGCAACAGGTTACTGCAAGAGTGACTGTACGCAATTCCGGTCATTATGGATATCTGAGTAATATAGCGCTCACTGCGGTATTTCCGGCTGGATTCGAACTGGCCAATCTTCGCTTGGGTAAAATCATTGATCCCAAAAATTCAAATTCGAATTATTCTGACTATCGCGATGACCGCGTAATGCATTATTTTGATCTTGCTTCCGGAGATTCTCGTACATTCAACATTCCGATGATTGTTGCCTATGCTGGGTATTTCCAGGCGCCGATGATGTTAAGCGAAGTGATGTATCGTCCGTCAATCAATGCAAAACTAAGAAGTGGAAAATGCAGAATTACGATGCAGTAAAAAATCGTAGACCACAAAATTTATAACAATTTTCTTCTGAGGATTAGCAAACGCGAGCTTTTAATTCCTGGTCAATGACATTAAAGTCAAAACTGTATATTTTATTGGTGGTGACACCATTGTTATGTTGGCTTGCAGGGATTTTGTGGGTTGTATTGGATAAAAAAGTATACAGCTACTCACCGGTGCTGTATGGCAGGAATGGGCAGGTTCTTGCTGTCAAGGTAGCGCGTGACGGTCAATGGCGTTTCTCACAGGATGACAAAATACCGGACAAATACAGAACGTGCCTTCTTACCTTTGAAGATAATAATTTCTTTAACCATCTGGGGGTTGATCCTGTCAGTCTGTTGCGCGCAGTGATCCTGAATATCAAAAACAGACGTATTGTAAGTGGTGGGAGCACCATTACCATGCAACTGGCGCGTCTGATGTTGCATTCACCCGAAAGAACTATTTTCAACAAATGCAGGGAAATTATCTACTCGGTCGGGCTAGAAAGCAGATATTCCAAGAAGCAAATTTTAAACCTCTATGCATCCATCGCACCGTACGGCATGAATATTTCAGGTATTGAAGCGGGGATGTTTCGCTACTACAACAAGCGACTTGGCGATTTGACCTGGGCTGAAGCAGCGATGTTGGCTGTTTTGCCCAATCAGCCTTCGTGGATACACGTCAACAGAAACAGAAATAGGCTGGAATCAAAGCGAAATGAATTATTGAAGAGGCTTTTTCTAAAAGGTGTGATTGATCACGATGAATTGGAACTGTCATTGCTGGAACCTCTACCGGGTAAGCCTGACAAAGTGCAAAGGTTGACCCCACACCTTCTCGATTATTTGTGCACACTTTACCCTCGGCAATCAAAATTCTACACCAACATAGATGAATCGCTGCAGCGTCGGGTTATTGAGATCAGCGCTTCGCATCAGGAGTCATTAAGGCAGAATGACATTCATAACCTGGGGGTGTTGGTAGTCGATAATGTCAGCGGACAGGTGCTGGCATATGAAGGCAATTTAATTCGTGATTCACTCAGGGCGCCAAATGATGAAGTGGATATGATACAGGCGCGAAGAAGTTCGGGCAGCATCCTGAAACCGCTGTTGGTGGCTTCAGCAATGGAGCGCGGTATGATTTGCAATTCCTCACTGCTTCCGGATGTCCCGGTTATGATCAACGGTTTTCGGCCAGAAAACTTTTCACGAAATTATTCAGGAGCCTGTACCGTTGGTGAATTGATTCACTACTCTTTAAACATTCCCAGCGTTTTGTTGCTGAAAGATTACGGTATTCCGGATTTTTATGAGCAGTTGCGGAAATTGGGATTCAAGACCCTATTCCGTGAGCCTGAAGATTATGGACTCTCACTGATTCTTGGAGGTGCCGAAATCAGAATGTGGGATCTTGTCAGTACTTACAGTTTTTTATGCAACGCCAATATGCTTTACCATAGTAACCACAGTTATATCAGTCGTGATGATTATCACCTCAGGATTTTGCGTAGCGATTCAGTCACTTTTTCAAATCTAAAAAAAGAAGTGCAGGTCCTTTCTGTGGGAAGTATTTACAAGATGTTTGAAGCCATGCGAAACAATTTGGGTGATATTTTCATTTCCGGGGGTGAACAGCGGCCTTTGATGGCATGGAAGACAGGGACCTCTTTTGGATACAAAGATGCGTGGGCAATTGGGGTAACCCCTTCCTATACGGTATGCGCCTGGGTCGGGAATGCGAACGGCTTATCTCGCCCCGGCTTGATTGGAATAGAAACAGCAGCCCCGCTTATGTCAGATGTCATGCGTGATCTGCCTCAGCACGATGAGTGGAGGATACCCTATGATGATTTAATCTCAAGACCGGTATGCAGCATTTCGGGCTATACACCGGGTCCATATTGCGATCTCACGGATACAGTTTGGGTCACGCGCGGCGGTGAAAATCTGAAACCATGTCCCTATCATCAGCAAATCCTAACCGATCGCAGTGGTACGCGCAGGGTATATGCGGATTGCGATCCTGATGCTTTGGCAGTCAATTATTTTGTGTTGCCACCGTTAATGGCTCACTATTACAAATTGAGACATCCCGACTATAAAGAGGTGCCTGCAACAACTTCGTCCTGTGAAGGATCCGTGAACTCTGGAAATGATGAGATGGATTTTATTTACCCCAATTCAAGGACATCCGTTATCGTCCCGGTGGACCTTGACGAACAGCGCAACATTGTAATATTTAAGGCGGTTCACAAGGATCCGAATGCAACCCTGATGTGGTTCATTGATGATCAGTTTGTCGCCAGTACAATCAATACACATGAACTTCGTTCTAGTCCTGAACCTGGCAAACATGTACTTACCATTACTGATCAGAAAGGGCAACGACGTATGGTGTCATTCGAGGTGGTTCGCTGAAAAACCGGCGGTTATTCATTTTTTTATAGTTTTGCAGGGTTTTTTGAGAAGCTAGGTATCTTTTATGTCAACAAAACTTTTGATCGTCGAGTCCCCTGCCAAGGCCAAGACCATTGAGAAATTTCTGGGCAAGGATTTCAAAGTTAAATCCTCTTATGGCCATATCAGGGACCTTGAAAAAGGATCAAAAGGTATTGATATCGAAAATAAGTTTACCCCGAATTATATTATCAGTCCAGAAAAAATCAGGGTTGTTAAGGAGCTTAAAGAATCTCTCAAGAAAGCCGATGAGGTCTGGCTAGCAACGGACGAAGACCGGGAAGGGGAGGCAATATCATGGCATTTGTGCCAGGTACTGGGGTTAAATCCATTGTCGGTCAAACGAATTGTTTTTCGCGAGATTACCAAACCTGCCATTCAGCAATCTGTTCAGTCCCCAAGGACAATTGATTTGGACCTGGTTAACGCACAACAGGCAAGACGTGTTCTTGACAGGCTTGTAGGATTTGAACTCTCAGAAATTCTTTGGAAGAAAGTGAAGAATAAACTGAGCGCGGGCCGGGTTCAGTCGGTAGCGGTTAAGTTAATTGTTGATCGAGAGCGAGAGATCCAGGAATTCAAAGCTGAGCCTTATTTTAAGGTGGATGCCTTGTTTCAAAAAAAGAAAGGAGATGGCACATCTATTCAGGCCTCACTCAACGAAAGATTTGGTTCGGCAAAAGATGCAGAAGCTTTTCTTAAAAACTGTATAGGTTCAGATTTTATAATATCGAATGTTGAAGTCAAACCTGTAAAGCGTTCTCCGGCGCCTCCGTTTACAACTTCGACGCTACAGCAGGAGGCCAGTCGCAAGCTTGGATTCGGTGTCAACCGGACAATGAGCGCAGCCCAAAAGTTGTATGAGGCAGGTTTTATCAGCTATATGCGAACCGACTCTACAAACCTCAGCGATACAGCGATAAACGCAATGGCTGTGGAAATTGAGAAACAGTTCGGAAAAAAGTATGTACACACCCGTCAGTACAAAACTAAAAACGCGAGTGCTCAGGAAGCTCACGAAGCAATTCGTCCTACCTACATGGATCTTCGCTCTGCCGGGGATACGACGGACCAACAAAAATTGTACGAACTGATTTGGAAGAGGGCCATGGCATCTCAAATGGCGCCAGCTGAATTGGAAAAAACTTCCGTGCGTATTGACATAAGCAAAGACAAAAATCATCATTTCCTTGCCGAGGGAGAAGTGCTGTTGTTTGACGGATTTCTCATATTGTATCTTGAATCTACTGATGATGAAAGTGATCAGGCAGAAGGAATCCTTCCCCCGCTGAAGGCAGGTGAGAAATTGTATGGGGATGAAATTACGGCAACTGAGCGATTCACCAGGCCGCCTGCAAGATATACTGAGGCAGCATTAGTCAAAAAGCTGGAAGAGCTTGGGATCGGAAGACCTTCAACTTATGCGCCAACGATCAGTAAAATCATGGAAGAAGACCGCGGATATGTTGTGAAAGAATCAAGAGAGGGTGTCTTGCGTGAATTCCTGAGGCTAACGCTTAAAGAAGGGAGTGTCAAGCCGTCCAAACTAACTGAAACCACCGGCACTACAAAAAATGTACTCTATCCGACAGCAATTGGAATGGTTGTTACCGACTACCTAGACAACTACTTTTCAGATGTGATCAACTATGGATTTACTGCAGAAATAGAAAAAGAGTTTGACGAAATTGCTGAGGGCAAGCGAAACTGGATTCGAATGATCGATGAGTTTTACTGGCCTTTTCACAGAGATGTTGAAAAAGTACTTGTCGAAGGCGAGCGCGCCAAAGGACGTCGTGATCTAGGCGTTGATCCTTCTTCGGGAAGAAAACTCATTGCCCAGTTGACCAGATTTGGTCCTGTAGTACAGATTGGTGATATTGATGAACTGGGGCCTGATGAAAAGCCACGGTACGCCAATCTTCGACCAGGGCAAAGTCTGGAGACGATTACGATGGAGGAAGCCCTCAACCTTTTTGAACTTCCGAAAAACCTCGGTAAGTATGAAGATCGTGAAGTGATTATAGCAGTTGGAAGATTTGGTCCGTATGTAAAGTTTGGAGATCAATTTATTTCCCTTCCAAAAGGAATGGATCCAATGCGTGTTGGGATGGATGATGCGATACATGTCATAGAAGCCAAAAAACTGGAAGATGCCCCGTTGGGATATTATCAGGAACTGCCGATTACGAAAGGGACAGGACGATTTGGGCCATTTGTCAAATGGAATAACCTATTCGTCAACGTACCGCGCAAATACAATATCAATACGATAAAGGAATCGGAAGCCATTCCGCTGATTGAAGCAAAGATTGAAAAAGAGTCCAAACGCTATATTCATCAATGGCCTGAAGAAAAGATCTCAGTGGAGAACGGTCGATGGGGACCCTATATCAAGTTCGGGAAAAAACTAGTAAACATCCCAAAGGTCAATGATCAGCGTGTTACTTCGGAACTTGCTTCTACAATGGGACTTGAGGATTTTAAAAAAATCATAGAAGCTCAGATCCCTGGAGCTTTTGACAAAAAGAGTAAAAAATCATCCACAACCACAAAAGAGAATTCTGGATCTTCGGCAAAAGGTAAGGCAGCCGTAAATAAAAAAATATCAGGAATCACAGATAAAAAGAAATCCACCAAAGCTGAAGCTGTAAAAAAGAAAAGGTAAGAGAAAAGTATTTGAGTTACTCAATTGTTACTTTCTGTTAATGTCTGCGCTGTGATTATTCCAAGGTTGAAATAAATGTAGCAATAATAGCATTGCAATAAGTTAGGAAAGGAGATTGACCATCTTGATTTCTGCACAAAAACTAAAGGCTCTATTAACGATTGAGAATATTTCTTAATAGAAAAGGTAGTTGCTTTAACCTGACTTATGCATTAAATCTTATCGTGCCTTATCCACCTTTCAGTGGAGCCTCCTTTCAAAAGTATTGTAGATATAAAACTTTTAAGCTTTTGACTCTGCTTCGCAAATGCTCAGGATGCGAACAATTACTTCAGAGGCTTTTTGCATGTCTTGTACAGATACCCATTCTTTTTTAGAATGAATAGCCTGCTCGCCCGCGAAAATATTGGGACAGGGAAGTCCCATGAACGACAGACGGCTGCCATCAGTTCCGCCTCGGATGATCCCTTGCTTGAGACTTATGCCAGACTGTTGAATCGCTCGGATTGCGTAATTGCTAACCTCGGGATGTTTGACGAGTACCTCTTTCATATTTCGGTATTGCTCCTTTCTGCTGGCTTTGTAAAATGAACCCGGATAGCGACGGGTCACATCATCGCAAATCCTCAGTATTTCATTGTAGTGATCGGTCAGTTTCTCAGTGTCAAAATCACGTAGGATGAATTCAATTCTGGCATGCCCCAACTCACCGGTGATTCTTGTAGGGTGCACAAAACCCTCACGTTCATCTGTAGCCTCCGGACATAGCCTGTCTTTTGGAAGTGAAGCAATGATCTCTGAGGCGATTTTGAGGGCATTCTGCATTTTGCCTTTGGCATAACCGGGGTGTGTTGATATCCCATCTATCTCAATAGAACAGGCGTCGGCTGAGAATGTCTCATCTTCAAAGGAGCCAAGTGCGCCGCTGTCCATAGTATAGCCAAAGTCTGATTTAAGTTTGTCTATATCAACTTTATCAACGCCTCGCCCAATCTCTTCGTCAGTCGTAAAAAGCAAGACCACCTCACCATGTTTTATTTCTGGATGTCTCAGGAGATAAAGCGAGGCTTCCATAATACAACATACACCTGCCTTGTCATCGGCACCTAGTAGTGTAAGACCCGAAGCGGTGATGATATCTTCCCCTTTTTTTTGGGCCAATTCAGCAATTTCTGCCGGATCAAGTATGACGGATGGGTCGTCCGGGAGAATGATTACATCGCCATTGTAAGATCGGTGTAACAGTGGTTTGACACCAGAGCCACTGCAATCTGGTGCCGTATCCAGATGGGCGCAAAAGCAAATGGTAGGAACCTTTTTATTGGAATTAGATGGTATCCTTGCATAGATGTACCCGAATTCATTGAGTTCAAAGCTGATGCCCGCGAGCTCCAGTTCTGAGGCGATAAGTTTGGAAAGCTCTTTTTGTTTTTCCGAAGAAGGGTAGTTGGTTGAAAGCGGATCTGCCTGGGTATCAATGGCGGCATACCGCATGAATCGTTCAGAGGTCGTCGGGAAAGCACTTTGGTCAAAGAGCATTGGTTTGGTTTTGGCTCAAATGTAAATGAAAACGCTTGAGTGTACTCTTCGGATCAAAGAAATGTCAAAAATGGCAGAAAACGGGAACTTTCGTAGGGGTTGCAGAGTTATCATAACACTTATAAATGTATAGGGGGCTGACTGGAATCGACAGGAAATGTAGTCGGTCAATAAGCATGCCGCAGCACGGTAGCTCACTGCGTTATTAAATGGTTATCGATCCATAAATGGCAATACTTCTTTTGCCGTTGCTGCTTAATTCTAGGAATTAAATAGCATCTGCACACGGGACTGACGTCCGATAAATCCCTGCTGTGCATCAAACCCATCGGGCTGGACTGGTATTTTTTCCGCATACTGGTCGAGACAAACAGGAAATAAGGTTGTTCAAGGTCGTCTCCTAACCTCTGCTCATCCTGACAATCCAACTGGAGACTAAGCATGTAGAAAGTTGTCAGGTTCTTTCTCTGGACCGGGGTTCGAATCCCCGCAGCTCCACTTGTATTAGTATTCAGGCCGATCGGAGCGATGGAATTGGTTTGATTGGAAGTCAGTGAATCAGTCTAATTGCCAAGAATTTTAATGAGTTGAATTCTGTTTTGTACTTCCAGTTTTTCATAAACCTTCTTTAAATGAAATTTAATTGTGTTGGTTGAAAGACACAATTTATTTGCGATCTGGGTCGTTGATTTTCCTTCAAAAATCAGGTTGGCAATTTCAAATTCCCGTGGGCTAAGAGTGGTTAATAAAGAGTTTCGATTACTTTGATCATCTTGATGTAGTTTGCTGCTGTGATAGTTCATAAAGACTATTTCCAGCGTCGAAACGAGTTGCTCTTTTCTAAAAGGTTTGGTGATATATGCCAAAGGCTTGTAATCTTTGGCTCGTTGAAGGGTCTTATTGTCTGAGTAGGATGTTAAAAAAATATAGGGCAGTTTTTTTTGCTGTAGCTTGATGAAGTCAGCAATATCGAATCCGGAATATCCGGTATTTAGGTTGATGTCAATAATTGCTATTTCAAATTCATTGTTTGTAATAATTGAAATTGCTTGCTTTCCGGAATAACAAATTTGAATAGACTTAAAACCCGATAATTCACAAATATCTTTAATGTCTTCTGCAATCAAAGCTTCATCCTCAATGATTAGCAGCCGGAGCATTGATTTGTTATGCATGGACATTAAAGTAATTTGGTAGTATAATTATTACTTCTGTGCCATCGGAATAGTTTCGCTCTATTTGTGCATTCTATCTCTTCGAAAATGTGTCAATCAGTTTTGTTCCAAATCCTGAATCCATGGAGGTGGATTCAATGCCTGTTCCGTTATCCTTTATTTTAATATAAAGTGAGTTCTCCTTCCGGTAACTGGAAATCCAGATGCTGCCCTCATTACTTATTGTGAATGCGTGTTTTAGTGAATTGGTTATCAATTCATTGATGATTAAGCCCAGGGGAATCAAATCGCCGACATCCATATTGATGTTTTGTAAATCCAGGAATAGTTTTATTTTGTCACCCTGGATATTATACGTTTCAAATATTCTTTGGCTTAAGCTTGTTAAATATTCTTTGAGATCTGCCTCTGTTGAAGGATCCTCTTTGTACAATGATTCGTGAATTAATGAAATGGATATGACTCTGCTTTGGCTTTGCAATAACGCATCTGCAGCTTTTTTGTCGTCAACTACGCGTGATTGAAGGCTTAAAAGACTTGAAATTAACTGAAGGTTGTTTTTTACCCTATGGTGAATTTCTTGCATTAATATATCTTTCTCTGCCAGATTTTTGGAGATAATCTGATTTTTATTGGCTATTTCTCTATTGTATTTGCTTCTTTGTCTGAGTAGAATGATAAGCATAATGCTAAGAGACATAAAGAGTAATAGTATTGACAATAATATTATAAATTTTATTTTAGATTTCTGTATTTCAATTTTTGCTTTGAGGTTTTCTTGACTTAGGTAAGCGATGGTTCCAGATTGTTCATCAAATTTAAGTTCGCTCTTGAGGTCTAATATTATTCTTCTTGAATTTTGTATTTTGGATAATCTTGCGGCTTGGGCACTGTATTTTTCGGATTGATCAATATCATTGAGTAGTTTGTAGACACGCGCCATTCCATTGTAGGTCCTCCAGTTTTTAGCGGGCTCAATTCTTGATCTTATTTGATCTGAAATTTTAAAGCAATCTAATGCGTCCTCAAGCTTCTTTTGATGCAAATAGCATTGGCCGAGAAATTCATAATAGTCTCCGGCAAGTGATGTGTTTTTATTATTCGCAATGTATGATTCTGTTTTTTTAATGCATAAAAGGGCATCGTCAAAATTTTCTTCCAGAAGATATAACCTACTCTGTGCGATGATAATTACCGGAATTAAATTGAATAGTTTATTGGCTAATGAAATCTGATAAGCCTCATCAAAATTGCGATAACATTCAGTTGTATTATGATTCAAAGCTTCATCAATTCCTTTTTCAAGGATTGATGATATTTGTCTGTAGGTTTCTAAAGAATCTGAGTATTGTTTCTGTGCTGAAATTTCTAAGCAAGTTGTCAATAGTATGAAGCTAACAATATATTTCATTTTAATCAGAATTTAGTTTGCCAAAGAATGATGGGGCTTCTTCAACAAAAGAATGTTGTAAAATTAATTCAAGATTTGATATCATCTAAAACAATTAGGCAAAACTACCCGTGCGGGTAGTGCGATTTTTGTAAGCATATCTAATTTTGCTTTTCAAAACTTATTAATCAATGAAAGAAATTAATTTATTCGGAAAGATAATCGTACTGTCGATTTGCATTGTTTCCAGTCTTCTGGCTCAAAAGTTTACTTACAATACGGTGGTGGATAGTGTCAAAAGGGAATATATTGTACATGTTCCTCCAACCTATGATAGTACTAAGAAGGTTCCAGTGGTTTTTATGCTGCATGGAACCAGTGGTGACGGTGAATTAATGTATGCAACATCTGGCTGGGTTGAAATGAGCAACAAGGAAGGATTTATAGCAGTATTCCCATCCTCTCTGAAATATCGGATTATTGACAATGGTGAATATAAGACGATCACTAAATGGAATACACAGCCTGATGCGGATTGGGAATTTCAATCGGGTGAAAATCCAAAAGATGACGTTAAATTCTTGAGGAAGGTGTTGCAGGAAGTTTTGACAAAATATAGTATTGATGAGCATCGGGTCTACTTGAATGGATTTAGTAATGGTGGCTCTATGGCGGCAAAGTGCAGTATTGAAATGAGTGATGTTTTGACTGCGGTCTGCAGTAATGCCTCCTCTTTTCATCTTGATACGGTTTATCATCCGGCAAGGAAAATACCATTTCTGTTTCAGGTCGGTAATAAGGATTATGGACCAGGCAACGTTGGACCTGATTTCCCGCCTGTGCCAATGATGTACTTTGACTCATTAATTACAATTCCCGGATTAACTTACTTAAATGGGAAACATTATCGAATTGCCAATAATTGCATCAGGAATTTGGAATTAGACCCGAAATACACACTTTCTGGAGATTCCAATATCGCATTGATCGCCACTTATTGGCCAAAAAATTCTTCCGATTCGCATGAATTCAGGTATATTTTTGTAAAAGACCTCGCTCATAATTATGCTTCATGGTCGCCTGAGCAACATTGGAAATGGTTTAGTAAGTTTACGACAGAAGATCTCAACGTTACTACTAAAGGTACTAAGATGCGAATCGTTACCAAGGTAGAAGATGTTGATCGAGAGTATTTCGTTCACATTCCGGAAGGATATGACAGTACGAAATCAACGCCGATGGTTATTTTTTTTCACGGATCCGGACAAGACGGTAATTTAATGTATAATCACTCGGGGTGGAACGATGTAGCTGACACGGCCAATATCCTTGTAGTATATCCATCGGCACTGATTTATTGTGTTATGGAAAATGGAGAGCGCAAGTTATCCAGCAAGTTCAATGCATACCCTCAGGATGGAGACCCGTTATGCGAAGGGCAAATTGCCAAAGATGACGTGCTATTTGTAAAGGAAATAATCAATCAAATGAAAGCACGGTTTGCCATAGATGCTTCTAAAACCTATACGGTCGGTTTTTCAAATGGGGGTGAGATGGCTGCGCGTTGTGCGGTGGATTTGGGTGATATCATCGCGGCAACGATTGGTGTTGGTGGTGGAGGGGCCTTGCCAAGAGATACTGTACTAAAGCCAAAGCGTAATCTCCCCGTCATGAATATGTTTGGAAATATGGACAACAATATTATTTCTGGTCTTGGAACGACAGATAAAGTTGTGCCAATGGGATTTAATGTACTTTATCCTAAATATCCGTTCTTGTATGCCAAGCAGGTGGTTCCATATATTAACACCTTTAATCTGGAACCTTCAAATTACCAAACAATCGGAGATACCAATAATGTTGTTGCGGCAATCTTCAAAGGGAAGGTCAATGATCCGCTTAATGTGTTTTATCTTGTAGAAGTCAAGAATATGGAGCATGAGTATCCAAATGGTCTTAATCATCCTATGCATGCTGCGACCTATCATTGGAATTGGCTCAAAAGATATACTCTTCCAGGCTTGGTAGGAGTTTTTGATAATACACTTAAAAATAAAATAAGACCTTTATTTTATCCGAATCCAGCAAAAGATATTGTACTCTTCGGTGAATTGACGCATTACCGGATTAGGTCTTTGGGTGGTGTTATTCTTAAACAGGGTGTTGATAAATCAGTTAATCTGGAGGATCTGCCGGAAGGTGGATACATTCTAGATGCTGATAATCATGCAGGAATTCTGGTTATTAGCCGCTAACGATTGATTTCTAGTAACCTAATCGACTCGTCAATCAGTGAATTGGGCTGAATTATTACACATATTTATCCGCTAATTTTACACCGAAAAGCTAATTTTGCATTGGTCAGTAGATTCTGGCTAGTGTTTAATTTACAATTCCAATAATTAAATCGCGGGGATAGCTCGATGCGTATTGCGGTCTTACTAAACTTGATTTTTTTACAATTTTGTTATACGCAACGTTTTGATTGCAATGGACCCGCAAGTTTATGTCATGTTGATCATTGCGTCAGTCCTGTCTTTCTAGCGAGAGCAGTTTCTTCCGCACTGTCGCATTATCCAGAACTAAAGGAGGTAGATATTAAGTTCAAGAACCGTAATATTAAGACTACGATGCAGACCAGACCGGATTTAAAGTCCCTTTTCTCAAAGGGGCACAGGCAATACACGGTATGGGTTGACAATTACTGCGAAAACCACAATGGCATTGTAATCTGTGAGGTACCTGAACATGCATGGACGGGGCTTATCGGGCATGAATTGGCCCATATCGTGTGTTTTGAAAAAATGTCCAGCAAACAACTTGCATGGTACGGCCTTCGTTATCTCAACCGACATTTTCACCGCAAGTTCGAAAGAGAGACAGACAAAGTTGCAATCGCACACGGGTTAGGAGCGGAGCTTTTGGACTGGTCTGCCTATGTCTCCTCAGCCTCACCAGCGGATGATGCCTACCGGAAGTTTAAGATGCGTTATTATATGCATCCAGAAGAAATTCTAGGTGAATTTATATCAGGGTTATTGCAGGCAGCGCACGAACGTTAAATGCGCAATCCATCAATAGATCCTTAGCCATACAGACTAAGTATAAAATTTTAAACACTTAGTTATATTTAATTAATTTCGCCAGGGTATGCATGACCATTTTTTGGTTGGAATGAATTCAGGCCTATGGTGGGTAGGTTTTTCAGGATCGGTGATCTATATCGCTTTGGTCATCTGGCTTGGGTTTTTCTTCCGTAGGTCTGAGAGAGAATATTCGTTCCGAAAGGGATTCGCAATGCTCTTGCTGATGCGGGAGCTGTTTTTCTACGGTTATCTTTGGTATAATGACGCATTCCATCTCGCGGATAGTCTGCCACTTCATCTTTGCGGCATTTCTTACCTGTGCTCAATTTTTGCTTTGTACACGCTCAATGCCTCGGTTTTTGAGTTTTTATTGCTGTTGGGAATTGGCGGTGCTGTACAAAGTATTATTACGCCTGAAATGACGCATGGTTATTCGCCATACCTCTTTTTGGATTATTACATCGCACATGCTACGATTATTCTCACACCAATTTATTTATATTATGTAGTGGGCCTGCGACTTCGTCACCGCGCCTTTTTCAGAATCTGGATCGTTGCACACGTTTTGCTTTTTTCTGTAGGCATTACAAATTATTTTCTACATTCAAATTATATCTATTTATGCGAACCTCCGAAGGTTGATAATCCGCTCGTCACGGGAGGATTCCCATATCACCTCATTGGATTTGAAATCTTTGGAACGATACACATTTTGTTATTTTACTTTATTTTTTCCAGACTGACTGTCAAACCGGCTGGAAATACAACCAATCTTCCTGATCCACCGTCAATCAATCAATAACGAGAAGTAGCATTTAAGGAGTCAGAAACAGGTTACGTCTTCTTATATTATAAAAATTCATGATATTTGCGGAAAATACGGTTATGAGATTTGTGTTTCTATTTGTGATTGCAGCTTCCTGCACCCATTACTCTGGTAGCCAGAAAGCTTTTCATTTCGAAAATAAGGGCATCACTACGGATGCATTGAGACTGGGTGATCAGAGCCTGGTGATTTGTGGTGAAAGTTCGACCGGCGGAAGTAAGGAAGGTGTCCTACTGAAGTTGAATGCGAAAGGTGAAGCAGATCATGTGATCGGTCTGGGTGACGGACAGAACGCTTTTCGTCTGGAGAAGTTGGGTTTGGCTGCCGGGCAAATCGTTTCAAGTGGATATGGATTTGAGGACAAAGCTTCTATGGTGGCCAGTTTTGGCAATGATTTGGAACTTAAATGGTTGTTGCGTGCCGACAGCCTGATGCCATTCGAAGAACCCGCGCTTTGCGCAGATAGTAAAGGTAATGTGGTAGTGCTCTCCAAGGCCCCTTCGGCATGGTCTCCTTACTATGGCGTGTTTACTTTGATCAATCAGGAAGGAAAGGTAATGTGGAATCGTAAAGTCGATATGATCGACGTGATGTCAGATATTGTTGCGCTGCGTAATGGTGATTTTCTGACTTGCTTCAAACAGAAAGGTGCTTACATCGACGGTGGAACCCATAAGAAATATTACATGATTTCCGTCATGCGTTTTACAGTCCAGGGTGAGCTTGCATATCAGGTGAAATTTCTGGTCGACCGTGAGCAGTTTCTTGACGTGGACTTTAATAAAGTGCTTGAATCCACCGGAGGGGAATTATATTTCTGCGGGCGTTCGCGGAATCTTGCCAACAGAACAGATCTACTGGTTGTGAAGACCGACAAAGGAGGTAAAATAATCTGGTCAAAGACGTATCAGACGAATCAGGAGCAAGGAATAAAAGCTGCAACTTTTGATTCCAAAGGAAATATTGTTCTGGTTGCGGACTCTTATGGTCACAGTGGCGGAATGCTCCGGTCAGCAATTGATCCTTCGGGCAATGTGCTCTGGGCAAATTTCAACAAGAGCACGCCCTATGAACAGATGCGCGCCGTGTTTACGGTCAAAGATGGATTTCAATATGTTTGTGACCGCACACTGAATATGGGTGTTTATTTATCATCAGGTAATGGTTCGGTCTGCTTCGGTGGATCAGGTTCAGCAAATCTGACGGTCGGTTCTGCAGAGTTTATTCTTAGCAACAATACCAATGAATTTCAGGAATACAATGCAGGATGGAAACGTGTGGAACCCAAGATTAGTCGGCCCGGAGCATGGAACAGCGTGGATGATTGCAAATAGTCTGTGCCGTATCAATATTTATCTTTCCACCAATTCTTAAGGTTTTCCAGTATTTTATTCTCCGTGGCATTTTTGCCGGGTTCATAATATTTATCTTCGCGTAGGGCATCTGGCAGGTATTGCTGTGGAATAAAGTTGCCTTTATACTGATGTCCATATTGGTAGTTTTTTCCGTATTCAAATTTTTTCATCAGCCCGGTCACCGGATTGCGAAGGTGCAGCGGTACTGGTTCTTTAGGATGTTTTGCGGCTGCAGCGATCGCATTTTCCACCGCCAGATAAGCGCTGTTGGATTTAGGAGAACTGGACAGATAAATGATTGCTTCACTGAGTACAATTCGGCCTTCAGGCCATCCTATAAGATGCACCGCTTGCTGTGCTGCCTGCGCTATGAGCAAAGCGTTGGGATTGGCGAGACCAATATCTTCGCAAGCCAGTATAACCAACCGGCGGCAAATAAAATTTGGATCTTCGCCACCCTGTAACATACGGGCAAACCAATACAAAGCTGCGTTTGGATCAGATCCCCGGACCGATTTGATGAATGCCGAAATGATATCGTAATGCAATTCTCCGCCCTTATCATATTGCGCGATGTTCTGACTTACAAGATTACGAACCAGTTCATCGGTAACCTGAATTTCCATGCCGGGAGAATGACCAATCATTTCCATGATATTGCAAAGCTTGCGTGCATCGCCTCCGGATAATTCAAAGAGCGCTGAAGTCTCCTTAAGCTCTACAGCCTTCGCGCTGAATAACTCATCTTCAAGAATTATTCTTTTTGTTATTGAGAGAAGGCTCTCGTCGTCGAGAGGATTCAGGACATAGACCTGAGCCCGGCTAAGCAAGGCGTTGTTAACTTCAAAGGATGGATTTTCAGTGGTGGCGCCAACAAGCGTAACCAACCCTTTTTCAACGGCGCCAAGCAAGGCATCCTGCTGGCCCTTGTTGAAGCGGTGGATCTCATCGATAAATAGGATAGGGGTAGCTCCGCGATCAACTCGGCTTTTTTCTGCTAAGGCAATCACTTCCCGGACTTCCCGCACCCCGGCAGAGATTGCCGACAATGTAAATACGGGTCTTGCAAGTTCGTGTCCGATGAGATGGGCGATCGTTGTTTTGCCAACACCTGGAGGACCCCAAAGAATAATGGAAGGCAAGTAACCGGTTCTAATGGCATCAGAGAGTACTTTACCTGGACCGGTAAGTTGAGCTTGTCCCATCACATGCTGCAAGGTGCGGGGTCTCATTCTTTCAGCGAGCGGAATCATGAATCAAAAATATAAAAAATAAGCCCCGGTGGCGCCGGGGCTTAAAATCTACTATCATTCTCAACTGCACGTTTGCAGCTGAGGTGGTTGAAAAATTGCTAAAAACGTTTGTACTTGGATAATATATTCTCTAGTTCAACTTCGTTGAACACCAACACTTCTCTGGGTTTGCTGCCTTCACTTGAACTGACGATGCCGAGACTTTCCATTTGATCCATAATCCTGCCGGCACGGTTATAACCGAGCTTCAGTCTGCGCTGGATCATACTGGTACTGCCATGCTGGCTTTGTACAACGAGACGTGCAGCTTCTGCCAACATGTCATCCATTTCGTCTGCATTCAGTGCGGATTCTTCTCCGTTCGCATCGTCCTGTTTGAATTCAGGTAGCAGGTAAGGAGTTCCGTAGGATCTTTGTTTGGCAATTGATTTGATGACACGTTCTACTTCCGGGGTGTCGACAAATGCACATTGCAGACGTATGACATCAGAGCCAACGCTGTAGAGCATGTCTCCGCGGCCAATCAATCGTTCTGCTCCACCGGTATCGAGAATCGTTCTGGAATCGATATTGGAAGTGACCTTAAAGGCCATTCTGGAAGGGAAGTTTGCTTTGATCAGTCCGGTAATAATTTTAACAGAAGGACGCTGGGTCGCGATGATCAGGTGTATTCCAACTGCGCGCGCAAGCTGGGCCAGTCTGCTGATGGGCATTTCTACTTCCTTGCCGGCAGTCATAATGAGATCTGCAAATTCGTCGATGATCAATACAATGTAGGGGAGATGTTTGTGTCCCTTCTCCGGATTCAGCCTGCGGCGAATAAATTTATCATTGTATTCGAGGATATTTCTTGTGCGGGCCATCTTCAGCAGTTCATAGCGCTGATCCATTTCAATGCAAAGTGAATTGAGCGTATAGATAACCTTGCTGGTGTCAGTTATAATGGCTTCTTCCTGATTCGGAAGCTGTGCAAGAAAGTGTTTTTCTATCTCGGTATAGATTGGTAATTCTACCTTTTTGGGATCAATCAGTACAAGCTTCACTTCTGCCGGATGCTTGCGATAGAGCAGTGACATCAGGATCGTGTTAATTCCCACTGATTTACCCTGGCCGGTCGCTCCGGCAATCAGTAAGTGAGGCATTTTGGTGAGATCGGCTACGACGACCTCATTGGATATATTTTTACCCAAGGCAATCGGAAGTTCCATTTTAGGATCGGTAAAGCGCTCAGAGCGAAGCAATTCCTTGAGCGGGACAATCTGTTTATTTTTATTAGCTACTTCAATCCCGATGGTTCCTCTGCCGGGTATGGGCGCGATGATACGTATGCCCTGTGCAGATAAGCTCAATGCGATATCATCTTCAAGGCTCTTGATGCGGGATATTCTGACACCGGGAGCAGGTACAATCTCATAGAGTGTCACGGTTGGCCCAATAGTAGCTTTGATTTTTTGAATTTCTATTTTATAGTTCTGTAGGGTTGCAATAATCTGATTCTTGTTGGATTCAAGTTCAGTGCGGTCTATTTCAAACTTTTGATCATCGTAATTATTCAGTAGCTCCAGATCGGGAAATGCATAGGTACTGAGGTCCGCTTTCGGGTCATACGGGGAAAGTCCTTCGGGTTCCCATTCGTCTTCATCAACCTCCATAACACTCGGAATCTGAACGCGTGTTTCGGTGCGCGGCATTGGCTCAGTCGAAAAATCATTGGGTGAAGGGCTCTCATCTATTTCAAGTGAGAGATTAGAGACCGGGGTTTCTGCCATCAGTTCATCGGATTGAAATCCAATCGTGGCAGCCAATCCACCCACTTCCGCGGATTCGCCGAAATCAATATCCTTTCTGGCGCCTGCAGGTGCGCCGTTTTTGAAAAAGCTCTCCGGATTGTTATCCTTGTCTCCCGCTTCAGCATCTGATCCGGATTTGAAATTAAATATGCCGCCCCAGTTTATATGCCCTGAATCGGTGTGTAGTTGTAGGCTTTGAAAGCTTGGGTTAATAAACCAGATAAATAATCCTAAAATTGAAAAGATCAGCGTCACACCCAATCCCAGTGAACCGAGGAATGAACTAAGGACCTGGTTGGAGCGCGCCCCAAAAGCTCCGCCAAAGGGAAATGGGTTGGCGCTTAATATGAAGTCCAGGGTCATGGACAGGAAGGCCATGATCAGGAAAGTGTGTGTCACGAAACGCAGAAAACTATACCATCCACGGTTATTCAAAAGCCTAAAACCAAGGTGTACGGCAACAGGAATAAGCAGGAATGAGGCTATGCCAAAGCCATAGTAAAACAGGTAGTGGGAGCTGAGGGCACCCAGTCGTCCGACCCAGTTGCTGACTTCTACACGCGGTCGGAACAGGATGCGCCAGGAGTGCTGGAGTACCTTGTCCTGGTCGATGGTCCAGGTAAATAAATAAGAAGTACAGGAGAGCAGGAGATAGATGGAAATCATAAAACAGCTGACCGCTGCGATTTTGCCGATTCGCTCATCCTTCCAGAATTGGATCCAAAGGTCTTTAAACGAACCTTTTTTGTTTTTTGAACGCGCCATTAGGATAGTAGATTATACATGAAATGTTGCGCTAATGTATATGTATTATATCATATTAAAATAATTTATTTACTATTTATTACAGATAAACTGATATATATATATTAATAAAATATATAATATGAATTTTAAAATTTATATATATTAAATATTTTATATGTAATAAATTTATTAACACCTTGTTGTGTCGAAGCGAAATGACGCTTAACAGGCTGGATTGACACCTTGCTATATCTTTGTAACTTCAAAAAGAATTTTAGGGTATGCTGGATAGAAGCAAGGTAATTATCGCGGGGGCAGGGGGTATTGGACGGGCTGTGGGATTGATTCTTGCGGACAGTCCGGGCATTGATGCGGAGATTTATATTGGTGACATGGATAAATCCGTTGCGCAGAATATAGCGCAGTGGATCCGTGAAGGTAGTTCTACGGTTTGCCCAGTGGAAGGATTTGAGATTGATCGAAGCACGCTGTCGAATGAGATGGATTATGTGTTTCATTCCGGCGACATATTGCTCGATTGCCTGCCTGGCGATCAGGCACCCAGGATGGCTTCATATGCCCTCAAATACAATATGCATTATGTCAACCTGACCGAATATGTAAGGGAGACAGAGGAGATTATGCAGATGGCTGCTCAATCCAGTAAGGCGTTTGTATTGCAATCCGGACTTGCACCGGGATACATCAATATTCTGGCGCACAAGCTTTACAAAGACTTCACCCGCGATTTTCAGGATATTGCAGTAGATGCAATCAAAATGAGAGTTGGCGCCCTGACGCGCCATGTAGAAGCACCTCATTATTATGCTTTTACCTGGAGTCCGGTTGGCGTCGCTACCGAATACAACAACGACGCCTATGTCTTGCGCAATGGCAGGATCACCACGGTGCCGGCACTGTCAGGAACTACTTCGCGAATCATTGACGGCATCAGCTATGAAGAAGATTATACTTCCGGTGGTGCTGCGGACCTTCCCCAGTTTTTCGAGGGAAAGGTATCTTCGCTGGATTACAAGACGATCCGGTATCCCGGTCATTACAATTGGGTGCGGGAGCAACTTGCGCAGTGTAATCAGGAGCGTAATACTAGCGAGTTGCTTGAGAGAATGCTTCAGTCAGTTCCTTTTCTTGATGATGATCTGATCGTTATCTACGCCTCTGTTACTGGCCGTGACCGCAACGGTCAGCTCAGGCAGTATGAAAAAGCACAGTCAATCAGCCCGATGACGGTAGGTTCGCACCGGCTGAAGGCCATCCAGGTAACGACTGCTGCGCCTATGCTTGAAGCGGCACGGATTGTACTCAAATCAGGGTATCAGGGCATAGTCCTCCAGTCAAGGCTTGATCCGGATGATTTTCTGTCAGGTCCGTTTATCCAGCAGGTATTCCGGCAGAACAACAAAAACCATAAGGTAGACGCCTGATTTTGCACATTTGATAAAAATATTTAAAGTATTTGGAAATTAGGCTGCCAAAATCTAATTTTGCGCTGCCTTTAAAGAAGGCATTTTTTATCTAGGAGATCTGTTAGCTCAGTCGGTAGAGCAACGGCCTTTTAAGCCGTGGGTCTTGGGTTCGAGTCCCAAACAGATCACTTCCTCAAGGCCCCGGCGCTGACAAGCACCGGGGCTTTTTCTTGGTAATACAACGCTTGTGGATTTGAACTTTTGATCATGTGTGGTTCCTGAATTCTAACGAGATGCTTGTGGCCAATATTTTTACATTCGAGTATCTGCCCAAATTACTTGATGATGACATCTGTTATTTTAAACTGACTTTTACTTCAATCGATTTGTATTTCATCTCAGAAAGCAAAGTCTTCAGTAATGTGCGGACTAGAATTAACTCCCTGTATTCGATGAGCCGATTTTAATTTAGTCAAACCTGTATACTATTGTCAGGTGACCATATTTAACACTGATGTTTTGGTATTCAATAGGGAATTGTTCGTCATACCAATCGCCAAAAAATAGAAGTTGATTCACCTCGCCGGGACCAATAGTATCTTTATTAATTCTTGCTTTGCCAGTATCCGTCCAGTAAACTGCCTATAAGCCTGGAATAGAACAGGTCATAGCTTTGCGAGAAATAGGAAAATGATGACAAAGCAAGAATTTGATCAATTAAGTGATGAGTTAGCATGTAGCGGTCTGAGCATAAAGCAATTTATGTTAGCAAAAGGGCTTCCTTTACACCGTTATTATTACTGGAATAGGAAATACAACGAGGAGGCCGGTGATCCAGGTTTTGTCCCGATACATATAGGCCAAGCACACGAGAATCATATAGTAGAGATTGAATATAAGGAAGAAGTTCATATTCGCCTTGGGAAGCATAGTCCTCAGATATTAAGCCTTAGCATAAGAAGAATGGTATAGGATGATCCCCTTTACCAGCGGTCATCAATACTTTGTGTATAGCGGGATAACTGATTTCCGCAAGGGATATAATGGTTTATTGGGTATAATTAGGAGTGTCATGGAGAGCAATCCAGTAGATGGAAGTGTCTATGTGTTTTTTAATAAACGCCGCAACCAGATTCGATTGCTAGTATATGATACCGGCGGCCTGGTATTGTTGAGCAAGAAATTGGAGCAGGGCACCTATGAAGTCATTAAGACGTCAGGTGATAGCACTAAATTTACGATCAATTGGACTCAGCTAACATGTGTGCTGCAAGGGATAAAATTGCGAAGTATTCGGTATAGAAAACGATATAAAATTGTAGAAAATAATTTTGCAGAATCAAGAAATATTCCTACCTTGAGGGAGTGAACAACGTAGAAGAAATAGTATTATCACTCCAACAAGAAATAGTTGAGTACAAAAAAGAGAATGCATATCTGCGTGCGGAAATAGCACAACTCAAACGCTTAATATTTGGAAAGAAATCAGAACGGTTTATTTCAGAAGAAAAGCCCTTTCCTCCTGGAACACTCTTTTCCGAGGTGGTTCCCGAAGAAAATAAATTAGAGAACCTCACTGAGCAAATCAGCTACGAAAGAACGAAGCCCGTGCATCGCAAAGGGGGGCGCAAAGAATTGCCGTCACATCTACTTCGTCAAATCGAAGTTATTGAACCAGAAGATAAGAAAGATACAGACCGACGCATAGGGCTACTTGTTACAGAAGAACTCGAATACACTCCTGGTGTATTTCATGTAAATCGCATCGAAAGGCCAAAGTATGTAGATGATCAGACAAAAAAGATCAAAATAGCCCCTATGCCCTCAAAGCCAGTGCCCAAATCGCAATTTGGACCGCAATTTATGGCACATACGATAGTAAGCAAGTACATGGATCACATGCCTCTGTATCGGATGATCCAGCAGTTCAAAAGAGATCATAACGTAGCGATAAGTAAATCAAGTCTGGGTGAGTCTATGCATCAATATCTGGATTTACTCATTCCGGTTTATAATAAATTAAAAGCCGCCGTACTGGAACAAGAATATATTCAAACGGATGAAACGACCTATAAAGTGCTAAGCGAAGACAAAGAAGGATCAGCACACCTGGGTTATATCTGGGCCAGTTATGCACCCGTAAACAAGTTGGTATTATTCACTTACCAAAAATCCAGAAGCAGTGAGAGTATGAATAACCACTTGAATGGATTTGTTGGAAAGAATCAAGTAGATGGGTATGGCCCTTATGAAAAATTGCAACAGATCCCTGGAATGCAAATGTTCAGCTGTTGGGCACATGCCAGGAGAAAATTCGACAAGGCATTAGAATCATATAAGCCGGAAGCCGAAAAAACATTATCACTTATTCAAGAGCTATACAATGTTGAAAAGCATTGCAGAGATCAGAATTTGAATTATGAACAGAGAAGAAAAATCAGACAGGATCAGAGTAAAGTTATTCTTCAGAAAATAAAAAGCTACCTGGACAATCTCTCCATTCAAAATATCCTTCCGGCATCCTCCTTGGGTGAAGCCATAGGATATACATTAAAAAGATGGAGGCAGCTGAGCAATTATATCGACCATGGAGAAGTAGAAATTGATAATAATCTCATTGAAAATAAAATTCGGCCTATAGCCCTGGGTCGTAAAAATTATTTATTTGCAGGCTCTCATGAATCCGCTCAAAGGGCTGCAATGGTCTATTCCTTATTTGCTACTTGTATATTACATAATATCAATCCTTACGAATGGCTCATTGATGTGTTCAATAGAATAAATGATCATCCAATTAACAGGATCGAAGAGCTCTTACCCCAGAATTGGGCAAAATAATTCACATAGGTACTTCGTTGGACGGATACCTTTGCCATCAATTTGTCCTTCCAAGTAAGCAGTAAGTTGATATGGATGTTTTACATTCTTTGGTAGATAAAACATTGAGTTTTTCGAACAATCTTTTATTCTAATATCCTGGAATTTGATTCTATTATAAATGTATAAAAGGACTATTGCGAAAAATGCTATTAGACAAAATAAGATTTTTTCCATGAGCATTTCACCTCGATTTGAATTTATTACTAATTAAGATCCTTGATTATATAAGTATTAATTGAATCAAGTTTAATGGAATTCATTTTAATAATTTCGTTATAAGAATATTCCTTAATTATATTACCATTTTGTTTTTTAATCAAAATATGTTTTGCGTCATTTGGATCTTGTTCGTTAATTCTAAAATATCCAAATAAGTAAGTCTCGCCGCCTCGTAAGCTATTTAGCTTTAACTTATGTAAATCATACTCTTTGATATGAATTTTTTCAGAAGTGCCAAACATTATAACAATAGGATAAGAATCGTTGTCTTCGAACATTACATATAATATCCTTTCTGGTCTGCCTATTTCTGCGACAATGCAGGAACTCCACAGAAGGATAAAGAAAATTATATAAAATTGTTTTATTGACATGGATAAACGATCATCTTACTAAAATCGGCGCCTTGCTTCTTCGGCATTAATTTCATGACCCTTGACCACTGGCCATTAATTTGCAGCCCAGCCACGAGCTTTTCTTTGCTTATGCCGACAGTAATTATTTGCCCTCAGAAACACAATTATTTCTTGTCGGAATAATACTCGTATTGATTTGATTTTTGTTTGGAACATTATGATCAAATCAATACGGTAATACTTTCTTTTAGCGGCACAAAAGTAAGTAATAATCCAATTTACCGGAGATTGGATGCAAAGTTAATCTCTAAAAGCCATGAGCGTCGGAGGAAGAGCACTTTAGTAATCTTTAACTTTTTCATTTATGCTGTCCGGCTTTTAGGAGTTGTAATGATTTTAAAGCCCCGGAGGGGCTACATATTTGTAGCAACGGGCAGAGCCCGTTGTGAGGAATTATACCATATGAATTTTTGGCGGCATTTTTGCGATAAGCGGGCAAAAATGATGACAAAAATAATCGATACAATATTAGATTAACGTCAGAGCCGATCGCGCATTGAATTTGCAACAATAATGTCGCCCCTACAGGGCTTGATTGTACGCTATTGATGTGATGCTACAAAAGTACCGCTCCTCCGGAGCTTGTGGATATCGTTAATGATTATAAATAAGAATCTGATTTGATAATTGACCCTTGACCACTGGCCATTGATTTGCAGCCCAGCCACGAGCTTTTCTTTCGCTTCATTTCTTTTGGCGGCACAAATGAAAGGAAGAATCCTTTTATTGGAGTATGGATGCCAAGCTGACCTTTAAAATTAATGAGCGGCGGAGGAGTATGCAACTAACTGATCTTAAATTTTTATATTCATACTTTCGCCCCTACAGGGCTCCGGATGTCTATGCATCACAAGGACGGACTGCACCTGGGCCTGAATTCTTTTGCCCTTTCAGGGCTGGTAAAATCACATATATCAGATTATAAAATAGCATTCTGTACAGCAGTGATCTTGGTAAAGAACGCCCTGAATTGACCTGAATTATTATTCAATCCTTCGCTTCTCAATTGGCTATTGGACAGTGACTCCTGACTATTGATTTTGTGGCCTTGGCTGCGCAGCTTGGGACCCAACCAACGAATGCAGCGCCCGGGACAATAGTCAATAGCAGAGAGCAAAGAATAAATTTATTTTCGTGTAAAATTGTAAGCAATTTTTTAGAATTCATTGATCTTAGATATTGCTTGTATATGTAAAATAAAAAACCCCGAAGGGGTTTAATATTTATAGCACCGGGCGTAGTCCGGTGTATAGAACACATCCACACGAATTTTTGGCGGCATTTTTGCGCGAAGCGGGCAAAAATGATGACAAAAATAATCAATACAATATTAGATTAACGTCTGGGCCGATCGCGCATAGAATATGCAACTATAATGTCGACCCTACTGGTCTTGATCGTATACTATTGATGTGATGCTGCAAAAGTACCGCTCCTCCGGAGCATGTGGATATCGTTTGTGATTATGAATAAGAATCTGATTTGATAATTGACCATTGACCACTGGCCATTGATTTGCAGCCCAGCCACGAGCTTTTCTTTCGCTTCATTTCTTTTGGCGGCACAAATGAAAGGAAGAATCCTTTTATCGGGGTATGGATGCCAAGCTGACCTTTAAAATTAATGAGCGGCGGAGGAGTATGCACTTCAGAAACCACAAATTTTTTCATTCATGCCGTCCAATGGATTATCATAAACAATAAGAATTATGTAATAAATCTGTCACAAGTCACACCAAAATTCCTTTGGTTAAGAGTTGAGACAACATGGTCCAAGAATTGGTGAGTATTGCATCTTGCTTCTTCCGGCATTTACCGCTTGCTCTTCTTCTTGCTGCTCTTGGCTTTGTGATTGAATTCCAGTGCGAGCTTAATCCAATAATCGAGTTCCTTGATGTAGCGAAATCCTTCCGGCTGAACAAATGCGTATCCCTTCATGGCCTTTTTGGTAAAATCCATCGGGCCGGCACCCGGCTTGCTCATCACTTCCTCCGTGAGTTCGGGATCAAAACGAACCATAAGCTGATCTCCGACAATGCCAAGGCACATCTTGTCGTTGATCATATAACATACACCGCCAAACATTTTCTTTTCTTCAAGTACCAGATTCATCGCTGAAAGTCGGGCGAAGACTTTATCTGCTAATTCTTCACTGTAGGCCATATCCGTTTTTTTTAATCAAAAATAATAGAACAATGCATTATTCATGATGAATCCTGTTAATCCCAGAATCAGAAAGAATAACGACTTATTTTGTTGATACTTTTTAGCATGACATCATTTTCGTTGTGTGTTTTAAATTTGTCCTGACTGTACCAAGTGGACAAGAAAAAGAAATTTTTCCCGAAAGCAGAGTACCCAGGTGGCATGAAGGCGATGTCTGTTTTCATTGACCATCACATGCTGTATCCCGAATCTGCCTTGCGCGACAGGGTGGAGGGCATGGTCAGTCTGCGCCTGACCATCAACTACCAGGGGCATGTGGATGAGGTTCAAGTCCTCAAGTCTTTACAAACCGATTGCGATGAGGAAGCTGTGCGGCTGGGCAAACTTCTGATTTTTCATGTAGCCAAAGTGAGGGATGTTAAGATTCGTTGTTACCAGAATATCAATATACATTTCAGGTTGCCCGCACCGAAAGCAGCACAATTGGTTCTGAATTATGAGATCACGACCGAAAATCAAGTACAGAAGCAGTCGCCAGGTGTCTATCATTACCGCATGGAATTGAAGTAAATCCAAATTATTTCAAAGAATGTTACATATTATAAAAAATAATATATATTTGCGTCGTATTAAAGACCAGCCTCCGCATGAATTCAGAAATCACTTCGCGCTTCATCCAATGCTATGAAGAATTGTGCCGGAGTGGTAAGTGCAGGAGCGCAAGGCAGTTTGCACAAGCAATGGGCGTCGCACCACAGTCACTCAATGAGATTTTAAAATTGCGCAGAGAGGTCAACATCGACCTGATGGAAAAGGCTTGTATCGTATTTTCAATGAATGCCAATTTTCTTGTTACCGGCATAGGTCCTAAGTTTTTAAAGGAAGATTATAGCGGAGTGCCCGGTATACTCACCATTGTGACTGATCACGACGAAGATGAACGTATTGTGCATGTACCGGTGCAGGCTCAGGCAGGTTATCCCGGCAGGAGTATGGATCCTGTCTTTGTGCAACAATTGCCATCTTACAATCTGCCGCTTCCGAAATTACAGTTTGATCAGACCACGCGATCGTATGAGGTCGATGGTGAAAGCATGGAACCATTACTTTATAAAGGGGATATTGTCATCAGCACGTATATTCATCCTGTTCATTGGGAAAAAGGTCTCCGTGAAGGACCGGTGTATGTCATCGTTACATGCCAGGATGTGCTGGTTAAGCGATTTACCAACCGGCTTGTTCAGGAAAGAAAACTCATACTCCATTCTGACAATCCATCGTTTAGCTCGATCGCTATGGCTTTGTCTGACATCCGTGAGATCTGGCAGGTCAAGGCTCGAATAAGCACCCAGATGGATAAGTCAAAACCAGCTGACCAGGATAAATTCAGTGAGCTTGGACAGCTCAAACAAATGCTGACTGATCAGGGTGAACTTCTTCGTGAACTCATGGAGCGCCTCAATAACCAGGTCTAAGGTAGTTGTTTTGCCTGATTTTTCGTCTGATTCCCAATGCAAAATCTGGAAGGCCAGTTGAAGTGATTTTAGCGGTTGAAATTCGCTTTCAACTTTTGCGTTTTATGAATATGGCCCCTGCAATCGCATAAAAAGTAACCTTGGTGCAAAAATTATTTCTATTACGAAGTATTTCGTACATTTGCTGTGCAATGGACTGAAAATGCTTTTTTGGGTCAAAAATGACCGGATATCATGCATTTTAAAACAATTGCGCTTTAAAAATGTCACTAACTGATAATTCAAACCAATGAAAAAAGGACTTTTATCCCTGATAACGCTTTTATTCACTTTGATCCTTCACGCTCAGGAAGCACGCCTCCTTCGGTTTCCAGCTGTAAGCAAAGACAAAATTTGTTTTAGTTATGCCGGCAACCTCTATCTGGTTGGCATTAACGGCGGCGTTGCCCGCAGGATCACGGGTCACGAAGGAACAGAGGTGTTCCCGAGATTTTCGCCAGACGGATCCCGAATTGCATTTACCGGACAGTATGACGGAAATTCTGAAATTTATGTGATGCCTTCGGAAGGTGGTGAACCCCAGCGCGTCAGCTATACTGCGACCCTCGGACGCGATGATGTGTCTGACCGCATGGGTCCGAATAATATTTGCATGACCTGGCGCGATGACAAGACCATCGTATTAAGGTCACGCTGGATGGACTTCAACGACTGGAAGGGCCAACTCTATACAATTAATGTGAGCGGTGGTATGCTGGAGCAACTTCCGTTTCCTCAGGGTGGATTCTGTTCCTACTCACCGGATAAAAAGAAACTCGCCTTTAACAGAGTATTCCGCGAATTCAGAACCTGGAAGCGTTACCGCGGGGGACAGGCTGATGAAATATGGATCTATGATTTTGATACTCGCCAGACGACTAAAATTACAGACAACGATGCCCAGGATATCATTCCGATGTGGAATGGTGATAAAATATATTACGTCTCTGACCGAGATGGCAGAATGAATATTTATTGCTACAACTGGTCAACCAAACTAACGAAGAAAATCACAGATTTTAAAGAGTACGATTGCAAATTCCCTTCCATTGGACCTGACGCCTTGGTTTTTGAAAACGGCGGCTTCATTTACAAGATCAATGTAAAAGATGACAAGGTCGAAAAAGTCAATATTATGATTCAGGAAGACCTTTCAATTGGCAGGGATAAAATAGTCAATGCAAAAGATTATATCAATTCTTACCATGTATCACCTGACGGTAAGAGAGCATGTTTTACGGCAAGGGGTGACGTTTTTACGGTCCCATCACAAAATGGGCCCACACGCAATCTCACGAATTCATCGGGGTCTCATGAACGCAGTGTAGATTGGTCTTCAGATGGAAAGTATGTTGCGTATATTTCAGATCAGACCGGAGAAGATGAAGTCTTTATGGTGCGGACCGATGGGCGATCAGCGCCGGTTCAACTCACGAGCGGTTCTGACAATTACAAATACGGACTCAAGTGGTCACCGGACAGCAAAAAAATAACGTATAGCGACAGAAATCAGAATGTGTACTATGTGGATATTGATTCAAAAAATGTCACAAAAGTGATACACAGTGATGTCAATGAGATCACCGACCAGGTGTGGTCACCTGATAGTAAATACCTTGCGTATACCAACCGCAATTTCAAACAGAATGCGCAGGTTTTCATTTACTCTTTGACAGATAAGAAGAGCTATCCGGTGACAGAAGCCTGGTTTGATTCCTACGCTCCGGTTTTTAGCGGCAACGGGAAGTATTTGTTTTTTGTTTCTGATCGCACATTCAATCCCTCTTATAATAATCTTGAATGGAACCATGCCTACTTTGACCTTTCCAAACTTTACCTGGTGACACTTCACGCAGAAGACAAAAACCCTTTTGCTCCGAAATCCGATGAAGCGTCAGTTACTGAAAAACAGGATTCATCAATGAAAAAAGACGATACCGCCAAATTGGGTAAAAAAGACATGCCCAAGGATGATAAGAAAGATATCACAAAGCCTCAGGGGATACTTTTTGACGGAATTGCAGATCGCATTGCAGAGATACCGGTTTCTGCAGGCAACTACCGCGGATTATACAGCACGGATGAAGATTTATATTATTTCAAATCGGCAACCAATCAACCGAATAAACTGATGCGCTACGATCTCAAGTCGCAAAAGGAGTCAGAGATTAGCGACAAAATCGGATCCTATGAAATTACTGCGGACAAAAAGAAAATGATGCTGCAGTCGGGTGGAAATTATTATATCATTGACTTGCCGATGGCCAAAGCTAACCTGGAAACTCCCCTTAATCTGGGCGACATGAAAGTGCTGGTGCATCGTAAGGAAGAATGGAACCAGATTTATTATGAATGCTGGAGACAGATGAGAGATTTTTTCTATGATCCTGGAATGCACGGTGTTGATTGGAAGTTAATGAGAACTCGATATGCCGAACTACTTCCATATGTAAATACAAGACAGGATCTCACCTATATTATCGGCGAATTAATCGGCGAATTGAACTGCGGTCATGCTTATGTCGGTGGCGGTGATTATATCAAGGCAGACAGAATTTCAATGGGGCTTTTAGGTGCCAGGTTGAGCAAGGATGCATCAGGATATTTCAAAATCAACAAAATTTATAGCGGTCAGAATTGGGAAAAAGGCGTTCGTTCGCCATTGACAGAAATTGGTGTCAACGTGAAGGAAGGTGATTACATCATCGCTGTCAATGGGGTTAACCTCAAAAACACGGATAACATTTACAAACTTCTAACAGGACAGGCAGACAAACAGGTTAGCCTGACCGTAAATTCTGCACCTGTTGACAAAGACGCACGCGAAGTGACCGTGGTGCCGGTGGCAGATGAACAGAAGCTGATTTATTATAATTGGGTCCAACATAATGTTGAAAAAGTAAACAAGGCTACAAATGGTAGAGTGGGCTATATCCATATTCCGAATATGGGATCTGACGGTTTGAATGAATTTGTCAAATACTTCTATGCCCAGCTTGATAAGGAAGCTGTAATCATCGATGATCGCGGTAACGGTGGAGGTAATGTGTCTCCGCATATCATTGAAAGACTTAAAAGGGAGCCTGTCCAGGTTACCAAAATGCGCAATAGCTTACCTCGTTACGAACCGGCTGAAGAAATAATCGGACCAAAAGTGGCGCTGATTGATGAATATTCCGCCAGTGACGGGGATATCTTTGCTTATCGTTTTCGTAAATCAGGTCTTGGACCGATTATCGGCAAACGTTCGTGGGGAGGTGTAGTAGGTATTCGCGGAAGTCTTCCAATTGTTGACGGAGGATTTCTCAACAGACCTGAATTTGCACGATATGATGTAGATGGTACAAAGTGGGAAATAGAAGGACACGGCGTTGATCCGGATATAGTCGTAGACAATGATCCGGCCCGGACATTCGCAGGCGAAGATGCGCAGCTAGACAAAGCGATCGAAGTGATCCTTTCAAAAATGGGCAATAAGAAATTCGTCGAACCCAAAGCGCCTCCTTTTCCCAAGAAGTAAGTAAAATGTGCTTGCCGGTCTTTGATTTTGGTCTGTTCGTCTGAATTTTATTTTAAAAAGAAAAAGTGGTTGCAGCTTTGGCGCCATTATAGATTTATGAAAAGATTGATTTTTATCTTAATGATTTTTGGCGGATGGCGTTCTGCCTTTACACAAATGGGTGGATTTCAACCCAAAGTTCAGCCAGGGACAGGTAAGATTAGCGGCCTTGTTATTGACTCGGCCACAAGGGAACCGCTGGCTTATGCGAATATTGTATTGCGTGAAGCGCTGGAACATAAAGATATTGATGGGGTACTTGCGGGGGATCGGGGTGAGTTTCAGTTTAAGGAACTTAAAAATGCACGATACGAACTGGTCATCACGATGCTCGGTTATCAGTCGCGAATTATCGGTCCTTTTAAAATCAACAAAGACATTCAATCGTACGAACTCGGAAGCATGGCTGTGCTGAGCACATCAAAGCAACTGGAAGAAGTAACCGTCACCGGTCAAAAGGAAATTATTGAGAATAAGCTTGACAGAATCGTATACAATGCAGGTCGTGATGTCACGGCAAAGGGAGGAACCGCAGAAGATGTTCTTCGCAGGACACCCATGCTGACGGTTGACCTGGAAGGTAATGTGTCACTTCGCGGATCAAATAATATTACACTGCTGATCAACGGCAAACCTTCAACGGTGATGGCTTCATCGATCAAGGACGCGGTCAAAATGATACCGGCAGATATTATTCAGAAGGTGGAGGTGATCACGCAACCAGGTGCAAAATATGATGCAGAGGGTACGGCTGGTATTGTCAATATCGTAACGCGTGTCAAAAAAGTTACCGGCAAGAGTGGTTCCTTTAATGTTAGTGGTGGAACTCGGAGTTCATTTCTGGGTACCAACCTGTCTATCCGGCAGGGCAAAATAGGATATACGGCCAATATCGGAGGAATGATGTGGAGAGGCTACAGCAGAACCACAACCGACCGTGTGAATCAACTGGGCGGCACATCACTTTATATTGATCAGAAAAGTAATGCACACAATATCGGAGGAGGAATTTTTATGCAGGGAGGTGCAGACTACGATATCGACGACAAACAAACGTTAACTTTTGGACTGCGTGTACCGACAAATATTTTTTACAATAATTACAATTCTACTACTTACAGTGGTGCGATTTCTCCGGCGCCCTTCTCATTTGAACGAAAGGGTTATTTCAGGAATCTTAATCTCGGTTCCGATATCAATGCCGAATACAAGAAAACTCTGGATAAGGAAAACGAACATGAATGGACGGTATCTTCACAATACTCCATTAATCGCGCAAAAGGAAAATACAATACCGATCAGTTTAATGAGTTTGGAGATCTTAATTACGCGGAGACGGGACCGAACTTAGGATACAACAAGGAGTTGACAATTGCTACGGATTATGTGCGGCCACTGACAAAGAATGTCAAGTTGGAATTGGGAGCCAAGGCTATCATGCGCAATGTGACAAGTGATATTCACTATGACACGCTGGATGTGGCTGGTGGCACCTACTTGAGAGACACGCGTCGTACGAATTATTTGGATTACCATCAGAATGTCGGTGCAGGGTATACTCAAATCACATTTCCATTGTCATCCAAAATCACCGGAAGGGTAGGAATGAGATTTGAAGAGACAGGCATTCACGCCAATATTCTCAACGAATCTTCGTTTAAGCATCAGTATCCAAGCTGGATTCCGTCTGGCCTTGTCTCCTACAACATATCCAAAAGCTTTACTTCAAAAATCTCCTATAGTCGCAGGATCCAGCGACCTAGCATGAGTTATTTGAATCCATATGTCAATTACAATGACCCAACGAATATTTCATACGGTAATCCAAAGCTGACGCCAGAGATTACAGAATCATTTGAGAGTCAGAATGTCTATTCCAAAAACTTTATTAATCTCAATGTAACCTTATACCACCGCATCACAAGGGATCTAATTGACAACTACAGATTCGTGGATTCTCTGGGTATTACCAATGCTACCTACAATAATTTGTCTACCGCTTACTCCAGCGGCGCCAGCATAAACGGCGGGATCATGCGCCTTGGCAAGATTATTCTGAACGCAACGGCCAACCTTTTTTACCAAAAAATAAATAGCGAACGTTTTGTAGGTGTAAAGAATGATGCTTTCAACTATTCGCTGAATGGATTTTGTATGGTGAATGTAAGTCCTACATGGAGCGTCACACTGTTCACCTTGTATAATTCACCGCGACTCACCACCCAGGGCAAACAGGGCACCTGGTATGTTTACTCGTTGGGCGCACGCAAAGATTTGTGGAAAAAGAAAGGAGCATTTAGCTTTGGCATTGATAATCCCTTCGAGACCTGGATGCCGATCAATTCTTCGTTTAGCTCGTCAGAGTTCAGTTATAACTCTCGCAGCCTTTTTGAAGCGCGTGGCATCAGGGTTGGATTTGAGTATCGTTTTGGTGCCATGGAATTCGGAGCGCCAAAAAAGAATAAAAAAGGTTATCAGAATGATGACCTCAAACAAGGAGAAGGTGACGGCGGTGCAATGGGAGGTGGAAGAAATTAAAGATAACTCTTACGCTACCCATTTGCGTAGGCACAAATGCCACCGTTAAATATGATAGTTTGAATAACGGTTGAGCGTAATAGCTATTACAATAATTATTTCACAGTAGCAATTACATCAACATTGCCTTTAACGACCTGGTCAATGCTTACTTTGATTTCTGAATTTAGTGGAAGGTAAAGGTCAACACGCGATCCGAATTTGATGAAACCCATGTCTTCGCCTTGTTCTGCTTGATCACCTTCTTTGGAATAACAGCATATCCGTTTGGCCAATGCACCTGCAATTTGCCTCATGAGAATCTCCTGACCATCCTTCCGTTTGATGACTACTGTGGTTCGTTCATTTTCAGTAGAAGACTTTGGATGCCAGGCCACGAGGAATTTACCAGGATGATATCTCGAAAAACTTACGGTACCGGACCAGGGATATCTGTTGACATGCACATTGAGCGGATTCATAAAGACGGAGACCTGTAAACGCTCATCTTTGAAATATTCACTCTCAAAAGTCTTTTCTATCACGACCACTTTGCCGTCAGCAGGGCAATACACCAGGTCATCCGAAACATTCATCACAATCCGTTCAGGATTGCGGAAAAAATTAACCACAAGAAAAACAAAAATCCCTAAGATTATTGCAGCAGGCCACAGCAGAAAACTGTTCATGTAACTAAGCAACAGAACAATTAATAGGTAGACGATCAGGCTGCCAGTTACCCAGGTCAATCCTTCTTTATGAATTCGTATCATGTCAATTGAATAATTCGTTCAATATAATTCCAACAGGTATAACAAAAAAGAAACTATCAAAACGATCCAGGAATCCACCGTGTCCTGGAAGCATCGACCCGGAGTCTTTTATTCCAGCCATACGCTTAAGACTACTCTCATAAAGGTCTCCAAGCGAACCGGCTACTACGATTGCGGTCCCTGTCAAAATCAGCGCGAAGTTATGACTCATCAAATGAAAAAACTGATTTAAAATAAAAATTGCAATAATCCCACCCACGAGACCGGTCAATGAGCCTTCTAATGTTTTCTTTGGCGAAATGGCCGGTGCCAGCGGTGTCTTGCCGAATAGCCTTCCGCCAAAATAGGCCATGGTATCATTGCTCCAGTTGATGATGATAAAACTGAGGATGACATATCGCGTACGATCAAAATCTGCATTAAGATATGTCATTGTAACACAGACAGGCAACACGATATACATTATTCCGGAAACGATGCCACTCAAAATCTTGACGGATCTCTTGCTTTGAATCAAATAAAAATATGCCATCATAAGCAATATACTTATTCCGCATCCAAAATAGATCAGTGTCCTGGATATCGTGCACGGATAAAAATTACTTGATGCAAAAATCAATAGCTGGATTAGTATAGCTGCATACAGAAATAATTTTTTATGTACACTATCGCAAAAATAACGATGCCACTCAATGCAGCTGAATGCTCCAATAATGAACAGCAAGAGCGAAGCAGAGAAGTATTGCCACCAAATGGATCCAAGCATGACCACACCGAGTATGAGACCAGTCACAATTCTTGTTGCCATGGTTGTCGGAGTTTGAATTGATTTAATTTTCGGAACATAAAATAACACAGGATCAGGCTCACGATAGCAGCTGGGATTATTTTCATTGCCTCAAAATCTTTGTTGTCCAGGCTGTCAACGCCAATTTGGCTAACGTAGATTACTTGTATGCCATTAAATAGAAAATGCAGCATCGCTGAATAAAGGATATTGCCGCCAAGGTAATAGATGGTTCCGAGAATAAATCCTAGTCCCATTCTTGGAAGAAATCCTTCAAATTGAAGATGCATGGATGAAAAAATGATGGACGATAAAAGAATCGCTGCCCAGGGAGAACCAAGTAATCGAACCAATTGATTCTGAATAATCCCTCGGAATATCCATTCTTCGGCAATACCTGGAATCAAACCTACCGTGACGATAACATAAATGTAATCGGACCAATCATGAGTTGATAATATCCTTTTTAGCAACGCATTGATTTCATTTTCCCTTACGGTTAACCACTCCGGTAATGCAAAAAGACTGTTGACATAAGACAAAAAACCCGTCATTGGTAATGAGCAGATAAAAAAGGCTAAGGCATATATTCCAAATGTCAAGTATGGCGGGTATGACCGGTAGTAATTTGTAATTCCGGGTCGATACATGGATAAAACTACTGCCGGCAGAATCAATATACATAAATGACTCAAGAGCTGAAGTACGAGTAATTGTCGGGCATTCATGGTGTCCAGATAATCCGTCAGGCTGGGAATCGAAGATCCAGCTCCACCGCCGTTATGAAAATAAAGACCTATTGTCGTGACAAGGCCATACAACATCAATCCAAGGCTCATCACCAGCAGGAGAAGAAGTAGATTAACTAGTGCATCTTTGCCTGATAATTTCATCGACCATGACCAGATTAAGCGTAAATATCAATAAAATTGCCCTTTTGCGCAACTCAAGAAATTCGAATCTTCCGGACCTCTTGACGGTGGCAAAGGATTGCGTTGCTTTTGGGGCGGAGGGTATAACCGTTCATCCGCGACCCGATGAGCGCCATATCCGCAAGTCAGACATACCTTTATTGAAGCAGGCCCTGGATGTGGAGTTTAATATTGAAGGCTATCCTTCACCTGAATTTATTGAATTGGTTCTGGCCAATAAACCCGCTCAGGTGACGCTTGTGCCGGATCCTCCCGATGTGCTCACTTCAGATTCAGGATGGGATACGAAGACGCACCAGCGATTTCTTATCAAGGTTATTGAGGATTTCAAACAAGCCGGGATTCGGGTATCACTTTTTCATAATCCAGTACCTGAATTGATTCCGTATACAGTGGACACTGGCACAGACCGTATTGAGCTTTACACAGGTAGGTACGCTTTGGAATATGCCGATGGCCGTGAGAATGCGGTGAAATTTCATATTCTGACTGCCGAGGCAGCCCTCGATGCAGGGCTTGGGATTAATGCCGGACATGATCTTAACCTGGACAATTTGGCCTTTTACAGAAGGCAGGTCCCTGGTCTAAGCGAAGTATCAATTGGTCATGCTTTAATATGTGATGCGCTATATTATGGCCTTCAAAATACAATTCAAATGTACCTTCATCAGCTTCGGGGGAGTGAAACTTAAAGTTTGAATAAGTTTTTTATTTATTCAATGAAAATATAACCTTATATTTGCGGCTCAATTTTTTAAGCATATGCTAATTGTTGATGTTAGAGAATCCGAGTCTATAGACCGCGCGTTGAAAAAGTTCAAAAAGAAATTTGAATCTACCAAGACGTTAAAGGAGCTTAGAAGGAGAAAATTTTTCACAAAGCCTTCAGTCGAGCGTCGATCCGAGATTCTAAAGGCGAGGTTCAGGGATACTTTTACGCTGAATAACGAATTATAATTTTTTCTAATATGTTTTGAATTCCGGCTATCTTTGCGCTGGATGATAGTGCAAAGGATAGAAGAATTTGGAGCATTTATTGCCGGAGAAAAGAAATATTCTTCACACACCCTCAAGAGTTACTTACAAGATTTAAGGGATTTTAAGGATTATCTGAGTAGCCAATATATGGTCTCTAATCCTTTGGAAATTAAGCCGATATATATTCGGTCTTGGCTGGCCACGATGTCTGCTGCCGGAATGGAGTCTTCCTCACTCAACAGAAAGTTATCGACCCTCAAATCTTTTTTTAAATTTCTCAAGGGCAGAGAGCCAGGACTGATCAATCCAATGAGGAAGATTATAAGTCCAAAAAATAAGAAGGCCCTTCCAAAATTTGTGACCAGTCGAGAGATGGAGACCATGCTGGTAGGCAATGAGACGGAAGCTGAAGATTACTTTACAGAACTACCTCATTTTATGGTTCAGTTATTTTATGAGACTGGTATTAGGTGCGCTGAAATGGCCAGTCTAAGACTACAGGATATCAATGCAGCAGGAAATTCCATTAAGGTTCTGGGAAAGGGTAACAAACAGCGAATAATTCCGGTCCGTGCCGAACTTATGGTCAAAATAATACGTTTTATTAATATTAGGAAGGATGTGGATAATATTCAGTGTGATCATCTCATCATAACACCAAGGGGAATGAAATCTTACCCAAAATATATCTACAACCTGGTTCATAAAGTTCTTGAGCGCAATACCAGTTCCCAGCAGAAAAGTCCCCATGTACTTCGTCACTCTTTCGCGACACATCTCGCGGATAATGGGGCAGAGATCAATGCCATTAAGGCGCTATTGGGACATTCTTCCTTAAAGGCGACGCAGGTGTATACTCATAATTCAATTCAGAAAATCAGAGAAGTGTATGTTCTGGCCCACCCGAGGGCTCAGAAAAAATAGTTTAATTCACAAAATCAAACGCAATGTTAACAAGAATTCAATCGATTCACTTTGACGCTGATACCAAGCTTATTCAAACCATTGAGGGGAAGATAGGGCAGCTGGCGCATTATGGCAGTAAACTAAAACTTGATGCAGCGGATGTAATTCTTAGACTTGAGAACACCAGGGCAATAAGAACAAAAATTGTAGAAATAAACCTCAATATTCCAGGCAAACCAGTGCGTGTTACTGCTTCCGGAAAAGCATTTGAGGAATCATTTAACAAAGCGTTCACACAACTGAAAAGGCAGCTTATCCGTCAAAAGGAGATCATCCAGGATAAGCATTAAATTCTTATATTAAATATGATGTTGAGTTGACAAATTGTAATATATTTGCAGCTCATTTTGAAAAGGGGTAGAATAGTCTGTCCTGAAATGAGAGTTTTTGTGCCAGTGTAGCTCAGCTGGTAGAGCAGCTGATTTGTAATCAGCTGGTCGGGGGTTCGAATCCGTCCACTGGCTCAAATTGTTATAAGTTATTGTAAAATAATAGCTTACAAAACCTGAAAGGTCAGGTTTTAAGAAATGTGAGAATCTGTTTCCCGGTCCAAAAATTGGGTTGCAGAATCTGGTTAAATGCGGGGATGCGCCGGAGTGGGAGAGCCGGGCCAGACTGTAAATCTGGTGTCTATGACTGAGTGGGTTCGAATCCAACTATCCCCACAACAGGTCTTCACATTGGACCGGTGTGGTTAAAATCAGATGCGGGAGTAGCTCAGTTGGTAGAGCATTAGCCTTCCAAGCTAAGGGTCGCGGGTTCGAGTCTCGTCTCCCGCTCAAAGCTTTAACAAACCGGAATTAAACCTCCCGGGGATCAAATTATCCTGGACGGCTTAACGAAGCAGGTTGAAGGATCGATCCGGACTGACCACGACGCGGGTTGTGGCAGTGAGTGTGGAGAACCAATGGGGTTTAAATTGAACTCCCCATAACGTGGAGCGTATACCAATAGCCAATGTAGCTCAGGGGTAGAGCACTTCCATGGTAAGGAAGGGGTCAAGGGTTCAATTCCCTTCATTGGCTCAAAAGGCAATTTTTATTATTTATCATCATAATCTAACAATTCTAAAATAATTCTAAAATGGCAAAGGAAACCTTCAATCGGTCGAAACCTCACGTCAACATTGGTACAATTGGCCACGTTGACCATGGAAAAACAACTTTAACTTCTGCGATCACGTCTGTTTTGGCAGAGCAAGGTCTGGCGCAAAAGAAAGACTACGACTCCATCGATAACGCTCCTGAAGAAAAGGAGAGAGGTATCACAATTAATACCGCACACGTTGAGTATGAAACAGCTAAAAGACACTATGCCCACGTTGACTGTCCTGGTCACGCGGATTATGTGAAAAACATGGTTACGGGTGCCGCCCAGATGGACGGTGCTATCCTGGTTGTTGCAGCGACTGACGGTCCAATGCCACAGACCCGTGAGCACATCCTGCTCGCACGTCAGGTAGGTGTTCCTAAGATCGTGGTTTTCATGAACAAGGTGGACCTGGTTGATGACCCTGAAATGCTTGAATTGGTTGAAATGGAGGTTCGTGAACTTCTGGACAAATACCAGTTTGACGGAAATAATGCAGCCATCATTAAAGGTTCTGCACTGAAGGCGCTCGAGGGAGATGCCACAGGCAAACAAGCGATTATGGATTTAATGGAAGCTGTTGACAATCAAATTCCAGAACCTGTTAGACTTGTCGATCAACCGTTCCTGATGCCGGTCGAAGACGTATTCTCTATTACCGGTAGAGGTACTGTTGCGACAGGTAGAATTGAAAGAGGTGTGGTAAAAGTTGGAGAAGGTGTGGAAATCGTAGGTATGATGAAGCCAGGTGATAAGCCAATGACTTCTACCATCACTGGAGTAGAAATGTTCCGCAAACTTCTGGATAGAGGTGAAGCCGGTGACAACGCAGGTCTTCTCTTAAGAGGTGTTGAAAAAGACGATATCAAAAGAGGTATGGTTATCTGTGCCCCAGGTTCTGTGAAGCCGCACATGAAGTTTAAATGTGAGGTGTACGTACTTTCCAAGGATGAAGGTGGACGTCATACGCCATTCTTTAAAGGATACCGTCCTCAGTTCTATTTCCGTACAACGGACGTTACTGGAGAGTGCCAATTGCCAGCAGGCGTTGAAATGGTGATGCCTGGAGACAATATCGGACTCGAAGTAACTTTGCTTAGCCCGATTGCCATGGAAAAAGGACTTCGTTTTGCGATTCGTGAAGGTGGTCGTACCGTTGGCGCAGGCCAGGTAACGGAGATCTTGGATTAAAAGAATATTGTAAATATGCAGGAGCCTCTGCGCCCAGTAATGGTCGCAGAGTTTTCTGTAAACGGGCATAGCTCAACTGGCAGAGCGACGGTCTCCAAAACCGTAGGCTGAGGGTTCAAGTCCTTCTGCCCGTGCAATTTGAATAGAAGAAATGGATAAGTTTATATTATATCTGAAAGAAAGTTATCACGAACTGCTGGACAAGGTAACCTGGCCTACCTGGGAAAACCTTCTGGACAGCGCACGTGTGGTCGTTATTGCCTCAGCACTGATTGCCTTTGTAATTCTGGCAATGGATCTGGTGGCCAATACCGCACTTGGATTTGTATACAACTCTTAATCCATTCTGAAAATTAAGGCATGGCGGAAGAGAAAAAATGGTACTCCCTCAGGGTGATCAGCGGAAAGGAGAAAAAGATCCGCGAAAGACTGGTGGCTGAGATTACGCGCTCAGGCTGGTCTGACATTGTAACCCAAGTGATCGTGCCTTCTGAAAAAGTATACAAAATCCGCAATAGCAAAAAGGTGATCATCGAGAGGAACATTCTTCCTGGTTACCTTCTAGTCGAGGCTCAGCCGGAAAAGTTTAGTGCAGAGATCGTCCAGCACATCGCAAATATGCCTGATATCATTCACTTTCTCGGAAAAAATGATCCTATTCCGATGAAAAAGGCGGAAGCCAATAGAATGCTCGGAAAAGTGGATGAATCGCAAGAGATCGGTGAGACCATGATTGAACCGTTTATTGCCGGAGAGACCGTCAAAATCATTGACGGGCCATTCAATGAATTCGTAGGTGATGTTAAGGAGGTAAACGAGGAGAAGAAAAAACTCAAAGTGATCGTCAAAATCTTCGGCCGTGGTACCGAAGTAGAACTGAACTTCATGCAGGTAGAAAAGAATAATTAATTTAGAAACTTAGGATATGGCAAAGGAAATAGAAACGTTTATCAAACTTCAGTGCAAAGGCGGACAAGCAAATCCCGCTCCTCCGGTTGGACCTGCACTGGGTTCGAAAGGCGTAAATATCATGGAATTCTGCAAAAGGTTTAATGCCAAAACGCAGGATACTCCGGGCAAATTGTTGCCGGTACTGATCACGGTATACAAAGACAAATCTTTTGATTTTGTCGTTAAGACCCCTCCCGCTGCAATTCAGCTCATTGAGCTCTCTAAAATCGCGAAAGGCTCTAATGAGCCTAACCGTAAAAAAGTTGGCTCTGTAAGCTGGGAACAAGTGGAGCAGATCGCTCAAAACAAGATGCCGGACCTCAACGCATTTACAGTCGAGTCAGCCATGAAGATGGTGGCCGGCACTGCCAGAAGCATGGGACTTACCGTGACTGGTACGCCTCCATGGGCATAATTATTTTATAACAGAGGCAGACAGGATTACTGTCGATATGACCTCAAAAATTTTTTATAATGGCAAAAATCAGTAAGAAAAGACAACTGGTCAACGCTAAAGTTACACCCGGTAAGCTCTATTCAGTAGATGAAGCTTCATCACTGGTCAAAGAGGCAAACACTACTAAATTTGATGCATCAGTTGACCTGCACATCCGTCTTGGCGTGGATCCGAGAAAACCAGATCAGGCAATTCGAGGTACAGTTTCTCTTCCAAACGGAACAGGTAAAACCAAAAAGGTTTTGGTTCTCTGTACACCGGAGAAAGAAGCAGAAGCCAAAGCAGCCGGAGCTGACTTTGTAGGGCTTGATGAATATCTTCAGAAAATTGAAGGTGGGTGGACTGATGTAGATGTAATTATTGCAATGCCTACCGTTATGGCCAAGCTTGGTAAGATCGGTAGAATATTAGGACCCCGCGGACTAATGCCAAACCCGAAGACGGGTACGGTTACAATGGACATTGGCGCCGCCGTCAATGAGGTTAAAGGTGGTAAAATCGCCTTCCGGGTTGATAAGTTTGGAATTATACATTCTTCAATCGGGAGAGTGTCTTTCACGCCAGTCAAAATAAAGGAAAACGCTGAAGAACTTTTGCATGCGATCAACAAATTAAAACCTTCCTCAGCCAAGGGAATCTATTTCAAATCCATAGCCATGGCCTCTACAATGAGTCCTGGAATTAAAATTGATCCTAAGTCCATTAAATAATTAATTTACAATCCAACGTCATGACGCGCGAAGAAAAATCACAAGAAATATTGGACCTTAAGGAGAAATTCTCCAATGCACAATTTTTCTATGTTACGGATTCCTCCACACTTACTGTGGAACAAGTCAATAACCTAAGAAGATTGTGTTTTAATCAGGGAATAGAACTTAAAGTTGTTAAGAATACCCTGGCCAAAAAGGCACTTCAGAGCATTGAAAAGAACGGTGAATTCGGACCTGTTTATACCGCACTCGAAGGACCCAGTGCTATTATGTTTTCTGAAAATGCCAAAGCACCGGCCATTCTGATCGAAGAATTCCGCAAAGAAAACAGCAAGCCAACCCTCAAAGCCGCTTATATAGACAGCGATGTCTACATAGGTGACGATCAGATCGAGGTTTTGGTCAAACTGAAATCGAAAGAAGATCTTATCGGTGAGATTATTATGATTCTCCAGTCTCCTGCTAAGAATGTGATCAGTGCACTGAAATCAGGTGGCAGCACGATTGCAGGAATCGTCAAAGCGCTCGAAGAAAGAGCACAATAATGTAGGCTTCCAAGTACGCATAATATTTTTTTAACAAGAAAAAACAAACAAAATGGTTGATGTTAATGCTTTAGCTGAACAATTGGTTAACCTGACTGTAAAAGAGGTTAACGAACTGGCTTCAGTACTTAAAGAACAGTACGGAATTGAGCCGGCTGCCGCTGCGGTAGCTGTAGCTGCAGCTCCTGCTGGTGGCGGTGCAGCTGCTGTTGCTGAAAAAACAGAATTCGATGTAGTTCTGAAATCCGGAGGCGCAAACAAACTGAATGTAATTAAGGAAGTAAAAAATCTTCTGAACCTCGGTTTGAAAGAAGCCAAGGATATGGTAGATGGCGCTCCTTCTGTTATGAAACAAGGTGTTTCTAAAGAAGAAGCCAACTCACTGAAAGATGCGCTCGTTGCTGCTGGTGCAGAAGTAGAAGTCAAGTAATTGATTATTCTGCTCAACGAGACTCAACAGAGATCGTAAAAAGGCTTAGGTGAATGACCCATTCACCTAAGCCCTTTCGTGTTTATTATCATTTGGGTATTTTTTGAAAGTATAAATCAACGACATGGCGGCAAGCGCAGTTAACAAGAACACCAAAGAAAGGTATTCATTTTCAAAAGCACCACTAAAGGCAGATTATCCTGATTTCCTGGAAATCCAGTTGAAATCCTTCGAAGAATTCTTCCAACTCGAGACAACGCCGGATAAAAGGGCCAACGAGGGACTTTATAAGGTTTTCATGGAAAACTTCCCTATTACAGATGCCCGCAGCATATTTCTACTTGAATTTCTGGATTATTATGTTGACCCGCCGCGTTACTCCATCGATGAGTGTGTGCAGAGAGGCTTGACATACAGTGTTCCACTCAAAGCGCGTCTGCGCCTTTCTTGTAATGATGAAGAACACGTTGATTTCAAGACTATCGAGCAAGATGTGTTTCTGGGTAATGTACCGTACATGACGCCCAAAGGCACCTTCGTGATCAATGGCGCAGAAAGGGTAGTCGTGTCCCAGTTGCACCGTTCACCAGGGGTCTTCTTCTCACAATCTTATCATCCTAATGGAACTAAAATATTTTCTGCCAGGGTCATTCCTTTCAAAGGTGCCTGGATGGAATTTGCTACGGATATCAACATGGTCATGTATGCCTACATAGACCGCAAGAAAAAATTTCCAGTCACCACACTGCTCAGAGCGATTGGCTTTAGCTCAGACAAGGATATTCTTAATCTGTTTAATCTATCGGAAGAGATCAAAGCAACCAATAAGGAACTAAACAAAGCTGTCGGGCGTAAGCTTGCAGCCAGGGTGCTTCGCAGATGGACAGAAGATTTTGTCGATGAAGATACTGGTGAGCTGGTCACACTCGAACGTAACGAGATAATCCTCGAGCGTGACACCATCCTTGATGAAGAAAATATTCAACTGATTCTCAGCAATAAAATTGAGACAGTAATTCTTCAGAAGGAGGACATTGAAGAAGACTATTCGATCATTTACAATACACTTCAAAAAGATCCTTCCAGCTCAGAAGCGGAAGCAGTTACCCATATTTACAGACAATTAAGAGGTTCCGATCCTCCCGATGAAGAAACAGCACGAGGAATTATTGATAAACTCTTTTTCTCGGATAAAAGGTACAACCTGGGTGAAGTTGGACGCTACAAAATCAACAATAAACTTGGAAAAGGAATTCCAGATACCACATTGGTTCTTACCAAGGATGATATTATAGCCATTGTGACATACCTGGTATCACTGATTAACCAGAAGGCAGAACTCGATGATATCGATCATCTTTCAAATCGACGTGTAAGAACGGTGGGTGAGCAGTTGTATGCACAGTTTGGCGTCGGTCTTGCGCGAATGGCTCGTACGATCCGTGAGCGGATGAATGTTCGTGACAATGAAGTTTTTACACCAGTTGATTTGATTAACGCGAGAACATTGTCTTCGGTCATCAATTCATTCTTTGGAACAAGTCAGCTATCGCAGTTTCTGGATCAGACGAACCCGCTGTCTGAGATTACGCACAAGCGAAGAATTTCTGCACTTGGACCCGGGGGATTGAGTCGCGAACGTGCAGGTTTTGAAGTTCGTGACGTTCACTACTCTCACTATGGGCGTCTATGTACCATTGAGACGCCGGAAGGTCCTAACATTGGACTTATCTCTACACTATGCGTGCATGCAAAAGTGAATACAATGGGTTTTCTTGAAACACCATACTGGATGGTGCAGCAAGGAAAAGTTATAGTAAATTCGGGAATAAAATTCCTTTCTGCGGAAGATGAAGACTACGCAAAAATTGCGCAGGCAAATGCTCCGGTAACCAAGAAAGGTGATTTCATGTCTGACAAAATTAAAGGACGTGAACACGGTGAATTCCCATTGTTCGAACCGCTTGAACTGGATTATATGGACGTGGCACCAAATCAGATCGTCGGTGTGTCTGCTTCATTGATTCCTTTTCTGGAGAATGATGATGCCAACCGTGCGTTGATGGGATCAAACATGCAGCGTCAGGCTGTCCCCCTTATTCGCCCACAGGCTCCAATAGTAGGGACAGGACTTGAAGGAAAAGTGGCGCTTGATTCCAGAATGCTCATTAACGCAGAAGGTGAAGGAGTCGTCAAATTTGTCGATGCCAATAAAATTGTGATCGGTTATGATCGCTCTGATGAAGAGCAATTGGTCTCCTTTGAAGATAACATCAGAGAATATTCTCTAACCAAATTTGCAAGAACAAATCAGGGTACTTGTATCAATCTTAAACCGATCGTCAAAAAAGGTGACCGTGTTAATCGTGGTACAATTCTTTGCGAAGGTTATGCAACTCAGAATGGTGAACTTGCACTTGGTACCAATCTTCAAGTGGCGTTTATGCCATGGAAAGGATACAATTTTGAAGACGCCATCGTAATTTCTGAAAGAGTTATTCAGGAAGATATCTTTACTTCAATTCACATCGAAAACTTTGAATTGGAAGTGAGAGATACAAAGCTTGGGGAAGAAGAACTTACCAATGATATTCCAAACGTAAGTGAAGAGGCGACCAAGGATCTTGACGAAAACGGTATCATCCGCATTGGCGCAAACGTAAGGGAAGGTGATATTCTGATTGGAAAAATTACGCCAAAAGGAGAGACTGATCCGACTCCGGAAGAAAAACTTCTCCGTGCGATATTCGGGGATAAGGCCGGTGATGTGAAAGACGCTTCGCTTAAAGTGCCGCCATCAATTGAAGGTGTCGTGATCGATAAGCAATTGTATGCACGCGCTAAAAAAGATAAATTCCAGAAAGTTCAGGAGAAAGACCTTTTACAGCGCCTTGAAGATAAACATAATGTTGCATTGAATGAGCTTAAAACTGTGTTGGTTGATAAGCTTCAAAAACTTTTAAAAGATCAGGTATCAGCAGGAATCAAAAGTATTTATGGCGAGGAATTCGTTGCCAAAGGTACCAAGTTTACTTCGGCGGTTCTAAAACGCGTTGATTACTCAAAAGTTGATTATTTCAACTGGGTTAAAGATGCAGAGAAAAGTGAATTGATCGCCAGGCTGCTGCACAATTACAACATCAAGGCCAACGAGGAAATCGGAAAATACAAACGAGAGAAATTCAATATCAGTATTGGAGATGAACTTCCTTCAGGAGTGTTGAAGCTTGCTAAAGTGTACATTGCAACCAAACGCAAGCTTAAAGTAGGGGATAAACTTGCCGGAAGGCACGGTAATAAAGGTATCGTATCCAGAATTGTGCGCGTTGAAGACATGCCATTCATGGAAGACGGAACACCAGTTGATATTGTACTTAACCCGCTTGGGGTGCCTTCAAGGATGAATCTGGGACAGATTTTCGAGACCGTATTGGGTTGGTCCGGTAAAAAGATGGGAGTCAATTTTGCGACCCCGATTTTTGATGGCGCAACCATCAATGATATCGAGAGCTATATCGAAAAAGCTGGCCTTCCTTCGCTCGGGCAAACCTATCTTCACGATGGCGAGACTGGAGATCGTTTCCATCAACAGGCAACCGTTGGTGTGATCTATATGCTCAAATTGTCCCACATGGTGGATGACAAGATGCACGCCAGATCCATTGGACCATACTCGCTCATAACGCAACAACCGCTCGGTGGTAAAGCACAATTCGGAGGACAGCGTTTCGGTGAGATGGAAGTTTGGGCTCTTGAAGCATTCGGAGCATCGAACATTCTTCGTGAATTATTAACGCTCAAATCGGATGATATCATCGGAAGAGCCAAGACTTACGAAGCCATCGTTAAAGGTGAAAATCTGCCGGATCCAAATATTCCTGAATCATTCAACGTATTGATTCATGAACTTAGAGGACTTGTGCTGGATGTCAAGTTTGAAAAGTAAATTTCTTTCAACCAATTGAATTATGTCACTCAAGAATAAAACATTTAAACAAGATCAGGATTTCAACAAAATCACCATTAGCCTTTCCTCGCCGGATGAGGTTTTGGAAAGATCATTTGGTGAAGTGTTGAAGCCAGAGACAATTAACTACCGTTCGTATAAACCAGAACGCGACGGTTTGTTCTGCGAAAGAATATTCGGTCCGGTAAAGGACTACGAATGTTATTGCGGAAAGTATAAGCGTATTCGATACAAGGGTATCATTTGCGATCGTTGCGGCGTAGAGGTGACTGAAAAGAAAGTCAGAAGAGAGCGTATGGGCCATATCAAACTGGTGGTTCCTGTTGTTCACATATGGTTTTTTAAATCACTTCCCAACAAGATCGGATATCTTCTCGGCTTGTCTTCCAAAAAACTTGAAACGATCATTTACTATGAGCGTTTTGTCGTCGTGCAGCCGGGAATGGCTGAAAGTCAGGGCCGGGCTATGCTGGATCTGCTTACAGAAGAGGAATACTTTGAAGTACTTGAGTCGCTTCCAAAGGAAAATCAAATGCTCGATGACAAAGATCCGAATAAGTTTGTCGCAAAAATGGGAGCTGAGGCAATTTTTGACTTGCTCCAGCGCATTAATTTGGATAACCTGTCGTATGAGTTGAGACATCAGGCTTCCAATGAATCAAGCCAGCAACGCAAATCGGAAGCACTCAAACGACTGAGAGTTGTGGAGGCTTTCCGTGAAGGCCTGAATAATAAGAACCATAAACCGGAATGGATGATTATTCAGTATCTGCCGGTTATTCCTCCTGATCTTAGACCGCTTGTGCCCCTTGATGGCGGTCGATTTGCCAGTTCGGATCTTAATGATCTTTATCGACGTGTTATCATTCGAAATAACCGTCTCAAGAGGCTGCTGGAAATCAAAGCACCAGAGGTAATCCTTCGCAATGAGAAGAGGATGCTTCAGGAAGCAGTTGATTCACTGTTTGATAATTCCCGCAAATCAAATGCCGTAAAAGCAGAAGGTGGACGAGCACTCAAATCCCTAAGTGATATCCTAAAAGGTAAGCAAGGTCGCTTTCGTCAAAACCTGTTAGGTAAACGTGTTGACTATAGTGGTCGTTCAGTTATCGTTGTGGGTCCTACACTCAAACTGCATGAGTGTGGACTGCCCAAGGCGATGGCAGCGGAATTATTCAAGCCGTTTATCATTCGTAAGCTTATTGAAAGAGGGGTGGTGAAGACGGTAAAATCTGCCAAGAAACTTGTTGATCGAAAAGAGAGTATTGTTTGGGATATTCTTGAAAATATCCTTAAAGGACATCCTGTATTGCTCAATCGTGCGCCAACTTTGCACAGACTTTCAATTCAGGCATTCCAGCCTATGCTGGTCGAAGGAAAAGCCATACAGCTTCATCCTCTCGTCTGCGGCGCATTCAACGCCGACTTCGATGGTGACCAGATGGCTGTGCATGTACCGCTGAGCAATTCTTCAATCCTTGAAGCTCAGTTGTTGATGCTTTCGCCTCACAACATGCTCAACCCTCAAGACGGTTCTCCGGTGACACTTCCTTCACAAGACATGGTTCTTGGTCTTTACTATCTGACGAAAGAAAGAATTACAGATAAAGATGCAAAACCACGCACTTTTTACGGATCTGAAGAGGTCATCATCGCATTCAGTGAAAAGAAACTTGGATTGCATGACCCGATCAATGTCATAGCACGTGCAGAAAATGAAGAGCGCAAGCTGGTCCGCAAATCCATCAAGACAACGGTGGGAAGAGTCATTTTCAATGAAGCCGTTCCTGAACAGGTACCTTACCTCAATGAATTGCTGACCAAGAAAAATCTAAAAATTATCATCGGCGATATCATCCAAAGAACAAACTTCGCTGTGACGGCCAAGTTTCTTGATGACATCAAAGAACTTGGATTTTACTATGCATTCAAGGCAGGTTTGTCTTTCAATCTCGGTGACCTGATCACGCCATCCATTAAAGTTAAAACGCTGAATGACGCACAACTTGAAGTGGATGAAATCTGGGAAAGCTATAATAACGGACTCATCACCAATAATGAGCGCTATAACCAGATCATTGATAAATGGACGTATGCAGATAATCGGATTACAGATAATCTGATGAAGGAACTGGCTGCACACAAGGGAGGTTTCAATTCAGTGTACATGATGCTTCATTCAGGAGCAAGGGGATCAAAACAACAGATCAAACAGCTTTGCGGACTTCGCGGACTGATGGCCAAGCCAAGAAAATCAGGCGACACCGGATCTGCAATTATCGAGAATCCTATCCTTTCAAATTTTCAGGATGGCCTTTCGGTTTTGGAGTATTTCATATCTACGCACGGAGCGAGAAAAGGGCTTGCCGATACAGCGCTCAAAACAGCTGATGCGGGTTACTTGACAAGAAGGCTGGTGGATGTAGCTCAGGATGTTGTCATTTCTGAGATTGACTGTAATACGCTTCGCGGGATCGACACTTCAGCGCTGATTGATAATGATAAAGTCATTGAAAATCTTTCGTCAAGAATTCAAGGTCGATTTACATTACATAATATTCTGGATCCGAAATCAGATGAGATCATTCTTAATGCAGGTGATTATATTGATGAATTAGCTGCGCTTCATATCGAAAAGGTTGGTGTTGAGATGGTAACGATCCGCTCTGTGCTTACCTGTGAAGCAGAGAAAGGCGTATGTACCAAGTGCTACGGTAAAAATATGGCCACCGGTCGTGTCGCTGAAAATGGAGATGCTGTCGGTATTATCTCTGCCCAGAGTATTGGTGAACCTGGAACACAGCTTACTCTTCGTACATTTCACGTGGGTGGTGTCGCTGCGGTGTCCAAGGCAGAATCAGAACTTACCGCCAAGAATGACGGTATTGTTGAATTCGATGGCATAAAATTTACCGAAGCGATTGATGAAGGTAAGAAAAGTCTAATTGTACTGTCCAGGTCAGGTGAAATGAAATTGCTTGATGCGGAGACCAAGAAAATGCTAACAAGCGCTCACGTCCCGTATGGTTCAGTACTAACGGTTAAAGATGGACAGAAGGTTGCAAAAGGTGATATACTTTGTAGTTGGGACCCTTTCAATGCATTGATTATTTCTGAATTTTCCGGAATTGTTAAATTCGATTCCATTGAAGAGGGTGTAACCTTCCGAATGGAACGTGATGATCAGACCGGATTTTCCGAAAAGATTATAATCGAATCCAAGAATAAGAAAAAGCTTCCGGTAATTTCAATTGTCAGTGCGTCGGGTGAAGAACTTAAGAGTTATCAATTACCGGTAGGTGCGTACATCACAATAGATGACAATACAGAAATCGCGGCAGGTCAAAAGATTGGTAAGATCCCACGTAATGTATCCAAAGTATCGGATATCACTGGTGGTCTGCCGAGGGTTACTGAACTTTTTGAAGCACGAAATCCATCCAATCCTGCTACCGTGTCAGAGATTGACGGAATTGTGATTTATGGAAAAATCAAACGCGGTAACCGCGAGATTTTTGTTGAAGATGAAAGAACAGGACAGAGAAGAAAATACCTCATCGGACTTAGTAAACATATTCTCGTTCAGGAAGGTGACTTTGTACGTGCAGGTACACCTCTCTCCGATGGTAATATAGCCCCAAGGGATATTTTGCAGATCAAAGGACTTTTTGCGGTACAATCACATTTGGTCAATGGTGTACAGGAAGTCTATCGCTCACAGGGTATCAATATTAATGACAAACACATTGAAGTGATCGTACGTCAGATGATGCGTTGGGTGCAGATTGAAGATCCGGGTGATACTACAATGCTTGAAGGTGAGCCTGTTGATAAATTCGTTTTCGCCACGGAAAATGACAGAATCTTTGACCGCAAAGTAGTTACTGAGTCCGGTGACTCAGAAAAACTGAAACGCGGACAGGTTGTTACGATACGTCAGCTGAGAGAAGAAAATTCTTACCTGAAGCGCAATGATAAAAAACTTGTTGAAGTTCGTGATGCACTTCCGGCTACATCAAGCCCATTGCTGCTCGGTATTACCAGGGCGTCTTTGGGTACAAGCAGCTGGATTTCTGCAGCATCCTTCCAGGAGACAACCAAAGTACTCAGCTCTGCAGCAATTGCAGCCAAATCCGATGACCTGTCTGGTCTCAAAGAGAATGTGATTATCGGTAAGCGAATTCCTGCAGGTACTGGACAAAAGTCATTCCAGAATATGCTTGTCAAGTTTAACGCAGCAGCAGAAGAAACTACTGCATAATAAAAATGCACTGATTAAAAGCCGGCAAATTGCCGGCTTTTTTTTTATTATGCCATCATGCTGATAACCTTTATATCTGGCTGTATTAGGATAGGAAAATTGCATGAGTTCGCAATAAAGCAAAAATGGTGAGCCTCTTCATGCAGTTGTATTGCCATTTCCTTCCCCTCGATATCCTTTATCCATATCTCTGGGTGTAGAATTATTTCTGTAAACTTACCATAACCCGTTTTATCCGTAATCATCGTGCCAGTGGGTTTATCTTCATAACGCTCTACGATGATGCCATTGTCTGCACAAAAGTGTAAATACCACAACATATGACATGTTGATACCGAAGAAAGCAGAAATTCTTCTGGATTGTACAGCTTACTGTCTCCTCTGAAATGCGGATCCGATGAACAAATCATAGTTTGCTTGCCTTCAGCTGATATTTCATGCTCTCTGGAATATTCCCGATACGATGAGGTTCCGGTTCCAAGATTTCCTGTCCACCGAATATGAAGTCCGTAATGATAGTCCATAAAATATTACGCTAATTGATCCATGCCTTGTTTAATATTCTGGATGATAGTCTCAATATCATTTTTATCTAAAGTCCCAATGGATACCCTGTACCAATCCGATTCAGGTGACGAGCCAAATGCATAAAATGGTACGACGGCGATATGACATTCATCAAGGATATAGCTTGTTACATCAGATTGCTGATTGAGGAATTTACCAGAATTCGTCTCACGCCCTTTCCAAGGAAATCGAACCGTCATGTAGATAGCCGCTTTGGGGGGTATTATGTCGATGGGGTAGCCCTGTGATTTCAAAGCAAAGAATCCGCGATATAACTCAACAAGGCGGAATTCAATCTCCCTTTTGAAATTCTGCATAAAATCAGCCAAAGCATCCTGCATTGTCAAAAAACGCCCAACCGCTATTTGTTCCGGTCGGGGCGCCCATGCGCCAATATGAGAAAGTATTGCCCTCATCCTGCTTAAAATAATACCTGGGCCGAAAGCCCATCCAACCCGAACACCAGTGCCAGCATACGCCTTGGAAAGACCATCAATATAGATGGTATATGGGCTTAATTCGGGAAAGAGTTCAACTGGGTGATGGTGTTTGGTCTCTGCGAAGGTTAGCTGCCAGTACATTTGATCATAGAGCATATACAGCGGCTTTCGTATTCCTTTACGACGACGGTTCTCCTCGAGAACCAATTGACAAATATCCTGAAGCACCTCTTTGCTAAAAACAGTTCCGGTTGGATTTTGAGGTGAGCAGAGCGCGAGTAAATTGGCTTTATCCAGGAATGGCCTGATATCTTCAGCTACCGGCATGAAATTCTTTTCAGGGGTAACTTCGATCTCAATTTTCTTAGCACCCACCAGATGACAATAATGATTGTTATTCCATGAAGGCACGGCATAAATCACATGGTCACCCGGATCGAGAATGGTAAGATAGGCAGCATAAATTAACGGACGTGAACCTCCGGCGATCAAAATGTCATTCTTGTTTACATCAAGGTCCATGAGTCTGCCAAGAAGGATTGCGATTGCATCTCTTAGTATTTCTTCTCCATGTGCCGGTGGATAATTAGTCTTCTTATCACGGTATGCCTGAACGATTAGGTCCTCCAGAACAGAGGGAATTGGGAAAAAAGAAGGATCAAAATCCCCAATCGTCAGATTGAATATTGATCTGCCTTCCTTTCGTTTTTGGTTGATCTCATTGTTGATTCTGATGATTTCAGAAGGAATCAGGCTTTCAGCCATCGAAGAACTGATGGCTGGAGGCTTTAATGGACCCTGAGGCATAGTCTTGATTGGTTTAAGGCGCAAAGTAATAATATATTTGCGCAAATTTGAGGATTTAGTATATACAGACTTTTTAACATATGAATAATCACAATAAGAATATTAAATTTTTGGAAGGGCCACTCTCTCGCTGGCAGGAATTCAAGTATTTATTGGATGTGTGTTGGGATATGTTTGTTGGAGTTAGAGGATTGCATTTTGTGGGGCCATGCATTAGTATATTTGGATCTGCGCGATTCGGCCCTGAGCACCCTTACTACAAAATTACAGAGCAGCTTGCGGGAAGAATTGCTTCACTTGGCTTTACGATCATGACCGGAGGTGGCCCTGGAATTATGGAGGCAGCCAACAAAGGCGCACGCGAAGTTAAAGGTAAGTCGGTAGGATGTAATATTAAATTACCTCATGAGCAAATGCCCAATCCTTACCTTGATCACTGGGTAACCATGGATTACTTCTTTACCCGCAAAACAATGCTGATCAAATATTCTTATGCTTTCGTCGTTATGCCTGGCGGTTATGGTACAATGGATGAATTCTTCGAGGCACTGACACTAATCCAAACCGGCAAAATTTCCAATTTCCCCATCATTTTATTCGGAAGGGAATATCATACAGACTTGATTCGCTTTATTGATAATCTGGCTACACAAGGGGCTATTCAGCCAAAGGACAAGGATTTAATTCTGATCACAGATGATCCTGAAGAAGTCATTCGGCACATAAAAAATAATGTGACCATCCGAACAAACCTCTCCGAGTACAATACACCTCATGCCAATTCATGGCTATTTGAAAAAGGAATTTAATTCTAAACAATATTGACTGGATTTCAGATTCAACTCCCTTCTCCTCTGCATGAAATTAACGATGTCAGTGGATGTAAATTAAGTATTAAAAGGGATGATCTTTTGCATCCAATAATCAGTGGTAATAAATGGCGTAAAGCAGAGGGGTATATTACAATTTGGAAGCAAGGCCGGCACAAACGTATTCACACGAAGGGTTCAGTGCATTCGAATTATGTACACTCAATCGCATTTATTTGCATGAAGCTGAATATTCCACTTCATCTGGATCTCTATGGTTATGTAAAAGACAGTAATCCGTTACTTGATGATCTAAGAAAATGGCGAATCAGTCATTCCATCATTCAAAAAAGAACCCAATCTGAGGAATTGGTGGATCATCATGAGCTCTATATTCCAGAAGGCGCAGACGGGCCGCCTGCGGAACTCGGTATTGTCAACATGCTGAGAGAATTGCCACAGGATTTTGATACATTTGGAAATGTAATGGCAATAGCTTGCGGTACTGGAAGAACACTCCGATCAGTGATACAAAATACACAACACATCAGAATTCTTGCCTGCAGCCCGGTTCGACAGTTAAACAGATTTAAGCACCCGCGTCTGTGCTGGATTGATCCTCATTTCAGTTTGCCATTTGCGGGATATCATAAGGAACTTATCGACGCTATTGAGAAATTTTATTTCAATCATAAAATCCTCCTGGACCCAATTTATACTGGTAGATTGTGGTGTTCAATAATGCATAACCCGTCGCTTTGGATAGATTGTGAACGCTTGATATTTTTACATAGTGGAGGTCTGCAGGGCTGGAGATCCTATCTGCACAGATACCCGGCACTTGAATCTGAATTCTCAAACATTGCAGATATTATTCTTCAACATGCGGCTTTGCTTGCAGTGGAATAATTTTCAAACTACTGTTACGCTTAATGAATCTGCGAATGATGCTGTTGGTTTCAACATTGCCATGGTACGGTTCAAGGGTATCTTCTATCTGTGAGATGTCCTGATATACATTGTCTTCTTCAAGATAGCCTATCGCGCTGCAAAATCCATTCTTGATGAGTATCGCGGAGCGCTCCATTTTTTCTCGGCCTTCATCAAGAATAAGCATATCATTAATAAATACCTGGTTAACCTTCTTATGCATTACTTCGAAGCGAGCGTTGTATTCCTCCAAGGTTTCTTTGCCGTCACAGGCCCCCAGACAGTAGCCTAACTGCAAACGATGGCAAATGCGCAGCGATTCGTTTTTCTCATCATTGATATTCTCACATAATTGATATTCTGAAATGAGATAATTAAGATACTGTTGGGCAGCTTTTGAATTTTTAAAGAGACTAATGACTTCTTCCCGGCCTTCCAATTCTGACTGATTGTGGATGCTATACCTGAAAAAACCAGATCGGTTGACCGATTTGACAATGGCCCAGGCGTTCGTTTTGACCTTCTGCGCTCGATTGATGGAAGGCCAGAATTTTTTTATTTCAGCAGATTCTACAAGACAAGCCATTAACTCACTTCCGGTTACCTTGTAGGCAATGGAATGAACCAGACGTTGCATATTCGTACTTTTCATTCCTGTTTCATTAAAATGCTGTAACACGCGATCTCTGATGTTGATGCTCTTGCCAATATAGACATAACGTCCATTGTCATCAGCCATATAATAGACGCCACATGACTCGGGGAGCTCTTCGATCTGGTTAGAAGGAAGGTAGGCAGGCAATTTAGTATTTTGCAACATTCCTTTGATCAGATGTTTGAATCTCAAAGGGTCAGATTCAATTTCCATCATTCTGATGAAGACATCCAAGGTAGCCTTTGCATCTTCCATGGCGCGGTGTCTGTCCTTTACTTCAATATTAAAATGTCGGATGAGATTGCCTAAGGAATAGGAACGCAATCCAGGGTAGTATCGCCTGCTGAGTTGTACAGTACAAAGTCGTTTTCTGCTGAATGAATATCCCAGAGATCGATATTCTTCACGAATAAAGCTATAGTCAAAATTTACATTGTGTGCAACAAAGATGCTGTCATGCGTAACATCCAGAATTTTCTTTGCGATTTGGTAAAATTTAGGAGCATCGCGCACCATGTCATTGGTGATGCCCGTAATTCTTGTGATTTCAGGTGGAATGTTACATTCAGGATTGATTAGGCTTTCAAATTCTTCAATGATTTTTCCGTTTTGATATACGATAATTGCAATTTCAGTAATTTTGGAAGTATTATAAGAACCTCCTGTTGTTTCAATATCGATAATTGCAAATTTGGTCATGTATTATCTCGGAAAAATTTGTCCAGTCTCTGTAATTTTTTTTCTGCTTGGACTTTGTCATTGTAGCTCAGCTACGGTTCACAAAGGTACTGCATCTTACCCGGTCAGGCGTGATTCACTGATATTGCCGGGTGATTATGACCTGCCTAAATATTTTAGTCAGCTTAAGAATCAACGCGTAGGACTTGTGATTCATCCATGCTCCAGCATCGAAGGGGTCTTGTTGCTGGACACATTGATCCGACTCGGCATCAATATTAAAAAAGTTTTTGCACCGGAACATGGTTTTCGCGGGGATGCTGACAATGGCAGTGAAATTCCGGATCAGGTGGATCCTTCAACCAAGGTGCCAATATACAGCCTTTATGGAAAGAACAGGCGCCCTGACGCTGCGAGTCTTGCGGATCTGGACGTAGTTGTTTTTGATTTGCAGGATGTCGGGGTGCGCTTCTATACCTACTTGTCCACAATGACTTATATCATGGAAGCCTGTGCCCGATTTAATAAAAAGCTGATTGTGCTGGACCGTCCCAATCCAAACGGATTCTATGTCGATGGACCTGTGCTGGATACCTGTTGCCATTCTTTTATTGGAATGCACAAGATACCGGTGGTACATGGAATGACTCTTGGTGAACTGGCGCAGATGATCAGGGGTGAAGGTTGGATTGACAACGCTGCATCGCTTTCTATGTCTGTTATTCCTTGCATAAATTACACGCATCAGAGCAGATATGTCCTTCCGGTCAAACCTTCTCCTAATCTTCCGGATGCCCGGTCAATTCTCCTGTATCCGAGCCTTTGTTTTTTTGAAGGTACCATCGTTAGTTTGGGTCGGGGTACGGATGCTCCGTTTCAAATTTATGGCCACCCGGATTTCAGAGGTGGTGACACCAGCTTTACCCCTATGCCTAGAGCCGGTTCAATGGAGCCACCTTTGTCAGGGAAGAAATGTGTTGGCTTCTCCCTGCAGCATATACCGCTGGATTATATTTATTCAAAAAAAGAAATTGATCTGAATTATTTGCTAATCGCCTATCAAATTATCGGCAAAAGACAAGATTTCTTTTTACCCAATCGTTTCTTTGATTTGCTGGCGGGCAACAGGATTTTGAGATCACAGATTATGAGCGGAATGTCAAAGGACCAAATACGCCAAAGTTGGGAGAAGGACCTTAATGATTTCAGGGACCTGAGAAAGAAATATCTTATTTATAATTAGTGGCGTAAGCATTCAGTAAATGGCGAGTATCACAAATTCAATGCATTGACAACTTGATTGGATTTATTGTTGCCTTTCCTTGTCGGTAAAGTTTTGAAGGAGAAATTGCTGAATATGTTTAACGCAAATAGACTATATTAAATCTAGATATCTAACCCTTTAATAAATGGTTAGTTTATCCTCTGTATTACTCCGCTTGATCTTAAGGTATATGTGCCACATTCTTTTTTTGGCGCAGACGGGTTGGCTTTGAATTTACAACTTTTGGCAACAGACATGGCATCTCTTACAAACTTAAAATCTCTTGTTCTGGATTTTGCCGAGTTGTAAGAAATATACTTAATATAGCCATCACGGTCAATGCAGATATTGAATACGGCTTCCTGCACCGTAGGGCCGGCAAGTTTATTAACACCTTCACAGGATTCGCGCAATCTTCTCAGGGGGCCAGTCGACTCAAAATCTACTCCTGCGCCTTCGCCCGTTCCTGCGCCGGTTCCTGATCCTGCACCACCGCCAGTGCCTCCGCCGCCGCCAGTGCCAGCACCACCACCTGCTCCGGATCCATTCCCACTGTTGGCATCACCACTTCCCTGACTGCTTCCGGAACCTGTTCCGTTACCGCCATTTCCTGGTGTATTGTCATCACCTGATGATCCACCACTGCTGGTTTTGACAGGAGTAGACGGCACTGATGTACTGGGTGTAGATGTTGTCGTAGGGTTCTCCGTAGGTGTTGGCTTGGATACTGGTGGTATTTTGGGAGGTGTTGGCAAAGTGACTACATCTGGTTCACTGGTCACCACAGGTTTAGGGGCTGCAGGTGGCGGTATTTTTTCAACAGGCACATCCTGAACTTTGCTCTCTGTCACGGGTGATGGAGTAGGTGTTGCCTTGCTTTCACCCTGGGAACCACCTTCTTTGGTCTCAATGCCTGGAGCTCCTTTGCTGCCTCCGGCATTTTCATAAGCTTTTAATTCAGGTGCTGGAATAAATTGTACCAGACTGACATAGGGAGGTGCATCTGGATCTTCCGGTGGCTTAACCTCAAAGGCAGAAAAAAGCAATGCCAAAAACAAAAGACAGTGGATAATACCAGAAATTACCTGGCCTCTGATGCTATTGGCCTCTTCTGTTGATTTATAGCTGAAAAAACTTTGTTCCATATGCCTTGACCTTTAATTCCGGACGAAATAAGTGTGTAAAAATAAAACCTGACCTCCAAATACCTGCTAACACATAGCAGTTTTTTATAATATTATTTTCTGACATTCTGCACAAAGTAGACCATCGTTAGACCTGCAGTCAGACATAGGAGTTTAAAGACCAAACCAACAAGAAAACCTTGTCTGTCTATCAGGTCATAACCATATAACGAAAGGCCCACCAGATTTAATATAAAATCCAGAATCGAGCTTACAAATAAAAAGAATCCCAGTATCAGTATGAGGCTTCGCTTATTCATAATTTCAATGAATTTGGCTGCAAAACAACTGCTCAATCCAAGTTGTTCAACCAAGTCGCTTATGCCGGTGCTCTGCGCTCAACGATGTACCTTTGCAAAGCGTTATGAACAATAGGAAAGTAAAGTTGATTGAGTGTCCCCGCGATGCCATGCAGGGCCTTAAGCGCTTTATCCCAACAGAAGAAAAAACGGCATATCTGCAGACCTTGCTTGAGGTGGGATTTGATACAATCGATTTCGGCAGTTTTGTCTCAGCCAAAGCGATACCGCAAATGTCAGATACCCATGAATTGATCCGTCGACTCACACCCAATGCAACAAAATCAAATTTACTGGCCATAATTGCCAATACCAGGGGGGCTGCGGAAGCGGTTCAATATCCTGCCATAAGCCATCTTGGATTCCCTTTTTCAGTATCCGAGACATTTCAGCTGCGCAATACGAACCGAACCATTGAACAGTCGATAGGGGTGGTTAAAGAGATTGGCGATCTCTGTGAGAAAAATAACAAGGAGTTCGTCATCTATTTATCCATGGCTTTTGGAAATCCCTATGGCGATGCCTGGAATGCAGATGTTTTGGGTAAATATATTGACCTTCTCAAAGCGTATCATTGTACAATATTCGCACTTTCAGATACCGTTGGAATTGCTTCGCCAGATAGTATCTACTATTTATTTGAAAGCATCATTCCCGCTTTTCCGGACATTGAGATAGGGGCTCATCTCCATACGACGCCTGTTGCCTGGCAGGAAAAGATAAGGGCTGCATTGTTGGCAGGTTGCAGGCGTTTTGACGGTGCGATCAAAGGCTATGGCGGATGTCCTATGGCCAAAGACGAACTTACGGGCAATATGCCTACAGAAAAGATGGTAGAATTTCTACAAAAGGAGGGTTATCACACCGGAATTGACATTGAAGCCCTTGCTGAATCCGTTCATCTGGCAGATCATATTTTTTCGCAACATGAATGAGCAAAGTCTGTATATCAGATTAATTGAATTTGGTACTCCGGAATACGATGAATGCCTGGCATTACGGAATGAAGTCCTGAGAAAACCATTGGGGTTGGAGTTTAATCCAGAGCAAATTGAAAAAGAATGGGATCAAGCCTGCCTGGCTGCTTCAGATGAATCCGGGAGGATTGTTGCATGTCTGCTGCTGCAGACATTAGATGCAAATCACGTCAAAATGCGACAGGTTTCTGTGGCACCGGAATGGCAATCCAAAGGCATAGGTAGCCAACTCGTCAAAGCTTCAGAGCAATGGGCGCGCAGGCATTCATTTCAGGTAATGCAACTACACGCAAGAGATACTGCAGTTGCTTTTTATTCAAAGCTTGGATATGATGCTGACGGTGAACAATTTTATGAAGTCGGAATTCCACATCTTCGTATGGTAAAGGCTCTTTAGCCTTACATCGGCATGTAGTTTGATCCGTAAATTGATTAATTTCCCCTGAAGCGCAAGACAAAAAAATCCCGGTGATGAAACCGGGATTTACAGGTTTGGTTTTAACAGTAATCTGTTTTGTTTTGTAAAGATTAATCAAAAAACATGCCACAAATCGAGTTGCGAAAGGCTGTCATCATGCCTGAGAATTGGCCCGAGCCAGGGCCACTTTCATGTTTGCCCAGCGTGGTCCTAATAATTTATTCATTCCCTTGTCAACTATAAAAGTGCGTGCAATATTAAAAGCACCTCGGGCACGAAGTCCAATCGAATCACTGGCTCTTAAGGCAAGTGAATAGCCAGCATCAGTATATTCGATATGATGCCACCAGCAACTCGGAATAAAAAGTGTTTCGCCATGTGTCAGCATCGCTTCGTATCCCTCGAGATATTGAAGCGACGGAAACTTTTCTTCATCCGGATCAATGAGGTCAATTTCACAAGAAACCGTAAATGGAAGATGATGGAGGTATTTAGCCTGTCCTGGTTCAAAAAGAAGAACGCGTTTGCGTGTCATGAACTGAGTCAAGAAAACATGTGAACAATCAATGTCGTAATGTATCCTGGTATAACTTCCCTGGCCACCGAAAAACATAAAGGGATACTCATCCAAAAAGCCATCCATAATTTCAAAGGGCTTAATATCCTTGGCAAGCTCAGGAATATTTTTTAAAATGTTGTAAAGGAAAATTCTGAGGTCAATGGGTTTTTCGCGGATCGTTTTCAGATACTCACCAAATTTCATGTGGGCGCTGGGAGAGAGATAATGTTTGCCGGCTTTAGAAAAATTAGCATCCGCAACCGGAACAATAACATCTCCAAAATTCTCAATTAAATAGTCCCATGTCCATTTGTTCTTGGCGGGCCAAGGGTCAATCAGGTCTGTAAAAATCACCGGACGACGGGGCTTGAGGTACTCTTCTTTGAAGCGTTCTCTGGTTAGACCCGTGACTCTATCAACCGGAATTAATTTCATGCCAAAAGAATTGTTTGGCAAAATTACAACACATTGATGCTCAACTTAATTAAAATAGTTAAAAGTCTTTTAAGTATAATATATATAGCGAATTAAATATATATATAATATTCAGTAAAGCAATAAATTAAATTTCAATGAACCAGCAACTATGAGATCATGCTATCTTCGTGCAATAATTACAAAGATGGCAAAGCGCTACCAAAATCTCGGTGTTTCAGCGGGTAAGGAAGAAATTCATGAAGCCATTAAAAATATTGACAAAGGGCTTTTTCCCAATGCATTCTGTAAGATATTGCCTGATCTGACAGCGCAAGACCCCGCGTTTTGTAACCTGATCCATGCGGACACGGCTGGCACAAAAACTTCGTTGGCCTATCTGTACTGGCGGGAGACTGGTGATCTTTCGGTTTGGGATTCGATAGCTCAGGATGCCCTTGTGATGAATATTGATGATCTTGCCTGCGCAGGTCTGACGGAAGGTATCATTATCTCATCAACGATAGGACGCAATAAACATCTTATACCGGGAGAAATTATCAGCAGATTAATTTCTGCCAATGAAAACCTCCTGCAGAAATTGCGTGATTTGGGGATCGAGATTTACTCTGGTGGAGGCGAGACAGCGGATGTGGGTGATATTGTAAGAACCATCGATGTGGGAATTACAGCATTTGGAAGAATGCGACGTGACAGGGTTCTTGATATCAATATTCAGCCAGGGTGTGTAATACTTGGATTTGCTTCTTTCGGGCAAACGGTGTACGAAGCTGAATACACAAGCGGTATCGGTTCTAATGGACTTACGGCTGCCAGACATGATGCCCTCAGCAAATTTTATCTCATGGAGTACCCGGAGTCTGCTTCTTCAGAGACCGAAGAACAATATAAATACACGGGGCAGTACAGGCTCAGTGACATGTATACCTACGGCAAAGCGCAATACAATGTTGGAAAACTGCTTACATCTCCTACAAGAACTTACCTTCCGCTGATACGACTCTTGCAAAGAAACTATCACAAAGTGTTACAGGCACTTATACACTGTACAGGGGGCGCGCAAACCAAAGTACTCAAGTTTATGAAATCGGGCAGGGTAGTCAAAAACACGCTGTTCGATCCTCCGCCAGTTTTTCAGTTATTAAAACAATGTACTTTGTGTTCCCCTTCAGAAATGTATGAAGTATATAATATGGGACATCGCTTAGAGGCATATATTCCTGCCGCATTTGCAGAGGAAGTTATTGCACTTGCAGCGACATTAGGAATAGAAGGCCGTGTGATTGGATATGTCGAATCAAGTAAAAAACCTGAAGTAATAGTTCAAGTGGCTGAGGGGGAGTTTGTTTACCAGGCATGATCCCTCCTTCAGATAAAGAATTATTACGCAGTTTGGTATTGGGGTCATTGACAGAACCTCAGAAAAAATATGTATCGCAGTTGCTCGAAAATTCAGAAGAAGCCAGAAGAGAATATCGGCTAATGCAGACACTGTATTCGATCGATAATGAAAGGGAAGAATTATTGAAACGAATCGAAGACGTTACTGCGGAAGATTTTAGTGAATTGGAGCAAGATGTATTTTTATATCAATCCAGACGCAATTCCGTTTTTCAACAATATCTTAAACTTTCGCATTATAGGCAAGGTGCGAAAGGAGATTCATTTCAGATCAGATTTTTGCCAATAGAATTATTTAAAAATGATTTGATTAAGACCGGTAACTGGGAAGCTCAGGCAGTTTTTTTATCTTCAGGGACAACCGGAATGATAAGATCACAACATGCAGTACGTTCACTGCAATATTATCATATGAATTGTCTGAGCATTTTTAATGACTTGGTGATGCCTGTGATTAACCCAGAAAGAAAGCCGCTTCAATGGCTTGGACTTTTGCCTGGTTATCTTGAAAATCCCCATTCCTCCCTGATCAGTATGGTTCGTGCCCTTTCCACAAAGCTTGATAATTCAAGTGATGCAATAATCACTTCGGACGGTCATTGGGTAATGGAAGCCCTTAGAAGTGGGCAGAAAGATTCGGTTCTAACCATTTTATTCGGGGTGAGTTTCGCGCTGGTAGACCTTGCGCAATCAATCGGAACTTATGAAGGGAAAATATGCATTTTGGAGACTGGAGGAATGAAGACCGATCGACGCAATATGCAGAAATCAGAAATTCTGAACATCATTAAAACCGCATTTCCTAATGCACAGGTTATTTCTGAATATGGAATGACAGAGCTGACTTCGCAAGCCTATTCAACAGACGGAAAATGGTATCAGATGCCTCCACAGATGAAAGTTAGAATCACAGCTAGCGACGATCCATGGTTAGTCTTGCCGCCCGGCCGACGGGGAAGAATTAATATCACTGATCTGGGAAATCTTGATACGTGCTCTTTTATACAGACTGGCGATGCGGGCATTGTCGATGAAAATGGCCGACTCGAAGTGCTTGGGCGACTAAAGGATGAAGAACTTAGGGGTTGTAACCTGATGTATGATGTATGATTTGTGTGCAGCTAATGGATCGAATCATTAAGATTCTAACTATTTATTTGATCAATTGATGAGCAGGCGAATGTTTTAATTAAAATTTATAATAGTTAATTAATTAAGCAATTCCTTTAGTGTGTCGCCACATCATTCATTTTTACTCCAACAAATTACTGTTTGGGTCTGTTTATAGGGAATTCTAAACTTACGAATAAGTAAATATGGAACGGTTGCTGGTTCTATTCTCGACACCATACTACATTGTGATTATTCTGGCGGAAATTATTTTCTCTAATGCCAGAAAATTACATCTATATTCTTTAAAGGATACATTGTCAAATCTGTACCTGATGCTGCTCAATGCCTTGTTGGATGTAGGTTTCCGCTTCTTTTATGCAGGAGTTGTATTTGCATGGGCTTATGAGCATCGAATTTTTGATATAAAAAATCCATGGCTCTATTGGTTGATCCTGCTTGTTTCCGAAGATTTCTTATTCTATTGGTTGCACCGGTTCGATCATAACATACGTTTTTTCTGGGCTACTCACGTGACGCATCATTCTTCTGAAAAGTTCAATTTTTCGGTTGGATTCAGATCTTCTGTTTTTCAGCCACTATACAGGTTCATATATTTTTTGCCATTACCATTTCTTGGTTTCCAACCAATGGATGTAGTGTTTATTTTTTCAGCAACACAAATTTGGGGAATTTTTGTACATACTGAATTGATTCAAAAAATGGGTTTTCTCGAAATCTTTATGGTCACGCCATCCCATCACAGGGTGCATCATGGCAGTAACCCGGCCTACCTTGATAAAAATATGGGGATGTTTCTGATTATCTGGGATAAAATTTTTGGAACATTTCAGGCCGAAATTCCAGCGGTTCAATATCATCCAATCCGTTATGGGTTAACTTCAAATCTGACTCATATCAACCCTTTTAATCTTGTCTTTCATGAATGGATTGCAATATTCAGGGATGCATCCAAGCCAGGGTTAAGCTTCTCCCAGCGTCTGAAATACATATTTGGTCCTCCAGGTTGGAGTCATGATGGCCACAGAAAGACCAGTGAGCAACTTAGGAAAGAAGAGTATATGGCGAATTATGACAAATAATGCTTCACTCATCAAGTGAATGGATTGACCTTTGGAATGAATCAAAAACTATAAAGTAAAAAAAAAGACTGCATCTTGGGAATGCAGTCTCGTCGTGGAATTTTGGGAAACCTATTTCAATAAAATTTTCTTCAAACTGAAGGATCTAAGTCAAAGTAGGGGTTACCAGGATAGAGAAATGTATCTCATGAACGAAAAGAATTTCGATAGAAAGAACTAATCCCGTGTAAAATAAACCAAACCATTTGTATTGATTCCTGATAACCCCTTCCTTTGGATCCCATTTTCAATATTCAAATCAAGCAACGACGTAATAACTTTTTATCCTGATCGTCGATACAAAGATCATACGCCAATCATGCGAAAGTCTCATTGAAAATACCGATTTTATTAAACTAGGGGTTTTCCCTTAGTTTTTAGCTTGACATGGGGACAGTTGTCAACGGAATTACGATATAGGTTGAAGTGCCGCCGCCAGGATCGGTTCGGACGGAAATTTCGCCCTTAAGATAATAAACCCTGCTTCGAATGTTATCCAGCCCCATTCCTTTTTGAGTCGATGACTCATCAAATCCAATTCCATCATCCTCAACGATTATTTCCAGCTGATCGTCCACGCGGGTGAGCTGAACCAGTATTTCATGAGCTTCGGCATGCTTGGATGAATTGTTCACCAGTTCCTGAATGATCCGGTAGACATAGACGGCAATCTCAGAGTCCAGTAGATCATCCTTATTGAAGCCATAGTACTGAAAAATGATTTCCTGACCTGATTTTTCAAACCGGTTTATCATATCCTCCACAGCATCAATCAGACCAAGCTTTTCAAGCGCTCCGGGTTTTAAATCATGCGATATGCTGCGTATCTCACCACAGGCTTCATCAATGAGATCATGCACTTTCTGAATCTCAGTGCGCGGACCTGCTTCACCGTTTTGATAGATCAGGGTGTCGTATTTTAGTTTAATGGCAGAAAGAAGGCCGCCCAGGCTGTCGTGTAGGTCCTTTGCAATTCTTTCACGTTCTTTCTCCTGTCCTTTGATCATTGATTCAAGGTTTCTCAGCGCCATGCTTTGTTCTAATTCGCGGATCCGCTGATGATTGATCTGTTCATTTTGTTTTAGAATGATCTCGCTTGCACTGAGCTTTTGTTGGTAAAACAAAACGATTAGAAATGCTGCCAGAAGGATAGTGCCGATACCAAACAAAAGACCCACCAAAGTAAAATTGCTCCTGCGTGATTTGAGCTCGAACATCCTTTTGTCCTGAGCCAGTTCAATCTTGCCTTCCCGAAATGAGCGGTCCTCATATTTGTCTACTGAACGCGTTATGGATTCATCCCGGTTGATCATGGCGAGGGTATCGCGAATATTGATAAACTGCAACAATCGCTCATTGGCTTCCTTATATTGTTCCTGAGCGGACAGGCAATTGTAAATTTTCATGTTAAGAAGAGACCGCTCATATAAATATTCACCCTTATCGCAGATATTGAGGGCTTTTTGATACGCTATACAGGCCTGAATATGAGCCTGTTCTGAAGCATAAATGTCACCCAGCACATCATAGCTGTGCCATAAGAGTTCAGGTTGTTCATTCTCCTGTGCGAAGCGAAGAACGGTCGTCAGATTGGCTTTATTCAGGCTGTCGTTGGTCGACTTGCGTAGCATTACACCCAACATCATGTGTTCATATCTAAGCAGTGGGTTATTGATTGTTGGTTTTTCTAGTTCAGTCTGGCCAAAAAAATAGTTGGCCATTTCAGCGTTCCTTAGCCTGTAATTGACCAGGCTGAGCATATGACATGTGCGTACATATTCTATGGTGTTGAGATTTTGCCGGTAATAGACCTGACAATATTCCAGATTATCCAATGCGTTAGAGTACCAGCCAATATAGAAATATAATTTGGCCAGTTGAAATCTATAGAAATGTGCGCGGTTACCATCTTCTTCTTCAAGACTTTGTTCAATCAGCCGAATAGTGGGACCAATAGCCTGGGGGTAAAGGTGTTGTCTCAGAAAATCCTTGCGTTGTATTTCCAGGCTATCCTTCAGGTCCACCGGAGCTGAGGATTCCCTGAGGCTATCGGCAAGGATAGTATCCTGAGAGGTAACTTCTGTGATGATACACAGACATAGCAAACAGAGCAGACAGATTCTGTTCATGGCGATTAACTGTGCAAAGTTACTGCGAAGGGATGGGCTCTTTCTACAGGGAAAACCCTCAAAATGAACCCATCAGAGCCAGGACAAGATTAATCCAGCAAACGATGTTCGATAGAAGCGCGAACCAGCCCAGCTGTATTACGCACATTCAGCTTAGCAATGAGATTGCATCGATGGGACTCAACAGTCTTCTGACTGAGGAATAAAGTATCCGCAATCTCCTGCGTTGTGAATTCCTTTACGATTAGCTGAAGGATTTCTTTTTCCCTTCGGGAGATCTTAGGTACCATGAATGAGTGATAGGTCTTTTTGGTTTTATTCTTTTTCAAGACCTTGTTCATGAGCAATTCGGTAACCTCCTTGCTGTAATAAGTCTCACCCAGTGAGACTGTTTCTATTGCTTTGACCAGTTCAGTACGTCCGGTATTTTTGAGGATGTATCCAACAGCCCCATTTTTAAGAATTTCAGTTACAAAACTCTCCTCGTTGTACATGGACAAAACCAGTATTCTAACCTGAGGAAAATCTTTGTTAATTTCCTTCGTAAGGTCCACGCCATTAATGCCCGGAAGATTGATGTCAAGTAACAAAACATCGGTTTCGCTCTTGACGAGCATACGTGTTACTTCTTCGCCATCAAAACAGCGATCCACAACCCTTATGTTCTTTGCTGTCTTTAGGATAGATTCAATCCCGTCGACAAACATCGCATGGTCATCAGCGATACTAACTCTGATCATACAATATAATTTTAATAAAGGGAAGAAATACTGGTTCCTTAATTGCGGGCTAAACGATGGTCTAGCGTTTAATATTGTTCGATGAACCGATGTAAAAATAATATCTTTAGATGGATCTCAATTTCAAAAATGCCAAAATCAATCAATTATTTTTTATTACATTCAACAGGAAAATTAAATTTTAGCATAAATTATTCATTTTGAGGGGGATGCGTGATTAGGTGCATTTGGACTTATACGCAGTTACAGAATGGCTGGCGCGGCAAATCCTATTGGCTGATACTTTGCCATTTGTCGAGTTGATGTAAGAGCGCACGAAAATCTTTTGTAAGCTCTGCTTCAAAAAAATAATTCTGTCCTTTGAATTCAAAATTCAGAGACAAGGCATGTAGCGCAGTTCGTGCCATTAGAGGCCTAAACGCTTCATCCATTCCAGTGAGACGCGTATGACGCTTTATATCTTCGATTGTAAGATGGACTCTTTTGCCATATAAAGGGTCGCAGACAATCGGACATCCAAGGTATGCCAGGTGTAATCGGATCTGATGTGTTCTGCCTGTCTCTGGCATTGTCTCCAAAAGACTAAAGTTGCGCCACCGGGTCACCAGTCTGAATTTCGTCCTGGATGCCTTGCCTTTAGGGTGAATTACCATTCTTCCATCACGAGAGGTTGAGTGCGCGATTGGAGCTTCAATAATTCCTGTATCTTCAGGTGGCGTTCCTTCGCATATTGCACGGTAAATTTTTCGGACCTTTCGCTCTTCAAATATTTCATTGAGCAATTTGTGGCTTGCTGCATTTCTCGCAAAACACATGATGCCGCTGGTGTCTTTGTCCAGGCGATGAACCACCAACAGTTCTGGATAAATTTCTTTAAGTATGGCAAATAAATTCTCCTTCTCGAAATCAAACCGATCGGGAATGCTCAGCAATCCGGGCGGTTTGCAGACAATAATAAAATCATCATTTTCTTCGATGATCTGAATGGATTTGTTGATTCTGTTTTGGGTAGACATTATTTACTGGTTGTTCTTTTCCAGATAATGTGCAGGGATTTTACTCACGCGGTCGTTGCCAAAAAGATAATAATGAAAAAACAAAGAACCTCGAAGCATACCCTGAATCGATGCCGGACCCAGGCGGTTCTTTTCGATAAGTGTGTCATAGTGGTCCTTCTTGTACATTAAATAAAAAGTGGACAATATGCTGACAATATAAGCTTCTATTACCTTAAATGACAAGCTAAATTCTCCACTGAAAAGGTACTTGAGGCTAATCATAAAATCCAGTAAGAATCGAAGCGGCAAAAGAAAAATCAAATAGAAGTAGGGCACATTTTTGAAAATGGTGCTGAGATTATTTTTAAAGTTGAGGAAAAGTTTGCCAGGCTTATGGTATTCCAGTGTTCCGCCACCCAAATGGTAAACCCTTGCTTTAGGTTCATACCATATCTTTCCACCAGCCCGCTGAATTCGCCAGCAAAGGTCAACCTCTTCCTGATGCGCAAAATAATCTTCGTCAAAACCGCCGATAGACAAAAACATCTTGGCATTGACCAGCATTGCCGCACCTGATGACCAAAAGATCTGACGGGGAGCCTCATACTGATGCTCATCATCCTCAACAATCTCATGCATTCTCCCCACCGCGAAGGTGTATCCCAATAGATCAATTAAGCCGCCTGCAGCACCTGCGTATTCAAATTTTTGTGGCTCCTTCAGGGAAAGAATTTTCGGCTGGACAGCCATATTCATTGGGTCGGCCTGAATTCGTCTAACCAATGGTGTGATAAAATCTTCAGTGACGCGGACATCAGAGTTGAGCAGCAAAAAATAGTCGGCGTCGATCTGCGCAAGGCCTTTGTTGTAACCCTCAGCAAAACCATAATTTTTCTTGAGTGATATTCGTCGAACTTCAGGATACTGATATTGCAGATAGTTCAGGCTTTCATCAGTTGAAGCGTTGTCAATGACATAAAGCTTATGATTGCTCGGAAGGTGCTGAAATACTGTCGGCAGATATTCCCTTAGGTACTGTTCTCCATTGTAATTCAGAATCACGACCGCTATTTCCGGATTTAATTTTTGAGAGGCATATCCCAGGTGAAAGCGGTGAAGCACCAGTTGAATTTTAACATGATCTCTTTTAATTTGTTCCAGTAATTCGTTGACACTGCCGAATTTTTCATCTTCTCGGATGAAAGAGACTATTTTAATTTCGAGACCTTCTCCGTAAAGATAGGTATCAAAATTCATGATATGTACTTCTATTGTTTGCTCAAGGTGATCGCCAAGCGTTGGTCTTGAGCCGATATACAACATGGCATTGTAGTCCCTTTCATTGTAGCATACCAGGGCAGCATAAACTCCTTTATTGGGTATGAGTTTTTCATGATTGCTGATCTCAATATTGGCAGTAGGATAACCTATCTGGCTACCGACCTGCTTACCCCTCACCACCGTTCCCTGAATACTGTATGGCCTTCCCAGCTGCTGCGTCACAAAGTCAAAATTATTACTGCGGATGGCCTGTCTGATTAGACTGGACCCAATTTTTACTTGTCCTTCTTCTTTTTTGTTAATAACGACCAGTTTGAATCGTCCTTCTGCCTCAAATTGTCTTAAAAGACCAATATTCCCAGAACTGTTTAGTCCAAATCGGTGATCAAAGCCTACAACCAGGGCTGATGGATTAAATTGACGGATCAGAAAATTTTCAACAAATTCTTCAGGCATTAATTGTGAAAACTCAAAACTAAAAGGGACGATGACAAGATAATCGAGCGGGGTTGAAGAAAGCAATTGTATTTTCTCTTCAAGTGTTGTCAATAATTTAATTGAAGAAGAAGTTGGATCTAGAATGCTCTTTGGATGAGGGTCGAAGGTAATGAGGACCGAATGTCCTTTCTGCGAAAGTGCAAGAGAGCATACCTGTTGGATGATTTCGCGGTGGGCCTTATGTAACCCGTCAAAGGAGCCGATGGTTACGACTGCATTGCGAAATTCAGGGAATGCATCCCGGCCCAGATAAAGAACTTTCATACAATGTTGCAAATTTAACAATTTTTACCCTAAGGCTGTTCATAACTCCACATGGGGTTTTAATTTTACGCATGAGTACGATGGAATCAATAACAGAACGAATCATTGACGCTTTGAGTCAAATCAGCGAACCACAAACAGGTCAACCGATTACACTATTAAAGATGATTCGCGATCTTAAGGTCGAAGACAAGAATATTTACTTTAATATTTACATTCCTGGATCCGATTATCCACATAAATCTGCGCTTTACGAACTGATTCACCAGGTTTTGGGAGAAAAGTTCGAAGGAATGACGCCTCATGTTCATTTTGTCAACAAATCAGCTTATTCCGATGCGCCCAACCTGTTGTTGCCCCAGATCGGAAATTTTATTGCGATTGCGTCCGGGAAGGGAGGTGTAGGAAAATCAACGGTGACAGCCAACCTTGCCATAGCCCTTCAGTCACTTGGATTTAAGACTGGAATTCTGGATTGTGATCTGTATGGACCATCCATGCCAACCATGCTGGGCATCAAGGGCAAAAAGCCGGAAGTAAGGGAAGGTGGCGGTCAACATAAACTAGTTCCAATAGACGCCCAAGGAATCCCCTGCATCTCACTTGGCAATATAATTGAACCCGAACAGGCGGTGGTTTTACGAGGGCCCAGATTGGCTGCGATCATTAAGCAGTTTTTTCAGGACGCCTTATGGCCTCCCTTGGATTATCTTCTAATTGACCTGCCGCCAGGAACAGGTGATGTGCAGCTAACCCTGGTGCAGACCATTCCATTGACCGGTGTGGTAATGGTGACGACACCGCAGGAGGTTGCAGTAATAGATGCAATTAAGGCAGCAAATATGTTCCTGATGGAGCAAATAGCAGTCCCGGTACTTGGTGTTATAGAAAATATGAGCTATTTCCAACCCACAGATATGCCAGACCGGCGCTATTTTCTTTTTGGAGAAGGAGGAGGTCAGCGACTCGTCGAACTGACATCATCGGCATTACTCGGTCAAATACCCATAATCGAAAAAATTCGTGAAAGGGCAGACCTGGGAAAGGTCTCTGCAGTATCACCTGATGAATTTTACGCAGGACTATACCGCAGCATTGCTGAAAAATTAAATAAAAGGGTCGCCTTTAGAAATACGCTGATGGCGCCTACTAAAAAAGTTGAACAAGCCTGAAATGGGAATTCATAAAAATGCGGAATGGCTTTCAGTAAGAATAAGAGATCTTCAAAGCTTCTTGTGCGTAGGCCTTGATCCTGATATTTCCAAAATACCGGATTCATATAAAAAATCTCAAGAACCGCTTCTTGACTTTTGCAAAGACGTGGTGCGTGCAACAGAAAGTGTTGCTGTAGCCTATAAAATCAATGTTGCTTTTTTTGAACGGTGGGGGTCACAGGGGTACCGCCAACTTGAAGAGCTAGTGCGCTTTCTTCCGCAAAACAGTTTTGTCATAGCGGATGCAAAACGGGCGGATATTGGCAATACCTCGTCGCAATATGCCGCATATTATTTTGATCGGCTTAATGTCGACGCTGTTACGCTACACCCCTACATGGGACTTGATTCTTTGGAACCATTTTTACAGTATAAAAACAAATGGTCCGTTATTCTTGCTTTGACCAGTAATCCAGGTAGTGCAGATCTTGAAATGCAAAATATGATGGACGGAAGTTTTCTATTTGAAAAAGTTCTGTCACTTTTTGGTAGAACAGAATACACTGACCAAATCATGTTTGTAGTGGGTGCCACACAAGCTGCACAAATGTCCAGAATCAGACAAAATGTGCCCGATCATTTTCTTTTAATTCCGGGTATTGGAGAACAGGGTGGAGACCTCAAGGCCACAATCGGAAGTTTGCGCAATAATCATGAAGGAATGCTGATCAATGTATCCAGAGGTATTAGTTATCCGAATGGAGTAAATACAAACTTTGAATCTATTGTCGAAGCTGCCAGTACATATTCCGAAGCGATGAAACGTTTTTTTACGAATGAATTAAGTGGATAGACCCTTGACTGATATTGATACTTAAACCCTTAATCAGTTTTAAAATAAACAGCGAATAGGATTGCATATTGAATTCTCAAGAATCATTTATTTTATCCGCGTAAGTCGATATTTGGTTGGAAGAATCTGAGAGAATAGGATAGGGACTCGATGAGACTTTTTAGGCCTTAGACTTTTTTAAAGTGATTTCAGAAGCGACTTTATATTTGGGACACAAGCCAATATTGTTGAAACCACCTAAGATTGTCTGTTTTAATTGTGGATGCTAATATGCTTTTGATGCAATATTAATTTCACCTTCAATATTGATGCATATCTGGCTAAATAATATCGGTATTCTAAAGTGAATATATTTGGGCCCATTTTTTAAAAATTTACCGTTGAGTGCCCCAACAAATCCATCATAATACGGACCATCGAGCAAATATAAAGCTCCCAAAATGTAAATATTAAAATTGCCGCGAGGAGTGCGATTGCGTCATCATGAATATTATTTCAATTCCACATCATTTCAACATAGGTTGTAAATAAAACTATGTTTATATCACTCAATTTACAAGATGAATTCTTGCAAAGTCCAGATATTGGGGGGTTGATTCTATGTTGATAAACTATTATAAATTTATTCTAAGTACGGATTATATAGAATGTAGTTGAGCAAAATTAACCTATTGAATTTGCATATCTTATTTTTTTCTTTTCGGGATTTTAAGATGGATATGGACACGGTTGTGACTTAGAAGATTTGAACTAATTATGTGGGGGCATAAAACTAATCTGCATGGATCTTGGATTTGTTGATTCAGCGCCTTGCATAAAGGCGAGTAGATCTTTACTCTTCACTAACGTTTTTCAGGGCCATAAGAAGCTGATAAGCGCCTTTGGTTACATATCTTAGCATGGCATCTTCCTTTGTAAATTCTAATGCGGTGTAACCTTCATGTGTTGAGCCTGCCGAGACTGGCAACATTTCAAATTGATTGTTTCCGCGATCAGCAAAAACAAAATAGCCGTCTTTGTATCGTACAATTGCTGATTCAGGCAGGCATGGGGATGATTTACTGCTGACCTGAATTTCTGCATTCATGAACATTCCCGGAAGAAGCTTATGGTCATATTTGTCAAAATGGCAATGCACTTCAGTGGCATTTTCCTTGCTCAGTCTTCTGCTAATCAATACGATGCTGCAAGGGTATTTTTGGTCTGCGCGTTGATTGGTATAGGCTTCAAGTTTTTGTCCTGTCGATAAAAATGCTAAATCCTTTTCAAATACTGTAAGCATCAGATGAATGTCTTCAGGGTCGATGAGATCAAATAGCGTTTCGCCCGGCGTGATATACTTTCCGATGTTGGCATGTACTTCTGACACAAATCCGTTGACCGGTGATTTAATCTGTACGCTCTTGTTAATATTATTCGCATTCAGATTTTCCGGATTTATTCCAATGAGTTTGAGTTTCTGTTCGAGCGATTTCATCAGGATGTTTCTGGTCTGGTATTGCATTCTGGCTTGTTCAAAATTCTTATCACTGCTGGCTTTGCTCAGGTTGAGTTCACGTTGCCTCTTGAACTCACTTTCATCGAATGAAAGCTGGGCTTGTGCTGTCAAATATTCCTGCTGCAATTGAATGTATTGTGGATCTTCAAGTATTGCTAGAACCTGGCCTTTGCGGACTTTTGTACCCGGCATTAGATCTGTTGACTTTAAATATCCTCCCAGGGGTACGCTGATGGATACCAAATTCTGCGGCGGAACTTCGATTTTGCCATTGAGTCTAATGGTATTAGAGAATATTCGTGACTCGGGCATTGTTGTTTCGATGGCTGCATTCTTCATCTGCTCGCTGCTGAGCGTAATAACAGTCTCGCTATTTGCCGGAGCAGTTACAGGTTCAACTTTTTTGGAATTGCTGCATGCGACAAGAAAATTGAATGCTACAAAAGTGACTGGTAGATATCTCGTTATGATCATATTATTATTTATCTAAAATTTATTTCGCAGGCAGGGTCATATCCTGAAGTGTTATGATTGCTTTGGAGAGCATAAATCGGGCATCTTCATATGTAGTAAGAATCTCGGTGGATTGACGAATCAGAATGGACCATTGCATTAGATCAATTTCTCCGGCACCAAGTTGATCATTCGCTGTTATTTTGATTTTTTCGGCTTCTGGAAGCGCTTCTTGTTCGAATGCGGATATTGTCTTAAGGCTGTTTTCGTATTGTCTGTATGCGATTGAATACTCCATATTAATTCGCGAATATTCGAGAGTATAGTTATTGTCGGCGATCATTTCATTGATCTTTCCAGCGTCCACCAATGCTTTTTTTGATCGTTGTTGCAGCGGCAATTCAAGTCCGGCCTGAAAAAAGTGAAATCGATCTGAAAGCTGATAAGTCCGGTTGTCTGCTCCAGTGCCTTGTATTGAAGTATTGCCATAACCAAATACTAAATCCGGTAATCTCTTTGTCTTTGCGAGTTTGGTCTCTGCAGCGTAAACTGCTCTTGCCTGAGCACGAAACTGAATCCTGGGATGGTTTGACAGATCAACTTCAGGGCTTGTGAAATCCTTTGGGAGTATCAGATTTGTATCCGGAATGTACTGTAGTTCTGTATTCAGAAGATATTGAAATCTTAAGCTTAGATTAGCGATATCAGTTTCAAGCTGGTATTTTTGCGTTTCGATCTGGGTGTGTAGGGCTATGGCCATTGCAGGTTCGAGCGTATTGCTTTCGCCTTTGTTGAATCGCTCCTGGGATCGAGCCATGGCCGTCGCGTAAAGCTCTGCGGTTTGTTGCAGTAGTTTTTTTCTCGTATTTAGATGGATCCACTCCCAATAAGCCTCCAACACTTCCCGCTGCAACCGTGCTTCGTCAATCTGTTCTTCAATCCTGGATGCGGCTAATAGCGCTTTTTGAACATTTTTCTGACTGCGGTATACTGTTGGGAAACTGAAGCTTTGATTTATACTAAACTGCTGGTCGCGGAATTTAGAATTATATTGGCCTAACTGCGCATGAATGGCGGTCGGCGATAGTGTGCCGGTAGAATTGAGCAATTTCTGCTGATATTCATTTTTTAATTTTGCATTTTTTATGTTCACATTGTTTGCCATGGCAATAGCGATTGCATCTTGGGGAGATATCATGCGCTGCGCTAGGATTGGTTTGTCGAAAATTAAAAATAATAGCAGAAGAGTCAATAGCACTGTAGGTCGAAAATTATTATTAATCAATTTTTGATTAAACATTATATATAAAATTGGTAATACAAATAGCGTTAGAAAAGTGGCTACAAGCAAACCTCCAATAACGACAGTGGCCAGTGGGCGCTGCACTTCCGCACCCTCTCCATGGCTCAGTGCCATCGGTAAAAATCCCAGCGATGCAACGAAAGCAGTCATCAATACTGGTCTTAATCGAATCTTGGTGCCCTGAATTACAATTCTTCGAAGGTCATGATATCCCTCAGCCCTGAGTCTTTTAAACTCTGCAATTAACACAATTCCGTTGAGAACCGCTACACCAAACAATGCGATAAAACCTACTCCTGAACTGATGCTGAACGGAATTCCTCGCGAAGCTAATGCCAGGATTCCGCCAATAGCTGAGAGCGGAATGGCTGAATAAATTAACACACCGAGCTTCACGGACTGAAAGGCAAAGTATAGCAGAATAAATATCAACAAGAGAGAGATCGGTACAGCCAGTGACAATCTTGATTTGGCAGCTTCCAGGTTTTCAAATGCACCACCATAGGTTACAAAATATCCTGGAGGCAGATGCAGTGACTTTTCAACTTTGCTTTGTAATTCTGTAACCATGGTTTGAATATCCCGGCCTCTCACATTAAATCCTACAATAATCCTGCGCTGAGAATTTTCACGCTGGATCTGATTGACTCCTTCCTGAATTTGAACATCTGCCAACATATAAAGTGGCAATTGAATTCCTGAGGATGCTGGGATCAGTAATTGACTGACGTTATTGAGATTATTTCGCTTCGATGAGTCCAGTCTCACAACCAGGTCAAACCGTCGATCACCTTCATAGACCAAGCCAGTACTTTGACCCGCGAAAGAAGTATTGATAACGCGGTTGATGTCGGCAATGTCGATACCGTATTGCGCGATCGCATCGCGTCTGTAACGAATAACAATCTGCGGCATCCCGGTTACTGATTCAACGAATAGACCGCTACTGCCTTCCACACTATTGCAGATGCTTCCAAGAATACCTGCATATCGAGCCAAAGTGTCCATATTTTCTCCAAAAATCTTACATACAACATCCTGTCTTGAACCGGACATGAGCTCATTGAAACGCATGGCAACCGGATATTGAAAGCCAAATGATACACCGGGGATTTCCTTCAATGCATCGGACATTTTCTTTTCGAGTTCTTCATAAGTAGATGCGGAAGTCCAATGGCTGCGGTCCTTCAGTATAACCATCATATCAGATGCATCGAGCGCCATAGGATCTGTGGGCACTTCACTGGCTCCGGTCTTGGCTACAATTTTTTCGATTTCCGGGAACCCCGTAAGAAGTATTTTTGAAGCTCTGGAAACGGCATCGATGGATGTTTTCAAATTACTGCCAGGGAGTACACGTGTGTCTATGGCAAAATCACCTTCAGGAAGGCTAGGTATAAATTCACCGCCAAGCCTGGTAAGTATCCAGCCTGAAAGAAATAGCAGCAAAAGAATAATTCCCAGAACTGTTTTTGGAAAATGAAGTAATTTTTCCAGGGCGTGCTGATAAATTCGTTCCACACGAAACATTATGCGATCAGAAAGAGTGGGGTGGTGAGATAATTTTCTGCTGAGTATCCATGAACTCATCATTGGAATATAACTCAGCGAAAGGATAAAAGCGCCGATTAGGGCAAATGCAACAGTCTGTGCCATAGGCTTAAACATTTTGCCTTCAATGCCTTCCAACGTAAAAATTGGAAGGTAGACCACCAGAATAATTACCTGTCCAAACACTGCACTGTTCATCATTTTTTTGGAAGATTGTGCAACTTCATGATCCATTTCTTGACGGCTGAGCTGTTGCACGGAAGTAAAGTGTTTGCTGTGTGTAAGTCGATGCATAACCGCTTCAACAATGATGACCGCTCCATCAACGATCAGTCCAAAATCAAGCGCACCAAGGCTCATTAAGTTCCCACTGACGCCAAACGTGTTCATTAGGATGATCGCAAACATCATTGCCAATGGAATCACAGAAGCAACCAACAAGCCAGCTCTTAAATTACCCAGAAAAATTACCAGAACAAAAATGACAATTAAGGCACCTTCTAAAAGATTTTTTGAAACTGTGTTAATCGAATTATTAACCATTTTAGTGCGATCCAGAAAAGGATCGATGATCACACCTTCCGGCAATGTGTTTTGGATCTGAGAGATCCGGCGCTTGATGTTGCGAATCACTTCGTTGCTATTGGCGCCTTTGAGCATCATGACGACTGCCCCAGACACTTGCGCATCACCGTTGTAGGTCATGGCGCCAAATCGAGTTGCATGGCCTAGCTGCACCTTAGCAACATCCCGAATCAGCAGAGGTATGCCTCCGGATGTTCTTTTAATCACAATGTTGCGAATATCTTCCGGATCACTCACCAGTCCTTCACTGCGAATGAAAAGTGCTGATTCTCCTTTTTCGATATAGGCTCCGCCGGTGTTTTGGTTATTTCTGGAGACCGCTTCGAAGATATCTTTGACACTAATTTGGTGTGCAAGGAGTTTTTCCGGTTCGATGGCAATCTCATATTGTTTTAGCAGGCCGCCAAAACTACTTACTTCTGCGACGCCTTTTACGCCAAGTAGTTGTCTTCGGACGATCCAATCCTGAATTGTCCGCAATTGCATGGCGTCATAATGGTGTTCGTATCCTTTTTTTGCACGAAGCGTATATTGATAGATCTCGCCGAGGCCGGTAGTGACTGGTGCAAGCACAGGTAAGCCAATTTCTTTTGGGATCTGTTCCTGGGCCTGCATGAGCCTTTCGGACACTTGCTGACGCGCCCAGTAAATATCTGTTGCATCGGTAAAAACAATGGTCACAACGGATAGTCCAAATCTCGAAATACTACGCATGCCCTTTAATCCGGGAATGTTGCTGTTGACTTGCTCGATGGGAAAGGTGATTAGCCTTTCTACATCCGGCGCACCAAGGGATGGTGCCGTGGTAATAATCTGAACCTGATTGTCGGTAATATCGGGGACGGCGTCAATCGGCAGACGTTGTAGCTCGTATATTCCAAATCCAATCAGCCCTGCAACAAGGAGCCCTATGACAAGCTTGTTGTGAATTGAGAAATCAATAATACGGTTAAGCATAATTCAGTTTAATCGCTGAAAAATCAATGAAAGCATAGGCCTTTGCGTAGTATAAGCAAAGGGTTTTGGTAAAAGTCGATTAAACTAATCTTGGAGGCTGCCAGATATGATGTTCGTATCCCCTGGTGCGAATAGGGTGAACAATGAAATTCCTGCGGCTATCTGGAGGCTCAGGCCATTGTATGGTGATGATCCAGTTTTCTTCGCTGCATAGATTAGCCAGTTCTGTTACTGCGGTACAGAGAGACTTAAAGGGCAGATTTTCATGTTCTTTGTGCTGTCCATCATTATGTGCAATAGGACGACTGTAATGGGAGGCCCAAAATTGGCTGAAACTAAGTTGTTCCTGCTCCCTGTGTTCAAGATAATGGCGTATCAATACAGGCAATCGCATAATTTCTCCAAATGCAGTATTGGCATTCAAAAAAATTAAAAGTAGTATAAAGCCACCTGACCTTTTCACTAGACAAATATACACACTTATTATTGGTATGTTGCGGTAAATAACTGTTAATAGGTAGGCGTAGGTGCGGATAATAAAGCCAAACGTAAGTTAAAAATTAATAATTTAAGATTTTCTTAGGAACTTCTGTTTAGCCCGCAGTGATGATGTGTACATTACTTGCTTCAGTTGCACGTGAAACTGCTTTAGGTTATATTTAACCCTGCTCGTGAAACATTCATTTTTCATCATTCGTTAGGTAACTCATGATGAATTCGTTTTTACAAAGGATTTTGTTGACACTATTTTTTCTGACGGGTATTCGGATGAATCAGGATGCGCAACAGATTCAACAGTTGGATCCCTATCAGACAGAATTGCTTCGCCTGGTCAATGCGCAGAGAGCCAAAGGCTGTCATTGTGGTTCTCAGAAATTTTCGCCTGCCCAACCGCTTTCCTGGAATAAACAGCTGGAAAAAGCGTCTTCAATACAAGCGCAGTTTCTTGCCAAGAGAAAAGCGTTGACCCATAAAGGACAAGACGGATTGGATGTCCGTTCCAGACTTTCCAAAGCAAATTATAGCTGGCGCGCTTATGCAGAAAATATTGCCGAAGGTTATCATTCACCGCAGGAAGTATTTAATGCCTGGATGGATAGCCCAGGTCATTGTAAGAACATTATGGGGCAGTATCAAGAAATGGCTGTGGTGCGGATGAATGATTATTGGGTGCAAGATTTCGGCATTCCAAAAGATAACAATATGTAAAACAAGTGACTTTTTTATTGCCTAGTACGAGCCCCAGTACCTTCTAAGAAACCATTCAGCGGTTAACAACATAAGAAGGACAAACAAAAACCATCGATGATCAATTAATTGTCTGATGTCGAGCGTCTGAAAAAGTACAGGCTTATTTTTCTCCTCCGATGCTAATAGTTTACTCAGAGAAGACATTTGGTCAACATAGAAAAACGCGCCTTTGGATTTATCAGCCATGCCTCTCAACAAGTCAGGTCTTGCAACCAGATTGCTGAGTTCAACTTGATCCTCAAGAACAGAAAACTTTCCTTCTGCGGAGAGTATTTTGTCATTCCATGTGGTTTTGGCGATAAAATTATAATCACCCGTCGGCAGTGTACCGATGTTCATCTCATAGTAGTTGTCCTTTTTACCTAGGCTGTATTCGTATTTTTTACCATCCATGGCACTTAAGGTAAAACTGACGTCTGGAGTGTTGATTCGTTCATAATTGTCGTTGTACAGTTCGCCGTTAATGACAAGCTCTTCAGTCTCCCGAAGTATTTTTTTGTTGGAACTGACCTTGAATTTGCGGTGATCATCCTTGACAGAACAATACTGAACGGATTTGGACACCAGCTCATAAAATGCATCGAAGTTGGCAGATTGTACAAATTCATTAAACTTCCATTTCCATATCCCATCACCACAGAGTACACCGGTCTTGATACCATTGCGGTCGTGAAAGAGTAGTAAAGGATATTTCGTGTCTATTTTTCCGATTCGTTGAAATAGGGCTATTGTTGAGGTGGGATCTGGATCGTAATTGCCAAAGGGGCAGTTCAGTGGCGGGTATAATGCAAGATTTCGAAGTAGCGATTCGGATAGGGTAAAATTATTGAATGAGGGATTGGTCAGGGCCTGAGATTCATTGGGTTTGTTACCTGCGCCATTGATGCGTAGGACATCCTGGCATGTATTCCAATCGGATAGATTTGTTTGTGAACCAAGGATGAAAAAACGGGCTGTGCGGTTTGCATTGAGCGTGGCAAGCAGCGGTTGAATTCTGAAATTGACCGAAGGAAGCTGATGAAACAACACGAGATTATACATTTCAGGCTTGGCAATAGGTTGCCCGGCGTAAAGGATGTCCACCTGGTAGTTTTTGTTGTTTTCCAGTGCATTTTTTATTGCAGACAGATCAGGGTGTGGAGATTGCGCGTAGAGCAACACTTTTTTTCTTGCATCGAGTACCTCAATCATAAATTGCTGCGTGTTGTTCCGAAGATTGCGTTCGCCACGCAACACTTCACATACTGCACGATATTTGTAAATACCTGGTGCGGCCGCATCAATAATTACATCTTTTGTTACAAAGAATGAATTTTTGTTTATTTTTTCACGTGATTCGTCAACAGTTCGCCACTGATTTGCATCCATACGCTCAAGTCTGAATTGGAATGACTCCTGGTCAGCATTCCAAGCTTGAACGTCCACCTGTATCGCGAATTTATCTCCGGAATAAATCACATCATTATGATATATTCTTTGAATTCCGAGGTCTTTTTCTCTGGTGCTGTCTCCATGAAAGACGGTATAGATAGGAGTAATCTGACACAAGGGGTGATAATACGGGTTTTTGCCAGAATTGTAAATCCCGTCTGAAACCATGACTACCGCCTTTAGCAATTGCAGATCCGATTGTTCCTGTATTTGCTCAAGTGAAGATTCTATGTCTGTTCTCTTCGTTCCAGGAGAATCCATCGCATTGCGTGAACTCCGGGCACCAAAATAGTAGTTTTCAATGCGGTACTTTTCACTCAATGCTTCAGTAAATTGCTTCATTTGATCAGTCCATGCGCCATACCAGGATGAATCTTTATAAAACATCGAAGCACTCTGATCTATAGCAATTGCAATGACTGGCTTTTTGAGGTCTGTCTTAAAATGCTTAAGAATTGGATTCATCAGCAGAAGGCATAATAAAAACAAACTTAAGCTCCTCAGAAAGGCAAGCAAAAAACGCTGCCACTCAGGCCTGTCCTGTAAAGAACGGCTACGGTAATATAATAACAATGCACCTCCGATTGCAATCAGCAGGCAAGCCAATAAATAAACTGCCGGGTATTGAAAACTAAGCTGCGACATTTTTCGTTAAAAGAGCTGCAAATATCATAAATTCAACATGTTTATAAAAATATAGTTCTATTGGTATTTTTGTGATAATCAAAGACTTAATGAGGATGAAAAATTTCTCGGACCCCATCGAAAAAATCAGACGATCTGCCTTGAGACGGTGGATTGTAGTCGCGGTGTTGACCATGAGCTGCGTATTAACGGCCAGGGCCTCTTATTTGTTGTTGCCGATGGATGATAAGCAGGCAAACCATCTCAAAGCCTATGGTGTCACTTATTGGGTAATTGCGCAGAATGTGGATGCTTTCTGGCTTCTGAATTACCGGGGTGGAAGTTTTGCACTTCCCAATGTCAAGTTGATTGAAAAAGAGTGTCTGACCCGGGGCGTTAGTTTTGAAGTTATCACGGATGCTGAATTCGAACGCATAAAAATGGAGATAGCGAATCCGGAAGTCAACCAGGAAGTAATGAAGCTTGAGAAAGCACCCAAGATTGCAGTGTATTCACCGGAACTCAATGAGAAAGGAGAGCGAATACAACCATGGGATGATGCGGTGACCCTTGCACTGACATTTGCAGAAATACCTTTCGAAAAAATATACGATAAGGAAATCATAGGGGGAATGCTTGCAAAATATGACTGGCTGCACCTTCACCATGAAGATTTCACAGGGCAATATGGTAAGTTCTGGGCTCAATACAACGGATTCGAATGGTACAGGGAAAATCAGGCAAGGCAGGAACGTGTAGCCACAGAACTGGGATTTTCCAAGGTGTCTCAACTCAAACTCGCTGTTGCTAAAAAAATTAAGGAGTACATTGTTGGTGGCGGATTTCTCTTTACCATGTGTTCTGCGACGGACTCTTACGATATTGCGTTATCTGCGGAAGGTATTGATATCTGTGAAAGAATGTTTGACGGGGATCCAATGGATGCAGATCCGGACAATAAACTTGATTTCAGTAAAACGCTTGCATTCAAGAATTTTACATTAATCAAGGATCCTGTGACGTATGAATTTTCATCCATCGATAATAATCTCGGTCGCAAAGTGCTGCCTGATCAGGATTATTTTAACTTGTTTGACTTCTCAGCCAAATGGGATCCTGTGCCGACAATGCTTACGCAGGATCATACCCGGACCATCAAAGGATTTATGGGGCAGACAACTGCTTTTAAAAAAGAATACATCAAATCGGATGTCCTGATTTTAGGGGAAAACAAAGCAGCCGATGAAGTAAGATATATTCATGGCTCGCTGGGTTATGGTACATGGACGTTTTATGCAGGCCATGACCCGGAAGACTATCAACACCATGTAGGCGATCCTCCAACAGACCTTACACTTCATCCCAATTCTCCGGGATATCGGTTAATACTCAACAATATTCTGTTTCCAGCAGCAAAAAAGAAAGAACGCAAGACCTAGGCGTTGGCAATTAGAACCAGAATTGACTAGAAATGAACGTTGTGATTAAAGCGTGAATTTTGCGCCAGCTACAATTTTGCCACGCTCATCCACACAAACGGAACATGCTTCTGTAACCGGGTCATGTTCAAAAACGATGATCGACTTTTTGTCAAGGGCCATTTGTAGAAATTGTTTTTTTTCAGATAGTGTGATAAGTGGTTTTACATCATAGGCCATTACATAAGGAACTGGCAAATGAAAGGAAGATGGAATAAGATCTGCAGGGTAAAGGTAATTCTGACCCATACAATCTACTTCGACAGCATATAAGCCTTCTGTGTGCCCGCAATAGTAATGTAATGTAATCCCTTCAGCGAATTGTACAGGTTTTCCATCATCCGGAAGAAGATGAAGTACGTTTTGTTCCTCAAGTGGAATAAAGTTTTCTTTAAGAAAAGAATTGCGTTCTCTTTCATTAGGGACACGCGCCCATTCCCAGTGTGTGCGGTTAGACCAGTATTTGGCATTTGGAAAAGTTGGAACGAGTTTGCCGTCCAGCATTTGAACTGCGCCACCGCAGTGATCAAAATGTAAATGTGTTAGAATTACATCAGTAATATCTTCAGGTGCCAGATTGCGCGCTGCCAGTGATCTGATCAGATCACCTTCTCCATGCGGATGGAAAAAGGACCGAAACTTTTCATCCTGTTTGTTTCCCATACCGGTATCAACGAGAATATTTCTGTTGTCCGTTCGAATCAATAGACAGCGCAGCGCCCAGGAGCACATGTTATCTTCATCTGCTGGATTGAGCTTGTTCCACATCGATTTGGGAACCACGCCAAACATCGCCCCGCCGTCTAGTTTGAATCTTCCTGCATCGATTGTTTCAACTGATCTGATCACAGCGTATCAATTATCTTAAAGGTACCCAATAGTCGAAGCATAGCGCCCGCACATTCCGCTCCTTTATTTCCCCATTTGCCGCCTGAGCGGTCTTCTGCTTGTTTTTTGGTATTGGTGGTGAGTACACCATTAATGACCGGTTTGTCAAAATGTACAGCAAGTTCGAGCAGGGTTTTGGCAATACTGTGGTTGAGATAATCATCATGTTTGGTCTCTCCCTTTATGACACATCCTAATGCTATGACGCCAGAACATTTTTTTCTTTGGAGAAGTCTGGAAATGGTAATTGGGATCTCAAAGGCTCCCGGAACATGCACAATGACCAGATGATTTAGCAGTCCTGCTTTTTCAAATACGGTACAACAGCCTTTTAACAGACGCAACGTCACATCACTGTTCCAGTCTGAGACTATAATGCCGATTTTCTCACGCTTCCGCAAAATGTCCGGGTTAAGCGTTGCGGTATCGGCAACAGGTAGCTTTCCGGCCATTTCAGCTAACTGATGATTAGTTTTGTAATCTTAGAATAAAACGGTCTATTCCATTGGCGTCCGGAGAAGCAGCATACTCGTCGCGTATTTTCTCATAAGCCTTGATTGCCCCTTCCTTGTCGCCTTGTGCTTCTTTGAGGACACCTAATTTTTTAAGCACCATCGGCGTCAAAAAGTCATTATTCTTGATGGTTGAAGCCTTTTCGTAGTAACCGATGGCAGCTTTAAAGTCGTTCAGGTTAGCATTGACATCGCCTAGACTGCAATATTTTAGAATAGGTAAAACTTCACCACTGGGTTCAAAATCTTCGAAATAAGATTTGGCCTCTTCAAAATTTCCAAGTTGCAAATTGCAAAGGCCCGCATAGTATTTAGCCATGTTGCCAGCCTTGGTGCCTGCAAAGTTTTCGGCTATTTCTTTGAATCCTGCAAATCCGCCACCCGGGTTGTTCAGCGCCAGGTCAAAAGAGTCTTTGTCAAACAGAAACTGAGCCTGGTACATCTGCTCCATGGCTTCTTTGTCCTGAGGTTCCTGATATAGATATTTGTATCCAAAATATCCTCCTACCAGCGCAATCAGAGCGCCGCCGACGATAAGGATTCTCATTTTGTTCTTTGTGAAAAAATCTTCCGCCTGATGCTTGACCTCTGAAATATCTATGAGCGTATCGTTGCCTGAGCTTGTCTGGTTGCTTATTTTTCCCTGATAACGTGGTCTGTAACCCTTTGTCATAATCCTTTATATCTTTTTAAAAAAGAGCGGCAAAATTAGCAAAAAAACAACGTATTCGTATGTTAACGTTATAGTTAATTTAATCAGATATATAACGCAAGAAGCATCAGCTGCGTCGTCAGCAAGTATATTGCACTGACAAAAACCCTTCTAATCCTTAAGGAAAGGGTAGTCCGCCTGGATGTAATTATCTTCGTAAAGCGCATCCGGGGCAGGATAGGAAGATTGATCGGCATATTGCACGGCATCCTCAATTTCTGCATGAATACGGTCCTTGATTGCCTGCAATTCGAGTTCTGAAGCTATTTTTTCATTGATAATCCGGGATTCTGTAACCAACACCGGGTCGAGCGTCTTATAGTGCTCCACCTCTTCCTTGCTGCGGTAATTACCAGGATCGGATACGGAATGCCCTCGGTAACGATAAGTCTTGATTTCCAGGAAATACGGACCCTGTCCGCTGCGACACCATGCTGCCGCTTCTTCAAGTGCAAGGTGAACTGCTACCGGATCCATTCCGTCCACCGCTTTGGAGGGCATGTCAAAAGCGGAGCCAATCTTATAAAGATCAAGCACATTACTTGTCCTCTCGACACTGGTGCCCATAGCATATCCGTTGTTTTCCACGATATAAATGACCGGTAACTTCCAGGTCATGGCCATGTTGAACGACTCGTAAAGAGCTCCCTGACGCGCTGCGCCATCGCCGAACATCGTCACACAAATCAGTCCGCTATTGCGGTATTGTTCTGCAAGTGCAATGCCTGTTCCAATAGGAATCTGGGCGCCAACAATTCCATTACCTCCAAAAAAACGGTGCTCTTTGGAAAAAAAGTGCATACTGCCTCCTTTGCCTTTGACGCAACCGGTCTCTTTGCCATAAAGCTCAGCCATGCAGGCCCGGCTGGAGATCCCGCGGCTTAAAGCGATTCCGTGCTGGCGGTAGGCTGTAACCAGTGCGTCTTCTTTGCGGATAGCGCTGACGAGGCCGGCCGCGATGGCTTCTTGCCCGATGTAAACATGGCAAAACCCGCGGATTTTTTGTTGCGAATACATCATCAGCGTCTTTTCCTCAAATTTTCTGATCCGGTACATTGTTTCGAACCACGTAAGCCAGGTCTTTTTATCAAAAACCGGCTGTGTTGAGGTTTTGCTTTTTCGAGAAGATTCGGTTTTAGTGACCACCTGCGGCATCCTGCTATTTTTGCGCAAAATTAACCGAAACCCGCTATTTTCGCAAGCTCCAAATCAACATGCTGCTCCGACACCTGGAACTCGCCAATTACAAAAACTTTGAGAAGCTTGTTATAGAGCCTTCTGAAGGTTTGCAATGTATCATTGGGCCGAACGGTTCGGGTAAGACCAATCTGCTGGATTCTATTTACTATTCATGCATGGCGCGGAGTTTTTTTCACCTCTCTGACAGAAATAATATGCGGTACGGAAGTCAATTCTTCAGGTTGATTTCATACTGGTCTGACGGAGACAGGGATCATGAGCTCATTATTCGGCGCAGTGCTTCCGAGCGTGTCATATCTTGGAATGGTATTGAAAGTGAACGGAGCGCTGATCATCTGGGGCGTCTTCCGGTTGTTATGATCGTCCCCAATGATGCCTATACACTTTTGACTGAATCGGAAGAGCGCAGAAAACTGATTAATCAGACATTGGTACAAACCAATCCGTCCTATTTCCGGGCTTTGGCCGAATATCATCGTCTCCTGAATCAGAAAATGGCACTGCTCAAAGCAAGCAAATCTGGCACAAGAACGGATCATGCTTTATTGGATACCTATGACCATTCAATGGTACAGCCGGCCACCCTGATTTATGAAGCGCGAAAGAACTTTTGTAATGAAATAGCCCCGGATCTGGAATCTATGGGATTAGCCATCAGCCAAAACGCTCAAAATTGCAGTTTAAGCTATCATTCAGACTTCGATATTGGGCAGGTAGCTCAACGCTGGGCCGAGGATCGTTCGCGCGATCTCCTTGCAGGAAGGGTTCACTCGGGTATACACAGGGACAAAATTGAATACCAGTTCAATGGTCAGTCGCTCAAAAATTATGGTTCACAGGGACAGATTAAAACTTTTGTCATGGCCCTCCGGCTCGCACAAGTCCAATATTTGCGCAAACACACCCTGACAGAGCCTATTCTTTTACTAGATGATTTGTTCGCAAAACTGGATGAAGACAGGGTGAAACAGCTTGTGCACCTGGTGCAGAAGATAGGTATCAGCCAGTGTTTTATATCGGACACCCATTTGGATCGTGCGAGAAATCTTGTGATGCAAAATCCTGTTCGCGGGAAAGTTTTTACATTTGAGGGAGAAAAACTGAGCACCTATGTCTAAGTCACATGAACAAACCATCCGCGAGGCGCTCAGGGAATTTTCAGAGCAAAAAAAATTCAAACAAAAACTCAGCTTGAAAAAACTGGAAACAATCTGGATTGAATCTTTTGGATCGCTTGCCGGCGCTTATATGGAGAAGATTACCTTTCATAAGGGGATATTGTGTATTCATACCAGTTCATCTTCACTTCGAAAGGAATTACTGATAAATAAAAAACTAATACTTCAACAACTCAACAAGCAGTTGACTGAAGATGAAAAATTAGAAGATATCGACTTTCGCTAAATATTCACAAATTTGAATTTGGATGTGAAATTTATCAAAGATTGAATTCTATGTGTGTAAAAAAATTTAAATTATTAAAAACAAAAAAGATATGGATTTAATGTCAATGCTTCAACAACAACTATCTGGTGACACCTTAAGCAGTATCAGTCAACAGGTTGGAGCCAGCGAAGAACAAACAACCCAGGCCAGCAACGGTATATTTGCCGCATTGCTGGGCGGACTGGCCAACAATGCCTCTACACCACAGGGCCTTGAGTCTCTCAGTGCCGCCCTGGATAAAGACCACGACGGCAGCGTACTTGATGACCTGCTGGGTTTGGTCACCGGCAGCAGCCAGGCCAATCCAAGGGCCACCAACGGAACCGGAATGCTGGGGCACATCCTTGGTAACAACCAGGAGCAAGTTGCACAACAGATAAGCCAAAGTTCCGGCCTCAACATGGGGCAAATTATGAAACTGATGCCAATTCTTGCACCAATCGTCATGGCGGTTATTGGAAGAATGAAAAACAATGCCGGCAATGCCAACAGTGGGATGTCCGGAAGTGTGATGTTCGACCTGGCAAAGATCTTGATGGGTTCGGCACAATCTGCGGCCAGTCAAGGAGGTTTTGGCGATCTGATAGGATCCGTTTTGGGCGGTGTGATGGGACAGCAAGCTCAATCGTCACAGCAAGCGACTGCCGGCGGAGGACTGCTCGGTACCATCTTCGGCAAGCTCTTCAAGAAGTAAATGGGAGCATTTTGATGCCGACTTGCTTGTTATAATCACTATTCGAATTAGTAAATACATTTAGCCCAGGACAATTCCTGGGCTACGTTTTTTCGTGGCTGATTTGTGCAGCGAGGAACTTTTATTTATTTTCTTCGGAAACTACTTCAGATAAAGGTATTCCCGGTGGAAAGGCCTTTACAGGTATTAGTCATGATTTAATTAGTTTGATTGTGATTTAACAACTCAAATACAAATTTATCAAACTGTCAGATTAAATTGTGACTACTACATTTCATTGTTGTTATTAGTTAACTTTTAATTAAAAAAGGTCAACCTATTTCAGGCATACACAGAATTTGACCCTTGACTGCTGACCATTGGCCATTTTCACTGTGGCCTTGGCTGCGCAGCTTGGGACCCAACCAACGAATGCAGCGTCCGCATCAAAAACTGTTTGAGTCCAAAGTGAGGCTATGGCAAACACAAGGATGAAGAGGAAGCCCGGAGCAAAGAATTCTGCCTAGGACGAGTTTTTTTGGTGCAGCGGAATGAGTTGATGTTGGGTAAGGGAGCAGCCCAGCCACGAGCTGTTCTTTGCATTACTTTCTTTTGGCGGCACAAAAGAAAGTAAGAATCCTTTTACCGGAGAATGGATGCAATGCTATACTTTAAAAGCTATAGCGTCGGAGGAAGAACCCTTATCAGCGCCGTTGAGCTCCAGGGCGTTATTGAGGCTGCCGGAGTCGTCAAGAGAATGGCTAGCTAAGTTGCTATATTCTTACTATCATTGAGAAATTGACCGATGACCATTGGCTATTGGAAATGTGGCCTTGGCTGCGCAGCTTGGGACCCAACCAACGAATGCAGCGTCCGCAGTAAAAACTGTTTGAGTCCAAAGTGAGGCTTTGGCAAACACACGGATGAAGAGGAAGCCCGGAGCAAGGAATTAGGCCCGTCCCTCGCCACGAAATTGACCACTGAACACTGGCCATTGATTTGCCGCCCAGCCACGAGCTTTTCTTTGCATTACTTTCTTTTGGCGGCACAAAAGAAAGTAAGAATCCTTTTACCGGAGAATGGATGCAATGCTATACTTTAAAAGCCATAGCGTCGGAGGAAGAACCCTTATCATCGCCGTTGAGCTCCAGGGCGTTATTGAGGCTGCCGGAGACTTCGCCGACGAGCTTGCCTGATCTGAAACCTTTATTTCACAACAATATCAGTAGACCACTGTCATTACAAAGAGGAAAATCTTTTTGACCTCCTTTTAAAAATTTCAATACACAAATTTGGAGTACAGAGTAGGGGTAGGACAGATGACATGATTCTACGACAACAAAAAATCGATCCGGAAAGAGAGAACAGTTTTATACTGCTAAAAATAGACCGTTTGTATCCGATTAGATTGTAGCTGTTACAACCAAATTGAACACCAAATTCCTTGCGGGGACTTCAAAGGATACTTATAAATTGAAGCATAAATTTGTATTGCCAGATATCAGTCAAATGACTGGTTGGCAGTAGAAGATTGCTCTACAAGTTCCTGATACTCTACAGGGGAGAGGCCATCCATGCAATAATGTATCGGATTGACTGGTTTCTCATGGAACCAAACTTCATAATGACAGTGGGGTCCTGTGGACAGTCCGGAATTGCCAATAGTACCAATTGCTTCCCCTTTTTTGATAATTTGTCCGGGACGGACTTTGACATTCTGCATGTGTGCATAAAGTGTCTTGTAGCCAAATCCATGGTCAATCAGCACAGATCTACCATATCCTGAAGCCTTGTTTTCAATGCGAACGACTTTTCCATCACCGGTCGATTGAATTGGAGTCCCAATAGGCGCAGTAAAATCAATGCCGGTATGCATTTTGTTGATTTTGTGGACAGGGTGGAGTCTTATGCCGAATCCGGAGAGCTGTTGTACATCACGTGCTAGATGATCCAGTCTTACAGGCTTGATTGAAGGGATGCTCGCGAGCATTTTCTCTTTGGTCTTGGCTTCACTTTCGACTTCGTCTATACTTTTACTTAAAAGATAAACCTGCCGTTCAAGCTGGTCAACATAGTTCTTTGCCTCCGACATATTGGTGCCTCCGGAAAGCATCCATTTAGAACTTTCATTGGGATCATGGCCACCAATACCGGCTTTCCACATTCCCGGATCAATCGGATCCATACCAAGCAGGACGCGATGTATCTTGGCATCTCTGTTCTGAAGGTTCTGGATAATCTTGTCCGCACGTTCAACCTGCGACTTGAGGGTTGCGAACTGATAATCTTTCTGGTTAAGTTCTTTGAGAAGGGCTTTTTCCTTCGGCGTAGGGAAATACTCCGAGATCATAAAATACAATAGTGCTGCACTTACGACCACTGCAGAAACAAACCCAACAACCCTTAACAGAATGCTTTTTGTGGTCAGACTGACCTTCTCAAACTGAAGCGTGTGGGGATTATATACATATTTCTCAAACCTCAAGATCTACTTGTCTATTTTGCCCTACTTTTGCGGACGGTTAGAAATTCAGATTTTGTTTGTTGATACAAAGTTATTAAAATTCTTGAAAATCGTCAATCATTCATCATAATTTAGTAATATATAACATATTTAAATGTATAAAATATTTATATATAGCGATTTATAAAAATATCATATTTGCCTGTCTGCGCAAATGCGTTGGCAGATAACCTATTATGACCCATGGATTCCAAAACGATCAGACACAAGTTTCTAAATTTTTTTCAGGCCAACCAGCATCAAATTGTGCCCAGCGCACCAATTGTAGTTAAAAATGATCCTACCCTGATGTTTACCAATGCGGGTATGAATCAATTCAAAGACATTTTTCTTGGAAACCAGAACGCTGCTTACACCAGGGTGGCAGACACGCAGAAATGCCTTCGGGTCAGCGGCAAACACAATGATCTGGAGGAGGTAGGGGCCGATGGTTACCATCATACCATGTTCGAAATGTTGGGTAACTGGTCCTTTGGAGATTACTTTAAAGAAGAAGCGATTGCCCTTGCCTGGAAGCTTCTGACAGAGGTATATTCAATTGATCCGAATAGACTTTTCGTCACCGTTTTCGGCGGAGATGAAAAAGATGGGCTTCAACCTGACAGTGAAGCGGCAACTTACTGGGAGAAGTGGGTGCCTAAGTCAAGAATCCTGTTTTGCTCCAAAAAAGATAATTTTTGGGAAATGGGAGACACCGGGCCATGCGGGCCTTGCAGTGAAATACACATTGACCTTCGACCAGCTGAAGAATTTACCGAAGCCAGCGGTGCTGCACTTGTTAACAAGGGTGTGTCTGAAGTCATGGAAATCTGGAATCTGGTATTTATTCAATACAATCGTCGCGCTGATGGAAGTCTGCATGAATTGCCAGCGAAGCATATCGATACCGGAATGGGGTTTGAGCGGCTTTGTATGGTTCTCCAGCACAAAAAGGCCTCCTATGACACGGACGTTTTCCGTCCATTGATCGACTACACCGCAACCTTCTGCAAGATTCCTTACAAGGGATCTTTTGATCCCGGCGAACGCTCAGATATGGCCATGCGCGTCATGGCAGATCACATTCGTGCGATAGCCTTCACAATCGCTGATGGAACCATACCGGCAAATTCAGGTCCCGGTTATGTGATTCGACGCATCCTTCGTAGGGCTGTACGATATTATTATTCTTTTCTGCATCTCAGGGAGCCATTTCTCTGGCGTCTGGTTCCCATTCTCACCCAGCAAATGGGAGATTTTTTTCCCGAAATCAAGGCGCAGAACGAATTTATTGTTAAAGTTGTTCGTGAAGAAGAAAGTTCATTTTTAAAAACGCTCGAAGGTGGCCTTAAAAAACTGGATCAGCTACAGATCAACGATGGCAGACTGAAGGGGGATATCGCATTTGAATTGTATGATACATTTGGATTTCCTTTTGACTTGACAAGGTTGATCGCCGCTGAAAAAGGTTGGGATGTAGATGAAGAAGGATTTAACCACGAATTGTCCCGTCAGAAAGAGCGTTCACGCGCAGATGCCAAAAAAACTTATTCTGATTGGAATGTTATTGCAGAAGGCAGTTCTACTTTCGTTGGATACGATCAGCGTCATGTGGAAGGTACGCGTCTGCTAAGATGGCGCAATCTCGAGAGCAAGGGTGAGACCCGCTACCAGCTGGTTCTTGCTTCCACACCATTTTATCCTGAGGGCGGAGGACAGGTGGGCGATAAGGGCATTCTGCGATTTGGCAAGCAGGAGATCGAAGTGCTCGATACCGTAAAGGAGAATGACCTGATTCTGCATATCACCGAGGAGTTTCCACAACAACCTGATGAGACTGTGCATGCGATGATTGCAAGCGAAAGAAGGGAATGGATCACCCGCAACCATTCGGCAACACACCTGCTTCACGCAGCATTGCGTAAAGTGCTGGGTACGCACGTTCAGCAAAAAGGATCCCTGGTTCATCAGGATTATCTGCGTTTTGACTTTTCGCATTTTCAAAAAGTGAATGCCGAAGAAATCCGAGCTATAGAAAGTATGGTCAATCAAAAGATCAGAGAAAATATTGCCATACGTGAAGACCGAAACCTGCCGATAGAAGAAGCACGTAAGGCTGGAGCTATGATGCTTTTTGGCGAAAAATATGGAGACCAGGTTCGGATGATCACTTTTGACCCAACTTATTCAATTGAACTATGCGGAGGATGCCATGTACGTCAGACGGGCGATATCGGTTTTTTTAAAATTGTCGCCGAATCTGCCGTCGCCGCGGGTGTACGAAGAATTGAAGCGGTCAGTGCCAATGGTGCAGAAAATTTTGTAACGGGTCTGCAGGAAGAGCTTCAGCAAATCAGGCAATTACTTAATAATCCCGCCGACGCTTCACAGCAGATACGCTTACTACAGGAAGAACAAAGGATTCTTCAGAAGGAAATCAACGAACTCAGATCACGCGAGGCCATGTCTGTCAAGAGCGAATTGATAAATTCATTTCAGGTATTGAATGGAATCAATTTCCTTTCTAAGCGCATTCCGGTTGAGGATGGTAAACTTGCAAAAAATCTGATCTATGCTGTTGGAAAGGAGATCGAAAATGCAGTTATTGTATTTGGATATGTTGAGAAAGACAAACCCAACATCATGGTCTACATTGATGAAAAACTGACCAACACAGGTGCTTTCAATGCGTCTGTTCTGGTACGTCAGCTGGCAAAGCATATTCAGGGCGGCGGCGGAGGACAAGCGTTTTTTGCGACAGCAGGGGGGAAAGACACTTCCGGACTCGACAAAGCAATTGATGAAGCCCGGTCTGAGCTAATAAATCAAATGAAAGCCTGAGTTATGAGGATTTTCTTGATGCTTGCGATTTTTGGCATATTTGTGCTTTTTAATCTGTACATCAGGGTTCGTACAATGAACTTCTACAGGCAATTGGTAAGAAACAGAATTCAATTCAATTTCGCCGACATGTTCAACCGCAATAAATGGGATTCTGTATTGGAAAAATATCCTCAACATCAGGAACTCATGAATCGTTTTAGGGTTCATATTATCAATACGGGCGCTTTATTTGTCAGCTCTGTTTTTCTCGTCATCTTTCTTTTGATCATCTTTAGACACAACTAGATGAAATCACCACTAAAAGTCGGTCTTGCAGGATTGGGACACCTGGGCAAAATTCATCTGAAGTGTCTTATGCAGGTTTCCGAAATTGAAGTGGTAGGTTGTTATGATACCGATGGATCCGCTGGCGAAGAACTCCTACGGGAACAGGGTGTAAGACGATTTCACAATATCAGTGAGCTGATCAGCCATTGTGATGCGCTCGATATTGTAACGCCAACAATGACGCACTTTGAAATCGCACAGCAGGCTATTCGCCAGGGCAAGCATTGTTTTATCGAAAAGCCAGTAACTTCTACTCTGAAGGAAGCATATGCGGTTGAACTTTTGCAAAAAGAGTTCAAAGTCAAGATTCAAATCGGGCATGTTGAACGTTATAATCCTTGTTTCGTAGCGGTGTTCCCGTATATAAAAAATGCCAGGTTTATAGAAGCACATCGATTATCCCAATTCAATCCAAGAGGCACCGATGTCTCTGTTGTACACGATCTGATGATTCATGATCTTGACCTTATCAGCCTGATCGCTCAAAGCGAGCCTGTTGACATCCGGGCAAATGGAGTTCGTATCGTGAGTAAATCAGCAGACATTTGTAATGCAAGGGTAGAATTTGAAAGCGGGCTGGTTGCGAACATCACAGCGAGCCGAATTTCCATGAAGCAAATGCGCAAACTGAGGATATTTCAGAATGATGCATATATCAGCCTTGACCTTGCCTCGAAAGAAGCGCAAGTGATTTCGCTTCTCGACAATCAGGAAGACAATACCCTTGAATTGGATACCTACCAGGGGAAAAAATATATCAAGCTCCAGGAACTCGAAATTGACAGCAGCAATGCCATAGTTGATGAACTTCGTTCCTTTGCCAAGTGTATCCTTGAAGACAAAGCCTGTGATGTTAGTTTGCAGGATGGAATCCGTGCGTTGAGTTTGGTTGAATCCATTAACAAAATGATCAATGAATAACACTGGACGATTGTTTATGCTCATTTCATTGGTAATTTTTGGATGCGTCGATCATTCCGAAGTGACCGTGCCTGCTTACCTATTTATCCCTGCCATTGAAATGACGACAGTAAAAGCAGAAGGAACCGCTTCACAGTCATTTCGTGACGCATGGGTGTATGTTAATGATACCTTTGTTGGAGCCTACGCAACACCTTGCAAAGTTCCGGTTACAATATTGGGTAATGTTGAAGTTAAAGTCTATGCTGGAATTCGAGAGAATGGGATGATTACCCATCCAACGCGATATTCCATGACCGCTCCTTATAGCGAAACGCTTGTGTTGGAACCCACCAAAACAGATACTGTTCGCCCCATTGTCCATTATTATGCACAAAATGTTTTTACTTTTAATGAAACATTTGATGGCAGTCATTTTTTTAAATCTGACCGGGATGGTGATGCATTTACTCAAATTACGCTCACCGCGCAAGATCAGGCGTTCGAAGGAAGAAATTCTGGCGAGATCATACTGACCAAAGATCATCCCTTGCTCATTGCAGAATATGACATTGCGCGCGCCGTTCCGGTGACTCCAAACCAGGTTTATATCGAGCTCAATTACAAGAGCGATGTTGAATTTTATGTCGGATTTTATGGATACACACCGGGGCTCAGTCCAAGAGATTATGTATTGGGTAAAATTAGACCCAAAGACAGTTGGAATAAAATTTATTTCAATTTTACACCCTACATCAATGAATGTGCGTGTACAGATTACCGGGTCGCCGTCTACGCAGCATATGACACAGCAGTGGCAAAGACCATTCAACAAGTAAATCTGGACAACTTTAAGTTAATTCATCAATGACGAGTCGTGCCAGTATTTTGTACATCATCTTCGATTTGGCGATCGTAGCGGCACTGTGGTACTTATTTTGTCAAAATCTGATTGATAATGGTTTTATGGTATCCAGGTTAGATGCCGCGCAACGGTATTGCTGGATTGGTATTGTACTTATTCCTTCCTTGTGGTGTGTGATTAACTTCTTGTCGTCCCAGTATCGTAATATCTACCGGTTAAGTCGATGGACTATTGCGGTGAGCACTTTTGGAAATTCGATTGTTTTTTCTGTCATAATTCTTGTTGGTGTTTATCGTATGGATGCTTCATTTGTCAAAATGAGCGAAGTAGGACTACTCATCAATGCATTCCTGATTTTTGTATTGCTGACGGAAGCCTATAGGCTTGTCGTTCTCTCTCTTGCCAGCAGGCGACTGAGGGAAGGTAAGGTGGGTTTCAATACGATTATTATCGGGGGCGATCAAAAAGCACTTGAGTTATTGCAGGAGATCAGATCGTACCGTTATAGTCTGGGTCATCGTTTTATTGGCTACCTGGATAGCAATGGTGGCGAAGAGCATGATCTTGGAGGGCAATTGCCGCACCTCGGACACTTACGCGATCTCAGGAATATTTTAGAACAAAATAAAGTGGAAGAGGTGCTTATCGCCATTGAATCCACCGAACATGGAAAACTAAAAAACATTTTAGACATCCTTTTTGAATTCGGCGATAACCTGATTATCCGGACGATTCCGGATACATATGACATTTTGCTAGGTACGGTAAAGATGAATTACCTCTATGGGGCTGTATTGATCGAGATAAGAAAGGACATCATGCCTTTATGGCAGCAGTATATTAAGCGATTAATGGATATAATACTGAGCTTCTCAGTGCTGGTAGTCTTTTCACCGGTGATCCTGCTGATCATCATCCGGACGGCCATAGCCAACAACGGAAAAGTCCTTTATTCTCAAGAGCGAATTGGACAGTACGGCAAATCCTTCCTTATACTAAAGTTTCAATCGATGGTCAATGAAGCTGAAGCCACAGGGCCTCAATTATCCAGCGACAGCGATCCGCGCGTTACGTCCTGGGGAAAGATCATGCGGAAATGGCGACTGGACGAGATTCCTCAATTCTACAATGTGTTGAGGGGGGACATGTCACTGGTGGGTCCACGTCCTGAACGTAGGTATTTTATTGATCAGATCATACAACGCGCACCTCATTACAAACACCTTTTGAAAGTTCGTCCGGGTATTACCTCCTGGGGGCAAGTTAAATATGGCTATGCCTCGAGTATTGATGAAATGATTCAGCGTCTGAAGTATGATATCCTTTATGTTGAGAATATGTCCCTTAGCCTCGATTTTAAGATCATTTTTTACACTGTCCTTGTCTTATTCCAGGGCAAAGGGAAATAACGAACCTGAAATGGACAGAATTTCCGGTGTGTTGTTAACCACTTGATTTAATTAGATTTGCGATTGTCATCTGTTGTTTTTTCATAGTCTTAATATTTGTACTGAAAGGAGTAATTTTGCGGCAATTCAGAGATATGGGAAGAGTCATTACGTTAAGGGAGGCGATAAGGGAAGGAATGTGCGAAGAAATGCGCCGCGATCCCAATGTTCTATTGATGGGTGAGGAAGTAGCCTTATACAATGGTGCGTATAAAGTTAGTAAGGGAATGTTGGACGAATTTGGCCCCAGACGCGTCATTGATACGCCCATTGCTGAATTGGGATTCGCAGGAATTGGGGTTGGGGCCGCCATGAACGGGCTTCGACCAATTGTGGAGTTCATGACATGGAACTTTGCCGTACTTGCTTTTGATCAGATTGTTAACAATGCGGCCAAGACGCTTACACAGTCTGCAGGTGAATTCAGGTGCCCGATAGTCTTCAGGGGCCCATCCGGAAGCGCGGGACAGCTGGCACAGCAGCACTCCCAAAGTTTCGAATCATGGCTGGCTAATTGCCCAGGTTTAAAGGTTGTATCATGCATTGATCCCCATGACGCGAAAGGACTGATTAAATCGGCAATTATTGATGACGACCCGGTGTGCATCATGGAATCTGAGATAATGTATGGACTCGAAGGTGAGGTCCCTGAGGAAGAATTCTACGTTCCGATTGGTGTCGCTGCCGTACGTCGTCAGGGCAGTGATGTGACGATTGTTTCTTTCAACAAAATGATGGAAGTTGTCAAGATTGCAGCCGTCGAACTAGAAAAACAAGGAATTTCAGCAGAGGTCATCGATCTGAGAACTATACGTCCGCTGGATTATAACACCGTGATTGAATCTGTCAAAAAGACGAACCGTCTGGTGGTCGTTGATGAAAGCTGGCCTCTTGCAAGTATATCGAGTGAGATTGCCTACATGGTACAAAAGCGTGCGTTTGACTATCTTGATGCACCGGTAGTAAGGGTCAATGCTGCGGATACCTCATTGGGTTATGCGCCGACCTTTGTAGAAGAATTTCTTCCCAACCCGCAACGCGTCATTCAAGCGGTCAAGCAGGTAATGTATAGATAATTTTTCCGTCGGGCGTTATTTGAATAAAAGAACAGCTACGCCTGCTACAATTAACAGCGTACCAACAATTACTTTGGCATTGACTGGTTCTTTAAGTACTAAAAATGACAAGACCAGCGTAATGACAATGCTTAATTTGTCAATACTGGCCACGTAACTGACAAGCCCGTCTTTCATTGCCCTGTAGTAAAAAATCCAACTCAGCGAAGTGGTAATTCCTGAGCCAATCAACAATAGCAAATCATGGTTTGAGATATTCTTAAATGCACTACTCCGATGATTCCAAATAAGCACACCAATGACTATGGATGCAATCGTAAACACCCTTATTGAGAGTGCCTGGTCAGCATTCAACTGACTCATCCCAAATTTTGCCAGCACCGAAGTCAATCCGGCAAAAATTGCAGAAAACAATGCATACCAAATCCAGGTTTCCATTTTATTTTTCGATATATGTTTTTATAATAAAAAAGCCTGATACAGGATCAGGCTTTAAAAATATTTGAAAAAACTCATTTAGTTCTGACGATACAGCCTTCCATTCTCTTCTACTACAATATAAGCTTCTTTGAAACCACGTTCTCTCACTTTATCCAAAGCCGTTATCGCTTCTGACGGCGTATTAAAAGAACCCAATACAATGATGGTCCATCCATTTTTGGTCCAGTGTTCGATTTTGCCAAGATCATTTATTTTACTACTGTCAAACCAATCAGGAGCCTTGAATTCTGCGACACGTATTTTTAATTTGCCTTCTGCTGGTTCAGCCGTAGCGTTGGCAAAATCGGCATTTGATTTATATATCAGTATGCAGCGGCCTTCGGTAGGTATATCTGCTACTACAAAAAGATCTTTGAACCCGTTTTTACGGAGAACTTTCATTAATGCAAGGGCCTCATTCAGGTTATTGTAACCACCGATTCGCACCTTGGTCAAATTGCCTTCAATAGTTTTGTACACATTACCGTATTTCGTATAATTCTTTAGTCGTGCTTCAGCCGCAGCAGTATAGTTTGACATAGCGGCAATTTGAACAAAATAAAGTTTTGTGTTTTGCACTTCTTTCGGTAAGAACCCAATTGCCGGATCGTCCACGCTTTGCAAAATATTATCATTCTGATAGCTTACTTCTTCCTGCGGGCTAAGGAGTAACGCCGATTTGATACCGACGTCTTCTGAAGAAATAGAATGAATTTCCGGGTTATTTGATTTTAATAGCAGGCGCGAAGTTTTGCAAATATCTTTTCCGTCACTGGAATTGCCTCTATTGGAGTTAAAGTAGCCGTCATTATTTTTGTCAAGTATGAAATTATAGTCGTCCGAAGCTGAATTCACACAGCTTCCCAGATTTTGAATGTCAGTCCAGGCCAGACCTAGTTGATTCGTCCTGAATACATCAAATCCTCCAAATCCCTTATGCCAGTCCGAGGAGAAGAAAAGATCGCCTGATTTGTAGAAAGGGCAAATTTCATTTCCAGGAGTATTGATTATAGCGCCAAGATTAACCGGGCTGGTCCATTGCTGTTTAATCTTGTGACTGACGTATAAATCATAGGAGCCGAAGCCTCCGGCCATATTAGATGAAAAGTATAAAGTATTCCCGTTATTGGCGAGACTCGGATAACAAACAGAGTACGAAGGATTATTATAAGGAAAGGCCGTGACAGAAGACCAATTGCCTTTTTCATCGACTGCGGCAAAAAAGATTTCCCGGTTAATGATCTCCGCTGAAGATCCGTTGGAATGTATTGTTCCGGATTGACTATAAGCAACCTGGTTTCCATCCTCATTGAAAGAAAGATTGGTGTTTTCGAGGCTATGGTTGCCAAGAATCTCCTGTAGTTTTTTTGAGGATGTTGAGGATTTTACGGTCAATGCGGGTGCAGAAGGGTTTGCCTTGATCGCTTCTTTAAGGACTATGTTATCAAGATCTTTGGAATTGGTTATGACTTCATCCTTGTAAACGATGGCCTGGTTGCTGCGGTCTTTGAGATATTCAAGCTCGCAGTTTTTGGACTTTCCCAATTCCTGAAGCGCAAAGTCACAGGCAGCTGCGTTTTGATTTCCTAAAGCTTTATTGTACTGCGCGTATCGCAGGTATTGCTCTTTCGCGAGTTTGAATTCTGATTCTGTCCTTAAAATATCACCATATTCCAGAATTGCCACTGGATTAGCCGGATCCGCATAGCTTAATTTGCCATAAATCGTTAACGATTGGGTAATTTGTCCGTTATTCTTATAGGCACGGGCAAGTTCCATTTCAATATTGGCGTCAAGTGGAAATTGGCTGTGCAGGTTTTCCAATAACTTAATTGCTTTGGCGTACTGATGATTGGATGCCAGTGATTTTGCTTTTTCCAGTTCAGTTTGACCGAATCCCCGAATAGGGATTATCAGCACCAGAAATAACAGAATTGCGTGAGTTTTCATATTGAGCTTTGAATTAAAAGTATTATAAATAAAGCGCTAATATATGTGATTTTTTTATATTTTGTTTATAAATGACGATTTTTTTTAATATATATTGAATAAAATGACGCCTTGGTATGATCATTGCTGCAGGTTTAATTTTTCTGCCTTCAAATAATTTGGTTCTATGGTTCTCAGAGTTGTGATTATTTCATGTTTTTGGTCACTTTTAGCCATGCGCACCTTCGGGCAGTCTCTGGATTACAGGCAGGGTGAAGTAATTGTTATGCTCAGGCCTGGTGCTTCTATTTCAGCATTGATCCGACATACTTTGAATACCCGGATTCATACAAAGTCCTCTCTATCTGCTGAAAAACTGTCTGAGAACATGAATATTTACCTGGTAAAATTCGACTTTGCCTCTCTTGGCGAAGATCAGCTGGTCCGTGAGTTCAAAGTCAATTCCAGTGTTCTGTTGGCTCAGAAAAATCACCTGATCCACGAGCGCAACATACCCAATGATACCTACTTCTTTCGGCAATGGCAGCATTACAATGATGGCAGCCTTGGAGGGGTCGCGGGGGCTGATTTCCGTACAACAAAAGCCTGGGATATAGCAACCGGTGGTATAACCGAACTGGGTGATACCATTGTTGTATGCGTAGTGGATGGAGGTCTTGAGCAGACGCATGGAGATCTTAAAAGTAATATTTGGTATAATTACCGCGAAATACCCGCCAATGGAATTGACGATGACGGGAATGGCTATATTGACGACTACAAAGGTTGGAATACCTACAAATCAAATGATTCTATCGAAGTCAATAATCATGGCACCCAGGTGTCCGGGATTATTGGGGCCAAAGGAAATAACCGGATTGGTGTTGCGGGAGTCAACTGGAACGTAAAAATCATGATGGTACAGGGTGGTGGCGATGAAGCCAATGCAGTCCTCAGTTATAACTATCCCCTGCAAATGCGAAAGATGTATAACGAGTCAGGAGGTCAAAAAGGTGCATATGTGGTTGCAACCAACAGTTCCTGGGGGCGTGATTATGGAAAGGCTGAGGAATCTCCAATCTGGTGTGCCATGTATGATTCATTGGGTAACGTTGGCATACTCAACGCTTGTTCGACAGCCAACCTGGATATCAATGTGGATCTGGAAGGGGATCTCCCGACGAATTGTACAAGCGATTATCTGATTGGCGTCACCAACATAAATAACGAGGATCTTAAAGTGAGAAGGGCAGGGTATGGACCAAAATCTATCGAGATTGGTGCATATGGTGAAGATGTATTTGGGACTGCTTCGGGTAATACTTTTGGTTATTTTAACGGTACGAGCGCAGCGAGTCCCCACGTTGCCGGAGCCATTGCCTTATTGTATAGTGCACCATGTAATGCTGTCGTGACACTCTCCAGAACAAGCCCGGCATCTGCGGCACTACTCGCAAAGGATATCATTTTACAAAATGTACGTCAGCTGAATGATTTGGTCAATCTCGTGTCAAGCGGAGGTGTTTTAAACATCTATGATATGATGAGGGGACTTACGCCGGTCTCTGCTCGTGCAGGAATCAATAAGCTTTTTTTTAAAACAGATCAGGCCATTCTAAGCGCGGTAACAGTGCAGTATCGTAAGGTTGGCGACGTAATCTGGAATGAGATCATTATCAAGGACAATAAAGAATACGAATCCGTTGATCTTGAAAAGTGCAATGACTATGAATATCGTGTCAAAGGCAACTGTGAAAGGTTCAGAGACAGTTTTTCAAATGTTATGGTCTTGCGAACACTGGGTTGTTGTTTGCCTCCAGCTCAGATAAAAATTGTTGAAACGGGGTTTGACAATGCCATGATCGAATTTAAGGGTTTAGGCTTATTGCCCGAATTTTTCTATACCATTACTGATGAAACAAAACATCAAACTGATTCTTTTCTTGTAAAAAATTATACTGATCCAATTTTTGCCATTACAGGTCTAGTGCGATGTACGGAGTATCATGTGCGATTGTATACTTTATGCGATCAAAAGTTATCCATCCCGTCAACAGTTATTTCCTTTCGAACCTCTGGTTGTGATCAGTGCGATGATATTGATTACTGCATTCGAGACAGGCCCGCTTCAGAATTTGAATGGATTGAATCTGTGGAAATTGATCAGCAAGCTTATGTCACCGGAAACAACCTGGGTTATGGCAACTTTGCAGGAACTGGGATGAGCTGGAATCTGGTGCGGTCTTCAACCCATCAGATGATTATTGAGCCTGGGTACAGTCTTGACTCAAGTCTGCTTTTCATGGCCGCTTGGCTGGATATGAATCATAACGCTGTCTTTGAAGATCAGGAGAACCTTATCCCGCAAGGATTTGTCAAGGTCGGATCGGCCCAATTCAATTTTGTAATTCCTGCAACAGCTAGAACTGGAATTACACGTTTGCGCGTGATTGCCAAATATGGTGAAAACGGTATTTCGCCACCGACGGCCTGCTTTTCCGGAATTGAATTTGGCGAATACGAAGATTATTGTGTTGGCATCGTGGATGCAAATTGTCAGCCTGTCACCTCGGTAAGAGAGACAACCAAAACTTCGACCAGCATAAGTTTCCAGCTGACCAAATCAGATGCAAATGATATTTTGACCTATAAGTACAGAAAAACACCCTACGGATTATGGACTGAGGGTAGCGTTTTTGATAGCAAGTTGCAGATCAGCAATCTTGACAGTTGTTCTGAATATGAGCTTAGGTTAATTCATGATTGCGATCCTGTTCTGTCTGTAGAAAAAGTAGTGAAGTTTGATACAAAAACGGTCAATTGCCTGGTTGCTTCAAAGGATAACCGCCGATTGTTGTTAAATGCCTATCCCAATCCATTTCAGGATGAAATTTTCTTGCGAATTGAAAGTCCAAATGAATACCGCATAAAAATTCTTGCGCTCACTGGTGAAGAAGTGTGGTCCACCAAGATGCACGGTTCGTCGAATCCAGTGAGAATTCAACCTGTCCTGGATCCGGGAGTTTATCTTCTGATCATTCAGGACGGAAATGGTATTCTAATGACACAGAAGATCATTCACAATTGATATTTTAGTAAATAATTTGGTTCGGAAAAAGGGTGATGTCCCACGCCAGAGGAAATAATCTATCAATGCTAGGAAATGTAAATTGGCCAATAAAGATTGATACTTCATTCATGATCTCTGACCGGAAAGGCCTCTTTGGCCGTCGTTTGAAGATCTGATTCGGGCACTGCCTCAGGAAAATGATCCTTTTTACGATTGTTAAGATAAGGTTGTCCGGCTTCTGTCCATGCAGAATACCAAATTGATCCGATCGCATGTATGCAATCGCGAAATCGCCTTTCCACATGGTAGTCCAATAATTGATTGTATCGTGCTGCATATTCCTTGCATGGCAGCTTTGTAACCACGCCAAGTCTCTTTTCAAAACAATATTGATCGTCAACAGCAAATTCACCGCTTAATTTTTTTTCCATGGCAAGAACCTGCTGGACCATATGATGAGATTGGTCTAGTACCTGCCAGATATACTGTTCAATATTCTCAATGTAATCAGCCCGCCCAACGACAAAGTCAAAGTCACTTTCAGCAAAAAGTTCCGGGATCCTGCTTTCCCAAAAAGCATGAATACCTTCCTGATTCGTGAGTTGCCCATTGTAATTGACTGAGGTATGTAATGGTACATGCGCATCTCCAACATAATGACCTATTTCCGCCGACAACCTGATAATCTTGGCATGATCTTGCTCACTAAATGCTTTGACAAGCCTTTTGTAGAACCATGGCAGCGAATAGGGTAAGATACCATGAACACTAAATTGATCCCTGATCAGAACAGCAGTGCCGGACGGAAGTGTTTCTGAGAATAATTGATTCACACCGGGTTCGTTGATGATCCAGTGTGTTGGATCTTGAACAGGTATTGCGTAATGGTTAACCCAGGTTGACATGCTGTCCGAAGGTATTCCATTGCGGTAGGTAGTGAATCTTGTTTTGAATTCAGACGTAAAGAGGAGCGAATCTGTACGGTTATTTTCGGTGCCGCTCGTGTCAAAAAGTAATATTGTGTCTTTGCTGCTGATCAGGAAAAACTGGGCATAGTCAACAATGGCATCTTCATAGCGACGGGGAAGATTGGCAGCGGCATTAACTCCCCAGTGATCAAGATCTATAAAATGCCTTGGTGCTTCATTGCGCAGCGCGTATCTTCTCTTATCCGGGTCAATGGCATGTTCTTCTATAAACTCAATATTGCTTTTATAGAAATCTATCATTGCTGAAGGTAGCGTGAAAACTGCCAGGCGGTTAAGCAGTCGGTGTGCAAAGAATCCCCAGTTTTCCGCAGCGACGGGTCTGGCTTCAGAATTATAGTGTAAGGGTGTCAGTGCGCAACAACATAAAAGCAGTGCGGGTGTTATATATTTCACATAGTTGATTTACTTAAATGGTCTAGAAATTCTGTGCGATCCAAAAAAATATTCTTCATCTGCGGAAGTTGAATGAGAAGAAAATCTCCATCCTGTCTGCAGATATAGAATCTGTAAAAATTTCTTGCGTCTAGAAAACTTTTTTCCATGTTGATAGCCTGATCACTCTGTTCGGGAATCGGAAAAAATTTTAAAGTAATTGGTTCCTTGTTTTTAATAAGCTTCAGTTGCATAACTGCATAGGGTTTGATGGCGCAAATTGAGTCCTTGGCCCTGTGATCGTTGATAATGGCTTCGGTACTAATTGGCGCAAACTCCTGTTTGTAAGAGTTAATATAGCGGTTGCCCGGCACGTTGGCCAGAATATTGCCAGTCTGATCAGTAACTTTGAATTCCTGATTCCTAAGTTGTACGGTATAATCTCTATCTGAATCATAAGGAAAACTCATGCTTGCAGATTCAATGTCTTCTGTCTTCATATTCAACAGGCTTCTGTCTCTCCAATCCTGCTCATCAATATCATATCTAACCCTGAGATTGGTTGGGGATGGGCCGAGATACATAATATAGGGTTGCACGGCTCCGTTCATGAGGCAGTATAGTCCTTCTTCATCATTGGTCACGCCGCCAACGTAATAAGTTTTGATAAGCTCTTGCTTGAGATTATAGATTTCAACTTTAATACCAATAGACGCAAAATCCTTCATGATGGTTTCATAAGCATTGCGTGGCGGTATGGATTTAATTTTGAGGTTGTGTATAGTCTCCAGCATGTATTGCATGGTGTTGGGAAACACTTTATATTTGTTATTCACCATCCAGCCATCGTCCTGGCGAGTAAGGAGTATATTGCCTCCCTGCTTTCGCGCTAAAAATATTTTACCTACGTCATCGATATTTTCTACCGCAAAATCTCTATCGGGTGAATTTGATTTGTTTTTAGTTAGCTTATAATTTATAAAATAATAAGTTATAGCACCGGATAGAACAAATAAAACAAAATAAATCAGGGTGGATCTTTTTTTCATATTGTAGGCAATTTGATGAATTTCTTCTTCCGGATATAGTGATTGATCAGTCCTGTTATAATAAGCAAAAAGATGGGAAGTCCAATGTTGATTAACTGCCACTTCATTTTTTCATTTTCAGCCTTGACCCTGTCAAGGAGTCGGATTCTGAATTCTTTTGACCTGGCCGCCAGCACATTATCGGGATTAATCATGTAGTCTACGGAATTGAGAAGGAAATCTTTATTTCCATTGAAAGCCTTTCTTTCCCATTTGGAATATCCCAGGGGTGAAAATTTTCCGGTTTCTTTGTCAACGAGATTTTTAGCAATATCTCCATCTGCCACGACAAGCACTGAAGTTGGCTTGCTCATACTCTTAAAGTCGAGTTGAAGATTTGCAAGATTGCTTTTCATTGATTCATCGACGCGGTTTTCATAAAGTGACGGAAATATACCTTCACCCAAAACTGCAACCGGAAGATGAGGCTTGTTGAATTTGGAAGGATCTGGTTTGTAATGTAGAATTTCGAAATCGATTTTTGTTGGCGCTAATTGATAGCGGCTATACTGCGAACTAGTAATGAGGATGGTATGTCTGACACCAGTCTTCGTTTTTAATGTATCTATGTAAGAAGGAAATTCACTGTTGACCCGGTCAATATTCTGAACAATCGGATGATCTCCATATCCCGAAAGAAGTGGGTGATAATACCATGGGAAAAGCTCAATCTGAGGCTTTCCACCTTGTGAGCCGATGACTTGTGGAATTCGGCTGCACTCCAGGTCGAGTACAAAAGCAGGCTCTATTCTGAATCCATAGCGAAATAACAAATCTTCCAGATTGAGCTCCAGTGGTTCCGGTATATACTCTTTGCGCGTATTCAGACTGTCCAGGCTCATGGCAAGTCTGTCAATTAAAAAAATAACCTTGCCGCCATTCATAATGTATTGGTCCAGCGTAAATTTATTCTTTTCTGAAAGCGCCAGGGAGGGTTTGGCCATAATAACCAAATCAATTTCCTTTTTGAGGACGGGCACACTGTCGAGATTGACATAGCCAACATTATAAAATAAGTCCAGGTTGCCGAATAATGATTGTGTCTGATCTTTATCCAGTTCGCCGTGTCCTGTAGTGATTAAAACATTTTTAAACTCCTTCGTTTGAAGGTTTTGAAGTCCGTGTGCCAGTTTATATTCTAGCAAGCTGATAGAATTGGCAAGGTTTTCATCTTGATTCAATTCGGCACTTGATTCAAGAAGATTGACAGCGACTTTTCTTTCACCCAGACTTAAAATCGCGTAGGGGAAGATGATCTGTTCTTTATTTTCGGAACCTGTTCGCACCATCAGATTGGTGGGAATTAATCCTTCTTTGGTCAATTCTTTTCTTCGTGTGTTGATTTCTTCGACGCTTCCTACGTTGGGATCTTCAAAAACATATTCGATGTACGATGATTCAGACGCAAACTGGTCGAGGATTTCTTTGGTAGATTGTTGAAGTCGCTTAAAGCCGGCAGGAAAATCTCCTTCGAGTAGCACGTGTACGAGAACGACATTGTTGGTCGAACGAAGTAGATTTCTCGTGGCCTGTGTAAGGGTAAATCTATTCTCTTCAGTCAGGTCTACATATCCGTGTATATAAGATGCAATAATGTTGACAAATAACAATATTCCGCCTAGCATCAGCGCTTTTATCCCAAGTCCTAATTTCTTCCACATAAGCTTAGAATAAACGGTTTTTAATCCACTGAATCGTCAACCATAAAAAGAAAAAAATTATTCCTGAGAAATAAATCAAATCACGTGAATCAAGGTATCCTCGGCTAATTGAGTTATAATGAAATTCCATTCCCATTCTTTGAATTAGATCGTCGACGCGACCCACAAACACCGGCAGTTTGCTGACAAAATAGAATCCATAATACATGGCATATCCGGTCAGTACTGCAATCAGAAATGCGCTGACCTGATTTTTGGCAATCGCTGAGCAAAAAATTCCAATAGATACGAGTGCAGACGCGAGAAATAAAAGGCCGATATAGGAGCCCAGGACGGCGCCGGTATCAATATTTCCTATGGGAGTTCCCAGCTGATATACCGAGTAGAAATAAAACAAGGATGGAATAAGACAGATCATCACCATGCTGAGGCAGGCGAAGAACTTGCCAAAAACAATTTCTGATTCTGAAATGGGTTTTGTCAATAGGCTTTCCAGCGTGCCGGTATGTATCTCTTCGGAAAAACTCCGCATGCTTAATGCAGGAATCACAAACAGAAAAAGAAAAGGAGCGACAGAAAAAAGTTGGTCCAAAGAGGCATAATTAAAATATAATAAACTGAAATCAGGAAAAACCCACATCAACAATCCGAGTACGACAACAAATATTCCGATCACAATATATGCAATCAGGAGACTGAAATAATTTGATAATTCTTTTTTAAAAATCGTCCACATTTTATTTGGTATCCTGTCTTGTCAATAATGTAAAAACTTCTTCAACGCTGCTTCGGTCACGATGTATTTCCCGAAGTGGCCAGTGATTTTGAACTGATGCATTGTATATAATGTCGCGTAGATCCTGCGAAGAGCTGGAATACAATTTATAACTTGTTTTACTTTCAGATTTAATCGAATCAATTCCTTCAAGATTCTTGAGTATGCGTATATCAGGTTCTGCCCTGAATTCGACATGTACAATCTGGCGATCCTGAAATCTGTCCTGGAAGGATTCAATTGGGTCATCAGCAACAAGATTGCCGTTGTTGATGATGATGACTCTGTCGCAGAGCATTCTCACCTCCTGCATAATGTGCGTTGAAAAAATAATTGTCTTTTCTTTGCCGATATTGCGAATCAGATCTCGTATTTCAATGATCTGGTTTGGATCTAGGCCACTGGTAGGTTCATCCAGAATCAACACTTTGGGATCGTGTAATAATGCCTGACTTAAGCCAACCCTCTGCCGATAGCCTTTGGATAGTTCAGCAATTTTTTTATTTTGTTCTTTGACAAGCCCGGTTAGTTGCAAGACTTCCTCTACGCGAGAAATAGGCCGGAATAAGCCATTTAATCTGGCGAATATCATTAGATACTCACGAATATACATATCCTTGTACAAGGGATTGTTTTCCGGAAGATAGCCCAGGGCTTGTTTGCACTCTCGGGGGTGTTTCTGTATATCCCAACCACACACTTCAATGACGCCAGAGTCCGGGGTATGATATCCCGTGATCATCTTCATCGTCGTCGTCTTACCTGCGCCATTTGGCCCCAGGAAGCCAAGAATTTGAGAAGGTTGAGCCGTAAAACTGAGATTGTTGACCGCTGTCTGGGCTCCGAATTTTTTAGTTATATGACTGATTTGCACCGACATTTTGCAGAATAAGGCCTAAGATTAACGTTCCAAAAGTAATATCATTGATGGCAGCAATAAAATATAGTAATAATTACTCATTTCCAGGATTCCAAGTCAGTGTGCTGTTTTTTCTTATTTATAATGTTCTTCACGGTTCGCGGTAGATTTTTTCAATGTTCAAATTCTGCTTCAGACGGCGATCTTAGCAGTGTCACCAACTCATCCAGGTCAAAAGCACCAGACAACTCAAAATGTCCAATAGCTTCCCGTTTCAGTTCAGCTAGGTGTGCGCGCGTATCGAGCAGTAGCCCGAATTCATGTGCCAGCGACCGAATGTAAGTTCCTTTAGAGCAAATTACTTCAAATCGAATATCAGGAATTCCAGTCGGATCAATTTTGAACTGTTGAATCTGCACTGTCCTGGGCTTCAATTCGGGTTGATGTCCCTGGCGAGCCATGAGATATGACCTTTTGCCGTTGATTTTGACCGCAGAATGAATAGGTGGTACCATCTCAATACTTCCCACAAAACGCTCTGCGCATTGGTAAAGCGCTGTTTCGCTGAGGTGTTCAAAAGGTCGTGTTTCATTGATTTCAGTCTCAAGATCATAAGATGGAGTTGAAGCGCCGAGCCTAATGATGCCACTGTACTTTTTATCCAGTGACTGATAATCCTGAATATTGCGCGTCATTTTTCCAGTGCACATGATCAGTAATCCAGTGGCGAGTGGATCCAGGGTTCCTGCATGGCCTATTTTAATATTTTCACCATGGGTGAATTTTTTGAGCGCGCGTTTAACAAGTTCTACGGCAAAAAAAGAAGTTTTTCCATAGGGCTTGTTTACAAGGATAACTGCGCCTGTCTTAAAATCTGTGTGATTTATATTGAGGTGAGATAGCTGCAAATTGATTAGTCTTTAGCTCCAAACTGCAAAGTTAATGCATCATTGACTTGAACCAATTATTTGATACCATATTGATTATTTGCAATTATCTTATTGACGGACTGCATTCATATAGTATACAATACTTTTTAAGTTGGTATGATTTGATACCCCTTATCATCTGTCAATTTTATGCAACAGTGAAGTGTTATTTATTCTAATGACAATTAGAGACCTCTCCAAAAACCATATAATGCAATCAGGATCCCTGCGGTCATACAATAATATGCAAATATATGAAGCCTGATACCGGCTACCATGCGCAGTAGAAGGCGGAACGCAAATATCCCAACCACAAAGGCTGCAGCAAATCCGGCAAGGAGTGCTCCGGAAGAATACTGAAGGTGGGCAAATCCACCATTCAGGATGTCTTTACCGATTTTACCAAATATAAGCGGAAGTACCATGATGAATGAAAATTCAGCCGCTTCATACCTGTTGACATTACTCAGGGCCGCGACACTAATTGTCGAACCGGATCTGCTGATCCCGGGTAAGATGGCAAACATCTGTGCAATGCCCATAAGTAGCGAACGCCATTCGTTGATCGGCTGATTGGTAACCAATGCTTTATTGCCAACGAACAAAACTAAGCCGTTGACAAAGAGACAAAACGCAACGAGCATGATGCGTCCCTCAAATAAACTGCTGACTTCTTCTTCAAAAAACAATCCAACAATCGCCGCGGGCACCATGGAAATCACCACCAACATTGCAAGTCTCCAGGATGAAGCATCACGCATCATCAAGCCGCGTATGATGCTCACTATTTTTTCCCGGAATACATAGCAAATACTGAGTGTCGTGGCAATGTGAAGCAGCACAGTAAGTTCAAGACTGTCCATGCCGCTGGATTTATCTCCCAGAATATATTTGGCAATTTCAAGGTGGCCGTCACTACTGATTGGCAGAAATTCTGTGATACCCTGGACAATGCCCAGAATAACAATCATCAAATATTCCGACATATCAGACTTTAAAGATCGCCCAGATCTGTACAATCAAACCCGCGAGAATAAACACTGGGGCAGCAACAGTCCTTCGGAAGCCATAAATAATATTTTCATCCCAGGTATCCGGATTGGGCATATTGCCTCCGGACATGAGAATAAAGCCAATAACCAACAATGCCAAGCCGACAAGTACAATCCTGTATTGTTTAGGACCGTATGTGACCGAAGAAGCTGTTCTTTCTGAGCTGGTATTGAGGTTTGTGGCTGAGATTCCGGCAGACTTTTTGACTGTGATCGTTTCTGTTGTTTTTTTTGATTTTGATTCTCCCATTTGTGGATAATTATTTAGTTAATGACTGAATGGTCTTTTTTAGGCCCAAGCGATGCAAAGTTGGGCCAAGAATTGCTAAAACGGTGATGACCGCTGCAAAATTATTCAGGCTGACGATTTTATACAGATCTGGCATGAGTACAAACAATATCAAAATACTGATTCCAACCCAGACAATCGCGAAAAATCCACTGGCAAGGCCAAGCCTTAAGGAAAGACTTCTGTAAGGCGTAAATACCTGATTATCTGAAGCCCCCAACAGATGCATCGTTTGTATAATCTCGGCCCTTCGGTGTAATAGGTTACGTAACAAGTAGTGAATAATAAAGTAGGCTAGTCCGACAAAGAAAATTGTCAGAGCAATTAGAATCAGAAGGATCTTGCCCAGACCCTTATTCATCTCATCACTTAAGCCTTGTCCGGCATCTGTTCGGGTGATTGTATTCTTATATGGTAACAGGTTATTCTTTAAACTCTTCAGAACCTCTGGTTTGGAGACAGTGCCATTGCTTTTGGCCAGGATCAAATCCCGAAAAGGGTTCTCGGTAAGGCCATCATTTAATCCAAGGGATTCATCCTGCTTCATGACTTTAAATGCTTCCGCACGACCGGCAAACTCTAGACTTTCCGGGTCAATGCCTGAAGTCGTCATAACCGCTTTTTTAATTTGTTCGATGGTGTCCATGGAGGCATCGTTGTTAAGCTCTATGACGAAGGGTACATGACCAGCCCATGAACGTTGCAAATCCCATACCTGCAAGAGTCCAAGAAGCGTAATACCTGGTAGGGCGAGCACGAGTGCTGATGCAATAACATGCAATAATGACTGGAATCGTGAATCCACCGGTTAATTTAAAACGCTGTTAGTGAAGGATTTAAATATTTGATATATGCAAAGATATGAATTTTTGGCAGATGCTAGACAAGGGCCTGTGTTCGGAAATAATCGGACTATTCAACCAATTTAATTCTGAAAATCTCCGCAGGCATAGAATTCCTTGTTGTCCTTCAAAAGTGTAACCCGGGCGTTATGTTGTTTTTGCTGGTTGTCAGTGCAAGGGAGTCTTTCAACATACAGCTGTATGATTTGTTTGCCACTGTTGGAATTGAGCTCCCCGACATAAAATATTCCTGTGTGGTTGGGCTGTTGAACTTTTTTCAATAAGCCAAAGTAAATTTTGTTTTCAGAGGACATATTGAGCTTTACGTCAAAGATTCCTTCCTGTATCAATCCCATATTCATAGACCATCTTGGGGTATCCGCTTCAATTTTGAGAAACGGGATAGCATCACTTTCTACATCAGTAATGCTTCCCTTGATCTGATCTTTGGTTGGATTGGGTCCACTGGTGGGGGTAGGGTTATAGGTTTCTTTGGTATTGCCGTCACTACTTTTTTCAAATCGATTTTTACTGGTGCATCCATTCAATAATATGCATGATATCAAGACCATTGCAAAGAAATTTTTCATAATCAGTAATTGCGGTTTAAGACAAGCGAAACAAACTGTGTTAATTGTTGCATTCCATGTTCGTTAAGATCAAGATTTTTAATTTCAGAATAGCATCGGTTGCAGTAATCTTCAAAGGTATGTCTGGCTCTGTTTTTGATATCATGACGGTCCAGAATATCTTCATAAAATGCCAACTGCTCCTGCGGGGTTCTCTGCTTTTGATAATGCGCCAGAATTTCTTGTTGGCCCTTTTGGTCAAAATCTTCAAGAAGTGTTAGTATAAGTATTGTTTTTTTTCTTTGAATCAAATCACCGCCACGCGTTTTTCCAAAGGAAGTGGAGTCGCCGTACAGATCCAAAATATCATCCTGAATCTGGAATGCATTTCCCAGATTAAGGCCAATCTGATAAAGTGTATTGCAGGTTTTTTCCGGTTGGTCAGCAAGCATGGCTCCAATCTGAAGACAACATCCCAGAAGCACTGAAGTCTTTTTCTCAATCATTTGCAAATACTCTTGCAGGCGGACACTTTGTGAATTTTCAAAATCCATGTCCATGGCCTGTCCCCGACAGACTTCAATTCCTGAATTGATAAATAACCGGGTAATGGCATTTCGTGGTCCAGCAGCTTTTAAGATCATTTGCAGCGATTCAAGTAGCATCGCATCACCGGACAGTATTGCAGATGATTCACCATACTTTTGGTGGACAGTCGGTTTTCCACGACGTAATGCCGCCTGGTCCATGATATCATCATGTATCAGCGTAAAGTTATGAAACAACTCAAGGCCGTATGCAGCGGGTAATGCAGCAGTTAAAGTGTCTGAAAACAATCCATAGCTTAACAGGAGCGATAGCGGACGAATTTTTTTCCCTTGCTGCTGCATGATGTAATCAAATGGCTCGTATAGCGACGTAGGCTCCTGATTCCAGCTGATCTCACTGATGTAAGACTGATAAAGTTTTGTAAGATGCTGGAAATTCGTTTCTTTGATCATGCTTTTCCCCTCATGCGAAAAATAATATCAATCTTCCTGATTTGTTCAGTGTTTCAATGCAAAGAAACGCAAAAAGCGGATCTCCTTATTAGTAATGCCAGAATTTACACAGCGGATGACAGCATTCCTTGGGCCGAAGCCATGGCAGTCAGGGATGGCAGAATTCTGGCTGTTGGAGAATCTGAAGCGCTGCTTAAAAGGTTTATGTACTCGGAAGTCAGGGATATGCAAGGATCCTTTGTTATGCCTGGTATGATTGAAGGGCATGGGCATTTTCTTAGTCTGGGCGGAAGTTTGATTGAATTAAATCTGATCAATACAAAAAGCTGGGCAGAGGTCATTGATTCCGTCAAGCGTCATGTTTTAACAACTCCCCCTGGTCATTGGATAATTGGTCGGGGTTGGCATCAGGAAAAATGGAATGATCAACTGCTCCGAACCTTTGATGGATACCCATACAATGACTTATTGTCATCGGTTTCACCAGACAACCCTGTAATGTTGACACATGCCAGTGGACATGCGTTGATTGCCAATCAGAAAGCCATTTCAATGGCCGGTATATCGACAGAAAGCCGTACCCCTTCAGGAGGCAGAATCGTCGTAGACCGGGATCATTATATGACAGGTATTTTTGAAGAGAATGCCATGGATTTAGTTCAAAATGCTTATAACCAATTTGATCATACTTTGCCGGATAGTGTACATGAAAGTGCGCTCAGATTCAAAGCGCAAAGTGCTTCGGCAAAGGCCCTGGAATATGGAATTACTTCATTTCAGGACGCAGGCAGCAGTATTCGTGAACTCAGGTTTATCGAAAAAGCCTGCAAGGAAAGATTAATCCATCAGAGGATCTACGCCATGTTGTATGAGCAGCCTGATAGTCTCGAACAAAAACTTAAGTTTCTGCCTTGGCCTTCAGCCCAACCGGACCGATTTAAATGTGCCGCCGTGAAGATGTATATGGATGGCGCACTAGGTTCATACGGCGCCTGGTTGATGGAGCCCTACAGCGATCAGCCTGCTTTTTCGGGGCAAAATCTTGTCGATCCCTCCGTAGTTCGACGAGTTGCAAGCCTGGCAAAGGAGAAAAATTTACAACTGTGCGTTCATGCGATTGGCGATCGTGGCAATAAAGAAGTATTGGATGTGATGGAATCGGTTCTACAGCAGGGTGCTGAGCATCAGGACCGAAGATGGCGGATTGAACACGCCCAGCATCTTCGCAGAGAGGATATAGCCCGGTTGAAGTCACTTGGTGTTGTCGCTTCCATGCAAGCAATACATTGTACAAGTGATGCGCCGTTTGTGATTAAACGCCTCGGCTTAGACCGGGCCCGAAGTACATCATATATCTGGAGGTCATTGATCGACAATGGTGTGCATTTGGCGAATGGAACGGATACACCGGTAGAAAGTGTCAATCCATTCGCTTGCATTTTTGCAGCAGTGACTCGGAGAAGCATTGGTCAAACAGAAGCTTTTTTCCCTGAAGAATGTATGCACCGAGACGAAGCTCTAAAATCGTATACGATCTGGAATGCCTATGCTTCCTTTGATGAAAAAAATAAGGGCAGCATCACGCCTGGCAAGCTGGCAGATTTTATAGTGTTAGACCGAAATCTGGCGACGTGTGCGGTTGATTCCATTCCTGATACCAAAGTTCTTGAGGTCTATATTGATGGTAAAAAAGTAAGATAAAACATAATTTAATAATATATAAATAACAGTTATTCAAAGATATATATTTTTTGTTGAACTTTTGTATCTTTGCGAAAATAGAAATTCATGCCGCTTCGAGATGTGTTTGTCAATTCCGAGATCATGCCACTCAGGCGTGTTATCGTGCATGCTCCGGATGCAGGCATCGACCGAATCAGCCCGCGCATGGCTGGAGAGTTATTATTCGATGATATCGTTTATTTGCCTTCCATGCAAAGAGAGCACGAGATATTCAGAAAGGTGCTCCATTCGTTTCTGGGTGAGGTCAATGTGCTGGAGACACAGGACCTCATTAGAGAAGCATTTGATGCCAATGAGGATATTAAAAAAGAACTAATAAGTCTTGTCAAGGAATTTGAGGAGATTCCCAAATCGTATGCGGACAGGTTGTCCCATATGGATCATCGAAGCCTGTCTGAAGTTATGATCTCAGGTTATGACAAAGAGATGGATCAGTTTGTATTTGATCCTATACCTAATTTTATTTTTACGCGTGATATCGCACTGACGATCAAGGATCATGTCGTCATCGCCAAAGCCTCCAAATCTGTTCGCAAGAGGGAAAATCTGCTGACCCGATTTATGTTCTATGCGCATCCGGATTTCAGCCATCTTTTGGGTGAAAAAAGGCTCATTAACCTCAACCTGGTTGACGATTACCCGCCTTCCCGCAAGGGTGAGCCGGTGACCATTGAAGGAGGGGACATGATGCTGTTAAATTCGGATTATTTGCTGATTGGCAACAGCGAACGAACAACTGATCATGCCCTTAATACGCTCAAACAGATTTTATTTGAGAAAGGTCTGATTAATAATATTGTCGAGGTAGATGTACCGAAGGAGCGTTCTTTCATGCACATTGATACCCTTTTTACGCAGATCAATCATTTGGATTTCGTCGGCTACAAACCGATTGTCAAGGACGGTTTGGGAAGTTATGTAACGGTCTACCGCAAGACAGGGGAACAAATTGAATATCCTTCAGTGATAGATTTTCTGCATGCGGAGATAGATCCTGACATTCGATTTATCTGGAGTGGTAATGGGGTATCCCCTTTTCAGGAAAGGGAGCAATGGACCGATGGTTGTAATTTGGTTGCATTAAGGCCAGGTATTGCGCTTACTTATGACCGCAATCCACATACCGAAGCGGCTTTCCGCGAAGGAGGATACCAGATTATACATGCTGAAGAATTTCTTAGAGGCACTGCCAGCGGGGCTTTGAAGCCAGATGCATTACAAAATACAATCATTACTTTGCCTTCAAGTGAGTTGTCCCGGGCAAGGGGAGGATCCCACTGCATGACTTGTCCAGTCTTGCGTGATCCGCTTAATCAATAATCCAAATGTACACGAACAGGACTCAGCTTAGGGTTAGGTATGGTGAGACAGACCAAATGGCGTATGTTTATTATGGACAGTATGCCTATTATTATGAAGTAGGAAGGGTAGAAGCTTTACGAAATTTAGGTCTTTCTTATAAAAGTATGGAAGATGATCTGGGTATTTTTATGCCGGTAATGTCGATGAACGTCAAATACATAAGACCTGCATTTTATGATGAGATGCTGGATCTGGAGACTTCGATTGAGAAAATACCGGAAATGACCATTCAGTTTCATACCAAAATCTATAATCCAACCGGTAAACTGATCAATTATGGATTGGTTTCTTTGTGTTTTGTAGAAATAAAAAGTCGGCAACGTGTCATCGCGCCGCAGGTCATCACGGAAAAATTAAAAACTTTTTTTGAAGGTTAATATTCATAAATGGATCTCCAGAATACCGGAACTGCCGGTTATTCGTCAGTTCATTCATTGGTCCAAACACTATACATTGCCTGGTTTTCAGGGTGTGAGCATTTATGCAACACTGACTTTTATTATCAAGGAGCTAAAGAACAATGATATCAATATCAGGGCCAGCGCAATGGCGTATGACTTTTTTCTTGCCTTATTCCCATCAATGATATTTCTTTTTACATTGTCGGCCTATCTACCCAAGAGTTGGGACTTTGTGACTGTAATGGAGACATCACTTAATTCTGTCCTGCCAGATCAGGCGCAGGATTACCTTTGGAAAAATATTGTTGGAAGTCTGCGGCCAAAAGCAAGTGGAAATTTCCTTTCAATTGGTTTTGTTCTTGCAATTTTTTTTGCATCCAACGGCATACTGACGATGATGCGGGGATTCGATAAAGTCTATCATTCAAGTTTTCGAAAGCGGGGATTTCTGGAGCGTCAGTCTGTGGCACTGGTGCTAACGATATTATTTGGAATATTGCTTATGCTTTCCGTAGTAGTGGTAATTATGGGCAACAAGATACTGTTATGGCTTTTCTCATTTCTGCATTTGACTTTTATGCAGAATGTGTCAGGCACTATTTTGAAATATCTGATTCTAATCTTTCTTTTCTACTTAACAATTGATTTGATATACCGCCTGGGTCCGGCTTTCCGGAAACCAATGAAAAGCTATTCTCCCGGTACTATTTTTGCTACTGCAACCTCTTTGTTGACGTCGATTTTATTTGGCTATTTCATTGATAATTTTTCATCTTATCACAAAGTATACGGGACAATTTCTGCTTTAATAATTACATTGATCTGGATACGGCTGAATGTGCTGATTTTACTTCTGGGATTCGAATTAAATGCAGGCATTATCGTCAACCGGGATATGATGAATGAAATGGAATATCAAGGTACAAATCAAACTGCCCAACTAAATGAAGTTGAAACAATTCCGGTGGGCAATGAATAATACGTCAAAAAATTGCTTGATTTATTTTTACTCCAACGATCTGGCAGAAATATTTAAGTTTCAACGTATTTTTAGATATTTCATTCAATTTATTTAAAATATAAAAATTCGTTCATAGCCCTTGCTGCCTTAAAGGCCTGAATAACCCATCGGTCAAGGCCTTTTTCAAGGAGTAATGCCGCATCGGTCTCACACTTATAGTAAAAAGCTTTATTGTAAATGTAGGGTTCTTTTTCTGCCAGCGAACGCCACTGTGCATCCAGTTGTTTTGCTTTTTCTCCTAAAATTTCACCGTACGTCTTTCGAAATGAAGAGGCGGTGTATAATTTTTTGAAGAGGTCGGGATGCTTTGAGATCTTCTGACGAATTTTCTCCAGGAGTGGTTTTTGAGGTTCGTAGATTCCTGCGTAAATCCTCAATTTGTCCGCTGTAAATTCGATATAAAATCCCGGATGTAGAAAGTCCTTTCTGCCGCCGGGACTTACGAGGGCAGACATATGCAATTTAAATGGACTCTTATCTTTGGAAAATCGAACATCCCGGTAAATCCTGAACACACAGTCCTTGGCCTTTATTTTGATGGAAGCACCTTCCATATTTAATAAAACTATAACATGATCGATAAATTCAATAAATGGTTTCTCCACACTCGTCTTAAATCGCTCTTTGTTGGCGTTAAACCAATCCCGATTGTTGTTTACTTCTAAATCAGCCAGAAAATGAATAAATTCAATGCCAAATTTTGCCATATTTGAAATAATTCAGGATGTAAATTTAAAATTGAATAATCGAACGTTGGTATTTTATTATTACACTTAAATTTGATTAGGTTACGCAAGAACTTCGGGTATCTGTTGAAGATGATCATCACAGCTTTTAAAAGGTTGCGCGTTAATGCTAAAAGTGCAAATTTGACCAATATCATCTATTTTTGAGGTCTGATATGGTTTATCGTTACAAGCAGTACACGCCATACATTCATCCGGAGGCATTTGTTCATCCTCTGGCTTGTGTAACTGGTTGTGTTCGAATCGGAGCAAAGGTCTATGTAGGACCCTATGCAGTGTTACGTGGTGACTTTGGAGAAATCATTATTGAGGATGGCTGCAATATCCAGGAGCATTGCATGATTCACATGTTTCCGGGAGTAACTGTACACTTGAAGGAAAATGTTCATGTAGGCCATGGTGCAATTATTCATGGCGCTGAAATTGGACAAAATTGCCTAATCGGAATGAATAGTGTCATCATGGACCATGTGATCATTGGAGCTGAGTGCATTGTGGGTGCAATGACTTTTATTAAGGAAGGAGAGATTTACAGTATAAAACAGCTGATCGCAGGCAATCCGGCGAGGGTAATACGCGATGTAAGCGACGAAATGATCAGTTGGAAAAGTAAAGGAACGGCTCTATACCAACAACTGGCCGAAGATATGCGTAAAGATTTCAGTTTGGCAGAACCGCTCCGGCAGATTCCCGAAGATTGGCAGGTGCCTAATGGAGCGTATGCTTCTTGGAATAAAACGAAAAAGTAGATCGTAATATGGAACCTTTTGTTCATAGTATAAATCATAATGGTCTTGGAATCATTGAATTTTTTAGTGAAAAAAGCAATGCACTTCCACTGTCCATTCTCGAGCAAATCGCAAATGCTGTCAGTGCAGCGGATGCTGACCCAAATGTTAAAGTAATCCTGCTTAAAAGCGGAGGCGAAAAAGCTTTCTGCGCAGGTGCAAGTTTTGAAGAACTTGCTTCCATTCATGATCAGGCTTCAGGTCTAAAGTTTTTCTCTGGTTTTGCAGAAGTTATTCTTCGGATTCGCGCTGCCGGTAAAATTGTGATAGGACGTATACACGGGAAAGCTGTCGGCGGAGGTGTTGGACTTGCGGCAGCCTGTGACTATGCACTGGCCACCCGCTATGCATCGGTCAGACTTAGTGAACTGGCAGTCGGAATCGGCCCCTTTGTGATAGGACCTGCCGTTGAACGCAAAATAGGACTAGCCGCATTCTCTCAGATGGCTTTAAGCCCAACTGAATGGCAATCTGCCGAATGGGCCAAACAGCGAGGGTTGTATCAGGAGGCATTCGAAAGCACACAACAATTGGATGAATATATTGTATACTTTACATCACAGCTGATGCAGTACAATCCACAGGCTCTTACGGCGCTTAAAGAAGTTTTTTGGCAGGGTACCGGACATTGGCCTGCTCTTCTAAAAGAAAGGGCAGCGATATCAGGTTCACTCGTGCTAAGCAATTTTACACGTGAAGCCATTTCCAGGTTTAGCTAGATCCTCAATGAAGTATACATCAAAAATTTTACAAGAGACGGTAGATGCTTTTAGCAGTCTGCCCGGTATTGGACGTAAATCTGCGATGCGAATTGCCCTACATCTAGCCAACAAAGGCCAGCAAAGAATAATGAATTTTAGTCAGACGTTATCGATGCTCTCTTATGGATTGAAAACTTGTAAAACTTGTTATGCATATGCTGATGATGAACAATGTAGTATCTGTAGTAATCCATCGCGCAATCATAAGGTAATCTGTGTTGTGGAATCCATTCGAGATCTGATGGCTATCGAAGAAACCCAACAGTTTAGCGGTGTTTATCATGTGCTCAATGGTCTGATATCTCCCGTCGACGGAATAGGTCCCGACCAGTTAAATATTGACCCTTTGCTTGCGCGAATAAACACAGACGCAGTCGATGAAATAATTATGGCGATACGACCTTGTATTGAAGGCGATACCACCGTATACTATCTGACAAGGCAACTTCAGGGAATGGAAGTGAAAATAAGTATAATCGCCCGTGGGATTTCTTTTGGATCCGAGCTTGAATTTGCAGATGAATTTACGCTTGGTCGCTCCATTGCTGAACGAGTACCTTACTCCCTGCAAGTAAAGTAATGATGGAGCTTTCGATTGTCATCGTCAGCTATAATGTCAGTCATTTTCTGGAGCAATGTCTGGATAGTGTGATGCGTGCTATGCAAGGCATTAAAGGAGAAATTATTGTTGTAGACAATCATTCTGTTGACAATTCAGTAGAAATGGTTCGGAGGCGGTTTTCAACGATAAAAATCATTGAGACTGGATCAAACCTCGGTTTTGCAAAAGCGAACAATATTGGGATTATACATTCAGAAGGAAAGTATATTCTGTTGCTGAATCCGGACACAATTGTTGGTGAAGACTGCCTGCTAAAGTGTCTCGACTTTATGAAGACGAATCCTGACGCTGGGGCTTTGGGAGTCAAAATGCTCGATGGCCAAGGGAAGATTCTTCCAGAATCAAAACGCGGATTTCCAACCTTGTGGATATCTTTTTGTAAACTTACGGGTCTTTACAAGTTGTTTCCAAATTCCCGTATTTTTAACGGCTATTACATGGGGCATTTGGATTATGAGCATGATCACCGTATCGACATTCTTACCGGCGCCTTCTTTTTCACAAAGAGTTCTGTGCTGAAACAAATCGGAGGATTGGATGAGCGATATTTTATGTACGGGGAAGACATCGATCTTTCTTATTCAATTCAACAGTTAGGGTATTCCATTTACTATTATGCAGGTACAAGTATCATACATTTTAAAGGTGAAAGCACACGCAAATCAAATTTAAGTTATTGGAACAGTTTTTTCGGAGCCATGATGCTGTTTTATGATAAGTATTATGGCAATCGTGCAAAGTCACTTTCGTTTTTTATTAAGTTGGCAATTATTATTCGGGGTGTAGTGGGTTTTGGCAGGCAGTTACTTAATCGTGCAGTCCCCATTCTTGCGGATATTACCTTTCTATTGTTGGGGTTCTATACCGTTAAGATATTTTGGTCACTTTTTTTTCATGGAACCCCATATTATTTTCAAACCCAGGCCATTTGGTTCAACGCGGGGCTGTATTGCATGATCTGGATGATTACGCTTTTCCTGAATGGCGTGTATGATCATCAAAGTCGTCTGATGGATCTTGTGGTGAGTAATATCATTGCACTGATTGCCAGCCTGAGTATTTATGCATTAATTCCTGAGGTACTGCGGTCTTCTCGAATGCTTCCGGTGTTGCTGTTCCTTTGGATGCTCGTTTATCTGGTGATGAGCAGGTTGTTAGTAAATAAATTTAAGATAGCTGGCGTTAATTCCGTAGGTGGGTCTATGCTGATTATCGGTAATGATTCTGAAGAGGATCAAGTTCGCCATATTTTGAAGAAACATCAGAAATATATTCCGATACTCAACAGGGTTGATCAAAATCATTCATTTGACGATCATTCACTTGCAGATGCGATCAGCGTTTTTAAGGCTGATCAGCTCATTCTCTGTCCTAGCATTGGTTCTGCGGTAAAGATGATAGATATTATGTCACAGGTTCCTGAGGAAGTAGAAATTCGGATTCTGACAGCGAGCGGTAGCGGAATTATAGGAAGTACGGACAAAAATCAACAGGGTGAATTGATGACTTTTGACCTAACGTATAATTTGCAAAAGATCAGATACAGAAGACAGAAAAGGTTTTTTGATGTCATGTTCAGTTTGCTGGTGCTTTTCTTCAGCTGGATTCTGGTGTTTTTTCAGAAAAACAAAGGGCGTTTTTTTCTTAATATCGTTCATGTTGTACTAGGTCTGAAAACCTGGGTTAATCCAAGGTTGGATGAGCAAGCCGGTGTGGTCAATCCGGTCTGGAGACCTGGGGTTGTCGAGCCACTGAATGAATTTCAGCACGCCGCAGGAAAAGAATTTGTAGAGGAAGTTTACAAGAACTACCTTTGGAATTACTCAATTTGGATGGATCTCGATATTTGTATCAAGGAAATTAATCATCTTGATCGTAAAGCCCATGAATAATCTGTTGGAAGAATTTCATTATCAAGCAGGGCAATTATTGCCAGAGTTGATCTCAATTCGTCACAAATTACATCAGTATCCTGAATTATCCTTTCAGGAGAAGGAGACTTCGTCCTTCATTGGAAGTGTACTTGAATCATGGGGCATCCCTTTTCAGAGTGGCTTAGCCGGTTATGGATTGACGGGTGTACTTAACGGTGGCGCAACGGGCAATGGTCTGGTCGCATTGCGCGCAGATATGGATGCATTGCCTATTCATGAAGAAACGGGTCTGGATTTCAGTTCCCGTAATTCAGGCGTAATGCACGCGTGCGGACATGATGTGCACATGACCTGTTTGTTGGGTGCAATTAGGTTGCTGGAACTGATGAAATCAAAATGGGGTGGAAGAGTGCAGTTTATTTTTCAGCCAGGTGAGGAAAAGCTTCCGGGTGGAGCGAGTCTGATGTTGGCCGAAGGCATATTTCACTCAGAATTGCCTCAGGTTATCATTGGTCAGCATGTACAGCCAGGAATGAAAGTTGGTGAAGTCGGCTTATGTCCCGGACAGGCAATGGCCTCTTGTGATGAATTATACATAAGCATCACAGGAAGAGGAGGACATGCTGCGATGCCTCATTTGGCCAATAATCCGATCACGGCTGGTTCAACGCTTGTCCATAGAATTCAAGAACTATTGCCGGCAATAAATGAGGAGAATATCCCTTCACTGATCAGCATTGGAAAATTTAATACAGTGGGCGGAGCTACGAATGTTATTCCAGAGATTGTGCACCTTGAAGGCACATTTCGCTGTATGGATGAAGGGCTGCGAGAGAAGGCGCACAAAGGGTTGCAAGCGCTGTGCAACGAACTCGCAGCAGAATTTGACGCCAAGGTCCATCTCAATCTGGTAAAAGGCTATCCATGCCTGCACAATAACCTGAAGGCGTCAGAGGTGTTTTTTGAGTTGGCTAAGTCATATCCGGGTATAGAAACGGTTTCTGAATTGCCTCCCCGAATGACATCTGAAGATTTTGCTTTCTATAGTCAAATTGTTCCGGCGGTCTTTTACCGTCTTGGAACTGGATTTTCATCGAACGTCCATACCGCACAATTCATTGTAAATGAGGACGCTGTGGCAATTGGATCCGGGCTTATGGCCGCTTTGGCTTGCCGGTTTCTACTGAACGTATAAAATATTTTAATAATTTGTAACTTAATATCTGTCATATCTTTATCTTTGAGCCTGATATTTAATCTGGAATAGATTAACTTGCATGGCCAGGATATTAATTGTAGATGATGAGCAGAGTATAAGGCGTGCCCTTCGTGGCATTCTTGAGCTTGAAAAATACGCTGTGGAAGAAGCCAGTGATGGGCTGGATTGCCTGGTCAAGCTGAAACAAAATCAGTATGAAGCGATTATCCTCGATATAAAAATGCCCAAAATGGATGGCATGGAGGCGCTTGATAAGATTCAGTTGCTTGCACCGGATGTTCCGATTATTATGATCAGCGGACATGCGACCATAGATACTGCCGTTGAAGCAGTTAAAAAGGGTGCTTATGATTTTATTTCAAAACCACCAGATCTCAATCGACTTTTAATCACACTCAGAAATGCTATTGACAAATCTTCCCTGATTTCGGAGAAGAAAATATTGCAGAAAAAAGTATCAAAAAATAAAGTTCAGGAGATAGTTGGCGAATCTTCCAGTATCGCTAAAGTCAGAAGCACTATTGAACTGGTGGCGCCGACAGATGCCAGAATCCTTGTTACAGGGGAGAATGGTACTGGTAAAGAACTGGTGGCCAGGTGGATTCACGAAAAGAGCAACCGCAACAACAACGCCATCGTGGAGGTCAATTGTGCAGCCATACCGTCTGAACTAATTGAGAGCGAGCTTTTTGGTCATGAAAAAGGATCTTTCACGTCCGCCATCAAGCAGAGGCTCGGCAAGTTCGAACTGGCCAACGGCGGTACGCTGTTTCTGGACGAAATAGGAGATATGAGTCTTTCGGCTCAGGCTAAGGTTTTACGCGCATTGCAAGAAAATAAAATCACCCGTGTCGGTGGTGATAAGGAAATCCCAGTCGACGTGCGTATTATTGCCGCAACGAACAAAGATCTCAGAGATGAAATAGCGCGTGGGAAGTTCCGTGAAGACTTATATCATCGCTTGGCAGTAATTATTATTGAAGTGCCTTCTTTGAATGAGCGTAAGGAGGATATTCCCGTTTTAGCTGAGCATTTTGCAGAGCACATATGCTATGAATACGGAATACCAGTTAAGCGCTTTGATGACGCAGCGTTGGAAGAATTGCAGAAATACAATTGGACAGGCAATATCAGGGAGCTTCGAAATGTGGTTGAGCGTTTGATTATTCTCAGCAAAACCAAAATCGGAAGAAAAGAAGTGCTCGATTTCGTCATCCCCGCTAGCCAGCGCCATAATAAATTTAAAGAGCTTTTCGAACAATTCGATACCGTACAGGAGCTTAATGATTTCATCAAAAAAGAATTTCAGGCTTACAAGTCCTGATCAGTTTGCGGATTGCCAACTGATTGTTGTTGTTAATTTTCAATTACCAGGTTTATGAGGTCAATGAAACAGTGGAGTCATCTGAAAGGTGAAAACAGCTGGACCATGTTTAAAGTATTGTCTGAGTTCGTTGAAGGATTTGAGACGATGAATAACCTTGGACCGTGTATTTCAATTTTTGGTTCAGCCCGTGTAAAAGAAAGTCATCCGCATTACGAATTGGCTCGTCGAATTGCAGCCAGATTGACTGAAGAAGGTTTCGGCATTATAACCGGAGGGGGACCAGGAATCATGGAAGCGGCCAATCGCGGAGCATTTGAAAGCAATGGAATTTCTGTAGGACTGAATATCAATTTACCTTTTGAGCAATTTCACAATCGCTACATCGATAATGATAAAAACCTCCACCACAGGTTCTTTTTTGTTCGTAAAGTCATGTTTGTCAAATACTCACAAGCATTTATTGCGATGCCAGGTGGATTTGGAACAATGGATGAATTATTTGAAGTCTTAACCCTGACACAGACTAAGAAAATTAATAAAACACCAATCATTCTCGTGGGCACTGAGTTCTGGTCGCCACTTAAAGAATGGATAAATAATACCCTTTCCGAAAATTATGGTTATATCAACAAGCAAGATCTTGACCTTATGCCTATCGTTGATGATGCCGAGCAAGTTGTCAGTATAATCAACAAATTCTATAGCGGAGAGGGCTCTGCAGCTTTTCAGCCAACTTTCGAACTCTGAAAAAATCTAATTTACTGTTTCTGAAATTTTAGAACACTAACCCTTCCTTCATCATCCGAGACATGTAAAATGTACGTGCCGGTGGTAAGTTGATTAATATTAATTTCTCTGGTTGTCAGTTGTGTATCAAATGATATGTTTTCAGAATACACTACATTTCCCTGAGTCCCAAGAATATTAATAAATCCATTGAAATTCTGAAAAACGGTCATCTGGACATTCAGTTTTTCTTTTGTTGGATTGGGGCTTATACTAAAACTTAATTTTTTAGATAGGTCTTCAGTAGCCACAGGTACTGAGGCTAATATGGATCCCACATCTTCAAAAACGCCAACATTATTGCTGTTTTTATTAAAAAAATAAGGTGTAGAAAAATAAGCGTCATTATTGAAGCGGTAATTGAGACTAATGTTTCTTACCTGTGAAACATTGTCTTTGGCTATTCCTTCATATTTATAATAGACATCAAGCTTTTTGTTGGCTTTTCCGGCTAAACTGATTTTGTGCGTTTCATAGCAGACCACATTATCTACGCCCGTACTCATAATGTAAATATCATTGCTCTTGGTCTCAACCTTGACTGTGCCCACCAGCTTCCCGATTGCATTGCCGATATTTAGTGCTGTGGTGGACTCAACATTGGTACAAGTACCGCAGGCTGAGCAATCTGACTTGCTACTCGACGCAGGACAATTGTCGGCTATGGTCTTATCCTTAAAGTTGTTATTTTCAGCCACAGATTCCTGATTGCCAAGAACATAAAACGGAGCACTTTGAGATCCGCCACGGACACCGATTTTGATAAAGTCAAGCTTTATCGCTGCATGGTCCCGGTTCGCAAGTACTGTTACCGGTTCTGTTTTGCCACAGAATTGAAACTGTATTGTTTGTGCGTTTAGAGTAATAAAGCATAGTGAGAGGAGAGTAGTCGCGAATTTAACTTTCATAGAACGTAATTTTGAATAGCAAATATAATGATTATCAATAATTTAAAGTTTCTATTCAGTTAAGTTTACGATTGAAAAATGCAGAATACGACTCAATTCAGTTAACCGGAGATCAATTTACACCTTATTCATTACTGATTTGAGCGCTTTTTCTATCAGGCCGGCGGCTTCTTCAATTTCCGACCTGGTAATCACGAGAGGCGGTGCCAATCTGATAATATTTCCGTGGGTCGGTTTGGCAAGCAGCCCGTTTTCAGCCAGATTTAGGCAAAGATCCCAGGCAATTTCACCATCCCTGACCAATTCAATTGCATTGAGCAAACCCTTGCCACGCACTTCACGTATTATCGGATACTTCGAGCTGAGTTGAATCAATATTTCTCTTAAGTAGTTGCCTTGTTCCGCGGCATTATCAGCCAAGCCTTCTTGTATGACGATATCCAAGGCTTCCATGGCGACATGACAGGCTAAGGGATTTCCTCCAAAGGTTGAGCCATGTTCACCGGGTCGTATGCAAAGCATCACCGGGTCATCCGCCAGTACCGCTGAAACAGGTAATATTCCACCGGATAGAGCTTTACCCAGAATTAGAATATCTGGATGAATGTCAAGATAGTCACAGGCCAGCATACGGCCGGTTCTGGCTATTCCAGTTTGGATTTCGTCTGCCATCAAAAGGATGCCTCGTTCACGACAGATGTCGTAACAAATCTGCAGATAATGATCATTGGGTACGATTACACCTGCTTCGCCCTGGATTGGTTCTATCAAAAATCCAGCAACATTCGGGTTTTTGGCAGCAATTTCAAATGCGTCAGGGGCGTTGTAAGGGACTTTGATGAATCCTGGTAACAAAGGGGCATACCCGGCATAACTGCTAGGATCTGAGGAGGCGGACACAGCACTCATTGTCCGTCCATGGAAATTTCCTTCAGCAACAATAATCAGGGCTTCCCCTTCGCGCAGCCCTTTGCGATGATAGGCCCATTTGCGGCAAAGCTTGATCGCAGTTTCAATGGCTTCTGCGCCGGTGTTCATTGGCAGCACTTTATCATAACCAAAAGTCTCATGCATTTTTTGCTCATACAGGCCCAGTTTGTTATTGTAAAATGCCCTAGAAGTCAAAGTCAGTTTCTGGGCTTGATCAGTCAGTGCGCGGATTAGTCGTGGATGTGAATGGCCTTGATTTACCGCAGAGTAAGCGGAAAGAAAATCGAAATATTTCTTGCCATCTGTATCATAAAGATAAATACCTGCACCGCGTTCAAGTACTATTGGCAAAGGATGATAATTATGCGCTCCAAACTGGTCTTCAAGATGCATGTAATCTTGCTGTTTCATCATACTGCCTATCATAAATTATTTTTTTATAGAATATGCAAAATTAATCAATTCAGTGTGAATGGAAAGTACCTGGAGTGATAGAGAATGGATATTGTCATTGACGATGACATAATCTGAATTATCCAGAAATTCCTTATCTGATCGCTGCAACGACATCCGTTTGGTTGTTTCCTCAAAACTCAGGCAATCCCTTTTCATAATGCGTTCGATTCGAATTTCACGCGGTGCAAAGACTGTTATAATCTGGTCAACTGGTTGTTGGCGAAGCGTGTCTAATAAAAGTGCTGATTCCTTAACCACATAAGGTGCTTTCTGATTTGAGATCCAGATTTTAAAATCTTCATACACAGCTGGATGAACAATTGCATTCAGTTTGGCAAGTAATACTTCATTTTCAAAAACGAGCGATGCGATATATTTTCTGTTTAGTTGTTCATTGTCATAGGATTTGACGCCAAGTAAATTCGTAATTTCGGATTTGATGTATGGGTCATTTTCCATTAATTGCCGCGCTGCGCGGTCAGAAGAATAAACAGGTATGCCGAGAAGCTCAAAGATGAAGCCCACAGCACTTTTGCCCGAGCCAATACCGCCGGTTAATCCAACAGTTATCATCTGGCTGGAAGTCTGGTGATGAAACAATCCCTGATATCAGGCCTTTCTGGATTGATCGGCCGGTCTATCAATTCAATTTTCTGACTAAGTTCTGTAAAGAAACTTAAAAGGTCCACCACCGGTAGCGCGACCTCCAATGAGCAGTTTTCATCCATTACTAAGTCCGAAGTTGTGTAATTCCGGTTTTTTACAATTTTTAATATTTTGTACATAGATTCGGGTAGCGTGACAATTCGATAACGGATTTCAATGTCCTTCTCAAGTATCAAGGCTTGTTCAAGCGCTTCTCGTGCGCTGGACTTGTAAGCACGAATTAATCCGCTTGTGCCCAGCAGCACGCCGCCAAAATATCTAACGACTACGATCAGGGTATTTGTTAGCCCGTAACTGTCGATCTGTCCGAGAATGGGTCTCCCGGCAGTGCCAGAGGGCTCGCCGTCATCATCCGCGTGTGAAGTCTCACCCTCGTAACCAAGGCGGTAGGCACTGCACCAATGTCGTGCCTTCGGATGTTCTTCTTTGATAGTTTCGATTTCTTTTTTTACAGCCACAATATCCATGACTGGCAAGGCATATGCGATGAATTTACTACCTTTTTCAGTGATTAATCCGTGTACAGGTTCACTGAGGGTTTTATATTTTATCGGGTAGGGCTGCATATGATCGATTCGCGTGGCAGGGCGGTATAAAGGTCCGAAAAAAATACTAACCGGATCAACTTTCTTGTAATTACGCTTTAATTGATATTAACAAAGCCTTGATTTATTTTTGGATAAGTTTAACCTGGTGGTGTTGGAGATGATTTTGTGTTCAACCATGACTGGCTTATCTTTGTTTGGCATAAGCATTTTGAAAAATTAAAAAGTTTCGTACATGACCATACTTTCACTTTGCCTTTACCTGGCCGTTTTTGCGGCAACACTGACTTTCTTGTTAAAAAAATATACACAGTCAATCAAGCATGTCGGTGTTAGTTTTCTGCAAAATTTCTGTGGATCTCTTTTTATTTTTTCCGGGATGGTAAAGGCAGTTGATCCAATGGGAACAGCCTTCAAAATGGAGGAGTATTTTGAAGAGTTTGAGGCTACAGCCAAAGGATCGTTTTTACATTTTATGTCAGATTTATTTCCAGTACTGGCTAAATATGCACTGGGGTTCAGTGTATTCATGATTGTTCTTGAGATCATCATAGGTATTCTGCTGTTGATTGGCCACAAGCCAAAGTTGACTTCGTGGTTATTCTTTATAATAATGGTGTTTTTTACGATATTGACGGGCTATACTTTTTTAACTGGTTATGTTCCCAAGGAGGCTAATTTTTTTGAATTTGGCAAGTGGACGGTATTTGCAGAGTCTAACATGCGCGTAACAAATTGTGGTTGCTTTGGCGATTTTCTTAAGCTTACGCCAGATGTTTCCTTTAAAAAGGATTTGATCCTGATGATTCCCGCTATAATTTTTCTTTTCTCAAGGAGGAAATTTCATACAGTGTTATCATCTTCCCTGCGCAATGCGATCAGTTTCTTTGCAATTACAGGATTGTATCTTTTCAGCTTGGCCAACTTTAAATGGAATGAGCCGGTTGTGGATTTCAGACCTTTTAAAGTTGGAACTGATGTAAGAACAAAACAGGAGGAAGAAAAGAAAGCTGCTGCAGATGTTAAAATTGAAAAATGGAAACTCAAAAATAAGGCCAGCGGCGAAGTCAGGGTTTTGGACGACAAAGAATATATGGAAAACATAAAGTCTTATCCAAAAACAGAGTGGGAGGTTGCAGAGCAAATCAAGAGCCTTCCGGCCATACCGATAACAAAAATCTCAGATTTTGCCATTTTCGATCTGCAAGGTTCCGAATATACAGAGGATATTCTGACTGAACAACGAAGCAGGATCATGGTCAACATGCCCAAGCTGTCATTTACATCACATACCGAAGTCAGTACGGTGCAGGATTCTGTTTGGAAATACGATACTATCGTCGATTTGAAGACCAAAGAGATTCAAGTGGTCAAGAGCTTCGCCGAACTAAAATCCAGAACCATAAAGAAAAATATTTTTGAATGGAATGAGGATTATAAAAAAATCTTGACAGGTTATATTCTTCCATTTATTGATTCCTTGCGTCAGGACAGTGTAAAGACCTTTTTTGTGGCAGGAGGAGCCAGTGAAGAGGCCCTGACTTCATTGTTTGATCAGTTGGGTGTTAAAGAGCCTATATTCACCGCAGATGATGTGCTATTGAAAACAATTATGAGATCCAATCCGGGTATCATATTGTGGCGAAATGGAAAAATTATCATGAAATGGCATTACCGGAGACTTCCGGAAATGACGGACATGAGGCGGGATTTTTTGAACTGGAGCGCACCTCCAATACATTAAAATATTTTAATATTAATTAGATTCTTAGGTTGAATCGTTGTTTCTTTGCGTCGAATAACAATACTAAAGGGTATTCATGTTAAGCCGCCGCAACGTCCGCATCAAAGTGATGCAGCAATTGTATAGCCTGAATCAGGATAAAGAACTGACTTTCAAGGATATCAAGTCGGCATATCGTCATTCTCTATTGAATGCTTTTCATTTGTACCTACTCAATTTATATTCTATAATTAAGGTTTGTTCTTTTGCTGTTGAAGATGCGACCAACAGGAAGAAAAAACACCTTAAATCAGAGGAAGACCTTAAATTTTCTGACAAGTTATATACCAACCCGTTGGTCAAAAGCCTCGCCACGAACCCGTTTTTACAGAAAAGGCTCAAAACAGATCGAATTGGAGAGGGAATTGATGAAGATATATTCCGTAAGATCTATAAAGAATTCACCAAGGAGGAAAAGTACGTCAAGTATATCATGGAGGATGATACCTCTTCAGAAAACTTGGTTGAACTTTTACTTGAACTTTATCGTGTCTGCAGGCGCAATGAACTGTTCAATGAGATTATGGATGACCATTATTCCGGATGGCCAGATGATAAGTCATTGGTAATTGGTGCAGTCAAGAAGACACTCAAGGTGCTTCCGTCACAAGCAGATTTTATCAGCGAACATCTGCCTGACGATGAGACGGTAACAGAATTTGGGGAGACACTTTTGGACAAGACCTATCAATCGAACAGTGAGCTTGATCAACTGATTAAACCGGTTCTGGTCAATTGGGAGGCTGAGCGCATAGCTATTATTGACCTCATATTGATCAAAATGGCAATCACGGAAATGGTTAATATTAAAACCATTCCTCCCAAAGTAACGCTCAACGAATATGTCGAACTCGCCAAAATGTACAGCACGGACAAATCACAGGAATTCGTGAACGGGGTTTTGGACAGGCTCTTGAAGGACCTGCAGGAAGAAAACAAGATAATCAAGGAAGGCCGTGGCCTTTTGGATTAGTAACGTCCTATTAAATATAAATCAATGCATGCCCGCGTAATCATATTGGATTTTGGGTCTCAGGTGACTCAATTGATCGCAAGAAGAGTAAGAGAACTTAATATCTATTGTGAAATATATCCATTTGATCAGTTCGGCCAGATTTCTTTCGACAACGTAGCTGCCGTAATTCTTTCGGGAAGTCCCGCGTCTGTTCGTGATTCGGAACACCCTGCGATAGATCTTGACAAAATCCTTGGACTTTACCCTGTATTGGGTATATGTTATGGAGCGCAGTTGACGGTCTTCCAAATGGGTGGTGAAGTGGCCTCTTCCGGGTCTCGGGAATTCGGATTTGCCCAATTGGCAGACTTGGTTGATGATCCGGTGTGGAATGATATTAATGAGCCTACTCAGATATGGATGTCCCATAGTGATACAATCACTCGACTTCCTGATGGTTTTGTTCGTTTGGGATCAACTTCTGCCATTCGAAATGCTGCATTTAAAATTGAAGGCCTGCTTCAACCAGCATACTTTTTTCAGTTTCACCCGGAAGTAATACATACGATTGATGGATCAAAAATGTTGGGTAATTTTCTTCTGAACATTTGTCGTATTAAAGCAGACTGGACAGCCGGTTCGTATATTGACGAAAAGGTAGAGGACATTCGAAGTAAGGTAGGTGACGAGGAAGTTCTATTGGCCTTGTCAGGTGGGGTTGACAGTTCTGTTGCTGCATTGTTGCTTCAAAAAGCGATCGGTACGCGATTACACTGCTTTTTTATTGACAATGGACTCTTGAGACAGGGAGAATTTGAACAGGTACTGGAGACATATATGAATTTAGGACTCGATGTCAATGGTATTGACGCATCAGCCTTCTTTTATGAGCGCTTGAAAGGATTGGAGGATCCTGAAGCCAAACGTAAAGCGATTGGTAAAGCTTTTATTGATGTGTTCGAGAGGGAAGCCGGGCAAATATCCGGGATTCGTTGGCTTGCCCAAGGCACAATCTATCCGGATGTTATAGAATCAGCGTCCGTCCACGGTCCATCATCGGTGATCAAGTCTCATCATAATGTTGGTGGACTTCCTGAAAGACTTAACCTCAAAGTGATTGAGCCGCTAAGGTCATTGTTTAAAGACGAGGTCAGGAAAGTTGGAAAAGAACTTGGGCTTCCTCAGCATATTCTCGGCAGACATCCTTTTCCAGGCCCTGGACTTGCAATACGCATTATTAGTGATGTCACGCGTGATAAAATTGAAATCCTTCAAAAAGCAGATAAGATCTTTATTGATCATTTAATAAAAAGCGGCTTGTATGATCGAATCTGGCAGGCCGGTGTCATTTTATTACCGGTTAAGTCGGTAGGTGTCATGGGAGATGAAAGAACATATGAAAATGTAGTGGCCCTGAGAGCGGTTCAGTCCACGGATGGTATGACAGCCGAATGGAGCCGAATACCTCATGACCTTCTCGCTGCGATATCAACCGATATTATCAATAAAGTAAAAGGAATAAACAGAGTGGTATATGATATTAGCAGTAAGCCGCCCGCAACAATTGAATGGGAGTAGTTTAATACTTTTGCTTGGCATTCTATGTTATAGCATTTTTTCATGTGCGACCAAAAAATCTTCTGTGCAGCAGCATCAGAACAAGGTTAATCATCCCAATACAACTACAACGCATCAATTGCCTTCGAAGGTTGATACAGTTGTCTGGAAAAAATATGAAGAAAAACCCGTAAAGACTCAAGACAAAGCGGACGCTTCCACGCAACCAGCGCGGAAATATTCTAAGCCTGATGATCATTTTGAAATCTTATGCATGTTGCCATTTAAGACTGCTTCCAATGACTCTTTAGGCTCTAAAATTAACACCAGCAGTCTGCGTTTTGTGCAGTATTATGCGGGTATGTCCATGGCAATGGATGAATTGAATAACGAAGGAGGAAAAAAAATCAACTTCAATGTACTGGATGTAGAAACCGTTACTGAAATTGCTGATGCGTTGTCACAATTTAATAATTCACCGCCGCATCTGATCATCGGTCCGCAAAAGGCAGAAGCGCTTAAATACGCTGCCGATTGGGCAAAATCACACGAGACATCATTGCTTAGTCCTTGGGTCAGCAGCTCAACAATCACTGACACTAATCCTTATTATATTCAGACCAAAGCCGGAATTTCAAGCCATTATGCAAAGTTAAATGAACATGCCAGGGCACATTATCCTGCCGAGAATATTATTATAATCAGCAGGTCGCCGGAAGAATCCAGATCAAAATACTTTAATGATAACATAAAGTTCAGGGATTCAATCGAAGAAAAGTTTATAAAAGAATCAGATCTAGCCACTGGTGTAGATCCTGTTGTAGGCCCTCTGTTAAAGGCTACAGGGCCAACAGTTTTTATCCTGCCTTATTTTAGCTCTAAGGATGAAAATTATATTTATCACTTTTTAAGAAGAATGGTTTCAGAAAAAAACAATAAGGAAGTGATTGTTTACGGTACATCCAAATGGCTTGAAATGAAGTCGGAGATCATTGATTTCATGAATATCTATAATATTCGTATCAGTATCAGCAACTTTTTCGATCAGGATAACAGTGCGATAAGAAGCTTTAAAAAGAAATATTTTGATGCATACAGAGAATTCCCATCCCAGGATGCCATGGAAGGCTATGATCTAGCTAAATATGCAATAAAGTCTCTAAGGCAATATGGTCCCGATTTTCAATGGAAATCTAACAATAGCTGCAATGGTCTGCTGGAGACGAGTTTTGAGTTTCAGCCAGTTTATAAAAATAAGTCATCTGACCGGAAATCCGGTGTAGATTATTATGAAAATTCATACCTGAGAGTGGTTGAAATAAAAAGCAACCGATACAAAATCATCGATTAACATTTAATTACTTAACAGCTTGCTTCATGGACTATCATGTCCGTGTTACAAAAAATATGTAATTGGTATTCAATATCTTGAAAAAGTGACGAATTGATGATATACAATAATTTTATTTCAAATCAATCATTTTCAATGTTCAACTAAGTTTTTGCAGGGCTGCTTCAATTCGCTGAACGGCTTCAATGACTTTTTCTTCTGAAAGAGAGTAGGAGATACGAATGCAGTTAGGTGCACCAAATGCATCACCGGAAACCAATGCGACATGAGCTTCATTGAGCAGGTAGATCGCAAGGTCTTCTGAATTATAAATTGTATTGCCGTTATGTTTTTTTCCAAAAGTTTTACTGACATCCGGTAATAGATAAAATGCACCATCTGGAATGTTAATGGTCCATTCGGTAATTCTACTTAATTCCCTGATCAAAGTATTGCGACGGGATTTAAAAGCTTCGCACATCTTCCTGGTTATAGAAAGATCTGATGTCAGTGCAAATGCGCCTGCCGCTTGAGTAAAAGATGAGGCGCCACTGGTATATTGTCCCTGTATTCGAATACATGCCTGAGTAATTTCCTTTGGAGCACCCATATATCCAAGCCGCCATCCCGTCATCGAAAATCCTTTTGAAAATCCATTAATGGTTGCTGTTCGCTCATTCATGCCTTCTATTGATCCAATGCTGAAATGTTTTTGGTCGAAAACTATATATTCGTAAATCTCATCTGAGACAACCAGTACATCAGGATATTCCTTCAGAAGATTCGCAATCTCCATGCAATCCTGTTGATTGAAGAGTGTGCCTGTAGGGTTACAAGGACTTGAGAAAACAAGCATCCTGGTATTGGCAGATAATGCAGCTTTCAGATCTTCCGGTCGAGGCTTGTAATTATTTGCAACATTGGAATGAACAACAATTGGGGTGCCCCCGGCCAGTCGAATGATTTCGTAGTAAGAGACCCAGTAGGGCGCAAGCAGAACCACTTCATCCAGAGGGTTGTCTAGCATTGCGTTGCAAAGATTAGCGAAGCTTTGTTTTGCACCGTTGCTGACGATGATTTCATCTGTAGAATAGTTTAACTGGTTGTCCCTTTTGAATTTATCGCTAATTGCTTGGCGAAGCGCCAGCGTGCCGGCGACAGGCGTGTATTTGGTGTTGCCCGAATCTATGGCTTCTTTTGCCTTTTCCTTAATATGCATTGGGGTATCAAAATCAGGTTCGCCAAGACTGAGATTGATCACATCAATTTGGCGATTACTGAGCTCTCTGGCCATTTGGGCCATACGCAATGTGGCAGATTCATTAAGGTGTTGTACTCTTGTCGATAACTTGAATCTGCCCATAAAGTATTGTTTTTGATTAAAATGAAAATGCCGGTCATCGCCGGCATTTTCATTTTGGTGAAATTTATTTTATCTGTGATTTACAATCAATTTCCTTGTGGTCATCTTCTCGTTGATGCGAAGTTTAATAATGTAACTTCCATTATCAAATTCTTCTGTATTAATCGGCAAAATAACATCTCCGCTGAGTTTTCCATAATTACGGCTGGTAATGGTCTTTCCAGTTAAATCAACAACATCTATACCTACCTGGGCATCCTGCTGTAGATTTAGTTCAATATTGGTCTGGGCATCACTTGGATTCGGAGCAAGTTTAGGTGCAGAAAATACCAGTGAAGGATTGCTTGTACTTGAATACAAACCGTTTCTAATGGCTTCGTCCAGTGTTGTGATGGTTGCATTGACAACTTCGCCACCAGGTCCATAAAGTAAACCAATGAGCTCGATATTGGGAGCTTTGAATGAATCCGCCAGCGTCATGGTATAGGTAATATAATAGGTACTGCCTTTCTTAATCGTCGAAGGTAAATAACCCTCGAGTCCAACGGCATTGTCAAAAATAGCGCGTGCTACATGGTTATACTTTATGCGATTGGCTGGTACCGGGTTTGGAAGTTTTTCGAATCCGCCCATCCATCCTCTGGAGTTGCCAGCATAGGCGTTGGATTGTCGGTATCCCGTACCAGGGAACTGGATATTGTTTTCGATAACAACAAGGTTAAATCGATAGTCCCCGGAAATATCATCGATAAAGTCACCTTTGACAGATACTTCAAGTTCCCTTTTAGTTGAGTCATATTTCGCTCCGTTTGTAAGTATGACAGGTGTAGGAACTACAATGTGATCGTAAAAATCTGCTTCGACAGTTAGCGGATCGGTAAGCTGGTTTCTGTCGTTGATAATAGACGGATATCCACTAAATCCTGGAAAAGTTCTCAGCCAGTTGTCATAAACCGCAACAGTCATTGGGTCATTGTTATGTACTGCTACACCAGCCCAGTATTTAGGATAAGTCCTGGCCATTGAATCAAGATATACAGCACCTCTTGGACACCATTGACACCAGGTGCCGGTAGCTTCTTCAGTAAACATGACCTTGTGAGGGGCTGGCGTTACACCGTAAAGTGACAGTAATTTGTCATCATTCGTTGGGTCATTATCTGCTGCGCCATTGACACTTGTAATTGTGCATTTCAAATCAGATGCCCCGGCAGCATAAGTAATAGGACTTACTGGAATGGTTAAAAAAGCCAGTGAAGCCACATTGACATTACTGACAGAAGCTGTAACAGGTGCGCCGGATCCGACCTGGCAACTTAGATTGACGGAGTTGATTGCTGTTGTTCCCAGATTTCGGATTTGTACGGAACCGCCAGATGCTTCATTGGCAAGAAAACGGTTTTTCATATTGATAGAAATCAGCCCCCCGTCTAAAGCTCTTAAAGTATAAGGCTCATAGGTATAACTGACATCGTCAATATAGTAAATTGCTGAACTGCCGCCTACATCGCCACCATAAAGTGGGAAAATGTCAATGGAAGCGATTGAGTTATTGGGATTGGCAAATTTGACGACAGACACGTCGTTGATTTTGATTTCCCATTCATTTCTCGTCATGTTGGCAACAAGGGTATACTTATTCCATGCTTCATGGGCGAAATCTACATTACAGATAGAACCGGTGGATGCACTTCCCAGTGTAGCGAAGAAATGGCCGTCTGAAGTGACGTAGTTGTCAACAGCCCAAATGCTACCAATGGTTGCTTTTCCCTGAAAATTCCAGTATGCGGAATTATCGGCAGTAACATAAACCCACATGGTGTAGGTAAATGTACCGATGTTCTTTTCGCCGCCGAAAGGAAGGACCAGATCCGTAGGACCAGAAGAAGCAGATCCGGCTTCGAGCCTGATAGACTGTTTGCCTGAATGTGCTGCTTCGGTTGAGACTGTAGCGTCCTCCGCAGTACCTTCTCCTGCAGCTCCGGACCACACAGTCCAGTTAGGAGAGGAGGCGCCAATATAGGCTCCGTCTGTATAAGACTCTATATCATCTGAGAATGTGTTCTGAGCCTGAACAAAGGCCACACACATCAAACACAAAAGAGAGAGTAAAAATTGTTTCATGTTTTAGATTTTGTTAATGAATTGGCAAATTTAATCATCCTTGGACACAATCGAAAGTAAAAGGAATCATAAATTCGAAGAGGCGAGGTGAATTGGTATAATAAAATGTAAATTAATTAGATATATATTTATTATTAAATAATATATTAAAGTTGAGATGATAAATTTGCCTTCATGTAATGGTTATCTCTGCTGTAAGTGAATTTTAGTAGCATAAATTTTCTTGATCCGGATAAATACTTGTTCATAATTCGGGCTCCTTGCAATCGCTATAGAGTTGACGCCTTAAGACACCTTGCAATACTTAAAGTTGCTGTAATTTATCGTCATGATCCGTATAATTGGATTTATCGTCTTAAGTAATGAATGCATTTATCAAGGAATGTTCGAAATTGTGCTCTCATTTTCTGATCATCATGCGTAAAAAAGTCCTTGAGAGTTCACAGCAAAACCAGATCGCCGATTTGCATGCTGCTAATCAGAATGCAGAAATATCAGCGACAATGAAGTTTGGTTTTTTAAGTTTACTAATTATTAGTGTTTGTATATTATATCGTCCTGTGCTATCATTCGCTTTTGTTTGGGACGATACGGCGTATGTTCAGAATAATATGCAATTGGCCTGGCCATTGCTGAGAAGTTTGAAACATTTTTGGGGGCTTCATTTTTATCAGGGAAATTATCATCCTTTGACGATGAGCATCTATGCCGTGATTGCAAAATTAAAAGGTATACAACCATATTACTTTCACTTTGTAGTTCTGTCAATACATTGTTTGAATGTATTGCTGGCTTTTAAATTGGCCAATTATTGGACCAAAGGTAATTTTTGGGGTGCCTTCTGGATTGCGGCTGTTTTTGCATTACATCCGCTGCATGTCGAATCTGTGGCGTGGATATCGGGTTTAAAAGATGTTCTCTATGCTTTTTTCTTTCTGGGTGCTTCCATTCTTTATTTTGAATCGAAAGGCCGTTTGTCCAGGTTAAATTACTTATCAATTTTATGCCTGTTTTTACTTTCACTTTGTTCCAAGCCCGCGGCTGTTATGTTTCCATTGGTCCTGCTGACATTTGATTATTACATCAACGGCACAGTCAATTGGAAGGATGTGATTTCCAAAATTCCATTTTTAGTTCTTTCTATTGTTTTTGGTGTTCTGACCATAAAGGCACAGCAGCAATCAATAGAATCGGTGGTGCATTATAATTTTATAGAAAGAATAGTTCTTGTATTTAGTTCAGTGGCCCGGTATGTTTTTCAATTTATTTGGCCACATCATTTAAGCGCTTTGCATCCTCTGCCGAAACCGCAGGAATTACTAACATTTGATAATTTATTGCTGACTGGCATTTCCATGATGCTTTTAATATTTTTATTCAGGATAAGACTGCAAAGTGAAATGTTCTTAGGGATTATTTTCTTTATATTAATGCTGGTGCTGACACTTCAATTTGTTACCGTGGGAATGGCGGCATATGCTGAGCGTTATACGTATATACCCTATGTGGGTTTGAGTTTATTTTTTTATTCCTTTGCATCTAAGCCTGGCTATAATAGAAGCATCATGAAATGGTTGCAGTGGACCATAGGATTGGGATTGGTCATCATCTATTTTTTTATAGCTAAAAGTTATATTCCTAAATGGAAATCAGAAGAATTATTGTGGCGAAATGTACTTTCTCAATATCCTGAATCGTCGGTCGCCAATTACAATCTAGGTACCTATTATATGATGTCGCTGAATGATATCGATCAGGCTTTTCCTTATTTTTCCAAAGCTGTCCAATTGAATGATAAAAACATTACCGCCTGGATTAATCTAGCGGTAATCTCGGGCAAAAGGGGTGATATTCAAACAGCCAAAAACTGTATTATTACCGCTGCGGCATTAGATTCTACTTTGCCAGATCTTCTTAAGAACAGGGCTTATATTAGTGCAATTTCGGGAGATGCCAATTCTGCCTTGGCCGATCTCGATCGCTATCTTAATAAAATGCCGCTGGATGGGCAAATGTATTACTACCGGGGAATGCTAAAGTTACAACTCGATAGGGTGGAAGAAGCAATTGTAGATTTTAGTAAAGCGATCAATTTGGATAATAAAAAAGCAGACTTCTATTACCAGCGTTCACTGGCTGAACAAAAAATCAATGATTACAAGGCTGCCATGAATGATATGCGGATCGCAGCTTCGCTTGGATATCCGCTATCTGCGGAAATCAGAAAGTCACTTGGTCTTTAGGAATTCAATTTTTCTTTGCTAAAATTGAATAGCAGTAGGGCACCTTGTCGCCTAAGGTGTTGATCCTGAATTTGCCGCGCTCGTATTCATACATGTTTTCAAAGCAATTATAGGGCGAATAATCGAATTCATTAAATTGAAGAATCGATAGTCCATGTGAATGCAAAGCCTCTATGATCTCACCAAAAGAGTGATTCCATCCAATGGTCTGCCTTGTAATTGGTGCATTCTTGTCTGCATAAGTTCCGGATTCTGACTCAATGATCGGGCCTTTGTTAAAATAGGAATATTGAACATACGAAAAATGTGTATCGAACATCCAGATTACTGGATGAAAATCTGCAATGATAAATTGCCCTCCTGGTTTTAACTTTTGAGAAATCACAGAAGCCCAATTGCCGAGATCCGGAAGCCAGCCAATTGTCCCGTAACTCGTAAATACGATATCAAATTGTCCTGGCACCTCGGCGGGTACATTATACACATCCGTACAAATGAATTGAGTGCCTGAATTGCATTGTGATGCCAAAATACGTGCCTGATCAATTGCTTTGTCTGAGAAATCAATGCCAGTGACAAGGGCGCCCATTCTTGAAAGTGAAATGCTGTCCTGCCCAAAATGACATTGCAGGTGTAATAAAGTTTTACCTTCTAGTGGGGGTAAAATGGCTAATTCGATTTCTTTGAGTGAACTTAGTCCATTGATAAATTGCGAAACAGCATAGAATTCTGAAACGAAGTGTGGCTCGACACGCTCATTCCATGCAATACGATTTATATCAAGGTAATCCATTGTAAAGAATTAAAAATTAAACCGGCCTGTTGATGGCAGGCCGGTTTAAGTGAAAAATATGTTTTATATGCTATCTCACCATTTTGAGATTTCTGGATTCATATTTATTCTCCGTGCGAATAATAAACATTCCACCTGGTACTTGTGACACTTCGAGGATAATATCCTGTTCAGTTCGTGAAGCCTCTGTGATTTTGAGTTCTCTTCCGGTCATGTCGTAAATAAAATACCTAAATCCTTCAGGAAAAATGAAATCACTGTGAATACTGATATACTGATTGCCCTGGAGCACTTTGACATCCGACAAATTGAAAGTATTGCCATGCGTACTTCCAATACATTTCAAAGCATCAAATTTGAGTTCAGCACAACATTTATTATTGTCATTCTCGCAAACCTTCAGGTAATCAGAGGAAGTGCCGAGTGACTTAAATTCTTTGATAACCAAAGGCAGTTGCTGATAAGTATAGAAGCCAAGTGAATTTCCTGTCTGGTCGAAGACATCAAATCCAACGCCTTTGGTTCCCTGTGACTTAAAGTTAAGTTGAAGGGCGTATTGTTGAGGTCCAGTACATTCAAGCGTTTTAACGCCAAGGTCGTAGATTTTGCAGTCTAAAGAGGGAGGCACTTCACAGCAGACTTTGCCGATATTGGCAGAAGTCGTGCAGTTCTCATTTTTACAATCGCGGACCAAGAATTCGTAACTGGTTTCACAATTACCTTTTAATGGTCCAATAATGATCGGCAGACTGGCATACTTATACGTGCCATACTTGACTCCGTTGCCTTGAACCGTAAAGCATTCACTCTGGTTTTTGAATTTGAAATTGATAAAGACAAAGAAATTTTTATTTTCATCGCATCCGGTCTTTTCAATTTTCAAATCACCGAGCATACAGTTATTTGTTGCAGTACAGCATACTTTACCCAGTGATTTTTTAAGCCGGCATGATTCTTTTACACAGTCAGTGATTGTAAAGTTGTAGTTGGTGATACAGTTGCCTTTAAATGGTCCAATTTGTAATGGCAGAGAGGAGTATTTGTATTTTCCAACAATGGTGTTGCCTTGTCTTATAACAAAACATTCGGATACATTCTTATACTTGAAATTGATCTTAACATTAAAAGTGCCATCCCCACTGCATTCTGTGCGTGTCAGTTCAAGATCAGAAAGCATGCATTCCTCTTTCTTTTCACAGCATACTATTCCCAGTTTGCCTTCGAGTCCACATCTCTCGTTTTTGCAATCGCGTATGACAAACTCGTAATTGGTAGTGCAGTCGCCTTTGAGAGGTCCTAGCTTTATTGGCAATTGTGAATAATTAAAACTTCCATAAGATTTGCCATTGCCTTGTACTGTAAAACAATCAGAATTGTTGGTATGTGTGAAGTTAAGAACAACATAGAACTCCTGTAGGTCATTGCAGCCTGTCTTTTCAATTTTGAGACCTGAAAGTTGGCAGTCCCCTGAACTGGTACAACACACCTTTCCGACTTCAGCCCTTGCGACACATGATTCCTTAAGACAATCGCGGACTGAAAATATATAATTTGTGTTGCAATCTCCTTTGAATGGCCCGATTTCTTTCAACGGCAACTGACTGTACAGGAATTTGCCGACCAGATTGTCATTCTGATAGAGTACAAAACAATCTGAGACATTTTTATAATTAAAGGATAATTTAATAAAGAAATTTCCATCAGCATTGCAATCTGACCGAGTTACAGTTAAATCCGACAACATGCAGTCAGAACTTTGTTCGCAACATACTTTGCCAAGGACACCTTCGAGTGCACATTTTTCATTCTTGCAGTCCCGTATCACAAATTCATAGTTGGTCGTGCAGTCTCCTTTAAGTGGTCCAATTTTAATCGGTAACTGCGAATATTGGAATGTACCATAATTTACACCATTCCCCTGTAAAGTGAAACAGTCAGAAGTATTGCTGTGGGTAAAATTGATTACAGCAAAAAATTCTTTATTCTCATTACAAGTTGTCTTTTCAATTTTAAAATCACCAAGCTTACAATTTTCATTGACTGAGCAACATACTTTTCCGAGTTCTGCTCTTGCTACACAGGACTCTTTTTCACAGTCACGTACCGTAAATACATAATTGGTCTGGCAATCTCCTTTAAAAGGTCCAATTTCAACAAGTGGTAGTTTGCTATACAGAAACTTTCCTATAACATTGTCATTCTGGTAAAGAACAAAACATTCTGAAATGTTTTTGTAATTGAATTTAAGTGACACATAGAAGTTGCCGTCTGCATTGCACTCCGTACGCTGTACGCTGAAATCAGTGAGCATGCATTCCGTGCTCTGTTCGCAGCACACTTTGCCTAGTTGGCCTTCCAATGCACACTTTTCACTTTTGCAATCTCGAATGACAAATTCATAACTTGTTTCACAGTTGCCATCCAGAGGGCCGAGTTTAATCGGAAGCTGAGAATAATTAAAAGTCCCGTAATTGATGCCGTTACCCTGGACGGTAAAACAATCAGAAGTATTCTTATGACCAAAATTGAGATAGACATAAAATTTCTTATCGCCGTCACAATTTGTTTTTTCCAGCTTCAACTCAGAGAGCATACATGATGAATCACAGCACACTACGCCTATTTCTTTCTCAAGATGGCATTTTTCATTTTTGTAGTCAATGATTTCTATAACATGTTTGGTAGAGCAGTCTCCTGCAAACGGACCGATGAGGACAGGTAACTTTGCAAACGCATAGCGTCCATATAGTTTATTCTTTCCGTTGGTTACATCAAAACTGTCTGAGGTATTATTATATTTAAAGTTTAGCTTAACATAAAATTGGCCAGCGCTGTCACAGGCTGATTTGGAAATTTCGGCATCATATATTTTGCAATCCCCGGATTGTTCACAACACACAATTCCTAGATCTTTCGCAGTAGAACATTTGCTGTCGGCGCAATCTGTAACGGCAAACTCATAAGGCGTTGTACAATCCCCTTTGATCGGTCCGATTTTTAGAGGCAGTTGCGAGTATTTGAATACGCCATATTTAATTCCATTTCCTTGTACATAAAAGCAATCACTATTATTCTTGTGATTGAAATTAAGGGTTACATAGAAGTTGCCATCAGCATTACAGTCTGATCGATCAAGTATCAGATCAGAAATGGAGCATGCCGGTGTTTCGCAACACACCTTGCCCAATACGCCTGATATGCTGCATAATTCTTTGGCACAATCTCTGACAACAAATTCATAATTGGTGGTGCAGTCTCCTTTCAGAGGACCTATTTTTAATGGAAGTTGTGAGTATTTAAACTGACCATATTTAGTGCCGCCACCACTTAGATTGAAACATTCGGAGACACCCTGATATGTAAAATTAATCGTAACATAGAATGTCTTTTCTTGCGAACAGGCTGATTTTTCCAGGACAAGATTAGACATTTTACAGTCCTGCCCCAAACCCCTGTTTGTCAAAGCACCTAAAGCAGATAACAGTATGAAAATCAATAGAAAACGGTTCATTTTGTTTTAATTTTAAATATTGACTATAACACGACAATAATTGTTGCCTAAAGGTAGAATTTTTAATTGAATGCGCTTAAAATACCTAATATATACTGATTCAATGCATTGCACCGCGGAATGGATTTGGGATCAACAGCTCGTAAAGTATTCTTTTCATGATCAGGGCAGTTTATTCGAGGGAATTTTTATAACCACATTGTGTTATGGAATGCCAAAATAAAAAATAAGATCTCCGCCTCCGTTTCAATAAAAAAGTACTCATTTATTACATTAATTATATATATG
>JAXLUU010000002.1:0-776145 GCA_046329325.1 Saprospiraceae bacterium
GATAAAAATTGCTGTGAATACGATTCACTGGTAACATTTTTTGTAACAGAGAAGCCAGAACCACCGGATCTTTATTTTCTGGGATGTCCCGGGGATGTGTATATCGATCCTACCACGAAGGTTCAAGTTGCCAACTGTCAGGATCCCAAAGAAATATTTCTAGCCAAATCAACATCGCCGTATAAATGTGACAGTTCGTATAATTTGCATGCAGCGTTCCTCAATGGTGGTGGACGTTTCAGAGAATACTGTCAGGGTGGCATGGTATTGCTTGAAGTTCAGCCAATAGACAGAACGTGCCCGGTAAATGGTTATTTTACAGAATCCTTTGAGTACAAATGGTATAAAAAGAACGATCCTGCGAAGACTTCATTGGGTACGGACGAGTTCATAGAAGTAGGTTGTAGCAAAGAAGAATACTGTGTGGATGTTGTGCTGGTAGGAAAGCTGGATAAACTGACAAAAAAATGTCCGTTTACAGTATGTGAACAATTCAACGAATCAGACTTCTGCTATCCTAAGATTTGTCCCAAAGGTGATCTTCAGCTTTGTGTTGGTCGAATCGGCACTTATTCCGTGGACACGATATTTCCTGCGGATGCGCGTCATATCTGGACGGTATCGGGAGGTCTTATCTTAACCCAGAATCCGATTGGTTCCAAATCAATCGATGTGCTGTGGAATTTCGATCCCAAACCAAATAAGGAGTATGATGGTATCGTGTGCTATCAGTTACAATCTTCATGTCCTGAGACGCCGGAGTGTTGCATTACGGTGAAGATCAAGGTGGCACCGCAACCATCGGCGGGACCAGATATAAAAATTTGCGGATTATCGAATACGCTTCGGGGCAAGTTTGATGTCGGTGGGGGCACCTGGAAGCAAATTTTGGGTCCTGGCAACGCGACGATAACACCAAATAATATAGAAAATCCTGTGGTTGACGCCCCTGCGTACGGAAGGTATGGCTTTGTGATTACAGAAAACAGCCTTGGTTGCATCACAGAAGATACGGTTTATGCCGATTTTAATTCATCACCTGAAAAAGGTCCGACAACCTACATCTGTGGCGGCAGTAACAAAGATTACGTGTACAGCTTTCAGATTATGAATGGCACGGCGCCGTATAAAATTCTGAAAGGCAATGGCAAGGTTGATGCGAACAACATCTATACCTCAGGCATAGTACTGAACAATGTGAGCGATACGGTGCTGATCGAAGATATCAATGGCTGTCAGCTGCTGTACATACAGGATCATGAGTGTAAATGCACCAATGATATAGGTGTGATCTCCAATGTGCCCATTGAAAAATGTGCGGATGCGTCCATTACAATAATTTATGATAATTCGAATGAGAAGCTGGATGCAAGTCCGAGGGATACGGTGATCTACTTCTTTTATACCAACCCGGCGAATCCCTGGGGATCAAGGGTTGCGCTGCTGAATTCAAAGACATTCACGAAACAAAACTGGATGCAGTTTGGGGTGACGTATTATGTGGGGGTTCGCCTTGGTCGTGCTGATGGCAAGGGTGGCATAGATCCTATATTGGGCTGTCTGCGGGAAAGCGTAGGAACGCCATTTACATTTTATGAAATACCCAGTCCGTTTGCGGGCAGAGATACTGCGGTGTGCGGAACGACCTTTGACTTGCAGGGTTCCCAATCACTCACGGGATCACAGTTCAGATGGACAGAAAAGAATGGCAAGAGTGTGATCTTCAGCAATTCATCTGATCCGAATTCAACGGTAGATGTATTGGATGGATACGGCACCTATATTTTTGTGTGCGAGGAAGACAATCAGAATGGCCTATGTGTGACTACGGATCAGGTGAACATTACCTTCCATCCGAATCCTACCGTAGAGGATGTAGACAAAGTGTGTCTGAATCTGCTGGGTGGAGTATTCAATATTGATGAAAGGTATCTGGTAAAAGCAAATCTGAAGACCGGCACACCACCATATGTATTGGTCATTCCACCATCTACGGCGAATGGCAAGATTGTGGGCAATACCTATTGTTCGGATACGCTGGCGAGTCTGGAAGATTTCATCGTACTGATCAGAGATGCGAACGGCTGCGAGTCTTCACTTTTACAGGATAACTATAACTGTAATTGCGGGCCGATATTTGCCGGAGAGCTGGATACATTGACAACCACAGTATGTCAGGACAAGTGTGTTCCGATCAAGAGCATATTAAAAGAAATAATCGATCCGGAAGACATTGCGATGTATGTTGTTCACAAATCGTCGTATACGTCCAAGACGGACGTCATCGATACGTTGTATTCGATCAATGATGTGATCTGTTTTGATCCTGCAAAAATGAAATTGGGCGCTGCAAATCCTGTGTATGTAACGCGGGTCGTTGGCGACGATGTGGCACCGAAAGACGGCGTAGTAGATCCCAAGGATCCTTGCAAGCGGGCATCAAATAATATGAAGATCGTATTTGAGCCTTATGCGACACCACTTGCCGGAGCAGATATACAGGTCTGCGGACTGAATTACAAGCTCGACGGACAGCTGAGCTTTGGGAATGCAAACTGGCGCAAACTGACCGGTCCGGGCAATGTGACCTTTGCGGATGCCACGGATCCCACTTCGGGATTAAGCGTGAGTGTCAAAGGAGTCTATACATTTGAATTGCAGGGGGACAACTTCTCATGCATTGGACTGGATACGGTTCAGGTAACCTTTGTGGATGCACCGGAATTTATCGATAATACGATCACGTATGAATGCGATAATGTCGCAGAAAACTATCGGATCAAAATCACATCCCAACTGGGTGATCGTCCGAGCTGGAACTTAACCGGCCGCTATGCGGGTAGCAGCACACCACTGACGGGAGCATTCCTTGCGGGCACAGACACCTGGGAATCAGGCTGGATACCAGACGGAGAAGACTTTGATTTGGCCATTAAAGATGCCAATGATTGCAGTACGGACCTGTTTACCGGATCACATATCTGTAATTGTATTACGGATGCGGGCAATATGGATCTGACGCCAATTAATCTGTGCAGCGATGGTAAGGCTCAGGCGAAATATACCGTAGCTCCGGGCGTGATGGATGCCAATGATATTATCCGTTATGTGTTGTATGACGGACAATCCAACAACCCGCGTGGTGGCACGATCATTACGTTCAATGACAATGGCGGATTTATGTTTGATCCAGCTACCATGACACTTGGAAAGACCTACTACATTGCTGTATTTGTGGGTAATGTGGATCCAAAGAGCGGCAATGTGAATTTTACAGACCGCTGTCTGGATAATACACCGGGTGTTCCTGTCACATGGTTCATGTACCCAGTTGCAAAGATTGACGGTCCTAATGAACTGAGTTGTAAGGTGACGAGCATCGTTCTGAACGGCGCCAATTCGATATCAGGTTCAGGTGATGCCTTGCAGTATACGTGGAGCAACAATGACAAAACGCCAACGACAACGGTCACTACACCGGGCACATATACATTAAATGTGGTGGATCCCAGGGCCAACTGTGCCAACAGCACGAGCTTTGTGGTGACAATCGATACGGCAAGACCTCAGGTTCAACTGGATAATCCGCTGGAACTGACCTGTGACCGCACTCAGGTCAACATTGATGGCAACAAATCCGATAAAGGAGCGATCTATGTACCGACATGGACAGGCCCCGGACTGGTTGCCGGCGCATCAAGTTATCTGGCTACCGCGAATGCCATCGGACAGTATATTCTGACGGTTGAAAACACGAAGAATGGTTGTAAGGAATCCAAGGGTATCACCGTCACAGAGGATAAATCACCGCCTGTAGCAGATATCAAGCAGATAGGCGATCTGACGTGTACGGTCAATCAGATCACACTGGATGGATCAGGCTCAAGAGGCACGTCAGGTACCATCGGTACTTATACGTGGGTGGGCAATGTGATCTCCGGGCAAGGGACTTCCAAGATTACGATCGGCAAACCCGGCGGAACGTACGAGTTGACGGTGAAGGACAGCAAGAACGGCTGTCTGTCCAAGGATACCATTATTGTTAACGAAATCGGCAATCCGCTGGCGGATATTGTGGCAAATGCAGAGAATCCAAAGTGTTTTGGAGACCGCAACGGCCAGATCATTATTAATGATGTACTGGATAAGAATGGCAATGTGCTGACGAATCTGCAGTATTCTATTAACGGAGGACCCTATACCAGCAACAGGGTATACAATAACCTTCCACAGGGAAGTTATACGATCAGTGTTAAAGATATCAATGGCTGTCTGATCTCTGAGAAAGAGGTACTGGTAGAACCGAGCAAGCTAGGAATTGAAGTTATCAGGACGATTGTAGTGGATCAAGGCACCATAGTGGATCTGGATAGCTTGTTGTTGCGTCTGTATGGCGGTACAGCCAATGCAACCGGAGCATACAAGGATACGCTGTGGTTTAACATTGACCAGCAGATTGACTGGAAGAGCCGCAAGATCTATGCTGCGGATACGACCAGAGAATTCCTGATCACAGGAATAGACCAAAGCGGTTGTCAGATACAGGATCGGGTCAGGGTGCTCGTAAGAATCATTAAAGAGGTCTGGTGGCCAACAGTGATCAACCCGGGAAGTGGGGTGGTGGATAACAAATTCTTCAACCTGTACGGCAAGCGTGTAAGGAATATCAAGACCCTGCAGATCTTTGATCGGTGGGGAGAGCTGGTCTACTCCGGTGAGAATCTGTTGGATGGCAACAAGGCCAAGGGCATTGGCTGGAACGGAGAATTCAGGGGCGACAAGGCATTGCCTGGAGTCTATGCCTTCTATGCCGAAGTGCAATATGAAGGCTCACCATCCTCGGATAAATTCAAGGGAGAGTTTACCCTGGTCAGGTAGCAACAACTATTTTTGAAAATACAAGGGGGCGTACAGCCCCCTTTTTGTTTGTATAAATTGTCGAAAACAAACTTAATTATCTGAATAATAACCTCTTCGTAGCATCTGCAATTAAGAATCTTCTAATCTCTTTGAACGATTTCAATAACGATTTGAAGGTAAATTCATGCCGTGATAGAACAGTAATCAAATTAGAAAATTAAATGATTCAAGTTATTTAAAAAAAATGCAATGTTTTGGCAGCGTTTTTGAAATCAAATGTGTCAATAGGATATGATTTGACCGCCGGACAGAGAATAAATTGATTAATTTGGTTAATAATTTATTAATTTGGTCCCGGAAAAGCAGTTGAATTAACTAATACTTGAATATATAATCGAAACATTTACAAATGAATAGAATAATACTAGTGTTTTCCATACTATGGGCTACACTACAATTCAGCCAGCTCAATGCACAATGTACCCCCGCTTCAGCGGACAATTGTGAAGACGCCAATGTGCTTTGCTCACTGGACGAAGTAAATGGTTATACATGTCAGAATCCGGATTATTACAATCCTACTGGCTGTACACCATTATGTCCATCTGGAGGAGGTGCTCACAATACAAGCTGGTGGGCATTTGTGACCAATGGAGGTAACGTATGTATTACGGTAACCTTCAGTAACTGTACAGTCAACGGAACCGGAGTACAATTTGGTATTTGGGGAGATTGTGACTGCGGTGAATCAATTTTCTGTGATCCAAGCTGTACTGGCCCGGGAACTAAAACAGCTTGTGGTGTTCTTGAGCCTTGTAAAACATACTATTTGTTCGTTGACGGTTGCACCGGTGACGTTTGTGACTTTACTTTAACTACTTCAGGTGGTGGACCTCCCATGTTGCCACCGTTGGGCAATCTTACTGGTCCAACCAAGCTTTGCAAGGGTGCTTGTAATGTGATGCATATGATTGATCTTGGTAGCAGTCTTTGTAAACCAGCTTACCAATGGACGCTTGATGGTGTTGAACTCGATCAATATGGTAATAAGGTGACCAATGATTTTCCAGATGAAGGAGACTTTGTGCTTTGCGTAACTGCAATTATTGGTAACCCGCAGTCCGGATCCATATGTGATCAGGAAGGTCCTAAATGTATTACGATTCAGGTTCGACAGGAAAAGGACAGGAAAGATGGACCCCGGATCGTGTGTTTTGAAAATGCACCGATTACCTGGCAGGGACAGCAAGTCAGTTCGAGCGGTGAGTATACCCAGCACTTCACGGATAAAAATTGCTGTGAATACGATTCACTGGTAACATTTTTTGTAACAGAGAAGCCAGAACCACCGGATCTTTATTTTCTGGGATGTCCCGGGGATGTGTATATCGATCCTACCACGAAGGTTCAAGTTGCCAACTGTCAGGATCCCAAAGAAATATTTCTAGCCAAATCAACATCGCCGTATAAATGTGACAGTTCGTATAATTTGCATGCAGCGTTCCTCAATGGTGGTGGACGTTTCAGAGAATACTGTCAGGGTGGCATGGTATTGCTTGAAGTTCAGCCAATAGACAGAACGTGCCCGGTAAATGGTTATTTTACAGAATCCTTTGAGTACAAATGGTATAAAAAGAACGATCCTGCGAAGACTTCATTGGGTACGGACGAGTTCATAGAAGTAGGTTGTAGCAAAGAAGAATACTGTGTGGATGTTGTGCTGGTAGGAAAGCTGGATAAACTGACAAAAAAATGTCCGTTTACAGTATGTGAACAATTCAACGAATCAGACTTCTGCTATCCTAAGATTTGTCCCAAAGGTGATCTTCAGCTTTGTGTTGGTCGAATCGGCACTTATTCCGTGGACACGATATTTCCTGCGGATGCGCGTCATATCTGGACGGTATCGGGAGGTCTTATCTTAACCCAGAATCCGATTGGTTCCAAATCAATCGATGTGCTGTGGAATTTCGATCCCAAACCAAATAAGGAGTATGATGGTATCGTGTGCTATCAGTTACAATCTTCATGTCCTGAGACGCCGGAGTGTTGCATTACGGTGAAGATCAAGGTGGCACCGCAACCATCGGCGGGACCAGATATAAAAATTTGCGGATTATCGAATACGCTTCGGGGCAAGTTTGATGTCGGTGGGGGCACCTGGAAGCAAATTTTGGGTCCTGGCAACGCGACGATAACACCAAATAATATAGAAAATCCTGTGGTTGACGCCCCTGCGTACGGAAGGTATGGCTTTGTGATTACAGAAAACAGCCTTGGTTGCATCACAGAAGATACGGTTTATGCCGATTTTAATTCATCACCTGAAAAAGGTCCGACAACCTACATCTGTGGCGGCAGTAACAAAGATTACGTGTACAGCTTTCAGATTATGAATGGCACGGCGCCGTATAAAATTCTGAAAGGCAATGGCAAGGTTGATGCGAACAACATCTATACCTCAGGCATAGTACTGAACAATGTGAGCGATACGGTGCTGATCGAAGATATCAATGGCTGTCAGCTGCTGTACATACAGGATCATGAGTGTAAATGCACCAATGATATAGGTGTGATCTCCAATGTGCCCATTGAAAAATGTGCGGATGCGTCCATTACAATAATTTATGATAATTCGAATGAGAAGCTGGATGCAAGTCCGAGGGATACGGTGATCTACTTCTTTTATACCAACCCGGCGAATCCCTGGGGATCAAGGGTTGCGCTGCTGAATTCAAAGACATTCACGAAACAAAACTGGATGCAGTTTGGGGTGACGTATTATGTGGGGGTTCGCCTTGGTCGTGCTGATGGCAAGGGTGGCATAGATCCTATATTGGGCTGTCTGCGGGAAAGCGTAGGAACGCCATTTACATTTTATGAAATACCCAGTCCGTTTGCGGGCAGAGATACTGCGGTGTGCGGAACGACCTTTGACTTGCAGGGTTCCCAATCACTCACGGGATCACAGTTCAGATGGACAGAAAAGAATGGCAAGAGTGTGATCTTCAGCAATTCATCTGATCCGAATTCAACGGTAGATGTATTGGATGGATACGGCACCTATATTTTTGTGTGCGAGGAAGACAATCAGAATGGCCTATGTGTGACTACGGATCAGGTGAACATTACCTTCCATCCGAATCCTACCGTAGAGGATGTAGACAAAGTGTGTCTGAATCTGCTGGGTGGAGTATTCAATATTGATGAAAGGTATCTGGTAAAAGCAAATCTGAAGACCGGCACACCACCATATGTATTGGTCATTCCACCATCTACGGCGAATGGCAAGATTGTGGGCAATACCTATTGTTCGGATACGCTGGCGAGTCTGGAAGATTTCATCGTACTGATCAGAGATGCGAACGGCTGCGAGTCTTCACTTTTACAGGATAACTATAACTGTAATTGCGGGCCGATATTTGCCGGAGAGCTGGATACATTGACAACCACAGTATGTCAGGACAAGTGTGTTCCGATCAAGAGCATATTAAAAGAAATAATCGATCCGGAAGACATTGCGATGTATGTTGTTCACAAATCGTCGTATACGTCCAAGACGGACGTCATCGATACGTTGTATTCGATCAATGATGTGATCTGTTTTGATCCTGCAAAAATGAAATTGGGCGCTGCAAATCCTGTGTATGTAACGCGGGTCGTTGGCGACGATGTGGCACCGAAAGACGGCGTAGTAGATCCCAAGGATCCTTGCAAGCGGGCATCAAATAATATGAAGATCGTATTTGAGCCTTATGCGACACCACTTGCCGGAGCAGATATACAGGTCTGCGGACTGAATTACAAGCTCGACGGACAGCTGAGCTTTGGGAATGCAAACTGGCGCAAACTGACCGGTCCGGGCAATGTGACCTTTGCGGATGCCACGGATCCCACTTCGGGATTAAGCGTGAGTGTCAAAGGAGTCTATACATTTGAATTGCAGGGGGACAACTTCTCATGCATTGGACTGGATACGGTTCAGGTAACCTTTGTGGATGCACCGGAATTTATCGATAATACGATCACGTATGAATGCGATAATGTCGCAGAAAACTATCGGATCAAAATCACATCCCAACTGGGTGATCGTCCGAGCTGGAACTTAACCGGCCGCTATGCGGGTAGCAGCACACCACTGACGGGAGCATTCCTTGCGGGCACAGACACCTGGGAATCAGGCTGGATACCAGACGGAGAAGACTTTGATTTGGCCATTAAAGATGCGAATGATTGCAGTACCGACCTGTTTACCGGATCACATATCTGTAATTGTATTACGGATGCGGGATTTCTTGATACAACACCCATCTATCTGTGTAGTGACGGTAAGGCTCAGGCGAAATATACCGTAGCTCCGGGCGTGATGGATGCCAATGATGTATTTAGATATTTATTGTGTGATGGACCAAAAAACAACCCTCGAGGCGGAAAAATTATCAGTTTCAACGACAACGGCGGTTTCAGTTTTGATCCTTCTACCATGACACTTGGAAAAACTTATTACATATCTGTTTATGTAGGTAATGTGGATCCAAAGAGCGGCAATGTGAACTTCAGTGACAGATGTCTGGATAGCATTTTAGCAGTTCCTGTCACATGGTTCATGTACCCTGTTGCAAAGATTGACGGTCCTAATGAACTGAGTTGTAAGGTGACGAGCATCGTACTGAACGGCGCCAATTCGATATCGGGTTCAGGTGATGCCTTGCAGTATACGTGGAGCAACAATGACAAAACACCAACGACAACGGTCACCACGCCGGGCACATATACACTGAATGTAGTGGATCCGCGAGCTAACTGTCCCAACAGTACGAGCTTCGTGGTCACCATTGACACGGTGAGACCTCAGGTACAGATAGACAATCCGCTGGAACTGACATGTGACCGTACACAGGTTAATATCGATGGCAACAAATCTGAAAAAGGTGCGATCTATGTACCGACATGGACAGGCCCCGGACTGGTTGCCGGCGCATCAAGTTATCTGGCTACCGCGAATGCCATCGGACAGTATATTCTGACGGTTGAAAACACGAAGAATGGTTGTAAGGAATCCAAAGGTATCACCGTCACAGAGGATAAATCACCGCCTGTTGCAGATATCAAGCAGATAGGCGATCTGACGTGTACGGTCAATCAGATCACCCTGGATGGATCAGGCTCAAGAGGCACGTCAGGCACCATCGGTACATATACGTGGGTGGGCAACGTGATCTCCGGGCAAGGGACTTCCAAGATTACGATCGGCAAGCCCGGCGGAACGTACGAGTTGACGGTGAAGGACAGCAAGAATGGCTGTCTGTCCAAGGACACGATCGTTGTCAATGAGATCGGCAATCCGCTGGCGGATATAGTAGCCAATGCAGAGAATCCGAAGTGTTTCGGGGACCGCAACGGGCAGATCATTATCAACGATGTGCTGGATAAGAATGGCAATGTGCTGACCAATCTTCAGTACTCTATCAACGGAGGGCCCTATAGCAGCAACAGGGTATACAATAACCTTCCACAGGGAAGTTATACGATCAGTGTAAAAGATGCCAATGGTTGTTTGATCTCTGAGAAAGAGGTACTGGTAGAACCTAGCAAGCTAGGAATTGAAGTTATCAGGACGATTGTCGTGGATCAGGGCACCATTGTGGATCTGGATAGCTTGTTGTTGCGCCTGTATGGCGGAACAGCGAATGCTACGGGAGCATACAAGGATACGTTGTGGTTTAACATCGACCAGCAGATTGACTGGAAGAGCCGCAAGATCTATGCTGCGGATACGACCAGAGAATTCCTGATCACAGGAATAGACCAAAGCGGTTGCCAGATACAGGATCGGGTCAGGGTGCTCGTAAGAATCATTAAAGAGGTCTGGTGGCCAACAGTCATTAACCCAGGAAGCGGGGTGGTGGATAACAAATTCTTCAACCTGTACGGCAAGCGCGTAAGGAATATCAAGACCCTGCAGATCTTTGATCGCTGGGGCGAAATGGTATACTCCGGGGAGAACCTGTTGGATGGCAACAAGGCTAAGGGCATTGGCTGGAACGGAGAATTCAGGGGCGACAAGGCATTGCCTGGAGTCTATGCGTTCTATGCCGAAGTACAATATGAAGGCTCACCATCTTCGGACAAATTCAAGGGAGAGTTTACCCTGGTCAGGTAGCAATAACTATTTTTGAAAATACAAGGGGGCGTACAGCCCCCTTTTTGTTTGATCATAATTGTAAAATCTGAACTTAAACAATTGGATAACAATAAGATATGTATTAGTGATTTTTAAGGAATTTTTCCGAATACGTTCAAATAATTAGGAAGAATACCACCTAAGCGCTTATATTTGCGCAGTTTTTTCGAAATTTTATACAACAGAAAGTTCCAGTATGAACAATTACAGCATGGTTAAATGGATTTTTACGGCCATTCTGGTCGTTAGTCTTTACCAGTTTTGGTTATATATACCAAGTTCAAAGGTAGAAAGACGGGCGGATCAGTATGCGACAGAAATGTCCTCCTCAGTAACCGATGAAGTAGCCAAATACAATGCCTTTAAAGAGTCCAGAACGAGATACCTGGATTCAGTCTCCAACGAGAAGATTTTCAATCTCTTCTACCTTAAGGAATACACCTACACGGATCTTAAAAAACAACAGCTTGGTTTGGGTTTGGACCTTAAAGGTGGTTTGAGTACAATTCTTCAGATCGATCTGCAGGATTTCTTGACCTCGCTTTCAGGTAACAGTCAGGATCCTGCCTTTAGAAATGCACTTTCAGCAGCAGCTGAGAGACAAAAGACCAGTCAATCTGATTTTATATCACTTTTTGTTGACGAATACAAGAAACAAAATTCCGGTCGTTCACTGGCATCATTATTTGGTCGAAGCAGTTCACTTAAGGACAAAATCAATACTCAAAGTTCTGATGCCGACGTCATGAGAGTTGTACGGGATCTGGCCAATGAGACGGTTAAGACCACGTTTGAGCGTGTAAAAGACAGAATTGACAAATTTGGAGTAACTCAGCCTAACGTTTCGCTGGATAAAAACAGGGATATGATTGTGGTTGAACTTCCGGGAATAGACAATCCTGCGCGTGCAAGAAAATTCCTTCAGGCAAGCGCGAAACTTGAGTTTTGGGATGTTTACCGGATTAGTGACCCTGGTGTAGCCGAAGCATTTGTGAATGCCGATAAAAAGCTCAAAGCGATCAACAGTGGCGATTCTCTGGCGATTGAAAAACCAAAATTTACAACACGGCCAAGAGTTGATTATAAAAGAGACAGTCTAGGAAATATTCTTGACTCAACGATAACAGGAACTGATACCATTCCGCTTGAAGTGGATCCAATGGCTGAAAAAGGACCTTTGATGTCCATTTTTACGATGAATGGTGCAACAGCTCAGGGATTGAATTTTCCGCATGCAGTAATGGGTTCTGTAGATAAGTCAAACAGAGAGAGATTACTGAAAATGCTTAATACGCCTGAAATAAAATCATTGTTTCCAAATGATATGGAGTTCAGGTTGTCTGCTAAACCGTTTAAGGATAATCTCTCCAAAGAGAGTACCAACAATTATGAACTCTATGCGATTAAAAAGCGCGCTGGATCTGACAATGCACCGCTTGACGGGGAAAGGGTCTCTCGTGCGAATGCTAATCCAGACAATATCACCGGGCAGGTCGTGGTTTCACTTGCCATGGACCCTAAAGGAGCTAAAATCTGGGGGGACATGACCACACGTGCGGCACAGGATAATAACCGTGAAATCGCGATTGTATTGGATGATGAAGTTGTTTCTGCGCCAAGGGTTAATGATCCAATTCTTGGAGGTAATTCACAAATTTCCGGAAGCTTTACCATCGATGAAGCGAAGGATCTTGCCAATATTCTACAGGTTGGTAAGTTGCCGGCTAAAACACGAATTGTACAAGAATCACTTGTTGGACCTTCATTGGGTAAGGAAAACATTAATAATTCCCTGATTGCAATTATTGGCGGATTCAGCCTTGTTATGATTTTTATGATTTGGTATTATACAGGAGCCGGCGTATTCTCAATCATTACGCTGCTTCTTAATATCATCTTTATAATTGCTACATTGGCTTCTTTAGGTACAGTACTCACTCTTCCAGGTATCGCTGGTTTGGTTTTGACTATGGGTATTTCTGTGGATGCCAACGTAATCATTTATGAAAGAATCAAAGAGGAGCTTGTCAAAGGCAAGAGTAAGATTGAAGCGATACGTCTTGGTTTTTCACACTCAATGTCTGCGATCCTGGATGCCAATATGACCAACCTGCTGACTTGTTTCGTACTTTTCTACTACGGACTGGGAGCCATCAAAGGATTTGCGATAGTGCTGATTATTGGAATTCTATTTGCATTGTTCACAGCAATCATGATCACCAGAATTTTATTAGAATGGTGGCACAATAGGGGCAATGATATTAGTTTCTCAAATTCAGTTACAGTTAAAGCATTTAAGAATGTTCACTTTGACTGGGTTGGCACTAGAAAGTATGCCTATATTTTCTCAGGAGTTCTTTTGCTGATTGGATTGATCTCGGCACTAACACGCGGTTTTGAATTAGGTGTTGAATTTAAAGGAGGGTATTCATATAACGTTTCATTCGATAAAGATGTCGATGTTGAAAAATTGCGTAATTCTCTGACCAAATCATTTGAAGGTAATCCTGTTGTAAAATCAGTTGATACCCGAAACACTTATAATATCACTACTTCCTATCTTATTAATGACAATTCGGAAAATGCAGTAGAGAAAGTAACAGAGAAACTATTTGATGGAATCAAAGAAGCAACTGGTGAAGATATTGATTATTCCAAATTCAAATCATCTGAAGCCAGTGGAATTCATATTGCATCGTCTAGCCAGGTAGGGCCTATCATTGCAGATGATATCAAGAGCAGTGCCATTAAGTCGCTTTTGATTGCATTGTTAATCATTTCAATTTATATATATTTCAGATTCCACAAATGGCAGTATAGCGCAGGAACGACGGTTGCGTTGCTGCATGACGCATTAATCGTAATTGGAATATTCTCGATGCTTCACGGTATTGTACCATTCCCTATGGAGGTCGATCAGGCGTTTATTGCAGCCATTCTGACCATTATTGGTTATTCGATGAATGACACTATTATTGTGTATGACCGAATTAAAGAATACCTTGCCAGTGATAGTCAGAAGGATGAAAAGGAATTGATCAATGATGCAATTAACACTACACTTTCCAGAACAATCAACGTGTCATTTGCTACAATTCTAACAATGATTACACTGTTTTTATTTGGAGGAGCCAGCATCAAAGGTTTTGCCTTTGCTTTGATTGTAGGTATTATTGTTGGAACGTACTCTTCTATATATGTTGCCACACCAATTATTGTCGATTTTGCTAAAGGTACACTTAAGGATAATGTTCGTGGTGCCTCCAAAACCACCATCACCAAAAAGGTAGCAAAAGTCTAATACATTAAATTAAGCTCATAATACTTCAAAAGCTTCGGGAATGTCCTGAAGCTTTTTTTTTTTAGATTTTAACTAAAATTAGCTTAATGCAATTTGTAAATATTTCTTTGTACAGGTATGAAAGCTTCTGGTTTCCGTTCTATGGTATACTGACCTTCTGGTCTAATACACTATGTTAAAGTTATTTCAAGCACAGTCTGTGTGTTTTATTGAAAATGTCGTATTAAATTTGAACTTGTAGATAAACAAAGTTGAATGATCAGAATTTTGTTTTGCCTATTTTTATTGGTTTCTTGTAATCCCCAGCGCCGCATTCGCAACGCGGATACAGCCATGGAGCTTAAGAAGTATGCATTGGGTATTGAGCTGCTAACACGGGATTATGAGACAACGGACATAAAGACAGAAAAAGCACAATTAGCCTATAAACTTGGTAGTTGTTATTCAGCCATGTCCGCTTATGGGTCAGCCTTAAAATGGTTTAAGAAATCTTACGAACTGGGACAGGACAACAGAAGCCTGTTGGCTTACGCACAGGCTTTAAAAAAGAATGAAGACTACAAAGAGGCACAAGAAGCATTTACAGAATTGAGTAACGAATCAACCGGAGGATCAATTTACAGACGCGATGCGCAGATTTGCAAGCTGGCCGCTGAATGGAAAAATACTTCCAACAACAAATTTGATTATAAGATCATCAAGCTTGGCTTTTGTGAAAGTACCAATGAATTTGCTGCAATCTATGATCCTTTTGGACATTTAGTATTTACCGCTGATCGTTTGGGTTCAACTGGTAAAAAAAAATATGACTGGTCAGGAGGTTTTTATTCAGATCTTTACCGTGTTGAGTCCGATAATGAAATAATCGGCCTTGAGGGAGGAATCAATACCAACGATAATGAAGGTACAGTGAGTTATTCTTCCGATGCAAAATATATATACTTCACCCGTTGTTCGGACCTCAATGTTGACAATTATTATTGCCAGATTTACCGCAGAAAGCTAAGCGGAGGCGAACAGTCAGAAGAATTACTTGATTTGGGTGGAGGAATGAGTAATACCATGCATCCAGCGATACACACCTCTGATACACTTCTTATTTTTAGCTCGGATCGGGCCAATGGACTGGGAGCGTTTGATCTTTACAAATCAGTGCTGAAAAACGGATCCTGGATGACACCTGTAAATCTAGGTAAAGTAATCAACACTACGGGTAATGAGAAATTTCCCGTTTGGTATAATGACACGCTTTACTATTCATCTGATCATCTTCCGGGAATGGGTGGGCTTGATATTTTCAAAACCTGGCGAATCAACGACAGCACCTGGATTTCACCTCAAAGACTTGAATACCCAGTTAATAGCGGCGCAGATGATTTTTCATTCTGTGTAGACACCAGGTTTATAGTACGTGACAGTGTGAAAATGCATGCAGTATTCTCGAGTAATCGCGGGTATACCAATGGTGATGATATATATGAAGTCTTCTACATTCAAAAAGTAAAAAACGTCGTTCAACAGCCCTTAAAATTATTTTTTGTTGATTTGTATTTCAAATCCGGAAGGGAATATGGCATTAACACAGAACATCTGCCACTCGACTCTGTGACAATTCGCGACAGTTCATCCGCTTACATCAATAACACCGGCAAATCGAATGTAATCAGAATACAGGTTTTGGAAGGGGATAGTCTGCATTTTAAAGCTGGTAGAAGAGGGTACCTGAGCGAAGCATTTGACATACAAATCCCATTCTTGGGAACAGTAGTTTCGGATACGGCGGTTATTCTTAAAAAAGAGGTAATTCTAATTCCCTTAATACTTGAGAAAGAATTTTTACTGGAAAATGTATATTACGATTTTGACAAGTATAACCTGAGAGCTGATGCAATGCCAGCCCTTAATAATCTTAAAAAAATGTTGGTTGATAACCCATTCATCAAAATTAAAATATTGTCTCATACAGATTGCCGGGGTGAAGAAGAGTACAATCATATACTCAGCCAGAAAAGGGCTGAATCCATCGTTCAATTTCTTATCGCTGCAGGAATAACTTCAGATCGATTACTTGCAGAAGGCAAAGGTGAACTCAGCCCTGTCGTAAACTGTTTGTGTGAAAAGTGCACGGAGGAAGAGTACCAGAAAAACCGGCGCTCAACGTTCAAACTGGTTAGATATTAGTCCTTAATTTACTTCGTTGCAAATTAGTTTTTTCCTGCTATATCTTTTTGTAATGCAATCCGTTTTACTGGCTGATATAAAAGAACAAACAAGACATACATAGCCAATTGACCTGTTAACAGGTATAAAGGCCATGGGCCTAGGTAATCAAGGAGAGAAGCGGCCTCCGGTTTGGCCATGGAAAAGAAATAGTTTCCTCCTGACCAGATGTTGATCAAAATAGAAAAAACCAAATAGCCGTTTGCATAATACATTGCGATTCGGATATCCTTATAGTACACTCGCCATTGCAGTACAAGAATGAAATAAAACACGAGCATAACCAGACCACAATGTATAATCCAATAGCGAAAGTAAATATAATGCGGGTATGCCTCCTTTAAATCTGGTGTTATGATAGCCTGAAGAGTTCCCGCCAGAATAGAAAAATAAAGAATACCGAAGTATTTCTGATTGTCAGTCAATAAGATAAGCAAGGTGGCGAATGGTAAAATGTTACACAGGTGAAATGGTAAATCAATACGAGGATCAAACTGATGATTTACTAATTTAATACCCATCCAACCCACAATTGTCAATACAATGCAAGTAGTAAATATTTTAGCCCATAACAATTGATACGAATAAGTCCAATTTTTTGCTTTTCGGATAAAAAAATAACATGATAAGCCCATGACCAGGACTGGTATAATATGAAAGGCTCCGTAAGCCTGAAACTTTTCAATTAATTGAGAATTCAACTCGAACATTGAATGGTTTAATTATGGATAAAGTTAACATTCCGGACTTTAAGTAAAGATTAACTTTGTGCGATTAATTTATTTCCTGTGTTCGATGTCATTACATAAAATTGGATTGATGAAGTGCCTTATTATACCATTTCTGTGTTTATCCGTTCTTTGCGCTCAAGCCGTAAATAGCTCCGCATCAGTAGAATTGTTGAAAAGCGTTGAAGGTTATTACAGCAAGAAATCGATTCAAATTGACTTTAACTATGCCTGGAAGGCTTCTGAAGGAAAAGAATTTATAGAGAAGGGTAGTTTTTTCTTCACAGATACATGGTACAAGTTGATCTTGCCTGAGCAGGATATATATTTTGACGGAAGCAGTCAATGGACTTATTTTAAGGACAGGAAGGAAGTGCAGATTACACAGTCCAGCCTGGATGAAAGTGCTTTTCATCCTTTAAAGTTTGCGAGACTTTACAAATCCAAATCCTTTAAGTCCAGGGTTGTTCAGGATGAAAAAGGCATTGCAATAGTTGAGTTGGTGCCAGCTGATAGGGACCAGGAATATCACAAAGTGGTGTTAAGCATCCTAAAAAATCAAAAGCAAATACGTAAAGTTGAGGTTTACTATAAAAACGGAGACAGATATCGCATTGAGCTATTGAAACATACCCCGACAAAAAAGCTCCATATAACTGATTTTCAGCTTAATACAGATGGATTGCCCGGAGTGCATGTGGAAGATCTTCGTTAGAAGTAGATGATCTTATTTTAAGCCCTTATCGTTATTTTTGCCCTGCATGAGCATAAAAACCAATATTGTCAGGGCTGCTGCGGGAGCGGCCATTGGGAGGATCAACAAAATTGAAGAAAATGCCCTTCAAAATCAATTATTGTGGTTCAAAAAGATTGTGAAAGGAGCTTCAGAGACTAAATTTGGAAAGGATCATCATTTTGACAAGATCACGAATTATAACGATTTTAAAACCAACGTACCCGTAAGAGACTACGAAGGCCTTAGAGCTTACTTTGATGACATTGCCTCGGGAACGCCCAATGTATGTTGGCCTGGCAAACCTAAATACCTTGCAAAGACTTCAGGAACAACAAGCGGTACGAAGTATATTCCCATTACCCGACAGAGCCTACCCAATCATATTAACAGCGCCCGTAACGCACTGTTTTCATACATAGACTTAAATAGAGAATCCAAAATCTTTGATGGCAGAATGCTCTTTCTGTCAGGTAGCCCGTTACTGGAAAACAAGAATGGTCTAATGGTTGGCAGACTTTCGGGAATTGTTAATCATGAAGTGCCATCATGGATGAGCAAGACAATTTTGCCAAGTATGGCTACAAATTTGCTAGAACCCTGGGAAAGAAAAGTAGATGCCATTGTCAATGAACTGATTCATAACGATGTGAGGGTCATTAGTGGAATACCTCCCTGGATTCAGATGATTTTAGAAAGAATGCTTGCGCTAACCAATAAAAGCAATGCAGCTGAGCTTTTGCCAAATTTAGAATTATACATTCACGGTGGAGTCAATTACCAGCCTTATCATGCAAGGATTAATCAACTGATTGGCAGACCCATCAATCTTGTAGAGACATATCCGGCCAGTGAAGGATTTTTTGCTTATCAGGACCGTTTTGATACGGAAGGGCTTCGAATTATCAGTAACAGTGGAATTTTTTACGAGTTTATTCCACTCGATCAGATCCATCGACCAGATGCTGATCGCTTAAGTCTACACGATATTTCTCTAGAAAAGGATTATGCGATTGTGATTAATTCCAATGCCGGTCTGTTAGGTTACCTGATTGGTGATGTGGTTCGATTTATAAATAAATCACCTTATAGGCTAAAGGTCACAGGAAGGGTCAGTCAGTTTATTTCGGCATTTGGAGAGCATGTCATTGCTTCCGAAATCGAATCTTCAATGACTGCAGCTGTTCTCAGGCATCATCTCTCAATTGTCGAATTTATGGTAGCTCCTCAAGTCAACCCGACGGATGGCTCATTGCCTTTCCATGAATGGTTTGTTGAATTCAATGAAATTCCTGATAATATCGATGCAGTAGCCAATACCATTAACAGTCATCTATGTAATATGAACACTTATTATAATGATCTAATAAAAAATAAGATTCTTCAATGTCTAAAAATTCGAACGATTCGTAAAAATGGATTTAAAGATTATATGACTCGCATCAATAAAATAGGTGAACAGTTTAAAGTGACCCGTGTGTGTAATGACAGGGCTATGGCAGATCAGTTACTAAATTCAGTAATAAATCTTTCCAATGGGAATTTTAGATAAAATAAAATCAGTGTTTATAGTGCCGGAAGACAGTCAGGGCAGTGCCAATACAGTTGCCGCGTCCTCCACTACAACAACATCTCAGGACAAACAGGATACGAGTGTTTCAATGAATTCAGAAAATCGTCAAAAATTTTATGAATTGCTGAGCGGAATTCTTGAGAAAAACAATCTACCTGGCTACGATTACCTTGAATATAAGAAAGCTCTCCAATCGGTTGCAAAGTTAGCAAACATGGATGAAGCGAACGTTTACCGGACCGTTTTTGCAGCTGCTCAGGCGATGAATGTCGACGCAGCCCATCTGATGTCGACGGCAAGTTCGTATTTAAGTGTTTTGGAGACCGAGCAAGCAAAATTTCACCAGGCTGCTGATAAATTCCTGGCTGACCAGGTGCAAAATAAATCTTCTGATATCAAGAGTACCCAACAAAAGCTTGATGACAGTAAGCAACAGCTTGAGACCCTTCATCGTGAGATCGAAGAACTCGAAAAAAATTTAGCCATTCTGACATCAGATTTGAGTCAGGTTCAGGCCAAAATTGCGGCGAATAAGGCGGATTTTAATTCGAACTATGTCTCCTTTGTCGATGAAATCAAGAAGGATATCCAAAAAATGAAGCAATACCTACAATAGATCTTATTTTTGAGAATTAATCTTAGATATGGAAATTTCAGGGTTACAAAAAAGAAATTTTTGGGGAAAGCCTGAAGGAATTACAGGCGGGTTGATATTGGCCGGTATGATCACTGGCGCAGGTTACTTATTGCTGAAGTTCCTTCCAATACTGATCCAACTAACTAGTAATTTGCTCTACCTCGGTGGGATGTTACTTGTACTTGGAGCTATTCTGTACATCATTCTCGATCCACGAATGCGAAATCTTGTCTGGTATATGTACAAGTCGGTCATGCGTTGGATCACCGGTCTTTTTATTCAATTAGATCCTATAGGTATTTTGAAAAGCTATGTATCCGATTTGAAAGATAATTTGGGAAAAATGAACAAGCAGATTGGTCGGCTGCGCGCCCAAATGCATTTGTTGAAAGAGCAAATCTACAATAATGATAAGCAGATAGATTCGAACTTAAGTCAGGTGAAGGAGGCACGACAGGTGAATCAAGAATCGGTTGTAGTCCTCAAAGCGAGACAAGCAGGTCGGTTAAAGGAATCCAATGTAAAGCTTGAAGACTTATACAGAAAAATGGAAATACTTTATAAAGTATTAACCAGGATGTATCAGGCTTCAGAAATTATGGCTGAGGATATTTCAGACCAGGTAAAAATTAAAGAACAAGAGCGGCAGGCCATACATGCAAGTCACTCTGCTATGCGTTCAGCTATGAGTGTTATATCAGGTGATAAAGATCAAAGAGCTTTGTTTGATGAGGCTTTAGACGCAATGGCGGATGACGTGAGTATGAAAGTTGGCGAAATGGAACAGTTTATGGAGCTTTCAGAAAATTTTATGTCTTCCGTTGATTTGCAGAATGGGGTATTTGAAGAGGAAGGACTCAAGATGCTTGAAAAATGGGAAAAACAAGGTGTTTCCAAAATCCTAGGTGCAGAGAAAAATACGCTTGTTGCACAAGATCCGCCGCTAGTCCTCGAGCATAATACACCAGGTCGGTCAATGATTGATAATCCGTATGACAAACTGTTTAAAGATTAGTAGTTATATCGAATAATGGTAGTATTTAAGTTTGGGGGTGCCTCCGTAAAAGACGCGGATGGTTTTCGGAATGTAGCAGATATTATTCGAAATCATCAGGGTGAAGATTCATTGGTGGTTGTTGTGTCCGCTACAGGGAAAACTACCAATGCATTAGAAGAAGTTATTGATAAGAAATTTACTAATACTTCGGATGCGCTGAAGGAGTTAGAAAAAATAAGGATATCCCACCAGCGAATAATATCCTCATTGGGATTAGATCATGAGGTTACATTACAGCAGATGGTGCATGAACATTTTGTCGAAGCAGAATGGATTATTGAGGAAACCCGTGAAATGAACTATGATTATGCCTATGACCAGGTTATAGCAATAGGTGAACTGGTTTCTTCAAGAATACTTGAAGCCACTTTGAAAAACAGCGGCATTAATACAAGCTGGGTCGATGCCCGTTCTTTAATCAGGACTGATGAGACATGGCGAGAAGGCAGGGTTCAATGGAATATCACCAATGATCAAATAAGGGACATTTGTCTTCCACTGCTGACCCAACAGAAAGTCATAGTCACGCAGGGCTTCATCGGTTCCACTGCTGAAAACAATACTGTCACACTGGGAAGAGAAGGATCGGATTATACCGCTGCCATTATTTCCGCTGCACTCAATGCCAGATCAATGACTATTTGGAAAGATGTACCTGGAGTGCTTACCGGCGATCCTAAAGTATTTGACAATGTCACGAAATTAGACCGATTGTCGTTTATGGAAGCGATTGAAATGACATACTATGGCGCGAAAGTAATTCATCCCAAAACCATTCAGCCATTAAAGAATAAAAATATTCCGCTCAATGTGCGTTCATTTATTGAGCCTCAGAAAGATGGTACTATAATTTTTGGAGAAATTGAGCGAGAATATCCGCCTATTGTTGTGTTAGAGAGCAATCAGGCGTTAATTCATTTTTCTTCAAAAGATCTTTCATTTATTGCTGAAGATCATCTTGCTGAACTTTTTAAGATATTTGACCAGCTGAGGATTAAAGTTAATCTTATGCGGAATACAGCTATTTCATTTACTATTTGCGCCAGCAATCAGCGCGCAAAAATTGCCGAACTGCAAAAAAAAGTTGAACAACAGTTTAGTGTAATTATTGATCCGGATCTGGATCTCTATACAATCAGGCACTGCAACGAAACCATGCTCCCGAAATTACTATCAGAAAAAATTATTATTCTTGAAGAGAGAATCAGAAATACAGTTCAGGTAGTCGTTAAAAATGCTCCGGATATCGTTCATAAAAAACACTGAATAATTTGTATTTACTTGAGATCTAGCTTATTGTGTGTGGTTGCTGAACATGATGATTTGTCAATTCAAATCATACAATTTTTTCAATTTCAGATTTTATTTGTTTTTGTAATGTAATCAAAAGGAACTTCTAACTCTTTGAACATGTCTTCAAGGCCTTCACAATGATCAATAATTATATAGCATTTTTTTTCAACGCCACTGCCTTCAGCAAGCTCATCTGTGATAGAACCACACCAGTCATTTAATAATAAAATTATTGCTTCCTTAAAATATTTTTTTTCTGGTTGATCCACCATGATTAGGTCAAACTGGCGGATATATAAAATAATACAATCTTGTGAAATCCACGAAAGATCTAGTAAATTATCAAAAAGAGCGTCTAGATTTCTTCCGTAGTAATCTGGAAAGTTAAGGGAAGCTGCCATCGAATCATGCAGCTCATTTTCGGTTCGGCATTTCGCTCCCGTCAGCGTTGCAACAAAGCAATTCTCAGTGTACTGATCCGGCAATCGATTATTGAGGTTAATATTAATTATAAAAGGCTTCAGCATCAGCGGATTTTTATAAATGTTTTATAATGATCACTTGTAAAATAGGCACTACCATCAGACCCGGTTATCAAACGCTCGGCACCCCGATGAACTAATTTGGATTTGGGGTGTACATCCCATTCTTGATAACTAATCCTTTGGCCTGAAGCATTATAGTTAACGAGTCTTTTTTCGCGATTGGAAAAAATCCTTCCACCTACATAACCTTCAGGTGCTTTACCATTCTGAAGTATGTAATTCAATGTTGCTTCAGCATAACGAGGTATAGTATCCTTCAAGAGTGAAGAATGCTCTGCGCTCTCATTGGACGGATATTTCGATTTTAAAGGCCTTTGCGACGAAGAAGGCGCTACATCTTTACCATAATTTTGAACATGGAGGACATAGAAATATAATATTCCACAAATTCCAATTATTGATAGAGATAATAATATTCTACTTTGTTTCAGGCTCATTTTGTAAAAGATTGAACTTATGTCCAATCCAGCTGCGCGTATTGTGTCCAAAGATATACATACATGGGACAACCAGCAGCGTTAAAAAAGTTGCCACAATCAGGCCAAAAATAATAGTCCATGCTAATGGTCCCCAAAACTTAACGTTATCGCCACCAAGAAAAAAATGAGGATTGAATTCAGTAAACAAAGTTGCAAAATCCATATTAAGACCAATTGCAAGAGGTATCAAACCCAGAATTGCTGAAATTGCAGTTAGAATAACTGGTGTAATACGTGTGGCACCACCTTCCACGACAGCGTCAATAACAGAAAGACCACGGTGGCGTAACTCATCGATAAACTCGATGAGCAGAATGCCGTTTCGAACGACGATACCAGCGAGAGAAAATATACCAACACCTGTCATTACGACGCTAAATTTCATATAAAATAATCCAAACCCCAGCGCAATTCCGATCAGAGAGAACAATACCGTGCTGAATATAATAAACGGCTTAACAAGGGAATTAAATTGGGTGACCAATATTAATAACATTAGGGCAAGTGCAGTACCAAATGCTACCCCCAGAAATCCTGCAGTCTCCTGTTGTTGTTCCAACTCACCTGTGAATGATACGTCATAGCCTTCGGGTATATTCATTTTGCCTACCACTGATTTTATTTCATCCACAACCTGGTTAGGGCTATAGCCGTGCGTAACATCAGAACTTAATGTTATAAGCCGCTTTTGATTTTTTCGATTGATACTACTGATGGATTTCCCATATTTTATTTGAACAAATGAGGACAAGGGAATTTGTTTGAATTGCTGTGAAGACATATCCATAAATGCAACATTCAAGGAAAGTATTCTGTCCAGGTGTTGCCTGTCAGCTTCTTTTACACGAAGCTGAATCGGGTAATCGTCATTAGCATCTCTGTATTTTGAGACCTCTTTGCCAAAAAGAGCAGTTCTTATCTCAACTGCAATTTGTGCAAGACTAACACCTTCCCGCTGAGCCTTTTCCTCATCCAGATCTATAATAATTTCTGGTTTACTAATCTGAAAATCAGAACTAAGTGATTCCACTCCCTTGATTCCAGAATTTGCAATTTCGGTTTGTATTTTTTTCGATAAATCATCCAGCACCTCAAAATCGTCACCGCTGATCTCCATGTTAATAGCTTTTCCAACCGGAGGGCCACCTCTTTCTTTTTCAATAATGAGTTCTGCTCCGGCTATTCCGTCTCGGAATTCATTTTTGATATTTTCAAGAATATCCACAGTTGAAATACCATGTCTGTCCGCAAATTTCTTAAAGGCTACGGTAACTTTGCTTTTATGCGGAGCCGGTACACGATCAGGGTTATCCTGTGTGCCGGTACCTAATCCGATATTTGAAATAACTGAAGTAACAATGGGGTTATTTGATCCGATTACTTTATAAACTCTTTTTTCTATTATTCTGGTAATTGAGTCGGTAACACTTGCATCAGTCCCCATCGGTAATTTACAATATACAAAGGCAAAATTGGGATCTCCATCCGGGAAAGTCTCGATCAGTGGCTTGGTGCCAAGATAGAACATCCAGGAAAAAATAAGAAAGAAGAATGAGGCAATGATAATTGATATAGGACGCCATCCTTTAAGAAGCCAACGAAGAAGTTGTCGGTACATATTGATGAAAGAAGGCCATATTCTATTCTGAAATACTAGAATAAATCCTTCCAAGAAAAAATGATAGAGTAGAATTAGTCCGACCAATACGAATCCTAAATTACCCATTCCACGTGCACCAAACAAGTAAGCTAAAATACTTACTGCAATAAGTCCTCCTAATATTCTGAAATAATCTCTAAAATTGGATTTTTCAAGATGGTCATCACGTTTCATAAATGAGACAGCAAATACAGGATTCATTACAAAGGCGACAAAGAGCGAAGCGCCAAGGGTTATAATCAGAGTTACTGGCAAATTTGACATGAATTTTCCAATAATTCCAGGCCAGAAAAGCAAAGGGACAAAGGGCATCAGCGTAGTAAGTGTTCCTGTGAGTACTGGAAGAAAAACTTCACCTGCAGCATCCTGCGCGGCCCTGACAATGCTTATATCTTTATTTCTATTATAAATGCGATGTGTGTTTTCAATTACGACTATTGCATCATCCACAATAATTCCCAAAGCCAGTAGAAATGAAAACAACACAATCACGTTCATGGTCAGGCCCATTGAAGGAAGGATTATAAACGCAACCATACAGGAAAGAGGCACGGCCAATCCAACAAAAAATGCATTGGTAAACCCCATGAAAAACATGAGTACAAATACTACAAATATAAATCCGAGTATAACAGTATTAAAAAGATCGTGTAACTGTACTCTCGTGTTTTCTGAGGTATCTCCGGTCACCTTAATTTTTAATCCCTCAGGAAAACGGCTTGATTGGTACTCGTCAATAATTTTGTAAATCTTATCAGTCGCATCAATGAGATTCTCTCCACTGCGTTTGATCACATTGAGAGTCACTACACTTTTGTTATCCAATCTTGCAAAATCCTGTTTTTCCTTAAAGGCGTCTTTAATTTCGGCAATGTCTCTTAAAAATACCTGATTGCCCTGAAAACTACGAATAACAATATCGCCGATTTCCTTTGGGGATTCAAATTCACCTGTGATCCGAATATTTCTACGCAGACCTTGAATATTTAATTCGCCACCTGAAATATTCATATTCTGTCTTTGGATAGCGCCTTCGATGTCGCCGAAGGTCATTCCCAGCAGATTTAATTTCATGAGATCAATGTTGACCTGAATTTCACGATCAACGCCTCCAATGATATCAACTCTGGTAATTTCCTTTAGCGTCTCAATCTTATCTCTGAGTTGTTCTGCATATCCTTTGATCCGGTCAAGAGGAAAATCACCCGCTATATTAATATTCATGATCGGAATCTCGCTGAAATCAAACTCCTGAACCTGAGGATCTGTTTTTAAGTCCGTAGGAAGGTCTTTCTTTGCTTTGTCCACTGCATCAGATACCCTTTGCTTACAAATTTTGGGATCCATGTTTGTGTTAAATTCCGCGATCACCAGGCTAAAGTCGGAAATAGAGTTGCTGGTAACTTTTTTAATTCCGTTGATTGACTTTAGCTGTTTTTCAATTTGTTTGCTTATGAGGTTTTCTATGTCCTGAGGAGTAGCACCAGGATAGATTGTTGAAACTGATACCGTTGGAATTACAATGTCCGGAAACAACTCCTTTGGAGTTCGGTTATAAGCAATATAACCTGCGATACATATAATAAATGTAAAAATGTATATTGAGGTAGAATTTTTTATACACCAGTTGGTGAAAGACAAATGCTTGATATCCTGACTATGCATAACCACCCTGAAATTTTATTAAAAGTCTATTGATAAATTATAACTGAATAATTTGGCCATCCACTAACTCACTGTAACCTGTTGTTATAATGACTTCACCTTTTTGAAGTCCTGATTTAATTACTGTGTCGCCATTATATTCCGTATCAACCACTACATTTTTCTTTTTGGCATAAAGAATACCGTCTTTCAATTCAGCTGTCAGAATATAATCTTCGCCGTCGACACTATGTTGAATGATATTAGAACTTACTACGATTGCATTTTTTATTTGAGTATCGTTAATTCTTATTCTTGCGGCTTGATTCGGTTTAAATTCAGGATTGGGCGGCAGAGTAGATTCAACCATTATGGTGCGGCTAGAAGTATTGACAGCTGCAGAGACAAAACTCAGTTTTGAATTGATTTCCTTGTTTAAGTCAGGAAAATAGATTTTTACTGTATTGCCGGTTTTGGCCTTTGACGCATACATATCTGACAATTTAGCTTTTACTGTAAGCTTACTATTATTAACAACACGTATTCCCTGAAAACCCGGCGAAGCGATTTCGCCTATTTTTAATTTTATTTCATCTACAGTTCCTGACACTGGTGAATTTATACTTGCCATTCTGACCTGAGCATTGAGGGTTTCAATTTTTTTCTCAAGTTGTTCTTTTTGATTCTTTGCCATGAGATACTGTGCTTCGCTCCCGATATTTTGTTCCCATAGTGATTTTTGTTTTTCATACATCGTGTTCGCCGTTGCGAGAGCTGTTCTGACTTCTTCGATTCCCTGTCGAAGGGCAGCAGCATCTAAAGTAGCCAGTACTTGACCGGCAACAACCCTGTTTCCTTCTTTTACCAGTATCGATTTAACGACACCAGGCATTTGAGGCGCTACCAGTACGTTTAGCTCAGCATCAACCATTCCTTGTGCTTCAATAAAATGATTAAAGGTGGATATTCCTACAGTATCTACCTGCACTTTTTTAGCCCTTCCGGATTTACCCAAGAGGCTCGTGTCACTTTTTTCGATAATGCTTTCCAACTCTTTTATTCTCTGGGTGGCGGTAGCAACTTGCGCTTTGAGGGTGGCAAGTTCCTCCGTCGGTGTTTTGGCTCCATTATTCTTCGAACAACCCGCTATCAGAGCGATAATAATTAGACTGGTTCCAAGTCGATAAGACAATCTCATTTCTATAAATTTAATTTTCTGATGCAATCAACATTATTGGTTATCTAAGGTTTTGGCTATCAGCACAAAATCACTACTATTCACAATTAATTTAAATTTAATCTTTGCGTCATTCTTCTTTCAGTCTTCTGCGCAATCTCTCCTGCAATTCATTTAGTTTGATGAGTGCTTCAATAGGTCTCATTGCCTCCGTATTTAGATTTAGAATTTCCTCCTCCATGAGACTATTATTATTTATCGGAACTACCTTTAGGTTTAATCCCTCCGATTTTCCATCATGGTGCTGTCGTGCGCTTTCGAGTTGTGCCAACTTCTTCCTTGCCGAACGAATGATGGCTTCGGGCATGCCAGCCATCTGGGCAACATGGATTCCAAAAGAATGCTCCGATCCGCCTTCAAGTAACTTTCTGAGAAAAATTACATTTTTTCCTGATTCTTTGGTTGCAACATGAAAATTTTTTACCCTTGGCAATTCCTCACCCAGCTCATTGAGTTCGTGATAATGCGTTGCAAATAAAGTTTTCGGACGCAAAGGGGAGTGGTGCAGAAAACAAGCTATCGACCAGGCAATCGAAATACCATCATAAGTGCTTGTGCCTCGTCCAATTTCATCCAAGAGAACCAGTGAGCGAGCGGATAGATTATTGAGTATGGCAGACGTCTCATTCATCTCAACCATAAAAGTTGACTCTCCGGATGAAATATTATCGCTTGCACCTACACGTGTAAACAGCCGGTCGTGAATTCCCAATATTGCCTTGTTGCAAGGTACAAAAGAACCCGCTTGTGCCAAAATGCAAATGAGTGCTGTCTGACGCAGTATTGCAGATTTGCCACTCATGTTAGGTCCAGTGATCATTAAAATCTGCTGTTGATCCCTGTCTATAAAAATATCATTTGGAATAAAAGACTCGCCTGTGGGCAGCATCCGCTCTATCACAGGATGACGTCCTCCTTCGATCATAATGGCGTCACCATCTGTAATTTCAGGCTGAACGTACTGAAATTGCTCCGCTTGAATAGCAAAACCCAACAGGCAATCCAATAAGGCGGCCGTGCGGGCGTTTTTCTGCAATGGCATCAGATATGCCTGTGCGCTTTCAATCAGTTCTTTGTAAAGTTCTTCTTCAAGAGAGATTATTTTCTCTTCAGCTCCAAGTATTTTGTCCTCGAGTTCTTTCAGGCGAGATGTAATATACCTTTCACCAGTAGACATTGTTTGTTTTCTAATCCAGTCCGGAGGAATAATATCCTGATTTTTGTATTTGTTGGTAACTTCAAGATAATAACCAAAGACCGAGTTATAACCGATTTTGAGATTTGTAATGCCTGTTCTAAGAGATTCTTCCTTTTGAATTTCGAGCAGCAGGTCTTTGCTGTTTGTCAGAATATATTTCAGGTCATCCAGTTCTCGGTTATACCCTGATTTGAAAATTCCCCCTTTGTTTAATGCAACAGGGGCATCAGATTCAAGCGCGAATTCAATACTCCTGTGCAAATCGGCACAGCCATCCAATGCGTTGACTGATTCAAGAAGAAGACTATCCGATGTATGACAAAGTAGAACTTTGATCTTTTGGATCTTTTCAAGTGCCTTGCCAACTGCTTTGAACTCCCTGGGATTGATTTTGTGCATTGGTAATTTGGCGACGAGTCTTTCAAGGTCACCAAATCCGTTCAATGCTGAAAGCAATTCTTCACGCAAATTTGTTTCCTGAACGAGAAATCGAACTGCATTATGCCGGTCAACAATGGATTTTCTGTCAATCAGTGGCATTAATAGCCATTTATTGAGCATCCGAGCCCCCATGGGTGTAGTCGTCCTGTCAATGACGTTGATTAATGATTGGCCACTTTCATTCAAAGGGTGGATGAGCTCAAGATTCCTGATCGTGAACTTGTCCATCCACATTGACTCTTGATCGATCAGACGAGACATTCCGGAAAGTTGTCTTGGATTTATTGTCTCGTTCCTTTCCAAATATTGCAACAGCGATCCGGCTGCCATTTGCGCAAGCCGCCATTCATCAACTCCAAATCCTTTTAGGTTAACTACATTAAAATGTTGCGTTAGTTTTTTGTATGCAAAGGAATCACTGTAATGCCAATCATCTAAAAAGTAGGTATAATATCCACTACCGATCAATTGTTCAAAGTTACCTTTCATTGATTTAGGTAGTAGCAATTCTGAAGGACTGAAGTTCTGTAGCATCCTGTTTAAAGAAATCAGGTTTCCCTCAGCCAAATAAAATTCGCCCGTGGACACATCCGCCAATGCAAGGCCTGTATGTTCTAGATCCTGGACAAAAAATGAGGCTAAATAATTATTTTTTTTTTGGTCAAGCAACCTGCCGTCAAGTGTGATTCCGGGTGTTACAATATCCGATATTCCTCTCTTGAGAACTTTTTTGCCTTTACCAGGCTTTTCCAATTGCTCACAGATGGCAACGCGATATCCGCCGCGCACGAGTTTGGGTAGATAGTTGTCAAGGGCATGAAAAGGAAAACCGGCTAATTCAATATCAGAGCCTCCGTTATTCCGGCTGGTGAGAGTTATGCCGAGTACCCCAGAAGTTGTAATCGCGTCTTCGCCAAAGGTTTCATAAAAATCTCCGACGCGATAGAGTAGGATTGCATCGGGATGCCGTGCCTTCATCTCTAAATACTGCTCCATCAGCGGTGTGGTGGTCTTAACCTCAAATAACAGGTTCTGCTTCGTCATCCGGTGATTTTCCACAAAGGTACATTTCAGTGGACTCTGTCTGGCAGCTATAGATTGCTTTTTATTGCAATATATTCAATGTTAAGTGACATTCTTCCTATTCCGAAAAGCACTTGAAGGTGCAAAGCCAGTGAATCACAGCGAAAGATAAAGTTCGTTTATATTTTAGGTTGAGGGATTCATTTCTATTATAAATTTGTACAACAATTATTTCGTACATGTCAAATGTTTTTCGCTCAATCAATGACTCAGAATACCAGCAAATACTTGATGCCGTACCGCTCATCGCTATTCTGATCGGTGCAGCAGATGATCATTTTGATCCTGTCGAGAAAGAATGGGCAAAGAAAATAGTCCATATCCGGACCTTTGCACATGATATAGACCTGAAGCCAATCTACCAGGATCTTGAGCCTGAATTTGAGAATAGGCTGAATACATTGTGGAAAGAACTTCCCAAAACAAGTGCGGAAAGAAACAAGAATATTTCTAATAGACTTTCAGGACTGAACGTAATTTTTCCTAAACTCAATCGAAGGATTGCTTCTGGAATTTATGAGGGTTTGCTTGACTATGCAGAACAAATTGCTAAAGCGTCAGGCGGTTTTATGCGTATGCTATCTGTATCTCAGGAAGAAAATGAATGGATTGGCCTGCCAATGCTGGATCCGGTCTTCTTTGAAGATGAAGAAGAATGAATGAAATTACCTTAGTACAACTCCAATTTTGAAATAATTAATGTTGGTCAAGGATTGTCTCTTAAATATAGAATTGAAACTGGTCTCAAAATACAATCCTGTTCTTTTATAGAAGAATTGTGCATTTATTCCGGCATAATAATTGCGAGCACCAAGATTAGTATTCAGGACTGTCTCATAATCTCTTTCGGAACCGGAAAATTCTGTATAGTATCTTTCTCTCAGTAAAATATTGATAAAAGCAGAAGCTTCTATTCTTAGTTTTTTTTGTAAATGACATGCAAGACCTAATGGAATATACAAATACTTGAGCCTGAGTTTTGTAGCTTCAATGTTTGGGTCTGTGTTCACTTTATTGTCAAAATAAGGAAATATTACCTGATCCGTAATGAGCCTCTGAATGTTCATTTTCTGAGTGATACTGATATAATCTATCCCTAATCCATATCGAATAAACAGTCTTGAGCCATTCTGCCCAAGCCTTGTGCGTAGTGCAATATGGAGATTATCAAAATAGAAATTATGCCCTGCTTTCATTGATGGAGTGTATGTTCCAGCTCCATGAGGATTCAAACTCTCGATGAAACCTAGGCGAATATTGCCTTCAAAATATGTCTTCTGAGTAGGAGAGGGTATAACAGCATCCATCAAAAGGGACATTACATTTCGTTTAGCTACTTTATGTCCTTTTGGAAAAGAAAATGCCTCGACTGTATCAGCCTCAAAAAATCCAGCAGTATCCATTGTGATATATTCAGGTTTTGATAGCCAAATACTGTTAATAGAATCTACAATTGGAAAGGTCAGTTCAAGATTGCGACCCGCTAGCATACTGATTTCTGTAGATATTCTGTTGATTTCCAGTTGGTATTCGACCGATCCAGCACGTCCGATGATAAATTTTTCCCTGCTCAGATCCAGGGAATCGATATACTTATGGAGTCCGGCATGCACCATATCAATTTCCTCAAAAAAGTTCTGAGAGATCAGCTTGCTATTGAATGGAAAAATAAAGACAGACACTAAAAACATAAAATGGAACCAACGCTTCATAAAACTATAAATTGAATGTAAAATTAAGCAAATAAACTGCCATAATAGCTTGGTTTAGTCTGATATATAGGGTATTATAAATATTTAAAAAATATATTATCAATTATGGATTATATACTTAGTTTTGCACCGATTCTATTATGCAGGCTTATCTTGATTTGCTCCGGCATGTTTATCTGAATGGCACCGTCAAATCTGACCGTACTGGCATTGGAACCAAAAGCATTTTTGGCTATCAAATGCATATGGATTTGGCGGATCGGTTTCCGCTTTTAACAACCAAAAAACTGCATTTAAAGTCCATTATATATGAGCTCCTGTGGTTCCTAAAAGGTGATACAAATATCGCCTATTTGAATCAGCATGGAGTTTCAATTTGGGACGAATGGGCTGATACTCAAGGTAATTTGGGCCCGGTGTATGGAAGGCAATGGCGAAGCTGGCCTGATGGAAAGGGAGGCCAAATTGATCAAATCAAGGAGGTTATTGAGCAGATCATGAAGAATCCTGACTCAAGACGACTTGTTGTCAGTGCATGGAATGTTGCTGAACTTTCTGAAATGGCACTTAACCCATGTCATTGTTTGTTTCAGTTTTACGTACGGGAAGGCAAATTGTCATGCCAGCTCTATCAGCGCAGCGCGGACGTTTTTCTTGGGGTGCCTTTTAATATTGCCTCTTATTCATTGCTGACCCTGATGATTGCACAGGTATGCGGCCTTCAACCGGGTACTTTTATTCATACATTTGGAGACGTGCACCTTTACCTGAACCATTTACAACAGGCAGAGCTTCAACTCAGCAGGACTCCTCTAAATCTTCCGGAAATGAAAATAAATCCACTGCGTAGAAATATCGATGAATTTTGTTTTGAAGATTTCGAATTAATTGATTATCAAGCACATCCAGCCATAAAGGCGCCAATTGCCGTTTAAACTAAAAACTACTTTTAACGTTAAATTACGAGGAAATGGGGAACTATTTAAAAAATATTAAAAACATTAAATTAATTCCTCATGCTGAAATGATGAGTATGTCAAGTTTAAGCCTAAATTTGCGCCAAACTAATATCCCTTTTACAAGATAAAACGAATCGCCATTTGTATCTCACTTTATATCAACCACTTATGTTTAGTCATCGCCTGATCGGGTTATTATTGCTAGTTGCAATATCTACTGCGAGCCTGTTTGCCGCGCCAGACATTGAAATAGGTAAAACCTTGTTCAAAAACAATTGCGCTTCCTGCCATAACAAAAACATGAAAGACAAGCTAACCGGTCCTGCTTTGGGCGGAGCGGTTGAGCGGTGGGCTTCTTATCCAAAAGAAGACCTTCATAAGTGGGTTCGCAATTCCCAGGCATTGATCAGCGCGGGACATCCGAAAGCAACAGAACTCTGGAACCAATGGAAGCCGACAGTGATGACTGCGTTTCCCAATCTGAAAGATGATGAAATTGAGAGTATTTTTCTTTATGTAGAAGGTGTTTTTAAAGGAACATACGGTCCCAAACCCGATGCAGCGGCAGTCGCAGCAGGAGGTCAAAACGGCGGTGACCGTGGTTTTTCACCGATTTGGATATATGTGGCTTTTGGTGTACTTCTAAGTCTGGCATTATTCCTTTGGAATGTCATGTCAGACCTGACCTATACGCGCAAATTAGCTTTGGGTGATACTACGGCAGCAAGAGCAAGTATCTGGGACAAGCTAACCAGTAAGGGAGTAATTTCCCTTGTACTCTTTGGTCTCATTCTTTTTGGAGGTTATACTACTGCTAATAATGCGATCTCATTAGGAAGACAACAGAATTATGCTCCTGATCAACCTATTAAATTCAGCCATGCAACCCATGCCGGATTGAATAAAATCGACTGTAATTATTGCCACGACGGCGCAAGAAGGTCCAAGCAGAGTGTTATTCCAGGCGCCTCAACCTGTATGAACTGCCACAGAGCGATCAAAAAAGGTAGCAAATACGGAACGACCGAACTGACGAAGATATTTACATCCATAGGTTATAATCCAAATGTTGACAAGTATATTGAGAATTATGACAACCTGGGCATGGACACCATTACAGAGATTTATAAGAAATGGATTTCAGATAATTACAAATCTGAAAATAACGTCAAAGATTTAACCGAAAACGCCCAGACTGAAATCGAAAATCAGTGGCATGAAATTGTTGCTGCTATGACCAGTGAGCAAAAACATAAAATTCAGGGACCTATTGAATGGATTAGGATTCATAATCTTCCGGATCACGTGTATTTTAACCATTCCCAGCATGTTACTGTAGGTAAGGTTGCCTGCCAAAAATGTCACGGCAATGTGGAAAATATGCAAACATTAAGACAATACGCACCTTTGTCTATGGGATGGTGTATCAATTGCCACCGTCAGACCGATGTTAAATTTACAGATAACCCTTACTATGAGAACTACAAAACATATCATGAGGAACTTAAAAAAGGAGAAAGAACCAGTGTAAAAGTGTCCGACATTGGAGGCCTCGAATGTCAAAAATGTCATTATTGATCTCAAACGATAGAAGCAAATGAAGACAAATACAAATCAAGCATGGGTAAGTGAGCGGGATCTGATGAACGATCCTTCTTTGATCAGCGAAATTTCATCGGAAAGAAGTGATGTAAACATCCAGTCATTGCTCGAGGATGATGCAGTGTCCGGAGTACAAGCTAACAGAAGAGATTTTCTAAAAATGCTGGGGTTTGGAATATCAGCGGCAACTTTAGCATCCTGCGAAATGCCAATTAAAAAGGCCATTCCATACACGGTTGCATCTGATGAAATCGTTCCGGGGGTTGCCAATTATTATGCATCAACATTTGTAAACGGCGGCGACTATTGTTCGATCCTTGTTAAAACACGAGAAGGTCGTCCTATCAAAATTGAAGGCAATCCTTTAAGCACAATTTCAAAAGGAGGTACCTCATCAAGAGCACAAGCATCTGTTTTATCTCTCTATGATACAAACAGGTTAAAAAACGCCGCAAGACTGAATGGCGGAAAAGCTGAGAATTTAGCTTGGAATGATCTCGACAATGAGATTGGAAATACCTTGAATGCGGGTAGCCGTATCAGAATTATTTCTCCGACAATACTTGGCCACACCTCTAAAAAAGTATTAAGAGAGTTTATTTCAAAGTTTCCGAATACAAAGCACGTAATGTACGATGCGGTTTCAAGCGCAGGATTACTTCAGGCAATGCAAAACTGTCTGGGTGTACGCGCAATACCAGATTACCGTTTTGATCTTGCCCAAACGATCGTAAGCTTTAATGCCGATTTTCTTGGAACCTGGATTTCACCGGTTGAGTACGCTGCACAATATGTGACCAATCGTAAAGTGGATGCCGAGAAACCATCAATGTCAAGACATTTTCAGGTTGAATCTCAGATGTCTTTAACGGGATCCAATGCGGACCACAGAATACTTGTTAAGCCTTCTGAACAGGGAAGTGCCATCATTGCCTTATTCAATCTTGTTGCTGCTAAAACGGGTGGAAATAGTCTGCCTGGAGGGGAGGTCAATGAAAAAGCAAAAGCTTCTTTAACAAAAGCCGCTGAAGCGCTGGTCGCCAACAAGGGAAAATCTCTTGTAATCTGCGGTAATAATAGCGTTGACCAACAAACTATTGTCCTTGGAATTAACCAACTGTTAGGCAATATCGGCTCAACGGTAGGAATGACTCGTCTGTCATATCAGCGTCAAGGCAATGAGGCCGATCTTATTTCTGTAATAAACGAAATGAATAGTGGTCAGGTAGACGCCGTAATATTATGGAATGCCAACCCTGCCTATGACTCGCCTATGTCTGCAAAATTTACAGAGGCAATGTCAAAGGTCTCCGTAAAGGTCAGCTTAAATACCCTGCTGGATGAATCCACTTTATTGTGTAATTTTAGTGCGCCGGATCACCACTATCTTGAGAGTTGGGGCGATGCTGAACCCAAAAAAGGAATTTATTCTTTAATTCAACCGGCAATTAACCCGATACACAATACAAGGCAGGCAGAACATAGTCTGTTGGTTTGGTGTAAATCTGCCATGCTAAATGCTCAGGCAGAACAACCTTACTATGATTATTTACGGAATTCCTGGAAAGAAAGTTTTGGTGCTACCAACAACGATATGCAGGCTTTTTGGGATAAATGTCTGCATGACGGCGTTTTTGAAGCTGCGGCCACAACTGAAAATTTAAATTTTACTGGAAATTTGGGAAATGCCGCTTCTAAAATTAAACCTTCTGCTGGAAGTAATCTAGAAGTTGCCATTACAGAGAATATCGGTATTGGTGCTGGCCAGTATGCCAATAATCCATGGTTGCAGGAAATTCCAGAACCTGTTTCGCGTTGTGCCTGGGGCAATTATGTTGGCGTACCAATCAGTTTTGATGGAGACCGTCGATTCATAAGTTTTGAAGATATAAAAGAAGATGGCACTATTGTGGACCTCACACTGAATAATCAAAAACTTCAGTTGGGCGCTATAAAGCAATTCGGAACGATGCCTGGAACAGTATCTGTAGCACTTGGCTATGGAAGAAAGAATGGGGGGGTATGTGGTACCGGAATTGGCACCGATGTATACCCTTTCTTAACAACGGACGAAAATGGGCATACTCAATACTATATAGAGAATGCTGATCTGAAGCAAGCAGGAATCGGATTGGAAAAATCTTTTGCCTGTGTTCAGCATCATCACACCCTTGGTGTCAAAGCGATTGAAAAATCAAGTGGTAAAATGATCAACGCAGACGAAGCTGCGCTAATTGATGATGCTTTCAAACCTCTTACGAAAGGATACCAGGGATCTCTAACTGACCGCACGATACTAAAAACCAGTACCATTTCGGAACTGAAGGAGAAAATCGAAGAGCTAAACGAAAAGCGCCATGAGGCACAGGAACTAAATAATAATTCCCTATACCCAAGCTATGAATATCAATATAATGCGGGACATCACTGGGGAATGCACGTTGACTTGAATGCATGTATAGGTTGCAGTGCGTGCGCAGTTGCCTGTGTTGCTGAAAACAATGTTCCAATGGTGGGCAAGCGTGAAGTATCCAGACATCATGAAATGACCTGGTTACGCATCGACCGCTACTATTATGGCAATGTAGATAATCCCAATGTGGTCTACCAACCGATGATGTGTCAACATTGCACCAATGCGCCATGTGAAAACGTTTGTCCTGTTAACGCCACAAATCACTCCTCTGAAGGGTTGAATCAGATGGCTTACAATCGTTGTGTGGGAACACGCTATTGTGCCAACAACTGTCCTTTCAAAGTGAGAAGATTCAATTGGTATGATTATACACAGACGGATCTGTTTCCTGGTAATTCAAAAATGATGGCCGGAGAAACTGATACCCCATATTATGGCGAGAATCTAATACGCATGGTATTGAATCCAGATGTTACTGTTCGAACGAGGGGCGTAATTGAAAAATGTTCTTTCTGTGTTCAAAGAATTCAGGAATCAAAACTTAATGCGAAGAGAGAATCTCGTCCGTTAATGGCCAATGAAGTGAAAACGGCCTGTCAGACTGCTTGTCCTACGGGTGCTATTACTTTCGGCGACATGAATAACGAAAATAGTCATCTCGCAAAAAATCTGAAAAATCCATTAAATTATATTGTTCTTGAAGAGATTGGTGTAAGACCAGTTGTCAATTATACCATGAAGGTCACCAACAGAGATGAATCCATTGAAGCATAACTTAAATAAACATTAATCAAATGTCAGGAGGAGTTGTAGCCCCGGTTAGACGACCTTTAGTAGAAGGTCATAAAACCTACCATCAGATCACAGAAGACCTGTGCTCACCCACAGAAAAATCACCTACCAGGGCATGGATATTGGCATTTATTGTGGCCGTATCAGTGCTTGCATTTGGCTTGTTCTGTATTTGCTGGACAATTTGGTTTGGGATCGGAGCCTGGGGTGCCAACAGGACCATCGGATGGGCTTATGACATAACCAACTTTGTTTGGTGGATCGGTATCGGACATGCTGGTACATTGATCTCAGCAATCCTACTTTTATTCAGACAGCGTTGGAGAACAGGCGTTAACCGGGCGGCTGAAGCCATGACTATTTTTGCTGTGATATGCGCTGCATTGTTTCCTGTGATTCACGTAGGCAGAGTGTGGGTTGTCTTTTATTTCCTTCCATACCCAAATACAAGAGGATCGTTGTGGCCCAATTTCAATTCGCCGTTGTTGTGGGACGTATTTGCGATTTCGACATATTTTTCTGTATCACTTTTATTCTGGTATACAGGACTTGTTCCGGACTTTGCCAGTATTCGCAATAGGGCCAGTGGGTTTCGTAAAAAAGTCTACAACTCCTTGTCTTTTGGATGGACAGGATCTGCAAAGCATTGGCAGCGTTGGGAATCACTGTCACTCGTGCTCGCTGGACTGTCGACACCTCTTGTGCTTTCAGTTCATACTATAGTAAGTTTTGACTTTGCAACATCAGTTATTCCTGGTTGGCATACTACAATATTTCCGCCATATTTTGTTGCCGGTGCGATCTTCTCTGGTTTTGCTATGGTGCAGACACTGATGGTAATGACTCGTAAAATACTTAATCTCCAAGATTATATTACACTTGAGCACATCGAATCCATGAACAAGGTTATTCTTGTTACTGGAACCATTGTAGGTGTTGCTTATCTGACTGAGCTTTTTATTGCCTGGTATTCAGGCTATATCTATGAGCAATTCGCCTTTTTTAACAGAGCCATGGGAGTGTATTGGTGGTCTTATTTTGGAATGATGGCCTGTAACGTTATCTCGCCACAGATTTTTTGGGTCAAGAAATTCAGAAGGAGTGTTTTTGTCACATTTTTCATGAGCATTTTTGTCAATATAGGTATGTGGTTTGAACGTTTTGTGATTATTGCTACTACGCTTGCAAGGGATTATCTGCCTTCTTCATGGAGTTATTATCGTCCGACTTGGGTCGAAATTGGAATATTTGTCGGAACAATAGGGCTTTTCTTTACACTCTATATGATCTTCACACGTGTAGCACCTGTTGTAGCTATTGCAGAGATCAAACATATTCTTAAGGTTGGAGGCAATCAGTATATCGGGGAAAATGCAAATCATGGACATCACGATAAATCACACACAACTTCCATTGATCATCATTAATCAGGTTTAAAGAATAACTATATATCATGAGAAAATATAACGTCGATCTTGTTTACGGCATTTATGATGATGAGGAAAAGCTTTTGCATGCTGTAAGAAAAGCCAAATCTCAGCATCTTGACATCTTTGATGTTTATACTCCGTTTCCTGTTCATGGAATGGAAAAGGCACTCGGCCTTTCAGAATCAAGATTACACATCGCAGGATTTGTTTATGGCGCCCTGGGCACCTTGACTGCATTCTTGGGAATGACCTGGATTTTTACGAAGGACTGGCCAATTATTTTCGGTGGAAAACCTTACTGGTCTGTGCCTGCATTTATACCGATAACTTTTGAACTTACAGTTCTTTTTGCTGCCTGGGGTATGACGATCACTTTTTATACGATTTGTGGATTGTGGCCAGGTGTAAAAAATCCGCAGATAGATTTAAGAACAACGGATGACAAATTCTGTCTGGCCTTCGATATAACTGCCGTAAATGAATCCGTGGCAAAAAGCTTACTGTCTGAATCCGGCGCGGAGGAAATAAATACTAAAACCATCTGATCGATGAATAAGATAATTTTAGCTGCGATTGTTTTATCTGGTTTATACCTAAGTTGTTCACCAGCTGAGGGCAATAAACCCGGACATGAATATATGCCTGACATGGCACATTCCGTGGCATATGAGGCCAATAGTCAGCAATATTATTCGTTGCACCACTGGAATGGTATAGAAGATTATCGGCAATATGCGATACCTAGATTACCGGTGAAAGGAAGCATTGCACGTGGCTCAGTTCGTGTAAATTACACAGATTCTGCCAGCAATGGAGGAGCACAAATGATGATCTGCGGGGACCTAAGCAATAACGCTATGCCTTACCGTGGTAATGGACATCAAAATTATTATTACAATGACACGGAGGAAGAGCGCCTTCGTGCATCGAGAGAAATCACTTCCAACCCATTGCCGTTAACCGCAAAAGCGCTGGAATCCGGCAAAAGCAATTACCTAATCTATTGCAGTATTTGTCATGGTGAGAAAGGGGATGGCGGCGGATACCTGGTCCGCGATGATGGCGGCAAGTATCCGGCACAACCTGCTAATTTTCTCAAAGATGATTTTATTGCAGCATCAGAGGGTCGCTTTTACCATGCTGTGATGTACGGAAAAAATGTAATGGGTTCTTATGCGAACAAACTATCTTATACAGAAAGATGGGAAGTACTGCATTACATACGCGCGCTACAGGCAGCTTCCAAAAATCTGAAGTATTCGCCGACCGAAAATACTTTCACTAATTCTCAGGCTATACTTGATGCGAAAAAAGCAAGCGCATCAGTTGCATCAGTTGCTGCAAGCCCTTCCATTAAAAAATAGAGACTCAAAGTAAAAGAAATAGAATGAATACAGAGCATATACAACTACCCATCAGTGACAAAATAATATTGAGTGTACTCGGTATCATTGGACTGATTTCTCTGATTTATATCGGTGCCAATGATGACCTTGGACACACCCGGCTTTGGACCAATATTCTTCACAACAGTGTTTTCTTTACCTTGATAGCACTGATGGCCATTTTCTTTATTTGTGTTAGTGTGACTGCTTATGCAGGTTGGAATGTTGTTTTCAGAAGAATCTGGGATGGAATGTCACATTTCCTGCTCTTTGGTATTCTGTTAATGGGCCTTATAGCAATTGGAATTTACTTTGGATGGCATAATCTTTATCATTGGGCCGATCCACAGACTGCCGCAACAGATCCTGTGATTAAAGGTAAATCCAGTTTTTTAAATAAAAATTTCTACACTTTTGCTGGATTAGGTTTTTTGGTTGTTTGGTTCTTTTTTGCCAAGAAAATGCGTGATCTCAGCATTGATGAAGATGACCATGGAGACAGCCGATTTGTACATTATAAGTCAATGAAGTTTTATGCGGCCCTTTTTCTTCCAATTGCAGGTTTTAGCAGTGCTGCTGCCATCTGGCTTTGGATCATGTCAATAGATCCGCATTGGTACAGCACCATGTTTGCCTGGTATTCGAGTGCGAGTTGTTTTGTAAGCATGATTGCTCTGACTATTCTTTTGTTGATTTATCTTAAAAGCAGAGGCTATTACCATGCCGTCAACATGGAGCATTTTCATGATTTGGGTAAGTTTATGTTTGCTTTCTCAGTTTTCTGGACGTATCTTTGGTTTGATCAGTATATGTTGATCTGGTATGGCAACGTCGGGGAGGAAACTGTTTATTTTAAAACCCGTATACGTGAATATCCTATATTGTTTTACGGCAATCTTGTAATTAATTTTGTATTGCCATTTCTTATATTACTAAGAAATGACACTAAGCGAAAATACGGAACACTAATACTGGTAGGATTGCTCGTGTTTATTGGACATTGGGTTGATTTGTTTCAAATGATTAAACCAGGTGCGCTCCACACTTCAATTGAACTTGGATCGCATCAGGCAGGTAGTGCTGCACAGGCTTTGTCTGAACATTCTTCTGAAGCTGCACATGGCAGCCATGGAGCAGGTTTCAATATTGGATATTCCATTCCTGGACTGCCGGAAATTGGATTAATGCTGGGTTTCTTAGCATTATTTATTGGAACGACCTTGCATTTTCTGTCGAAGGCGCCATTGACACCTAAAAGAGATCCGTTTCTCGAAGAAAGTTTACATCATCACGTTTAATACTTTAAATATTAGAAGGTCATGACATCATTAATTATAATATTTTCGGTTGCACTGCTTTTCGTAGTTCTTGTGCAGATTGCAAAGATCTATGAAATATCAGAAGAACTCAAAGGGGAGGAAGCCTCTGAGATCGCCAGTGCTGATCTAAACTCCAAAGGATTATTGTTATTCTGCGTGGTGTTGTTTGGAACATTCATTTGGGGCTCGCTATATTATGCCAACTATATGCTGGGATATGGCCCACTCGAAGCTGCATCAGAACACGGAGGAAAGATTGACTCCATGTTTAACATCACGGCATTCTTTACCATTATTGTTTTTGCAATCTGCCATCTTGCACTTTTCTACTTTGCTTACAAATTCCGTTACAGACCAGGGCGCAAAGCCATGTTTTTGCCTCATGATGACAAACTGGAAATGATCTGGACAGGTATTCCTGCATTTGTCATGGTAATTCTGGTTGTCAAAGGTCTTTTTGCATGGAATGAAATTATGGCGGACACCAAGTCCGGTGATGAATACTTGTCTATTGAAGCGACAGCCTGGCAATTTGCCTGGAATCTTAGATATCCTGGAAAAGACGGACAGCTGGGCGTTAAGGATTTTAGACTCATCAAGCCCGGTAGTAATGATTTAGGTCAAGACTGGCATGATGAAAGAAATCTTGATGACTTCAATTCAGATGAATTGGTGCTTCCAAAAGGTAAGAAAGTGAGGGTAAGTATTACTGCTCGAGATGTATTACATAACTTTTATCTTCCTCATTTCAGGGTTAAAATGGATGCAGTACCGGGAATTCCTACCTATTTTGTATTTACGCCAACAAAAACTACTGAAGAATTCAGACAGGAGCTTAGAAAGTACAAAGAATATAATGTTCCTTCAGATCCCAACGATCCAAACAGTGAACCAAAATGGAAAACTTTTAATTACGAACTGGCTTGTGCTGAATTATGTGGTAAAGGACACTATAGCATGCGCCGTCTTGTTAAAGTTGTTTCTCCTGAAGAATTTGAAAAATGGATGGCTAGCCAGAAATCACAGTATATGTCTGCTATTCGAAATACTGACGAAGATCCTTTTAAGGGGAAAAAACTTGATCTTGAGCTTAAAAGTGAGGCTGCGGAGCTTAAGAATGCATTGCTGAAAGCATTGGATACAACCAATAAAAATTCCTCAGACCGTGTTCTCAATCTTCATAACATCTACTTCGAGACTGGCTCCAGCAAATTATCCAGTGAATCCGAATTTGCCCTCAGTGTACTAAAAGAAGCTTTCGAAAAATACCCTAACTTGAAAGTGGAAATTGCGGGACACACAGATAATGTCGGAGATGCCTCTGCTAATCTGAATCTTTCAAGGGAACGGGCCAATTCAGTAAAAGCTTATTTGATTGAACATTCTGTAAATTCTGAAAGAATGAATACCGCAGGATACGGAATGACTAAACCGGTATCGTCTAATGATACTGAAGAAGGCCGCTCAATGAACAGAAGAATTGAATTTAAAATACTTTCTTTTTAATATAAGAAAATATGTCTGCACATCATAACCACCAGGATCAGGACGTCTTAATTGAAAAATTAGGTTACGACGATCATTTTCATGAGCATCATGAGGGTGACAAATACCAAATGAACTTCCTTACGAAGTACATTTTTAGTATGGATCACAAAATCATCGCCCGGCAATTTTTGTTTACCGGGATATTTTGGGCGATCATCGGATCTGCCATGTCCATTATCTTCAGATTACAATTAGGTTTTCCAGATGCCAGTATCGCCTGGCTAAAACCTTTACTGGGAAAATGGATAACCATCAATGATGCAGGCATAGGTAGTCTGGAGCCTGAGTTTTATTATGCATTGGTGACCATGCATGGTACAATTATCGTCTTTTTCGTGTTAACTGCCGGACTAAGTGGAACTTTTAGCAATCTTCTGATTCCGCTTCAACTGGGCGCACGTGATATGGCTTCACCATTTCTCAACATGCTTTCTTACTGGTTTTTCTTTCTGTCTAGTGTTGTCATGTTCTATTCTTTATTTTTAAGTACAGGACCTTTTTCAGGAGGATGGACAGGTTACCCGCCACTAAGCGCATTGCCACAGGCCTCCATTGGCTCTGGTGCAGGCATGACACTATGGCTTGTGTCACTGGCACTCTTTGTTGTCAGTGTCCTTTTGGGTGGTATGAATTATATCACAACTGTGCTTAATTTAAGGACCAAAGGAATGAGTCTATGGAGAATGCCTTTGACAATATGGGCGTTTTTGGTTACAGCCATTCTCGGCCTGTTGTCGTTTCCTGTACTTTTCTCAGGTTTTTTACTGCTCATATTTGATCGCAGCATGGGAACAAGTTTCTATCTCTCTGATATTTTTGTCAACGGCATGGCCCTGGACAGAATAGGAGGAAGTCCGATTTTGTATCAACATATCTTCTGGTTTCTGGGCCACCCTGAAGTCTATATCATTATACTTCCTGCAATGGGCATAGTTTCTGAAGTACTTTCTGTCCATGCCCGCAAACCAATTTTTGGATACCGCGCCATGGTCTATTCAATTCTTGCGATTGCATTTTTGTCGTTCATCGTGTGGGCACACCATATGTTCATGGCTGGTGTGAATCCATTTATAAGCAATTTCTTTGTCATTTTTACGTTGATCATAGCGGTACCATCTGCTGTGAAGGTATTCAACTGGATCAGTACCCTTTATGGGGGTAATTTGCGTATGAACACACCAATGCTCTTTTGTATTGGCTTTGTCTCAATGTTTATTTCTGGAGGATTAACTGGTATTTTCCTTGGCAATTCAGCGATTGATATACAACAGCATGACACATACTTTGTAGTAGCACATTTCCATATTGTGATGGGTGTCGCAGCATTCTTTGGAATGTTTGCTGGTGTTTACAATTGGTTTCCCAAGATGTTTGGACGATTCATGAATGATACGCTTGGAAAAATACATTTCTGGTGCACCATGATTTCTGCTTATGCGGTTTTTGGACCTATGCACTTTTTAGGAATGGCTGGTGTTCCAAGGCGATATTATCGCTTCGATAATTTTGAAGCCTTCTCCGGATTCGATGTGATGAATCAATTTATTACCATTGCGGCAATTTTTGGATTTATGGCACAACTGGTTTTCGTGGTTAACTTTTTCTGGAGTATGTACAAAGGTCGTAAAGTAACCGAGCAAAATCCCTGGGGATCTAATTCTCTGGAATGGACCACTCCAATCGATGCTGGTCATGGTAACTGGCCGGGCAAAATTCCAACTGTTCAGCGATGGGCATATGACTATGGCAAAGATGGTATTGAGTATACCCAGCAGCATGTACCACTTCGTGAAGGTGAAGAACACAGCAGTCATTAAAAACAAATAAGTACGTGGGTCAACCGAAATCAATTGCGTTTCACTATACTGGTGCATTCATCAGAGATCTAGGCTTACTTGTTAAATTTAAGCTTAGCCTGATGGTGGTATTCAGCAGCATCGCAACGTATTTAATATTTGCGGGTAATGGATTTAGCTATCAGAACGTATTTCTGCTTGCTGTTGGTGGGCTACTGATCACTTTTGCTGCGAATACCTTAAATCAGGGTCTTGAAAGGGATTTTGACAAACTTATGGAGCGCACGCGCAACAGACCATTGGCAAGTGGCAGAATGAGTCTTTCAACTGCAGTTTTACTTGCAGGAATTTTTACGGTATTAGGTATTTGCTGTCTTATTCTTATTAGCCCTATTTGCGCTACACTAGGAATGCTAAGCCTTGTCCTATATGCTTTCATTTATACTCCTGTGAAAAGGTTTTCAACATTGGCAGTGCCTATTGGTGCAATACCCGGCGCATTACCAACTTTAATAGCAGCCGTGGCCGCACAGCAGGGGCTCACGATTGAAGCTTTGTGCTTTTTTGCGATCCAGTATCTTTGGCAGTTTCCTCATTTCTGGTCTATTGCATTTTTAGGGCACAGCGATTATGTTAATGCAGGTTTTAAGCTTATCAAAGATATTGATGGCCAGCCAGATCCAAGGTTTGGAATATATGCAGCGGTTTACGCACTTCTCGGACTTATTTTTTTGGCACCTCTTTGTACTATTCTTTCACTACATCCGGCTATAATAGTCTTAGTTGCCTGTAGTATGATGGTGTTTGCATGGTATGGTTGGGCCTTATATAAAAACAATGACAGGCTTGCTGCACGCAAATTAATGTTCTGCTCGATCATTTATTTGCCGGTTCTTTTTTTGATGTTTATTCTTAATACTTATATCAACTGATATGCCAGTTGTCCAGATATTCGACAAGGAACTCGCGCCGAGCAAAATTCAGGCGCTCAAGTTTGGTCTATGGATCGGGATGGCATCGATCGTTATGCTTTTCGGGGCTTTTACGAGTGCATATTTAGTTCGTAAGCCAGTCGGTAACTGGTATGAATTCAAACTTCCTATTCAATTTTTTTACAGTACACTGATCATTATTGGATCTTCTGTGCTCCTTGAAAAAGCTTTTAAGTCTTTTAAAAGCCATGATTTAAAAAATTACCAGCTATTTATGTTCGTTAGTTTTCTTGCTGGCATTGCATTTTTGGCAACACAAGTGATAGCTTTCAAAGCAATGATCAGTCAGGGACTATTTATCGATTTAAATGTTTCAGTTTCATTTCTCTACGTGCTGGCAGGAATGCACGCCTTGCATGTGATTGGCGGCATTATTGTAATGATCATAAGCCTTACGACTGCATTGGCAGTTCGTCCCCTGATTAATGAAATGAATATTCTGAAATTAGACCTTTTGAGGCAATATTGGCATTTTGTTGGTGCCTTGTGGATTTACTTACTTATATTTTTAATATTACAATAAGGAAATATTTAATTATGTCAGCAGAACATACAGCTCAAATGTCGCATCAGCATAACGAAGGTGGCTCATGGAATGGGGCCAGTGAGCCTTTTAAGGCAAGTTACGGGAAGCTCATGATGTGGTACTTCCTCTTATCAGATGCTTTTACGTTTTCAGCCTTTCTGATCGCGTATGGTACATTGCGTTTTGCAATGCCGACATGGCCAGTTCCCGATTTTGTATTTTCAGCGCTACCCGGAGGGATTCATCACATGCCTTTAATATTTGTCACGATTATGACTTTTGTGCTGATTGCTAGTTCTGTAACCATGGTACGTGCGGTACAGGAAGGACATCGGGACAATAAAAAAGGCGTAGTTTTCTGGATGGTGCTAACCATAGTCGGTGGTTTAGGTTTCTTGAGCTGTCAGGCCTGGGAATGGACCACATTGATTGGTGAGGAAAAAATGAGTATTGTCAGGAACCCTTTTGGCACTCACACTGAAAACGGAACATACTTGGAAGGTGATGGACATGATATCAAAGCAGGGGATTCATTCAAAGCCCATAGCTCATATCTGATTCATTTTCACGATGGTCAATTCCATCCATTAAAATATAAAACGGAAGCAGGAGAGGAGAAAACTCAGAAAATGGGTCCAAAGGCCTTTGGGGCATTGTTCTTCTTTATTACAGGATTTCATGGTTTTCACGTTTTTAGCGGTGTTGTTTTTTTAATAATTATTGCCCTTAATGTAGCCAGTGGACTGTATGCGAAAAGAAATAATCATTATGAGATGGTTGAAAAAATAGGTCTTTATTGGCATTTTGTGGACCTGGTATGGGTCTTTGTATTCCTTGTATTTTATTTGCTTTAATCCATTGCCTCAAGAAAACAAAAGGAAATGAGTCATTTAAGTTATGAAGAAAGCAAGAAGGTCGTTCTCAGAGGACTGATCATTCTTGGTATAATTACATTGATTGAAGTATTCGTAGCCTTGCTCGGTAAAGGTTATGTTATCCATGATTTTCATTTACAGAAATGGTTGATGTACCTTTTGATGATCTCCATGAGCTTGTATAAAGCTTATTTCATAGTTTATTATTTCATGCATATGAAATACGAAGTGCCAGGATTGGTGAAAAGCGTGCTTTTACCAACGCTTTTGCTCGTCTGGGCTGTTATTGCTTTTTTCTCAGAAGGAAAAACCTGGCATGATTGGAGAGCCAAGAAAAATGACCGTCCAATTGGTATTTTTGAGAATCCCCCAGCTCCACATAGTGAAAGTGCAGGAAATACTCCACACCAAAGTCAAGAGCATAATACCCAACAACCGGAAGAAGATGCAAAAAAAGTGTTGAGCCCTGAAGAGCATCCTGCCGATAAACATTAAAGGAGCTAATGAATAGAATTCTGCGGTTCACCGGTGTATTGATCATCTTGGTGGGCATGCCGTTATTTGCCTGGTATTTTCTCGAAAAAGGTACCGCAATGCGCAAAAATGCCATGCGATCGTTGGAGCCTAAGACTGTACTGGGACACTTTGAGACCCAAACAGAAAAAGATCAGACCGTAACAGCTGTCAGTCTCAATGGCAAGCGATGGCTGATCGCTGTTATCGGAATAGGAGAATCACGTATACATGCAGCCGAAGTAATTCTAAAATTATATCGCCAAAGTCAGGATGAATTTCATCCAAAGTTTTTGACAATAACAGGTATGAATTCAGGCGAAGCCATGCCGGCAATGACCCAATTGCTACAGTTCCCTTCAAATAACAATGATTGGCTGATCTGTTATATGGCGGCAGAACATATCTATCCGTTTTCAGCAGAGGCTTTCAATATTCCTGAAGGTTATAGAAATCAACCGGTTATCATTTTAGTGGACGAAAACCAAAAAATCAGAAATTATTACCTGATCAATGATTCGAGCCAAATGCAAACGCTTGTCCGCGAATACCCGGTATTCTTAAGCCTAAAAAAATAATAAACCCGGTGACCCTGGAGAAAAAACTATATACACTGGTCTACATTTTGTCCGGTATAGTGTTGCTGGTTGTAGCCAGTATGCGGAGAATTCATATCGAAAGCAATATAGATTTTCATTTTCTACCACCATTGTATTCTTTATTCAACGCACTGACTGCCGTGATTCTAATGATTGGTTATGTTCAGATAAGAAAGAAAAACAAAGAAAATCACCAGCGTTATATGACTATGGCCATGATTATGAGCCTAATTTTTCTAATATTATATGTTACGTATCACATTACGACGCCAGAGACGCTTTATTGTGGCGAAGGATTCCTGCGAATTATTTATTTTATACTACTGATATCCCACATTATTCTAGCTGCAGTGAGTTTTCCATTGATTCTGATTACGTATGTGCGTGGATATCTTGATAAAACAACGGAGCACAGGCGATTGGCAAGATGGGTATTTCCTATTTGGCTTTATGTTTGTATCACAGGTCCGATTTGTTACCTGATGTTGCGACCTTGTTATAATTTTGCATTATGAGAAGTGTGCTTTTACTGTTCTTTCTGCTGATTATTGTTACGGCGTTGGTACCTATAGCCGCGCAATGTCCAATGTGCAAGATGTCTGCAGAATCCAATATGCAAAACGGCGGAATGGCTGGAAGGGGGTTGAATACAGGAATATTGTATCTTCTTGCGCTACCATACCTTATTGCCGGAACAATGATTTTTTTATTCCGAAAGAATCGCTCTAAACTTAATCAACAATAAATATACCAAATAGCATAAGGTCTTTTTTGTAAAAATCTCCTATTTCTGGTTTTTAAGATAATCTTCCTGAAAAACCTGAAAAGGTGTTGTTTTATAAAAGTTGCCACTGAAATATTTAGCTATCATGGAAAAAACCTCTGCTTCACGGTAACCGGGAATAGCCTGAATAGGCGTTAGAGATTCATCAAGATAAACAAAAGTAGGGTAGGATAATTGGCCATTGGTAATTTTGGCAGCCAGTTCATGATAGCCCTTGTTACCTTGCGGAACAAATCTATAAAGCTTGCCAAAATATACTATGTCAGCTTTATATTCTGCATCAAACTTTACAGCATAAAAGTTATTGTTGAGCAACTCCACTACATCAGCGTTCTTAAAAGTCGTAGCATCCATTCTTTTGCACCATCCACACCAGTCCGTATAAAGATCAACAATTACTTTACGTTTCTCTTTCTTTTGGGCATTCTCCATTTGTTCCCAACTCATCCAGTGGATCATTGGTCCCTGAGCATAAATTCTATTAGCCAAAACCGTGAAATATGCCACGATTACAATTCCCAAAAAGCCAATTTTCAAACTTAAATTAAACATCGGTATAGCAGTAGAAAAACTATACAAAATAACAACAAAATCACTTACACGCCGGCATTTTGAGAACAAGTAGGGTTAGTTTTATAATATTTTTAACGATTGCACTATTTCGACGGCCTGATAATAGATATGTGATTGTTTCCCAATGTATATTCATCTTTTAATATACCTTGAATATTGGGCGCTGGCACACCATTTTGGATGTACATATTTTTATTAGTTATCACCCTACATTCATCCCAAAAGCCTTTGTCAATAAATTTGTTCAGTGTATATGCCCCTCCTTCTACCATAAGAATTCCAATATTATTCATAATGTACATCTTTGTTAATTCATGAGCAAGATCTTCATCTAGCAAAACACGAAAGCCTTCGTAGATGATGTTGGTTTCTCTATGATCCTTCAAGACATATCTTACCGGGTTTTTGCCAGTCCAGTAACGCGTTGTTAATTGAGGTTGATCGGTAATCAATGTTTTATATCCAATGAGTATGGCATTGGATTCTGCACGCCATTTATGCACAAGTACATTGGTTTCAAAGTTGGTAATTTTTGTGCACTGTTCTTTTATTGACAAATAGTTATCCATACTTTGGGCCCACTTTAAAATAATATAAGGTCTTTTTTGATTGATTCCTGTCATAAAAACTTCACCCTTTGGATAAGTAGCAAAGTCATCAAACAGCGGACCGATAACCTCGATTCCTGCATCACGTAGGCATTGAAGAGAGCGTCCGCACATGAGCGGATTAGGATCAGAATAACCGACAACAATTCTTCGAATACCTGACTCAATAATCAGATCAGTGCACGGCGGTGTTTTGCCATGGTGATTGCATGGCTCCAGACTCACAAAAAGCGTTGATTCAGGCAGTAGTTTTCTTTCATTATCATTGAGTGCTGTGATGGCATGGCGCTCTGCGTGGGCACTTCCGAAACTTTGATGCCAACCTTCTTTAACAATTTGGTCGTTGTGTACGATGAATGCACCAACGCATGGATTGGGCGATACATTCGGCCATCCCGCCTCAGCGAGGCTTAAGCAGTATTCCATTAAAGTATTATCATCCAAGGAATTCAGATTTAGGCTTACATTTATCAGACAAAACTATAAACTTATGCTTAAACGAGGTTTCGCAGAATTTCTCGGATCATTCTTGTTCTGCACAACTGTCTGCATGTGTAATGTTTCGCCAATACCAGCGTTGAGCGCAATGGCTTCAGGTCTGATATTGACTGGCATGGTGTACGCTTCAGCGCACTTATCAGGTGCCCATTTCAATCCTTTGGTAAGCATCGCAATGCTTATCCGAGGGAAGATGCAGGCTTCGTTACTTCCGGTCTATATCATTTCCCAGTTCTTGGGTGCAGCAACTTCAGGCCTGATTTTTTTGACAATGCACTCCGGAAAACCCCTTATTGGACTCGATCTAAGCCAACTTCCATTACAGGCCATTCTTGCCGAATTGATTGGTTCATTCGGACTTATCTATGTTACACTGAATGTAGCATCCAGCCGTAATACACAGGGAAATCATTATTATGGGTTGGCAATTGGTGTAACTTATTCGGCATTGGCCATGGCGCTGGGACCAATCAGTGGAGGAGTATTTAATCCGTCTCTTTCGTTAGTGCTCGGTATTACGAATATCTCTCAATTTTCTAACCTTTGGATGTTATGGCTTGGACAGTTTGCTGGGGGAGTAATGGCTGCTGTTTCATTTCTTTTCCTAAGCGGTAAAGAGTAAGAAATAATTGTTTTAATCAGCAATTTATTCAGTTTTGTAGAATCAATTATTGCCCAAGGCCGTATCTGTATTTCCGTTGTGTGAAATTCTCTTTCTAACCATATCAATTTTACTTACCAGGTAATTAAAAAAAGAAAGCGTATTATGCCCGCTTCCTGCACCCAGTGCATACGAAATTTCTCTGATCGTCGAATACCAATTTTCGCTGTATTCAACAAAATTCTGGTTGTCCGTATAAATAAAGTTCGGATTATCAAATGTGATATATATAATATTCTTCTCTTTAGATTTCACAAGTACATGATTGCTCGTATGTAGTATTTTATTCTCAAATAAATAAAAATTATCAGATAAGTCCTTCTTACTGCTGTTCACAGCCATGATTCTGATTTGCTGCAATACATTTTCCATTCCATCCAGTATACTATTTGCATTTAGAGAATCAAGTTCACCGCACTCATTGTAAAAAATGATTTGCTGTAGCGTGTTGTCAAGGATATTGGAATTCCAGTATTCATAACTGTTCAGGCTGGCATATTTCTGCCAGATGCAATACATGCGTTGATAAAGATGCTCTGAAAAGCAGTCCGGCGAGTATTTCTGATCAATAAATTTTGGAAGTTTCCAAATATTGCGTGCAAAAATGTACATTTTGAAATTCGCCAGTCTCTGATCTAGAAAATAATAGAATACAGGTAGTTCTCTTGAAGCATAATATATTTTAACATCATGATAATGCTCTAGATTCAAAAATGTGGCTTGCAGTCGATTCAGATAATTTTCAATTGTCCGGACCGGTTCTAGCATATTCGGGACACTGAATACGACATCATCATTATTACATAAAATAATGCTGTCCAATGAAATAGAATAGTACTTTGCCAGAGTGACCAACTCATCCACGGTATAAAAGGAATCCAGACGGCTTTTTTTATAAACTGCATCATTACTGCATTGCAATATTTCTGCCAGTTCATTAACCCAGTCTTTTTTCTTTTTAATCCTGGTACGTAATAGTTCCTGAAATTGCTTCTTGAAGTCAGGTGTTAAGTGCATATTCCCGGTGTTATATAGCAAATATACTGATTAAGGAATATTTTGCAAATAAAGGCTAAAGTTATTTTTCCTTATGGAGCATCCTACGGCAAACGCCTTCACTGCCACTGCATTAGGTATTGCAACATTCTAATTATTTAACTGCGATCTCCAAAAGTTGATCATAGAGTTGTTTCATACCTTCCGTTGCTGGTTGTTGTAAGCACTTCAATCGAACAATGAGTTGATCAGGTAAATTACTTAGGTTTGGGAATGGATCGATATAGTAGATCTTTTCGGCGCGCGCTGCATACTGCAGCAGACCTGCGGCAGGGTAGACCTGAAGGGAAGTCCCCACAACGACAATTATTTCAGCACTTTGAATAATTGGAATGGCGTTTTCCAGCATGGGAACCATTTCTCCAAACCAAACGATATGAGGCCTAAGTTGTGCGCCAAAAGAATCCACATCTCCCAGGTGGATGTCATCAAGGCAAGAATAGATTCTGTCGTCATTATCAACTGACCTGCATTTTAAAAGTTCGCCATGCAAATGAAGTACGCTTGATGATCCAGCACGTTCGTGAAGATCATCTACATTCTGAGTAATTACTTCAATATCGAACACATTTTCAAGACTTGCGATGAAATGGTGTGCCTGATTGGGCTTTGAATCAAGGAGTTGCTTTCTGCGTTGGTTGTAAAAATCAAGAACTAGCTGTGGATTCCGATGCCATCCTTCTATTGAAGCTACTTCAGAAACATCGCGTCCTTCCCAAAGTCCTCCTGCGCCACGAAATGTCTGTAATCCGCTCTCCTGACTAATTCCAGCCCCTGTAAAAAAAACTAACTTCTTCACCTTTGACGAGCAAGGCCGATATAACTGAAGGGCGTCAGGTGCAATAATTCTTTTTTGACACTTTCTTTAACTTTGAGGCTATGAATAAATTCGTGTAGTTCACTTCTGGACACAGATGCTTTGCCACGCGTGAGGGCCTTTAAAATTTCATATGATCCTTCAACGCCTTCACGGCGTAAAATGGTTTGAATTCCCTCAGCCAGAATAATCCAGTGATCATTTAGATCGGATTTTATTTTCGCCTTATTGACGGAAATTTTCGACAGCCCTTTGATTATACTTAGACATGCGAGAAATGTATGACTAAAGGGGACTCCGATATTCCGTAATACAGTGCTATCTGTAAGATCCCGTTGAAGTCGGGATACAGGCAATTTTTCAGCAAAAAACTGAGCCAGAGCGGATGATATGCCAAGGTTGCCTTCTGCATTTTCGAAATCAATTGGATTCACTTTGTGCGGCATTGCGGAAGAACCAACTTCACCGGGTTTGACAGCCTGGGTCAGATATTCCATAGAAATATAACTCCAGATATCACGGGATAGATCGATCAATATGGTATTAATCCGTATCATATTGTGGCACCAATTTGCCAACTCATCATAATGGGCAATTTGTGTTGTGGTCTGTTGTCTTTTGAGACCAAGCCTTTTTTTCAGAAATAAATCTGCCCATCTATTCCATTTAATTTTAGGAAAAGCGATACAATGGGCATTAAAATTACCTGTCGCTCCTCCGAATTTACCACTGTATTCAATAGCCTTCAATTGCTTTAGCTGAATTTCCAGCCGCTCTGCAAAAACAGCAAGTTCTTTGCCAAGCGTTGTGGGCGAGGCTGGTTGACCATGTGTACGAGCCAACATGGTTACGCTACGGTTAGCTGCAGCCAAATTTCTGATGTGGCGCCCCAATCTGGTTAATAAGGGTATCAATTCCTCATTCGTTGCATCCCTGATCAACATTGGAATGGCTGTGTTATTGATGTCCTGGGAGGTTAAGCCAAAATGAACATACTCAGTAAATTTCCTTAACCCGAAAGACTCAAGTTTTTCCCTTATAAAATACTCAACTGCCTTTACATCATGATTTGTAATCTTCTCGATTGCCTTAATCCTTGTATAATCTTCCGCAGAAAAATTTTGAATAATATTGGATACAAGTGAATTGGTTTTTCTCGTCAACCTCAGCCCTCCAACATGCTTTTCGCATAATTCCTGAAAATAAAGTATTTCTACCTTCACCCGATATTCGAATAAAGCCTCTTCTGAAAAATACTTTCTAAGTGGATTCAGCTGAACTGAATATCTTCCATCCAGTGGGCTAATTGCGTAGTTCATATTGAAATTCTATTCTGATTTATCACCTACAAATTGCTGTTCCTTGTATCTGAAAAGAACGTTGAATGTTGTCAGACTGCCATATATTCTTGTGATATACTGTTGAAGATTAATTTTTTCTTCATCATTGAGATTACTGGAATTGATCCTTTGTTCCATCACGCGCAATCTGTCACGAACCATGACAATTTTATGAAAGAATGCTTCAATTGGAATTTCCTTGTCTTTCAAAGTCTTATCTTCCGGTCGTAAGATCATTAAACCGTTCTTCCATTTGTCACCTAAGGGAACAACCTCTGTAATATCTGACCAGGCACGTAAAATTTTCGCCAGTGCTTTCTCCGCATCATTGAAAGATACAGTTTCGCCTGGTTCAATTCTTTCGATGACCTCCCAGGCATTGTAATCCTTTCCAACCAATTTAATTCCAAATTGCATAAAGCAGACTTTGTATGCAGCAACATCCACTTCAATTACAGCGCCGTCCCCAAAAGCTGGATGTTTAACACGAGAGCCAACACCTAATACTGTAGACATAATATAAAATTTACTGTAAAAGTATGAATAATAAATGTAATATAAGGATAAGCACCCTACGTGAATGCACGAGTCATCTCTCTTTTACCAGGAGGCCCTTGAAGTTTTTCAACCCTGAATCCTGCTGATTTCAGATTTCTTCTGAATTGACCTTGCGCACAATAACTGACCAGTATTCCGCCCTTGGCCAGAATTCGGTGTGCTTTCATCATAGAATCTTCTGACCATAATTCTGGCTGGCACGTTGGACCAAAGGCATCAAGATAAAACAGATCGTACTGATTACTCTCCAATTGGCAACTTAACCAATCATCTGCTAATTTGGTCAGTGAGAAATTTGGTGTAATTTGTACATTTTGATTCCATGGACAGGTATGCAGGCTTTGAAAATCTGTTCCTGAAATCCTGTTTGTATTAAGTTGTGGATATTCAAGACCTAAAAACACTGTCTCAGGTAAAGGATAGAGGTCTATTGCCGTGTATTCAATCACCTGATCAAGTGACATGCCAAAGTCCAATGTCAATAGTGCATTGAGACCTGTCCCGAATCCCAGTTCAAAAATTTTAATTTTCTTGCGATTTCCAAGACCATTCAGACCTGCATTAATAAAAACGTGCATACTTTCAACAACTGCACCATGAAGAGAATGGTATGTGGCACCAAACCGCTGAGAATTGATGGTTGGACTGCCATCACGGGTTGCAATGATTTCAAATTCGTGCATACAAAAAAGACCGGTCGTAAGGTTACGTACCGGTCTTTACTATATTTAGTTTATAATTTGTTAGAAGATCAGTGAAATCACCTGAGTCAGGACTTTGCTCCACTGTACCAGCGTTTCTGCAACGCTGAAATCATAAGGACATCCATATCCTCTGTTACAAGAAGTAAGTAACATCAGTGCAATTACTGATAAGCCAGCCAGTTTTGATGAAATTCTCTTGTTTTTCATAGATCACATTTTTAATACCCACAAAACGCGCCCAAAGATACAATATTATGTGATATCATGTTATGTTTGACACAAATTAGATTAATTCATAATATGAATCAGGGTCACGTACACTTGATCGCCATAGGCGGAAGCGTCATGCATAATCTAGCCTTAGCACTTCATAATCAAGGCTTTATAGTGAGTGGATCGGACGACCAGATCTTTGAGCCGGCGCGATCCAGGCTTACCAATTCTGGGATTTGTCCCGAAAATGAAGGCTGGTTTCCAGAGAAGATTAACAACAAATTAAGCTTCGTAATCCTTGGAATGCATGCAAGAAAGGACAACCCCGAGCTCATCAGGGCCCAGGAATTAAAGATTCCGATATATTCATTTCCAGAATTTATCGGTAAGGCCTATAGCCAGCAACTCCGGGTAGTTATAGCCGGCAGTCATGGAAAAACTACAACAACCAGCATGTTGATGCATGTCTTAAAGAATACGGGGCAGTCATTTGACTATCTCGTAGGTGCGCTTCTAGATGGGTTTAGAGAAATGGTATCGCTCAATGGTGCGAAATATGCAATAATTGAAGGTGACGAGTATCTCAGTTCTTGCCTGGATCTAAAGCCCAAGTTTCTTCACTACAAACCACAGATAGCAGTAATAACCGGGATAGCCTGGGATCATTACAATGTTTTTCCAAAATATGAAGATTATATTGAAGCATTTCGTCAATTGATGAATTCTATGGAGCCAGGGTCTACTTTGATTTATTTTGAGGGTGATCAGGATTTGAAGAATCTTGTCAATGAATCTGCTGCCCATCTTAATAAAATACCCTATACTGAGGTGCCTTCAAGAATTAGTCCGGAAAGAACCTTTATCATTTCTGATTGGGGTTGCTACGGACTGGAGATATTTGGAAGACACAATCTACAGAACCTTCAGGCTGTGCGCGAGATTTGTACTTTGCTGGCGATTGATGATCGCAGCGTGTGTGAAGCGGTAACCACATTTAAAGGCGCGTCCAAAAGGCTTGAGCTGATTTGCGAGAGACCTAACCTTAAAGTATTTCAGGATTTTGCGCATGCACCTTCTAAAGTCAGAGCCACTTTACAAGCAGTACGAGAGACTTTTCCCGGAAAAAGAATCCTTTGTTATCTTGAATTGCATACCTTCAGCAGCCTCAACCCGGAATTCATTGGGCAGTATAAGGGCAGTCTTGCTTCCTGCGAGCGCGCAATCATTTACTATGATCTGCATGCCGTCCAACTTAAAAAGATGCCGGTAATGGAACCAGAGCAACTTCAACTGGCATTCGGTCGAAGTGATATCAAGGTTTTTCAGGAAGCGCATAGTCTTAAAATGGACATGCAATCCAGTCAGGACGACTTTGAACTGATACTATTATTAGGTTCTGGCAACTGGGGGGGGCTTGAATTAAGAAAAATCTACAATGATCACATTGTCTAGTCAATCACTGATTGAACAAGAGTCTGCGTATATTCCTTTACAGGTGATCCAATAATCTGATATGGCTTACCTTCTTCCACCAACTCACCTTGATTTAATACGATGATCCGGTCAGCAATATATTGAACAACTGATAGGTCATGTGTAATGAACAGCAGGCTTAAGCCCAGTTTATTTTTTAGGTCCATTAGTAAATTCAAAATCTGTGCCTGGACTGACACATCCAAAGCAGAGACTGATTCATCGCATACAATAAATTCAGGGTTCAGGGAGAGTGCCCTGGCGATACAAACACGTTGCCGTTGTCCTCCGGAAAATTGATGCGGATACCGATCCAGTAAAAGTGAACTAAGACCTACCATTTCCATTAATTCGGAAGCTTTCCTACGAGCGGCAGATCGATTAGCCACAATGTGATGTATCATCAAAGGTTGAGAAATACTGTCAAAGATTGTTCTTCGAGGATTGAGCGCAGAGTAGGGGTCCTGAAAAATAATTTGCAGTTTTTTTCGCAACAGCCTCCATTCGCTGGAAGAAAGCCCGTCTAGTCTTTGGTCTCTGTAATATATTTCGCCACTGCTCACCGGTGCAAGCCCAAGGATTGCTCTTCCCAAACTGGTTTTGCCAGATCCGGATTCACCTACCAGACCAACGACCTCACCTTGAAAAATGTCCAGGCTAACATCTTTAACCGCATAATGCCAGTTCTTCTTTTGAAAAAACCATCCATTGCTTCGGGGATATCTTACGTCAAGGTTGCGGATACCAATTAATCTTGGCAATTGTTGAAGTTCAGAACATTTTCTGTCCTGCTCTGTACTGTTGACGATATTGGTATCATCAAACCAGTGCTCTTCACGACCTTTGAGGATGTCTTTAACTGTAGGCAATTGCTTTAACTTTTTTCGAAGTGGCGGACGAGACAGCATTAATCCTTTGGTATAAGGATGTGAAGGATTTTCAAAAATATGCTTACACGAATTTTCTTCAATCTTCTGTCCGTCCTTCATTACCAAAACCCGGTCACAGAGGTAACGTATCACGCCAAGGTCATGGGAGATGAAAATAAGTGACAAATGAAGTTCTTTTTGAAGTTGCTTGAGCAGATCTAGCATTTTCTTCTGCACATTGACATCCAGTGCGGTCGTAGGTTCATCCGCAATAACGATCTGCGGCTCACAACACAGCGCTAAAGCTATGAGTACACGTTGAAGCTGACCTCCAGATAGTTCATGAGGATATGAATCGAAAATGCGCTCGACATTTTGAAGCCCGGTTTTTTCAAACCAATTACAGACCACTTTACGTGTCATTGATCCCTCACACTTTCTATGCTCGATCAGTACTTCTTCAACCTGTTGCCCGCAAGTGCGTACGGGATTCAACGCGCTCATAGGTTCCTGAAAAATAATCGAAATAATCCCACCCCTGAATCTTCTAAGTGTAGGTTCATCTGCCTTTAGAAGATCAATTGAGCTGGGTCCATCCGGATCAAAAAAGACACTGCCGGAATGAACAACTGCTGAAGGATGCAGAAGACTTAGTATGCTCATTACAGTGACGGATTTGCCTGAGCCCGACTCTCCGACGATACCCAATACTTCTCCTTTTTCAAGTTGAAGGCCCATGCCTTGAACTGCATGTTTGGCATCTCCGGACTTGCCGAAAATTATTGATAAATCTTTGATTTCCAATATTTTTCCCATACCAATTTCCGCTCTTCAGATGTAAAAGTATATGAAATATCAATAATTTTGCAATCTGAACGTTGATACCAGAACAAATTGAATATCCATGAAACCTAAATTTCGATTTTTACTTAAAATTATGCTCTCAGTGGTTTTTATTCTTACTGTTACTGCTTTTGCAGTTCCATTATTATTTAAAAAGGAGATCATAAAAACCATTAAGTCAAAGGCAAATGAAACGATTGAGGGTAAATTGGATTTTCAGACACTTGATATTTCGCTATTTAAAAACTTCCCGAAATGGACGATCACCCTTGGAGAACCAACCCTTATCTCATATGTTGCAGACACAACGCAATTGTTTGCAGCAAAGTCATTCTCAGCCGAAATTGACTTCTGGAACCTTATCACCAAAACGGAACGACTCGAGATCAAGGGATTGTCATTGATCAAGCCTCAAATCAATCTGATTCAATATCCAGACGGACGCGCAAATTACCAACTTTTACAACCATCTACCAGTAATCAGAAGGAAAGTGCGATTTCACTTTCTATTCGGCACTATCGCATTGAAGACGGAGATATAAGCTACCGCGATAGTAGTTTGCAGTGTAATGTAGTAGGTCTTAACCATGAAGGAAGTATTGATCTGTCCGATAAGTTGCATGACTTACGGTGTTCCACTGCTATTGAGCGATTCACTTTGGCCTCTGGTAGTGTTCATTACTTTTCCAATGCCAGTTTATCAAACCAGCTAAAAATAAAATATGACGAAGCGCAGCAATCCATTGAAATGAGTGAGAATTCAACCAAACTCAATGCGCTGTCCCTTGAGCTTATTGGAAAAATCAGCAAACCAGATTCCTTATCCACCCAATTGGACCTCAAATTCAAAGCACCTGGCAATGAATTCAGTGAGTTGTTTAGTCTGGTTCCCAAAGCATTCACCAACGACTACAAAGACCTGAATAGTAGTGGACGATTTAGCTTAGCTGGGGAAATAAAAGGCATCTACAATGGAATGAGGAAACAATATCCGCACTGGAAAATAGAATGTATAGCGGAAAATGGATCGGTACAATACAGAAACATGCCTGTGAGACTTGACCAGGTGAATCTGAAATTTTATTCTGAAAACACCACTGATGATTTATCGAATGCCTTTTTACAACTGAATCCAATGGATTTTATGTTAAATCAAAGACCATTTCACATTGATTTAAGCATGCGTCGTTTGTACAACAATCCGCAAATCGAAACTGCAATCAAAGGTTCAATCGATCTGAAAGACATTAAAGGTTTAATTCCGTCACTTAAGGAGACCGAATTATCCGGTGTCATTTCAACCGATGTTGAATTAAACTGTACTGAATCTCAGGTAATACAGGAGCAATTTGACCAAATACGTTTTGGCGGATATTTGAATTTTGATAAAATTAGGTATAAGTCAGTAGAATCTCCAGCCATTGAAGTTAATACAGCCAGACTTGACTTTAGTCCTCAATCGTGCAAAATCACACAGGGCAAAGTTTATCTCGGAAAAAGCGATTTATTACTTGATGGAGAGTTAAAAAATCCACTTGCTTTGATTCAGGAGAATGGAAAGTCCTATGGGTTGATGAAAGTCAAAGGCAGTCTAATGGATGCCAATGAATGGTTAAGCACACCTGAACAAACAGAATCATCGAGTGGGCCAAGTACAGTTCCTGCCCTGGGAAAAAGAATAGCATTGCAGTGGAAGGCAGAATATGATTTAATTCGCTATGAAGATTATCAGGTTAAAAATGCTTCAGCAGAAGGTAATTATTCTGATGATCATTTTAAAATATCGACGATGAAATTGAATGTCAACGGTGCTGATATTAGCGGAACAATGGAAGTTGAGCCACTGCTGGATTTTGCAATGAATGATAAGATCCTCAAAGGAAACGTAAATATTGAAACTGATTACTTTGATGCGGACAATTTTATGAACAGCGGGAATGTACAGACTGCTTCTCAGCCAGCAGAACCATTCCTCGTTCCGAAGGGAATGGATCTAAATATCAAATTCAAAGGAAAAAGAGTCAAGTACAGCAAGCTTGATCTTGCAGATGTGGTTGCAGACTTAAACGTTATCGAAGATGAACTTCAGTTTAACCAGCTCAGTACAAGTTCTATGGGTGGCAAAATGCTGCTATCCGGAATCTATAATACTTCGAATCCTCAGCAGCCTAAATTCGACATGAAATATGATATGAAAAATCTCCAATTTGCCAGAATATTTGAGAGCATCAAGACCTTTTCTTTGATTGCTCCGATTGCCAAGTTTATTGAAGGACAATTTAACTCTGCATTCTTGTTTTCTGGTTCACTGGACAAAAATATGAATCCTGATCTAACGAATATTAATATTAAAGGCATTTTTGAAACCATCAATGCTGCTATAAAAAATTACAAGCCCATTGAAGCCATATCGAGCAAACTAAATATTAAAGAACTTAAAAATCTGAATTTAAAAAACACCAAAAACTACTTTACTGTAGAGAACGGCAATGTTACGGTCAAAGAATTAACGACCAAGATCAATGACCTTGATTTAAGTATTGCAGGTACAACTAAGATTCAGGGACCAATGGATTTTAATTTTAAAATACGCATTCCAAGAAACAAATTAAATGTAGGTGCAGTAGGAGAGGTTGCAGAGTCAGGATTAGGTTTCCTCAAGAATCTAGCTTCCAAGGCAGGTGTACCGATGGAATTCGGCTCTCATGTCAATGTACTGATCAATATGAAGGGAGCGCTTTTGGATCCTTCGCTTAGTTTCAAATTACTTGGATCCGATGGCCAGGAATTAGGTGATCAGACCAAATCAGTCGTAAGTGATGTTACAGATAAGGTAAAAGATAGTCTAAACAAAAGAGCTGAACAAGAGATTGATAAGGCTAAAGAGAAGGCGTTAAAAGAGGCACAAAGGGTGGAAGATAGTCTTAAGAAAGTGGCTGCCCAAAAAATCGAAGAAGAGAAATCTAAAATACTTGACAAAGCAGCCAACGAAGCAAGCAAACATATTGACAGTGCACTCGTCAATAAAGGTAAGGAAATACTTAAAGATAAAGGCGGAAAGAAAGTTGACGAAATTCTTAAAGATTCAACTGTCGATCAGATTAAGGACAAAATGAAGGACTGGAATCCATTTAAGAAAAAGAAATAAACTTCCTCTATAAAAAGACTATTTTATCGTATATTTGCGCCTTTCCGGAGATCATATCAAATGAGCGTTGAAGTGACCGGAAAGTTTGCTTATGAAAACTATCATCGAACCGTTTCGAATCAAATCGGTAGAACCTATACCATTTAATACACGGGCACAACGAGAATTAATTCTTGCCAAAGCTCATTTCAATCCTTTTTTAGTGCATTCCAATGATGTCATGATCGACTTGTTGACGGATAGTGGCACGTCGGCGATGAGCAGCAATCAATGGGCAGGCATTATGTCCGGTGACGAATCGTATGCTGGAAGTCCAAGTTTTTACCACTTTGAAGAAGCAGTTATGAACATCACCTCAATGCCCTTTGTGATTCCAACACATCAGGGTAGGGCGGCTGAAAAAATACTATTTACGCTTGTAGGCGGTCAAGGGAAATATATTTTATCCAATACACTTTTTGATACAACGCGTGCAAATATTGAATACAGTGGGGCTAAAGGAATTGATTTGCTATGTAAGGAAGGACTTCTTCCAACAGTGCCTGCTGCATTTAAAGGAAACATCGATCTGGATAAACTTCAAAATCATATTGATCAACTCGGAGCCCGAAATATTCCTTTGGTAATTCTTACGATTACAAATAATTCCGGTGGAGGACAACCCGTAAGCATGCATAATATCCGTGAGACCAGCAAGATTTGCAAAAGTCACGGAATACCTCTATTTATCGATGCTTGCCGGTTTGCAGAGAATAGCTATTTCATCAAGATGCGTGAACCCGGATATGAGAATACTCCAGTCGAAGTTATCGCCAAAGAAATATTTACTTATGCGCAAGGTTGCACCATGAGTGCAAAAAAAGATGCTTTTGCCAATATTGGCGGTTTTCTGGCATTACATGACGCTGAACTGGCACAAGCTGCGAGAAACCTGCTCATCGTCACGGAAGGATTCCCAACTTATGGTGGGCTCGCTGGTCGCGATTTAGAAGCTATTGCCATTGGACTGCGGGAAGTCATGGATGAACATTACCTTAAGTATCGCATTCGAAGCATGGATTATCTGACAAACAAGTTAAAGTCTCATCATGTTCCTGTTATGCAACCTGCCGGTGGACATGCAGTCTACCTTGATGCCAAATCATTTGCTGCCCATTTACCTGTAGAACAGTATCCGGGCCAGGCCTTGAGCTGCGAATTATATGTTGCCGGCGGAATCAGGTGCTGTGAAATCGGCTCTCTTATGTTTGGCAAGTATGACGAGAATCATCAGCTTATACCTGCACAACTTGAACTTGTACGACTGGCCATTCCAAGAAGGGTTTATACACAGAGCCATATAGACTATGTTGCAGAAGTTGTATGTGAAGTATTTGATCAGAGACAATCCCTGAGAGGAATGAAAATACTGGAGGAGCCAGCCGTACTCAGACATTTTACTGCAAAGCTGAATTATGTTTAAGGAAGTTAAGTACATTTGTACTTTTACATTCAATTTATTTTTACGATGAAAAATTTATATTTACTTTTCTTTATGGCAGGGCTTCTTGTTGCATGCGGTCCTCAGATATATAAAGCGGCAACTCTTGAACAAAGCAAGAAAAAAGTCAGAACTATTGCTATCATTCCATTCGCCGCACAAATTGATATAGGCAAATTACCCAAAGGAGTTACTGCAGAATCAATTCACGAATCAGAAGTTAAAACTGGATATGATTTGCAAAGTCAGGTCTACAGCGAATTCTTAAAAAGAAGTTCTAAAGATAATTATACTGTGAAGTTTCAGGATATTGACAAGACCAATGCCATTCTAAAAAAGAATAACATAAGTTATGACGGCCTTGGTGAGAAACAAAAATCCGAACTTTGCAAACTACTCAGTGTCGATGCAATCATTTCAGGCAATGTTAAAATGAGTAAACCTATGTCAGATGGAGCGGCTGTTGCCATTGGCGTTATTTTTGGTGCTTGGGGAACAACCAATGAGACAACTGTCACTCTGAATATTCATGATACGACAGACGAGTTGCAATGGAAATACGACCATATCGCCAGTGGATCTGTGGGAAGCAGTTCAGAGAGGCTTGCCAAGTCCCTGATGGTTAATGTTTCGAGGAAGTTTCCTTACAAAAAAGATTAAGAGACTTTATTTGGCCTCAATATCTTTGAGCCGAAGAATTTTTTTTCTTCGTTGCTCTGCAAAATTGATGATAAATACACCAATCAAGGTCATTACGGCGCCAACGATGAGTTGAGTGCTCATGATTTCATTTAGAAATATGACACCGAGATTCATCGCGATAATTGGATTGATATAGGACTGAATACTGACGATTGGTGCCGGGAGATACCGAAGTGCATAGATGTAAGCAGTGTAAGCGACCAGCGAACCCAAAATGATGATATAGATCCAGATCAGGACTGCTTGAGTATCTAACACGAATCCCGAATGATCTTCGCTGAATAAGGCTCCAATTACAAGCGGAATGGCTCCGAAAATCATCTGGAATCCAGCGGCCATAAATGGAGAGTGATGACTTGTTCTGGTCTTACTGACCACTGTACCAATGCCCCAGGCAAGTACTGAAATCAATGTGAGTCCAATACCAATAAAGTTATCATCCCGATGCAGAGGCCAGGTGATCTTTTCAATGCAAATAATAACAAGACCGGCAAAACCCATCAATAACCCAACCCAACCCCAGGAGCTAATTTTTTCTTCAGGTTTGTAAAAATGAACCAGTAGTGCGATGGTTATTGGTGAAGTGGCTGCCAGGATTGCACTTAACCCACTATCAATATATTTCAGTCCAAATACGCCAACACCGTTACCAATTGTTAGTAACAAAAAGCCTAACAAGATTTGAAATCTAATAAACCTGAAATCCGGCCACTTTTCTTTATGAACAAAAAAGACATAACTCAACATACATACTCCGGCGATGCTGTGCCTTACCGCTGTAAATAGAAAAGGAGGAATATGATTTACACCTAACTTATTTACAAGATATGTCGTGCCCCAGATGATACAAGTCATCGCCAATGCCCAATAAGCTTTTGCCATACTGATCACTGATTGGGTGCTATAGTGAATTGCAAACCGTTAATCTTTTCACTGATTTTAATTTGACAGGCCAGTCTGCTGTTGTTTCGTACATGCATCAAGGTGTCAAGCATTTTCTCTTCATCATCACTTACCTCGGGCAGCTCAGGCCCCTGATCAATATAAATCATGCATGACCCACAAAGGGCCATTCCTCCGCATATACCCTCAACACCCATTTCAGCACTCTTGCACAACTCCATGAGATTAAGTCCGCAATCAGATGGAATCTCATAATCATGATGTTCTCCCTGTCTATCAATAATTTTGAGTTGGATATCCATTTCTTTTTTACTGCATTGGTTTAATTCCCGTGACAGTAGTGTATTTAAATGACGGATCCTTTCCGCCATGAATAATTTTAAATGCTGATTGAACCATCAACGTAGCTTCATGGAATCCGCACAAAATTAGTTTTAGTTTACCAGGATACGTATTGATATCCCCGATGGCAAAAATTCCTGGTATGTTCGTGGAATAGTCCAGTGTATTGACTTGAATGGCATTCTTATCCAATCCAAGTCCCCAGCCTGCAATCGGACCTAATTTAGGCGTTAAACCAAAAAGCGGTATATAAAATTGGGCATCCAATGTCTGTGGTTGACCACCTTCCACGGATATTACAACACTTTCAAGATGCGTTGCACCATTTAACTGGGTGACTTCGGCATTCGTTATAACTTTAATTCTGCCGGAATTTGAAAGTTCCATCAACTTGCGAACGGACTCAGGAGCCCCGCGAAATTCAGTCCTTCGATGAACCAAGGTAATTTCTGAAGCAATATTCACCAGGTAAATAGCCCAATCCAAAGCAGAGTCGCCACCACCTGAAATTACAATTTTTGAATTCTTGTATTTTAATGGATCCCGTATAATATAGTCGACGCCTTTCTTTTCGAAAAACTCCAAATTAACAAGTGCCGGTTTTCTCGGTTCAAAACATCCCAATCCTGCTGCAATTGCTATAACTTTAGAACGAAGCATGGTGCCCTGATCGGTAATCAAGGTAAAAATTCCCTCATGATCCTTTGTTAGTTCAGTTACGGTTTCTCCCAAAGTAAATTCAGGTTTAAATGGGGATATTTGTTTCATCAGGTTATCCACAAGATCTGATGCCAATATCTCGGGGTGCCCCGGAATATCATAAATTGGTTTTTTGGGATAAATCTCAATTAGTTGACCTCCGGGTGCTCCGAGTGCATCGATGAGATGGCATTTAAGACCCAATAATCCAGCTTCAAATACCGTAAACAAGCCTACAGGCCCAGCTCCAATAATTATGATATCCTTGAGATTGTCCATCTAATCCTAAATATAATGGTTGAAATATGATTTTGTTTAACGCATTATCTTTTCAATAATTACAAATTATAAATCAAAAATACTTATAATTTCAGCATTATATTCTGAATCTAGCGTAATATTTGCAATGCAATAAACCGCGTCTCATGATTGGCAATGCTGATCAGGTTCTCTACAAATTCATGCCCATACCGCAGAAAATATTGAATACCTGATTCAGATCTTTCCTGAAGTCCTCCATCAGGAAACAGGCTTTCTTTAATCTTCAAAATTTTAGTGAGATCTGACTCATGCTGCAGCTTTTCCTCTTTCAGAATGCGTTGTGAAATTTTGTCGATTTGCTGTTCCAACCTCGTCAAATCTGCAGACAATGACTGTTGGAAAGTGGGACTAAACTTTCCTGCCTGATCGTGATGTTCTTTTAAAAATTTCTTCAGCTGAACCTGCGTATCCTGCACACGCTGAAGAATACTCGAATGACCTTCCAAATAATATTGTTGCAACAAGTGAATTTTTAGAAAAGCCTTATCCCATTGGACTCCTAATTTGAGCATTTTGTCCAGAATTCCGGAACTAAAAATGATCGCAGAAAATCGTCTCCACAGAATAGGGTAGGGCGAACCCTGCGCATCAAAAACACTTTTAAGCTGAAGCCAGTAAGCCATCTCAGCTCCGCCACCTACGAAAACCACTGTTGGCAGCAATAATTCCTGATACAACGGCCTCATCACAACATTAGGGCTAAATCGAGCCGGGTGCGTGTAAATTTCTTCTTTGATTTCTTCGGGCGACCACTGGTACTTCTGGTCTTTTGTATGAAATTGATGTCCGTCAGAATAAATTCCATTTCTGTAGTGTTCTTTACAATAAAACTGGTTTAGTACTCGAATATGCGCTTGTGGCTGATAACCCATTGAATTGAGTAAAGCAACGGACTCCTGAGATTGATGAAAGATCATCTGATCCTGAAGTTCACGGTTCACATATTCGGTAAATGCAGATTTGGCTTGTTCATCGTCAGGATTAAAAAAAATCAACGGCGTTTCCCTGAAAAAATAGTGCACCAGATTTCTGTAAAATGAAATATAGTCCGCAGAATTTGTTAGAAGCTTATCTATTTCGTCAACCCTTAAAATTCCTTCCGGATCATTCATAAACAAAGACTTGACTTCTGAAATTGCGGCCTGTAGTCCTTCTACTGACATCCTGCCGACCGACCCTTCCTCGCTGGATCTCCACGAAATCCTTTTACCGAATAAATTTACAGAAGATACTTCTTCAAAATCATGATCTTCACTACCACAATAATAAATTGGCACGAATTGATAATCCGGGAATAATCGCGTTGCTTCACGAGCCAGGGCAATAGTATGTGCGATTTTATACCACCAATACAAAGGACCACCAAGTAGGTTGGCCTGATGCGCACAGGTAATGGCAAAACATCGTTCCGACGCCAGCGGTTGAAGTATTGAATCAACCCAATCAGGATCAAACGAAGCATACTGACGCCTGAGCACATTGATGAGCAACGTTCTACAATGATAACTTTTGGACTTAATTTCAATTTGAGAAGGAAGATATTTCATGTCAGGTTCTCCCTGAATCAGATCCTTAAAATCAGATGGCTTGTTCCAGTAGTGTTTGTCCAGAGATTTCAGTTCATCGATATCCTCTATTTGGAATTCACCCAGCTTTTTAATCAACACCTTTTCAAAATTTAACTTCCGACACCAAAATTATGCAAAATTACCCTTGTTTATCCAGCTACTGATGAAAGAATTATTGATATATTTATAATTTTGTCAATTTGTGTTTCACATTTATGATTCGTGCGATCATCAATAAATTAAGCCTGGCCCTGTTATCGGTATTGACTGTGGCGGCACTGATCACCACCATTATCTTCTATACCCCTGTTGATCCTGCACGCATGAGTTTTGGTCAGCGCTCGGATGAGGAGACCATTCAACTTTTTAAGAAGAAATATTATCTTGATCAGCCTTTTTACGTACAGGTCTGGAGATACTTTGAAGACTTGTCACCGCTACAAATTATCACACCATCTGATCCCAGAATGAGCGATTATCGGTATACGACATTGTTTTCCGCCTACGGACAATTATGGATTACCAAGTGGCCATACTTTCGAAAGTCATATCATGACGGCCGAAACGTTATCAGCCATATCGCTGAAGCGCTGCCCGGGACAATGGCCTTGGCACTGGCTAGCATTCTGATGAGCGTTTTCCTAGGTGTGGCGGCTGGACTTTATGCCGGAATGAATCAGAATACGACTGGGGACAGGTTGATTATGTCTATCACAACGATATTGTATGCGATTCCCAGTTATGTCAGCTCACTGCTTGTTGCGCTTATTTTTGCTTTTGTTTTGGGAAAATGGACGCATCTACCGCTGCAAGGAAGCTTTTGGGATTTTAATGACCTTGGCGATGAGCAAATATTTGTAAGCCACCTGATTCTTCCAGCACTGGCTCTTGGGCTTCGCCCGGTGAGCGTAATCACGCAAATGACCCGAACATCAGTCCTTGATGTATTAGGATCTGACTATGTCCGTACGGCCAGATCCAAAGGAATCGGCAAAGCCAAACTGATACGGCATCATATTCTGCCCAATAGCATGAATCCGATTATCACCACGATCAGTTCATGGTTTGCATCACTATTGACGGGTTCGTTTTTTGTAGAATATATCTTTAACTATAAAGGACTTGGATTACTTACGATCAGCGCGCTGCAACATTTTGATATACCGATGATCACAGGATGCTGCATCGTTACCGTCATTATTTTCATCATCATCAGCAACCTGACAGATTTAGCGTACACATTTTTTGACCCAAGGGTCAAAATTGATTAAAATTTTAAACCGAAAGTCCCGATCAAACGAGTTTCTGCTTTGTCAGAAGCAAAGTGTTTTCCAAAGAAGGTGACATGATCTCCGTATTTACTGAAATTGCCCTCATGCCTTAGATCAAAAGTGACAAGTCCGAAGTCAAATCCTAGTCCCAGTTGATAGCCATAAGTTGCAGACTTGAATTTATCATCATATCCATCAATATTAACCAGGTCAGATCTGTTGTTCAATATAAAGTGAGCCACAGGTCCAGCATTCAACCTGAATATGCCGAATTTTGCGCCTACCATAAGGGGGATGTCCATTCGCTGGTATCGTTCATTTCGAATGCTATCAGAAGTCTGCAATTTTGTAAAATCCTTAAACGTGAATGTTGTTTTATTCGAATTAAACAGGAATTCCGGCTGAATGAAAACTTTGCGATAACTTAATCGAACAAACCCACCAAAGTGAAATCCGTAATTCGCATCCTTGAATGCCAATGAAAAGGAATCAAGCTTTTGATCATTGTTGATCACAAAAGTCTTTGGCTTAATGCTGACACTTGAAGCTCCGAGTAGCAGACCCCATTCAAACTGTGCTTTGGTCTGATTTTCAACCACTAAAAAGAAAACAAAACTTAATATGACGTACTTCATTCCGGCGATTTTTCACAAATAAACGGTATATTAGGCTGAGATTTTATATCTTACCCCCTCATTAGCAGAATCTTAACTTAATGCAATTTCAGCAGGCCCGTTATATCGGATCTTATCCACATGCCAGGTCTCTGCCCGAGAGTACTTTACCTGAATATTGCTTCTGGGGAAGATCCAATGTTGGAAAAAGCAGCCTGATCAACTACATAACCCAGCGCAAAGAACTTGCATTGATCTCATCCACTCCGGGAAAAACCATCAATTTTAATTTCTTCCTGATTGACGATCGTTTTTACCTTGTTGACCTTCCGGGTTATGGCTATGCCAGGATCTCGCGATCACGACGTCAGAGTTGGAATATTGAAATTGAAAAATATCTTCAAAACCGCAAAAACCTGATCTGTGTTTTTTTACTTATTGATATAAGCATATCTCCTCAAAAAACCGACCTGGATCATATTCGATGGATGGGAGAAAAGCAAGTGCCATTTACGATCATTTTCACCAAAAGTGACAAATGTAAAAAAGCTGAATTAAAATTCAATATTCTTCGTTATGAAGAATTGCTCAAACAGGATTGGGAAAAAATTCCGGAATATTTTTGCAGTAGCTCTGAAAAATATATTGGAAAAGAAGAAATTCTGAAATTTATGTCTTTGCATCTTTCTAATTTTGAAAAAACAGTTTGATATGAGACCGCACTTATTGCCTGATATTCACGACTGGCCTGTATATATTCTGGCAAAAAACAGAGCCGAATTCGTTGACAAGGTTATTCAGGACATGGAGGTTCAGGTTGAACGTGTTGGAGCGGGCGAACTGGATCAGATGCTTAGCAAAACTATTTTTCAGGAAAGACAACGTGTGAAGTCTAATCCATGGAAGGCAGACCCTCCGAATGAATCACTGTTCTTCAAAAAACTGCAACGTGAATACAATGAGAATAAGGAATCTCATGATTCGTTTCAGAAGAATAAACAAACCGCGAGCCGATTGATTCACAGGTATGTTGAGGAAATTTCCGGCTCATTCAATATTCCTACATTTCAATTCGCCAGAAAGACATTAACATGGTTTTTTCATTTTCTGTATTACCCAATAAATTTTTCAACTTTCAGTGGCATTAAAAAGAAAATTGAGCGACTTGAAAAATGTATGATCATTAATGGTCAGATTGAAGTTGTCAGGCAGCTTTTTAAGGATCATACCATCATACTTGTCCCGACACATTCGAGTAATCTCGACAGCATACTCGTAGGCTACATGGTGGACACTTTCGGTGGGTTGCCTGCTTTTAGTTATGGAGCGGGTTTGAATCTTTTTGACAGCGAATTTTTTGCATTTTTTATGAATCGGCTTGGCGCATACCGTGTCGACCGAAGAAAAAAGAACCAGATTTATTTACACACATTAAGCACATACTCCAGACTTCTGGCAGAGAGGGGAGTGAATACCATCTTTTTCCCCGGAGGAACCAGGTCAAGATCCGGTGAAGTTGAAGGCAAACTCAAGCTTGGACTTCTGAATTCCATGGTGCTGGCGCAACGGAACTTATTGCAAAGGCGGGATCCGAGAAAAATCATCATTGTACCCGTTGTCATTGGTTACGAAAGTGTATTGGAGGCGCGGTCACTGATTTTGCAACACCTGAAAACGACCGGGCAGGAGAAGTTTATTACAAAGGAACGACCGTCTCCGATTTCAGAATATTTACATTTTATATGGGGTCTTCTGAAAAAGTCATCCAGCGTATATCTCACTTTTGGAACGCCCCTGGATGTCTTTGGCAACATCGTCGATGCACATGGCAACAGCCTCGATCATAATGGCAAACCTGTACATCTGGGAGACTATTTTAAAAGGGAAGGCGAATTTGTTCATGATGCCCAACGTGAATCAATTTATACCAAGGAGCTGGCTGAAGCTATAGCCCGCGAATATAAAAAGAACAATTTTATTTTGCCGGCACACTTTGTAGCATTCAGCGCATTCAAAATGTACAAGGAAATACACAATCAGCAAGATGATATTAACATTGTTCAATCACCAGAAGAAGAATTTTCATTGCCGTTAGCTGATTATAAAGTGTACTGCAAAAAATTGCTTGCCAAGATGATGGTTCTGCAAAACCAGGGCAAGGCTTACATGTCAGACAGGATGCTACAGGATTTTGATCAGGTTATCGAAGAGGGGATTCGCAGGGTTGGTGTTTTTCACAACAGAAAGGTATTAATGATCTCCAACATGGAAATAATCACTGAAGATCTCATTGCGCTATATTTTTATTACAACAAACTTCGAAATCTGGAAGACGATTTAAAAGACATTGCCGAAGAAGAATATCAATCGTTGATGTAAGATGAATTTTTTCGTATTTGATTTGGAGGCCACATGCTGGCCTGATAATCGTGGTAAAGAACAGGAGATTATCGAAATTGGTGCCTGCATAATTGATCCATACGGAAGTATTAAGAGCACTTTCAATTCATTTGTACGACCAGTGATGAATCCAGGTTTAAGTCCTTATTGCAAAGGACTTACACATATCAGCCAAAAGGATGTGGATAATGCGCGAATTTTCCCACAGGTAATTGACAAAATGATGGACTGGGCTGAATTACCGGATGAAGAATATATTTTCTGCGCTTGGGGATCAGCGGACCTCAAACTTATGCAATCCAATGCAGCATTACACCGATTCGAGTTGGAATGGTTATGCCCTTATGTGGATATCAAATCGCAGTATCACCAACGAAAAGATATTCCTACACCATCGGGCCTATATAAAGTATTGAAGCAACATGGTATGGAGTTCGAAGGCGAACGTCACCGGGCACTCTCAGATGCACTCAATCTTTCTCGCATCATTGTTCGCTATATTGATGAATGGGTATACTGAATTATGTCCGTCAAAATCATTCCTGCAACTGAGTTTCTGACTGCCCAATATGACGGCATTCCGATCATTGATGTAAGGTCACCTTCTGAATTTAAGCAAGGCCACATACCAGGTGCTTTCAATATACCTCTATTCAACGATGAGGAAAGAGCTGTGATTGGCACAATTTACAAGAAGGAGGGGAGGGATCAAGCCATTTCTAAAGGACTTGAAATTACAGGTCCAAAAATGAAACAGTTGTACCAAACAGCGTTGAAAGAGTTTGAAGGGCACTCAGATCTTATCATCCATTGCTGGCGCGGAGGAATGCGCAGTGCCTCGATGGCATGGCTTCTTTCACTGACAGGTAAAACATGCATCATCATCCAGGGAGGATACAAGACTTACCGACAACATATTCTCGAGAATTTAAATTGTCAGCGGTACAATTTTGTAATTCTTGGTGGAAGGACAGGTTGTCATAAGACTTCGATTCTCAGGGAAATGAAGCGACAAGGTGAAAATGTAATCGATTTGGAAGAACTAGCAGATCACAAAGGATCAGCATTCGGTTGGATAGGCAGAACAAGTGAAAGTGGAACCGAACAGTTTGAAAATGACCTCTACAGCGAATTATCTAAGTTCAATGCTAACAAAAAAATTTGGCTTGAAAATGAAAGCCGGACGATTGGCAAAATTCAGATACCAGAAGGAATTTGGAAACTTATGCGTGAGGCACCTTTGATTCATCTTGATGTTGATGATACCTGGCGCATTGAAAATCTCGTGAATACGTATTACGACAATAATCCTGTTCAACTCATTGAATCTTTTGAAAAAATCAGAAAAAGGCTGGGACATGAACAAACCGATGAAGCCATCAAACATATTCAGTCAGGCAATTATGACAAAGCCGTTGCAATCGCCCTGAATTATTATGACAAAACCTATGATTACGGGTTAAGCCGGAGACAGGAAGAAAAAGTACATCGGCTCAGATTGCAAAAGAACACCTTAGAAATAATAACGCAGCAAATTATAGAATTTAAGAACAAAATAATAAAAGAATGAGTAGTCCAATTCACCAGGATGAAATCAAATTAACTGCATTCAGTCATGGTGCCGGTTGCGGATGTAAAATATCACCCGTCCTGCTGGATCAAATCCTAAAGACCGGTATGCGCGAGACTTTTCCGGGTCTGCTTGTCGGTTATGATCACAAGGATGATGCAGCCGTACTCGATATTGGCAACGGACAAGCCTTAATTAGCACGACTGATTTTTTTATGCCCATCGTGGACGACGCCTATGATTTTGGACGAATTGCTTCAGTTAACGCAATCAGTGACGTTTACGCTATGGGCGGGAGACCTGTTCTGGCTATTGGTATTCTGGGATGGCCGATTGACAAAATCCCTGTAGAATATGCCGCTAAGGTACTTGAAGGTGCGAGAAGCGTCTGTGCGGAGGCAGGAATACCACTTGCCGGAGGACATAGCATTGACAGTCCGGAACCGATATTCGGACTTGCAGTTAATGGATTGATTCCTACTGATCATTTGAAGACGAATGGCCAGGCACGCTGTGACGATTTAATTTATCTGACAAAAGGACTTGGGGCAGGGGTTATAACGACTGCTGAGAAAAGAGGGATTGTGGCAGGTGAACACATGGATAAAGCCAAAGCATCTATGCTGAAGTTAAATAAGATCGGACAGCATCTAGGCACGCTGGGCTGTGTTCACGCAATTACTGATGTGACCGGTTTTGGTTTGGCGGGACATTTACTTGAAATGTGCAATGCATCAGGACTAGATGCCCAAATAGATTATGTTAAGATGCCTTTGATTGATCCAAGTGTTCTGTCATATATCGAACAAGGTGCTATACCCGGAGGGACAAAGCGAAACTGGAATTCATATGGCGCCAATGTCATTGGATTGTCGGAAGCACAGATCGCTGTCGCGGCAGATCCACAAACAAGTGGAGGCCTATTAATTGCTGTGGACCAGGCTGCCCAGCATGAATTCGAAAGGCTACTATTAGAAATGGGAGAACAAATTCATTGCATCGGCAGCATGAGGCAACGGAGAATGTCCGTTGAAAGCAAATTGTATTTTAACTAGAAAAGAATGTCGTGAGCTGAAGTAAAGCGTTGATTGTCAAGAATTTGCAACTTAACATAATATAAATTATCGGCTAAAATATTAAATCACTCTAAATCAAATAGTTATGATCGCAAATGGTCCAGTTTTATCCATAAAGACCACTGAAATATGGTGGTCTCAAATTAAACAATTTTATGATATGCAAGGCATATTATACTATTCTTTTTTAGTCGGGCCTCCGTTCTCTCCAATGTCAACATGGAAAATGGTTGACTTAAAGATTCCAGCCAAGAACCCTAAAATGGCTATTTGTTTACATTCATTTATTGTGCACTGGGTTGATGAGAAAAAGAATAAGTACGCTTCAAGATCAGTTAAAGAAACTCATGTGAACCCAAATGGCGGTATGGTTTGGTATTACTGCAGACAAGTAATTGAATATGAAAAACTGGATCTTCCTGAATTAGGATTTACAAAGCACCGTTACAAAAAACTAAGAGTCTACAGCCAGCATCAGATCATGAGCTTGTTTGATAAGTAAGACTATTTATCAGGGAGTTTGGAATAGTAAAGTCCAAATGATCTAAACCAACGCAGCCATTGTGCTCGATTATATTTGGGATTATCTTTAACAAAACCTTTTAAAAGTCTATTTGCGAACTTTTTGTCTTTACAAAAATACAAAATAATTCCTTCAAGTGATGATGAATCAACTTTAGATTGCAAGGCTTTAATTTTTGCAGCTCTTATTTTCTCGCGACTAATATTTGATTTGGTTTTAGCCATTAACAAAAGTACTGAAAAAGCAAATTAATCCAGCTCACTAATCTGGATTTATGTATTCCGATTGGACTAATGTAAGTAACGGAATGAACTACGTCTGATTTCCAAAAGCGGAGTTCTGAATTAACTAGTTTCGTGACATAGCTACAATCCGTCTCTCCAATTATTAAATGCTTTTCTTTGACTTGAAGCCATCCTCTTGAAATATCATATTTGTTTGAATCTATGTTAAAGATTCCAAGCTTGGAGTGAGCCCATTGCTCATAAGGTCCGATTATTCCATTAGGAAGAATGTTGTCATCATACCACTTCTGCCAATCATAATCTGCACAAGTTTGATAATGCTCTTCGTCCTGACAATTGCAAATTGGACAAATCATAAATGATAAGTATAAGGTGTTAAAAAAAACCGGATCCACAATGGCACTAGCAGACCCGGCAAATATGAAATAACAATGAAAACTGGTTAATCTCTCAGCGATCCGTTGTGCAAGATAAAACAGTTTTTGATGACAGCCCTGGCTTTGCGGAAGGCACAGAACATATTGTCCATGTCATCGCGTTCCAGGGGAACATCTGAGAGGAATGACAGATGTAGCGTCTCCAGCATCACTTCGTCAAGGTCATCGAAGGAGAAGCTGAAATTAAGATCATTGATTGCGTCCAGAAGGTTGTTGATATTCTGGCGACGTTGTGCGCGCTTTAATGCCCGGCGCTAGTTTAGTATTCTGTATAGGAAAATAAAGTGATTTATTTTTTAAAGTGGACAAGCCCTAAATAATGTAAATTTGTACTTTATACATCAGATATGTCAGTTGGTCGTTGGCTTAAAAGTGTTTTTTTGGGTTCATATGAAGGCTCCCAGCAGCCAGAAGAGAAGGGTCAATCCAAACCCCTTGATTTTTCAATTGATGAACAGGCAACGTCCTCGAAGAACCCTACCCTTCCGATCGAAAATTCTGTAAATCAACCTGGTAATAGTACTATTACGGAAAGAAAGATTGACGAGCTGGCAGAGAAAGCCAAGGACTTCGTCTCCGAGACAGGCAAGGAAATTCAACGTCAGGGATCAGAACTATGGGACGCTGTTAAGTCTAAAGTTGAAGATCTTGATGAAGGCACCAAAGCAATGCGTGAAAGCATCAAGGAGAAAGCCTCTGAAACCCTTGAAAAAATTGATGATTTCGTGGACCGGACGGTTGAAAAAGCCCGTCAATTGGACGAAGAGGAAAAGGCTAAAGACATGAATGAAGACGGTCTCGCGGATAACAAGCCAGATTTTGGGCATACGCTGAGTGAACAGCATACAGCCTTCTTTGACAAAGCTGAAAAATGGCTTCAGGATCAGGAATCACGACCCGCCAATGAGGTATCTGGAGGAGCAGGCGATGCCAATTCACCTCAAAAACCTACACTAGACTTACCCAAAGATTAAATTAACAACTAAATCAAAATAAAATGGGAATTTCAAATTTTTTTAAAGGCTTGTTCAGTAAAACAAAAGAAGAGGCTACCGAACTGAGCGATAAAGCAAGCAAACTGGCAGAGGAAACAAAGCAGGAGTTAAAAGAAGCAACCACTGAATTTCGCAAGGAAGCATCAGAAGGATTAGAAAAGGCAAAGGCTTTTAGCGCCAATGTGGTTGAGGAAGCCAAAGAACTTGGCAAGGAAGCAATGGCTGAAGCCCGGGAAACCATAGAAGAGATTAAGCAATCTGAAATGGTCCAAAATGTATCACAAAGCATAGAAACCGCCTGGGACTCAGCAAAACAGAAAGCTGAAGATCTGGCAGATAAAGCCCAGGATGCCGCTCAAAGCATGATGGACAAAGCCAGGAATGCAATGGATGATCTTACTTCAGATGAAAAAGCTGCAGAACAAGCTCCGTCCAATGAGCCTCCAAAGGCTTAAAAAAGACAATTTCAATTAGACATTAATTGGCAGTGAGACTCACTGCCTTTTTTATTTTTCAAAGTTTACAGGTACTAATCCTAATTCCATTCCTTTCTTCAACATAAGATCGAAAGCGGGTTCAAAATCATTGGGCACCTCCCCTTCGAGAATGGCTTCACGTATGGCGTTTTTAATAACGCCGATCGCAGGACAGGGTTTGATCCCAAATGTTTTCATAATCATTTCTCCGGTTACCGGCGGCTGCCATTCACGGATACGATCACTTTCCTCCACTTCATGAAGGCGCTGTCGAACCCGAGCATAATTTTCAAGATATCGCCTTACTTTATCAGGATTCTTGGATGTTATATCTGCCTCACAAAGCAGCAGCAATTCTTCAAGATCTATTCCCGCGTCAAACAAAAGCCTGCGAACAGCAGAATCTGTAATTTCTTCCTGGGTTAAAGCAATCGGGCGAAGATGAAGCCTGACCATCTTCTGAACAAACTTCATCTTATGATCAAGGGGAAGCTTGAAATTCCTGAAAATCCTTGGCACCATGGCAGCGCCGAGTGCATCATGCCCATGAAAGGTCCATCCTGTGCCCTGCTCAAACTTTTTGGTTTGCGGTTTTGCAATATCATGTAGTAATGCACTCCACAATAACCAGATATTTTTTGATTTGGCAGAGACATTATCCAATACCTGAAGCGTGTGATAAAAATTATCTTTATGCGCTTTCCCTTCCTGATGTTCAACACCCTGGAGGGCCACAAGCTCTGGAAAAATAATATGGAGCAATCCACAATCAAAGAGCAATTTGAAACCAACCGACGGCACCGGACTGAGTATTATTTTTTCGAGTTCGGATGAAATTCTCTCCTTTGAAATAATCTTGATGCGATCAATATTACGTCGAATGCCCTGCCAGGTTTTCTCCTCGATTTGATAACCAAGCTGACTTGCAAATCGAATTGCACGCATCATTCTCAGTGGATCATCTGAGAATGTAATGTCTGGATTATTGGGTGTTCGGATCACCTGATGATTCAGATCTTCCAGGCCGTTAAAAGGATCTATCAACTCTCCGAAATCATCCGGATTCAAACTGATCGATATGGCATTGATTGAGAAATCACGCCTCAATTGATCATCTTCCAACGTGCCAGGGCTGATATCCGGCTTGCGCGAATCTTCAACATAAGATTCTTTACGCGCACCAACAAATTCGATTTCCAAATCGTGATGGCGAATCATTGCAGTTCCAAACCGGCTGAAATAATTGACCTGAGGAATGGGTCTGAACCTGGATGCTACGGCTGAAGCCAACCTGATGGCATCGCCGACGCAAACGATATCAATGTCTTTGCTGGGGCGTCCAATCAACTTATCTCTTACATAACCGCCAACTGCATAAGCCGGAGATCCCAGGGCGATAGCTTCCCCACTGATGATTTCAAATATCTTGCGCTCTGCAGAAGAGAGCTTAAATAGAAATTCCGCCATGTTAGTTAGCCATAACGGAATTTAAATGACCATAATGATCTGCAATCGAATCAAGAATTTCAAGAAGGACAGGGAATTCCGGTTCAGTGACCAATCTGGCACGCAAATCCTTGACGCCCGGCATCCCGCGAAAATAGTTGGAATAATGACGACGCATCTCGAGAACGCCAAGTTTGATCCCTTTCCATTCAACAGAGCGCATAAGATGTTCTTTGGCAGCGTTGATTCGTTCTTCAAGTGTTGGAGGATCCAGAAGCTCACCGGTTGCCATAAAATGCTTGATTTCTCTAAAAATCCAGGGATATCCAATACTCGCACGGCCTATCATGATACCGTCGACTTCATATTTACGGCGATATTCAAGCGCTTTTTGCGGAGAATCAATATCGCCGTTACCAAATACAGGGATGTGCAGTCGCGGATTATTCTTTACCCGGTTGATCCATTCCCAGTCGGAATGACCCTTATACATTTGCGCCCTTGTTCTCGCATGAATGCTAAGGGCTTTGATGCCGACATCCTGCAACCGCTCAGCAACTTCAACAATATGAATACTGTTTTCATCCCAACCTAACCTGGTTTTGACGGTGACCGGAAGATTGGTTGATTTGACCACCGCTTCCGTAAGCCTAACCATTTTGGGAATATCTTTCAGAATACCGGCTCCAGCCATTTTGCACACAACTTTCTGCACAGGGCATCCATAATTGATATCCAGAATCTCAGGCTTTGCCGCTTCCACAATATGTGCCGCCTTCATCATAGAATCCAGCTCTGCACCAAATATTTGTACTCCGATAGGTCTTTCTTCATCGTAAATATCCAGCTTTCGCACACTTTTATCTGCATCTCTGATTAGTCCTTCCACAGAAATAAACTCAGTATAAAGCAAATCACATCCGAATTTTTTGCATAATGCCCTGAATGGAGGATCACTGACGTCTTCCATAGGAGCAAGAAGCAGCGGAAAATCATTTAATTGAATGTCACCAATGTGCACCATAATCCGAAACGCAAAATTATCATTTTATGTCGTAGTGTGTCCTCACAAATATTAAGTCTTCCTAACTAAAATTGCCTCAGGATATCTTTAGATTTGCAAAATGGCAGAATTCATTTATTATGCAGTTTACAAACCCTATGGTGTGATCAGCCAATTTACTCCGGAGACACCAGGAGACGCAACCCTTGCTTCTCTTCATTCTTTTCCTTCTGATGTATACCCTGTCGGCAGACTGGACAAGGATTCTGAAGGACTTTTGATATTAACCAATGACACGTCTGTGAATTCTCAAATGTTAGGTCCATCCAGTAAAAAAAATAAAACATATCTTGCCCAACTAGAAGGCATCATCAGTCAGGAGGCGCTGGATCACATCGGGGCCGGAATCACAATTAATGTAAATGGAGAATCATACTTTACTCATCCTTGTGAAATAGTGTTGATCGATGCGCCTAACAATATTCCTGAACGATACCCACCTGTACGCTACAGAGCCAATAAACCAACAAGTTGGATTAAAATCACACTCGCTGAAGGCAAAAACAGACAAATCCGCAAAATGTGTGCCGCTACGGGATATCCGGTATTAAGACTCATCAGAATTTCATTCGGAAAATATGCACTAACAAAATTGCTTCCTGGCAGCGTAACACAAATCAAGAAGAAAGATCTTCTCTAGAAATTATCTTTCGACTGCTTTGGTGATCTCATCGGACAGTGGCTCTATGTCTGGATCAAATACATCTGTCAAAGCACCGTTTTCATTAATCAAATATTTCTGAAAATTCCATTTGATTTTTGAATCCTTAAGGTGATTGTATTTTTTGTTCATCAGCCATATATAAAGCGGGGCAGTTTTTCTACCCTTAACAGTTATTTTTTTTGCCAATGGAAAGGTTACACCATAATTTAATTTACAGAAAGATGCAATTTCTTCTGCATTTCCGGGCTCCTGAAATAAAAAATCATTGCACGGAAATCCAATCACAATCAAGCGATCTTTATATTTCTGGTAAAGTTTTTCCAAGCCATCATATTGTTTGGTATATCCACAATGTGAAGCCGTGTTTACGATGAGAATTTTTTTGCCTTTAAAAGCAGCGAAGTCAATTTCGCTGCCATTTAGTGCAAGCACTTTAAAGTCATATATACTGCGAATGTTATCCGGTAATTTTGGATTTCCTGTAATGAGTCCTAGCATGGCTATAGCCGAAAAAATTAATATTAAAATTCCCTTCATCAAAATAATCATGAATCAGGACATAAAGATACTCTTAAAAGAGGAATTCAAGGCTACAATGAAGCCTAAGCAAAGCAACCAATCAGGTATGCTTCGACAGTTTGATCTCCAAACCTGGACTCATTGTCTATGAAAACGGCCAATTCATATAAAAAGAACCCCCTTACTAAGCCATAGCCTTTATCTTTGAGCCATATTCTTTTCTTATGTGGTTATTGTATTATTTACTGATCAGTTATGTCTTGTTGTGCTTAAGTCTTTACTGGCTTTTTCCGAAGATGGGAATTCAACCATCCAAAGCCTGGGTGCCGGGGGTCAACTTTAAAGAATGGTCAGTCGCCGTTGGCCATGGACCCTATTACTGGCTGTGGCTTTTTTTTCCCATTGTGAACATTTTCATTCTGGCTGGTCTCTCAATTGATCTCGTTCGCTCATTTGGAAAAATGGCCTTCAGAGATTCGGTATTGGCAGTGATATACCCACCGGCCAGTTTTACATTGATAGCGAAAGATGAAAAAACAGTTTGGATTGAACCTGCATGGAAGGAGGAGCATGAATACCTCGAACAATTACATGCTCTCAGAAAGACCAACGATACTGCAAAGATTACACGACTTCAACAACAAAGCCGTTATGCTAAATCAGCAGGACGAGAATGGGTAGAGTCCATCATCTTCGCTGTATTTGCAGCAGCATTTCTTCGCATGTTTATTCTGGAAGCATTTATTATTCCTACACCCAGTATGGAGGGCACTCTGAAGGTAGGTGATTTTTTGCTCGTCAGCAAAGTACACTATGGTATTCGTACGCCTATGACGGTGGCGATGTTGCCGCTGCTTCACAATACTGTCCCGGGCCTAGGATGTGAGTCATATTTTTCATCGCCCAGTCTACCCTACTATCGCTTACCAAAAATTTCAGAAATAAAAATCAATGATCCTTTTGTATTCAACTGGCCTGTCGGAGACTCGGTTTACCTTGGCAAGACACGCTCATGGGCAGCCTTTCAGTTGCAGAACAACCCGGGTGCCGCACAGGATTGTCGTGGTGCTGACCTGAGGGTTCGTCCAGTAGACAAAAAGGATCATTATATCAAACGATGCGTAGCCATGCCAGGCGACAGCATTCAAGTTATTAACCGGCAATTGTATGTCAACGGACAGCCCGCTGTGAATCCTAAACATCTTCAGTATTGGTATCATCTCACGGGTGGCAGTGGTGCGGTCAATCTTAAAAGACTAGAGGCCATGGGTGTCAACGTCTACGATGAAAATGCACAAAGCGGCAACCTGTTTCTGGATGAAGAACAATTCCAGAAAATCAAAAGTATGTCTCCAGGAATTGAACTCATCCCAGCCCAGCTTCCTGTTTCAGAAGTTTTTCCGCCTGGGCAGCAAGGATGGAGTTTTGATAATTATGGTCCGGTATGGATTCCTAAAAAAGGTGCTACGGTTGAGCTAAGGCTTGATAATCTGAATCTTTATAATCGGGTAATCAGTGTATACGAACACAACAAACTTGAAGTCCGCGGGCAACAGATCTTCATCAATGATGCGCCGGCCGACCACTACACATTTCAACAGAATTATTATTGGGCTATGGGAGATAACCGGCATAATTCCGAAGATTCCAGAGCTTGGGGATACGTTCCGGAAGACCATATTGTCGGCAAACCTGTATTGATCTGGTTTAGCCTTAAGAATGCAAGCCTGCGCAATGGGATCAACTGGAAGCGCATTTTTAAATCACCCAATGCAGACTAATTCCCGCATGAATTATCTGTTCTATATTTTGGCCTTACTTTTTTCTGTCATCTCTGGACAAGCACAAAAGTTACCGGTCACCAATGTGTTTTGTATCTATTTGAATCATCCGGCTACCACAACCAATTGGCAAGCATCCAAAATAGAGTTGCTCAACAGTTATAATTACCAAGCTTATAACAATCAACCCTATTTTATCAATGCCAATGAAGTCCTGATAACATCACAAGGTAAAGGTGACGACAATACAGATATTTATTCGCTGGATCTTCAAATTCATCAGTTGCGAAGATTGGTTGATAACGACGGCAAGGATTACAGTCCCAGGCTGTCTCCAGACCATTCAGGAGATATCACCTGCGTTCACATCAATAAAAATGATAGTGTCCAGAATTTATGCTTATTCAGCGGCTCAGACGGTAGTTTTAAAAAATATATTTTCCAGGGTGTCGGGCAAATAGGATACTACAGGCATTTCCGTAAAGATTTATGGGTTTGTTTTCTTGTCGATCAGCCGAGCAATCTGCTGAGCTTCATCAATGCAAATACGATGGAGAAAAAAATATTTGCATCCAGTATAGGCCGAACTTTCGAAGTATTGAGTCAGAATGAGATTTTGTTTGTCCACAAAATTCTTCCGGATCAATGGATTCTGAAATCATATGATTATAGTTCGCAAAAAATGACTGCATGGGCCGTGATGCCTCCTGCATCAGAAGATTTTGCACTGATGCAAAATGGAAATGTCATATGCGCTTCCGGAAGCAAATTGTTATTGCTGGACAAAGACGCTTCAATGTGGAAAGAACTTATGGATCTTGCTTCACTCGGCATTCAGCATATGCAAAGGATCGCCATTGAAGGCCAAAAAGTTTTGGTGGTTGATGAGGTCAAATAATTACTTTTATCAGAATTCGGATCAGACAGGCCGTACAATTGCATTACTGCATAAACCGAAGAGGATAGTCTCTACCGTTCCTTCAATCACTGAACTTCTTTGCGATATCGGTCTGGATGAACAACTGGTAGGCAGAACGAAATTTTGTGATTCACCCCAAGAACTAGTCCAGAAGATCCCAGCTTACGGAGGCACTAAAAATCTCAGAGTCAGCGATATCATAAGACTTAATCCGGATCTCATGATATCCAATAAAGAGGAAAACACGGCTTCTGATATTACTCAACTGGCTGAACACATCCCAGTCTGGGTAAGTGATATCCATGATTTAAATAGTGCAATTTATGCTATCAATGAAATCGGAGCAATGTGTGGCGTTCAGGGTACGACGACTCGATTGACATCAGAGATTATCAAGCATGCTGCTGATCATTCCAATATGAGACTTTCAAGAAATAAGCGAGCATGTTATTTAATCTGGAAGAATCCGTATATGACAGTTGGATCTGATACATTTATTCACCAAATGATGTCTTTTGCAGGATTTGACAACATTTTTGGCGATTGCCAACGTTATCCGGTTACAACTATCCATGAAATTGTGAACAGATCCCCGGAAGTCATACTTTTATCTTCGGAACCCTACCCTTTTAAGGAAAGCGATCAAAAGCTCTTCGAAGGAATAAAGGCAATATTTGTAAATGGGAAAGCGTTTAGCTGGTACGGAAGCCGGATAGCCGAATCTTTTTCCTATTTTTGTCACCTAAACTCCCTGTTATGATGAAAGCGATAGCATGTTTCATCACATTTTTTTTAATGACTTATGGTTTAAATGCCGGAAACAATGACAAAATACCCCATCAGTATATTGTCGAATTCAGTTATTCAGATGATGCGGCAATGTGGCGTCTTCAGCATCAGGAGGCACAGCTTGAGCGCCTTGGGGAGATCTTAAACTATTACCTGGTTATTTTCCCGGAATCCTATAATTCCAGTAGCGAAACAAAGATTTTAAAACAAAGCCATTCTGTGATAGCTTACAGCCCTAATCAGGTACTCAGGGCCCGTGGTTGCAAGCCCAATGACCCAGAATTTCACAAGCAGTGGAATATGAGTTATATGGGTTTTGAAGATGCGTGGTGTTATGATCAGAGTGGCATAAGTCCGCTGGGGGACACCATAGCCCTTGGTCTCATCGACTTTGGATTTGATTATCGTTGCGAAGACCTTACTGAAAATATTTACAGAAATTATAAAGAAATACCTGGCAATAACCTTGATGACGATCAGAACGGCTATATCGATGACTATCTGGGCTTCAACGCACGTTCAGGTGTAGGTGATGCCCATGACACCACAGAAAATCATGGCACCAACTGCCTCAGCCTGATCGGAGCCAAGGGCAATAACAATTTTCAAATGACCGGGGCCAATTCATCAGTCAAAGTGGTATTGTGTTCAGCACGTGATGAAGCAGGACTGGTACGAGCGTATTCATATTTTATTACAATGCGCACTGATTACAACAAATCCGGAGGTCAAAAAGGAGCCTATATTGTCGCCTCCAGCCTTTCCCTTGGTTATGACGGAGACATGCCATCCGAACACATGCCATTGTGTGCTATCTATGACAAACTCGGCGAGGTTGGTATTCTGAATGTCTGTGCTGCCACCAATGAGAATGAGAACATCGATACTTACGGAGATGTACCATCGCTTTGTCCCAGCGATTATCTGATTGCTGTCACAAACACAGACCGAAATGACAATAAAGCAGAAGCGGGTTATAGCCAGAATAATGTTGACATTGCTGCCAGTGGAGAAGAAGTCCTGGTGATAGGTCGACGAGGTGAATTACAGACATCCAGCGGCTGCTCTCTTTCCGCACCTCAGGTGGCGGGCGGAATTGCTTATCTGAATCAATTCTGCGAGCGTTTTAACTTATTAAGCAAATCTGATCCCTCCAAAGCGGCACTCCTGATGAAAAAGTTTGTTTTTGATGGCAGCAAAAGCATATCAGCACTTCGGGAGTATACAGTTACCGGCAAACGCTTTGACATTTATGGAGGCTTTATAGAAGTGAATAACTATGGCGCGCTTTCAATTTACAAAGAGGCCGATCTCGTACTGTGGCCAAACCTTGTGCATGAAGATGAAATCAAACTGGATGTTCATTTGACCCGTTACGGCAATTTTACTATTAAAATATACGATCTGACCGGTCGATTGTTGCTGACAACTGAACATTCGATCGAGCCTGGTTCGGTCAGTTTTCTAAAACTTCCAACTGCCAATTTCCCTTATGGTCTCAACTTCATCCAATTATTATTTGATAAAACATTGATTACCAGGCAGTTTGTCAAAATTTAGCCCCACCACAATTACATCAATCACTAACAGCGTAAAATATTTTAATTATTGCCGTCTCATTATTAAGCGATTAAGTAAAAAGTAATATCTTTGCGCCCTTGAATTCTATGGCTCCGTAGCTCAACTGAATAGAGCACTTGACTACGGATCAAGAGGTTTAAGGTTTGAATCCTTACGGAGTCACTAGTTTGAAATAAGGTATAAATCAGAAGATATGTCTAAAGTTTGTGATCTAACCGGAACGAGGCCCTTATATGGCAATAAGGTTTCGCATTCCAACCGCAAGACCCGCAGGAGGTTCAACCCGAACCTTCAGAAGAAGACTTTCTTTATTCCGGAGACCAATGAATGGATAGAGATGAAAGTAAGCGCTAAAGCCATTAGAACCATCAATAAACTTGGTTTGTATGACTATATGCGCAAACTGGATAAGAAAGCAGGTTTCTAAATCAATAACATCAATTTTTTAATTTAGAGAAATGGCAAAAAAGAGCAAAGACAACAGGTCCCAGATTATTCTCGAGTGCACGGAGCACAAAGCTTCAGGCATGCCAGGTATTTCCCGCTATATAACTGAGAAAAACAGAAAAAACACCCCGGACAGACTTGAACTGAAGAAGTTCAACCCGATTCTCAAGAAATATACCGTTCACAAAGAAATTAAATAAGACATGGCAAAAGTATCCAAAAACGCAAAGGTCGCACAACGTGCCGCAAACGTTGGTAGTGGTAGGGATTTTGTTAAAGTCATCAAGTCCATTAAAGACCCTTCAACAGGTAAATATACTTTCAAAGAACAGATCATTCATAAGGATAAAGTGAAGGATTTCTTCGAACAAAACAAGTAATCTAATTCTTTGCGATCTTAAAGAAAATGAGAAGTTTTAATCAAAACTTCTCATTTTTTATTTAATCACGTACCATGAGTCTATTCGATAAACTTAAAAAGGCGGGCAGTCAAAACGACCTCAATAAAGGCCTTGAAAACACAAAGCGTGGCTTTTTCGATAAACTCGCGAGGGCCGTCGCCGGTAAATCAAGGATTGATGAAGATATTCTTGACGAGCTTGAACAGGTGCTGATCTCATCTGATGTAGGACTCGATACGACAGTAAAAATCATCGACCGACTGGCTGAACGGGTAGCCAGAGACAAGTATGTGAATACTGATGAACTGGCCATCCTGCTTAAAGACGAAATCAGCAAGATCCTCCTAGAAAACAATACCGTTGACCTCGACGCATTCGAAACCGGACCACAAAAACCTTATGTCATCTTGATTGTAGGTGTCAATGGGGTCGGCAAAACAACTTCAATTGGAAAACTAGCCTATCAATTTACAAGTCTAGGCAAAAAAGTAATGATTGCCGCAGGAGATACATTCCGTGCTGCAGCTGAAGATCAGTTAAAAATCTGGTCAGAAAGAGTTGGTTGTACTTTTTTTACCAAGGGAATGGGAACAGACCCCTCTGCAGTTGCCTTCGAGGCAACGCAAAAAGCGATCTCAGATGGCGTTGATGTATTACTCATTGACACCGCGGGAAGATTGCATACCAAAATCAATCTGATGAATGAATTGGGAAAAATTGAGCGTTCAATTCAGAAATCAATGCCAGGTGCACCCCACGAGGTACTTCAAGTTCTGGATGCTACTACAGGCCAGAATGCAATTGAACAATGTCGCCAGTTTAGTGATGTTGCAAAAGTAACGGGACTGATTCTGACCAAGCTTGATGGCTCTGCCAAAGGAGGCGTTGTATTTGGTATTTCGGACCAGTTTAAAATTCCTATCAAGTATATCGGACTAGGCGAAAGAATAGATCAGCTGCAAACTTTCAATCGCACGAACTTCATCAATGCATTCTTTAGCAAGTAAAAAAAGTATTTATAAAAAACTTTTTATTTTTGAGCACAGGACCAGGTAGTTCTTCTGTATCAATTATGAAAGGAAAGGTATATTATTTCTTTATTACGTTGTGTGGAATTATTTTATTAGCCAATGCAGGCAATCCACCAAATGGATATACCGGGGCGCCGGGTGACGGAATTTGTTCCAATTGCCATTCGCCGGGAAGCGGAATTGACGGGAGTGTTACAATCAGCGGCTTACCGTCCAGCCTAAGCGCCAATACAACCTATACCATTACGGTTACTGTTGAAAATGTCAATGGCGCAAGCAAAGGAGGATTTCAACTCGTTGCCTTGGATCAGAATAACAATAATATCGGAACTTTCTCCAATGCCGGTGCAAGTTCTACACTGCAGACCAGCGGCGGAAGAACCTATTGGGAACATAATCCGGCCAAAAGCTTTTCTGGTCCAGGCACATTGACTTATACCGTTGATTGGAAATCTCCAACAACCGCAGGTGGACAAACAATAACCATGTATGCTGCATCTATTTTGACAAACGGCAATGGGAATAGCAGCGGCGATGTTACCAAACAAGATCAGGTCTCAGGCACAATGCCTGGGCCACCTGCTTTGAATGCATCAATTTCTGCTTTCAAAAACATTACCTGCAATGGTGGATCTGATGGCAGCATTACTGTAACAGCTACAAACGGTCTTCCACCTTACAATTACTTGTGGAGTGATGGACAAACTACAGCGACAGCTATTGGACTCAACGCCAAATTGTATTCAGTTACAGTGACGGATAATGCTTCAGGAAATATTATCCTCAGTAAGTTACTAACGGAACCTTCCGCTATCAACATTGCAACAACAGGCAAAAAAACACTTAACTGCAACGGGGACAAGGACGGATCGATTACCATAAATAGCAGCGGAGGCACGGGCATTCACCGCTATCAATGGAATACTGGCGCAACGACAAAGACCATATCCAATCTACAGGCAGGGACATATACTGTGACTGTAATTGATAATAGTAATTGCGCTTTATCTGAGACTTTTGAAATCACCCAACCTGATGCATTGGCTTTGGAGTTCTCTAATGTTCACGATCCAACTTGTTCAGGTGAAACCAGTGGTGGTGCTACAATTATTTCAACCGGCGGGACCCTACCCTACACTTACAAATGGAGTTCCGGGGAGACTTCTTCATTTATTGATGACAAGGTTGCCGGAACTTACACCGTTACCGTAACGGATAAAAATGGTTGCTCTAAATTTGCGAATGTCATATTAAAGGTTTCTGATAAAGAAAAACCTGTATTTAACCATTGGAAAGACACCCTGAGTAATCGCTGCAACCTGGTGGCAATCAGTCCAGTTGTCACAGATAATTGCAGAATAAAAGATCTGATTCAACTGGAAGGAATTGCTGCCGGACAAATTTTTCCCGAAGGAGTAACACGTATGCGTTACCGCGCAACAGATAGTAATAATAACATTTCTGAGTATACCTATACCGTAACAATAAAGAATCCGTTGCAGTTACATGTTGACTCAGTCGCTTTGGATACTTGCAACAACGAAGTCAGGTATATTCAGATCAAAATGAATAATACCTCGGATTATTTCTACAAACTTTATTTTGACACTGCGCTCATTCATCATTATGACACGCACTTTACGTATAAAAATATTGTACACTTAAAAACAGATACGCTGATCAGCATCAGAGATTCATTTGCATGTTTAGCAGATACTTTGTTAAAATTGCCACAGACTGGACCAGTCATTACACTGGATTCAGTAAAAGTCGTAGATGCCAGCGAATGCAGTAATTCGGATGGTGCAATAAATTTGTATTTAAAAGGCAATTCATCATATATCTGGCTAATTAACTCCAAAGGCGATACCCTGCCAGTAAATCACGTAAAAAATTTGTCGTCAGAGACATACCACGTTTTGGTGAGTACAGGGCCACTGACAGATCTTAATCACTGCGAGTTTGTATTCGGACCATTTACCGTGAAGTGCACAACGCACACTGGCTGGCTATTAGATCAAGAGGCGCCTTGGGTTTACCCTAATCCAGCTTCTGATGAGCTCATTGTCCGGACAAAATCAGGCCTGAAAATTGAATTATTAAACCTATCCGGAGCAGTTTGCCTTCAGAGGGATATAGTACAAGGCACTGCGTACGTTTCAATCAACGATCTGGAGAACGGTACCTACCTACTGATCATGAGAGGATCAAATTTTGTTTATCGACAAAAGGTTATCATCCAGCGTTAATCGATTCTTTTACTCAAGTATGCAACGCATTCACTGAACAACTGCTTTTAGTATGGCAGACCAATTGCCTTATAAATAAAGTGTAAAAGCCAGGCCGGCCCTATCAGAAGAAACTGAAGGTCGTCAAAAAATGAAGGTCGCTTACCTTCAATATGATGACCTACAAATTGTCCAATCCATGCGATCACGAATGCAGCTACAAGAATCACAATATATGAAATGCCCATGCTTTCAAAATAAGTACGCAAAAAAGCGTGTAGAAACAGGAAGAAAATAAATACAGGTAGAAATCCAAGCATGATACTAAAGGACACTGAAGCATAATAAATTGAAACAAAAATAATTACCAGTCCGCTCCAGTTAAGAATCCAGTGCTTCTCGGATCCCGGAAAAGGAATCATTGCCATCAATCCGGTGATCGTAAAAAGAATTACAGGTATACAAACCCAATGAATTATTTTATTCTTGTGATTCTGATGACTTTGGGCATACTTATCCAATAAGAAATCAATTTTCCTCATTTACCATAGATTGTATTGACAAGGTAATCACTTTTTTAAAAAGCAAGTCAAATATTACTTCAATCCAACATACGCCTTGATCGAATATTGCCCGCCTATGAGGTTTGAATTCTAAATTGTAATACCGTTATTTTGAAAAAGAATCTTTCAACGTCATGGTTCGGTTAAACACAAGCTTTCCACCATGATTGCCATTATCCAGGCAAAAATATCCTTTACGCATAAACTGGTAACTAGCCCCTATTGCAGCATTAGCCATATCTTTTTCCAGTCTGGCATCCGATAGGATAATGAGTGATTCAGGATTAATAATTTCATGAATGGTTTCAAATGATGCCGGATCGGGTTTGGTAAAAAGCTGCTCATACAATCTCACTTCAGTTGTAATAGAATGGCTTGCGTCAACCCAATGAATAACAGATTTTACTTTCAGCCCGGAAGTATCCTGTCCACTTCTGCTTTCAGGGATATAGGTGCAGTGCAATTCCGTAACTTTTCCATTCTGATCCTTTACAAACTGATCACAACGGATAATATAAGCTGCTTTTAATCGAACCATTTTGCCAGGCGAAAGCCGGTAGTAATTATCACTTGGGATTTCCATGAAGTCGTCCTGTTCTATATAGATTTCGCGACTGAATGCTATCGTTCTTTTACCAGATGCAGGATCTTCGGGATTATTTTCGACTTCAAGCCATTCAACTCCCCTGTCGTAATTGGTTACAATGACTTTCAACGGATCAAGAACGGCCATGGTCCGTATAGCTTTTTTATTCAGATGATTTCTGACAATATTTTCAAAGCGACTCAGTTCAATGATATTCTCTCTTTTTGCAATTCCAACTGCTGTGGCAAATTCTCTAAGTGCTTCCGGGGGAATACCACGCCGACGAAATGCAGAGAGGGTTGGCATTCGCGGATCATCCCACCCATCAACTAATCTTTCGTTTACGAGTTGCAGCAACTTTCGTTTGCTCATCAGAGTGTACTCAAGGTTCAACCTGGCAAATTCAATTTGTCGGGAAGGAAATATATCGAGATTCTCAATAAACCAGTTGTACAACGGTCGGTGATTCTCAAATTCCAACGTGCAGATTGAATGTGTTATTCCCTCAATAGAATCTGATTGGCCATGTGCATAGTCATATGTCGGATAAATGCACCACTTATTGCCGGTACGATGATGTGGTGTAAAAAGAATCCTGTACATGATAGGGTCTCTCATGTGCATATTGGGAGAGGCCATATCAATTTTTGCACGCAACACACGCGCACCTTCTTGTACCTTGCCCGCGCGCATTTCTTCAAACAATTCAAGATTTTCTTCTACACTACGGTTTCGGAATGGGCTATTTTCTCCCGGACTCGTGGGCACACCCCTGCGTACAGAGATTTCTTCAGCAGAAGAATCATCAACATAAGCCTTACCTGATTTGATGAGCTGAATTGCAAATTCATAAAGCTGTTGAAAATAATCTGATGCATAATACTCCCGATCCTCCCAATCAAAACCCAGCCAACGAATATCCTGCTTGATGGATTCAACAAATTCAACATCTTCCGTCACAGGGTTGGTATCATCGAACCTAAGATTAGTCTTTCCACCGTATGTACTTGCCAAACCAAAATTAAGACAGATAGATTTTGCATGACCAATATGCAGATAACCATTGGGCTCGGGAGGAAATCTGGTATGTATCCTTCCCTGATGTTTATTATTTCGAATATCTTCTTCAATAATTTCTTCGATAAAATTTCTGACTATTTCCTTTGACTCACTCATATTCCTTAAATTACATTCGATCAGGCATTTCAATACCAAGGCAGCTCATGCCGTGTAACAAGACTGCTCCCACAAGTTTACAAACACGAATTCTCCAGAGGGCCAGCTCCTCGGTTTCTGCATTTAAAATTCGATGGTCATGATAATACTTGTGAAAGTCTTTGGCCATTTGATAAAGGTGATTGGCAAGGTGTGCCGGATCCAATTGGAGGCCAGCTTCTTGTAAAGTATCAGGATAATCCAGGCACAATTTAATCAGTACTTTCTCTTGACTTACAATGATATGCGATTGATTATAATTTGCTGAAGCCCCAGTGAATCTTCTTAGGATTGAACGAATCCTGACATAAGCATTGGCAATGTATGGCCCTGTATGTCCCTGCATATCTACCGATTCGGCAGGATTGAAGATCATTCGCTTTTTGGCCTGAACTTTGAGAATGAAATACTTTAATGCAGACATAGCAATCTTGTAAATAACTTCATTGCGATCCTTGTCAGACAATTCGGCAAGTTCACCACGTTCAAGCGCAGACTGTGTCGCTTCACCAAGTACTTCTCGAATGAGATCATCTGCATCTACAACAGTGCCTTCCCGAGATTTCATCCTTCCGCTAGGCAACTCAACCATGCCATAATTTAAATGATAAATACCATCAGCGTAAGGCTTTTTCAGTTTTTTCAGGATCTCCTTGAGTACTTTGAAATGATAGTCCTGCTCATCCGCCACAACGTAAATATATTGGTCTGCATGATGCTGTAGATCTCTTTGATCAGCTGTACCGAGATCCTGTGTAATATATACACTCGTTCCATCGCTGCGTAACACAATTTTCCTGTCAAGTCCTGCATCTGTTAAGTCAACCCAAACCGACTGATCAGGATCTTTAACAAATACCGAATTTTGCAAACCCTCTTCAACAATGTCTTTTCCGAGGAGGTATGTATCCGATTCATAATAATTGGAATCAAAACGGACACCCAGTTTGTCAAAGGTTTCCTGGAATCCGCTGTATACCCAGTCATTCATTTTTTTCCACAAGGCCAAAGTATCTGGATCTCCAGACTCCCAGTTCTGGAGCATTGCTCGTGCAGCGGCACCCAACTTACTCTCCCTGTTAAAGTATTCGTTCTTATACTTCTGGAAAAAAGCCATTCTATCTTCGACTTCAATCGCTTTGGCTTTGAAAATGTCTTCTGCCTCAGGAGTATTTTGCCATTGAAGGTATTCCTCTTTAAATTTATTTTCAAAAAGGACATAATATTCACCTACAAAGTGATCACCTTTTATTCCCTGAGAATCGGGTGTTGCGCCGTTGGCAAATAATTTCCACGCCAACATACTTTTGCAGATTGCAATGCCACGGTCATTGATAACTTGTGTTGTGAAAGCATGATGCCCTAAGGATGAAAGTATTTTGTAGACAGACCAACCTACCAGGATATTTCGGATATGACCTAAATGAAGCGGCTTATTGGTGTTGGGTGAACAATATTCGATAAGCACTTTCATTGGTGAGCTCACACGCACGTGCTCCTCCATGCTTAAACTCTCAAGTTTGGCAACTTCATCAAGCCAAAATTTGTCAGGCAACTGAAAATTAAGAAATCCTTTGACAACGTTAAACTGGGTGATTACGCCATTTCCTTTAAGTTGATCGCCTAAAATCTGACAAACGGATTCAGGTGATTTGCCAAGGCGCTTGGACCAATTAAAGCTAACAAAGGTATAATCCCCTTCAAATTCCTTGCGACAAGCTGTGATCTCAACTTCTTCAGGTGATATAGGAATATCAGCGATGTTTGATAATGCGAATGCAATTTCATTTCGAACCGGAGACAAAAAAACAGATAACATAATACGCCGGTTTAATCTTCAAGTTTCAACACATCCAGGAAGGCTTTTTGCGGAACATCGACTGTACCGATTTGCCGCATCTTTTTCTTTCCTTCCTTTTGTTTTTCCAACAATTTCCTTTTACGTGAAATGTCTCCGCCGTAACATTTGGCAGTTACATCTTTCCGCAACGCCGATATAGTCTCACGCGCAACGATCTTTCCTCCGATTGCTGCCTGAATTGCTATAACAAATTGATGTTGCGGGAGAATTTCCTTTAATTTTTTACACATCTTTCTGCCGACTCCCTCTGCTTTGGTCCGATGCACCAATGCGGTCAGTGCATCAACGCTCTCGCCATTCAACTTGATCTCCAGTTTGATCAGATCTGATTTTCGGTAATCCAGCGGGTGATAATCGAATGAAGCGTATCCGCGGGTAGAGGACTTTAGTCGGTCATAGAAGTCAAACACAATTTCTGCCAATGGCATGCTGAAAGTTAGTTCAACCCTGTCTTGGGTCAGGTAGTGCTGCTTATCCAGCACTCCTCTCTTCTCCATGCACAATTTAATTATCGTGCCAATATATTCTGGTTTTGTAATGATTTGTGCGCGGATATATGGCTCTTCAACATATTCTAAAAAATTGGGCTCAGGCAAATCATTAGGCGTATTGATCTTTAATATCTCGCCTTTGGTATTCTTGGCCACATAAGACACGTTAGGGACTGTAGTTATTACTTCCTGATTGAATTCACGCGACAATCTCTCCTGTATAATCTCGAGATGAAGCATTCCAAGGAATCCACAACGAAAACCAAAGCCCAGTGCCACTGAAGTCTCCGGCTCATAGATAAGGGATGAATCATTGAGTTGTAATTTTTCAAGACTGTCGCGCAGATCTTCAAAATGTTCGTTCTCGATAGGATATATTCCCGCAAAGACCATCGGCTTGACTTCTTCGAATCCTTTGATTGATTCAGTAGAAGGATTTGACGCGGAAGTCAGCGTATCTCCTACCTTAACCTCTTTTGCATCCTTAATACCCGTAATGATGTAACCTACATCACCGCATAAAACTTCAGGCTGCGGTGATAAATTCATTTTAAGAAATCCTACCTCCTCTGCATCATACTCGGCACCCGTATTAATGAACCTTATCCTCTCACCTTTACGCAATACACCATTCATAATCCGGAAGTATACGATGATGCCACGGAAAGAATTAAAAACAGAATCAAAAATCAGAGCCTGCAAGGGCGCCCCGGGATCTCCTTTGGGAGCAGGTATCCGGTTTACAATTGCGGTCATAATTTCCTGCACTCCCCTTCCGGTTTTACCACTGGCGAGGATAATTTCTGAACGATCACAACCGATCAAATCGATGATCTGATCCGAAACCTCATCAATCATTGCATTATCCATATCTACCTTATTCAGCACAGGTATGATTTCAAGATCATGCTCAATGGCCAGGTACAAGTTGGAAATAGTCTGTGCCTGAATTCCCTGAGTGGCATCGACGAGAAGAAGCGCCCCTTCACATGCAGCAATCGAACGACTCACTTCATAGGAGAAGTCAACGTGGCCAGGGGTATCAATTAGATTAAACTTATATTTCTTACCGTCGGTATGTTCATAATTAAGCTGTATAGCATGGGCCTTGATTGTAATTCCACGCTCGCGTTCAAGGTCCATGTCATCCAATGCCTGATTCTGCATATCCCTCTCCGCAATTGTCTTGGTAAACTCGAGCAAACGATCTGATAATGTACTTTTACCATGATCAATATGCGCAATGACACAAAAATTTCTAATCAATTCCATCACAGATCTCCTTTCAGGTGTAAAAATACTTCCGAAGGACCTTATTTAACAGGCTTAACTTCCTGTTTTGCATTAAAATAACGCCGATCAGTCAATCTGCAGCCTGACACCGTCTCCATGTGCCGAAAATTCAGGCGCGTACATACTCTGGATGCTGGCAATTCCATCTGAAAATTGGCCTCTAAAAGCGGCTCTTAGCTCATATTCAAGAACATATGTCCCCTTATTGAGTGCTGGAATAAAAAAGTCAGTTGCCTGGTCTCTGGGGCTTTCATAAAAAGCCAATCCCCCTAAATAACGATATCCTGACAGCTGGTTGACTGGTTCAAGTCCTGCCGCCCTCATAACTTTTAAATGTACATACTCCATGGGTCGATCACATTTTATTATAACTCGTACTATCACCAGGTCACCGGTTAGAATTCTGGTCTGAGCAGTTATCGGTTGAAGTGTTGTTTCCCTTCCCTTTGTATCTTTTCGGTAAAGCTGCTTCATTATTACCAGTTCTTTCATTTCCGGCCTGGTGATTTTATCTAGTTTTTCGAAGTATTGGTAGTAGGCAGCACCCCAGGCTATGGATTTGTTAGGATTCCGAATTTTTATTTCCGCCAGTTCGGGCTTTATCATTTCATAGGTCCAATTTCTTTTGAAGTAGCCTGTACCAGGAGTTGATGTTTGCCCGGTAACAACTTGCCCTCCAACCGAAACTTCAGCGTCCGATTTTTCGTCGATATAAGATTCGCCATTGGAGAGTAGTGCATAGATCGCTTCGGTAGTCGCTTTGGTAGCGCCCCAATGATTTGTTTGCTTGTTTTTAATTAGCCAGGTTTTCATTTCCTCTACAACCGGCGTTTCGCTTCCAATAGTACCAAAAACTTCAATCATCAGTGCCTGGGTTTCAATCGGCATCATATTCCAATAATAACCCCATCCTGACTTCCAATATCTGCCCAATTCTTCTTGATACAAAGACCTCTGTTTCAATGATTTAAGTATGGTCTGGGCAAGTTCATTGTGCCCGCTGCGATACAGAATCAGGGCGCATAATCCCTGGTCATAGATTCCGAATTTATTCCAGAACGACCCAATCTGATTCATGTAATAATTGTCCACGTAGGCATTGGTGGCGTCCGCGCGCCAGTCGTTAAAATATGATCTGCAATAGTAGTAATGTAACTGCAAGGAATTAATGTGCATGTCTTCCCAGTTGGCCTTTTGGTCCTTAACTTCGGAAGCCAGCTTATCGTAATCTTTATGTATTGAAAAATCCAGAAAACCCCTTGCATTAACCGCTATTTGTAATAGGTCTCCATATTGTGAGTCTTCAATACCAAGTCTTTGGAGATGTGCAATTTGAGTTAAAATATGCTGCGTAATAAATCGATCTGCAGCACAGCCCGGAAACCATGAGAAGCTACCATCACCATTTTGACGCTGCTTAAGCTGCAATACCGCGGAAGCTAACTGATTCTTCATGTGATTGAGGTCCATGAGCAGTGCTACATTTCTCAACTGTTCTGTCTCATTCTGAGCGTCGAGAACCCAAGGTGTCTCCTCAAGGAGTGCCGATTTTAATTCAGGGTTTTCCAGCAATCGTGATTTCGATTCACCTTTTTGTAGCATACTACTTAAAGTAGTAGCCACTTTGGGATACTTAATCATAATCCGGGAGCCCAGGGCATTGGCAAAGATTCGAGTCATCAGTTGTTCGCTGCACTCATGCGGATACTCCGCCAAGTACGGTATACTTTGAATGGCATACCATACTGGATGCGACGTAAATTCAATTGTGTACAACTGCGGCACACCGGTTTCAGATTTTATATTTTTCACCCGTCCGAATGAAAAAGTCTTTGATTCTTTGCCCCTTACTGGCAGCGGAAGCGTTTCAGTGACCAATGTCCTGTTACTTTGAACTGGCACAATTGTCTCCTCTCCGTCACTGCGTGTCTCACCGTGACAGAAAAATCTTATCAGAAGTGCCCTGTTTTCGGTATCTGATATTTTCAAATTCCACATGAAAGCTTCACTCTTGGCTGCGGAAATATTCATTTCCTTCAATGTGTCACCGGCTATTATTTCCTTTGTTATATCATTCATCGTAGCTACATCCAATATCTGCATCACCGCACGGCATTTTTGGGCTTGATCGGTAAGATTTGAGACGGTTGCCGAAATCTTCATGTTATCTCCCTGTCTTAAAAATCTTGGGTAATAAGGTTTAATTTGAAGCGGCTTTGACGTGATCACTTCACGCATACTGTATCCATATTTCAGAGTAGGTGAATGCGCCAACATCTGTAGCTTCCACCTTGTCATCGCTTCATTCATAGCAAACCGAAGACGCACCTCCCCGTTTTGATCTGATTCAAGTTGAGGGAAGAAAAAAACCGTCTCATTTAAATTTTTTCTAAACGGTTGATTCAACAGATCTGAATACTGATTTCGTGAAACTTCAGGCGTTATAATGTGCTGATCGCTGGCCTGACCAGATGAAGGATTTTCACTTTTCTCCATTCTGGTGTTGCCTTTGTCATTCATTTCGGTCATCGGAGCTGAACGATTCACGGATCCGGAACGCATGGGCATGGCATCCATAACTACAATCCCACCTTCGAATTGACCGACACCAAATAAATTCAGATCCCGGCAAGCTGAGTTATAGTAAACTCCTGCTCCGTAAATATCTTGCAAATCGTTATGCTCATTCAGATAATATGTGTACACCGCGTTACAGTTGAAATTATCCAAATTGAAATAACTCGGTCTGATATTCAAATCCCAGGCAAAAGGCATGATCTGATCAAGTGATTGATCATACATGGAAGCCAGCATTTCATATTTTTCACTGACCGACTTTTTGTCCTTTATTTTGAAAATCCATTCTTCTTGCTGTCCTGGCAACAATTTATCGCGAAAACTAACGGACGTAATTTCCAGTTCTTTGTTAGTCCACGGGACTTCAAACCTTTGATTCTTTCGTAATATCCTATTCTTCCAAATCGAAATTCCTTCAAATTCTATACCGCCTCTTTCATTCTCCGTCACTAAATGACTAAGATGTTCTGGACTATTTAGTTTTTTCCAGCCACCCGAGATACCCACTTCAGATTTCCACTGATACATTACATACGCTGAAGATAATGCCGGCAATAACATCACCGATGCTTCCTGCCCAGGTTCCAGCACCGCATTGCGCGTCAACCATCCTGGATGTGACAAACGCACGTTGCTGCTTGCACTCAGAACTGTTGTAAAAACCTCCACCGTATCAACAATATCCTTGTCAATGGATGTATGAATAACCAGTTTGTAATCACCAGGAGATAGTTTTAAATCTTTAATCGATATTGATGCAGTTTGATACCCGTTCAGTTTAAATTCAGTAACTTTACGAACCACTTTCCAATATTTGGCCTGGTCCTCGTCGGCATATATATCATCTGGAAAATACTGATGAAATTCTTTTTCACTGAAGTGAGCTATATCAGGCTTTTCCCATAATCTTGACCTCAGGTTTCCTTGAGGCCGCATGATTTCATATACATAGGCCTGATATTTAACAGGCAGCATTACGCCCAAAATATTTTTAGATGTCAGCTCGATGGAATCTGAATCGATAAAGGAATATTCTGGCAGTACAGCAGAGACAAAAATATTTTTATTTGATAAACTAAAAGACAAAGTGTTTGATCGCGTCTCCTGATTCAGATCAGTGGCATCGACTTCTACAGTAAAATGCTGCACCGCGTTTTTCCAATTCTCTACTTTAATACTACTTGCAATAAACTGAATAGAAAATTGTCCGTCATCATTCGCTTTTACGACTCCGCTTTCAATCTGAGACTGAGGAGAAAAGTGATCCCGTCCATAATCCAACCAGGAGCGATACGGCTGCATTGCTTGTCGATTTATGCGATATTTAACAACCGCTCCTGCTACTGGTATTCCATTGAATGTTATCGCAGTACCGGAAATACTTACACTTTGATCAAGTTGAAAAACATCTTTCATCGTGTCAAATTTAACTTCGAAAGAAGGACGCTTATACTCCTCTACCCGGAAATACGATTGCCCATTGTCACATCCAATACTGAATTGCCCAGTAAGACCATTTGGAGGTAAAACAAAGCTACCGGCTGCACTTCCGTATGAATTGGTACGAAGTCTTTGTTTTGAAATCTCCTGATAATTGGCATTTCTCATTACAATTTCAAAGTTTTTTCCGGTGACGATCTCGGGGTATACATGATTGCCCGCGTGTTTTATTGCGAGTATTTTATAATGGACCGTCTGTCCTGGTCTGTATATCGCGCGATCCAAAAACATGTGTAATTGAATATAATCCTTTGAATCCCGTTGATAAATCTGAGGAAGTCCGGATCCATCAAAACAAATCTCCTTCCCACGTTGAAGGTAATATTGCAAGGGCTCGCGACCTGAAACAGAAACCATACCGTTCTTGTCGGTTAGGGAAGTTTGAACTGCTTCAATTTTTACCGGCTCATTGTACCGATATCTTCCATATTTAAAAAAATTAACTTTAATCTTGCGTAGTGGCGCGCCGGTCGTCCTGTCTACAACAACAACTTTTATGTCTTTGTCTGCCTTCTGACTGAATGAAGCAAGACTACTCACATAAAACAACCCGGTCTTCAAAAAAACACTTTTATCCAATGCGTACTGGTCCGTTGCAACAATAAGATAACGACCTTCTGTGAGCCCATCCAATTTAATCTCAAGGCTGTGCCTTCTGAAATCAGGTGGCAAATCCCATTTTTCAGTCCATTCCCTTTCGAGCCTTAATGATTTGATTTTTGATTTGGATAAATTGCCTTCATCAACGATTAGGTCTTTGTTAGTAGAAATCGGCCATCGGTACACTTTAAAATTAAGTTGACTGATATTACTGCACTGAACCAAAAATTTTGAATTCTTTTCAGGCTCAATAATTTTTTCTTGTGTGATTTGAAAAAATGGAGCATGAATTGCGCGCTGTATCTCACCAAAATATTTTAATAGCAATGTGTCACTTGTAATTGATAAAGCTTCATTGCAAAGCATATTTGCCAGAATGTAACTATTACCTTCATGCTCTGTCTCCTTTTGTCCATCTGCGTAAAAATATTCAACCAGGCGCTGCAACACCAATTCTTTTCCTTCGTTATTTCCGGTCTTGCGCTTTAGTGTTTCCAGTGCATTGCGATAAAGTTGATCCGCGCTTTCATCTTGTCCGCTGATCTGCATGGCATATTGCAAACGAGAAAGATCAACTGAAAGCATAGATCTTTTGTCAGCTTTATCCTGTAATTGCATTAACCATTGCTGATAAAGGGATAGCACGGTATTTCCCTGACAATCAGTCCGTAAAAAATCATGCATCTCGGCAAACCTATTTTTCAAGGGAATGCCATCTTCAAAGTCAGTCAGAGAGGATTGCGCCTGTGAAAAATGAATGATTGCCCTGTTAAGCAAAACATCGTGCAGTGTTTGACAATAAGCAAAGCCTCCTGTTCTAGTCAATATCGCTTCGTAATCCTCAAGGGAGCTTTGCTTGCTTTCCTCTGATTGCAGAGACTGCAAATAGTAAGCATTGCTTTTTCGGAGCAATGATTCATGTGACCATGTAGTGATATCTAAGGAATCCTGCTCAACACCGGAAATAGTTGATCTGCCGTTGCGATAATTGGCCTGAGGGCCTGACATTCTGAAGTACAATTCCCCCAAAACCGACCGGGTCATTGCATTTTCAGGATTAAGCAGGTTTGGCAGGCGGCTTTCCAGTCTTTGAATGATACCGGCCAACTGCAATTCGTCTTTCTGAGAACCTAAATTTTCCAGAAAAAGGAGGCATTTGTATACCTGCGGGTGATTTTTGTCGCTTTGTGCTCTGGCGTAAAGCCTTTCAACCTTGGACATGGCATCTTCAATGAGTCCTTTTTCGATCAGGTGATCTACTTCTGTCCATTCTGCAACATAATCCGGATATTTACCTGTATCACCGGAAAGATTGAGATTTTTGACCATGGATAAAATTGAAAATACTAAAGGGATAGCAATCAGGGAAAGCTTCATTGATTTTTTTGATTTTAACGTAGTTTAGTTCACTTTACAAGGTCCGATAAAAGTTTTTAACAAATCTTTTAACGTCTGCTTCAGGAAGAATGTTATGACCTTTCGTCAGGTGATCAGATAGATGTCTGACACAGTAAGGAATCATTGAAGCACCTTTGGTTCCGAAGCCGTTAAGAATATACATTCCGGGATTTTCAGGATGAGATCCAAGAATTGGTCTTCGGTCCCTGCTGGCCAATCTGATACCAACATCATGGTCTAATACATTGATCTCTGTTCCGAGCGTCTCTTTAGCAAAAGCAAGCTGATTTTTTCGCTCCATTTCAGTGATGAAGGGCTCTGAATCTTGTTTGTCATAATTTGATCCAAGCCAAAAGTAATTCTTCATCGGAACGACAGAATAAGAGGCATTCAGGATTCTTTGTTCACGAGATGCTGCCTCAAATAGCAATCTTTCACCTTTGAGCAAAGCATGTGGAATCCAGTTAAAGTAAGGATTGTTTATAACACCAAACCCTTCACAAAAGACAATGCCTTTAGTTGCAACGATTTTTTCATCGTAAATAAACTCTCCATGAGATTTGAAATAAAGTTTCTCATAATAAAATTCTTCTTCATGAAGCCAACCCCCTTCCTTCATCTCATGGATAACGCAATCTACAACTGCAGGTATATCAACCTGGGCAATGCCGGGAATCAAACCGTTAATGGCATTTTCGTCCAACCTGTACAAGTCGCTCACAGTTCCTTTGACATTGTGACAATAATTACTATAGGCTTCATCGTGTTGGCGAAGTAGCCAGCTGTTTTCATCACCTGGGCCATTTAGAATAACCAACATGTCTCTGGTGTAACTGAACGTTCGATTATAATGACTTTCCAGCTGAGAATAGAATTCGGTATAAACCTTTTTTAGCTCTTCAAATCTCCATCCTTTGACATACCTCCTTCCCGTTACCGGGTTAATCACACCAGAGCTAACACGGCTTGCTGCGCCCGGGCTGTTGATACCGATCATACTAATGCTGCTCCCCCGGCGCTTCAGTTCCCATGACAAAAGACAGCCCGCCAAACCACGGCCAATCAGCAAAAAATCGACTTTGGTCATAGTTCTTTTCTAAGCTTCAGAGGCAGGCTCTCATAGACAAGTTGATAGGAATGGTCAATCAATTCTTTAAGAAGTTTGACTGGAACTCTCCCGTCAAACCGGACGGTGTTCCAGTGTTTTTTATTCATGTGATACCCGGGAATAATATCTTCATACATTGCTCTGAGTTCTTGCGATTTTTGTGGATCACACTTTAAATTTACAGTAAAATCAGCGCTATCGAGACCTGTTAGTGCAAATATTTTGCCTTTGACCCTGAACACTAATGTATCTGGCCCAAAAGGAGTATCAAAGCTCACGTGGGGTTTTGATTCACAATATTTTATAAAATGTTCAATATTCATTATTGAAAACGACCCAAAGATCACTATTTGTTTAATTTTGTCATGTGATCAGGCCAATTTATTTATTCCTCCTCTTTTTCTTTTTTAGTAAGAACTGTATTGGGCAATACCGCAACCAGATATTATTTCCAGGCGAAAACGGCACGCACTTACTAAATTTACTATTTGACAATTACAAGACATCCAATGTATTAAGCTATACTGACGCCAGGGTAAAGTTATACAAGGAAATATACAACGTTCACGATACGGTCTACTGTGTGTATAGCCATCATGGTTTATACCTCGACCCAAATTACAGTAACCCCATCGATTACTTATCCAAGGGAGGCAGTAATAACGGCATCAACTGTGAACATACATTTCCGCAAAGCAAAGGCGCAGATGCCGGTAATGCAAGATCTGATATGCACCATCTGTTTCCAGCCAGGGCAGCAGTCAATGAAGCGCGATCCAACTACCCTTATTCTGAAATTGATGATACGAAGACAAAGACCTGGTATTATCTGGCAGAAGAACTGGCTGCAAAACCCAAGACACTTGTCGATGAATACAGTGAAAGCCTGAGCGGTTTTTTTGAACCTCGTGAAGATCACAAAGGCAACGTGGCAAGGGCAATTTTCTATTTCTTTACGATGTATGAAATTCAAAGCGATAGAGCTTTTTTTGAATCCATGCGCCCAACATTGTGTCACTGGCACATGCAAGACCCGGTTGACTCGCTTGAATGGAAAAGGACTTTTATGATATCGCAGTATCAGGACGGAAAAGCCAATCCTTTTGTTCTAGATTGCACGCTTCCTCAACGATGCTACTGTGAAGGATTAATCAACTGTATCAGCGGTATTGAAGGTGTAAAATTTGAAGGAGCCGATAACCTGATCAGTCCCAACCCTGCTTCTGATCTTATTAGAATTTATTTAAACGCTTCAGATTTCAGCATAACCCAATTCAGGATTACGAGTATGGACGGAAAGCTCATTCTGGCCAAAGAATTTTCAGAACCTGTGGCTACAGGTCACATTGATCTGAATATTTCGGAGTGGACATCCGGAATCTATATAGTACGGTGGGAGACTTTCGGCGGAAAGATTGCAACATCACGATTGATTAAATTATAGCTTAACAACTTGAAATTGTCTCTAAATCAAGTCAATCGGCATGATTAATACCCGATTTATTTGTGCGCTGTCCGCCTGAATCAGCATCAAATCTGTAAAGTCTTAACTATAGCCTCCATTATACCGGCCTTAATTTGATCTGCAACATGCGGATTTACCTGATTTAGTTTAAACTGAACCTTATACTTTATTTCATTACCACTGACAGAAATCACTTTAATTACTTCGCTCTGCTCATCCAAATAAGTGCTGAAGTTTTCAAACACATTAAAAACCAATTGACGTATCTTCTCGTTGTTGAGATTCTGCGATGAATGAATTGCAAATTCAAGGTTATATTTTCTGATTTCCTTCTTAGTATAATTGATCATTTCAGAAAAGTAAGCCTTTGAATTCGGAATGTAAATCACGTCATCATTCTCATTTTGCAGAATAATCTTGCTGATGTTAATATCAACCACGTTACCTTTCTGATCTCCGATTTTTACATAATCACCTATGGCAAGGTCTTTTGAAAAACTGATTTGAATACCGCAAATAATATCCAGCGCAATATCCTTCGTGATGATAGCAATAGACGCCGCCAGGATAGACAATCCTGTGATCAGCTCCCTTGGTTCAACGCCGAAAAAGGCAAGAATTGTAATGATCAACGCGACAGAACTGATCATATAATAAATATTTTGTAATCCTACGATCACGTTGTCAGAATACTTATTCCCATATTTTTTTCTCTTTCGGTATATGAACTGCAAAAAGCGTATAATGATATTAACGGTTAGCCAAAAAATTAAAAACTGGAGAGCCAGTTTAACGGTCGGATGCATGAAAAATGCGTTGCCTGCGATTTCGCTAGGCTTGCCTTCCTTGAGCAACATAAAGGCACCCAAAAGAATCAATTTTAGAACAAAGATCAGTATCCTCAATTCAGGTATATTTTTGGCAAAAATCGTTATTTCAATTATTAAATTACATTATTGAAAAATTTTTATTCAAAGGAAGTGTATTATTTTCCCCATATTGGCAATCTTTGAAGCTGAATAGCAATATTATGTTTGGAATTGAAATAGGTCTGACCGGAGCGCTTCTGGGAATGTTTTTCCTCTGTATTTTATTGGTGTGCTTTTTTGAATTTGTCAATGGATTCCATGATACGGCCAATGCTGTAGCCACAGTCATTTATACCCGCTCGCTCAAGCCTGTGCACGCGGTGATTTGGTCCGGACTGATGAACCTACTTGGAGTTCTTGCGAGCAGCTATCTTTTCGGAATGGCGGTTGCAACCAAAATATCCTCTATTCTTCCAATGGACACAGTACTCAATCGAAGCACCCATGAAGCCATCGCGATGGTTTTGGCGGTGCTCTTTGGATCCATAATCTGGAATCTGGGGACCTGGTATTTCGGAATTCCGTGCAGCAGTTCCCATACCATGATTGGAAGCCTACTGGGAGCCGGTATTGTATACGCCGCGCTGCCAGAAAACTCAGGCAAGGTTGGCGTCAATTGGAATGAAGCCATCAAGATCGGTAATTCCCTCCTGGTGTCGCCCCTTTTCGGCTTCTCAATGGCCATCATCCTGATGTTTATTCTCAAACGATTGATTGAAGACAAGTTGGTTTTCAAGGAGCCGGAACCAGATCATACCCCGCCATTTTATATCCGGATTATTCTGATTTGTACCTGTACGCTGGTAAGTTTTTTTCACGGCTCCAATGATGGACAAAAAGGTATCGGATTAATACTGATTGTTCTGATTGCATTCCTTCCAACCCAGTTTGCTATTTCCCCCAACCTCGATCATATGGCGCTCTCCAGGCGCCTGCAACTTGTGGAAGAAAAACTGGTTGCTGCTTCTGCCGAAAACTATGAGCTGGAAGCCATTATGTGCAATAAAGCCGCCAATGCAGGCACATTTGCAACTTTTCTAGCTGGAATGGACCGGAATAATGTCAAAGATGTTATGAGGGTCAGGCGTCAGATTGGCATCATAGCCAAGGACCTCAGCATTTTGGTCAATGAACCCAATGCATTTAATAACAAGGAAGATCTAAAACTTGTTAAATCAACCATTAGTGAACTCAAGGAATACACTACATACATTCCTTTCTGGACAATACTTGCCATTTCATTTTCACTGGGAATTGGCACTATGATCGGCTGGAAGAGAATTGTTATAACCATTGGCGAGAAAATAGGTAAAAGACACATGACCTTTGCGGAAGGTGCCACGGCAGAATTAATCGCTTCAAGCACCATTGGACTTGCATCAGGCCTTGGTCTACCTGTTTCGACGACGCATGTCTTGTCATCAGGAGTAGCCGGTGCGATGGTAGCTACAAAGGGCATTAAAAATCTCCAGGCGGGAACTGTTAAGAATATCGTTCTGGCATGGGTACTTACGCTCCCCGCTACAATACTGTTAAGTGGCGGGCTCTATATGTTATTTCGACTGTTTGTCTAATCCCCTTTCTTCTTGATAGGGTTCAATATGGATGAGCACATAATTTATTTCAGGATGCGCAAATCGTATTTCATCTTGTAGCCTGTGAGCCAATTCATGACCTTCCTTAACGGTAAGAAACTCATCTACCAGCGCATGTAGATCCACATGATAAGACATGCCTGACTTTCTGACATAGCATTTCTCAGTACCACGGATACCCTTCACTCCGGACGCTACATTTCTGATTTTGGCAATCAAGTCATCATACAGGTGTTCATCCATAATTTCTCCGAGCGCTACTCTAAAAATCAGGTAGCTATTATAAACGATAATAACTGCTGCAAATAACGCAGCCCAGTCATCCGCAGCTTCAAAGCCCGGACCCATAACTTGCGAAATGGTAATTCCTATAAATGCGGCGATAGAACTTATGGCATCACTTCGGTGATGCCATGCATCTGCCTTCAATGCAACGCTGCCGGTCTCAGAGCTCTTGTTGAGCATATACCGATACGAATATTCTTTCCAAATGATAAACGGTGCTAGAAAAATAAGTGTAAAAGCCTTTGGCGCCTGATGCGGCGTCTGAATATGAACGAACGCTTCATGAATTATAACCGCAGCGGAAATGATCAGGAAAAACACAACTATAAAACTGATCAGAGGCTCAAGTTTGCCGTGACCGTAGGGGTGGTCCTCGTCAGCAGGCTTTGTAACATAGCGGAGACCAATATAGACAAGCGTCGATGAGAATATATCTGCTGTTGATTCAATGGCATCGGCAATAATAGCAAAGGAATGGCCAAAATACCCTAAGATCCATTTGGCACAAGCCAGAATAATATTCCCTGCAATACTAAAAAAAATAGCCCTTAAAGCATTTTCTTTTGTACTTTCTGCATTGCCATTTGAAGAAATATTTGATCGAACCATGGTTGACTTCAAAGGTATGATTTATGGATAATTGCTAAAGCTCAAATAATTTGTAAAAATTGTATTCACAACATTTTTGAGCCTTTTAACCAGTTATTGATTTTGGCAACCCGAATTAAGTGGCATAAATAAAATCATCCAAATAATTGAGCACCCTTCGATTTATCAACAACAAATAAACAGGAGCTTAATCCTTTTAAATTTTTCAATAAAAAACAACTTTAATTCATGCTATTTGCAACTATTACCAAATTATAATTTAAGTTATTGTGTTTTAATATTATCTTAACATTAAAATTAAAAAGATGTAGTGACCTTTAAGCTGCCGATGAACTGAAATCAAAATGACGATTTTACGCTCTATTGTTCAAAAAGGATTGATATTGGGAGATAAGATTCGCCTCTTAATGTCCTTTGATATCCAAAAGAGCCAGCACCGTGAATTGGTCAGATTAATCAAGAAAGCGAGAAGGACAGCTTTTGGCACCACTTACCAATTCGAAGACCTGCTTCAAAAGAACAGCGATAATCTGGCAAACCTGTATAAAACTTTTACGGCAACCGTCCCCATTTATGACTATACCAAAATATATTCTCAGTGGTGGAATAGAGCGGTCAACGGGGAAGAAAATGTTTGTTGGCCAGGCAAGGTCCAATATTTTGCCTTGAGTAGCGGGACTTCTGACATGTCAAGCAAGCGTATTCCTGTAACGCAGCAGATGCTAAGGCAAATGACAAGGTCCAGCCTGCGTCCTATTTATCCACTGGTGTACAGTGATCTCAAAGAGCAATTGCTGAATCATGATGTACTCCTGATTGGCGGATGCACCGCTTTGCAGGATCAGGAACATCATCAGATTGGTGACCTCAGCGGAATTCAGGCAGCAAATCTGCCAGTTTGGTTTCTGGATTTTTATAAACCCGGAAAATCTATTTCCTCCCTGCCACAATGGAAAGACAGAATAGATAAAATAATTGAAGAGGCCCCACATTGGGATATCGGGGTAGTCGTGGGTATCCCCTCATGGATCAAACTATTGATGGAAAGAATTCTAGAGCGTTACCAGGTGAAGTCGATTCATGAAATCTGGCCAAACTTCTTCCTTTGCATTCACAGTGGTGTTTCGCTAGAACCCTATCGTGCCATCATCAACCGAATGTGTTCGAAGGAATTGGTATACATTGAATCATACCTTGCATCTGAAGGGTTCATAGCATATCAGGAAGTGCCTGAAAAACAAGGAATGATCATCAATACGAACGCAGGTATATTTTACGAATTTGTCGAGTTCAATCAAGCAAATTTCAATGAAAGCGGTGAGATCCGCACTGGTGCCAACACCATAATGCTTCAAGACATCATACCAGGCATTCCTTATGCGATAATTATTAGTACCTGCTCTGGCGCCTGGAGATACCTGCTGGGAGATCTTGTCGAATTCAGTAGCCCTACCCATGTCAGAATTATTGGCAGAACAAAGCAATTTCTGAATATTTGCGGAGAACATCTCTCTGTTGACAATACCAATCAAGCGATATGCGATGTTGCAAGTCAGTTGGAAATTGATATTCCAGAATACACCATCGTAGCTACCCAGCCTGATTTGGTGTATTGTCATAATTGGTATATCGCATCAGATAAAAAGGTTTCACATGAATTTCTGAAGGAGTTACTGGATCAGAAGTTACGCTCAATCAATGATGATTACAACACCGAAAGAGAGTCAGGACAACTGCAGATTGAAGTAAACATACTGCCATCAATGTTATTCTATGAATTTCTAGAGTTTTCAGGCAGAATGGGAGCACAAAACAAAATGCCAAGAATTTCTACAGGAGTTAACTCAAACAAATGGCTTGAATTCCTGCAATACAAAGGTATTGCGCAACCTGCCGGAAAACCGTTAGAAACTTCAGCCGTTGCTGTTTAACCGCTTAAAAAGCACATACAGTATCCCTGCTGACAGCATTACAATGAATGCGTGAAAATAAACGCTGCAATAAATATCTATGCAGAAGACTATCAATGACACAAGCAAGATCAGGATCACTGCAGATTTTTTTCCGATGCTACATTTATAAAGTAATATTAAACTAACCAATGGAAAAATTATCATGATTCGGGATGCTTCAGAACCAACACAGGAATATACTTCATTTATAAGCGAGGCATAAATTATACTTTTTAGTACGCCTAAAACATTGGCAACGGCAAGTAAGACAAGCCATATTTTCCACTGCAATCGCTTATTCAACTGCATGCCTAAATACTTTAAAACATGGCACGATACTCCAGTCCGGCTACGAAGGAACGGGTCAATCCATCCGGCCTGCTTTTGCGTACCAGCATTGGAATACCTGATTGCAATACGATTTGACCCTGATTGCCAATTTGCAATACTGCTGAAAGATTAATATTAGCGGTCACTCCACTGGATCCATCAATGGACCTCCTGACCCCACTTAGGTCAACATACCGGTCATTGGCAAGATGATAAATCGTCAATAGTCCCGGTATCAGTTGGAGCGAGGATCCGATTTCAAAAGAATAGCTGATTCTTCCCAACCAATCGGGTGATCGTTCAAATCCCGGTGTACTCTGAAATGACGATAATTCGCTGGATGTTGGATACTGCGATGCGAAAAACTGATTTTTATTTTGTGTCAAGGGATATTGCAAGGCAGATGACAGCGTGAGTTTACCTGCCTGATGATGTATTCCAATGAAGCCATCCAGGGTGCCAAGAGATGATTGAAAATCCATTGGAAGACTTACTCCGTTCAATTTCCTGTTGCCATTGGACAACGGTAGTTTCATACCAAAATTAATTCCTCCGCCTTTCCACAACTTCCAAATTCCATTGAGATAAAAATCAGAAAGACCTGATGCAGATATACCAATGCCATGCTGCGCAAGCATAGTAAAACGCAATTCAACTTTAAATTGATTATTAATTTTACGGTTGTATTCTAGAAAAGCATTGTAGACAGCTATTCCATGATCGGCTTTACCAATGGCTGCTCCAATCCTTGCTTCTGACTGGAGTTCGTATGAACGGTAACCGCTTCGTTGCGAAAGTCCTTCCAGTTGACAAATACCGGCATCACTGCAACCCTGGCCTTTCAGGACGTCAGAAATCACTAAAATCAAAAAAACTGTTGCGAAGTATCTTAAAATCATTTACCCTATTTTATTATTTTCAATAATTGCAAACAACCATAACAAACACATCAAATTACAATCAGCTTTTATTCCCTCTCTATCAAATTAAAATTAACGACGTCAATTGGTATGAAAGTGACTGCTGTATTCTGAAAACAGCAATAATCAATATCATAATTTAGTAGCAAAGAAGTAGTCTCAACAGGAATCGAACCTGTATCAAAAGTTTAGGAAACTTCTATTCTATCCATTGAACTATGAGACCCGTTTGATGTGCAATTGAACTGAAATTCATCATGTGCTCATTTGCCTGAACATTGAAATAAGAACATCTCTGCACTTCTGGAATCGCGCAAAATTATACTTTTTGAATGAATGGTGCACCAATCGACATAAAATGTGGTATTCCAAAAGATTTTTTATTGCGCTTTATATTTATATATCATTAATTAACAGCTCATTATAAATAACGATATAATTTAATATATAAAACAAATTAATTTTTGAACACTTCCTCCATTGGGACAATAAAATTTTAAGATATTTCAAATTTCTCAGTATTATATTCTAATATTTTCAATTATTTAATATTATATTCCAATATTATTGGATGTTTTACATTATAAAATGGAGTTATATGTTGAAATGGCATAGTTTATGCTGTATTATAAATATGCAGATCAACATACAGGAAATCAATAGAAAGCACCTCCTCAATTCGGATGTTGTTTATCGCGTCAATTATGGCTTGTGCAGCAGGCTCGTCAATTTTAAGAATGGCATAATTTATCTTGAAGTTATGTTTACCGGCAAGTGGACCAAGAATTATGACCAGACTACCGAAGAGCTGGCACGTTGTTGGCGAGATAGTAATAAGGAACTGGCCAGTGCCTTAGGATGTAAAGTATACATAATCGATGCCCGCAAGCACAATTACAAAAAGGATCTCTATCTTCATTCCAAAGTAGCAAGCTACGATGCAAAAAAAGGAATGTTGTTCTATGATCAGATCCTGAATTGAGTTAATCAACCCAATCAGCTACAAAAATATTGGTGTCGTGTGTCCCGTGATTGAACCGGTTGGAAGAAAATGCAATTTTCTTTCCATCAGGCGAAAACATCGGAAATGAAGCAAATACTTTATCAAAAGTTACTTGTTCAAGTCCGGTACCATCAACACCGATCATATAAAGATTAAACTCATAACCCCTATTACTCTTATGATTGGATGAGAAGATGATTTTATCACCTGAAGGCAGAAAATATGGAGCCCAATTGGCCTTGCCCAGGTGCGTGATTTGCTTAAGTCCGGTACCATCAACATTCACAGTAAAAATCTCCATATTGGTTGGCTGTACCAATCCTTTGGCAAGCAGTTCTCTATATTCTCTGATTTCTTCTTCTGTTTTAGGCCTTGAAGCTCTAAAAACAAGCTTCTTGCCATCCGGCGAGAAAAATGCGCCACCGTCATACCCTAACTCCCGTGTGACTTGAACTTCATTTTTGCCATCAAGGTCACAGACATAGAGCTCCAAATCCCCGGATTTATCCGAAGTGTAAACAATTTTATCCTTTTTTGGTGATACGGTAGCCTCTGCATCATAAAAGTTATTACTTGTAATCTGACGGGTCACTTTACCTTTTAGGTCTGCAATGTATATCTCATACGAATTGTAAACAGGCCACACATATTTGCCACCAGGCTTCCTTTCAGGCACCAAAGGACACGATGAACCGCTGTGTAGCGTGGAGGCAAAGATAATTGAACGGTCTCCTGGCATAAAAAACGAACAGGTATTACGACCTTTTTCGACAGAAATCAGATGTGCTGGCTTATCTCGTAGATCATCCTTCAATACATCAAGGTAATAGATCTGGTCACAGTTATTGCCCCATGCCGGATTATCAGACTGAAAGGACAATTTCTTGCCGTCAAAACTCCAATAAGCCTCCGCATTATTACCGCCAAAAGTAAGCTGACGAATATTTTTCAGGTGTTTCTCCCCTTCAAGACGCAGGGTATCCTGGGCTTCCGCAGTCCATTCATTTTGCCTTAAAGAAGATATTCTTGAAGAACATGTCCAAAAGATAAAGGCCAAAAGAAAAATTGGACCAATATTTGCGAAATTTTTCGTGTTAAAACCAATAATATTCATGAAATCAGATATTCAAATTGCCCAGTCCATACAACTCAAACACATTGGCCAGATTGCTGAAAAGCTACAAATTCAGGCTTCAGATATAGACCTGTATGGAAAATACAAGGCAAAATTACCATTGAATCTCATTGACAATGATAAAATTTCCCGATGCAAACTGATACTGGTCTCGGCCATTTCTCCTACACCGGCAGGTGAGGGAAAAACCACTACTTCGATTGGATTATCAGAAGGGCTTAACCGAATCGGTAAGAAGACAACCGTAGTTCTGAGGGAACCTTCCCTAGGACCAGTGTTTGGAATCAAAGGCGGAGCTGCTGGCGGAGGCTGGTCCCAGGTCTTGCCGATGGAAGAGATAAATCTTCACTTCAATGGGGATTTTTCGGCCGTAGAAAAAGCCCATAATCTTCTGGCCGCTCTGATTGACAATAACTTACAAAATAAGAAATACAGCCTTGGACTGGATCCAAGAACCATCGCCTGGAAACGCGTAATGGACATGAATGATCGTGCACTTCGCCATATTATTGTCGGACTCGGAGGCACTGCCAACGGCGTACCTCGTGAAACGGGATTTGACATTACAGCCGCGTCAGAAATCATGGCCATTTTATGCCTTTCCAGCAGTCTTGAAGACCTGAAAAACAGAATGGGAAATATTTTCGTGGGATTTACCATGGATAAGAAACCCATTTACGCCCGCGACCTGAAAGCTCAGGGCGCGATGGCTACACTACTGAAAGATGCGATTCGACCCAATTTGGTTCAAACCATTGAAGGCAACCCCGCTATTATCCATGGAGGACCTTTTGCCAATATTGCGCAGGGTACCAACACGATTCTGGCTACGAAGATGGGTATGTCACTGAGCGATTATGTGGTAACTGAAGCTGGCTTTGGATTTGATCTTGGAGCAGAAAAATTCCTTAACATTAAGTGCCGCACAGCTGGTCTGTCTCCGAATGCTGTGGTTATCGTTGCAACAGTACGCGCCTTAAAATATCACGGTGGCCAATCTCTGAAAGCTTTAGGTGAACCCAACCCCAAAGCCGTCTCCAAAGGATGCGCCAATCTTGAAAAACACCTTGAAAATGCAAAACAGTTTGGTATTCCAGCCGTCGTCGCGATAAATCGTTTCTCCAACGATACAGAAGAAGAACTGGCAGTTATTCGTGAAAAATGTCAAAAACTGGGAGTAGAAGCGATTGATTCAGAAGTCTGGGCAAAAGGTGGAGAAGGGGCAATTGATTTGGCCCGATCTGTCAGCAAAATTGCTGATGAATGGCATACACCTTTTATTCCAACATACGATTGGAATGCATCAGTTGAAGAAAAGATTTCTGCTATTGCTACAAAAATTTATGGTGCCGCCAATGTTGAATATTCTTCTGATGCCAAATCAGATATGAAAAGAATCCAAAATCTCGGGCTGGACAAATTACCTATCTGTGTAGCCAAGACACAAAAATCATTATCTGACAATCCGGATCTGATCGGCCGTCCAAAGGATTTCACTCTTCATGTCCGTGAAATTGAAGTTGCAGCTGGGGCAGGATTCATAGTCCCCATTACGGGAGATATGATGCGAATGCCTGGCCTGCCTGATCTTCCGGCTGCAGAAAACATCGACATCAATTCATCCGGAGTGATCGAGGGTCTTTTCTGATTCAAACTTCTCATTGTATACTGCTATAAATTCTGAAATGATATTTACAGCGCCAGATTGTATGTGCTTAATAATTTCAGAATATCAAAATTATTCAGTGTTAACTGATTTTGAAAAACTAAAATTCAAGAGCTGCGAATTCTTAAATATGGAAAAAAAAATAGGAAACGGCAAACAACCATTCCCTATTCGATTAGACAGTTTTAAAAATTCCTATTTCAATTGCCTAAAAATTAATTCTTGTTATGCGCAACCTTAAATTAAGGTTGCAACAACTAAGACGACTAATTTTTATTTACTTCTTCAAATTCTACATCGGTCACATTCTCTGTAGAACCTGAATTCCCTTGATTTTCCTGAGGTCCTCCAGTACTCTCGGCTGACTGAGATGCATTATACATATCTTGAGAAGCAGCCATCCAAGCCGCATTAAGCGCCTCAATTCCCTTGCTAATTCCATCCAGATCCTGACTCTGATGAGCATTCTTAAGACTATTCAGGTGCGATTCAATTACATTCTTTTTCTCGGCAGGAATCTTCTCACCAAATTCCTTTAATTGCTTTTCCGTTTGGAATATCAAAGAATCCGCTTCATTTAATTTGTCAACACGTTCTCTGGCAGCTTTGTCCGCATCAGCATTGGCTGCCGCTTCATTTTTCATCCTTTCAATCTCATCCTTGGACAATCCTGTTGAAGCTTCTATTCGGACGTTTTGCTTTTTGCCCGTGCCTTTATCCAGCGCACTAACATTTAATATTCCGTTTGCATCAATATCAAATGTAACTTCAACCTGCGGAACGCCACGTGGCGCAGGAGGAATACCATCAAGTATAAATCTGCCGACAGATCGATTATCTTTTGCCATCGGCCTTTCGCCTTGAAGAATATGTATTTCAACAGATGGCTGTTGATCAGCAGCTGTCGAGTATACTTTAGACTTTTTGGTAGGTATTGTTGAGTTAGCTTCAATGACTACATCATATACTCCACCCATCGTTTCAATTCCCATCGAAAGTGGTGTCACATCCAACAGCAATACATCTTTGACTTCTCCGGTAAGAACTCCTCCCTGGATGGCGGCACCAATTGCGACAACTTCATCTGGATTCACACCCTTGTTAGGTTTTTTTCCAAAAAACTCTTCAACAACCTGCTGTATTTTTGGGATACGTGTTGAGCCACCAACAAGAATGACTTCATCGATTTCATTCTTTGATATTCCGGCGTCCTTTAAGGCAGCCTCACAAGGACGTAGTGTAGCTTGCACCAATTTATCTGCAAGTTGCTCAAACTTTGATCTAGTGACTTTAAGTACCAGGTGCTTAGGAACCCCATCGACAGCTGTGATGTAAGGCAGGTTTATTTCTGTTTCGTTAGAAGACGACAGTTCAATCTTTGCTTTTTCGGAAGCTTCTTTAAGTCTTTGAAGCGCCATAGGATCTTTGCGCAGGTCAATATTCTCCTGAGACTTAAAGTGATCTGCAAGGTGATCAATGAGAACCTGATCAAAATCGTCACCTCCCAAATGTGTATCGCCATTGGTTGATTTGACCTCAAAAACACCATCACCTAACTCCAGGATTGAAATGTCAAAAGTTCCGCCTCCCAAGTCAAATACAGCAATCGTACTGTCCTTATGCTTTTTATCCAACCCATAAGCCAGTGCAGCAGCTGTTGGTTCATTGATTATTCTCTTGACCGAGAGACCCGCAATTTCTCCGGCCTCCTTGGTAGCCTGGCGCTGCGAATCATTGAAATAAGCCGGAACTGTAATTACAGCTTCAGTTACCTCATGCCCAAGAAAGTCCTCAGCGGTCTTTTTCATTTTCTGAAGGACCATGGCAGATATTTCCTGAGGGGTATACATCCTTCCGTTGATGTCAACGCGGCAGGTATTATTGTCTCCTTTTTTGACAGTATAAGGCACGCGAGATACCTCATTCGAAGCTTCGTCAAAACGGTGCCCCATGAATCTTTTGATGGAGTACACCGTATTTTTAGGATTTGTAATGGCTTGCCTTTTGGCAGGATCCCCTACTTTGATTTCGCCATTGTTTAGAAATGCTACAATTGAAGGCGTCGTTCTTCTGCCTTCATCATTCGCAATAACAGATGGTTCATTTCCCTCCATTACCGCAACGCAAGAATTGGTTGTTCCTAAGTCTATTCCTATAATTTTTCCCATATGATTGATTATAAATTATAAAAATGTCATAACAATCCTTGTGCCATTGGCAAATACATGACATTTCTGCATTCGAATCGCCTAAACTTTGTCAAAAAGTCTAAAAAGAAAGACTTTAGACTGACATATTGTCCAAACCTATTTGAAATTGAGGGCTCGAGTTAAGCTCGATGTGTCAATTGCCCCCCTGGTTTCGGCTGTAATACCGTAAATTCCGGTGAGCGTGTGGATAGAACTAAAAATGCCAAAACCCTCTGATAAATTGGAATATCTTGGTATTTCCTGAGATGCCGTAATTCCCAGATTGGCATTTACCAGCAGATTAAAAGATTTTATTTCCGAACCTCCGGCTTTTACAAACAAACTCACCGAATTAAGCGTCCTTTGATACTTGATTGCAGCCTCGAGGTTTACGTTCAGAAAACGGTAGAATTCATCATTATAGACTGTGACACTATTCTTAAAGTCACTTGCAAGAAGATTCCAGCTTAGTTTTTTATTCGTCGTCAGACCGGTCTCGGCATTAAACTCGTCAATATCGAAGACAATGTCGAAATTAAACAAGCCTGCCTCTCCGCTCTTTGTCCATGAGAAAACCTGCGCCTGACCTGGCTTGAAAGATAATTCTCTGATATCGCTCTTGGGTGTTGTAAAACTAAAATCCCGGATCAGCTTAATTCTGCTCTTGACCAGAGGCAGGTTATCTCCCCGATCAATGATCAACAGGATACTGTCTCCACTGCCAAATCCAATATTTTTAGTGAGAATCTTGTACATATAGTTGGGCACCTGAGCAAAAGGCCCGGCGCTGCGATGATATCCGTCCAGAGATACATCTCTCTTCTCCAAGGTATATTCTTTACCAGTACTGATATTTCTTAACTTGACAATTGCGTTTGCATAGTAGACTGAATCGACTCTTTTTGCCAGCTCAACCGCGGGAATATTTTCATCAACAAAAAGCCGCTCTACTCTGATATATTGGGCTGAATCCGTTCTGTTAATAAAACCATAGACCACCGGAATATCACGACGAGGCTCCGTCAGCTGAAAATCTTCTGAACAGCTGTTCCAGACAACAGATACTAATGCTAATCCAACGATGGTATAGACTATTCCACTCTTCATATTGCAAAGGTATTAATAGATCTTAAGAAGAACGAATAATAGGATAATATAACCTCAGGATGAGATGATTATCATAATTTTACGCGATGTCAGTACAAAAGGAAATAAAGAAAATAACCACACGCACCCTCCTGGATATGAAACAGCGGGGGGAGAAAATTGCTATGCTGACTGCCTATGATTTTACATTTGCCAGTATCCTGGATGAAGCTGGCATCGATGTTTTGCTGGTTGGAGATTCCGCAAGCAATGTAATGGCAGGCCATGAAACCACGCTTCCGATTACGCTCGATCAGATGATCTATCATGCCCAATCAGTGGTCAGGGGGATAAACCATTGTCTTGTTGTCGTAGACCTACCGTTTGGCTCATACCAGGGAAATTCCAAGCGCGCATTGGAGTCTTCAATCCGGATCATGAAGGAAAGTGGCGCACATGCGGTCAAGCTGGAAGGAGGTTCTGAAGTCTCCGAATCGGTCAGAAGAATAACTTCAGCAGGCATTCCTGTGATGGGACACCTCGGACTGACACCACAGTCCATTTATAAGTTTGGCACTTATACAGTAAGGGCCAAGGATGATGATGAAGCTGAGAAATTGCGAATTGATGCAAGAAAACTTGAGCAGGCCGGATGTTTTGCGATCGTGCTCGAAAAAATACCCGCAAAACTTGCTATGGAAGTCAGCCAATCCCTGGAGATCCCCACCATTGGAATCGGGGCCGGTTCCGGTGTTGATGGACAGGTACTTGTAACCCATGACTTTCTCGGGTTAAACAAAGAATTTTCTCCACGTTTTCTGCGTAGATACCTCAACCTTCATGACCAGATTCTTGAAGCAACCCGTAAATATTCGGGTGATGTCAAATCGCTTGATTTTCCAAACGAGAAAGAGCAATATTGATGGGCAATAAAAAATGGTACGCTCCCCTGCTCGGAGCCGCTACTATTATTTCGATCATCGCTGGTGGATTCGCATATTTAGGCGCATTTGCCAATAATATTAACCCAGCCAATAAGTCCTATGAATTATTCATCCCCCGCGGAAGCAAAGTGACCATTGTTTTTGATTCCCTTAAATCCAAACACATACTAATCAATCAAACAAGTTTTATTGCGGCCTGTCGTCTGATGGGGTTCAACGATGAACAGATTAAGGAAGGTCATTATGTGCTAAAGGCAGGCATGAGTAATTACAAGCTGATTACCAAGCTTCGTTCCGGAGCGCAGGATGCCATTCGGGTTACGATCAACAACGTACGAGACATTGAGGAGTTGAGTGGTAAAATGAGCAGGTATCTTGCCTTGGATTCATTGAGCCTGGTAACCTATCTAACAGACAGTACTGTATATCAGAAAGAGGGTTACACGCGTGAGAATTTTCTCTCATTGTTTATTCCAAATACCTATGATATTTACTGGAACATCAGTCCGGAGAAATTTGTGCAAAAAATGATCCGTGAAAATGAAAAATTCTGGAACGAACATGACCGGCTTAGTAAAGCTAATTCAATTCCGCTAAAACCCGCAGATGTCTACACATTGGCATCCATTGTTGAGAAGGAGTCCAACTTTGAACAAGAACGCCCAACCATAGCAGGCGTCTACCTAAATCGTCTCAAAATTAATATGAAACTTCAGGCTGACCCTACGGTTGTATATGCGCTGGGTGTAAGTGGACTTCAACGCGTTTTACTTGAACATCTGAGTAACCCTTCCCCCTACAACACATACCAGCATGAAGGATTGCCTCCCGGTCCAATCTATATGCCCAGCATAAACAGCATTGATGCTGTGCTCAATGCTGAGAAACACGATTATATATTCTTTTGCGCCAAAGAAGGAAGCGATGGTCGACATTCATTTGCCAGTACGCTGCAGCAACACGCTCAGAATGCCAGAAGTTACCAGAAGTGGCTTAATCAATCTCATATCAGATGATGTCAATAGAAGCATTTTATAATGATAAAGTCCAAATTTCAGTTGTTCAGTTTATTTTTATCGATAGCACTTTCTGCCAAGGCTCAAATCTGGGTTGATAAAAAATTCAGCTACGATAGCTTGCTTAATATTACTTACGGTTCATCTGAAAATTTTCTGGGAAAGTCCGAGTTACTTGACATGGATATTTATCTCCCCTCATGCACTGCAGGAAAATCACTTCCCAGGCCATTGGTGCTTTGGATTCATGGCGGGGCTTTTCTGGCAGGCACCAAAAATGATGTCAACATTGATTATTTGTGCAAACAATTTGCACGAAGGGGTTATGTTACAGCAACAATAAATTACCGCCTTGGCTTCGTCGGAGATACGAACACCTGGTCCTGCAATTATCCAAATTATCCATGTGTTTTTGCAGCAGACACTTCTGAATGGCACAGAGCTTTGTATCGTGCAATACAAGATGGCAAGGGAGCACTGAGATTCCTCATTAACCGGCATAAGGAATACAATATTGACACCGCCAATGTCTTTGTTGCTGGTGAAAGTGCCGGTGCATTTGTTGCTCTGGGTATAGGATTGATGGATACAATTTTAGAGAGACCACCGGCCACCTACACACTCGCCACATTACCAAGACCTGCTACCACTACTTCCGCGTGTCCTTATTTGATTAATAAAACGCTGACTCTGACCATTCCTCGTCCAGACCTTGGAGAGTTCGACGGCGAAATAGAACCCACCGCTATTCGCTTTAACATCAATGGAATTGGCAATATGTATGGAGCCATGACTTCGGATCTACTCAGATTACATAGAAGTTCATCGACCAAGCCTTCAATTTATTCTTTTCATCAGCCTTGCGATATTGTTGTACCCATAGACCGTGATAGAATATTCTGGGGACTCTCATGGTGCATGACAAATGGCTACAATTGTTATGCCATTAAGAATACACCAATCATCTACGGAAGCAGGGCATTCAGTCAGTGGAATACCTTCAACCAATATGGATATGACATTGAAGATCATTTTACAAATGTTAATTTTCCGTATAATTTTGTTTTTGGAAAATCAAGTTGTTTGGATCAGGTCAATAATCCATGTCACTCATATGACAATATCGGCCTAAGAGAAAATGAACTCGCGGTTTTTTTTGCCAGGTTAAACAGTAATAAAAGTTTGTGTGAGACAATTAATCTGACGACATCAGTTTTTAATGCTATTCAAATAAAACCTAATCCGGCCACTAGTCAACTACAAATAATCGGAAACATACAAGATAGATATAATTTCCAGATTCTAGATCTATCCGGCCGTTTAATGCAAAATGGATTTCTAAACCGCGGGCTGGATAGCAATATTGATATTGAGTTTTTGAATCCCGGTTTTTATTTCCTTGAGATCAAACATCCTACAGTCGGAAAAAAGACTATTTCGTTTTTGAAAATCTGATATGAGTACAGGGCCAGTCAAGAGACAATATTGTTGCGCTGATTCCTTGACAATTGAATTTCAGAAAAGTTACTTTCTCTACAAAATATTCATATATCGTTGCAATTATACAAGTTGAATCTACCGCTAGCGAAGCAGCGTAAATTCCCCCTTGACTTTGTCAATGCCTGTAGAATTTTCAAATTCGACTTCAGCGTAAAATGCATAAACTCCGGGTAGCGCTTTTTGCCCTCTGAACAGGCCGTTCCATCCATACCCTTTAGACTTATTGGCATCCGGAAAATTCTCGGCCGAATACACCAGTTCGCCCCAGCGACTGTATATATTCAACAATCGAATATTCCTAACCCTTTTACCATATAAATTGAAAAATGCATTTTCAGAAAGTCCACTGTTTGGATTAATAGCGGTTGGCCACCATACATCCTTGATAATGCGTACGGTTATTTTAACAATAGTTGAAGTAATACATCCATTCTGATCAACCGCTGTTATCAAAATTTCCTTGTTGGTATCCGCCTGATAAATGAGATTAATTAGCTCTGTAGAATCATAAATACTGAACCATATCGTATCCGCGTAATTACCAAATTGGTCTGGCGATCCCCCGCCAACCGTCAATAAAAGTGAGTCAATATCCACTATAGTACCCTGGTCAACAGTAACAGACTTTCCATTGATTGTCAATGGCGGAGGAGCCTGAATAATGCCAGTCTTAGCCAGGATACAACCATCTTTATCCTTCACTGTAATAGTGTAAGTTCCCTGTGGAAGGCTCCCAAAGTCCGGATTAACGCTAAATGGACCTGAATTGATGGAGTAAGTCAGATTATCCAACACTGTTCCATTTTTATCAAGAACTCTAAATACACTGATATTACCTGAGTTGTCTCCAGCACATTTAGGATTTTGTAGATTCAATTCTATTAAGCCAAGTGGATTACCATCTTCAGTCACGATAATTGTGTCAAAATCTATACAACCATTTTGCGAATCCCTTACCTGCAGAACAAATTGCCCTCCTGGTGACTGGACTTTGACTGTACTTGCCGTCTGTCCGTTAATATTATTTCCAGACCACTGATACTGATCTATTGTACCTGAGCTGCCTGTTGAAGACAAGCCATTAAGTGATATTTCTTTTACGACACAACCCAGCTTGCCTATTTGAGTTATACGTGCTGTTGGAGGAGTTGTGTCGATGAGCACAGTGACATCAATACTGTCTCTACAATTGGTCAACTTGTTTTCGACAACCAGGGTATATGTTCCAGGACAATTAACTGTTGACTGATAAGAATTACCGCCCGCTATAATGCATCCGCCTTTCCAAAATGCCTGAAAATTGGCACCTTTGTCCGATTGATTTCCATCGAGAGAAACTTGTGTACGGGTACATGTCAGCTTTAGTGGCACATCAATCTTAACTTTCGGAAGATCCACCATTCTATTGACTGTAAAATTTGCATTCTCGGTACATCCGGATAATTGATCTATGACGGTTACAGTGTAATTTCCGTTTATATTGATATTGGTCGTTGAAGTCGTATCACCGTTGCTCCATAAATATCTTAGACCCTTACCTGATCCGCTGGTTGACGCACCAGCATCCAGGATTATATTTGTTATTGTACAGGTCAGCAAATTCTGGCCATTAATTTTTGCAATCGGGTATTGAAACCAGGTCACCGGCATCACAGCAGAATTGACTAAGCAGCGATCATTAAAGTTGACACCAGTATTGTTATCTCTGTTTCCAGCGAAAACAACGATGTAATAAGTTTTACCATAAGTCATTGATCCGGGCAAAAATGAAAAAACTCCATTTGTATTGCTTGCAATAATGGTCCCAGCCTTGGGATTTGCCGGATTTCCGTCATAGAGTACATATCGGCTTGCATCGTTTGGATCCAAAAATCCAACTGAAGGATCATAATTTACAATAGCCTGCTTATCGCTACACAGTATCAGTGGTGTTGTATCCATCTTCCCAATACGGGTTAGACAAGCACAAATATTAATACTGTCAAGAAAATCGGTGCCGCAATTATTAGCATCTTTTATTGTCAGACTAAAATTTTTTCCATTTGGAATCCAGTCCGAGGACCAGGTATTACTATTGGTAGCAAGTACACCATTCAGGTTTTTGGTACTGTTGTCATATTTACTGCCCACCACCCAGCTTGAACGGGTGCCGTCTTTGGCATCTACAACAACTTTATAATTTTCCGCAACGCTATCACAAATAAACTGCACCGAAGGATCAATAAATACCGGTGAATTAAAAAACTCAAGATTTACGGTATCATATCCAACACAAGTGTAGTTTTTACCACTTAAAATAAATTTATAGACGCCAATTTGGCTAACGGTCAACTGACTTTTAAGATTTGAGTTATCTGCTATTTGTACTCCAGACCCGGCAGGCGAACTCAACAAAGTCCATTGCGGATTTCCGAAATTAAGCGATCCGTCAAAGTTGGCTTGTAATCCACATATCTTTCTGTCAATGCCGGCATCAGGTACAGGGTATTCTTCAAATACGATCGTCATATTGTTAGAAGCCCTGCGACATCTATCATTAAAATCCACTATACCATCCTTAGGGCTAACATCATCTCCAACAACACGGGTAATATAAACTGGATTAAGGGACCCAAGCTTCATGGTCTTTGGATCAAAACATATTTTATCATTTTTTGAATAAAATGTATCTATTACAGTCAATGGGTTATTATAAGATCCCTTGTGCAAAATATACATCACTACATCTTCTGCCGGATCTATAATCTCAGGTACCAGATCCCTGATCAGTACACAGGTATCCATGCATGACCTTGTAATGGCAGAATCTAGAATACCTGCATTGATTGGTCCACAATTGCAATTATAGGAATCTGAAATAATCGTTGAGACACATCCGTTGGCATCCTTGATTTGAATTGTATAATTATCAAGACTTTTGAGTGTATCGGAAACCCATTTATTACCAACGACTTTTCCATTGTTTGTTGATGGCGGGGCAATGAGCATAAATGGAGGCTTGCCTGTTGTAAGATCAGCCATAACAATAAATCTTCCAACATTTCCGGTTCCCGTCCCGAGGTCTGTACACACCGGGTCAACATTTTTTATCTCAGGATCAGGATTAAATGTAATGGTTATTTCATCTTCAGCGATACACAGTCCGTTGTGATTGTCTTCATGTAAAACAAAAGTATAGTTACCGTATCCGCCTCTGATGCTTACTTGAGCATTGACTGAACCAGTATTGGTAAAACTGACTGATTTATTGTTTTTCTCACGCCATGTAATCACACTACCTGTAACAGACTGGGTTCCTCTGAAAGTAAAATTGTCCGCACAAACAGAAGTGTCAATCCCTGCCTGAGGCTTTGGATTCTGGTAGAAAATAAATGGTGTTGCATAAGAGTATTTAAGACAACCTTTGGACAGATCAATTCCGCCTTTCCCATCCGCTCGACCAAGACGCGCCCCAATATAATATTGAGTTCCGAAATTGAACAAGGCAGTGTAACCAAAGGTATTTCCTTTGACCAGTGTAATGATGGAACCTAATGGATCAGCAGGATTACTATATATAAAGAAGACGACGGTATCGCGATTTGGACCCTGGTCCAGTACTTCAGTACTTTTGTCGTAAATGAGATTTATTTGCCCATCCTCACAAACTTCCTGAAGTTTGTTTGAAATGATTCCGATTTCATTGGAACACTGACATTCGTGAGATTGGATGTATGTAAAGAAACAACCCTTGCTATCCTGAATGATCACGGTATCATTCAAAGTATTGGGCAACAGCCCGGAAGTATAGTCATTGTTGGCATTAAAAGATCCATTTCCTTTTATGACCTGATAAGGAGGTGTGCCGCCACTTACCCTGAAAACAATTTTATAAGACTGTTGATCCGGTTCACAGATATACGTTGTCGTCGATTTTTTAGGTATTTCATTAAAAGTCAGGTATGCCGTGTCATACGAAGTACACCCCGCCCTGGTCTCTGTTAGCACAAAACCGTAAGTACCATAATTATTAATTGTTACTGTAGGACTGGCAACAGTAGTAGAAGATAACATTGCTGTTGGTCCTGAGATCTGCGTCCAGGTTCCACTACCTGTACTGAAAGTTCCTTTAAGTGTTTCAGTATTGCCACAAGTAGTTTGATCTGGGCCGGCATCAGGCTTTGGGTAAGGTTGAACATTAACTTCAATGCAGCATTCAGGACTAGGTGGACAATCGCTTTCATAATGATAACACAATCTTCCAATGTAAGGTAAGCCTCCACCTGCATTGAAATCCCACTTTACGTCTATGGTAGACTTAGATATTGGATTAGGAGTCAATATGGTACCATTGGTAACGGTCCAGATATGCCTTACATTAGGCGGGAATATGGTGTCCGTTGAATAAGCACCTGTTTCATTATAACAAAGCATCTGGTCTCCCTTTGGACACACCATGTTTTGTCTAAACTGGTCTTCGTTGACATTTTCACAAAATGTAAACGTACAGCTCTTTTGTTCATTGTTAAGTATTCCCGAGATTGTGATGTCTATACAATAATCCCCTTTGCTTCCCAGCTCAATAATTTTGGAATTGCCGATTGAAGTCTTCAATGGATCACTTTTGACATACCAGTTGTAAATAATATTTTGTGTGGCATAACCATCCACTGCACAAGTGCTGTCTGTAACCTCAGCCTCTAACAAGATTTTACCGTTTGAGCAATATTCTTTGAGGCCTGCTCCTACATTGAGAAAAGTTACATATAGAAGATAAGAGGAATCACAGTGAAAATCCGCAGAGGATTTTGGTATGGTTACCAGGCGACCGTCTTCACAAGAACTAAATGATTCGCCGGTTGTGGGGTCTTTATACTGGTCCCCTTTACATAGCAATTGATCTATTCTCACAATTGCAGGCCGAGGTATAATAACGAACAATACGGTAGAGTCAATTCCACAGCAATTTTCAATGAATCGCAATGTCCTGTTACCTGTAGAATCAATCTTCACACCGTGCCAGTCGTATGGTGTGTCTTCCGAACAAACATATATTGTATCTCTGCGGACAGGGGCCTGCGATACTTTAATATTGGCACAAAGTGGTCCCACCTGATCACATACTGCAATTGAATTACTGTTTCCTATGACAGCAGATACACATAATACGAAATCCCCTTCGCCGGGAAAATCAATCGGCAATTCATGTGCCGTATCCTGTTTTATTACTACCCCATCCAGGGTCCAGGTGTAATATGGAATACACTTTGAAGAATCTTGGATAACCTTATATTTTACCCCACATGCGCCGGCACACAATTCGCGTGGACCTTCAAGATCAATCAGTGGCTTAAGCTTAGGCGTACTTCCCCCGGAGGTCCTTAATGTGAAATCACATACATCTCCTGAACAACCGTCGACAAAAAGATAATAGGTTTTACACGGCTCCAGATTGCCACAAATCTGATATTTACCAGGACCCTGACAATCTGAAAAACAGGCAATGGTATCACGACAGCTGCAATCTCCGTAGACCCCCATCTGAACTCCTGTTCCGACTACTGAACAGTTGGAAAATTCGATCGTAATACAAATATTACCGCCATTGGTCACAAACCCCCACCAACTCGTATTATTTGGGATTCCTCCTGTAGGACACAAGGGGCGACATCCAGCATCATTGGGAATATCGGTATTCTTACAAGTATAGCCATCCACATCATCCAGTGAACAAAGTACGTTAGCTGAATCACAGGAGTTGGCAGCTGGCGGATCACACTGTCCATTAACCCGAATGATAGTGCCTGCCACCAAAAAAAAGACACTTAAAAGCTTTATGACTTTCATCGTTACTTACTACTGTTATATATTATATTTAATATAATATATTCTAAAATTGGTTACAAAATCGGTCAAATAGCCGATTTAAACAAATTTTCTTTGTCAATCTTAACGGCTATTTTAACGAACGACGGTAAGATCACCAAATTTTCGAATAAAATTACCCACAATATCCTGACATTCAATGTAATATGCATAAACACCAGCTGCAACGGGCTGTCCTTTATAATTGCCATCCCAACCCGAACTGATGGTTCCGGGATCAACATGATCCACTTCAAAGACGCGGTTACCCCAACGGTCATAAACTACAAAATGGAGAATTTTTGCAATAAACTCTGTCTGGCTAACCGAAAAAAAGTCATTCACATTATCCCCATTTGGACTAAAAACATTGGGAAGAAAAATTTGGGAGTTGATCAAAACCTTAATTAATACATCATCACTTGCTTTGCAACCCAGGCTATCTATGATCGTGAGGAAGTACTTTGTGGTGCTATCGGGCTTTGCATTAGGGGCCTGACAATCGCTGCAGGACAGGTTGTAATCAGGAGTCCACGTATATCTCACCACTTTATTCATATTGGTAACAATTGAAAGGTCGACTGATTGTCCTAAATTAATGGTCGTATCTGATTTAATTTCAAGGTATAGAGCCGGTTTGTCACCAATCACAAAGCTTGTGTCAAGGGAACATAAGTTATGGTCTGTTAACCGAAGTGTATGCAGTCCGGCAGTCAACCCGGAAAATTTTTGCGATCCAGTGCCTGCACCACGATCGAGGCTAAAAAGATAACTCGATTGTCCTCCTGTAATTTTCGTGATTTCCAGTTGACCATCCATAGCCCCCTTACAGGAAACATCGCTTTTGAAAAAATCAACCTGCGCTATTCCTGTCAAACTGTCGTAGACGGATACCGCCAGGTCAACAGCGCAACCGTTGGAGGTGTCCACCGCAGTTAACAGGTAGTTTCCCCTAGACAGAATTCTCACTCCATTTCTGTCAAAGTTACTAATCCTTCCGTCGGATGTAGTGCATGAAAACAGTGTTTTGCTATTAAAAGTAGTTTTTATTTTGATGTTGATGGTATCACGGTTACAGTTAAATGTATCGCTGACCAGATAATCAAAATAAGGATGGCTTGTATCTGCGCTGACTCTGATCACGGTATCTACAGAGCATCCCAAGGAGTTACGAACGGTCAGTAAATAGTCACCAGGTGATCGCACAACAGGACTCTTTAAAAGTGAATTAAAATTACCAGGACCTGTCCAAGTGCATAATGTATCATTGACCAAAGAACTCATTTCTAACTGAATTGAATCTTTAATGCAGGTTAGCAATTCAGGTTTTTTGACCGTAAACAGAGGACGTTGGGTCACGCGATTTACATTAAACATAGCTGAAGCACTGCAGAAATTATTACAAATGACTGAGACGTGAAATGTTCCAGTGTCTTTGGTATAAGGCATATCACCATTCAGTATTTGCCCTGATGGCGTGATCCAGATCACCCTCGAGTCGGTGCAGTTCTTCGAAAGTTTGAGCTGCACTGAATCCATCTGGCAAAAAATAGAATGATCAACGACCTGAATATTGGGTGCTGTAGTATCTACCAAGATGTTAAAAGCCGTATTAACTAGGCAATTGTTTCTTGAAGACTTTACCGCAACCTGATAGAGACCTCCCAAAGTAGTTTTCAAAGGATTTCCGACAAAAGTGGGTCCGTTGACCGATGTCCATTTTACTATGAGACCCGTATCGTTACTTTGGACGATCGCACTGCCGCGAGGATTAAGACAGTTGATCGTGTCACCTGTAATTGTAAAAACAGGATAAACGGTATCTATCACAATTATGACCGATGTATCCGCGTTACAAAAATTCCTTGCTTCAATATGTAAATTATACTTACCGGGAGTGGATATGGTCGGATTTAATATCGAAGATTTAAATCCCGCCGGTCCAGTCCACAGAAACATTCCGCTGGAATCGCTGAGTGTCAGATTGGGCTTTACATCTGAATGCGCACAGTTAATGGTATCCGGGCTCAACCTTAAAAAGGCGGGAGCAAGCGTATCATAACGCACATTGATCAATGCGACAAATTCGCAATCGTTGGTGGATGTTGCTTCAAATTGATAAATACCACTAATTGGTTGATTCACCCGTTGTGTGTTAATGATGTTACCTCCAGGATCTGTCCACTTAAACTTTACTAACTGATCAGAAGTAGTAAATTCAATCCATGATACATCCTTGTTTTTGCAATTGAAGATAGAATCTGAAAAAACAATTTGTGGCCCCTTGAAATTAGATACAACTTGTATTGTATCGTAAGAATTACAACCATATTCATTGGTAACAGTTACTAAAAAAGTACCTGGTATGGATGTTTGAATTATGCTGTCCCGGCTTATTATACCATTTGGAAGAATCCATTGAAATCTCAGGAAAGAATCCCTGGCTGAACTAAAGATAGCTACAGTATCATTTTTGCAAGTCAGGGTATCTGTAGTCCAACTCAACATGGTAGGATTAAGATGCTCCTTGACATTAACAGCATAAGTTCCGGTACATCCGTTTCGATCAGTGGCGGTAAGGATATATAGACCTCCTTGCGTAATTTTCAGTACATTTCCGTTTGTGATAGCACCTTTCGGACTTTGCCACTGATAATTAACATCGGTAGCATCTGGAAAAGCATTCAACAAACCTGATTGTTTGATACAAGTTATTGAATCCGAAACAACTGTAACCTTACTTCTGATTGTGTCAATGACTATCATTACACTGTCAGTCGCATTACAACCATTTAATCCGGTAGCCAATGCGAGGTACAATCCAGGCTCAAGCACAAGTGGAAAAGTATCCGTTGAGAATGGCAATCCATTTTTGAACCATTGAATCATATTTAAGCTCGTCCCCAGAAACGGTGTTAACTTAATTGAAGATTTTAAGCAATTGAGTGTATCGCCTTTAATACCTGTAAGTGGTTTGGTTGTGTCTATGATAACTTCTATCGTCTTCATTGAAGTACATCCATTAGAAGATGTGACAGTGAGCTCATAAAATCCGGCCTTGTCGACACTTATGTTTTTAGTAACACTCGCATAGCCATCTGGACCGGTCCATTCAAAACTTACTCCATCATTTACCTGGACCCCAATTGATGCCAGCTTCTTTGAACAGCTCAAAGAATCACTGCTTAAAATAATACTAGGACGAAGTGTATCTTCCTTAACTTCTATTGAATCCAAAGCAACACATCCGTTAGGAAGTGTCACAGCAAGGTAATAAATTCCGCGTTGTCTGGCCCATGCATCCTTAACTGTTGATGAGAATCCTACTGGACCGAACCACCGATAAGAATAGTTTAAACTGGGATCTGACAACAACCGAACTTTAATTTGCACAGAATCTGCTCCGCATCCAATAATATCCGTAGTAAGCTCATAATTTGCTGTGGCATAGTCTGCTTCTATATCAACAAATGTGTCGAGGACACATTCAGCAGTATCAACAATTTGCACGAAATACCTTCCAGGCATTCTGACCAATGGATCAAATTCACTGGATATGAAACCTCCAGGTCCTGTGTAATTTATCGATTTTAGTTTAGCCTGAATCGTTGGTCTAATTCTGACCAAAGTGTCTTTGCAACTCAACACCCCAACACGATAATTAAAGTCTGGTTTTTTGATGAGCGACTGCACATTGATTGCCTTGGAAAAAGTGCAACCGTTGTCGGCATAAGCCTTCAGGGTATAAATTCCGTCTGAATAAACATATGTCTTTAGTTGATCAGAAGTGTAGCCTCCAGGACCAGTCCATTGAAAAGTTGTTACTCGCTTTATTGGGGTTAGTTCAATTAAAGCTGAGTCAACTGTACATGTTATTGCAGTGGAGGTCAATTCAAATTCTGGCAGTCTTTTATCTTCCGTAACTGTAAAATAAATCTGATTGGAACAACCTGACACATCACTCACCACAACCTGATATCTGCCCGTATCACTTATAAAAACGTGATCATCACTAGAGAGTGTTACCAGTGAAGAATTTTTCCACGACCAGGTTGCAGGACTTATGTTAGTCAAACCAGCAATACGAACTACAGAATCCCTGCATGTAATAGTATCAGATACGATATTGAGCTCAGGTATATTGGTTGTATTAATTACAATTACCTCGGCGCTATCAATACAATTGGCATTCCCGATGACAACTTTATAAGTACCTTGTTGATTAACCTTCACCCGAAGAAGATCTGTCTGATCAATAATATTGCCATTTTGCGTAAACCATCGAATGGTTGCATTGGATGGATAACTTGAGCCTGAGGCATCCAATACAACATTGGAACGTGCGCAATTAAGATCATCAGGCATGGCGATCATCGCCTGCATGCCGGTCACTTCAAGATTTAATTGAATCACAGAATCACATCCACTCTGTGATGCCAGAATTATGCGGTAATTACCTGACTGTGTATATGAAGTCCCACCAATCTTAAAAGTATCTTTTGAGCAGACTTTGATGTCGAGATTTGTTACGGGTATCTCCGGATTAATGATCAGGTTAATGCAGTTCTTACTGAGTTCACCGCATACACCGGTTTTTCCAGAAATTAAATTACTTCTAAAATCACTGAATTTTGGGTCTCCCTTCACAGGCAGCTTAAGGCTATCCTGTAAAAGATAGGATACCCCACAAATTGTATATTGACCAGATGGTAGTGTTCGCAGGTCCAGGTCCGGTCTTATATCGATAACTACGTCAGCAGAGATCACAAAATACCGATAACCATATTCTGTCGGATCGGGAATAAAATTTGGTTGTATGATTCTGGTTCCTAAATTCAGCGCCGGATCACCAGAACAGAATTCTAGATCCGTTTCATTAAAATAACCTCCGTTTGCATTACAGGTATTGCAGTTAATTCCAGCGTTGTCACAAAACAAAAGACAAAACTGTTCCAATTTGCCGGCATAAAAAATATCATTGTCTTTCAAGACCAGTGTCCATGTTCCATTCACAGGTCCTGAATTAAAACTTTCAAGGCAGTTACCAAAGGGATAGTATGTTCCGTTAAAATAACTTCCCAAAATGCCCCAGGGCTGAATATTGTCCCACTTCTGCTTAAAACCAGGATCAGGTACTGCAGTTTGCTTGCAGCGAACATACGTTACGTTCCATTTACTGAATTTAGTCAGACCGGACTTCCCTACTGAGCCAACAAGCTGAATACTTTGACCAGAAGGAGAAATCAAATCGGCTGTCAAATCTCCAATAAACTCATGCTCGAATTTGAGCCGCACACCACAAATGCCCTGGTTCGGATTAGACAAATCATTGATAACAGCCCCCTGAATTTGAAATCTGAGGTTTTGGGTGCTTAAATCCGGTATCACCAAGTTCGTATCAATACAACACCATTGAGCACTGACATCGCCAAGTCCCCAAAAAAAGATCATGGTCGCAACCCAATATCCTGAAAGTCTTCTTGCCTCTGATCTTAAACCCATTTTATTCTAATCAACCCAATATCATTGCATCCGGAAATAAAAATGGCGCCTTTGCTACCCGATATAAAAATACTAACTTAAAGACGGCCCGAATAGAAAAAATGTTGTCTGGAATTCAAAAAAAATGCCCGGCAGCCCGGGCATTCCTATTAACATATTATTTACAAATATTAGTGCACAACAGCAATCTTGTGGATTACTGAAAAATCATCAAACTTGAATTGCAGAAAGTATACCCCATTGGACAAGCCAGACATGTTGATGGCCAAATTGTTGTCATTACTTTGAACATTGACAAGGTTGTTCAGTATATGACCTCTTGAATCCATAATCGTGAGATTCTGAATTGTAAAATCAAAACCTGCAGGTACTTGCACACTCAGCACATCTGTCACCGGATTCGGGCTGATGACCCACTGTTGTTCCTGTTCCTCAGCACTGCGCTTGTTGAGGTTGAAGTTATTGTCATTATCGCCTTCTTGTACCTGGTTATTCTTCCCTCCATGCTTTGGACAGAAAACCGGTGACTTAACTACAATATACCCTTGTCTGATCAATGAATTTTCACCGTTTGAATTTTTTACAGCAAGCTTAACTGAATACGTGCCCTGCTTTTCGAATAGTACCCGAGGATTTTTTTCAGTTGAAATGGCAGGTGAGCCTCCCTGTATTTGCCATTGCCATTCTTTTACGTCGACGGATGATAAGTCATTCAGCTGCGTATAATCTCCGGCGCAAATGATTGTTTTAGTTGCTGCAAAATTCACTTTTGGAATCAGATAAACAGCAATATGTTGCTTTATCTTGGTCTCACCACACTCATTTGTTACTGTCAGCACAACATCAAACTCCCCTTCTATTTTATAAGTATGTTCTGGATTTTGCTCTGTACTGGTCGAATTGTCACCGAAGTTCCAGAGATAGGTCGAACCGAAACGGGTCTGATCGTGAAATTTGACAACAAGCTTGCTCACATCATGACTGAATGTTCCCTCCGGCTTACTATTAACACTAATAAAAGCCTTCTGATGACTAACTATGCTGTCTGTCGTATTAAACGCGGTCAGTTTCACATCATAAGATCCATTCGAATTGTAAACTACCACCGGATCTGATAATTCGCTGGCAGATGGTGTTCCGCCCGGGAATTCCCATTTATATCTCGTGGCTCCGCTGGAAGTATTTTTAAAATTTACTGTAAGAGGAGTACAACCCTTTGTAGAATTGACGTTGAAAGCAGCTGTTAGATTGGCTGAAATTTCGGCTATTTTACACAACGTGTCTTTTGCGCATTCATTATTAACAATCAGGCAAACATTGTATTTACCAGCACCGGAAAAGACATGCGTAGGATTTTTTTCAGTACTCGTCTTGCCATCACCAAAAGTCCACAGCCAATTGTATTTCCATGGACGGATGGAATCTATGGTTTTGTTTTCAAATTCTATACTGTTACCGAGCGGGGCTTTTGAATCATAATCTGCCTCAGGTTTACCGTCCACACGAATAAAAGCTTTCTCATATTTTACATTGCTGTACTTTGAATTTGAAGCGGTCAGTTTGACATCAAATATACCCTTGTTATTATAGGTTATTGTTGGCTCTTTCTCCACCGAAACACTGGGCACGCCGCCGGGGAACTCCCATTTGAACGCCGTTGAATTAATAGAGGACAGGTTCTTGTATTTAACCTTGAGCGGGGCACAGCCATCCGAAATTTCAGCTATAAAATTAGCCTCAACCGGCGTTACAATGACAATATTCTGTTTTTTGCACACCGTACCACAAGTATTGGTAGCACAGAGTTCGACAATATAGGTGCCATCCTTTGTATAAGTATGCATCGGTTCATCTTCAGTTGAAGTAGTGCCGTCTCCAAATTTCCACAAATAAGAATCAGCATTCTGACAATTGTTGAACGTAGACAGATCGCGATCTATGGTGTAAGTGGTGAAAGCATTAATAACCAGGGGAAGCACTTCGATATACTTCTGTAGCGTAATGGTATTACTTCCGAAGTTGTTGGTAGCTTTCAGTGTTACATCATATACTCCAGTGGTTTTATAAATTACCACAGGGTTCTGCAACGTGGAGGTGGAAGGTGTACCACCAGGGAAGGTCCATAGCCAGGAAGTCGGAAGTCCTGAAGACTGATCTGTAAAATTCACACTTCCATTTGGACAAACGGTAGTCGGTGATCCTAAAAACTCTGCAATTGGTGGGGTGCCACCATTACATATTCCTACGCATCCGACTGTCTTCACATAAGAATTGATGGCACTTTGTGAAGCTGATGACCAGGTCGTTGAATTACTAACTGCCGGTGCCATGATAAATCCTGATCCGGCCCCATCGTGGATTGCATTAAAATTGTGTCCCAACTCATGGGCCTGCAAGCAACGCAATAAACCTGCACTGCCCCCAAAATCGGAGCAAACATTATATCGGTAACTGCCGCAGAGTGCACCAACCCAGGCCAGACCAATGGCTCCACTTGTATACTTTCTTGTCCATGCGGTCGCTACGGCATAAGAAGCGCCCCCGTATCCACCTGAATTAGCCCAGGTACGGTGAATATCCAGATGCGTATTAATGTTATTGACGCCATTCCAGGGATCAGATCCTGTAGTCGTGGCCACAAAAATCGTGGAAATGGCAAACTCAATGTCTGTGGTAAATTCATTGTCATAGTTGGTCTGAACATCATTCAGAACACCTGTTACAAATGCTTCGGACTGATTAACCCCCCCTTTATTATCATAAATCGTCTTGTCACAGGCAATCGCGATGTCAACCAAAATACATGGTGCCCTTTCAGTATTAAGCTTATTATGAATTTCTTCATCCCCCAAATGCATTGCATCCTGAAATTCTTCTGCGCCACATTTAAGACCAGGTATTGGAATGACATCTTGCTCATTGTACACAATAAACTGATCCGGGCCAGCTGCTGCATATAAATACCTAAGCGGTTCGATATGGTGTTTTACACCAGCTTCTTCAATAAATCCGAAAACAAAATGATCAGCCAGTGTTAGAGAGGATAATCCGGCCCTTTTGGCATTAGACAAGGCCTTGAAGGTCCTGATACGCCCCCTATCATTACGCTTGTCAATACCATGATCTGTACCCACACTCAGGTAAAAATTCCTTGAGAAAAGGTAAACCTCAGTTAAACTGAGATCCCAGGTAAATGATTCATTTTTAATGATCAAATGCTGCTGGGATGAACGAGCATTCAAAGAAGCTTGAATTGAGGCGACATCCAGTTCGATGACCTCGAAAGCTTTAAACTTTTGTGATAATTGCGGAAATGAGCTTGCCGGTATATTTTTTGCTATAAACTCCTGAGAATAAAGAAATTGTGAAAATACGAAGGCAAGCACTGCACAAATTTTTTTTATCATATCCTACTTTTTTTTAGAATTTGCTGTAAAAATAATTAAAAAACAACATGCGCCTTGTTTGTTGGCAGAAATTCTTGCAATCCATAAAGCTTGATTTTTTTGCAATCGATGAAGACAAAAGGCAGACTATTAATTATTTATGCATTAACATTATATTAAATCAGGTCTGGTACTATTGATTTCTGACAAACCATCTCAACCAACATAATTCTCTTAAAAAAGATACAAAATCTCAATCTTTGCAGATCATTTTGATAAATAATTCGTTTTGATGCCTGAACTTACACATTTCAACTCAGACTTATGAAAGTATTTCGCATTGCATTTATCCTGTTATGTCTCGTGGGACTTTCTCATCAACAGCTACTTGCGCAGTCGACTAAACGCACAATCCAAAAAAAGAAACCAAAAGTTGAAAAAAATTTTTGGAAAGACCAGATGTGGTATGGAGGAGGTTTTAACTTGAATTTTACTTCTACCTATTTAACTGGCACAAGTTATCCAGGCAACCTGGTCTATATTGGGCTATCGCCACTTGCAGGATACAAGATCACAAGCTGGTGGTCCGTTGGTCCACGCCTGGAGGTTGGATATCTCGGTGGCCGGTTTAGTTATTCGCCAGAAGTACTCAAACTTAACGGATTCAACTTCGGATTCGGAGCTTTCACAAGATTGAAATTTGCCCATGTACTCTTTGCCCATATCGAAAACTCAACCATTTCCTCATTGTACCTCACGGGTGCCATTACGCCCAATAACAGACTGGTAACGGAAAGAAAATATATTAATCATACGTATCTGGGCCTTGGGTATAATCCATCTTCAAGCTGGTCCTACGAAATCTACTTATTGTATGATTTTAATGCGGACAAAAACAGTACTGCGCTTCCCATTCAATACAGGGCAGGCATTACATATAACTTCTAAAATCTAATTTCCAGACCACTACTCCAGTGCCTGGGGGCTTGAGGAAACAAACCTTTGGCAAAGAACACTTCAGCGGATTCTTTTCCTTCATAAGGATCTCCACTGACATCTGTACGTCCGCTTACCGCATAAGGAGTATACCAACCGTATGCAGCATAACGGCGATCAAAAATATTATTGACCTGAAGATATGCCATGATACCAAACAATCTCCTCGTTATCGTATACTGTAGTCTAAGCTGAACGGTTGTAAATTGCGGAAGCAGTGAAGAGGATGCACCTGATATGTCCAGATATTGAGATCCCGTGTATTTGTAGAATATACTCAAGTTGAGTTCCTGTCCGGATTTTGAACCATTCTTCCCAAGGAGCCAAATCTCAATCCCTGCTGCCATTAATACATGGGGAGAATATGCCAGAGGCACGCTTTTTAATTTGCTCGAACCGAATCCTGTAATTTCGTATTGCTCATTGTATATGGGCCAGTTCCGTTCAAAATCCTTAATTGTATTTTGTGCCAGATTAGTATTCCAATGAAACAATACTTTATTACGCCAATCGTATCTAAATGAAAACTGAATACCCTGCCTGACCGCACCTGAAACATTTACGTGCAAAGGATCACCTGTTCCTGAAAGCTTCCCGCTTAATGCAAGATAATCATAGTAATCCATACGATAAAGACTAAGACCTGCGCTAAAGCGAGGATTGTGGTATCGAAGCGAAAAATCTGAACATAATAATTTTTCTTTCTTGATGTTGATATCTGACAAAAGGTCTTCACGATAAGGTTCGCGCTCATACCATGACAAAGCAGCGCTTGCCCGGAATTTTTTCCATTGAAATCGCTGAATGATTTTTGGATTGAAAAGCCATCGTTTGGCAAACACATTGACAGAATCATAGACATCATCTGTTCCACCAATCTTATAGCTGACCTGCCGTACATGAAAGTCAAATCCGGTTCCGGTATATTTTGTCCAGGCCCGGTAAGTCCGAAGAATATTACACCATTCGGACTTTTTGCCAGTATTGTCGTAGTATCTGTTAAACAGACCATCTACGTTACTCAATTCTGACCAGATAATCTCTCCGTAATGGACTCCCTGATAGAATGACCATGAGCTTGAAAACGAAAACAGTACTCCATTGCGCCATTCCCGATCAATTCCTGCACTCCCGAACAAGAAGTGATTATTAAGCCATTTCCTTCTGATCAAGTCCGATGTTGAGGTATCCTTATGATTTAAATTATATTGCTTAATTGATTGCTGAGCCAGATAATTTTCATAGTAGCCCAATCCTCTGGTATAATTAGAACTAAAGTGAAAAAGGAAATTTTTCAAAGCATGTTTATAAAAAAACTGCGCATGCGTCTGGCGATAGTCATCCACTTCATTGGCGTAGGGCGCACCGGTTTTGGAAGTGCCAGCCGGGTTATAACGGTAGAGACTATCGATCGCAAAATATTGATAAGGAAGCCCATTCCAGGCTTGTCCAGTTAACTCATTTCCTGTGAATAAATTAAATCTTATACTGTAATTAGGTTTGATTTTAACAGCACTCATTGCGAGACTTCCCAACTTAGATGCTGAACGATCAATAAAGCCATCAGACGCCACCCTGCTGAGACGGATTTCGAGATTGTATGCATCCTCAAAAAGTCCGGAATTGGCCTGAAGAGTCAAAGCTCGGGTATTGTAGGAACCCATCCTGTAAGCAATCCGAGCCTGGGATTTAAATTGCAATTCGTTGGTAAAAAGATCAACAGCTGCACCAAAGGCTCCAGGGCCACTTCTTCCCGGCACATACCCTTCATGCAAGGTAATTGCTGAAGCACTGCTAAGAAGATCCGGCAAATCCACAAGGTAACACCTGGAAGATTCTGCATCATTAACGGGAATCCCATTGAGATTATATTGTATATGTTGTGGATCTATACCTCTGACACGGATATCGGAATATCCCACCCCATTGCCTGCATCAGATTGGATTTGTACAGAGGCCCATCGTTGCAAAATATCCGGAATGTCCTTTTCTGTTTGCAATGCCCGGATTTGGCTTTGAGACAATTTCTGATCGTTGACCGATTGCTGCGTTGAATTCAGACTAGATACGATTGTTACTTCTTCAAAATCAATTCTGCGCGTCAGTTCTACTGAAAAAACATTCGAAACTCCCTCACCCACCGTCACTTTGCGATATTCCTTGTCATACTTATAATCAAATGATATGGCATAATCTCCAGCAGGGACATTATTAAATTGATAAAATCCAGACGCATCAGTGAACACTGATTCGCCGGCTTGCTCAAGCCTTACTTCAAGATGAACATAAGGCTGACCTTGCTGATCCTTCACAAATCCCTGTAATATCCATTGCGATCTGACATAAGGTAAAAGCGACCAAAATATAATTGTTATTGATAAAACCTTCTTCATATGACTAAATAAGAGTTTAGAAGGTCCGCGCCATTCTCCCTTGGCAACATGACTTGCCCAGGTTCAACGGGTCTGATCTCAGCCGCGCAATGCGCCACGGCACCCCTGCGGTCCAAAGGTATAAAATAATTACATCGACTCAATAAAAAACCTCGCCTTGTTAAATCTTTGTCTGCCCGATCCCTCAACAACACAAAACCTTGCTGTCAAGCGCTCAAGATTTTTAAAATATTTTTGTGCGATAATATTTCGCCTCCATTGATCCTCGCGAAGTGGATCCTTTTGCCATGGCAGGTCTGTGGCACAAAGCAGGTATAAATCTGGGCGCCATTGTTCCAGCGAGCTCCAGATTTGTTTATCTCGGATACCAAATTTATCCTCCAGCCATATGTAAGAAGTCAAAAGATCAGTGTCTTCAATTTGTAGACTGCTATGGTACTCATTTTTAGAAATTTGAAGTTGTCTCGCGCTGATATTATAAACGTCCTGGATATTGTATATGCCTTCTCTATTTGTTAAATATTCTCGGGCAAATTCGGGAATCATCCTACCTTTGTACCAAAGACTCAGCTGTTCCGCCATTGTCGTTTTGCCAGTGGATTCGGGTCCAGTCAGTACAATTCTCATCACACAAAATTATCAGAATTAAAGATACATTATGCATGACATTGAGCCCTACTTTTTATGGAGGGATCTATACATAACCGCTGAAGATGAAAGAAGCCTGTTCTACGGAACCGTAAATAATGAATTTTCCTACTCCAACAAGGTATATAATTTCTATATACATCCGCAGTGGGATGCTTTTGATTCGACAACACTTTATATGAAGTTACTTTTTGTGGATTATGATGAAGGATATTGCATTATGGAGATGATCGGAGAATGGAATGATATCATCGAAAATGACATCATGTATCTGAAACGTGAAGTGGTCGACCACTTGATCAAACAAGGCATTCGTAAATTCATTCTATTGAATGAATATGTATTTAATTTTCATGGCCAGGACAATGACTATTATGAAGAGTGGAAAGACGATATTTGCGATGATGGCGGGTGGATTTGTATGATCAATTGTCTTCCGCACGTTGAAGAAGAAATGAGAAGGTGCCAGTTACAATACGCTGTATCATTTGGCAGTAAATTCAATGATATCAATTGGCGAAAGATGAATCCAATGATTCTTTATGAAAACATCTCAAATTATGTCTGACCATCGTCATCAAGCAGGATTTGTGAGCCTTATCGGAATGCCCAATAGTGGCAAATCAACTTTGGTTAATGCCATGATGGGACTAAAAATGTCAATCGTCAGTCCAAAACCTCAAACAACACGTCAGAGAATTTTTTCAATATGGAATGATGAGAAATTTCAAATTGTCTTTTCTGATTTGCCAGGCTGGATTGACGAGGAGAAATATACTATGCATCATATGATGAATCGCTTGATACGCGACACTGAAGAAGATACCGATCTGCTTATGGTCATTTACGATCCCATTCAAAAGTCGGCTTTCTCGGGAAGATTGATTGATATCATCAATCAAAGCAACCTTCCCAAACTAATAGTTCTTAATAAAGCAGATAAACTTAAGCCAGAGGCCATCATCAAACACCGGCAGGACCTTGAATTGCTTTTCGACAAGTCAGAAATTTTTGTAGTATCCGCGCTTGTTGGCACAGGCGTTGAAGAATTAAAATCAGCCATTATAAGCCACATCCCGGCACATGAAGCATTTTACCCCAAGGACTATCTAAGCGATAAGCCAGTAAGGTTTTTTATTGCCGAGCTGATCAGGGAACAGGTCTTGCTTTGCTACGAGGAAGAAATACCATACTCAGTGTTTGTGGAAGTTGAACAATGTACCGGAGTGGATGATGAAGCCGAACTTGCTAGAATTGAAGCCACCATGTATGTTAACAGAAAAAGTCAAATTCCCATTATGCTGGGAAAAAACGGAGCTAAAATTAAGGAGCTGGGTATAAAATCCAGAATCGAAATCGAGAAATACCTCGGCCAGAGAGTATATTTAGGCCTAAGTGTTAAACTTAAAGAAAACTGGCGTGATGATCAAAAAATTATTGAAGGCAAAGGAATATTAAGATGAGATTTACAGTAGCGATAGTAGGTCGCCCAAATGTGGGCAAATCAACATTTTTTAACCGCCTGATCGGGCATCGCAAATCTATTGTTGATGACATCAGCGGAGTGACCAGAGACAGAATTTATGATATTGCCGAATGGAACGGTAAACAATTTTATGTCATCGATACCGGCGGTTTTGTTGCGCATTCACAAGATGTATTTGAAAAAGAAATCAGAAGACAGGTTGAACTTGCCATCGAGGAATCCAGCGCTATTGTATATATGGTGGATGTTTTGACTGGTATTACTGATCTGGATGAATTCGTTGCCGGCCTTTTAAGAAAGGTCAATAAAAAGAAATTCCTTGTAGTCAATAAAGTAGATAATCACGAACGTCTCCTTATGGCGCAGGAATTCTGGAGCCTTGGATTTGACCAATTGTATCCGGTCTCTGCAATTACCGGTAGTGGAACAGGCGAATTACTTGATGATCTGGCTACCCTGATTCCACCAGAAGAAATTGTGCCCGAAGATCTCCCAAAGTTTGCCATCGTGGGCCAACCAAATGTTGGCAAGTCTTCACTTATCAACGCTTTATTGGGTGAAGAGAGAAATATGGTCACGGAAATAGCCGGCACAACCAGGGATCCAATCCATTCGGAATACAATAAATTCGGCAAAAGATTTATGCTGATAGACACCGCCGGAATCCGCAAAAAGGCCCGGGTGTCCGAGGACCTGGAGTTTTACTCCGTCATGAGAGCCATTAAAAGCATTGAAGAGGCAGATGTCTGTTTTCTGGTTATTGATGCAACACTCGGCCTTGAAATGCAGGACATGGAACTATTCTCACTGATTATTAAGCGAAACAAGGGTTTGGTTTTTCTGGTCAATAAATGGGACCTGATCAAAAAGGAAACGAACACCGCAGTACAATTTGAAAAACAGATTAAAGAGAAGATTGCCCCTTTTACTGATGTTCCAATATTGTTTATCTCTGCATTAGAAAAACAACGAGTTTTCCAGGCTATAGAAACAGGACTTCAGGTATTTGAAAACAGAAACAGAAAAATCACTACCTCCAAACTGAATGATATCATGCTCGAAGCCATTAATAAGATACCCCCACCCTCTTACCGAAACCATCTGATTAAAATCAAATATATTACACAGATTGAAAAAGAGTATCCGTTGTTTGCATTTTTTTCGAATTACCCGGATGAAATTAAAGGTAATTACAAGCATTACCTCGAGAATCAGTTACGTGCCAATTTCAGGTTTACAGGCACTCCGATAAGGATGCTTTTTAAAGAAAAATAATATGGAAATCAAAAAAACAAAAATTGATGGCGCATATATCCTTACGCCAAGAATTTTTGAAGATGAACGCGGTTACTTTTTTGAAAGTTACAATCGCAAGACATATGAAAACCTTGGAATTTCTGCGGATTTTGTTCAGGATAACGAAGCCAAATCAACCTATGGCGTCATAAGAGGTCTTCACTATCAGAAAGACGAGGCTGCGCAAGCCAAATTGGTGCGTGTAACCCAGGGCCGTGTGCTGGATGTGCTCGTCGACCTTCGCAAAGGTAGCAACAGCTATGGTATGTGTATTCGTGTGATTCTGAGTTCAACCAACCGCAAACAGATTTTTATTCCACGAGGAATAGCCCACGGCTATTCCGTACTTTCAAATACTGCGGTTTTTGCATACAAATGCGATAATTTTTATTTTGCTGGCATGGAAGCAGGAATTAATCCAATGGACCCAAAACTTAACATTGACTGGAAAATCGACCCGAATGATATGATCATATCAACTAAGGATCAAAACTGGCCCAATTTCTAATCATGATACGGGTTCTTGTCAACGGGTCTACAGGTCAATTAGGCAATGAGCTTCTGTTTTTGAGCAAAAGCATTGACCTTCCTTGGCTAAAATTTGACTTTGTTGGCCGCTATGAATGGGACATTTGCAATTCGGAACAAAGCCAATTAATCATAGATTCATATAATCCGGATTATTTAATCCATACCGCGGCATATACCAAAGTTGACCTTGCGGAAAAAGAAGAAGAACTTTGTTACAAAACCAATATTGAAGCTCCGGCGCTATTAGCATCAATATGCGACAACAGGGGAATCAGGATGATTCATTTCTCTTCAGATTATGTCTTCTGCAACAGACCGCTCCGTGTTCCGGTACAGGAAGACGCAATTAAATCGCCGCTCGGTGTGTATGCACAATCCAAAGCAATTGCTGAAGATAAGATTTTGAGTATAAACCCAAGCGCCGTGATCATCAGAACATCCTGGGTATATTCCTCCTTTGGACACAACTTTGTAAAAACTATGCTAAAACTTGCCCAACAACATAAACATTTGCGAATTGTCAATGATCAGACAGGCAGTCCTACCTATGCTGCCAATTTGGCTGAACTGGTTCTAGAAATTATTCAGCATGAGCAACTTACCGGAGACCGTCTCACCGGAATATTTCACTATTGCAATACAGGCGCAACTACCTGGTTTGAGTTTGCAAAAGAAATATTCTTACAAAGCAACATTACAGCGATTGATATCACCCCGGTATCAACATCCGAATATGGAGCTGCTGCACCAAGACCCGCCTATAGCGTTCTCAATTGCGATAAAATCAGGAACAGACTTAATATTCACATTCCTTCATGGCAAGAAAGTCTTGCAGTATGTCTAGATCAAATTCGTCGCCATGCATAGACAACTGATCTCACTGATAATTCTGATAGCATGTAACCAGCTATCAGCTACACATAACAGGGCGGGCGAAATTCGCTTTCGCCAGATCAATGATCTCACCATTATTGCAGAATTAGTAACCTACACCAAGACATCTAGTATTTCAGCAGACCGCGATACAATTTTTATCATGTGGGGAGATGGAACTTCAAGTTCCGTTCCCAGGGATAACGGTAAAGGATTTATACTTGCCAATGACATCAAGATGAATATCTACGAGATGCAGCATACGTATCCTGGCAGGGGCGAATATTTGATCAGTATGTTTGATCCAAACAGGATAGAAAACATTCTCAATGTAGATCCTCCAAATTCCGTCAATATTCCATTTTTTATTCAGACAACGATCAAATTATTTAACAGCAACTTCCAGGGATTGAACCAGTCACCGATTCTGACGAATCCACCTATTGACATTGCTTGCCTAGGGCAGATATTTATTCATAACCCTGGCGCCACTGACCCAGACGGAGATAGTCTCAGTTTTTCGCTGACTCAGCCATTAATGGATATTAACACACCGGTGCCCAACTACTTATTTCCGAACCAAATAAGACCAGGGCTTAACAATCTGATTTCTATGGATCCTAAGACCGGGACATTTACTTGGAACAGCCCACAATTGGAAGGTGAATACAATATTGCAATTGAAATACGAGAATATCGAAGAGGTCAATTGATCGGCACCGTCATTCGGGACATGCAAATCCTGGTACTCAGCGGATGTCAACAGGATTCACCGCCCAGTATTGAAGGTCCTGCTGATACTTGCATAATCGCTGGCACCATACTCGATTTGAACTTTGGAATTACAGACCCGGATGCTGGACGCAAAGGCGGACGAGTCAAAACTCAAGCATTTGGCGCACCATTTGTCATAGCACCCACTGCGACAACAAATGCAAAGCAGGATTTCGAATTGGTGCCTTACAATTTCAATTTTAACTGGCATACTGCCTGCGCACATATTCGAAAAGATGATTATAATCTTATTATCAAATCCACAGACAATTTCTATGATACCAGTGGCCTGAGCAATACATTTATCTATAAAATAAAAGTAATTGGACCTCCGCCACTTGACCCCCAGTCATTATTAAGCAATGGCGCAATAGAAGTGAGCTGGCAATATCCCTATTCATGTGACAGCTCCGGCTCTGAATTCAGAGGGTTCTCAGTGTGGAGACGAGAAACGCCCGGACCAAAAATTGATACTTGCATTACCGGACTGGAAAATTATGGATATTCAAGACTGGTATATCTCACCAAGGAAATGGCGAACAATAGGTACTTTTTCAGGGATACATCAGCATTAAAAACCCATAGATATTGCTACCGTGTACAAGCTGAATTTGCGAGCATTACATCATCTGGATTTTTGTATAACTTCACATCCTCCATGCCTTCTGATGAGGTATGTTCTGAATTTCTGACCAATGAACCATTAATCTTAAATGTCGATGTTGCTACAACTGATATCCAGAAAGGATCGATCAGTGTAAAATTTCAAAAGCCCTTTATGCCCGGATACGACACAGCCTTTTATCATGGGCCATACACTGTAAATGTTTTCTCAAAAGAGAACCAGGGAAATTACAATATGATTCCATCTGGATCCAGAGTATATTCGAACTTCTCCGAATTTTGGGATACCACATTATTACATGACAACATCAACACAAAGAATAATTTTTATAATTACAAGATCGAAATTTCAACTTCTGCTGGAACAGTCACTTCAGAACAGGCAAGTCAGATCCGACTTGAAGCAGACAATTTCAACAAATCCATCAGACTAAAATGGTATTCAGCAACGCCCTGGAATAATATAAGATACACAATCTATCGAAGCACCGACAAAGTAAATTTTGATTCGATTGGATCTTCCAGTACAAATCAATTTATCGACAATTCTATACAATTTGACTCCTCATATTGCTATTATATATTGGGTTACGGAAGATATTTCGACAGCAGAATTGAATACCCTCTGCTTAACCATTCCAATCTTTATTGCATCATTGCTGCCGATTCCACCCCGCCATGTTGCCCCATTTTAAGCATAGAAGGACCATGTGAAACAAACGACAAGAGTGATTTGGTACGATTAAGACTTTGGTTTAACGAAGATAGTTGCAGCTCCAGAGACATCAGAAAATTTGTGGTATTCGAAAAAAATTTTGATGTGATCAGAATGATCGCTGATAGTCTTCCAACAACATCAAGAGAAATTCAAATTAAGCCGTCAAGTCTGGTCAAAAGTTGCTTTCTTGTCACTGCAAATAATGCTAAAAATATCAGCTGCACCACTGATCTCATATGCATTCCACAATGTCCGGACTATGTACTGCCTAATACTTTTACCCCTAATGGGGACAACCACAATGATTTATTTAGACCTATCATCAATCGTCAGGTAACCAGCGTCGAATTCAAGGTGATCAATAAATGGGGAAACATGGTCTTTGCAACAAGTGACCCAGAACTTAATTGGGATGGCAGAGATCTTAACGGCACTCCATTGTCGGTCGGCACTTATTATTACAGCTGCAGACTTCATTTTCTCAATGATGCTGATTCACGAGAATTAACCGGATTTATTGAATTACTTAAGTGAAACGAATGTTTACAGGAATTATCAAGGCAATCGGAAAAGTATTGCGCGCCGAACGAAAAGGAAAGTTACTTCAACTGACTATTGAATGCCCCCTTAGTCACACTTTTAAGATTGACGAAAGCATTTCACATAATGGCGTGTGCCTTACAATCATCGCAAAAAACAATAAAACACATACTGTCCAGGTTATTCCCGAAACGCTCAGTAAGACAAATCTTGGAATTCTAAAACCCGGAGATTTGGTAAATATTGAACCTTCTCTCAAAATAGGAGAAATGCTCTCAGGTCACTTGGTTCAGGGGCATGTGGATGGATGCTGCAAAGTCAGAAAAATAAAACTACAAGAAGGCACTACAGATATCTGGTTATCCATAAATCGAAGTGATGCCCCTCTTATTATCCCAAGAGGATCCATTTGTATCAATGGGATCAGCCTCACCGTTGCCGAGATTAAAAAGTCACGATTCAAGATAAGCATCATACCCTATACTTTTGACAACACTAATCTGAATACTCTAAAAAAAGATGATGTAGTCAATGTCGAATATGATATTATCGGAAAGTATCTTCTGCGATGGAATAAATTAAAACACTGCAATTGAAATCATTCAAAAGCCCTTCATCCATTGCGTAAAAGCATCCAACGGAAGACCATCTTCATCGGTCATGATGATTTGTCCTGATTTGAATCTATGAGATGATAAAGAATAAGCAACCAGTGCACATGAAGAGGGCAAAGATTCCCTGTTTTTCATATCAAAATATTTTATCAGAACAAAGCCCTTTTTCGCCATGCTAAAAGTCCAGACTGGTTCAGTGCTGGGAAAAATAACAAAACAAACAACTCCTTTAACGCTGAGCTGCCTCCAACACAATTCGGCGATGGTATCGGGGAAATCAGCTGTTGTATGCCTGAATTTCATTCGCCCCATGTTGTTGCTGGTCATTTGCCCGATGAAATATGGTGGATTGCATACGATCAGATCAAATTTTATATCCGAATAAAAATCCCTTGCGTCCACACGAAATGCAACTAAATTTTCTAATCCGTTATTTTCAATATTAAAACGTGTAACCTCCACAGCTTCAATGTCCATATCGATTGCTGTAACAAATGATGAACTGCGGTACTTTGCCAAAAGTAAGGATATCGTCCCAATACCACAGCCAATATCCAGCACATTACTATAACCGAATTGTGCAGCAAATGCAGTAAGCAACCTGGAATCAGTACTTACTTTCATCTGTGAACCCTTATGGGCAATACGCAACCCTAAGATCTCAAAAAAACTGGAATATTGATTAAGTCTTTGACTAAGGCTTGACATCATCCGTATTGCGGATCATAATCTGTGGTTTATTAAATTGTGTCACAATAGCGGTTATATTTACAGCTGTAGTCGGAATGACTGCTGATGCAAAACTTGCCTGCGTTCTGGTAAATAATTCTATAGTACCGGAAGCATCAGTAACTATACAAGCACTGGAATATGTATTACCAGCTGATTTGGTAATGCTGGCGTTTTGTATTAGAACAAGCTGTCCTTCATACTGACTCAGATTGCCTACGATTTCTGCAGCAGTTAATACCTTTGGAGTAATTGTATTTCCGGAGCTTATAAAATGAGCTGCAGCAGCGGGAACGTTGTTTAGTTGCAACAAACCGTTAAATGTTGAAAGCTCAAGACCCCGAACATTAATTTCGACCTGATCACCTAGATTATAAGTATGGGTTGTCGTAAAACGTACCGTAATGCCCGCACTGCCATCCTGGATAACCATATTGGCAGCAGGTACATTGGAAGCGCTGCGATCTGAGATTACCGTAGCACGCACGTAATAATCTACTGATATTTTTGTAATGCTGTCTTTATAAATCTTTCTTACGTCGGATAATGGTCTAAGTTCCGGATTGGACGCTATTGTAATAACATCATTCAGATTTCGTAATAATATTTGCTTGGTGTCAAATTCTGAAACAATTACGATGAGATCACAAACTGCAACCGGAAAGTTATCACCTGCAAAGCTTGCCTTTGTATTGGTAAAAAGATTAATTGATCCGCTATTATCTGTAGCAAGAACATTTGATGCATATGTTGCGTCTCCTGATTTGGTAAGATTTACGCCATTAATTCTGACAAGGGTACTTTCATACTGATCAAAATTGGTATTGATCTCATTGATATTGATCACTTTGGGGGTTACGGATAATCCTGTCGAAGATAACGTCGCATTGCTAACAGGCAAATTATTTACCTGAAGAAGACCACGAAATTCTGATAACTCCTGATTAAATACGTTGACCTCTATTTCTGCACCCAAAGAAAAAGAATGTGTAGCGGTAAAACGCAACGTAATACCACCCGTAGCATCCTGCAATACAAGGTTTTGGGCGTTCACATTACCAGCCATCTTGTCAGAAATAACCACACCCCTGATGTAGTAATTTTTATCAACGGTCGTTGTAGTGCCGTTGTATAATTTGCGAATCGTACTAATGGTTGCCAATTCAGCAGTACCTCCTCCGCCGTTACATGGAGCCTGAGTGAATTTAATCTCACTGGTGTCTCGCAAATAAAGCTGTATATTCGAATTGAACTTTCCGAGCACAGCAACAATTGTTCCATTGAAAGATGGCGTCCTATAAGCTGCAAAATCTGCAAAATCACTTGTGTGCAATAGTATTTTTGCCTTATTACAGTCTGTTAAGTTTAAATCAATAAAACTGCCGCCCCCCGGCGTTGCAATGGTTTTACCAACATCTGCACGATCGAATTCAACCTGATCCAGCTGTACGAGTGTACTCAAATCCGAACTCTTCAGCGAATTAATACTAACAACTTTAGGCACTACAACTTGATTTCTTGCCCCAGGAAATACAAATCCCTCAGCTTCACTATCAGGAATAAAAGCCAGCTGTGTTTTTCCGTTGACGACCGCACTGCCTTTGCCGATTTGAATCAATCCACCATAATCGCTGATGGACAGGCCTTTGCATTTGATTCCGACTTTAGAGCCTTGTGGAAATTTAGCATACAACCCAATACGGTCTATCTTGATTACAACGCCGCCTGTACTGTCCTGCACGATAATTTGCTTGTAGAAGTTACCACTTTTGTCATCTGCTATTATTGTTCCAATAATGTAAAGATCCTGATTAATATCAGTCACTTTACCCGCAACATAAAACTGTTTAATTTGATCAATACTTGCGTTAGCCTGAAAAGGAATAACCAACTCTTTGACCGGAGGCTCATCAAATGTCCTGTCAACACATCCAAAAAATGCCAAAGGCAAAGAAAGGAATAATAATAACTTTTTCATTTTCTTTAGTTTAATGAAAGATTCAGGTTTAGAAAATAATTGATTCCCTGTATATGAAAATACTTGTTAGGAAATTTATCTGGATTCTTATCCGTGTAATCAAATCTGCTTTGTTCAAAGCCTCCGCTGTATAGATTTTTCTTGTTCAGCAAATTATTGACATTGAGACTTAGCGAGACATATTTTTTATAGATATAGAAACCCTTGAATACCGAAGCATTGATTAATAAAGCTGATGGCAATTTCTCCTGATCGTTTATTTGCCTGAATAACGATGAGTTCCGGTCAACACCGTCAACAGCTTCAGGAATCCTCCGCAAGGGGTTAATCTCTACGTAAGCATCATCAAGATAGTTTAGCGTCACAGTAGCGAAGCCATTACGTGAATAAGCATATTTGAGACCTCCAGACGCCACTAGCTGAGGAGTACCCGGAACATAGAAATTTTTTAAATAAATCGTTTTATCTCCTGCGGAAGGACTGTACTGATCATAAAAGTAATACTGGGGTCTGCTGATGTACAGATATTCACCCTTTTGTGCTACCAAATTGAATTCGAGACTCGGACTCAAATCGATTGAAGCGGTAAGCTCTACACCAATATGGCGTTCATCCAGGCCGGTATAGAAACCATTGATAAACCCTCCATCAACCAGGTCACTGGATGGATTTTCTTCTGCATTGGCATCGAGATAAAAATTACGTGCGCGAATCTGATCTTTAAAAACATTGTAAAATCCGGTCACTTCTACTCTGAAACCTGGCGCAGCATACCGATAGGACAAATCTGCTTTATAAATTTTTGTCTGATCAAAAACCGGAAGTTTGCCATATCGCCAGGCTGGATTAATAAATACCTGATCAGCAGATGGATTAAGATATTGTGCTGCAAGGCTACTGAATGCATAATGACGTCCACTGATTTTATAAACTGCCTTCACTTTGGCACTTAGATTAATTTTAGGAAGCACTCCCTGTGCTTCAGATTTAGGCTCTGTAAAAATCTGATTTTCAAATGCCCGCTTTAAGCCAAGGTGTACCAGGCCTTCCGAAAATCCAAGATTAATATCGAATCTTCTATGCTGATATTTGTACATCTGCTGCAAAGTAAATTTCGCAGTTGAAACAGTATAATCGTAACCGAATTTGTCCCCCACATGGACGATGTGATTTACTTTGTCAACATTCGGGTTCTGGTTGTATTTGGGATCGACGAATTTACCATAATCTACGTAGAAATCTCCGCCCAGAAGATCTGCCATTTCATTATAAGAATGAATGCGTTCATATTCTGACCTGGCAATAAAGTTAAAAAAATGATTCCTGCCCTTTTTATAGGCCAAACGGACAAATAATTCCGCATCTTGCGGATCAATATGGTTATTGATTAATGTGTACAATGAACGTCTGCCAAATACAGAATCGCTTCCACCATTGATATTCCGTATTAGTTCTTTGTTTTGGTAATTGGTCTGATATAACTCATTCCAATCAATCTGGTAGACGGATGGATCATTTGCCCATAAAGCGATTCTTCTTGACTTTTCTTCTTCGGTCGCAGCATAGGAAGGAAGGTACAGATAATAATCAGGACGTGGATCCGCGACATTAAACCAATCCGTAGTTGAATTAAATCTTTTTCCGGAAGCAAACATCACACCGGTGTATAAATTCAAATGACGCGTAAGGATTTTATCATAATTAAGCATTACCGTCGGTACTTTAGAAGATGCTACTCTCGCATTTCGTTTTTCGCCTTCCTGGTAACCCCAATATGGATTATACAAAGGATCGCTTCGCAGATCTACAACTTCTTTGGTTACTGGTCCTGACTTTCCTCGGTCAACAGGCGCATAGAAGGCGGTCAGCCTTATTGTAGAATTGTCTTTGTTGATCTTTGTTAATGCGCCATAAACACCAAAGGCATCATAAAAGGTACCTTCGAAGGCACCTTCCTGTGCCCAGCGACGATTAGCTCCAACAATATAGTGAATAGCCCCATTCCTTGATTTACCTGCATAATGCAATCCAACTCGTTGCCGATATGACCTGTTGCTGTAGGAGAATGTTGCCAGAAGTCCTTTTCGATATGTTTCTGCTCTGACCTCTGTCCACTGGTTATTTCCGGCTGTACCAAAATCAAAATCTTGCTCGGGATAAGCAAAATGACTATCCGTGTACCTTGTCAGCTGATTTAGCCCACTGAGCAGATAGTAAGGAACAATTTGATTTCCTGCCTCGTTAAGGACAAATCCGTTAAAACCAAGCTGGTCATACCTGAATTCCACCCCACGGTTTCTGAATCGCATAGCACTAAATTCAAAAGCTGCTGCCTGCAACATCGGCTCATCCGAACTACCAAGCAAGGTATACACTTCAGTCTCAGACTGATTGACATCATCCGAGGCTTCAACCTGAACAGATGAAAGATCTACACCCCCAGAGCCACTTCCCTTCATTTGCAATATCGGTGGTTCCTGGCGCCAATTCGTTCTGCTTGTTCTGATTTCAAGCTTTTCAAAATCAGGGTGATTAATTTCAAGCTCAATTTCTTCCTGTCCTTCCGATAGGTCGAGAACAAAGCTTCCGTCCTGCCCAGAGTAGGTCTGAACCCCGGTAATCTTCTCCCTGATCAGCGCATCCGCTATACCCTGTTGACTACCAGCTGATTTTAACTGACCAACGATAGTTTGAGCCGGAAGGAAATGTATCGCAAGAAGAGACATTAACAGAATCCCTAATATATGCTTAACTTGCCACATGATTTGAGCTTTCGTGCACAAAGCTAACTTATTTGGTACTTTATCATATTAATTAAGAATGAAATACCTTTTCCTCTTGGGTCTGTCAAGCCTCATAAATTATAAAACTATCTACGGCCAAAATCAACAAGGTCAAATCGCATGTGTTGGTTTTTACAACTTAGAAAATCTGTTTGATCCGTATCGGGATTCTACAATTCTCGATGAAGAATTCACCCCTTCTGGCGCCAAATCCTGGACTGAAGAGAAATACTTAGAAAAGTTAAACAATCTTTCCACTGTGATTGCAGATCTGGGCAAACCATTGGCCAAAGAGGGGGCAGTTATTCTGGGAGTGGCAGAAGTTGAAAACAGGCGTGTTCTCAGAGATCTAATCAATACACCCAAACTGGCGGATGCGGGTTATCAGATTGTACATTATGATTCAAAGGATTCACGCGGAATAGATGTAGCATTATTATACAAATCAAAATACTTCAAGGTACTCGAGACTAAATCTATCCCTGTTCTTTTGCAAGATACCAGTGATGGAAGGAAATATACACGCAATGTGCTCCTTGTAAAAGGTGATTTAGCTGGACAAACCCTTTATATCTCTGTCAATCACTGGCCTTCTCGCCGCGGAGGAGCGGCCTTTAGTATGCCTTTCAGGATTCAGCTTGCTCGACTTAATTATCAATTATTCGACTCAATCCGTACCATTGATCCACACCCTGCATTTATTGTCATGGGTGATCTGAATGACAACCCTGATGACCCTAGCATTCATTCTTTTTTAAAGGCTGAAAAAAAAATTGACGACACCTCGCCAGAAGAACTATTCAATCCTTTTTGGCAGGTTTATAAAAATGGCTATGGAAGCCTTGCACATGAAGACTCCTGGTCCTTATTTGATCAGATTATACTATCCCATCGGTTGATTATGGGAAGTGAACATGAATTCAATTATAAAAGTTGCCAGATTTACCACAAGCAATTTATGATGGAGACGGAAGGTCATTTCAAAAATTACCCTAAAAGATCTTTTAGCGGAGATGTTTGGAACCATGGCTTCAGCGATCATTTCCCTGCTTTGGTGTACCTTTTGCGGAAAAAATAAACCCGTATGAATAACTTTCCCGCTGGAAAAGGCCCGGAAGTACTAATACTTCATGATGAACAACATTATGTGCTTGATCGTCTAACTGATTTCAAGGGTGTCATTTTTGTTACCGGAAAAGCGGGAACAGGCAAAACAACTTTGTTCAAACTATTTGAAAAAATTTCAACCAGGCGATCAATAGTTCTTGCCCCAACTGGAATTGCAGCTGTAAATGTTGGAGGCCAGACCATTCATTCATTTTTCAGGTTGCCTCCAGGATTTGTAAAGCGTGACGATTACAGAGCTTTATCCAAATCGTTGGTAAAAAAAATCGAAATGATCGTCATTGACGAGATTAGCATGGTGCGGGCAGACGTTCTGGATCACATAGATCAAATCCTCAGGTTATCAACTGGTATTGATCAAGCGTTTGGCGGTATCCCAATGCTCTGGATCGGAGATCTATATCAACTGCCGCCTGTAGTGAGTACATCTTTTGAAAAAGAGTACTTTGAAACACAATACGCGTCGCCATACTTTTTTTCTGCACGTGTTATGTCAGAAATCAAGGAATTTGAAGTTATCGAATTAGGTCAGGTCTTTCGGCAGCAGGACCAAAGGTTCATAAGGATCCTCAACAGAATTAGAACCAATAATATTGATGAAGATGATCTCCAGGAACTAAACTCAAGAAAACTTGAAATAACCCACTCGGAAGAGACTCCAATCATTACGCTAACCAGCACCAACGTCATTGCTCAAAATATCAACAATCTAGCCTTACAAACCTTACCTGACAGTCCAAGGATATATGAAGCACGCATTAATGGGATTGTTAACCAAAGCCAACACCCCAATGATCAACAACTGATACTGAAAAAAGGAGCTCAGGTCATGACGATCCGAAATAGTCCGGATAAAAAATATGTCAATGGAAGCTTAGGTCACGTAATTGAGCTGGCTGATGATGAGATAACGGTTTTGTTTAACCATAACAGCGACCCGGTTAGGATCAACAGGGAGGACTGGGATATTATCAGATACCGTGTGGCGGGTGAAGAGCTTCAGAAAGAAGTTATGGGCACTTTTACCCAGTTTCCATTAAAATTAGCTTGGGCTGTTACAATTCATAAGAGTCAGGGCAAAAGCTTTGACCGAATCATAATTGATCTTGGAAGAGGAGCTTTTGAAAACGGACAGGCTTATGTTGCCCTCAGCCGCGCACGCAGCTTTGAAGGCGTCTTCTTAAAGCAAAATTTGACCTGGCGAGATATACGCACTGATGGCCGTGTAACGGAATTTCTTGAAAAATACCGTTAGAATTTTACACTTGATTGAATTACCTATAATAATTTTGACAAAAAAAGAAATGTCTAAAATAGATCAGAAAAAGGAAAAGGCAGAAGGCCAACGGATATTACTGATAATGGTCGGGATTGCTGTGGTCCTGATGCTTTTAATGTACCTGGCATTCAGATCCTGAAAACGTTACATTGAAAAAGACGCTTGACCTCAGAGCTGCCAGTCCGCAAGCTTGGATTGACGCCGTTATTTCAGATTTTGATACTTTCCTTCAAGATCACGCTGATTGTGAACGAAAAGCCTCTGCAATGGCCTTAAGCCTGGTCGCCAAATACCCGGAAAGAAGCGCTATTCACCGTGAATTGATCGATACTGCGATTGAGGAATTGGAGCATTTCAAACTTGTCTTCGAATTAATGCAGGAGCGGAAAATCAATTTTTCTGCATCAATAAATGAAGACCCTTATATTAAATTACTCATCAAACAAATGCATAGCAGCGGAGAAAAAAGGTTCTTGGATTATTTACTCATAGGCTCTCTTTTTGAAACAAGGGGAGCTGAACGATTCAGACTGATTGAAGAAAATCTGACAGACCTTGGTTATAAGAAATTTTATAAAATGCTATGGACTTCCGAAGCCCGCCATGGGCATATTTATATTAACATGGGACTGACATATTTTCCGGAAAAACAGGTCTATGAAAGAATGGATTGGTGGATGGACAAAGAAGCAGAAGTAATTCAGTCATTACCAATCCGCGCCGCGCTTCATTAAATCTTAGCTACCCATGATTGTATCGTAGATATCATCTTACAAACCTGTTGTATTTTATCAGTGATGAAAAAAAAATCCTTGCTGACTATACATGCTTTTTTTCCAGTTCTTCTATTTTGCTCAAAATGATCAGAATCTTCTCACTTTGATTTTCAAGATGCCTAAGGATTTCTTCGACCTCTGCCTCTGCCTTCAGATTGATTGTAAAGTCCTGCTCTGCTCTTAATTCGGAATGACGTGACTGGAGATTTTGACCAATCATGATCAAAGGCATGAGAAATATCTGTATCATATTGGATATGAATAGCCATAGTACAAATGCCGGAAATGGATCAAAACGAAGCTGCGAAGGGGCAAGCGTATTCCAGCTCAACCAGGTCAATGTCCAAAAAAAAATTAACATAAAAAAGGTCATTGTACCAACATGTTCAGTAATCCACAATGCCAGTTTGTCCATTGAGGAAAGTCCTTGGCGGTGTGTTTGATTCACATTATGCAATGGCGGAAAATGATGCTTGATCTGTTCCAGAGTCTGATGCTGTTGTTTCATACGATTGATCATTAAAAGAGGTCGAAGCAACTATGCTTCAACCTCTTGCTATTAAAAAATATTTTTAGAATGAGCCCTGATTATGCTGGCAAATACGAAATGATTAGCGCAACTACCAGCAGCGAGACAAGGTGATAACCTGTATTAATAAAAAACAATGTCCATGATTTCTTCTCCCATGTCGTGGATCCAAGGTCACCTGGAAAATAAAAGCCCAGCCATGTAAAAACTCCTGCCATTATCGCATTGGTAGCAGCTCCGTTTTCGTTCGTACCAGGTACAAACGACCATGCCGCCATATTGTGAGCCAGCACCCAAGCAAAAAGAAAATTGCCAATGATCATAAATACCATGCCTTTCATCAATTCGGATGACGCGGGCTTTTCGTTCATATCATATCCCATTTCGCGACCCCACAACTTTCCAAATAAAGGGGTATACCATATCCAGCCGAGAATGAAATTGACTACAACAGAAATGAGAATTGCAATGATGTTAATTTTAATTGGTTCCATATAAAATTGATTTTGTTTTACGCTTTTTGTCAAACAAGAAATGATTCAGCATGGATTACCTAAAACAACTTGTTTAGACCGTGCTAAAATAAACATATTCAATCATTCTTAGAAATAAATATTTTTATTCATTCTATTACCTATGAATTCTCTCTGTACCCTATCTTGAAGGGCTTCCCGACTCCAAAGCTTGTTTCCAGTCCGCAATGATATCATGCGCATCCTCAAGGCCAACAGAGATTCGCACCAGCCCATCGGTTACACCCTGTTGAAGCCGTACATCTCTGGGCACTTTAAGGTGCGACATACTTGCAGGATGTAGCACGATAGTGTCAGTCTCACCCAATGTTGGCGTAATGCTGCATAATTGCAAACGATTCACAAATTTCTGTACTGTCTTGAGCGGTCTTTTGATCTCAATGCTCATCATCGCACCGAAGTCCGACATCTGCTTTTTAGCAATAAGGTGTGATCGGTGCTTTTTCAATCCCGGATAATTGACAGTTTTGACCAAAGGATGTTTTTCAAACCACTGAGCAAGCTTCATGGCATTCTGGCAGTGACGCTCCATTCGCAAGTGAAGTGTTTTCATTCCCATATCGACAAGACTTGCTTCAAAAGGGCTGGCATTTGAACCAATAAGTTTATATAACGTCCACAGTTTGGTCTTGAAAAACTGTTCATCCGAACATACGACCGCACCTCCGGTAGAATAACCGTGACCGTGCAGATATTTGGTGGTCGAGTGAACTACTAAATGAGCCCCTATTTTCAACGGACGACATAAAATTGGAGTGGCGAAAGTATTATCTACAATAAGCTTTGCAGCGCATTTTTTCGCAATAGATCCTAGCATTTTTAAATCTACACATTGCATTGTTGGATTGACTGGTGTCTCGGCAAAGATTGCCTTAACTTGGTTATCACTAACCAGCTTCTCCACCAAACTTCGATCCTCTAAATCATCATAGATGACTTTGATACCGTTTTTCTTAAATAGCTTTTCGATCAACTCAGTTGTACCACCATATAAAATTTTTTGCGTGAGCAATGCATCACCACTCGAAAGACAGGATTCGAGGGCCAGATGAATAGCTGACATGCCAGAGCTTGTCATGAGACCAAAAGCCTTCTCACCCAATCCGAAAGCTTCCAGGTCGGCAATTTTTTGTGCCACGGCTTCTACAGTAGGATTGCCATATCGGCTATAAACATGTGCCCCAGGCTGATTTTCAAAAATGCGCATTCCCTCTTCAAGATCACAAAATGTAAAAGCAGCAGTAGCATAAATCGGTAATTGGTGGGGGGCACTGGTACGTACATCCTTACTTGAACCAGCACAAATGGTGGATAGCTTTTTCATTTAAATTACTGTTTATAATGTGGCAATATTAAATTCTAATCTTATAACATTCTTTTACAAAATACCAAAGCAGGCTACTGAAGTTGGCAGTACCTTTTTTAGCTTTGCAGCTGCTAAATGTTAGCCGTGGTAAAAATAATACATCATTGAACTCGACTGATCAAAATTTAATTACTTCAGAAGAACCTGAATTTGAACATTTGTTAATTCAAGCTGACCCTGGACAAAGTCCGGTAAGACTGGATCAGTTTGTCTTTGACAGACTCTCACAGGTCTCACGCAATAAAATACAAAATGCAATTGAAGCAGGCTTAATTAAAGTTAACAATAAAATCACCCGCTCGAGTTACAAAATCAGGCCGGCAGATGAAATCCAAATTGTCTTCCCAAAGTCACGGAATAGTGAAGAAATTGTTCCAGAAGACATTCCTTTAAATATCATCTATGAAGATGCGCAAATTCTTATAATTTACAAGCCTGCCGGCATGGTCGTACATCCTGCTGTTGGCAATTATGAAGGTACATTGGTCAATGCCCTGGCCTGGTATCTCCGTAATACGCCAATTCCTGCAACCAGCGATCGTTATGGCTTAGTGCACCGAATCGACAAGGAAACCTCCGGACTTTTGGTAGTTGGCAAGACGGATGAGGCCATTGCGCATCTTGCGAGACAATTCTTTGACCACAGTATTCAAAGAGAGTATTATGCACTTGTGTGGGGAGAACCCCAGCCTGCTAAAGGAACAATTACGGGCAACATCGGCCGCGACCCACGCAATCGCCAAAGAATGTTTGTGCATGATGACGAATTACAAGGTAAACATGCCGTAACGCATTATGAAGTGTTGGAATCATTTTATTATACGAGTTTGATTCGATGTCATCTTGAGACCGGAAGAACACATCAGATCCGTGTACATTTGAAATCAATAGGACATCCTTTGTTCAATGATGAGCGTTATGACGGCGACCGAATAGTTAAAGGAACTGTTTTTACCAAGTACAAACAATTTGTTCAGAATTGCTTTAAAATGGTTCCAAGATTTCCATTACATGCAAGAAGCCTAGGATTTATACATCCTTCTACAAAAAAGCAAATGTACTTTGAAGTTGAGCCCCCTGAAGATTTCATAGAACTGATTAACAAATGGAGAAATTATGCTCTCCACAGAAGAGACCAGATTGAAAAAGCAATAGAAGATGAAGAACAGCAGAGTGAACCCGACACATTGGAATAACATTTGTTCTCGCCTGGCGCATTGGGGCCAAATTATGCAGAATGACCTGGAAAATAATCCTTCAATTCTTCAGCAGGCGCAATCACAAAATAGCTGGTTCACCATAAAAGAATCCCGGCGAATGTTAGAAACCATCACTTCTTTCTATCTTAATTATGACAACCTGTGTCAATGGCTGTTTAGCTATCAACCCAAGATTTCATATGAAAAAAAGAACATCGCGTTGATATGCGCTGGCAATATCCCCATGGTTTCATTTCATGACATACTTTGCATACTAGCCTCCGGTCATAACTTGCAGATTAAAACATCAGAAAAAGACAATGTATTGATTCCCTGGGCCTTGAATATTTATAAGGAAATGAACTCCGCGTCAGATCAATCAATCACATTCACTGATAAAATTGCATCCTATGACGCTTTGATTGCTACCGGCTCAGATCTTGCACAGAATTATTTTAAGCCTTATCTTCTTAGATGCCCAGGCCTGATAAGATCTCATCGCAATGGAGTCTGCATTCTGCATGGCGATGAAACAGAAGATGATCTGATTGCCCTTGGCCATGATGTGTTTGACTATTACGGTCTTGGATGTCGCAATATCAGCAAACTTTATGTACCTGATTCATATGATTTCTCAAGACCTCTTAGGATCTGGGATCATCATTTTAACCACGTGATTCAACATACGAAATACAGAAACAACTACGAATACAACCTGGCTTTGCTTATTCTCAATAAGTCTGTTTTTTTACAAGGCGATTCAGTGCTTATCATCCAGGACAGATTACTTTCATCCAGAATAGCAACTCTGCATTCTGAATATTACCACAATATTGATGAAGTCGTATCATTTATCCATTCAAATGAAGATAAAATTCAGTGTGTTGTCTCGACCAAGCCTATGAGTAATATCAAAACCATAGCCCCGGGAAGATCACAGTATCCTGAACTCGATGAATATGCAGACAACGTCGACACAGTGGAATTTTTGTTAAGCCTCTAAATGAAACCCAAGCCACTCACGAAGCAGCAAAAGGCAAGTGCTATCGAAGCAATACTGGAAGATCTTTTTCCTGTAGTTCCAGTGCCATTAAATCACAAAGATCCCTACACGCTGCTTATTGCCGTCATTCTTTCGGCACAGTGCACAGATGAAAGGGTAAATAAGGTTACAGATGAACTTTTCAAATTAGCTGACACGCCGGGAAAAATGATCCTCCTGGGGATGGATAAAATAAAAGAGATCATTAGACCCTGCGGGCTAGCACCTTCTAAGTCCAGCGCATTGTTTCATACTTCCCAAATACTCATCGAGAAATATAATGCCATGGTCCCGCCTTATTTTGAAGATCTGGAAGCACTGCCAGGTGTTGGACATAAGACTGCATCAGTAGTAATGTCACAGGCCTTTGGCACACCTGCATTTCCTGTGGATACACATATTCATCGCCTAGCTTATCGCTGGGGTCTTAGCACCGGAAAAAATGTGACCACTACTGAGAAAGATCTTAAAAAATTATTTCCAATAAATAAGTGGAATAAAATTCATCTACAAATTATCTATTTTGGAAGAAAATACTGCCCAGCCCGTGGACATGATCCGCTCATCTGTCCAATTTGCAGTTTGTTCGGAAGAAAAAGAATGGACAAGTAAAATGTATAATTTTAAAAAAGTGAACAAGTCTTTTAACTGGTGATCAGCCCTTTTTATCCCTTCCGAAAAGGTCTTTTTTCTGATTTAGGATCGGTTTTTCGCGTGGTGCTGAATTCTGAATTTCTGTTTGCAATTTACTAATATAATTCCATTTCCCATTATGATACTGAAATGCTTCATAGGAACCATCTGGAAGCATACTACTCACGCCGGGAGCCATAGGATCCTCAAATGTAATAATATGATCGTACACGATCATATCATTATCGGGCTCAAACCTCAATACGCAGTTAGCCGTCGAACTATACCGAACAACTTGCCGCTGCGCAGTAAACTCCTCGCCTTGTTCATCTTTTAATTTTAGAACAGGTATTCCCAATCGAACAATTCCTTTATGAAGATCCATGATTTCGATTATCCGGAATTTTTCTTTTAGTTCATTCTGTGCAAAACCAAACAATACACAATAAGATTCCTCACCAAATGTGTAGGGAAGCACGTGATAATATACCGCACCATACCAGTGATCTGAATCAAATTGCTCATTTCGTATACGATCATACTGCCTTGGCTCCCTGTGAAATCGAACAATATTTCTTAGACTATCCACATAATAGCCAAAGTAATCATACAGATTATTTTTTTCACATTGCCAGGTGAATAAATGGCTTTTGTAGTGTGGCAATTCGAGCCTGATAATGTTAGGGTTCAGCCTTGACTCATCCAGTTGACCATCCCTCAGAAGCCTATACAACAGATCCTCTGCACGAACTGCAGCAAGTTCTCTATGTGTTGGATCATGAACATTAAACATCACATCAGACCAAAAGGCCAGACTGTCATTTGGAGAAATTATTTTCTGACAAAGGCATGTAGTGTGACAAATACCGTAAAAAACAACACAAAGAAAATATCTCATCATCAGGCTTATAACGCAGTATTATGTTGCTTAGTATGGGTCAGACGACAGTTGACAAGCCTCTCATAATCAGGCTTATCGGAAGGAAGGGTATGTCTGAATTCTGCGATAATGATCTTTTTACTAATAACGAATATGCCCGGCATCTGAAAACCATCTCCAAGCTGAAGACCCCATCCATGGCCCTTGATCAGGCCGGCCTCAATTCCTCTAACCCATGATCTGAATCCAAATAGTTGGTTAAAGTTGGCTTTTGTAAGTCCGAATGCAGAATATAGCCTGCATTCCGGATCTGAAATGTGGTCAAGATGGGAGATCTTATATTTCCGCAGATACTCAAAGCCCACCTCAGGCGCAGCCATATGTACCAGGATGATTTCCAGGTTGCGCAGGGATTTTTCGGATTGCAGCTTATAAATATCATACATCGCCTCCCGGCAAAAACTACAGCCGAAGTGTCTCAAAAATACGAGTAAAACTTTCTTGTGATTGGATACTTCCAACACATTCTGTCCGGTATAAGTCCTGAATTCTTCGAGTGTACAGATGGCCTGTGTCATATGAGCTTGAACAACCAGCCTGCTGAAGGGTTCAGAATCACGATAAATTATCGTAAACTTCCATCATACTTCTGACTTCTGTTGCAGATTGATTCAACAAATTCTGTTCAGTTTCTTCTAGTTTCAGTTCAAGCACTTGCTCAATTCCATTTTTACCCAATTTGACAGGCACGCCAACGAAAACATTGTCCAGGCCATATTGTCCTTGAAGATGAACACAACAAGGGAAGATTCTTTGTTCATCTTTCAAAATTGCTTCAACCATTTGAGCCGCTGCCGCACCCGGCGCATACCAGGCTGAGGTGCCCATTAATTTTACAAGTTCACCTCCACCGTATTTGGTTCGTTCAATAATTGCCTGAAGTTTATCCTGTGCGAGGAGTTCCGAAACAGGTATCCCCGACACAGTTGTATATCTTGGCATTGGCACCATAGAATCGCCATGTCCACCCATCAGAAGGGCTTGAATATCTTTGGGAGATACATTCAACTCAGCAGCGAGAAAAGCCCTGTAACGAGCGGTATCAAGAACACCAGCCATCCCAAAGACACGCTGACCACTCAATCCACTTTTTTTGAAGGCAGCGTAAGTCATCACATCAAGTGGATTCGACACGACGATAATGATTGGGTTTTTGGAATGCGACATAATTGCATCAGTTACAGCATTGACTATGCCGGCATTGGTCGTGATCAGATCATCGCGCGTCATTCCGGGCTTGCGAGGCAGCCCAGCAGTAATTACTACAATATCCGAACCCGCTGTGTATTGATAATCGTCCGTGCCGATCAGGCGCGTAGAATAGCTGTCAATGGGTGCTTGCTGCCATGTATCCAGCGCCTTGCCTTGCGCCATTTCTGCTTTGATATCCACCAAAACGATCTCCTTTACAAAATCGCGGTGCGCCAATACATTGGCTACGGTAGCACCGACATTTCCTGCTCCAACAACGGTAACTTTTGACATATAAGTTTTGAATAAATTAAGTGAATAAAATAAATACGCCTAGATCCTCAATTTAAAATCTGTCATATAACACTTAATCATAATTAATGTTCACAAATTAAATCGAAAGCAGATAAGAGATTTTGATAAATAATTCGATAATAATGGAGTACAAATCGAGAAAATTAACGTTAACATAATGCCGTGAATTGCGTATTTTTGCGAATCCACATTTTAAACATTAAATATTATTAAAATGAATAAAACTTTGACTTTCTTGATCTTAGTTTTCTTTTCTTGGAATTCAGTCCATTCTCAGATCATTGGAAGTTGCGGAACAGATGCCGCTGCCAACCTCGATATCAGAAATCGGATGATGGCAAACAGAGAAGACCCTCAACTATCCGTCTATCGTTCTGGTGGAACTATATATGTACCAGTAACTTACTGGCTTTCCGCCAAAAACGACGGAACCGGAAGAGCCAGGTATATTAATTGCCTGATTAATCTGTGTGCCATTAATGAACTTTACAAAGATCAGGGGATTCAATTTTATATCAAATCCATCAATGATCTTAACAATAGCTTTATCTATGACGACCCAAGTAGCCAGTTTGGCGCTGCTGCTATCATCAACCTTCACAAGAAAAACTTGAATGCAATAAATATTTTTGTTGCCAGCAAAGCCAACGGTTCAAGCCCAGGCGTTCTTGCTTTTTATTCACCCAACGATGATTACATTGTCAGTGACCTGAATTACGTTAATTCAAATGGCACTACCCTCGGTCACGAAATAGGACACTACTTCAGCCTGGCCCATACCTTCTTCGGATGGGAAGCCGATACTTATGACTGCACAGTGCCAACCCCGCTTGAACACTTCCTCAACGGCCAGAGGGTATTGGTAGAATATGTCGATCGCGCGAAGCAATATTCAAGCAACAAACTTCATTGCAATGTATCGGCAGATGGATTCTGTGATACACCGGCAGACTACAATCTTGGTTTCGGATTTAATGGCTGCAAATATTCTGGCTGCGCCAAAGATCCTGATGATGTTCCGCTTGACCCTGATGAAGCCAACATCATGAGTTATTTTCTCAATTGTCTAAAGTACTTTAGTCAAGAGCAAAAGGATGCTATTGCCAGGGACTACGCCAGTTCTAAAAGAAATTATCTCAAAACCCCGGCACAGACTGGTTTGCCTGATGTTACTGAAGCGCCTAAAAATGCAACCATCGCTTCAGATGGTTTTAATTCTGTGACATTTAAATGGGACGCCGTGCCGAATGCAACATATTATATCCTGGAGTATGCCCAGGTAAGTCTGAGTAATGCCGCCACTTATAAAACATTTCTACTGAAAAGAACTGACACAACCTTGACCAACCTGAACAAAGGAATTAAATACGCATGGAGAGTAACCGCTTTCAATGCAACGAGTCTGTGTCCCAAGTCTACCAATCCTATGACATTCACCAATAGCAATTTTGGCGTAGCAACCCAGGACCATGAAAACAATATTTCCGGAGCAAGTGTAACTTCACTTGGAAATACATATTACTTGATTGACGTATCTGCCAGCAGCAGTCAGATTCTTCGCTTTGAAGTATTCAATCTTGATGGAAGATTAGTTCATGAAGAGGTTCTTCAGCTTAGCGCGGGAATCAATCAATTTACCAGGTCAATGGAACAAAATGGAATTTACACCTACAGGTTACGTAACAAGGATCAATCCTACTCCGGTAAATTATTTGCATATTAATTCATCAGTCAATCCTATTAAGCGCATCATGATGCATGCTCTGCAATCGAGAGTATTTTTACTCTTGGTGATTTTAGCCAACTTACACTGCCTTTATTCACAGGAAGTTTCTTCATTCTGCGGCACCTCACTGAAGACCCAGGAAGCCTCCCTTCACAGCATGAGAGGCATACATCAATTCGGTTTTCGCGGCATTCACAACATTCCAGTGCAAATTCATATGGTGCTCAATGATAATGGTGGCGGAGACCTTGGATTACTAAAACTTCGCGAATCCATTTGCACGCTTAATCAGGATTTTGAAAGCACAGGATTTCAGTTTTACATGGAAACTGAAATAAATTATATCAAAAGCAGCAAATACAACGAGCACAACTATGATGATGGACTTGAGATGATGCGAAAGTACAATGTACCGAAAGTGATCAATGTATATATTGTTGGCAGCCCTGCAGGCAATTGTGGTTATTTTACTTATCAGGGTGACGCGGTAGCATTAAGTAAATCCTGTCTCGGTAAGAATTCCCATACCTGGGCGCATGAATTCGGACATTATTTTTCCTTACCGCACACTTTCTTTGGCTGGGAAGGTATTGACTATAATGCCGGAAAGCCTACAGCTGATTATCAGAATCAGGTATTTACCCAAATTGAAAACACAGATCGCAGAAATTGCCTCTCGCAGGCAGACAACTTTTGCGATACCCCACCGGATTACATTAGCAACCGATGGTCCTGCAATGACAGCGATAGCAGTTCGCTGTTACAAAAGGACGTGAATGGCCAACCCTTTCGATCTGATGGATCATTATTCATGTCCTATGCAATCGATAATTGCATGAGCAGGTTCTCTGATGAACAGAAATTTGCTATGCAGAATAATCTCGCAAATCTCCGAACAGACCTTGATCGCGCAGTCACGATTCGCTCAATCAGTACATTTGACAATGGCTTGTCATATCCATCAGATTCTTCAACAACAAGTACCAAAGTTCGCTTTTCATGGAATCCAGTGACAAATGCTGATGGTTATGTATTCCAGTTATCCCGTAACCAACCTTTTACCGTACTGATAAGAAATCTTTCAACCGTTAATTCTTCAATTGAAGTTGATTCGCTGGTTGAAGGAAAAAGATATTTCTGGAGAGTCATCCCATTTAGTAAAATGGACTTTTGCACAGAAGGATCAGTCTCTTTTACATTTGAAGTCAATAGTTTTACTTCAGTTGGAAATGTCAAAGAAAGCAAGGATGTCAATATATTCCCCAACCCTGCAAGAATTGGTCAAAACATTTATTTAGACAAATTTAATGACAACGAAAAAAGCAATATTCGTTTTTTCAGTGAATTTGGAAAAGACCTTACTGAGGTTACTGTAAAGAATACAAACATAATTAACACCTACATTCAAACTGAAGCGCTTCAACCAGGAGTCTACTTTATTCAGATCAACCAAAAATTTGCAAAAATAATTTTAACACATTAATGAACTTACATGAATTCCAGGGCAAGCAGATCCTGGCAGCTAGCGGAATCCCAACACAGCGAGGAATTGTTGCCTTGACAATTGATGAAGCGCAAAAGGCATATGATGAGATCAGGGCGCTGACAGGAACCGAATTTGTAGTTGTTAAAGCACAAATACATGCTGGTGGCAGAGGAAAAGGAGGAGGTGTCAAGCTTGCTAAAAGCAAAGAAGAACTTAATCATTATGCATCTTCTATCCTTGGCATGATGCTCAAGACGCCACAGACACCGGGAGGAATCGATGGCCCAGGCAAACTTGTTCAGAAAATTCTGATTGCAGAAGATTCTTATGCACCAGATTTTGCTGCATGCAAAGAATACTATCTTTCGATTCTTACAGACCGGACGAGCCAAAAAAATGTTATCATCTACTCTACTCAAGGTGGCATGGATATTGAGAAGGTAGCGGAAGAAACACCGGAATTGGTACATAAGGAGTACATTGATCCTGCGCTAGGGATTCAAGGATTTCAGTGTCGCAGAATAGCTTTTAATCTGGGTTTGACCGGCAAGGCTTTTAAAGAAATGAATTCCTTCCTGCCTAAAATTTACAAGGCTTTCGTTAATGCTGATGCAACTCTTTTCGAAATCAATCCACTGCTTCGCAGACCTGATGACCAGATTATTGCTGTAGATTGTAAAGTAAGCATTGATGACAATGCTTTGTACCGTCATCCTGATTATGAAGCCATGCGAGACGAAAGCGAGGAAGACCCTACAGAAGTTGAAGCAAGGCAGCATAATCTCAATTACGTTAAACTTGATGGTAATGTTGGCTGCATGGTCAATGGTGCAGGTCTTGCGATGGCTACTATGGACATCATTAAAATGGCCGGAGGGAATCCAGCCAATTTTCTGGATGTAGGTGGTACTGCCGATGCCCATCGAGTAGAACAGGCTTTTAGAATTATTCTGAAAGATTCGAATGTCAAAGCTATCCTTGTCAATATTTTTGGTGGAATCGTGCGATGCGACAGGGTTGCACAAGGAGTTGTTGATGCCTATAAGAATATCGGGGAGATCAAAGTGCCGATTATCGTGAGATTGCAGGGAACGAATGCCGAAGCTGCCAAAGAAATTATTGATGGCTCTGGACTGAAGGTTCATTCAGCAATTCGCTTGCAGGAAGCAGCTGATCTGGTCAGTGAAGTTCTGCGCTAATCCATTGTGGAAACCTTATCACTCAGTCGCCTCAATGAGTATCTCAGGAGAGTAATCACAATCAATTTCAGTGAGCCATTATGGATCAATGCTGAGTTGGTTCAATGTAATTTAAATAAAGGGAATTATTACATTGAACTAGCCGAAAGGGAAGAATCAACTTCCGAAATATTAGCACAGAGTGTTGCCGTTATTTGGAAAACCACCTGGAATAATTTAAAAGCAAGAATCAGCCCAGAAATCCTTCGTGAGGGAAACAAACTAAGACTCAAAGTCCATGTTGAATATCACATCAGGTATGGACTAAAGCTCAATATAATTGACATTGACGAATCCTATACTATAGGCGTTATTGTCAGACAAAGACAAGAAATTATTTCAAGGCTTATTACTGAAAAATTATGGCAACGTAATAAAGAATCAAAGATTCCGGTTGTTGTCAAAAGAGTTGCAGTTATTACAAGTCTTACCGCTGCTGGTAAAAGGGATTTTGAAACGCATCTTTTGGAGAATGAATACAGTTATACATTCAGTATAACTTATTTTAAGGCTACAATGCAGGGGAACAAGACCGCATCTGAAATTGTTCGGGCTTTAAGCTTGATCTGTCAAAGACAGGATGAATTCGACTGCGTCGCGATCATTCGAGGAGGAGGTGCAAAGATGGATCTAATAGACTTTGATAGCTATGACATTGCCAAAAAATTAGCATTTACTGATCTACCCGTATTAACGGGGATTGGACATGATCAGGATGAATCCGTCACTGATCTTTCTGCTTACAGGCAGCTCAAAACGCCGACTGCCGTTGCAGATTATTTTATTCAACACAATCTGTTCTTTGAATCTCAAATGACAGAGTTATATCAAAAGGCACTTCATCTTTGCAATGCAAGGATCCACCGAAATATGGTTTTACTGGCCAACACACGTAAAAACATGGTCATGAGCTCTACAGCGTGGCAACAAAATAAAATGACCAGGTTAAAAAATTTGACACATAGAATTCAAATGTCCGCTCAAAATTGGATTCAATCGAAAAATTTACAACTTCTCAATACATCCCATTTACTGGAAAGCTATAACCCGCTTCTGATCCTTGAAAAGGGCTACTCCATGAATTTTCAAAATAACAGGAGAATTAAATCAATTGAAGACATTGACTTTCAAAAGGATCTGACGACTGTCCTTCGAGACGGAATGGTAATAAGCAAAATTGAAAAGACATCGAAGTCATCATAACCTCTGACCCATATAGCATATTCAATGAAGTCTAAAAAAGTACGGATATGAAAAAGCAAAAAATGACCTATGAAGAGTCGATGCAGCGCCTTGAACAAATTATTGACCAGATCCAAAAAGATCAGACAACCATGTCGGAACTAACGCAGGCCTTGCAGGAAGCACGCGAGATCATTAAATTTTGTGAAGACTCACTGCGCAATGTGCAAGATAAACTCACTGAATTCAATGATGAGCCTTAGACCGATTCAGAAATGAAATAATGAGCCGCAAATCATGAATAAAATTCCGGTCACGCAATGCACTCCAACTCAGAAAAATGCCGGGGATGGCAACAATAAGGCAAGGAAGCCACGCACCCACCAACGCACTAACAGTAAGACTTTCTGATAACCTCTTAAAAAAAGTGTTCAGCAGTATATAACTTACAAAGACCAGGATACACAATAACAATGGATATCCATAACCACCTTTTCGAACAATCGCCCCTAATGGAGCACCTACAAAAATGAATATCAGACAAATAACTGCATACGAATACTTTATCAACAACTCATAAACAAATTTATTTTTTCGAACACTGATTGAACGTAGTGCTTCTGTGTAAGACACTTTGGAATTCTGATCACTTTGATAAAATCCATAGGCCTGACGCCAATTAGAGAGACGTTGGACAGTGTCTGGATTTACGTAACGCAGAACCAATTCAGCGATAGTTTGCGAATCCCTTTGATTAAGTATACTTCTGAAAGATGGTCTTGTCATTTCCTCAACGCTGGACTTATCTTTGGATCTGTCTGGATAAGTTTTTATCGTACCAATTTTTAGGTCCGTATTGGATATAATCGGGACCACAAGCTTTGATTTTTCAATCTCCAGACTGTCAATATCCAATCGTAGCTGCTTGGAGTTCTTCATACGCTGATTACCCTTGAAAAGATCTTCATCGGTTCTCTCAAGATCAAATTCCTTAAGACTAAATACCTTTGTCATTGTATCAAAACGGCTTTTGACCAGTGGGTATTTGGCTCTGATAATGCTTCTCTTGTCAGGCAATTGAAGCATTTCACCATTATTCAACTGCATTACAAGAAACTGTTCACCTGTGGTGACATACATGACACCCTTTTTAGCTAGGATCATGGTCTGGTTGTTAGGGTTGCTGTGATCGTTGATTTCAACCCCTTCGATATGCATTCCGTCAGCAGACTTCTTCTCTATTCTGATCACATAACCATAAAAGTCTTCATTAAAGACTCCTTCTGCAAGACTCAAGGTCGGCTTCTGCCGTTTGAGGTCATGTAATCTGCTCATGAACTTGAGATTGGAGCGCGGAATTAAATAATCCGAACAAAACCAACTAACCAATCCAACCATTGCCCCAATTAAAATGATTGGACGCATAATTCTCAGAAGCGAAATACCTGCAGACTTGATACTGGACAGTTCATAATTCTCTCCAAGATTTCCAAAGAGAAAGACTCCAGCAAGTAAAACACCAATCGGCAAAGCGAGCGGAATTAATGAGATCGATAAATAAACCAGGAATTCCATAATGACTAAGATTCCCGCACCCTTGCCCATGATGTCATCGATATACAGCCAAAGAGTCTGCATAACCAGAACAAACAAGGCTATTGAAAAGGACACTAAAAACGGAGATATGAATCCCCTAATCAGCATCAGATCGATCTTCTTTACCACAGCTGATTTTTAATAACAATATTTGTTGGCTGATATGATCGCTGAAGCAATGAGTCGGCGGGCGTCACGCACATTTTGTGCATCATATCTTGTAAATCGTTTGATACCCAAAAGCATCATTTTTAGTTCATCACCTTGGGCAAAGGATGCCAATGCGTCACTTGCAATTTTTGAAATCAGAGCTTGCGTATCCCAAATAATGGTTTTGAGGATTGCGTGATATGGCTTGATTTCATCCTCATTCATTCGTTGAGAGAGTTTATGGACACGAAGAAGCACCGACTCGCAGGTGAATATATAGATAATCATATCAGCAACATTCATTAAAATTTCCTGCTGTTCTTTGAGATCGTGCTGACCATCCATTTGATACTTAACGGCAGCCCCAGCCACCATTAGTGTTAATTTTTTAAATTCACTGACTGTACGGGTTTCCAACCCAAGCCTGCCTTCTGGAACAGCCAGCGAAGGAAGACTGGTTAATTCTTTTTGAACATCCCATGCCGGACCAACCAAATCAAGTTCTCCTTTCATCGTTCGCCGAATCAGCATATTCACGATGAGCATTCTATTGATCTCATTGGTACCTTCATAGATTCGGTTGATTCTGGCATCACGATAAAGACGCGACGGCAAATATTCTTCGCTAAAGCCATAACCCCCGTGAATCTGCAGCAGTTCGTCAATGACATAGTCCAGAACCTCAGAACTGTAAATTTTTATTATGGCACATTCAATCGCGTATTCCTCGGCTGACTCGAGCATAGCCTTAAATCCCGGCTGACCAGAAGTTATTTCTTCCTGGTACCTGTCATCCATTAGGTCACTCACCCTGTAGACATTCGATTCACTGGCAAATGTCCTAATGGCCATTTCAGCCAGTTTAAACTGAATTGCGCCATAAGCAGAAATAGGATGCTCGAACTGTACCCTTTCACTGGCATATTTGACGGCAATATCAATGCTGTGCTTACACCCCCCCATTGCCATTATACCGAGCTTAAATCTGCCTATATTCAAAACATTGAATGCAATCAAATGACCTTTTCCAATTTCACCAAGTACATTCTGTGTACTAACCCGAGCATTATCAAGAAATACTTGTCTTGTAGATGAGCCCTTGATTCCTAGTTTATGCTCCTCTTCCCCAAGCTTCAAACCAGCGTTTTGGCCTTCGACCACAAACCCCGTAAATTTATTTCCATCGACCTGAGCAAAAACGATGAAAATATCTGCAAAGCCTGCATTGGTAATCCACATTTTTTGCCCGTTGAGAATATACTCATTCGTCACGGGATCAAAGACAGCGATTGATTTAGCACTCAGTGCGTCCGATCCTGATCCGGGTTCAGTAAGACAATATGAGGCTTTCAATTGACCGCTACATAACCCCGGTAAATATTTTTTCTTTAACTCCTCAGTTCCAAAATAGTAAATCGGAAGCATCCCGATTCCGGTATGTGCCGCAATCGTAGTATTAAAAGAAGCGTCGCCCCTTCCCAGCTCCTCTGAAATAATTGTATTCGAATGCATATCAAGAGGGCTGCCACCATATTCTTCTGAAATATGCGCCCCGAGAAGACCCATTTTTGCTGCCATTTCAAGTAATTCAACCTGAAAATCCATTTTATGACCTTTTGGCCATATTTCACGCTCCACGAACTGCCTTACCACAGTTCGGATCATCGACTGATCTTCTGTAATATCTTCAGGAATAAAATTTGCATCTACTGACGTGTCTTTAATCAGAAATTCCCCACCCTTTAAGACTTTACTTTTTATTTCTGCTGACATCTCCAATTTCATTAATTACCATTAACTATAAAGGGCGTATTCTTACCCTGAGTAATAACTACTTTTGCATTTTGTGATAGGCTAAGTTCCTTTAATGCTTTAATCCGTTCATATTCCAATTGCTTATCAGTAAGCCCAGTATTAATTATTTTCTGATAATCGGCAATACCCTGTGCTTCTATCCTTTTCCGATCCGCTTCCTGCTTTTCTTTCTGAAGAATAAATTGCATTTTTTGGGACTCCTGTTCTGCTTTTATCTTTTCCTCAATAGCTGATTTGACATTTAAAGGTAAGCTGATATTTCGAATCAGTATTTGCTCCAGTACCAAGCCGCGGTTTTTAAAATCAATATCGATACTTTTATTGATATTGTTTTGAAACTCTTCACGTTTGTGTGAATAAAGATCTACAGCTTCATAATACACGCCGTTATCCCTGATTCTCGTTCTTGTTATTGGCCTTACGATTTTATCCTGATAATCGATACCGAGTTCATTGATTAATTTAGGTGCTGATTCAGGATTGACCCTGTACAGTACTGTAAGATCGATAATAACCTCTAAGCCATCCTTTGTCAAAGCCCTTATCGCGTCATCGCCTGATTTTTGTCCTTCATCGTGCACCCCACTCATCGTATAATTCTGTACTCTGCTTTCTATCTCATAAATTTTCAGAAGAGGATTAAGAACATGCAATCCCGGGTAAAGTACATCGGGTTGTACTTTCCCGAAAAGGGATTTAACACCTATATAACCTGCTTCTATCTGAACAATACACTGTGAAAACAACCCTATCCCAATCAGAATGAGCGCAGCAATTCTGAGCCTTCCGGTCATACCCGACAATAATAATCCGCTGTTGCGGGAAGCCATAATCGATAATGCTAACAGCATTACAACGCCTATTACGATCAGAACCATATTAAATATTATTTACAATTAGGTAATGTAAAATTTGAATAAAAAGTTCCGATACAGTACTATTTAAGCAAAGTCACATTTCCTTTTTTGGAATATTCTTTTGAATCCAGGCAGTGAAATTTAACATAATAGGCAAAGACATCCGGTCCTAATAATGCACCCTTGAATATCCCATCCCACCCTTCGTTGAGTTTGTCCGTATGAAATACCTGCTCACCCCATCGATCATAAATTATAAGGTCTATTTGAGTCAGTGAGGACGAACGAACATAAAAAATATCGTTAACCTTGTCATTATTTGGAGAAAAAGCACTTGGAATAAATACCGATTCGTCGCAAGGTATGACCGTCACCAACACCGAAGCTGTGGCAGTACAACCGTTTTCATCAGTTACCGTCACAGTATAGCTGGTGGTATTGGTAGGCATGGCGATTGGATTGTATATGTCAATAGCATTCAGGCTACCATCATTCGGGGCCCATTGATATTTATAACCGGCACCGAATATTGTCTTCAATTGAACCTTTTCGCCGGCTGTCACTATTGAGGGCTCTGCTGTGGCAAAAATTATCTTTGAAAGTACAGATACATCAACGGTGCGACTAAGGTTTCTCATACATCCAAAACTATCTTTAACCTCTACCCCGAATGTAGTTTTTTCATTAACAAAAAACCTCACTGAATCAAGATGATCAGACCCAATAATGCTTGCTTTAGGTGTCCAGCTGAACATCCAGTTTGTATCAGAAGGCACAACTTTTAAGACTGCTGTATCACCTGGGCACAGGATGTCAGGACCACTAATTTCAGAATTAAATTCTACCAGGTTTAGATTTACAGTGTCAATATCGCGACAGCCTTTATAAAGTCCTTTGATGACAAATACCGAATCCCTATCCAAATTAACTTTTAAGGTGTCTCCTGATCCTACGAGCTTGCCTTGAATATCACACCAGGCAATATCCATATTCGTCAGGACACGCAATGTTACTGTTCCTGGCAAACAAAGACTGGAATCGCTTACCAGCGGATTTAGAAAATAATTACGAATATAAAAAACGCATACTGTATCCTTGAAAACACATCCTGGATTTGCAGGATTAAAGAATTCTACATAATATTTTGCATCCTTGTTATATTTTGGATGTGGGTTGGGTGAATCAGGATCTATTAGAATTGAATCCGGATACCATTTGTATTTAAACATTGGATTGCCGGACGGATTTAAATATACTGTATCATAGTCACATGCCACTATTGAATCCTTCAGGTGAACATCATTGAATACAATCTCAATGGTTTGCATAACTTCTCGACCACACAGCGTATCTGCTTTCAGAGTTACTTTGAATTTGCCGTCAGTGGAATAAGTATAATTATCTACAGCCCGGGTACTTGTTCCTTTACCATCGCCAAAATCCCATTTTATTTTTCCGGAGTAATTGGTCTTTACTACAATCGACCGACTACCACATGTCGTTTCAATCATAATATCCGGAACGATAATCGGAATAGCTTCGATTTCAATTGAGTCAGACAGCATGCATCCAAACTGGTTTGTAACCATCATATACAATTTGGTTACTCCAGGTCGCATTAGATTGACTTTAGGTGACAACGTACCTTGCCCACTAAGAATGACTGAATCGGGTTTCCATTTAATCTTCAGCGTATCTTTTGGATCAAGATTAATAACCTTCAAATCAAATGGCTCATCACTGCACAGACTATATTTTCTGCTATAATTAAGATCAATGCCATTATACCTCAATTGTATTTTTGTGACATCAGCGCACTGATCTTTATTTCCAGCCCTCACATAGACAACCTTGTTTTCCTTGGTGTTAAAAATAAATTTTTCTCCGGTAAATTCAACAGGATTAAAGAATTCGTTCAATGACCATTCAAACATCCTGGTTGAATCAGACATAGCCATGAATTCAAAATGTCCATCGCACGACGAACTGTCTCCAATAATTTGATACGTAAATTTTTGACGAACGTTAATCTTAACACTGTCTGTTAATGTACATGTATTGTCAGTAATGGTCACTTTGTATGTTGTCGTAGTATCCGGATGAGCAACAGGATCAGATGGGTCTTTTAGATTAAGGGAGCCAGCAGGGATCCATGTATAGAAGTATGCTGAATTTCGGTTCTTAACAAGATGTATGGAATCGCCTCGACAGATAGACCCACCATCAATCAAATCTACATTAATTCCACTTAAATCAAGTGGCTCTTCAAGCGTGTCTCGACATCCAAGAGAATCCGTAACAATAAGACGAATTTTATATTTTCCGTATCCAGATACATTAAACGCAGGTTCAAATTCAGATGAAGTCAGGTTCACATTATTATTAAATAAGCTCCAGTCATAACTTACAATTTTTGTAAGCGTGGTGGAACGGTTCAGAGTATGAACCCTTATGTCAGGATAGCAATCAGCCATTATTTTAAAATCCGCTTTTAATCCTCCATTGATCACATTCAGGATTCTTTTAAAAGTATCTGTGCAGGACCCGTTTCTTGCAACAAGCACGACATTGTAAATGCCATTTCTTGAATAATTGTAATTTGCATCAACATCAGCGGAATTCGCATTCAGATTATTTGGATAATCAAAATACCATGTGTAGCGGGTCGCATCTTTACTGAGATTTCTGAATTTTTGGTTCCAGCCATCACAGATACCGGTCAACACATCAAAGGATGCCATGGGTTGAACCCCGCAGGGAACAACATTCAATTCAAAGTCTCTGACCTGGGACGACATCTTAATACCGTGTCTGTATTCAGTAATGCAAACGCCCACTAGAAACTGGCCAATGGTATTGGGAACAGCGGTCATAACTCCAGTAACTGGATTGATTTTTAATGCCGTACCTGAACCATTGGGGTTCAAAAGACTATTTAGGCTATAAACGGATTTGAGTACCACACTGTCATAAGGTGGGAAGGTAGGAATACCTTTTGGATCCAACCTGGTTCTACCAATATTTGGCAGACAGAGGCTATAGACCAGGCTGTCACCATCAAGATCAATAGCACTATGATCAAATACGAATGGCTTGTCGACACAGGTATAAATTGGTGGAAAAGGTCCGTACTGAGGCCCTGAATTGCAGTTTACCAGATCAGAAGGAGAAATATATAGCGCATAGGTTGTCCCGGTCTCAAGTGGCAATTCAATGTTTGAAAGCGTCACATTTCGACAACATCTCTGGTAAGCAATAATGTAACCTTGCTCGCTGTATGGCAATGTGATGATTTTTCTGTATGTTGCTTGGTGCACACATACCAGGTTACCCTGTAGACATATTTCAGCAGGTTTTTCCGGCAATGTGTCATCTTTAAAAAATTCAAGATTTACCTTTCCATTATCCTCGACACGCCAGGCAAGAGATTTATCAATTGCATTAAATATCCCTACTTCCGCAGGATTGTCAAAATAAACTGTATCCGCACCATTGATGCAATCTCTCCTGACGGTTAAGGTAATTGCATACTTATTATTGCCAAGGCAAGTATAGCTAAGTTGACCACCTACAATATGGGTAGCAAAAGCTGGATGGATTCCAAAACCGGAAACACAAATAACAATCAGCCAAGCAATATTGATTACCCGCCTGTTATAGAAATTAAGCATTTTGACTGAATTGAACATTTTGATTATTCTTTAATCTCAATAATTTCAACGCGTCGCTCCCTGGATGCGTTAATATGATAAATTGAACCCGGGTCCTTGGGTTCTGATGCAATTCCCTTGGGTGAAGTCTCTTCTCCAAATGTTTTTTCGCGAATTTCAATTAACCCCGAATTGATATATTTCTTTAAAATTCCATTGTTATATCTTGCGAATTCATTCCTGACAGACTGAATTCTTCGCTGGCCAAGAATTTTATTATAATCATCAGATGCGAGAGGGCTGGCATAACCTTTTATGTAAACAATGTACCTTTTTCCCTCCGCTAACTCTGTTGCCATTTTCGATACAAACAAATCCAGCTTTTCTTTTCCGCCTTTCACATCAATTTCAAAAAATGAATCCATTTCCTGTTGGCGTGAGACCAATTCGTCCTTGCCAAATAATAAGGCATATTTTTTCTTAAAGATTGACTTTCTAAGGTAATATGCACCAAAAGTCTGGCTGTAACTTAGATTGGTATAAGATGGTTTGCCATTCGGCCTTGGTCTGTCATTATCAAAATAAAGTGTTAGCGGCAACATACTGTAGAGGAACTTATCGAGATATATTTTCTCTGTCACAAGCCCAGATTGTTTACAGTCAATTTTTATTTCTTTAATAGCCTCTGCATATTTATCCTTATTGGCAATGATTCGGTATCGATGGCATTTTTCAATTTTGATAAAGTGACTAATATTGGTATTAGATTCCCGAACCGTAACGGGAGGAATTAACGGGTCATCCAGATCAATAAGTTGCAAAGTCACATCCGGCAGGTCAGCTCCTGTCTGTTTATCAAAAGTTAGTACATCAAGGTTAATCTTTTCTGGTCTTAAATATATCTTTTTTAAAATTTCTGCAAATTCGCCAGGTTTGCCACTCAAAAAAGTCACTGAATCTGGTTCGTATCCCTGCTTACTAACAAGTAGTTTATACTCTTTATCGCAATCTAACGGGACAATAAAATCATTTCCCTTTTCATTCGTTTGAATGATACTTGTGTTTCTTGGCGCACCAATTTCTACTATACTAATTGTGGCACCGATAAGATCTTCTTTTGTATTGGCATCATAAACAAGCGTTTTGAGGTGGACATCACAATCCGGAACTATTGCCCTGTAAATATCAAGACAACAGGCATTATTGATATCATCAATAAGTTTGGATTCTGTTCTGTTGGATGAAAAAAATACTTTCCTGTCATCACCTCTGTAAAAATAGAGTTCATCATAGCTGGTATTAACCGGCACACCAAGATTGACCGGATTAGTCCATGAGCCACCCTTATTGCGCGAATAGTAAATATCATATCCGCCCATACTGAGGTAGCCTCTTGAACTAAAATACAAAAGCTTGGTCTTTGTATCATAATACGGAGTCGCTTCATCAAAAGCAGTATTAATCTCAGCCAAATTAACCGGTTCTGAAAATGCTCCGTCCGCGCTAATGCTGCATGTCCACAAATCAAGCATCCCTTTTCCGCCTGGCCGGTCTGAGCAATAATACAATCTCTCGAGCATTTGACTTGAATCAAAACTTAGAGAAGGTTGAGTATGATTAAAGTCAGGGAGGTTAATATTATCCGGTAACGCCTGAGGCTCAGACCAATTTCCTTTTTCATCAATTCGCGCGAGATATAATTTGCACCGTTTATCAAAATCATTTATTTCTTCACATAAGGTAAACACTACCCTGTTGCTGACCTGGCTAAAACTCGCGTTGGCCACATACAGGCCTGAATATTGGGAAGATGGATAATCTTTTTTTATTCCCGGCCCTCCGTCACGTGAAACTAAGAATCGACTGATTGTCCTCTGAGGAAACAATTTATTGACCTCATTAATAAACCGGTTAGAGCTATAAAAAATTTGTTTGTCATTACCTGTGGCTGCAAAATCCGAGTATTGCGAATTGATTTCATCACCCAATCGCCTGATCTTTACTTCCTTATTCTCATTATCTTTTTGAGTGATAGCCCATTCACACGCTTGGATTTGCATTTGTGCCTGTTCGCTCAGTGCCTGTTCCTCACCTGAATGTGTAGAAATATAAAGCTGATAATTATTTTTTGAATTGTTATAGTCTCCCATTAGCTGTTGTACCTGTGCAAGTCTGAAGGCCGCCTGAGGGTAAGATTGGTTTTGCGACCCTGACAGTACTTTTCCATAATAGCTTGCGGCGAGTCCATAAGCGCCGTGAAAACGCGCAGCTTCTGCAGCCTGATACAGATACATTGCATTATTCTCATCAAATTCAAGCAGTTCCTTAAACTTGCTCAGTGCGTCATAATAATTTTTGCTTGCCATCGATTTTTGAGCAACGCTCAGTATAGATTTCTCACTGGCATACTGGGCACTTATTGATCCAATGCTTAGAAATAAAAAGACCAGTGTTTTAATATTAGGACAATACATTTTCCTGTTATTTATTTTTAGAAAATCGGACAAGCCTTAATTTGCTCAAGCGGTCTCGCTTTGACGAATACATAGGTAAGTGAAATTTCAGGACCCCCATTTCTCTTGGTTGCAACCTTAAAAGGAGAAGTATTAATATCATAACTCGCTCCGGCATACCAATTCTTATACTCCACAGCTATTTTCGGTATGAGAGCATCTCCAGGACGTACAGCTCCTCCAAGGTAAAGTGCCAGCTCTTTGCCTCTTTTGGTATTTATATAAAACTTGCCATATAGTCCGGCTACGGATTCCTTGTAAGGTTTTTGAGTCTGAAAAAGTCCGTGAATTAACAAATCGATTTTGGATGTCAATTTTAAAGATGGCGTGATGTAAAAAGAAAACCTGTTTTCAAGTTTTTGGCTTGTATTCTGGGTGTAAAATACTTGGTCAGGTCTATTGAGGTGAAACGCACCAATTCCCGCATCAAGTTTTGTACGTCTGGACTTTTGCCAACGATAATTCAAACCTGCGCTCAAATCCATAAAGAAATTAGAAGTCGGCGAAGCGCTTTCGCCAGAAGGCAGATTAGGATCAAATGATCGTCCATTCCATTGTGAATCCCATGTGAGCCTATTGGCATCAAATTTTCGACTGGTTCCACCGAGTAGTGCGCCCAAAGCAATAACGTTTTTGGAATTAACAGCATAAGCATAACTAACACTCAAGCCCAGATTGCTTAAACCAAGTTTGGATTCACCTGCCTGATCATAATTGATAATCATTCCGGCTGACCAAATACCCTTTTGCTTCCATGACTTGGGATAGAACCGATGATCAAATGAAGCCGTGAAAGTAAGATAGTTGGCTAAATTATCCACAAACCACTGGTTACGGTAATTTGCCGTAATTCGGGAATCTCCAAAGAAATTGCCCGTTAGTGCCGGATTCAGGTTTAAAGGCGAGGTATAAAATTGGGATTGATGAATATCTTGCCCGAATACATACGGAATGCTGCCTGCTAAGACAACTAGTAACAGCGCTATTTTTCTCACGTTGGCGATATTTATAACTACAAATTCCTTGATTATCAAGGATTAATAAATCAAACATCTACTTAATACGTAAGTGGCAGCGTATGTCTGGGGATGTCTAAATTATTTATACAAAAATAGTTATAATTTAAATGCGTGAGTATCAGGTTAAAAAATATATTGATTACCTTAGGATCGTTACATTTCCCTGATCGCTGTAGGATTGCCCGTCCACACACACCACCTTGAAATAATAACCATAAACATCCGGTTTCAGCGATGCGCCTTCAAATGTACCATCCCAGCCAAAGTCCTTATTATGGGTCTCAAATACCTTTTGCCCCCAGCGGTCGTAAATATAAAGATCAATTTTGTCTATAAAGTTACTTCGGACCTTTAAGATGTCATTATTTAGATCGCCATTAGGGCTAAAAATATTAGGGAGAAACACATCCGATTCGTCGCACCTTGGCCGAATCACCACTACCCGAACCTCAGCCGTTCCAATACATCCTTGTTTATTGGTTGCCATAACTTGATATAGTGTGGATACTTCAGGACTTGCTTTGGGGTCAGTACAGTTGTCGCAACTAAGCTTATTGGGATTAACCCACTTATAGTTGACGTAGCCAGGCGTAACGTGAAGCATCGTCGACTGGCCGAAATAGATCGTATCCTCATCAGCGTAAGCTTCCAATGGTGGCTCAAATCGACTGATATTAACCTGGAAACTATCGCGGAACGAACATCCGTATTCATTGACAAAATCTACATAAAAAACTGTTGTATCTACGGGTTTGACAATGACCCTGCTACCGTTTTTACCCCCTGTAATAAGACTAGTCGGAGTCCAGCTATACATATAAGTATGTCCGTCACTTGGGATTACTTCGACATGCCCATTCTGATCTGGACAGATTTCCGGATCGCCTTCCAGTTTATACTTTGTGATGACCGGAATAATTAAAAAGGAATCCTGTGAAGCGCATCCATAGGCATCGGTAGCAAAAGCATGAATATATTGAGAGTCCCTGAAAAACCGACGCAACTGATATCCATCACCTATAAAGAGACCTACACCATCCAGCCATTCGATTTTGGCTTGCTGGTCCGTAAAAGCCTGCAATAGAATTGTATCTGGCTTGCAGAGAATTGTATCATGATTGATACGCAAATTAAGCTGAGGAGGCACGAACACAGTTACGTAACGCTCAATAAAACAATCTGCAATCGATGGATCCGTGACCCTGACTTTAAAAGTAGTCGACTCCATAGTCTTACTTTGCGGATTTGGTGCATTGGGATCGGTCACTTTATCGGCAGGCGTCCAGCTGTAGTTGTACTTCAGGTCCGGATTAGGGTTAAGAAATACTGGCTCTCCCATGCAACTTAAAATAGTATCATTCAATTGAACAGGAATAAATCCAACATCAATAGTCTTCACTATCTCATTATGACATTCTGCATCAACTTTGAGTCTTACGGTATATCGCCCGTTTTTCTTATAGTCATGTACTGGACTCTTTTCCATGCTTGTATCTCCATCACCAAAATCCCACATATAACTTCCCGAGGCGCTAAGATTCGTAAAACTCACAAAAGTGTTATCGCAACTTTTATCAATTTTGAAGTCTGTTGCCGGCTTACACAACACCTTCACATTCAATGTATCCAATGCCGCACATTGATACTGATTCATGGCAGACACTACAAACCGAATATCCTTACAGTCGCCTGCAAATGATAGGATCTCTTCACTTCCCTGTCCGCTGAAAATCTTATCCGCCGGAGACCAGATGTAATTGAGATGATGCAAGTTGTTAAGATTTTTTATTTTAATTTTGAATGAATCACCTTCGCAAAACTTGTAGTCGCCGCCTTCAAAATCAATATCCACTTTTTCATTAGAAACAGTGATACTATCATTTCCTGGACAATTGGCGGCAGACCTGCCACGAACGTAAAAAGTAACTTTACCATTGACAAAATAATTTAAGTCAAAACTCCCACTGCCTAATATATTCTTAAAGTCTTTCGAAGATGACCATTCGATGGAACTCTCTACACCGCCCAATGCTCTTAAGCGGGCAGTATCCTGACATATTACAACATCTCCGGCAATGCCAATATTCAATTGAGGCGAAACCTTGACTTCAACTGAATCTTCATAAATGCAATTGCCATCGGTAATAGTAACCTTATATCTGGTCGATTGACCCGGAAATGCAATGGGATCTGCGCAATCATTGCAGCTAAGATGATCCGCAGGAGACCAGGTGTACTTGAAACGCGGATCGGGGTTAGCTATAATATGGGTAGAATCACCAATACAAATGGGAATGCCATTCTCCGGAAATCCGGGCTTCAATCTATTGAAATGGATGCTCTTTTGAACGCCATCGAAACATCCTCCTGAAGAATATACCACTAACTTTACAGTTGCAGAACCGGTATCAGGTATGACGAAAAACGGATCTTTTCTGTTTGATGTGTATCGGTTTCCGTTCAGCAGAATCTCCCAGTTCCAGTTTTTAATCTGAAGCAGCGAATCAAAAGACCTGTCATTAAAATTAACCCTGATGGAATCATCACAGGCACCAATATTAAAATCAAAATTAGCTCCAATTAAGGTTGAATCATAAATATATATGTTTTGAAATGTGGTATCAATGCAATCCTTTGCCCGTCTTGCGACCAATGCTACGCGATATGTTCCCGTGCCCGGAAATCTAAAACTTGGATTGGTGTCTTTGCTTGAAAATGTATTGAACGGATAGTCGAAATACCAGGTAAATTCTTTCGCATTATAACTTTTGTTAGAAAAATTTACAAGTCGGTCTTCATTACAAATTACATCTTTGTCAGGCTCAAAATTGGATACCGGGTTTGTAGTGCAGATCCTGACATTGTACTCAAAATCTCTTCGAATCTGTGACAATAATTTCCCATTGCGATATTCATTGACACAGACCCCAATGAGATATTGACCAACTGTATTGGGTTTTGGCTGGCCGGTCAATAGTCCCGTTTTTCGGTCTATAGACAACGCGGGATTACCATCGAGAAGATTAAAAAGACTGAACGGAGACTTATACACGACAGGCATATAAGGAGGCTTATGGTTTGAGGGCTTAGAATTCGCAGTGTCGGCTCCCAGATAGGGCGCACACAAACTATAAACCAGTGAATCACCTTCTGCATCAACTACCGCATGATTGAATAAAATCGGTCGATCTCCACAGATGTAGATTGATGGCCAACCACCAAATACAGGACTGGAATTACATGTCTTCAAGGCTTCTTCGCTTATAGTAAGTGTATAGGTTGAGCCCGCAAGGACCGGATCCACGATATTACTGATAGTATAGTTTCTGCAGCATCTTTGATATGCCAGAACATACCCACCTTTTCTGAACGGTAATGTTACACGGCCAATGTACGTGGTTGTGTGCACGCACACATCACCGCCAATCACCTCACATTCGGTTTTGAGAATTTCATTCAGTGTATCATCTCGGCGAAAAGGCATTTCTATCGCTCCGTTTTTTCCCAAGTCTATCATTTTATAGCCTTCGGTACTAAAAATATAGACAAGGGCAGGATCGTCAAATTCCGCCTCGGGACTTCCATTAAAACAGTCTCTGCGGAGTGTAAACCGAATTTCATAACGGTCATTGCCAAGACACTTGTAGGTCATCTCCCCACCAACAATATGTGTAGCATGACCTTTCTGCCATGTTCCTGCTGCGGCCAAAATAAAGAAGGCCATGATCATTTTTTTGATGAACGTCGTCATTGCAATATTCTTTTTACTCATGACCATTTTACTGATTATTGTGTTGAACATCATCTACTCCCTTTAATATTTCAAGAATCTCTACGCGTCGCTCGAAGGCTGCTTTGAGATTATAAATAGAATTTCTGGTGTCTTCTAGGCTATCACTGACATCTGTCGACGACTGTGACTCTCCAAAAGGAATTTCTTTGATTTTAAGTGCATTGTCCCGGATAAAAGGATGAAAAATCCCGTTTTGATAATAGTCAAATTCATTCCTGATACACGTCACCCTTCGGGCTGAAAGATGTTGGTTATATTCTGATTTTGCTCTTGGTGAGGCATAACCTTTCAGAAAAATGTCAATACTGTGCCCTTCTTCCATGATAATGCTGAGCTTATCAAGAAAAATTAGAAACTTATCACCATTGTACTTGACTTCCTTATCAAAAAACGTATCTATTTCGAGCATCGCTTTTGCCCGGGCAGGTCCTTTCAGAACATCGGCATATTGGTACATATAGACTGCCTTCCGATTGCTGTATTCATTATAAATTTTAGAAAAAAGGACATCAGTTGTATCCGCATCTGAACGTGGATTGGGCAAATCGTTATCAAAAAACAGACGTATTGGCAACAATCTTCTCAACTCGGCAATTGCACTCAATTCAAGATACATTTTTCGCTGCAAGGGGTTCTCTAGCGAAGTCTGCATAGCAGTAATACGAACAGTATCTGATTCATACTTCGGTTTTGAAGCAATCAGCAAATAATTGGTTCCTTTATAAATACTAAAATTAAAAAGATTGGTATCGACTTTGGTGATTTCCTCGATCAATCTGTTATGGTCGAGATCCCAAAGTTTAACCATTACACCCTTCAAATTAAAATTTGTTGTACGCTCGAAGGTTAACACATCAAGTGTTTTCTTTTGAGTCAGGTACAATGTCTTCTTGATTGGATCATAATTGTAAAGATCAATCGCAGAGACTTTGGCGGAGTCCCCAAGATAACTATTCTTTGAAGCAAGAATGCGATATTTGTGTCCTTCTGTCAACTTAAAAAGGTGTGATGCCTTGTCCAGTGGCTCTGAACTTGCTACAATAGTATCACCATCGGTTATATCAAATAACTCTACCCTTGCGCCATTGATATCCAGCGAATCAAATCCATCCCTGACTGTTACCAATAAATCTATAGTCCTTGGCGTACTGTTTATTTTATAAATATCATAACAGCAGGCTTGTATATTTTCATCCAGATAGTTAGAACCCGGGCGATTACTGGCAACAAAAGCCACATTTTCTTCATTCACAGTATGATACGTAATTTCGTCGTAACTTGAATTAACGCTTTTACCGAGGTTGATTAATTTTAAAGAATCTTTACCCTTGTAGCTATATTTAAAAACGTCCTGTCCACCAAATCCAGGATGATAATTAGAACTGAAAAACAATGTTTTCGTCCTTCCGGAATAATATGGAGAATACTCGTCTCCTTCTGTATTAATACTTTCTATGTTCTCTGGCAAGGTGCAGGATCCATCCTCATTCAGCAATACAGTCCAAATATCAAATCCACCTTTACCATTGGGTCGGTCACTGCTAAAATAGATTCTGTACAAACCTTCTTCAGATTCAGGAATGATACAGCCATGGGTTGAGTTATAATTTGAGAGGTTAACTTGTTCCGGCAACCTTCGCCCTTTGCTCCAGATTCCATTCCGTAATATTTTAATGTAGAGCTGGCTGTTAAGTCTTGTTGTTCCTTCAATATTGGTAACAACTGTATAAATAAATCGCTGGTGATCTGGTGAAAAATTTGGATTACCCATTTTAACTCCAGCTTCGGTCAATCCAGAGTCTAATACTACACTTTTACCATCGGCTTCATTGACGGCAAAAAACTGAATTGCGAAGGATTTACTATCCAATACCTTTTCGCTTTTCTTACGATAACCGCTGTAATAAAGTGTCTTGCCGGACATGTAGGGTCCTGATTCATTCTCAGGTGTATTCACACCATTTTCTATTCGTTTTATTTTTACCAGCGGATCTCTGTTGTTTTGATTTTCCTTCGCCCATGACGCTTGGTAAATTCGGTTCGTGACGAACCTGCCTTCCCTGCTATCTGGATCTACTGAAGGCATGTACGACTTATAAAGGTTGGACGCTTCCGAATATCTGCCCGTGGTAAAAAGTATTTCTGCAAGGTAATAATCTATGTCCGGATGCCTGGATTCAAATGAAGTACCGGCAAGCCTTCTAAAGTGGGCTTCTGATCGGCCGTAAGCATTGAGCTTATATGCTGCAACTCCACCAAGGTAATGAAGCGTATCAGTCATTTGTTGGTACTCAAGTGCTTTAGTGATGAGTTCATGCGCTTCAAAGAAGTTTTCTGAATTAAAGGCATTGTTGATCGGCTCCCAGTATTTATTAAATGAAGGGTAGTTCTGCGCCATATTGCCTGAAACGCAAATACCTATAACACAAATTATTAAAACGGCTCTGGTCAATAAATTCATTTGAATTCTATTTTAATATATTGGGCATTTTTTATAAATCCCCGAGGACTTAACTCTTGCAAAAACATACTGAACGGCGATTTCAGGCCCTCCTTTCTTATTTGTTGCGACCTTGAAAAAAGAGGTATTGATATCATAACTCAACGATACCATCCAGTTTTTATATTCAATACCGCCGGTTGGTATTATTGCATCGGACATTCTCACATTGCAACCGGCGAGCAAATTAAGTACCTGTCCGGGAGTCTGATTTAGCCTTAAACGCAATCTTGCGGAACCAAGCGCCTCTTTATATTTTTCCTGAATCTGATAGTTACCGCCCACAATCAGGTCCACCAAAGAAAACAATCCAATATTGAAATGAGCTGCCAGACTGTACCGAACGGGTAGCCTTACAAAAGCATCATTGATTCCATAAAAAGTCTGATTGGGCCTATTGAGATGAAAGAAAGAACCATGGAGGGCGAAAGAAGTCCTTGGAGCAAGTTGGTAGGCATACGAAATTCCCGCAGAAAGATCCAGAAAGAAATCTCCACTTGTAGCAAAATTTTCATTCGGAGATAAGTTGGGATCATAGCGGTCTCCATTCCATTGCCTGTCCCAGCGAAGGCCTTCTGCACTCAGCCGTCTTTGTGCAATCGCAGGAAGAAATCCTATTGTTATTGAGTGCTGCTTCGAAAAATACGGAGTATAGGAAAAGCCAGCAACAACTTTAGCCATGTTAAGCTTGGAATCTCCAGCGCGATCATAATCCAGACCAAAACCCATTCCAAAACTCGATTTACTGCCTTTGAAATTTCGCTGGCCGTCGTACAAAAAACTAAACGTATTATATGGAACAGGTAGGCTGAGCCACTGGTTTCGGTAATTGAGGGTCACCCTGTCATCTCCATCAAAGCGACCAATGGCCGACGGAGCCAGATTTTGTGCGTTATAGTAATATTGAGAATAATGCAGGTCTTGTGCAGCGAGCTCAGAGAGCATCCCCAACATCAAGAACCATAGAATAACAATCTTATTCAGCATAAAGCGATAATAAAATGATTAAAAAAGTTTTGAAATGAATACGGATTGTGCTGGGTAAAGTATTCAGCTAAGTGGCTACCTTGGAACCAAAGGTACATATTTTCATCATTTCTCCTCCCGGCACTGATTCATATTTATTTTAATTATCTGTTCAATACGCAATTATGCATTCTATACAGCTGATTATCAAACATATATATATTTTGTTAATATTTTATAAATATCGGTACTGCGATAAATTAAGTTCTACCAGAACTTCTAAAGAACTGAACCCTCCTAAATTTGTATTTATATTACAACGTATATAATCATTATCAGCAATCATGAAAGTCAGAATTCAAGCTCAAAGTATCCGTTTCAGACTCAATAAAGAAGATGTCAAGTGCCTTGGCAATGAAAGGATTTTGTCACAACACACGCTCTTTTCTGCGCAGCCGGTGCAAGAATTAGGCTATACCATTAAATGGTCTGAAGGCGAAAAAACACAGATTGAATTCAAGGATCGCATGATCACGCTTGGCATTCCGGAATCGATCGCCAAAAAGTTTATTTTTAGCGATGAAGAGATTGGATTCTCAGAGGATATCATTCTGGACAGTGAAAACCGGCTTTATGTTTTGGTTGAGAAAGACTTTCAATGCCTTGTCCCAAGACCGCATGAAAACGAAGAAAACAACTTCCCTAATCCCCTGGCCTTCGAAGTATGAATTATTTTGCCGGCGTATTTGAAACTGAAATTTTAAGAATTAACGGAGCCTTAAAACAGACAATCACCGACCAACTGGCGATAGAAGAACCCCTCGAGATCGTGGCCAGAATACATACTCAGGACAATACCTTATTAAAAAATATAGCTGTTACAATGAGAACTCCGGGACAGGATGATTACCTGACAGCTGGATTTCTATTTACAGAAGGTATTGTGGATCGAAAATCGGATATCCAACACATCAATAATCTTACCATATGCGCTGGAGACGAGCTCCATAACGAAACAATTATTGTTGATTTAAATCCTGAGCTGGCACACCGGTTGAGGGATCTGGAAAGGCACTTCTATGTAAGTTCATCCTGTGGTGTCTGTGGAAAGGCCTCCATTGATCTGGTAACTTCTGAAGCTCGGTATATTCCTAAAAGAGTCCATGAAATACTTTTTCCAGAATTGCTCAATACCTTTCCTGATAAACTTCGGGAGCGTCAGAAATTATTTAGCATGACCGGAGGAATACATGCTTGTGCGTTATTTGATCTCGAAGGTAACCTGATTTACTTTGCAGAAGATATCGGACGGCATAATGCAATGGATAAATTAATCGGATGGGGACTTATGAATGATCGCTTGCCTTTTAGCGACGAAATTATTCTACTCAGCGGCAGAGCGAGTTTTGAGATGATCCAGAAGGCTATGCACAGCGGTGTTCATACTGTTGCTGCGGTTGGCGCCCCGAGTAGTCTGGCAGTACAAACTGCTGAAAGTTTTGGCATGACACTGATTGGCTTTCTTTCGGAGAAAAAAATGAATGTATATAGCCACGCCTTCCGTATTAAAAACCCTGTTGCCTCTTGACCAGTATTATTTTATGCGGAGGAATGAGCAGCCGGCTTGGTCAACCTAAAGCCAGTATTCTTCGCGAAAGGCTGCCTCTGCATCTTTGGTGGCAGAATGCACTTGCTCCTTTCTCTGAGACCATCAAGATTTCGTGCAATGCAGAACAGCTTCTGCAGTTTAAAGGACAGCAGACAGTACTTGATTACGAATATTATAAAGGCCCTTTGTCGGGGATTGTCTCACAAATCAACTCAGATCCAGATGAAGCATTCTTTGTAACTGCATGTGATCTGGTGTACATCAGGCCACAGGATATCAACACGATATTTCGGCAAAGAAAAAAAGAATATAATGCTACCGCTATGACGGATAATACGGGTCATGTGTTTCCTCTTTTTGCCATCCTTGAGCCATCAATTTTTCCAATCCTCGAAAAAGAATTCAGGGAAGGCAAACGTTCTTTATTGAAAGTACTTTCTGATACATCGATCAATATTATCCCATCTGATGCAGACTTCAGGGGCATTAATACGCCCCGGGAATTGAATGAATACCTTCAAAATCATTCGAATTTATAATGCCTTGTGGAAGGCCAAATTGCTCAATAAATTGATTTAGAATTGCAGACCTCAGCACCACCAAAAGCCATTTTTTTTCAAGTAGCGCAGCTCTTTTCATTAGACTGTTGAGATAAGGATAAAAACCCTTACCCGATATCTCAAGTGGCCCCCATTCATCAAGTAAAATATACTTTTTATGCTCAAAATCTCTGATAACAATATTCGAACCTTTTACAAAAGCGCTCTTTAGAAATCGAAATCTCCCGATAACATCTACATCAGTCTCATTGTCAGTCTCAAAAGGGAAATAACTTTGGTCGCTAATCGAATAGATCATTCGAAGATTGTCAACATCAGGCGTTAGTATACCCCCAACCTCGGGATGATTTTCCAAAATAGATTGAATTTTGGTTGTCTTCCCAGTTCTGACCGGTCCGTGAATGAGTAATATACTCAAAGCATTGGGTCAAATAATAAACGATAAAGCAGAAACTCAAAAAATTTTATGGGACGCAAATACCATACATAACTTTTTAATGCGTCCATTGACAAACGCACAAGTGAGATTAAGCTTGGAAAAAAGTTGATAATCGACGCTATCTGATCTTTATATACCACGCGATACTTATCAAAATATCGCGACATTAAATACTTAATTATAGGAATAACAAATAAAAACCATATAGCAAGAATCAATAAAGTTCGTAATAAGTAAATTTCGATGAAACTTTCCTTTCCCGTAAGAAACATCATTATTACAATAGCAATAAAAAACACGAATAAGGAAATAATTCCATACTTAAATTTTGGATGATTATTGGTTACGGTGACTTGCGAAGTACTTTGAGAAAAAAATGTAATTTCCCCGATATCTCCAGATATCATTCGACGATATAAATAATTAATATACAATGCAGAAACCACTGCTGCAATAAGATAAACAGCAATATAAAAGGAAAATGCAATAGAGCTGGCTCCCATTCCAATAAACTCTAAATTCTTTCCCAAATATTGGTTTACAAATTCATCAAAAACCTCATACATACGTTGACCAAAAAAAATCGTCAAGACAATGATTTTCTGTAAAGCCGATTCGAGAAAAGTCAAAACACAGGAGAGCAATATGCTGATCTGGTTGATACCAATTGTCCGATACACAAAAAAGCAAATAATAGCCTGAATGCTAACCGCCAGATAGGCAGTAAAAGAAGTATGAGGGCTCAATGACAATTTGATTATTAGTACTAATATTAAAGATCTGGATAAAACCTTCCAGTCTAAATTGCCATAGTGACAAATCAAAGTCACCAGCATTACCGAGAGACCGGTAAGAATTATGCCTGAAAAAGGAAAGTGAAACAAATGAAGAAATCCGCCGATGCCAGACTCATTCATAGCCCATAAGGCCGTCAGACGAAAGATTACATCTGCAGTGACTTTTTCCGATGAATCAAATGTCATAATTTGTTATCGTCCGCTGACTTACCAGTAACCTTGCTTCCGAAATATTCTACAAATTTCATCATTTCGTTTCCCAACTCCGCATGGTTGGTGGCCTTAGTATAGGTGTCACAAAGAGACTTTAACGTATGATACATAAAACGATCCATCTCTCCTATTTCCATTTCTTTAGTCCAGAGATCAAGCTTAAGCGTATCCTGAGAATTCTTTTCAAAAATAGATAAAAGAAAAGCCTTGGCTTCAGTGTACTGTTCATTACCTTCATCACTTGTCCATTCTATAGATGAAGGAATTTTGTCATCATCAAGACGAACAATAATTTTAATTTCAGATTTCTGAGCCATAAACTTTGTATGTACTAATTAACGGAATTACAAAGTTAGCTTGAATTTTATTTAAATGGTACATAAATTCTATAGGTTTGGCAATGTTGGGCGCCAAAAATACCTAGAGCGTTGTCAATATTTCCTTTAATTCGAACGTAACTGCTGAACGGCCCCTGGCGCGTACGGCTAACTTCCAGCGTATTCCAGAAATCAAATTGCTCTTCATTAATGGTACACCATTTTATTGTAACCGTGTCCCCTCTCCTGAAATATCCAGTCGTATCACTAAAACCGGATTCCGGCGATTGGGCCTTGTTTAAAGTAAATTTAAACCGCTGCCCGTCAAAAAAGAAATCATTTGTTACGGATGAAAAATTGGGTACAAGTGATTCACCTTTGCCTGCAGTGAAATATCGGTAAAAATCTTTGTATTGCGGGTTATCCTGAATGATACAAAAGGCTTGTGCAAAACTGTCATTCTGTTTGCCAGGCAAATTGCCAAACCAAAGGGAATCAATATTTACCGACAATGGAATATAACAACTTGCGCTCAATGTATCTTCGCCGACTACAATTTTAAGATGATAAGATTCCCCAACATTCAATGGTATAGAACCGTTCAAATCCGCATACGCACAAAAATCAATAGCCAGGGAATCAGAATTGATACCAAGCCCCTTGAGCACTTCACTTCTCAGAGGCTCTGGAAGCTGACTAAGGCAAATTTCCTCCAGAGCGTAACTGTTTCCATTGTATTCGATAGTTATTTTCGCTCCGTGAACAAAAAGATTTTTTAGCACAACGCTGTCAATCTTGGCGTAAAAACCAATGGATCGGGTCAGCAACAAATATGGTGGTAATGCATTTTCCGATTTTTCAAGATAGGCTTCAACGACATACTGCGATTTATACAACGTTGGATCGGGAGTGATGTCCTCTTCACAGGACATTAAAAATAGAACTAAACTAATACTCAGGATCGTATTAAATGGGGCTTTCATTGCTTAAAATTTTGGGCCTGGATGACCAGCTAAAATTATAGGTCACTGATGGGATAATGGTAAATATGGAAACTTTGACAGCCCTTGCACTCGCGTTGCCTGAATAAACCTGTGAACTGAAGTCAGTGTAGGTAAAAAATGGATTTTTCCTGTTATAAACATTATAAATGGAAAATGCCCAACTGTGGTGAAACCTTGATCGTTTTAATGAACTATTATCATAAACCATTGAAATATCCAGGCGGTGATAGGGCTCAAGTCTCGCACTGTTTCTAGGACCGTATTCGACATTGGGTCTGCCGTCAATAATAAAAAGGCTTTGAATTGGCGTATAAGCTCGCCCGGTGGCATAAATAAAATTGGCACTACATTGCCAGCTCGATGATAATCTGTAACTTCCTACAAGCACCAAATCATGTGGCCTGTCATAAGTAGCCGGAAAAACCCTGCCGTTCTCAATTTCAGAAAACCAGCGCTCGGTTTTACTTAAAGTGTAACCAACCCAACCGTTTAACCTTCCCTTTTTGCGTGCAATAAATAATTCCAGCCCATAGGCACGGCCACGTCCGGAGACAAATTCACGTTCAACTTCCGAACTAAAATCTTCAACATAACTTTCGCGATAATCCAGTTGATTGTAAAGGTCTTTATAATAGGTCTCCAATGAAATTTCAAATTCATTACTTAACAAATTTCTGAAATATCCTAGTGAATACTGGATCCCTAACTGTGGCTTGACACGCTCAGTACTCGGCACCCAAATATCGGTTGGCAGCGTAGAACCTGAATTACTAACCAGATGTATATATTGGCTATTCACACTCATCCCGCCTTTAACAGAACTATTGGGACCTGCAGCAACATTGAAGTAAATCCTGGGCTCAGGCACAAAATAACTTTTTACAAATTCTCCGGATTGGTAATGATTGAGACTTCCGGTATATGGCCCTACTTGAATAAAATTTGAAAATCTTAATCCCGTATTGAGTGAGATTCCCGGACGCAATATCCAGTCATCCAAAAAATAAAGTTCACTTTCATGCCCATACTTGGTCTCAAGTTTTGACACAAAATCCACTTCTCCATTCGAGGCACTGACCAAATTGGGCGTGAGACGGTGATAAGTGTACCTCATACCGAATTTGATATGATGCTTATTGCTCGGATAATAATCAGCATCGGCTTTACATGAAATATCCTTTACGCCTGACTTAACACCAACTGAAAAGTCTTCCTGACCTGCATCAAGTCTGAAGTTATAGTTGTTGACAATCAATGACACGTTACTGAATAAATCATTGCGAATCTCATGATTCCAACGAAGTGTTCCTGTTGCATTTCCATAAGGCAGCTTTACGCCAAATGCACGGTCATTGTTAGAAAATTTAAACACATCACGACCAAAATAACCGCTTAGATAAATCCTGTCGCGGTTGGTAAGGCGGTAATTGATTTTTGTATTGATATCGTAAAAATAATAGTTGGTTCCGGCAAAGTTTGTATTTCTGATAAAAGGTTGTGCCAAATCCAGCGCATATGTTCTCCTGGCAGATATAATAAATGAAGATTTATTTTGGGCTATCGGACCCTGCAGTGTCAATCGTGAAGAAATCAGTCCAATACCACCTTCAGCTTCGAAGTATTCATTATTTCCCTCTTTCATCTGAACATCAATGACGGAGGAAATCCTTCCGCCATACTCTGCAGGCGCACTCCCTTTAATCAGCTTGGTATTCTTAATGGCATCTGCGTTAAAGACACTAAAAAAGCCGAGAAGATGTCCGGTATTGTATACTATAGCCTCATCCAATAAGACAAGATTCTGATCCGGCCCACCACCTCTGACATACAAACCGCTGGTACCTTCTGTTGCAGAGGACACCCCAGGTAGCAATTGAAGCGTTTTGAGTATATCTACTTCACCAAGTAATGCCGGCATTCGTTTTACAATATCCGTATTCATAACCTGAGTGCCCATTTCTGTTGAACGCACGTTCTTTTTTATTTCTTCGGAACTGATGGTCACTTCCTCCAGCTCAAGTCCTGACCTAAGTTTAACATTTAGCTCCAAATTCTTGTTAAGAACAATTTTTCTGTGTTCTTCTGTATATCCGGTATATGTAAAAACCAGCTCATACTCACCTTCATTCAACGTCATAGACCAGAATCCATAATTATTAGAAGACACCCCGCTGCTTTGGTTGTTGACATCATGGATATTTGCTCCTATAATAGTTTCACCACTGCCTGATTCTGTAATATACCCGTGAACGGTAAATTTTTGCTGGCCTGAAAGTGCACCTTTAAAAAGAATGAATAACAATATTGCACCTGTGGTTTTATTCATCATGACGACAAAAAAACCAATATTTATACTAAAAGTTTAGCAATAAAGGTTTTAGTCTAAGACCTTTTTTTGCAACAAGTGTATTATTCCATATTGACCATACAGATGTGCGGCACCGACTGCTGAAAACGTATTTCCATTCAATATACACTGTTCAATCATATGAGCCATTTTAATATTTCTATCCTTGAGCAGTAAATGCCTCGCACCGGACGAACTTTTCTTGGCATCTCTGTACATAAACCGAATATCTTGTTCAAAGTATTTTTTAAAAAGATGCTCGAAACGTCTTTGCATTTTTAAAGGGTCTTTAACCGCTTTAAAGAACAGTTTATACTGTAACGCTAGCGGTATTTTATTAAGGGTAATGTAATGATCTTCGATGGTCTCAAGCCCAAACATATTTTTGAAAGAAGACTTTCCGAATTCCCATATCCATTCATCAAGAACTTGGGTATCAGAACCTAAAAATAACCGCTGTAGTATTAAATTAAGAATGACCAGCGGTTTGAGGTGTTCATGTTGTTTGAGTTCAAAGCCAAAATGACTGATTAGATTTTCATCAATCTTTTGCCATTTTGCAGGATTAATAAACAAGGAGTGATGCTGTTCAGATAACAACAAGTGATATCCCCTTAAATCAGCCGCCAGGGCCTCATCAATACTCACTTCAACTGCACAGTTGGCACATGACTGCATAAAGGGTATCAGCAGGTTTTTGAGTGCTTCCAAACGATTATCGTTCGTATGAATGCTCCCGAACAAATAAGATTCAGCCTTCAGATTTTGAGAAGATATCTTCCATAAAAGAGAAGGAGAATAGGCCAAGCTCTTTCTTTATGAGATTCCGTCCTTCACCTGCGTAGGATCGATCGGTAGCACCGTATTTTTCTTTATGGTTGAAAGATTCATCAGTGTCTTCAATCTTTCAACTTCTTCGATCTGAGACAACTTTTTAAACAAAAGTTTCTCATACGCATGAATATCCTTGCAAACAACCTTCATCAGAATATCCGCGTCTCCAGTAATGACAAAACACTCAATGACTTCAGGTATATTTTTTACCTTCTCAATAAAACTTTCCAAGGCTTTCGGCTTGTGCCAGGCCACATTGACTAAAACAAAGGTACTGATGGACAGGTCAACTTTCAGCGGGTTTACTTTGGCATGATAGCTTTCAATTACTCCCAACTGCTCTAGTTTTTTTACGCGTTCAAGGGTTGGTGCCGGAGACAGGCCAATTTTTTTGGATAGCTCCAGGTTGGTAATTTTGCTATTAAGTTGAAGGATGTTCAGAATTTTAATGTCAATCTTGTCTAATCGATCTTGCATATGGCGAATTTTTATTGTGCGAGAAACAATTAAAAGACTTGATTGCCTTTTTAGTACTTGGCTTTAAGAAAATTTTAACTATACCGCAGCGTTGTAAAATAATATTATGGGAAAATGCCCAAATTGGCATAATCATTAGAAATCTTCTCAAGTGCAACGACAAAGGCTGCATTCCTCAGTGTTGCGACTTCAGGTCTGCTGGAATATACATCCCAAATTTGCTGAAATGAAGATACCATTGTTTCTTCAAGACCTGACCGAACCAGATCAACTTCATCCGCTCCATGGGTAAGCAGGGCACGTTCTCTGTCATTGATGCGCTTACCGGACAGATCTTCCACGGTGGCAACGAGACGGGAGTACATATTGGAGTCGAATCTTTTTTCCATGCGACCAAACCTCATGTGCGACAAGTTCTTGAGCCATTCGAAATATGATACAGTGACTCCCCCGGCGTTGAGAAACATATCTGGCACAACCAATATTCCTTTGGAAGCCAATACCTCCTCCGCTTCAGCAGTGATTGGTCCATTTGCAGCTTCACCAATGATTTTGGCATTTATTCTGTGTACATTATCGATTGTGATTTGATTCTCAAGAGCTGCTGGAATAAGGATATCGCATTCAAGCTCAAGTGCACTCATGCGATCCTGCAGCGTCGTAGACCCCGGAAATCCAAGAATGGAATTATTGTTTGATCTGCGGTAATCCAATAGCTGCTGAATATCAATTCCGTTTTCCGAATAAATACTTCCTTCGTATTCAGCAACTCCAATAATCTTGATTCCCCCCTCCTTCTGCATGATAAGACCTGTATACATGCCAACATTTCCGAGACCCTGGATCACAACCCTTTTGCCAGCAAGTCCTTTGGTTAAGCCTACTTTTGACATGGCTGATTCAGTATCGCACAACTCCCGAAGTCCGTAAAATACGCCCCTTCCTGTAGCTTCTGTTCTGCCCTGAATACCATTTTGGTTGACCGGCTTGCCGGTAACACAACCCGCGGCATCAATTTCGCCACCCTTGAATGTCATATAGGTATCAAGAATCCAAGCCATTTCACGCGGTCCGGTACCGTAATCAGGGGCAGGAACATCGATACCAGGGCCAATAAAGTTCTTCCGGATCAATTCGGTCGTGTAACGACGTGTAATTTTCTCAAGCTGTTCTTCAGTATAATCTTTGGGATTTATGGCAACACCACCTTTGGCACCGCCAAATGGTACATCAACTATAGCACACTTGTAGGTCATCAATGCAGCCAACGCTTCCACTTCATCCTTGTTAACCATATTACTATACCGAATACCGCCCTTGGTAGGTAGCCGGTGATGGCTATGCTGGGCCCGAAAAGCCTGTATAACTTTTACTTCCTGTCCAATTCTGACCGGAAACTGAATCTCATAAACGGCATTGCAAGCTTTTATTTGTGCTAGAATGCCTTTGGGAATATTTGTAAACGACGCTGCGCGATCGAAATTACGGTTTACACTGTCAAGAAATGAAATCTCAGCCATTACTGTTTGTTTTCTAGTTTTTTAATCTTTAAATCCAGTTTGATTAGATAGGCAAAAAGCCCGGCAAAAATAATTAGAATTACACCATATACCACATGAATCTTGCCCGAACTTCGCATAAAGTCTTCTCCTGCCTGAGCACCTGCGCTCAGTGGAAGCAACCAAAGTAATAAAAACTTATTTTTCATATTTTGTTGAACTATTATTCAAAATACCGGAATCCCGTTAAATTACTTCATCTTCAATTCGCAAATGTAACTTTTCCGCCCTGTAAAGAAGACCTGACAACCAGAATCCGAGCATGATAAATCCAGTTACTGCCGGGTAAAAGACCTTGCGAAGACTGTTATCCATATCTTCCGAACCAAAGGCAGGATTACCGCCGTTGCCCGGGTGAAGGCTGTCTGTCAATCTGGGAAGAATAAATATTAGCGGCACAATTGCAATCAATGCAAAAACGTTAAAAGCAGCACTGATGCGGGCCTTGCGGTCAATTTCGCTGATTCCTGCCCGCAAAATCAGGTAGGCCGCATAAATTAGCATGGACAAAGCTGCCATATTCAATTTGACGTCATTGGTCCACCAGCTTCCCCATGTAAATCTAGCCCAAAGACTGCCTGTGGCAAGACCCAATAGTCCAAATAAAATGGCAGTACGGACTTGGGCATAAGCTCGCATATCATGATCCAGAAAATTCGTAGTTAAATATTTATAAGAATGATATACGCTTGCTCCCAGGAGCGCAAACATCGCAAACCAGAGTGAAACGTGAAAAAATGTGTTACGTATGGTTTCATACAGAATATTACGGTACGGAAATTTCATTTTGCTCAGCGAAGCAAATTGTGGATCACCACTTGACCATAATCGCTGCGCCTCAGTCAGGTTAACGCTGTCCTGCGAAAGTATAAGCTTGCCGGGAATCACAAATGCTCCGTCATAACTTGATGACACAATTATACTATACTGGGATAACGAAGATGCATCCGGAAGAAAATTTGGAACGTTGAAATTTGCAGATAGGGTCCTGTCATCAGCAATATTTAAATCTTTAGTATTGATCCAATAGGAATCTCTTGATTTTATAAAAACTTCTATAGATCCATTGGTAAATGAAGTATTGTAAGCCTTAATTTGCAGTCCGAGTTTCTCTCCAGCTCTGCCGCGTGATGGTAAGATCTCTTCAATACCGGGCTTAAGTGGAATCAACAACCCCGCACTAAATACATAGATAAAAATCACTATTGTGACCAATTTCCACCACCAGTATTTCCAGTTCATTTTAACTTCTTACAATTTGAGGTATTACAAAAAATGCCAAAGCCACTATCATAAAGTCAGTCCCAGCGATCAGGCGTATTTTAGAAAGCTCCCCAAAAAGCTGCTGTCCTTCAAGTAATGAGTTTGCAGTCTGGAAGGTCATTCCAAGCAATGGAAAGCTCAAAGGCAGGATAAGAACCGTTAGAAATAAAGTATTGTTCTTCGCATAGGCATTCAATAAAGAGGTAAAAGCAATCAGTACACTCATACCGAGATTGAGAAGAACAGACATCATCAACCATTGTCCAAGAGCCACGTGAACAGAAGGGATAAATAAAGCGAACATTAACCAAATCAGCACATTGACAGTAGTAAGCAGCAAAAAAACATAAATCACCTTGGACAAGAACAAGTCTATCGGATGAACCAACTGATGGACGATGACCCTGTAACGGGTCTGATCTTCATCATACACCCTGGACCCGATAAAAAAGCTCAGAAATAAATATGTTAGCCAGTATAGGAGGTTCCATTGCCGAAGTTCAGGCTTTCCCGTAAAGAAATAGATAAGGTAGCATTCGCCGGCAAGAAAAGCAAGAAGTCCGCCAAGTTGATAGAAATTGCGCCACTCGTTCTTGAATTCTTTACTTAGCAAGGCCAACAGATGTAACATGAATACAAAGGTAATCTGCTGTGGCATTATAAGGTCTGACGGATTAATCATTACACCGAACCACGATCCGTTAGGGGAACCTTCAAGTAATTAATTTACGAAAATCATTAAATACGATATGGCAATTACCTTTTCATGGACAGTCTGACAAATAAGCCCTGAATATCAGTGTACTAAAAAATAAACAGTAAGGAATTGAACCAAAATTAATATGTAAATAATTGATTTTAAACTAATTACAAATTTTAAATTATAAATTTATTTAAACTATAACCAGCTATTAATCAGTAACTATACATATTATAAAAATAATTTATATTTGCGATAAATCTCACGCAATGTTGAAATCGTTATTGATTGGCTTTTTCACGATTATTTTATTTATAAAAGGTTTTGGCCAGACTAACTGGCTCTTGGTTAAGCCTGAAAAAGGTATGGGCGCATACGGGCTCCTCCGCAAATACCAGTTGCTGGATCAGGCTGGTCACCTGGATGCGTTCTACAGAATTAATAAGTTAAACAAGGGAGCCAGCCTTGAAAAAGACAAGTCTTATTATTTGCCGGTTGAAGTGTACAATTTTGATGGACGCAGTATTCGTACAACCATGAAAATTGAAGATTACAGCAAGGCCAAGGATATTCAGATATACAATGAAGCCATGGTGTCCGCCGGATTAAAGCAAAAAAATTATCAGAGTGACCGCAAATTATGGGTCCCTTATGTTTATCAGGACATTCTACCATCGGAATCCAACGCAAGGATCTCCCGAAAAGAGAACATAGCCCCAGGTTCATCCAGGGAGTTGGTGGCGGACCATAGGATTGAAACTGATGATCAGGAGTTGGAAACGCTTAAACCGGATAAAGAAAAACCGGTATTAAGAAGAGTTTCCAATAAGACACTGACAGTTGGTTTATTCGGAGAAGCCCATTCCAGTGTACCGGTAGAATCTGACGAGCTAGCGAACCAGGTGTTCTATATTGTCCCTGGTCATGGCGGCCCAGATCCCGGAACGGTATTTAAGGAAAATGATTTTACTTTTTGCGAAGATGAATATGCCTATGATGTTTCACTTCGTCTCGCTCGAAATTTGCTGACAAAAGGGGCAACGGTGTATCTTATCGTACAAGATAAAAACGACGGCATCCGCGATGAAAGATACCTTTCATGTGATGAAGATGAAGTGTGTATTGGAGACCATGAAATACCGGTTAGCCAGATCAAAAGACTCCGACAAGGAATGATTAAGACCAATACACTTTATTTTCAGAATCAGATGGAAGGTATTCAAAAGCAATGGATGATTTCGATACATATTGATTCGCAACCCGAAGAGAACCGCCAGGATGTATTCTTCTATTATCAGTCGGAAAGCAAAGCCTCCAAAAAAAAGGCAAAAGAATTGAGGAATCTATTCGCTTTGAAATATAAGAAATTTCAGGGCCGTGATTACAGTGGAAGCATTTCTGCACGTCCTTTATATGTCATGAGAACTTCTCAGGCAGACCCAATTTTTATTGAATTGGCCAATATCCGCAACGCCCATGACAGGGAGCGTATCGCCTCTCCAAGAAATCGGCAATTACTTGCAGATTGGATTTTGGAAGGCTTTATTGACCAATAAGACGTATTGATTTCCAATTTTTCCGCGCCCCACCTTTATTAATATTGGCGAAGGCAATTTTGATACCTTTACCAATATAATTTTGCGATCAGGATTTGTTATAGAATTACTTAAGGATTAAAAAGTATATACATGTTAAGCAGACATCATTATGCCGTGATCATGGCGGGTGGCGTTGGAAGCCGATTTTGGCCTTTCAGCAGAAATAAGAGACCAAAACAATTTTTGGATGTTCTCGGAACCGGCCGAACTTTACTTCAAATGACCTTTGACAGGTTATCTGAAGAATTCGAAACAGATAATATCATAGTGGTTTCTCATGTAGATTATTCGGAACTGGTTAGAGAACAACTGCCTTTGATCCCTCTTGCAAATCTGCTCTTCGAACCGCAGCGAAAAAATACAGGACCATGCACCGCACTCGCCACTTCCTTTATTTTGAAACGCGATCCGGATGCTTATATCCTTACGGCACCTGCAGATCATCTCATACTTCAAAAAGATCAGTTTATTTCAGATGTAAGGGAAGGATTTACTTTTCTTCAATCAAATGAAGTATTGCTGACCTTCGGAATTCAGGCATCCAGACCCGATACTGGATATGGTTATATCCAGTTTGACAATAAGCAGGAAAACACAAATGAAATCTACCAGGTGTTGCGATTTGTCGAAAAACCGGATCACAACACTGCACTACAGTATCTGCAACAAGGTAATTATGTGTGGAACAGTGGAATGTTTTTATGGAAAGCCCAAACGATCTGGAATGAACTTACATTTCATTGCCCTGATCTTACTGAAGTTTTTAAAGAAATTAACTATTCCGATTTGAGGAATGAGTATTCTTCCTGCAGAAATATTTCGATTGACTATGCTGTGATGGAAAAATCGCAAAGTGTCTTCGTTAAAAAAGTCGATTTTGGCTGGAGTGACCTTGGTACTTGGGGATCCCTTTATACACTTCTTCCTCAGGATGAAAATTCAAACGCATCAATTTCAGAAAAGTTGCTTAATTATGAAATGGAGGGTTGTATATTATATAACAATACAAATCAACTAATGGTCGTACAGGGTCTGCAGGATTATATTGTTATTAATACACCTGATGCATTGCTAATCTGCCAGAAATCAGAAGAGCAAAGGATTAAACAGATGCTTTCCGATATTGAGAAAAAATTCGGTAAGGATTACATTTAACATCACCAATAATTCGGTCAAATCTTACACACCTTAAAGCGATAACCGAACCTTAACGTATATCCAGGATAAGTGAAATGTAATGTGAGTAAAGACCAATGCCTACGCTAGCAATATTGGTCATGGCATAATCTATCCTCAGTTTGCCAAGACGCAACCCAAGTCCACCGGAAGGTTGCGCACTAAAGTCCTTTGATCCCTGGTTGACCAGTTGTGGAATTTTTTGAAAATTTCCGATCCCTCCTCTCAGATAAATTTTATTCCTAAATTCTAATTCAACGCCAATTCTCGGATCAAAACCCAGGTTAGACGCTTGAACCAATTGTGTTTTGGTCCCATTACCGCTAAATTCAATATCTATTGCCGGGGTCAAGTGCGTTTGCGCCCCTAGAGACATTTGATATGAAATACCGGCAATGATTTTAGGAAGCGTTATTTCGATGGAACTACCAGGGACCTCGTTGCCCGTGATCTGTAACGTAGCCTTTTCTTCATCGGTAAAACTAAATTTGTAGGCATTGAATGTAGTCGTAATATCTCTTCCCATCACCGAGAATCTTAATTTATTGCGGTGGTATAAAATGCCAGCATCAATTCCGAATCCATAAGCCTTGGCAAAACTTCCGAAAGAACGATGCACGATCTTGACACTTCCCCCAAGGCTCCAAGGGCTTGATTTATCAGTATTTTCTAATTTTCTTCCATAAGACACTATTAATGCATAATCAGCAACACTAAAACTGCTGATCCTGCTATAATCAATGCTGCCGTCAGGTCCACGGAGCCTAAGCGTATTGGGTATGTCATCAATTCCCATACGAATCAAGCTGATAGCACCAAAACTCCTTCCTTCATTATCCAATGATTTGCCAAATGCGGCATAATCGTAGTTTCCGATTCCCGCATACCACTGCGCATGTTGTCCCGCAATTTGAAAGCGAGCTTTCGATTGTGCCAATGCAGATGGATTCCAATAACCAGCTGTTACATCATCAGAAAGTGATACTACGGCCCCTCCCATAGCCATTCCCCTGGCTCCAACCCCCAGATTGAGAAAGTCATTGCTAAATTTTGGTGCCTGGCCAAATACTACATTCAGGCTGAACATCAACAGGAGGCCAAGTATTCGCATCTTATTCATAAAATGATGGTGTAAATATAATGAAAATTTATAATATAAATTACCTGTGACTTACAGATAAACGCCCACCCTTCGCTCTTAGTGTGTTATTTCCAATTTCTTTAACATGGTAATCGTTAAGCTATAAGCGATGATTGCGATAACACTACCTGTGACCAGACCAAAGATTACATCAATTGGAAAATGAACGCCTACCAGAACCTGTGCCAGTGACACCCAAAGGGGCCAGATAAGAAAAAAATACCTAACACTCCCTATTCCTCTGTAACCCATGAGCAGAAATATATATACGCCGATTCCTGCATGATTTGTTGCATGGGAAGACGGAAAACTGAACCCTCCGCTGCATGAAATCATTGTTTGAAAATGATCTTTGAAATAGAGCTCACGACATGGTCGTTCGCGTTGGATTGTTTTTTTAATAATCCCACTTCCCTGATCAAGAATGACGATCAGGACTAAAGAAATCAAAAAAATTAAATACCATCTCCTAGGGAATGTACTTATGATCCATGTTAATACCGATACATAAACGGGAAGCCAAAACCACTTATCCCTTGAAAGCACTATCCACACATCGGCAAAAGAACCCCTGAGGCGTTCCTGCAACCAGATAAAAATTTCATGGTCCAGCCAAATAAACTGATCAATCATAATAATTTGAGCTGCTAATAACGGATACTTTCAACTAAAAAATCTCCCGGAAGATACGCGTAATCAATAAAAAAGTAACTAAAAAAAATAGCGTTTGTTCACAGCACAAATGCTTTGTTATCAATCATCTAAAAATCGTGATTGACTTGGTGCGTTAGATAATCAGAATGATTTAAAATTGGTAATTTTACGTCTTATTACTTTTGAATGAGTCTTATTATTTCTGTATCCGGAATTCGTGGCACGATTGGTGGACTTCCCGGAGCAAATCTAACCCCTCCTGACATTATCAGGTTTTCAAGCGCCTATGCAACATTGATTATGTCAGGTACTGATACGCCAGTAATTGTCATCGGTAGAGATGCCCGTATTTCCGGCAACATGGTATCCAATTTGATTTCATCCACTTTAATTTCGATGGGTATTCGCGTCATCGACCTGGGACTGTCGACAACCCCAACGGTAGAGATGGCGGTATGCAGGCACAAGGCAAACGGAGGAATAATAATCACCGCAAGCCACAATCCTGCCAATTGGAATGCGCTAAAGTTGCTCAATGAAAAAGGTGAATTTATTTCAGCTGAAACCGGACAAAAACTCATTGAACTTGCTGACTCAACCCGATTCAGCTTTTCTCCATATGACCGATTGGGTAGTCTTGAAAATTCTGTTGATGATATCAATTACCACGTCAATCAACTGCTGTCTCACCCTCTCATTGCAGCAGACAGGATCCGACGTTCAAAATTTCATGTATCCGTTGATTGCATCAATTCCACTGGTTCATTGGCAATACCGGTTCTGCTAGAAGCGCTGGATTGTCGTTACACGCTCATAAATAGTGAAGTTACGGGCAATTTTTCCCATAATCCTGAGCCTCTTGAAGAAAATCTGAGTGATCTGATTCAGTCTGTTTCAAATGGAATGAACGTTGGTATTGCTGTAGATCCTGATGTAGATCGCCTTGCGCTGGTGGATGAAAAAGGGCATTACATAGGCGAAGAATACAGTCTCGTATGCGCAGCAGATTATGTCCTCAAAAACAAACCAGGCAACACGGTATCTAATTTATCTTCTTCTAGGGCACTCGCTGATATAACAAAAAAATACGGATGTAATTACTTTGCTTCCAAAGTTGGTGAAGTTCATGTTGTTGAGAAAATGAAAGAAGTTAATGCGGTTATTGGAGGCGAAGGTAATGGCGGGATTATTCTTCCGGATCTGCATTATGGGCGGGATGCTTTGGCAGGGATAGCATTGGTTCTGTCACATCTGGCAACTGGCAACAAGACGCTGTCATCGTTAAGAGACGATTTTCCAAAATATGAGATGTATAAAGACAAAATTGAAATAACTTCTGAAACAGATTATGATAAGCTAATCCATAATATTCAGCAAAGATACGCTGATGGGAAAATCAATTTGACCGATGGGATCAAAATTGATCTGGAGCAAGGCTGGCTCCACCTTCGAAAATCAAATACAGAACCGATAATAAGAATATATAGTGAGGCTTCAACTGCTTCTGAGGCTAAAAGACTTGTTATCCAATTAAAAGAATTAATTGCCAAATTAAATTAAATTAATGAACACCAGAATTTACCTGGATCACGCAGCCAGCACACCATTACATCCTGAAGTAATAGATATCATGCAGAAAGTAGCGATTCAGTATTACGGAAATCCTTCTTCGATTCATCGTGAAGGTGCACAAGCCAAAAGTATTGTAGAAGAATGCCGTAAAAAAATCGCCTCCTTTATACACACATCACCAGGCCAGATCATTTTTACTTCTTGTGGAACAGAATCCAATAATGCTTATCTCAGTTCAGTAATTGGTTCGGACTTAATAAGAACTGTGATCAGTTCACCAATCGAACACCCTGCCGTGTTGAATACTTTAAAATTCCATTGCAAGAGGCATCATGTTGAATTAAAATTGCTAAATCCGGATCAAAATGGATTGATTAATATTGATCAGCTCGAAGACCAACTTAGGAAAAGTGGTCAAAATACATTGGTCACCCTGATGCATACACAAAATGAACTAGGCACTGTTCTTCCTTTACGGGACTTTTCCTTGATCTGCAAGCATTACGGAGCAAAGTTTCATTCTGATACAATTCAATCTGTTGGGATTGAAGCTTTGGATGTCACTGATCTACAAATTGATGCTATCACCGGTTCGGCACACAAATTTAACGGTCCAAAAGGGGTTGGCTTCTTGTACATCAAAGAACCTTCACAACTTAATCCATTGATATTTGGGGGCAATCAGGAACGAAATATGAGGGGCGGCACAGAAAACACAATAGGAATAGCTGGCATGACGAAGGCTCTTGAGCTCGCCTTCAACGAACAGCAGGAAAGAAGACAACATTTGAACCGTTTGAAATCGAAATTTCTGGACGGTTTGCAATTAAGTGGAATTAATTTCGAAATTAATTCACCTTTAGTTGACTGTTCACCTAAAATACTAAATATTTATTTTGACAAAACCGTCAAGTCGGACTGGTTATTAATGAATTTAGATATAGAAGGAATAGCTGTTTCAGGAGGTTCTGCATGTTCGTCAGGAACGGAGAAGGCTTCTCATGTCCTGGAATACATCCGTCCAACATCTGAAGGCAGGTCTGTTAGATTTTCCTTTTCTTACATGAATACCGAAGATGAAATCGACCACACCCTGTATGTACTTTCAAGGCTACTGAGTTGATTTTCAGTTGAATTTTTAATTCTTTCTAGGTTGAAGAAATATCTCAGCCATCATGCACCGGGCACTTCCTCCCCCAACCTTTTCTATCGTGGGAATTTCTACTGGCAATAGATCTGTATGTCTCCTTAGTTTGGCAAACTGCTGAGCCTCCAGTGAATCATACGCGGTCTGAGACATTACGAGCACAGGACGTCCTCCGACCGTACGCAGTTGCAACATATTACCAGCAAAGTGATCCATCTGCCCAAAACTAATTTCAACTACTTCCTTACTGGTTTTTTCAAAAAATTGTCGTAAGGTCTTTTGAGAACTATCATCTACAGACTCCATACAAATGACCACAAATCCCGACCCCATGGCCATCATTACGTTGGTATGATACACAGGTACGCCGTGTTCATCATGTGCATTAAAAAAAACAACTTCATATTTCATTAATGCTCCGAAATGCGAAAGTAATTGAACATTTGTCCTCGGGCTTAATCCCGCATAGACTATACGATGATCATGGTCAAATATCATGCTTCCTGTACCTTCCAAAAACTGATTATGCTCTTCAAATAATTCAAGATTAAATTTTCTTTTAACCTCAAATTGCGCTGTTAAAATATCTAGTATTTCGCCCCGTCTTTCCAATCGACGATTTGGGGTCTGCATTGGATAGGTAATTATGGTTCCGTCGTGATGTGTTGTAATCCAGTTATTAGGAAAAACAGCGTCGGGGCACACTATTTCTTGACTGTCTTCAACAACAATGACATTGATCCCAGTAGTTCTGAGGGCATCAGTCATTTTGTCAAATTCCTGCAAAGCAGCTGCACTCACCTCCTCTTCTTTCTCTTCAGGTCTTTTCTGAAAAACATTGGTTGCACCGGTCTCTGAATTATAGCCAAAATGAGCCGGCCTGACCATCAGCACTGTATTTGCTAGCTGTAGACTTTCTGGTTTATTCATCATGTCAATACTACTCATTAATTTTAAGTGATGCATCTCTTTTCATTCTTGATGCAAGTTCTTCGCCCAAAAATTGCTCAATCCAGTGATGAACCAGATAAACGACTGGTGTGGATATCAGTGCAATGACAAATTTATAGATATAATTGATAGTTCCTATTGCGAGAACAAGTTTGAATGGCCAGCCTGCACCAATATAGAAGGCAATTAAAAGTACTACGTAACTATCAACCAATTGGGAGATCAGCGTTGAACCTGTAGACCTTAACCAAATGCTTGATTCCCCTGTACGCTCCTTGATCTTATGAAAAACATAAACATCAAGAACTTGACCAATGATGAATGCGCATATTGAGCCAACGATAATCCAAAGACCCTGACCAAATATTAGCTGATACGCTGTATTCAAATTATGCACCTCACTATCAGGATATTTTGCAAGATGCGAGCCCGGCCAAAAATCCGCTGGAACCAGCCGTATCGCAACCGATACAACCAGAAAAGAGTAAATGATTAAACCACTGGTCAAATAGGAAAGAAACCTCACACCTTTTGGACCATAGTATTCATTGATGATGTCGGTCAGAATAAAAACCACCGGCCAAAGAAGAACTCCTGATGTTAAATTGAAACTCAGGTTTCCCTGACCCAGCAAATGCCAGTCTACCGGAATCATTCCCAGCGTTCTTTCAAGGGAAAAGATTTTTACTCCGATAAATTCAGCCATTAGTGCATTGGTGATAAATATACCCGAAAGGATCAGAAAAAGAAGAGTTTCCTTATTTTTGCTCAGATTTCGCATACCGTTGTCTAAACACAATTGAACTTTATTGGTTTACTCCCACGATGTCAAAAATAGCCATTGATTTCAAAACCGGACAGATTAAAAATACTGCTCAACTGGTAGTTGGCATTGATTTGGGTACTACCAATTCACTCATTGCCAGAATAAATGATGGGCGTGCTGAAATAATTAAGGATTCCCAAAACAAACCTCTTTTTATACCCTCTGTGATCAATGTGGACCATGATGCCATGATCAGTGTTGGGCATGAGGCGATTAAGAAACTGATTACGGACCCGGAATCCACTGTTTATTCCATCAAGCGCCTAATGGGCAAATCGTTGCAGGACTTCTCAGACCGTAAGGAGTATTTTGGATATCATTTTGATGAAAGTGCATCAGAAGGCCTCATCCGGATACGGTTGAATGATCGGTATTATACTCCGGTAGAATTATCTTCTTATATCCTCAGACATCTTGTTCAAGAGGCTGAAAAAGCATTGGGGGTCAAGATTGAAGATGCCGTGATCACTGTACCTGCCTATTTTAATGATGAACAAAGGCAGGCCACAAGAGATGCTGGCAAAATCGCAGGACTTAATGTCCTGCGTATCGTAAATGAACCCACCGCAGCAAGCCTTGCTTATGGCCTTGGACAAAACAAAACAGATGCGCTTAATATAGCAGTTTATGATCTTGGAGGCGGAACTTTCGACGTTTCGATTCTTAGAATTGAAGATGGCGTATTCGACGTTTTGGCAACGCGCGGAGATACTAATCTCGGAGGGGATGATTTTGATCGAGAAATTGTTAAATTCTGGAAAGAGAAGTATCAGTTAAAACCAGAAAATCCAATTGAGCAATCGGAATTATTTCTAAAAGCCCGAGACGCAAAACACCAATTAAGTGATTCAAATAGCTTTTCTACTACCTGGAATCAACACATACTCTCACTTTCAAATGAAGAATATAAATCACTTTCACAGCCTTATATTGACAGAACACTAGATTGCTTCAGACTTGCCTTATCAGACAGTGGCCTGCACATTCATGAGATAGATGAACTTCTTCTTGTTGGTGGATCGACACGAATGCCGATCATATTTGATGCGCTTCAGTTATTTTACGGCAAAACTCCCAATCGCTCTCTTCACCCCGATGAAGCTGTAGCACTTGGTGCTGCCATTCAGGCAGATATTCTTGCAGGAAATAGAAAGGACTTTCTACTGTTGGATGTCAACCCATTGTCACTTGGAATTGAAACCCTCGGCGGCATCATGGACGTCATTATTCCGCGAAACTCGAAAATTCCAATTCACCAGGCTAGAGAATATACCACATCACGCGATGGTCAAAAGAATTTAAAAATCGCGATTTATCAGGGAGAAAGAGATCTTGTTGAAAATAATAAATTGCTCGCTGAATTTATTCTTGAGAACATCCCTCCGATGCCTGCCGGCATCCCAAAGATTCAAGTCAGATTTATGATTGACGCGGATGGCATTTTGACAGTAAAAGCCATTGAGTTGAGAACGCAGACTGAACAATCCATTACAATCAAATCGCAATTTAACATTTCAGCCGCTGAAGTCGCCTCGATGCTTCAGGAATCGATCAGATTTGCAAAGTCAGATCAGGAAAAAAAAGCACTAATCGACAGTATCAATGAAGGCAAATATCTACAACTCGCTTCTGAAAAATTTCTTAAGAACAATTATGAATATTTGACTAGTTTGCAACGATCTGAAATATCAAACTTGATCACATATCTGAAAGATGCATTAGATTCCAAAATACGCGACCACATCGAACTAGCCATTGAAGCACTGAATAAATACACTGCTCCAATTGCACATAAGGCACTGGACAGAAATATCGCAGACGCACTTAGAAATAAAAATATCAGTGAAGCCATCAACAATGAAACCAAAAAAGATGGGTAAGAAGTTCAACAATTTGTCAGATCTCAGCATGGTCTACTCGACACATGCAAATGAACCTGATGCGCAGGAAATAATTAAAGATTCAAATTATTCCGGGCAGGTAGTTCGTGTCCAGCTTGAATCCATCCGGGGCGGCAAAGTAGTGACAAAAATCATGGGACTTAATCTTATGGATAAAGAAATGGAAGGACTAGCCAAGGAGCTTAAACAGAAATGCGGCGTTGGCGGAGGCGTGAAAGATGGTTTAATTCTGATTCAGGGAGACCATGTCAATAAGGTAATTCCAATATTAATATCAAAAGGATTTAAGAATACGAAAAGGACCGGAGGCTAATGAGATTACTTAGATCACCTGTTTTGGTGATTGTTTTATATTGGTTTATTTCCTGCAACTTCGACGCTAAAAATGAATCGAAAGGGATATATGGTAGTTTTCTGCACCGCAATATGCTTGTCAATTATCCTGAGATGCCCGGCTCTGAACAGTATTACCGTGCTATAAGCAATCAAGCCCATATGCCATCATTTATCCAGAGATCAAATCGCTGGGAATGGATTGGCCCAGAAAATATTTCAGGACGAGTACTCTGTCTTGCGATTGATCCATATGACACATCAACTGTATGGGCAGGGTCTGCCTCTGCAGGTCTTTGGCGATCAAGGACTGGCGGAATCGGTGCAAAAGCATGGCAAAGGGTATCTCTACCCTATCCTATAGGGGCAGTATCCGCTATTGCCATTGACCCATCACATCAGGGAACCATATTTATTGGTACTGGTGAATCGTACAGCTACGAATCCGGACTCAACGGTAAATTCGTAAGAACAATGCGCGGCTCCTACGGAACAGGAATACTTCGTACAAGAGATGGAGGTCTGACCTGGTCACTTGTTCTTGACTGGAGTTTACACCCAGAAAGATGCATTTGGAAAATAATTATTGACCCGAACCAGCCTGATATTATTTATGCTGCAGGGACGCATGGCATTTATAAAAGCATTGACTGCGGAGACCATTGGAGCTTCATCGCTGATTTAAAAATGACAACTGATCTGGTCATACACAAAGACTCATCCAATTACTTACTCGCTGGTGTTGGCGGACTCGGCGGTGACCGTTTTGGCATTTTCAAAAGTACCGATGGCGGAACAAACTGGGAGAAAATAACAAAATCCTACTCAGATCAAATGCGCGGGAGAATCATGCTTCATACAAATAGCAAATACTCCAACAAAGTTTATGCTTTGATTTCAGATTCTTTTCAAACAATCCATTTACTTCGTTCAAACAATTTCTTCAAGAACTGGCAAACGCACAGCATCCAGGATATTACCAGCTATCAAGGTTGGTATACACGCGGTATGATCTCTGATACCAGTGGCAAAAAACTGATGATTGGAGGAGTGGATTTATTTGCCGATATGAGTGGCACTTTTAATTCATTTGAACGTTATCAAATGGGCAAAATTGGTATGCATGCAGATTTTCATGACATTATCTGCAATCCGAATGACCCTACAAAAACTTATTTTGCAACTGATGGTGGAATTTTTCGTTCGGATGATTGGGGTTTAAGCTTCTATGATTGCAACGGCGGACTCAACACTTCACAATTTTATGCGATTAGCTTTTCTTCAGTTAGTAATTTTGCCATTGGCGGACTTCAGGATAATCGTTCTGCTATATTTACAGGAGATTTGAACTGGACCCCTACACACCTGGGAGACGGCACTGCGTGTGCAATCAATTCATATTATCCAGGTGAAATGATATGCGCCGCGCAAAATCTATATCTGTCTTTTTCTCAGGACAGTGGCAAATCCTGGACCAACTCACTACAAGATGAAGAATCTTCTTTTGTCACGCCGCTTAATGTGAATGAAGCATTTCAAGATGTGGTGTATACCGCTTCAAGATTTATCTACAAAAGTTCTGATTTCGGAAGGTCTTTTCAAAAAATAACGCCAAATACTGGTGGCTCAATTATCAATAAAATAATTTCATCACCCGCTGACACCAATCAATTAGTCTTCACAACACTACCTGATGACTTCTCCACTCCGGAAGCATATTATTCTTCCAACGGCGGTAAATATGCCATCAATATTACTGGCAACCTCCCGGACAGAATTATATCGGATATACATTGGACTTCAGACAATTCACTTTTAGTATGCCTTGGAGGATTCGGTTCCCCGCATATTTTCATTTCGAATAATATGGGGCTGCAATGGAAGGACATCAGTGGCCAGCTTCCCGACATTCCTTTTCATTGTATTACGAACATCAAGATAGATAACACCAATATAATTATTGCAGGTTCAGAAACCGGATTGTATGCGACTTCGAATCTTGGCCAAAGCTGGACCTGTATGAACCAGGACCCAGCAACTCCTCTTCCTGTATACGATATCAAAAAAGTTCCCGGAACTGACAAAATAGCCGTTGCGACTCACGGATCTGGAGTCTTTACACTTCGATACAGTGAAATAATATCATCTTTGAGTGAAGTTGAAAGATCCGAAACACATTTTGGCAACAATTGGAGTACAATTACTAGACAGTTGCCACCGAACAAAAAGATTACATTACTTAATCTGGACGGAAAAATTATTTTCCACAATTGCAAAATAAGTACCGTAGAACCTGGTCAGTTACCTCCTGGAGTTTATTTCATACTAATTGACAACATGGTCACCAAAGTGATCATTGAAAATTAATTAACATTCAACTGGTTTTAGTAATTTAGCGCTAGACAAATCTTGGACCTTACATGCGATATATTTCATATATTCCCTGGCTTCTATTCTCAACAATTATACTATTGTTGTCATGCAAAAATGATAAAACATACATTTCGGAGCCTCCCCCTTCAGATAAAACAGAATGGGACAAATATGGAATTCCAACCGAAGATTTACTTAAAACAAGAACGACCAAGTTACACTCAATCAGGGAAGAGCTTGTTAAGCGCTCACCGAATGACTTATTTAATCAGAAATGGGTTTTGGAAGGCCCAACTAATATTGGGGGCAGAATCAGTGCCGTTGCAGAAGATCCTTCTAACCCTGACATTATATATTGTGGTTTTTCAAATGGAGGGATTTTCAAAACAATGAATGGTGGCAAGAACTGGATTCCGGTTTTTGACAAAGAAATTACCCTTTCCATCGGTGCCCTTGCCGTCGACCCCAAAAATCCAAATATTGTCTATGCCGGCACAGGAGACCCGGATATTAATGGCAACTCTTACATAGGCTTCGGATTGTACAAGTCAACAGACGGAGGATTGACATGGACCCAATCCGGATTAACAGAAGTAAGAGTCATTAACGAAATCATTATTGATCCAAACAACAGCAATATTATTTATGTAGGTGCGATGGGCAACCCGTTCGAGAGCAACTCAAACAGAGGTTTTTACAAAAGCAAAGATGCAGGATTAAGTTGGTCGAGGACACTTTTTGTCTCAGATAGTTCCGGAATATCTGATATAGCAATAAATCCTGTCAATCCTTCTATATTGTATGCTGCGAGTTATCACAGAATTCGTACTGCTTCCTATAGCAGGCCTGAAGGACCGGATAGCAAAATTTTCAAATCCATTGATCAAGGAGAACACTGGAGCCTCATTATGCAAGGTATTCCGCAGTCTATTTATAGTCGTATTGCCATTGATATCAGTGAATCGAATCCGGATATCTTGTTCGCCCGTACTGTAAAAAATCTTACCAGTTGCAACGGGGGGTATAATATAGAAGGGCTCTATAAATCTTCAAATGGTGGAGATAGCTGGACAAGGGTTGCGGTCGATTATGGCACCTTGGATTGTGGTTTTCTCGGAGGCTTTGGCTGGTATTTTGGAAGGATTGCCATAGACCCCAAAAACCCGCAACACCTTTATATGCTTGGCGTTGATCTTTGGAGTTCTTTGGATGGCGGCATCACCTGGCTTAATGTCGACGACCAGTCGCAAATTGGATTGCACGCAGACAAACACATACTAATATTCAGAAAAAACGGCAATCTCTTGCTGGGCACAGATGGTGGTCTTTATCAGTACAACACCAACAATTCACAGTGGACAGACATAGAAAATATTCCCTGCACACAATTTTACAGAGTGGAGACCGACATAAAAAACTCTTCAATATATTTTGGTGGCGCACAGGATAATGGAACATCAAGCGGAAATCAGAATTCTATCAATTCATGGAAACATGTATGGGGAGGAGATGGTTTTCAAACAAGATTTCACAACAGACTGCAGGATCTTGTATGGTATGAAACCCAATATGGAGGCATTAGCCAATCTAACAGGATTACTGGTGACTACCAGCCTTTTACCAATGGAATTACCGGCACGTTCAATTGGGACGCTCCATATTTCTTGAGTAGATTTCAGCCCGACTCGATGTATGCCGCTTCAGTCAAAGTATTTCTGAATACCAACCCAATGATTCCAGACTGGAAAGCGATCAGCCCTGATCTTACGGTCAATGGACCTTTTCCCAACAGAATTACACCCACAATTAGTTGTCTGGATGAATCACCGCGAATCCAGAATATGATTATTGCCGGCACAACCAATGGTAATATCTGGCTAGGTAATGCTGTAACACGACAATGGACCAACGTGACCAATGGATTACCTACTGGATATATCACTGCTGTAAAATTCGCTCCTGACAATGATAATGTTATCTATGTTTCTTTTTCGAATTATCGAAACAATGACAACAAGGGGTATCTTTTTAAATCATCTGATAATGGAAATTCATGGATTAACATTGCCAATTCAGAGCTCATGGATCAACCAGTTAATGACTTTGTTATTTTACCCGGAACAAAAAATCAGGTAATTATTGCAGGTACGGTGTTCGGCGCCTATGCTACTGTTGATGGTGGAATCAACTGGCGAAGACTTGGCACGAATATGCCTATTATTCCTGTCAATGCAGTGCATTATAATCCTTCGCGAAAAGAATTAATTGCTGCCACCTTTGCGCGCTCAATACAAACCTATCCTTTAGATAATTTAACTGCACTTATTGCATCACCAGAGAATGACAAATTCATAATATATCCTAATCCAGCCAAAGACTTTCTTTATATATTACCAGGCATTGATCGCAAAAAATATAATGAATACGTTATCTTTAATTTAGATGGTGACAAAATAAAGGAGTCCACATTACCTGAAGACCATTCGATTTCTATTGAAGCAATTCCTTCTGGAATATATTATTTAGCCTTACGCAAGCAAAACGTATGTAATTACTTTAAATTCCTAAAAATATAATAATTCAGCCTCTTTTAGAATCAGTTTTTACGCCCAATACTTAAGAAATTATTGACTCCCAGACGTAGATATGATGGCCCCCATTGGCTTCCATTCAAAGTTTTTACCCAATCCAGTCTTAGTAGTCTAAAAGCCTTGAATCCGATATTGCCAATTCCGACAGAGAATTCATAGTAAGGCAGCCTATCCTTCATACCGAGGAGTCCAGTACCGACTATTTCTGTTAGGTGAAGTTTGTTGATCCAGGGAATTTTATCCAGAATTAATCCGTTCATGTGATGTTCTGCATGGAGTTCTGCGTATCGACTGTACCCTATATATACATAATTTTTTAATGCCCTAAATCCGATTACACCTGTTAAGTCTTCAACTGAAAAAGGGTTAGTTTGGGCATAAATTGCCTCAGGCAAATCAGGCACACCATAAAAATATTTTTGCAACTCTCCACTGATTTTCAAATCTCCCCAGCTTGAAAGTGACAATTGATAGGTTGCCTTGAATATCGTAGACCATGATGCCCCGGATTGCGAACCATAAAAACAAAACTGATTTCGAAGATAAAATTCGGGCCAACGACTGCCTGTTTTATCAATTCCATCAGGAGTCTTCCATACTTCAGTCATCGGTGTGTAATACAATCCAATTCTAAAGATGACCGCATCCTTTTGCCTTATCAACAGCTTATCTGAAGATCCAATGAAATCACTGTTGGACTCATATAACTTATTCTTGTATCGAAAACTGTAATCAGAATGGTTGGTTTGATTATACCGGCGTGCAGCAGTTACCTTTGATTCAAATCTAAGATCGTAGTTTATGTCCGATGCAAATGAAGCTGATATTTCATCACTTTGATAGAGCTTGAGCGCATTTTTTTTGAGCCATAAGCAATTATATTGATTGTACATTGTATTGGTCTCGACTTTGTTGTTGAATTCATGAAAATCACTTCCTATAAGAAAGCTAAATACTGAATTCTTTACAGGATTATAGTTGTACCGGAAGCCCAGGCCCGGAAGCCATTTACTATTTGAAATGCCATACTCAATATTAAAACTTAATACCAGAGATTTCAGAGACAGTCTCTCTCCCCAGGATTTTGTATAACGCATCAAAGATCCTACGGCAAGTCCTTGGACAGGATTAAATTGAATAGAGTTTACAGGACTTTGAAAGCTGAATGAGGACCTTTTATCGGTTTGATTATAGGCGTAACCTAAAATCAGGTTACCATAGCCAAAATGATTGTTCTTCCGGTCCATTGAATCCTTAAAACGACGGGAATCCCTGACTAATTTCGCACTATCTCTCGTGCTGTAGTGCAATGCCTCCTCAGTTAATAGAGGAACAGGTCTAGCCTTAAGCCAGTATTCGGTGCTCTTTAAGTTTGAACTATCCTCAATCACCAGAGATTCTCTTCGTCGGGATACATCCTTACCATCCGTTAGATGGTACTCAGATAAATCGACTGTAAAACTTCCTTCTACCTTAAATCCAAAAAAAACAGCATTGAAACGAAAAACCTGATTCCGAATTCCGGCTGGAAAAACAGAAGGCTGGACAGTATATTGCTGCTTTATTCTGATCGTGTCAAAAATCTCCTGTTTGCATTGTGCTCCTAAAATAAAACCATCGAATTCATACAGACTATAATCTGATCCATTGATGTACAAAAATCCATGCCAGCAAGCGTCTTCTGAATAAAGTGGTTCAATGAATATCTTATAAATCACCATATGCTCTTGCTCATACTCACCCATGAGCCTGAATCGGTAATGATTAAAAGTATAATCAGATAACGGCGAGACAATCGATCTGCCAAATTCAGAACTATTCTGATTTAGATCAAAAGAGAGAGAAGATGCCCGATTAAATGAAAATCCACGGTCATTTCCTGCAACTCTTGAACTAATCATAGTCTCCGTTAAATGCCCTCGGACATCTGACGCCAGTATGGACTCAGCTTCCGAAAGATAAAGAATACCGCGACCCGCAGTATCCAACATACCACCAAGGTTGCCAATCTTTTGACCCAGCACTTCTTTGGGAGCGCGAAGTACTTTCAATACACCTTTGGTGTAGGCCTTTCGAGTGTAAGCCTTCCGGATCTTATTTAATTCTTTTTTACGCGCAATTGCTTTTCTTATGATAGCATAGGCAGGATCTTCTCTGCTGGCGGTAAATTCGAGTTCATTTAATTGATAACTGGCGGGAAACATGATAACTTCAAGATTAATCAAACCCGTATCCACAATGATGTTTCGGATTTGTTTTTCGAACCCGATTTGTTGAAAAACGAGATCAAAATTTCCTTTACCGGTATGAAGTTCAAACTTGCCGAGTTCATTGCTGCTTGTACCTGTGGTAGTTCCATCGATGTAGATGCTCACAAATGGGATGGGCACTCCATCCTGAGTTATAATTCTGCCACTTACCTGCGACATGGCCTCGGCACAAATCAAGAGCATCAAAATAAGTGCATAGCTATTTTTAGCAACTATTTGCTGAGCCATGATTCCATGATTTGTTTTCCAACAAGACATAAAAAAGATTCAGGGTGAAATTGTACCGCCTCAATGGATTGCGCTCGATGCATCAGTCCCATGATTACCCCTTGAGATGTAGCTGCAGTGACCTTCAGCGAATCTGGCAAGGAACTGGCTTCTACTGCCCAGGAATGGTATAGCGCCGCATTAAATTCTTCATCAAGATGATGCATTACGGAATTTTCAACCTTGTAATTGTGGATTATTTCTTCCTCCCCGTGCCTAACGTTCGGCTGACGAAAAAGCGTAGCCCCGGCATATACCGCCAGGCATTGCATACCGAGACAAATCCCGAAAATATCCTGTCCAGGAGTATTTTGACCCAATAGTTGCAGGCTAAATGGGTAATTTTCCGGAACACCTGGTCCGGGTGACAAAACTACTTTTTTATACCCCCTGGCCCTTTCTAGCAATCCTGGGCCATAAGGAAAAATATCCGTTTTATAACCACATGACGCAATTAAATGAGCAATATTGTAAGTAAATGAATCATTATGATCAACGAGCAGAACTGACAATTACATGTATTAAGTGTACAAAAATATAACCTATAATAAAACAAGACCATTCAATGAGCTTATTTTTATTTAAAGCATCTGATTTAGACATTTTCAGGTACAAAGCGAATTCATAAGTTTATATTGACATACGAAATAAAATCACTGGATTTTTTTAAAAAAATGATTTCTACATTTGTACCTATGCCTGAAATAAAATATAGCCAGACTATTGAAAGGATCAATCGATTTCAACATGAAAATAAACCCTTCTTTTTTTTGGTAGATTTTGAGAAGAAATTTGGCTTTTGTGAGTTATTAAAAGATATAGATCCGGCAGAACTCAAATTTAACTTCAGGATGCCTGGCAATAAACTGGAACCAATTAATTTTAGTTTAGAGACGACCCCCTATCCATACGCAGATTATAAGATTGCTTTTGATCAGGTGTTGAAAGGAATTGAAAAAGGTGACAGTTATATTTGCAATCTGACTTTCAGCACACCGGTACGTTGTGAAATTGAACCGGAATTAATATTTTACATGGCGAATGCCCCTTATAAGGTTTGGATGCGAGACAAATTCGTTGTTTTTTCTCCAGAACAGTTCATCAGAATTGCTGGAAACAATATCCAAACATTCCCAATGAAAGGAACGATCAAAGCTGATCTTGAAAATGCAGAAGAAATACTACGTAAAAGCAAAAAGGAAAAAGCTGAACACAATGCTATTGTGGATCTTCTTCGCAATGATCTTGCTATGGTATGTGAAAAAGTAAATGTAGCGCGCTTTAGATATACAGAGCACATATCAACTCATAGAGGCCCTATTTTACAAATGAGCAGCGAAATAACCGGAAAGCTGACCTCTCATTATCAAAAGCACTGGGGAACACTTATAGACATGCTGACACCAGCGGGCTCAATATCAGGAGCCCCCAAACAAAGCACGATGAATTTAATTGCAAAAGCAGAGTGTCACCAAAGATCTTATTATACAGGTATTGCTGGCTTGTACATGGACAATGTTCTGGACACAGCCGTTATGATCAGGTATATAGAAATAACTAAAGAAGGCTTGAGGTTTAAATCTGGAGGAGGAATACATGCTTTGTCTGATCCTTTGCAAGAATACGAAGAACTAAATACAAAAATTTATGTACCCGTTTATTGAAACCATTAGATTAATAGACGGGAGATTCAGGAATGTTGAATTTCATAATGAAAGGGTGAGAAATACATTCATGAAATTTTATCCGCAACATGAGCCGCATGATCTGAAGGTCATTATTAGTCAACTTGGGGGAAAAAGTAATGGACGTGTGAAGGTTTTATACAATTCTGAAAGATTGTATTTTTCCATTAGCCCTATCTTCAATTTAAAAACAACACATTATCATTTGCTGGAATCACCAAGACTACGGTACGATTTCAAGTTCTATGACCGCCTTTCGCTCGTACACGTTCAACGAAATGACCGTTATATCGAACCGGTCTTTTGCCGTAACGGAATGATAACGGATACTTCAAGAGCCAATCTGATTTTTCGGGAAGGAAGCAAATGGTACACTCCGGATACTTTTTTGCTGAATGGAAGCATGAGGCAATCCCTTTTAAGTCTTGGCTATATACAAAGCACTCCCATCCACAAGTCGGAACTTTATAGATTTAATGGCTTTAAACCAATAAATGCACTCAACCATCCAGATGAGGTGGAAGAACATGATATCTCTTTACTTCTTCAAACCAAATAGACATGTCCGCCTATAAAGAAATTTTACAAAGAGCACAGTCTTACCAAGCTACGCTGGTCGTTGTCTCCAAAATGCAGCCGGACGAAAAAGTGATGGATATTTATCAACAAGGTCAAAGAATATTTGCAGAAAACAGACCTCAGGAACTGCAAAGAAAACAGTCTTCATTGCCAGTCGATATTCAATGGCACCTCATTGGCAATTTGCAAAAAAATAAAATTAAGCTGATCTTGCCTTTTGTCAGCCTCATCCAATCTGTTGATAGCTTCGAACTCGCTAGTTCAATTAATGATCATGCCACCAAAATCAATAGAAGGTCCAGCATTTTGCTTGAGATCAAGATCTCACCGGAAGATTCCAAACACGGGATACCATATCACCAGCTGGTCGAGTCTTTATCAAAAGATCCCTGGTCTGCGCTTTCAATGATAGATGTTATGGGCATTATGAGTATTGGGAGCCTGTGTTCCGATCAAAGCGTAACAAGATTAGAGTTTAAAAGCCTTAGACAACATTTTGATGAATTAAAAAAATCAGGGCTTTTTGGATCACAATTTACTGTGCTTTCTATGGGTATGTCCTCTGATTATCAGCTAGCGCTGGAGGAAGGATCGAATATGCTGCGGGTAGGTTCTGCTGTATTTGAGGACAAATAAAAAGCCCCTGCCATTTCGGACAGAGGCTCAATTTAATCTTATTCTCAGACTATTTTGGCTTATTAAGCTTCAACTCTGTAATATAATCGTTGTTCATTTTAACATAATCATCGTTATGATCCTCCATGGCTAATGCTTTGGATTTTTCTGCGGCGGCGATGGCTTCATCAATTCTGCCTAATTTACCCAGTATCAGTGATTCCACCCTTATTTTCCAGTACTTTGGCTCCATAGAAGTGGCTTTCTGAATCCAGGGAAGAGCCTTATTGAGATCCTTTCCTGAATCCAGGTAATATCTTGCAGCAAGGTAGTAATCATCGGAACTTGGTCCAGCCAGTACTTTGTCTATATTTTTCATAACCGGAGTTTCAACATCAGTGGTGACATTGACGCCTACTGCTGTATTTTCCCACATCAGATAAAGCGTTCCAGAGTTCATTTTGATATTGTTTAAATCAATGGTAAAAGTCTCTATACTTGTCGTTAGCATTTCAGGCATGGCCTGAACTTTGACTACTTCCTTACTGGGTTCGTATGGATCTGGAGTGCCACCTATATTGGTCTGATTGTAGAAAATGATATCCCATGACTTCTCTCCAGGAATAGTATAAAGCGAATAAGAGCCTTTCGCCAGCTCCTTCCCTTCGATCTTGACATTTTCGCTGAAAGTGATAACAGTAGAACGGTTGGCACCTGTCCTCCATAACTTACCATACGGCACAAGGTCACCGAAAATTGTACGGTTTTTCATGCTCGGCCTGGAATATTCGATAGTTACTGTACCGAGACCCAACTTTTGCTCTATTTTGCAAAAGGGACTTGGAGCAGGCGTAACTATCTGTGAATGAACACTTAACACCATAACCGCAGCCAACAAAGTGAATAAAACTTTCATAATCATTGATATTTTGACTATTAACATGATTATACACTCATTTGTTATGCAAAAAAATATGTTTTTACATATTAGATATTATAATAATATGTATTATCTTTGCTGATACTAACTCAAAATCTGATAATTATGATTATTGCTGCTATCTGTACCGTATGCTTTTTATGCTCTTGGTTTCTTATTCAGGTACGCACCTCTCCGGAGCATGAATAAATATAAGTATCTGTATTTCAATATATTACAGATACTTTATCGCAACGATTGAATTTGAAATAGGATCTATTTTTGAAAATTCTCATTTTTTAATGGCTTGCCTTCCTCTGGCAGAGATGATCTTCTTAAAAGTTTAATTTGCCATGGATTGTTATTAAATCGAGCTGTCCCGATTAAAAGCATTGCATCAGGATCAACCTTAACACTCCATTCTGAACTCGTGTCTTTTATAGAACTTCGAAATTCAACAGTCTTTTTTAACTGATCGTAGAAATAATACCCCTCATCAGTTGTGTTTCCGTACAGACCCTTGCTGTATCGGCCATCTTCCTTAAGGTCAAGCCAGTGTCCTTTATAAATATTGTCCTTTGGGGTTGGTTCGCTAATAGACAGCGCAAAATAAAAACTCCAGATACTATCTGTAATCATTGGATATGGTTTCTGCATTGTAGCCTGTTTAATAAATTCCTCATCCGCCTTTAAAAGCTTAACGATCGAAGGAACCGGAGTTGAATTTGAATTGGTAGCTGGTACAGGTGATGTACCAACTGTTGCAGTTTCAGCTTTTTTGGCTTTTTGACAAGCAGCTCCGACAAGAAATAACAGGGCTACAACAATATTCAAGGTTTTCATATCAGTTTGATATTTAAAGTTGCAATTATCTTAAGTTTGCCCGTAATTTTGGCTAACTGTAATTCAGCTTACAAATTAATTAACTTTTCAAATGCACAGGGTATTACAACAGGTAAATCTATGCCTTGAGCAATTTCCGAACGGTAATTACTTACTCGCTTTGAGCGGCGGCTTGGATTCAACCACCCTGTTTCATGCTCTAAGAATGCTCGGTGTGGATTTTGCCTGTGCGCATATCAATTATCAGCTACGGGAAGAAGAGTCAGAACGGGATGCCCAATTTGTACAGGATCTATGCAATTCCCATAATATCAGACTATTTTATAAAGTTCATCCGCTTACAAACCGGAAATCTAATATTCAGGAAGAAGCTAGATTGGCCAGATACAACTATTTTGAGTATATCCTCAGCAAGCATCATTTGTCTGCCGTACTGACAGCGCATCATATGGGTGACCGGATTGAGACTTTTTTATTAAATCTGTCAAGAGGTGCAGGCCTCAAAGGACTCTCATCACTAGCCAAAAAAAGAGGAGTGCTGGTTCGCCCGCTGATAAATTGCACCAAAGATGAAATTGAAGAATTTGCCACTCTGAACAATATCAATTGGATGGAAGACTCCTCCAACCTGGAAACCAATTATCATCGCAATCTTCTTCGCCATGAAGCCATTCCGGCATTCAGAAAAATCAATCCCGAATTTTCGCGCAACGCCACACGCAGCATTCAGATTATCGAATCCGCAAAGAACCTGCTGAATCAATACAGATTATTATGGGAAAGTCAGTATGTTGTAAAGAATGCGGATATGATAACGATCACCGTGTTAAATACAGCGGAAGATTATTTTTTATACGAGTATTTGTCAGAATTAGGTTTTCATCATAGTACAGTTTCACAATTGAAGGAGAATCTAAAGAACCCCGGTAAAGAATTCATGTCTGATTCTGGCTGGTCTGCTTTTATTGACCGGAGCAAAATTTTACTGACAAATAACAGACAAGAGGACAAAGTCTTTAAAGAAGAACTCATAATTGAGCATCAAACCCTTTTACTTTGCAAAAACACAATGATCTCTTTAAAAGAACACAGTTTAGTGGATGTTCAAAAAGAATATAAGTCTTCACCTCCTAACATTATTTATATTGATCGTGACAAAATCCGCTTTCCATTAAAACTCAGGGCATGGAATGATGGCGACTTCATTCGTCCGCTAGGGATGAACGGGCGTAAGAAAAAAGCTCAGGATATCCTTACAGATTTCAAAATACCCAGGCTCCAGAAATCCAATTGCCTTGTTCTGATTTCCGGCAATGAAATAATCTGGCTGGTGAACTTCTGTCTATCTGAATCTGTTAAAATCACAGCTCAAACTGAGAGAATATTGAAATTGACCTATGAAGACTGGGATGATGTTAAAAACAAAATAGATGAAGAGGATCTGTACTAAATTTTTACTTTCCACGATTTTATTGATCACACTCAACGCCTGCAGGCACAACGAAAAATTGCCAATCCTTGGACAACGTAGCTGGAATGGCACAGACACATTGTATTCTCAAATTCCCGATTTCACGATGACAGATCAGGATAACCAAAAAATAAAGTTAACCCTTCTAAAAGGAAAGGCAAATGTGGCATGCTTTTTTTTTACTTCCTGCCCCACAATCTGCCCTAAAGTGATGCGGAATATTATGAGAATTAATCAGCATTTTAATTCAGCAGCAGATATTGATTACTTGTGTTTTTCGCTTGATTTTAAAAGGGACAGTATTTCAAGACTTCATGAGTATTATAATAAAGTTGGCTTTACAAATCCAAGAATTCACTTATTGCGTGGAAATGATCCTGACCAAATTAAAAATCTTGCGTCTTACTATATGAGTACAGCAGTAGAAGATGACAGCGCACCAGGCGGCATTAACCACAGTGGCTGGATTCTGTTGTCTGATCACCAAAGGCATCTTAGATCATATGCACTGGGAACGGACGAAAAGGATGTTGACCGCCTCATAATAGACATTGAAAAATTACTAAATGAAAATTAGGCAAATCTTAATTTTTTTTTTCGTCTTATCGGCTTGTAATATGTCTACCTCCTCCTTCAAAGAAGGTGCTTTCATGTTTGACACACATTGCGCTTCCTGTCACGGGCATGAAGCTGAAGGCCTTGGGCAGTGGTATCCGCCATTGAAAGATACTGCATACATCCGTGTGCATCGCAAGGAGATCCCTTCATGGATACGCTATGGCATAAATCGAGAAAAGGGTTCACGATTTAATGGTCGCTTTCACCAGACAGACATGCCTGAAAATCACATCTTGCAACCTGCAGACATATCGAATATTCTGAATTATCTTAATGAGAAGTTCTGGCATCTTTCACATTTCGACATTAACGAAGTTGAAGAATCACTCAACTGGGGGCGCTCCCTCTGAGAATGAGCAAATGCACTTAACGTTTGTACAGAAACAAGAATACGCTTTAATAAAACGCAATTACTTAGGATTTATCATCCTCGCATTTTGGTAAAAAAGCATAAAAAACGATTATTGGTGATAAGCCTGATTGTGTACCAGTGTCATGCCGCATTTTTGACAAGGCGATGCATCTCCACCCCCGCCTGGACAACCCTTGGGACAAGTGAAATGCCAAATGCCTTTCGGGTTTTGCGGTGAATGCTGTGTGGTAGGAGGCCCGGAGACTGGTGTCATGTTGGCGGGCACGCTGATATGTGGAGAATTATTCGGTTGAGCTGTATTGGAATTCTGTTTTTGTGAAGCAGAATTCGTTCCTTCTTTTTTGCAGGAACAATAGACAAGTAAACAGCAGAATACCAGCAAAGCAATTTTTCGAAAGTCTCTTATTATTCTCATTCTTTACTGATTAAAAATGAAATGCAACCGTTAGCGAAGGAAGGATAGGTAATTGATTTACACGTTTGTTTTCGACTACATTAAAGTAGAAAATATTCTTTCTGTTCAATGCATTGGTTAAAGATGCCGTGATTTCAAGATTCAAAAACTTTGTAAAGTCAATTCTCCTTCGAATTGAGTAATCCAGTCTGTGATAATAAGGTAGTCGCCCTGAATTTATTTTATCTGAATACACCACCCCAATATTTGGATTATCAATTCCGAAATTACTATTGAGTCCGTCACTGAGTTTGTTATCACCAATAAATCCTTGCACTTTTGTAAATGCAAATCCGGAACCCATATTATAACGTAGACCTGTTTGCCAGCATTTTGCCCTTCCCCATTGATAATCTACAACAACATTGATATTGTGTCTTCTGTCGAACAATGCAGGAAATGTTTGTACCCCGTCATTGCGATTGACATAACCAAGGGAGTATCCCAGCCAGAGATTCCAGTTTACTCGATTTGCTTTTACCAAAAAATCCACGCCGTAGGAATTGCCGGTTTCTTTGGTATATTCTGGCTCAAGTATGTCTCTTCTGTTACGGTTGAGGTTATAAAGCGATTTAAAATCCTTGTAGTAAGATTCAATATTCAGTGTGACAGTATTACTAAGATCTACTTCAAATCCGCCAACCAGATGGCTTGCATAGATCAGATCCGGTGACGTCAGAAATCCAACAAATAAATTGACGATATCGCGCTCACTGACAGAACTATACAAATTCTGTGAATAAAGCCCGGCTGCGGCTTTTACCCTAAATTTAGAATTTACATTATATTTCAAACCAAGTCTGGGCTCAAGAGATACTCTGCTGATTGATGCATAATACTGTAGTCGAATACTTGGATCAAAAACAAAACCGTAACGGCTAAGTCTGTATTTAATAAAACCCGCAACTTCAGTATTGTTGTCTGTTTGCTGAACTGGTATTTTAAGAAAATTAGTAAATTTAAAATCCGTTGAGTAGGCGTTAAACTCAATCCCGTACTTAATTTCTGAATGCCTGCCAAAAAATGTAAAATCCAGGTTACTGAGAACCCCTTTGATGCGACTGGTCCTGGGTTCAGATTGAGATTCATCCAACCGTATATTATAGTCACTATAGGCTATATTACCTCCAAATATCATTCCCGAATTATTTGGAATCATTTTAAAATTTGCACCCGCACCTGTAGCATGCCAGTCTAGATTTGCCAATCCTGTATATTTGACGGCATCATTGAAATTAAAGCCGAATAAATTCAGAAAACTACCGTTAGAAGCTATTGTAGAAACCTTGCCGTAAAAATCCTGAAAACTGAATGGCAACCTGCCTGTCAGGCTATCCAGTGCATATTTGTACAGGTATTTGGAGGTTTGATCGATGTATGATGTTTTTCCGGTAAATAAAAAAGAGGTACTGGAATTCGAAGTTGGATTGAATTTAATGATTGGACCTTCCAGTAGTGCTTTAGACATAAAGGGACTACTGCTAATAAGGCCTCCGTAACGCGTCTTGTTTCCTTCTCTGGTCCTTAGGTCAACAATGGCGGAAATTCGACCTCCGTACTCCGCTCCAAATCCCCCGGTGAGGACGTCGGCACTTCGAATAGCTTCGGTCTCAAACACTGAAAAGATACCTATGGAGTGAAATGGGTTGAAAACGGTCATGCCGTCAATCATGATTCTGTTCTGCACCGGACTTCCTCCCCGTATATAAATCTGCCCACCCTGATCCCCTGTAGTGATAACACCCGGGATTATCTGAAGATACTGTGCTATATCCGGTTCGCCACCTGTTGAAGGCAGAGCCTTAATCTGTTTGGGCGTAACTGAAATGCTTGACACTTTAACTTCCGTTCTCGCCTGCTCTTTTTCCGCTGAAATACTTACCTCATCTAATTTGATGGCAGATTCAGAAATTGAAAAATTTTTATTTATAATTTGTCCTTTTTTTAATATTATTTCTGCCGAAGATGTGTCATAACCAATATAGGTTGCGTAAATCACATAATTTCCAATAGGTATCGAACTTAAATTATAGAACCCGTTTTCATCAGTTATTGCACCATAGGTAGTACCCTTAAGAAAGACTGTTGCAAAGGACAATGGCTCGCCAGTAGCTTTATCGTATACATGACCCCTTAAATCACCTTTTTGAGCTGCAATCAGTGATATTATCAAAGATAAAAATGCCGTTAAAGACAATCTGGTCCGCATCGATAGAATTTTGACCCGCAAAGCTAACGAATTAAGACTGAGCCAATGTTATTCATAGATTCTTTCTTGAGGCTATGAGTTGAGCAGGTTTTTACTCAGTGTTGCCTCGGAAGGTTGAATTCTCCCGCTTTGAAGCAGACGTAATTCCCTTCTGATTGCCGCATCCTCCCACATTTTTTTTTCCTCGTCCGTTTCAATGACTGCCTGAGGAATAACCTGAGGCCGCATGGTCCTTTCATCCAGCGCGACAAAAGTAAAGTAGGCCTGATTGGATTTCCTGTTTTCTTTCTTTCTTATATTCGTTATAAATACTTCCACAAATATTTCGAGTGATGTAGTAAAAGTTCTTGATACACTGGCATTAATTGTCACGATGTCTCCGAGCTTAATAGGCTCCTGAAATGTAAGGTGATCTACCGATACCGTTACCGTGGGCGCCTCACAGTGACGACTGGCACAAATGCCACAAGCAATATCCATCCAACGCATTAAGTTGCCGCCCATTAAATTACCTAAAAGATTTGTATCATTGGGCAGTACCAGCTCCGTCATGGCGGTGAAGGATTCACTGATTTTCTTAGTTTGCGATTTCATTTTTATTCTTCGTTATTACATTAAATATTTCTTCAAAATTCTGAATGAAAAGAGACTTTACTTCTTCAAATTCTACTCCCCTCCCAAGTTCCTTGCTGAGTGACGTAACACCAAGGCCTTCTTTTTGTATGCCACACGGAATGATATGATTGAAATAATGCAAATCAGGATTGACATTAAACGCAAGGCCGTGTAAACTGACCCATCTACTGAGATGCACACCGATCGCACAAATTTTACAGGGATTCGGGCTTTCGGCTCTTACCCAAACACCCGTAAATTCAGGAATTCTGCCTCCGACGATGCCATAATGATCCAGGATTCTTAAAATTACTTCCTCAAGGCTCCGCACGTACCAATGCACATCATTTCGAAAATTATCCAGATCAAGAATTGGATAGGCAACCAATTGTCCGGGACCATGATAAGTGATGTCACCTCCCCGATTTATTTTGTAAAATTCAGCATTAATTTCACGCAGTTCTTCATCCGCGATCTTTAGGTGACTCTCCTTACCTGACTTACCCAGTGTATATACATGTGGATGTTGGCACAGAATCAATTTCTGCCGGACCTCAACAACACCAGCTTGACTGCGTTTCATTCCGATGAGTGACTCATGTACTTTGGTCTGATGATCCCAGGCAATCCGGTAATCACAAAGTCCAAGATCCTCCAACTCAATGATTTGCCTCAAAATTTATGCTGTTTTGTTTCCAAAAATGACCTATCTTTGAAATTCAAACTATCTAACAGCAAAAACATGAAAAAGTTAGTGCTACTCATTCTTCTAATGCCGTTAGGCCTGTTTGCCGTCAAGGCTCCGGACTTCACTGTCACGGATTATAATAACAAAACGCACAAACTCTTTGCTGACTACCTGAATAAGGAAAAAGTAGTAGTGCTTAAGATCTTCTTTGTTGATTGTCCACCATGCAACAGTATTGCGCCAATGATGGAACCAATTTATCAGAAATGGGGCGGCGGAAATGGGAGAGTTCAATTTTTCGAATTATCAACTATGAGCTTTGATAATAACAGCTATGTCAAGACTTATGCCCAAAAATATGGGATTACATTCCCGGGTGTAGGCTCCGATGGTGGCTCATTGGCCGCAGTAGCTCCTTATAAGGATAACAAAACATTCGGGTCATGGTATGGCACGCCAACCTTTGTCGTGATAGCTCCTAACGGCGAGGTGAATTTTAATGTTCCATTCGGCAAGTCCAATACAGTTAGTCTGGATACAGCCATAGCGCAGGCACTTAGAATTCCCAGCAATGACGGAAGTGGTGGCGGAGGTACCAAATGTACTGACAGCTTTCAAATTAAAGTTTACAATCAGTTTTCTTCCAAGTTTACGCCCAAGGTAGTAACCTATGATCTATATAATAGCAGCAATCCTAAATATGATCTCTTAAATGGGCTTTATAATTGCGAATTTTTCTTTCCGTCCATCAGGGATTATTATGTTGTTGGCCTGGAAAATATCCCATTAAAAGGCGAAGATGAATTAAATGGCATTTCCACACAGGACATCGTCATTCTTCAGAAATATATTCTTTCGATCAAGCCCATGAATAATCTTCAACTTGTGCTCGGCGATGTCAATAACAACGGCGTAGTAAGCAGCTCAGACATATCAGAATTAAGAAAGTTGATTCTTGGTCTCACGCCAACACTAAAAGTTGGAAAGTATTACGGAGTCGCGCACAATCCAAAAGGATATGACAACAAGGGCAATTCAAATGTTCTGGTCAATGACCTGGTATTCAAAAAAGTCAATAATGAGTTCGGGATAGGTCATTATGGGGATGTGAGCGGAGCCGAAAAAATTGGTTTCAGCAGCGAAGTAATTAGTCGCACGGAATGTTCGATGGATTTAAAGGTTGCATGCACGAAGACTACTTCGGGTTTTCACTACGACTTTGTGACAGTCGAAAGTACCGAATTTGATGGCATACAACTTGGATTGAAAGGTGACTTTGAAGGATGTAAAAATCTCTCCTTTAATTCTATTTTTACTGATATCCAATTCAATGGAATCAATTTCAGCGCCGCTTTAGACGGAAACTTGTTTGTCTCCTGGTCAGATCCAACAAAAAGTAATACGCTTCAGCAGGGAGATGTTGTATGTAGCTTTGATTCTGATCACAAGTTAAACTTTGCTATCTGGGGCCCACAGGAAATCATTCTGAAAGATGGATCAGTATGCAAACTTAATTTCATCAATGGTATTTCCAACGCACCCATTTTGGATAGCTGGTTCACATCTGATGAAATGATTATTCGTTCATCAGCTCCAGTCCAAGAAATCAGGCTGTTTAACGCCGAAGGTCAAGTAATTCTGGAAAAGAAATTTTCAGGCACCGAGACTACTTTGATTGCATTGGACAGTAAGCCTTTGCCTGGTGGACTTATTATCACTGAAGCGATCGCCATAGACGGCCAACTCATTTATACAAAGTCATTTTCTAACAAATAGACTAGCTGCTATTTATCTTCAACTTTGTCCACTGAATCAAGCTTTAAAAGATTCAGCGCATTGGGTCGAAGTCCAGTGATATTCGATTGTGAAAACCAGGCTGTCTGGTCATAAAACAGGAAAACAACAGGGCATTCATCGATCAAAATTCTATCCATAGACTGACACAAATCAAAATTTGAAGTATCAGTCTGATGCTGTATTAGTTTTTCATAACCAAGATCGTACGCTTGATTTGAAAACCGTGTATAATTTGGCGGCACTGGGTTTTTACCATAGAAGAATGTAAGAAAGCTTTCTTCATTCGGGTAATCAGCAATCCATGAGCCTCTAAAGAGCGAAATTTCACCATTCCTCATTTTTTCACGTAATGTAGCTGTTTCAAGTAATTCAATTTTCACCGCAATTCCGATCTCTTGCCATTGACGTGCTATGAAGGTCATCAAATCGACATAGTCTTTATTGGTGTACAATACAAGTTCTGCTGATTCTGTATTGTTCTGCAACGCGTTGTAGTTGCATTCCTTCATTAATTGTTTTGCCTTGAGCGGGTCATAAGAGTAACCAGGCACTGCTTCAGGGTTGAACGCCCGAAGACCGTTAGGAATGAATCCTGAGTTAGCAGGAGTTCCTATTCCATATCTGAAGTACTCAATGATTTTCTTGCGGTCGATAGCATAGTTCAATGCCTGGCGAAATTTTTTTTGACGCAATGGATGATTCTGCTTAAGCTGACTAACATTAATACCAATGTACTCAGTATTCAAAAAAGGGCCGTTCTGGAATATCATCTTCCCCGCTTTATCTTTACGGAGGGTACCGTTTCGATTCAACAACTGCAATGCAAAGGATGGTTGAATCCCATTAAAAAAATCAATTCTTTGCATTAGAAATTCCAAATAAGCTGTATTTCTGTCCTCAATAAAACTAATTCTGACTCCATCAAGTTTTGGCAGTCCTGGTTTAAAATAATTTTCATTTTTCACCAGGAACATTCCTTGTTGCCCCGACCATTTTTTTAAGCGAAAAGGGCCCGTTCCGACTGCAATATGTCCGAAGGAACTTTTATAAAATTCAACTGCCTCCTTCGCAACTATACTGCAATAATGCATCGTTAATAGACTAAGGAAAGGTGAAAAAGGCTTTTTCAAATGAATGATGAGCGTACTGTCATCCCTGGACTCAAAAGGCATCAGGCTGTCTAATCTTCCAAGAAAAATCCATCGCCCGGGCGCGTTAAGTCCCGGATCCAACAGCCGCATAAAGCTATATTTCACATCATCAGCATTGACTTTTCGTGTTAATTGCCGACCAAAGCAACTGTCAGGATGAAAGTAAACATTTTGACGAAGGATGAACGTGTAAGTAAGACCATCGGATGATACATTGTAACGCGATGCCAGTTCAGGGACAATTGAGAGTGAATCATCCAGATCCAATAATTGGCTATATAGATGATCCACCACCCAATAATTATTCTGGGTCCTTGCGAACGCCGGATCAAGACTGGTGACGAGATTGGGCTGATTGTAATGGAAGACACTTCCGATCTGGTGCTGATCATTACGACAACTAGAGATGACAAGGATCAGAATATAACCTGCCAGTACATTGACTTTCATCAGTAGCGAAAATAGGCAATATGCCCATGACCGTATGCACCGCCTGTCATATTCTCACGCAAATCCGCTGCAATTCTTAGCTTTGCACAAAATTAGCACCTTGAAAATCAAATATTTTGGCCATTCAGCATTTTTGGTCGAAACCTCGGGGAAATTGCTTCTTTTTGATCCATTCATTAAAGGCAACCCCCTGGCTTCGGAAGTAGATATTGATTTGATTAAGCCTGATTATATTTTGCTGACACATGGTCATGGTGATCACGTCGGGGACACCATTGAGATTGCACAAAAAACTGGCGCTCCGATCATTAGCACCTATGAGGTTTCTACATGGCTTGGCGCTCAGGGCCTAAAGACTTTTGGACTGAATACCGGTGGCAAAATCAAGCTTGAATTTGGAACAGTAAAACTGGTTCATGCAATACATTCCTCTTCTATGCCCGATGGATCCTACGGCGCTAATCCAGTTGGATTCGTAGTATGGAATGAAGAAGTAAGTTTTTATGTGTCGGGAGACACTGCACTGACATTGGACATGAAATTGATTCCGATGACTTGCCCTAAACTTGATTTTGCAATTTTCTGCTTGGGAGACATATTTACCATGGGCTACGAGGATGCTGCAATAGCCGCTGAATTTGTCGGATGTAGTAATATTATAGGTAGTCACTTCGATACTTTTCCACCAATCCAGGTGAATCACCAAGAGGCAATTTCATTTTTCAACAGCAAAGGGCTTAGACTGACATTGCCAACGATCAATCAGGAGATAGTGCTATAAATGGGAAAAGTAATCGCTGTTGCTAATCAGAAAGGAGGCGTGGGCAAAACCACTACAAGCATTAACCTTACGGCTTGTCTAGCTGTTCTGGAAAAAAAGACTTTATTGATTGATGCCGACCCCCAGGCAAACAGTACTTCCGGTACAGGAGGCGATCAGCAGGAATTTTCACTCACGTTATATGATTGCCTGCTCAATGGTGCAGATCCTAAACAGGCGATTCTGACCACTTCAACTCCAAATTTATATCTCCTGCCCTCTGATATTGACCTTGTTGGAGCTGATATTGAGCTTGTTAACACTCCTGATCGCGAATTAGCAATGAAAAAAGTGATTGATCAGTTGCGCGAAGATTACGATTATATCATTATTGATTGCCTTCCATCCCTTGGGCTACTGACAATCAATGCACTAACCGCAGCAGATGCTGTGATAATCCCAGTTCAAACCGAATTATTTGCACTTGAAGGTTTGTCCAAAATACTCAATACCATCGAGATGGTCAAGACAAACCTGAACCCCAGATTAATGATTGAAGGGGTTCTTCTCTCAATGTATGATCAGAGGCTCAGGATCGCCAAAATGGTGGTCAAGGAACTTCAAGAGGGCTTTGACTTACCAGTTTTCAAAACAATAATTCATAGAAACGCGCGAATCGCTGAGTCCCCATTGCTTAAAAAACCAGTCATACTCTATGATGCAGCCAGCACTGGATCTGTTAATTTTTTACAATTCGCCGACGAGTTTATTAAAAACCAAAATAACGGGTAATGAATCAAAAACAGGAATTGGGGAAAGGCATAAAGGCTTTACTGGGGAATATCAAGAAAGAACCCTCCAATTTCCAAGAGCCCCATTCGATGGTTTCTGGAATTATCATGGTTCCATTGGAACAAATCAAGGTTAATGCACTCCAGCCTCGCAATGAATTCAACCTCGCTGAACTGGAGGAACTTGCTGCGTCAATCCGTAGCTTAGGACTGATCCAACCTATTACAATTCGGCGAATTGCTGATCAAGAATACCAGATTATCAGTGGTGAAAGAAGGTTCCGGGCATGTAAACTGGCAGGAATTAAGGAGGTTCCAGCCTATATCAGAACAGCCAATGACAATGAAATGCTGGAAATGGCGTTAGTAGAAAATATCCAGCGTGTTGACCTAAATCCGATTGAAATCGCAATTACTTATCAACGACTTCTGGAAGAATGTAATATTACCCAGGAGCAATTGTCAGAAAGGGTTGGCAAGCAGAGAAGTACCATCAGCAATTATGCCCGTTTATTGAAACTTCCTCCTGAAATTCAGAATTCAGTAAAGTCAAATCAACTTTCAATGGGACATGCGAGGGTTCTTGCGGGAATTGATGATCTGATTGCCCAAAAATCACTTTTTGAAAAAACTATTCAGGAACATTTGTCAGTAAGGTTAATTGAAAAAATTGCACAAGATCTACACAATAAATCCAATTCATCTTCAGTTCCGAAATCCACCACTTCGGTATCTCATAATCCTATGATTCGTTCGCTGGAGGACCGTATTTCGCAAATGGTTGGTGCCCGCGCCCAGATCAAAAGGAATGAAAAAGGTGAAGGCCAAATTATAATAAAATTTTCGTCAGACCACGCCTTGAATGAGATTCTGGACCGTTTAGACCTGATATGAGATTTATTTGTGTTGTCATATTTCTTTTTTTGCTTCAGCCATATGGAATCTCCCAATCGGATAGTGTTAAGATAATAACCGGTGATAGTACAAATAAAAAGAAAGGTGATGGTGCACTAAAAGTTATCTTCTCCGGAAAACCTGGGAAAGCATTTGCCTATTCGTTACTTGTGCCTGGGGGTGGGCAAATATACAATCGGAAGTGGTGGAAATTACCCATTGTGTATGCTGGTTTCGGATTCACTTTCTATTTGGTAGACTTCAACCGAACGCAATATCATCGTTTTGACAATGCATTCAGAATGAGGGTTGACCTGGGTGAAACAAACTCTAAAGATGAATTCAAGGGCATCTATAGTTTGTCTGCGCTGAATGTTCAGAGAAAATACTACGATAAGAATCTTCAGCGTAGCTATCTGGCTATTGTAGGTGCTTATTTACTCAGTGGCATGGACGCTTTTGTAGACCGGCATTTTATGGATTTTGATATCAGTGACAAACTAAGTCTCAAAATTCAACCCAATCTTGACACTTTTTCTTCGGGTGCAGGTATAAGTCTATGTCTTCATCAGAAAAACTGATATCGTACTGCCATCCGTTGAAGTATTGGCTTTCAGCAGACTTACATCCAGCCCAGGAGTTTGGCAAATTTGACCATCTCCATCTGATTTGTAATTTTCAATTTGCCGGTTAAAATAGCCATCATTGGATTTAGCTCACCTTTAAGTACCTTTTTAAAATTCTCTTCGGTCGCTGTAATCTTGCAATTGGCTTCGCCCACAAGACCTTCCTCAACAGTCATGTGTCCGAGGTTTAGATTGACGGTGACTTGTCCGCCACCCTCTCCTTCCAGATCAAAATGAAACACCGTATTCATGCCTTCTAAAAGAGCAGGATTGATTTTCTGGGGCAGGTTCAGTAAAAATTCCTTTGTTGTCATGCCAGTTCGCAAACCCAAAATTAGGCATAAATACAATAACCTTATACATTTGCTACCATTACTGTAGAATGAATAAACTACGCGTTGTTTTTTTTGGCACACCTGAATTCGCTGTTCCTTCACTGCAAAAAGTCTACGAAGTCTTTGACCTAAAGGCCGTTGTTACTGCGCCTGACAAACGAGGAGGTAGAGGACACCAGCTTCTGATATCAGAAGTAAAAAGATGGTCAACCAGTCATCATATAAAAGTATTTCAGCCTGAAAAACTAAAATCAAAAGTTTTCATTAACGATTTGGTTAAGATTAAGGCTGACTTGTTTGTAGTAGTTGCATTTCGAATGCTTCCCGAGATTATTTGGAATATGCCAAGATTAGGGACTATTAATTTGCATGCTTCATTATTACCAAAGTACAGAGGCGCAGCGCCGATTCAAAGAGCAATCTTAAATGGAGAAACGGAAACAGGACTTACATGCTTTCGCCTCCGTCAGGAAATCGATACAGGAGATATTATTTGCCAGCAAAAGATTGCGATTGAACCGCAGGATGATTCCGGAACCCTGTATGACAAATTGCGATCTGCTGGGCCTGATTTACTGGTCAAAGCAATAGAATTGCTTGACAGTAAAGATTTCACTCCAATCCCTCAAAAAAATCAAGAAGCAACTCCTGCTCCAAAAATATTTCCAGAGGACGCAATCATTCAATGGGATAAGCCTGCGTTTACTATTCATAATCATATACGGGCATTTGCTCCTTATCCGGGAGCACGAACAGAATATGATCACCGGATGATTAAAATTCTGAAGTCAAAGCCGATTCTCAATGATCATAATTTGCCTTGGGGGCAATGGTTTTTTGATTTTGAACGTAAAGAAATTAGGATCAGTTGTAAAGATGGTTATATACAGGCACTTGAATTACAGCCTGAATCCAAAAAGAAACTGTCCGACCAGGAATTCCTCAATGGACTAAAACACAAATAGCAAGAAGACAACCTCTTGCTATTCGTTTTTAAGGATATGTTTAGGAGATCAGTATCCTGACTTCTTATCTTTTGCAGTGCCATCATCTGTTTGCACAGAAGGCGCTTTTCTTAATCTCTTTTTATGGCAGTCACCGGCCTCTGGACCATCAGGTCTTGGCATTTCCTTGTCCTTATCAGTGCTAACCTGGAATTCGACGCGCCGGTTGATATAATGATTCGTAGGATTAGGACCCAGCGGATTGTCCTCGCCGCCATACATCAGAATAAAGCGTTCCCTCGGCAAGTCGTATTTACTGACCAGGTAATCTATTGCCGCTTTCGCACGATTATAAGAAAGCACGTTATTGTAGGCATTGTCTGCCCTGATATCCGTATGACCGTAAGCTGTTACTTTCAAATTAGGATGTGACTTCATCACCATCGCTACATGATGAAGTTGAGTATAATACTGAGGTTTTACACAATATTCATCCAGGTTATAATGAATCATTGGAAGGAACCAGTCTGTTCCAGCCGAATTTCCACCTTGTCCTCCGGCTATTCCGGGTGCACCGGGCACGCCACTTCCATTTAAACCAAGTTTTTGATCAACAATTTTCTTTACATCATCCTCGGAAATCTGTGGCTTAACTGGTACCTGGGCAATTCCTTTTTCATTGACTTGATAACCTGGTGCAGAGAACGGCTCTTCATCTTTATGATCCGGAATTCCATCCATATCACTATCCAGCGTAATACCTCTTGTATCAACTGGTGCTCCAGCCGGGCTGTCAACTTCCTGATCGATCATATCAATTACACCATCCTGATCAGTATCCTTAAGATCGAATTTGGGTCTTTGTTTTAGTTCAGATATATCTGTAAAGATTGCATCGAGTGGATTTAACCAATACAGGGGTTCTGTCTTCTTTTTAAGGTTGCCGAGATTCATAGCCAGGCGCAGATTGGTATAATGTCCGATATCATTATTATTCGTCTGGTCAAGGTCTGTTCGCCAATGAATCCCATCAAGATAATCATTATCAGAACTGATGACTAAATGCTCAAGCGCTATATTAAACCTTCGGTTAATTTTTCTAGCGATACCAACCCCGCCAGTAAAGGCTAAATGAATATCAAAACGGTCATTGAATCTGAATATACCTCTTCTTACATAAGCTTCAGTCTCGTAAGTATTATCGTAAATATCATTAAGATTTTTCTTGATCTCCTGTCTCCCGGAACGGGTATTGAAATCAAGGTTGGGATAATTTGATTGTGCAATCAGGTTGTTGTACAAATTATTATTCTGATCGCGCAGATTAAGCATTGTCTTATGTGTATAACCAGTTGCTCCAATTACCAGGTACCAGTTCCACTTATTGTTGGGCTTGTGAAACAAAATATTACCGACATTGAGTATACCCTGTACTCCCAAAGAATACATCTGTAACTTATAATTGGCAAACCAGGGGTTCTGAGGCCCATATCCTCTGAATACATCCCTAACTTCTCCTCCTGGCTCAGTGTAGGTTTGCTCAGGAAGAAGGCCGGAGCTGGAAGGCTGTGGATCGCATCCGTAGGTCACACCATAAAATCCATCTACTCTCACTGAAAATATATAATGAATAGCTCTTCTAAGATGAATTCCATAACCGAAACCCGGAATCAAATGCCTTTGATCCACGTCGCCATCTATAAGAAATATGCCAGAATGCAAGCCAAGTTCCCAGGCATGATTGGGTTTGGGAGGGTATTTGGCTTTGCCGGATTTCCAAAGCGCAAGTTCACTGTTGTCTGTTACTGTGTCTGTTAGAATATTTCTTGAAATGGCTACAGTGTCCCTTACAGGTTCCTGAAGAATAATTATACGAGAAGAGTCGCTGTTCGTATCCGGGGCAATGATCGCCGTAGTATCGGACTGGGAGAACACAAATTGTATTCCCAGTATTAATACTACAATCGGGGTTAGCAGCTTTGACATTTAAATTACTTTTAAAGTATAATAAATTAATAAGTAATAACTTACACAAAGCTACACAAAAACCCTACCAATATTAAAACTAATTAAGATATATTTTAATTATAATCTATATACTACAGATTATCAGCTTTTTAAATATATAGACAAAGCTGCATTCATAAGATTTCTTGGGCTCTTGCAGCTTTCATAAGTATTTAATAATGAAGCGCTAATAACATTGGATACATCTGTAAAAATAGCTTCCTCCGAAATAATGCTGTTTTTATCCATTAGATAGGCAAATACCCGAGCCATTCCACAATTGGCAATAAAATCGGGAATCAACGAAATTCTTTGATCTATTGAACGACTGGTGTCTCCAAAAATAATCCTGTCTTCGGCAAATGGTACATTAGCGCCACAAGATACCAGTTCAAGTCCATTGGTAATCAATTGATTGACCTGATCCAGATGCACCAGTCTGGACGCAGCGGCCGGTATGAATACATCATAGCTTTCAGCCCAGATTTTATCGAGAATACTTTCGGTTTTGCTCATGAGTGGACTATTCAGTTGATTCCCGTTCTTGTTCAGGAATAACCCATTGACCTGTTGTGCGTCAAGTCCTTCTTTTGACAAAATACTGTGTTCTCGGTCAATAATTCCTTTGATCACTGCACCCTGATCTGCTAAATACAAAGCCGCCGCAGAAGCTACATTGCCCCATCCCTGGATTAATATTCGTTTACCTTTTGCGGAGGATCCATGTACGATGCGGTAATAGTGCTTAACAGATTCTGCCACACCCCACCCCGTCACCATATCGGCCACATTGAATTTACCACTTTTTTCAGCACAAAAGGGCGAAGTAACCACCGGCAATTTACAACCTCGGTCCAATTGACCGAGGATCATTTCCTTTTCAGCGGCATTATAACTAAAATGGCCCGTCAGGACACCTTCCTGAGGGTGAACGATACCCAAACTTTCCGTTACCGGAAAAACATCTTTAACCTCATCAACATTCAAGTCGCCTCCCGTGCCGTAATACGATTTTAAAAGCGGTCTGACCGCTTTGAACCAACGTTGCAGCACTTCAGCTTTTCTCGGATCTTTAGGGTTGAAATTAATACCGGATTTGGCTCCCCCTATTTGAGGGCCACATACCGAAAACTTGATTCCCATAACTTTAGCAAGGGAAATTACTTCGTCGCGGTTTAGACCTGACCGCATGCGTGTCCCACCACCCGCTGCGCCATTTCGTAACGAATTGATAACCAGCCATCCTTCAGCTTCAGATTGACTATCCTTCCATTCAAACACGATTTCAGGACTAGCATTAAGATATTTATCCAGCAATTGACTCATAATTCAGTTGAGGTCGCAAAACTAGGAGTATTTAACAATATTTACACCTAAATACAGACTAAAAAGTCCTTTAATTGCCTCCTAAAAAATTAAATTGAAAAATCACCAAATTTTCAATCAATTATATATTATAATAATGCGCAATGTGTAATTTTGCATTAAATCATCTACATGTTCCACAAACTTCTGCCGACTGACCCTAATAGATTGACAATTTCTGTTCATCACCCCAATATCTGGCTTTTTAATGGCGAGGACGAGATCCCCAAAGGCATTGATATCGCTTTACTGACATGTAACCCAGAGATTGGTTATGCGATCAGGCAGCAATTTTATACTTTGGCCTTTGATCATTTTGATGACATTCGGATTTGTGATCTTGGAGATGCCATGGCTCTCGACAAAATTGAAATCTCCAAGCTGGTCTCACACCTCCTCGACAAGAAAATATTTCTGCTGATGGTAGGTTTTTCAAGAGATATCATCGAAGCCATCAGTAAAGAATTCGAACAAAAGATACTGCCGTTTTCCATCGCATGGATTGACTCAAGGATCCATGAAGATGAAATTGAAAATCTGAGTAACAATATCTTTGTAAAAAATCAATCTTACATTGGACTACAACGTCACTTGATCAGTTCAACAATACTGAATGACCCAAGAGTATTGGGACATACTATTTTTCTTTCCGAATTCAGAAAATCAAATCAGGTCCTTGATGCGGTGACAAGAAATTCTGAATTGTTTTATTTCGAGATGAATTCTGTAAGGCATAGCGATTTCAACCCTTCTGATAATCCGAGTGGCTTTTTTGCTGAAGAAATCATTTCCATTTCCAAACTCGCTGGCTCAAGCGACCGCAGTCTTCTTTGCGCAATATCGGACTGGGATATATCGGATATCCACTCTACAGACTATATGTTGATCTCCCAGATGTGCTGGTATATGGTCGAAGGAATATTGCTCAAAAAACGCGATGAGCTTCAAAGAGACCGACAGATGCTTCACTATGTCGTAGAATTGAAAAATTCAGATACACATTTGGATTTCTTCAAATCAGAATCTTCCGGCAAATGGTGGATCAAGGAACCAGGGGATCATGATAGCCAAATTAATAAGCTAATTCCCTGTACCTATGAAGAATATTTGAAGACTGTACAGGACCACCTACCTGAAAGACTTGTCGATTTAATTTATCACTAATTTTTCCAACCCTGCAGATCTGGATCCTTTAATCAGAATGAGCGCCTGCTGAGGCCAATTGGTATCTAGCCAATCGCGGCAACTTGCAACACTTTCAAACCAAAGAACTCTGTTATCCCCGCCAGCGAATTTGTAATTGTTGCCGATCAGCAAGATCCTGGTGTAGTCTCCTCTGGTTATGCGATCAACCAGGGCATGGTGTTCATTATCGCTGTGATCACCCAATTCTGCCATTGCTCCAAGAATAACCCACTTTGACCGGCCGGTAATGTCGTCCATTACATCGAGCGCCGCATGCATCGAGCTGGGATTGGCATTGTAAGCATCCAGCATGACTGTGCTATTGCGAATTTCTAGCTGTTGCGAACGCATATTGTCAGGTATGTAATCATCGATACCCTTTTGAATAAGATCAGGAGCAATACCAAAGAATTGAGCGACTGCAATCGCTGCCATGAGGTTTTCAAAATTATGCTTACCATAGAGTACGGAATGATACCTGATTTCCCCTTCACTTACATGAATTAATTCAATATCGGGATTTAACCGAACAATGCGGAAGGCTACATCCGGATGTCTTATTTCCTGACCATATTTTATTACATGAGAGAAATTTGTGGATACTGCATTTAATGGTTCCGAATCGCAATTCAGGAAAATAGTTAGCTGATTATGGTGCAGGAAGTCGAATAATTCAAGCTTAGTCTTCAACACGCCTTCTATCCCTCCAAATCCTTCGAGATGGGCTTTGCCGATATTGGTAATCAGTCCAAAATCAGGCTCAGACATTTCACACAATTCACGTATATCTCCAGGTCTGTTTGCGCCCATTTCCAGAATCAGAAATTCATGATCCGGCTTAAGTCTTAACAAAGTGAGCGGAACACCGATATGATTGTTATAATTGCCGGAGGTGGCAATTGTGTTCTTAGCTCTTTTAAAAATATGAAGCAAAAGTTCTTTGGTAGTAGTCTTACCATTTGATCCGGTAACGGCAATGATCCGGGTTCCAAGTTGTTTTCTATGGAATAATGCAAGTTCTTTTAAAAAGGCAAAGCTGTCCTTAACCTGAACAATACGCTCATCCCTGATTAATCCCGGATTATCAGAAATTGCAGCCAGGGCTCCTTTATTAAGCGCTTCCTCGATGAATTCATTGCCGTCAAATCGCTCACCTTTCAAAGCGAGATAAATGTCACCGGGCTGAATTGATCTCGTATCCTTTGTAATACGGTCCAGCTGCTGGCTGAACCTACTGTAGAATTCATTTACTGACGTCATAACCAAAAAAAATCCCCGCAGCAGTGCTGCAGGGATTATATCAATAGAATAGACTTTTCAAATTATTTGTAAGAGCGTTTGGTCTTTGGCATCTTGCGTTTAAAGTAGTTACCTCCTGCATCTTCATTTCCTTCCGGTCCTCCCGTCCTTGTCATTGCACAACGGAAACCGATGGTACGATCAGATTTATCTTCATCTTTAAATCTTCTGGCACCAGGAGATGACCAGAACAATCGGTCAGCCCACGAACCACCTTTATAAACTCTTGATTTCTTGTTAATCAGACTGTATTTGCCATAAGCATATTTAATTGCTTCATCATCATCATCCCTATAGTCTTTGACATCAGATTTATTATAGTTTTCGCGGTTGGTAATGCTGGAATCAGAAACCACTTGATATCTGAGGAAACCCAGGCTATCTTTTTCAACCGGATTTCCGGCTTCATCCAACACTAGTTCCTTAAATTCATTACCACGGAATGGATTCAGGTCATGCTGCTGAACTTCTTCAAGTGTTGTGGAAGTCAGCGGACGATACACATCTTCTACCCATTCTGATACGTTACCAGCCATATTGTACAGACCAAAATCATTAGGCCAGAAAGATCTTACCGGTGCAGTGATCGATGCATGGTCATTCAATTTGCCAGCCATACCCATGTAATCTCCTTCTTCTTTTTTAATATTGGCCATAATCTGACCCATGTATTTATCTCTCCGCTTGTAGCGCGCTGTATTTCCATTCCAAGGATAAATTCGTCTGTCAGTAATCAGCTCATCTTTATTAATGGATTGATTACCTTTTAAGGCAAGCGCGGCGTATTCCCATTCTGCTTCTGTTGGAAGCCTGTACTCAGGTAAGAGTATTCCATCTTCGAATCGCACTGGTCTTTCCCCTCCCGTCTGAATATCGGGAAGATTCTTACGCACGTTTCCGGCGTACTGACCAGCCAGATAAGATTTTGAATTGAAATTATCTTTATCAACCTGCTCAGGATTGGGATTTAAAATACCCTTCTCAATCAGAATCATTTCATTAACCCTGTCTGTTCTCCATTTGCAGAAATCAACGGCTTGAAGCCAACTCACACCGACGACTGGATAATCGTCATAGGAAGGATATCGGAAATAGGTCTCTACATAAGGTTCGTTAAAAGAAAGTTCATCTCTCCATACCAGCGTATCCGGCAGGGCCTTTTTATAAACTTCAGGGTAACTTTTATAAACCCTGTTAAGCCAATAGATATACTCTCGGTAGTTAATATTACTTACCTCGGTTTCATCCATATAAAAAGAAGATACTGTAACCCTTTTTGGAATATTATTCCATTCATAGGTCACATCTTCTTCGGTCAATCCCATCGAGAATGTACCACCTTCAATTAAAACGAGATTTGGTCCTGTAACCTGACCCTGGTAATCGACTTTTTCAAAACCACCCCATTTCTGGTCGTTGTATTTCCAACCGGTCGAATCTGACTTTCCGCTGTTTCGTTTACATGAAGCGCTGAAAATCAATACAATACATACTGGCAGTGCCAGAAAATACTTTTTCATGTTCATCCTTACTACTGACATTTTTGTTTAGGAAGAACAAAATTACACAAATTTTATTGTCAGGCACCAAAATTATTTTTTATCGGAAAGCTTCAAAGCAATCACTGACCACGCTGGTTTTTTTGGGATTGCCTGGCATTGCATAAATCAGACTTAATTCATGCGTGCCTCCCTGGGCAAGGCTCAGATCGGAAATGGTTAGATCAAAAGAGTATCCAATTCGCCAGAAGCCTTTTCGGATTCCCACATTGAAAATTACAGCGTCAGGGTTTTTATTGGCATGCCTATAGTGTATTCCACCAAAAATACTGCTGAAAAGGTATTGGGCCCCAATATTAAATTGTGAAAAAGAAGATTGGCGAATGTAGATGAACGAAGGGGAAAGGATATTGGACTTATCGTACTTATTGCCAGAGGTATGAAGTTCGAATCCACCATGAAATGTGAACCTTGGTGGAAGACTGCTCCCTCCATCAGCCTGCGCAGCCAAAATTCCTACACCTGGCGCATTAAAGTGTTTGACTGAAGCACCTATATAATATAAAGGACAGTAATAGAGCACACCAGCACCAGCATCGAGATACCCAGAACTCGTCTGTAATGGCACTTTCTCCTTAGATACGATGGTTCCACCACCTGAAATGTATCCGGTTACAGGATCAATTTGATCGCCGAATACAAATTTATCCCAGGCATAATTGACTTGTGCATAACCGAGCTCAAGACCTCCTTTAATGACATGCCCTCGACGGTTCACTGGAATTTTATAACCATACAACCCATTAATCTTATAGGTTTTAAGAAATCCGGCACCGGCATCATCAGCAGTGAGTTCGAGACCAAAACCGCTTTTTATAGCGGGTATGAACTGGTCATAGAAAAGATTATACGTCACATAGGTCTTAAATACCTGATCGATCAGTGGCCACTGGTTTCGATAATTGACCCCAAACCGCGGACCATTGGTTAACCCAGTAAATGCAGGATTTATTTGTAATGGGGATGCGTAATACTGACTGAATACCGGATCCTGTCCCTTTATTTTTTCAGGCACTGTCAACAGAATCAGCGTTATAATAGTTAGATACGTTGTTTTTTGTAATATTGACATAGCAATAATGACCTTTTAAAAATCGTTATGATGCTTTATTCCAAATTTATGAAGAAGCTGCTTTTATACCCCTCAATGCTATTGCTGCTAAATGTTTCAACAAATGCTCAAGTAGTAGTCAAAGGTACTCTAAATTGGAACTTTGATGATCAAAATCAGTCAGGCAAAATTCAATCAATATGGTTTAAAGGAGCAACCAATTCAACTTCTTTTAGCAGCCTTCCTATCTGGACATATAACCAAGAATTGCCAGACCGAACGATAGCCAGCTCTTCAAGGCTCCAAGTAATAAAAGAAAAAGAGATCAATCCTGTACTTATTTCACAAGAACTTAAATCTGTTCTTCAGGATCATTATGACATCAGTTTGCTGAACGGCGAAGCCAGACATAAAAATTTTGCCAACATCCGGGTTACACCTTTACGAACAGCAGGAGGCAAGGTCATGGCACTACAAAGTATGGACATCCTTATTGAAAACGCGCCATCTATTTTAGCCTCTAATCCAGGTCCTGATTTTAAAAGAAATTCTGAATTAAAGGAAGGTCAGATCTATAAAATATCCGTTTCACACCGTGGTCTTTTTAGATTGGACAAAAATTTCTTTGAAAACAAACTTAAAGTGAATGTTGCCGGAATTGATCCAAGAAACATACGTCTTCTTGGAAATGGCGGCGCCATGCTGCCCGAATCCAACAGTGCTTTGCGCATTGATGACCTGGGCGAAAACCCAGTGCTTTTCAAGGGTGAGGATGACGGCATATTTAATGATGGAGATTATATGTTATTTTATGCCGATGGCCCGGATTCTGTTAATTACGACCCTGTCACCAAAGAAATGAAATCCGTAAAAAACATATATTCTTCAAAATCATATTACTTTATCAAGTTTGACGTCAAACCCGGCAAAAGAATTTCCAAGACCGGCACGATACTTCAAACCACATACGCCACTTCAAGTGGTGTAGATTATTATCATCACGAAAAAGATCTCTCTAATTTATTGGACATTGACGAATGCAATCATGGTTCTGGACAGAAATGGTATGGCGAAGAACTCAGCAACACCAGGGAATTAAATCTTAGTCAGGAAGTTCAACTGGATAATATTGATAAAAGCTTTCCTGCGGTTGTTTCTGCTGAGTTTGCATCGCGGGCTACACAGACTACCCAGCTGATAATCAATATTGACAATACTTCCAAGTCGATGCCACTCGCCTCTTCTCCCTTTAGCTGTACTTCCCGGTTTGCAGCCAATAACTTTTTCAGACAGAATTTTGCAATAACAAGTGAAAGACCATCTGTCAACATTTCTTTTCCTCAGACAGGAATCAACTCTGACGGCTGGCTTGATTATATCAATATCACATTTACCAAAAGTCTACAATATACCAACATACCCCTCTTTATTTTTGATCCGGCTGCAACTTCATCTGCTACGACCAGGTACAATATCCAACTAAGTTCAAACTTGTCGGACATTATTTGCTGGAGAGTCACAGACATACTGAACATTAACGAAATCCCGGTTCAGAAATCCGTATTGAGTGCTTCATTTGCAGATGAGTCCACATCCTATCAGCGATACATTCTATTTCAGCCAGACGGTATAACAGAATCACCGGAATACGAATCGGCCGTTGAAAACCAAAATATCCATGAGCTTGACAATGTGGATCTTGTGATCGTATATCACACCAGTTTGAAACGGGAGGCTGAGCGTTTGCTGAAGCATAGAACGAATTTCAGTGGCCTAACAGGCGTCGCGGTGGATATGGCGCAGATCGCTAATGAATTTGCGTCAGGCTCTAAGGATCCATCCGCATTAAGAGATTTTGCAAGAATGCTTTATAGCCGCAACACAAAATTCAAGTATCTCCTTTTATTTGGAAGTGCCAGTTTTGATTACCGGCATTTGCTGAATAATACCAAGGATTATGATTTTGTGCCCAGTTACCAAACTGCTGAATCACTGGATCCCATACTTGCTTATCCTTCTGATGATTTCTTCGGACTTCTGGACCCTCAGGAGGGTGAGAATTTATCCGGCATGCTGGATATTGAAATCGGAAGATTACTTGCACGCGACCTTGAAGAGGCAGGCACAATAGTTGACAAAATCATCCGCTATGACACTGACCCTAAAGTCGAGTCTGACTGGAAGTTGAATATGCTTTTTCTTGGGGACGACGAAGATGGCAATACACATATGTCAGGTGTTGATGATTTAGCCAATTATAATTCTACGGATGCACCGTGGCTCAATCAGCATAAAGTTTATCTGGATGCGTATGAGCAAATAAGTACGCCCGGAGGTGAACGTTATCCCGATGTCAACCGCGCAATAACGGAGGAAGTATACCGGGGTGCTTTTGTTATGACTTATCTTGGCCATGGTGGACCAACGGGCCTTGCCCAGGAACGTGTATTGCAGGAAAACGATATTAAGACCTGGGACAATCAATACAAGAGCCCATTGTTGATTACAGCAACCTGTTCATTTACACCATTTGATGACCCCCGAATTCTAAGTGCCGGAGAGCTGACCCAAGATCAAACCAATGGCACTATCGCGCTGTTTTCCACGGTAAGGGCCGTTTACGCGAGTGAAAATTATGCGTTGAGCCTTGCGACATTTGAAAAACTTTTTAAGAAGGATGCCAATGGATACCCTACGCTTGGCGACATACTCATCAGTGCAAAAAATGAAGTTCTTGGGGCCAACAGCCGCAAGTATTTTCTCTTTGGAGACCCATCCCAAAAACTTGCATATCCAAAATTTGAAGCAGAGGTAACATCGCTTAATGGCGCACCACTCAACACTACAGACACCATTCGTGCACTCGAAAAAGTGACGCTCAAAGGTATTGTCAAAAACGCGACAGGAATTGTGCATAGCGACTTTAATGGATTGATATTTGTTACCGTGTATGACAAACCAGTTAATCTGAAAACAAGGGGCAATAATGGCGGTGTGCAATTTAGTTATCAATTACAAAAGAACATATTGTTCAAAGGCGTATCGGATGTTACTAAAGGCGAGTGGTCAATTGAATTTTATGTTCCGAAAGACATCAACTACACTGTTGGAAAAGGCAAAATAAGTCTTTACGCCACTAATCTTAAAGATGAGGATGCCGCAGGATATTCTGACAAGTTTTATGTAGGAGGCTATTCTAAAAACGGAATAACGGATGATAAACCTCCGGTCGTCAAGCTATATATGAATGACGTACACTTTGTCAATGGAGGAATTACGAATGAGAATCCCAAAATATATGCAGAACTTTCAGATGATTTTGGAATAAACATTACCGGCAATAGTATTGGACATGATTTGGTTGCTGTTCTGGATCAAAATGAACAAAATCCGCTGTTACTAAATTCATTTTTTAATGCTAAGGCTAATGACTACAGTGAAGGCACGGTCAGTTTTCCGCTTAAAAGTTTGACACCAGGCAAACATCATCTTCATTTGAGCGCCTGGGACATTTCAAATAATCAGGGATCTGCAGACATCGAATTTCAGGTCCTTTCGAGTGATGATGTTTTCATCGAAAAAGTTTTTAATTACCCTAACCCGTTTAATACAAGAACCCGGTTTCAATTCGAAACGAACTATATCAATCTTCCGCTCGACATTACCATACAGATACAGAGCATTTCAGGCAAGGTGGTCAAGACAATTCAGCAAAGAATCACCCCTGGTGGTTTTAGGATTGATGATATCGAATGGGATGGCCGCGATGACCTCGGCAACTTGTTGGCAAATGGTGTCTACCTCTACAGAGTTGGCTTATATTCTTCAACAAAGGAAATCATACTTTCACAGAAAAGTACTTATCAAAAATTAGTAATTCTGAGATAATAAACACTAGCCTAATTCAGTTTAGTACCTGTTCTAATTAATATCCCTGTTTCGTTAAATATTATATTTTTTTTTAATTTAGCGCCTTCTTTAAATCAAAATCATGCGGTTTTTATTCATTATTCTGACATCATTCTTAACTATTATAAATGCAGTTGGCCAGATATGGAACCCAATTAGACATTGTGTTGTAGATGCTTCTGGTGAATGTGTCTCCAATACAATCCTAACGGCTATGCCATTTTTGCGTATCACTCCAGACGCCCGATCCGGTGCTCTGGGAGATGCGGGGGTCGCTCTTAGTGCGGACCCTAATGCGATCCACCATAATGCTGCCCGACTTGCTTTTGCTGAACAAGACCTTAGTATTTCTGCAACGCTATCACCATGGCTTAGAAATCTGGGTATTGATGATATTTATTTATTTTATCTGTCCGGCTATAAAAAAATTGACAAATTGCAAACAGCTGGAATGGCAATTCGCTATTTTTCACTGGGTTCAATTGACTTTAAAGATGAAAACGGCATGGATTTAGGAACAGGTCGCCCCAACGAGTTTGAAGTGGTAGGCAGTTATGCCCGGAAGTTATCTCCAAATCTCAGTGCAAGCCTTAGTGCAAAATATGCCCGTTCCAGTTTGGCTTCCAATAGAACGATTGGGGGTACACAAATATACCCAGCCACTACTTTTGGCGCAGACCTTGGCGTTTTCTATAAAGGAAAACTGGGCGCCAGTGGACGATCAAACTATCTTAGCCTGGGTGGTTCTATAACCAATCTTGGCGCAAAAGTCTCCTATACGCGAAATACAGTAAAGGACTTTATTCCTACAAATCTTGCCATAGGAGCTAATTACGAAATGAATTTTGATGACTATAATACACTCAATGCCATTTTTGACATTAATAAACTAATGGTACCATCGCCTTGCCCAATTGGTGACTCAACTTGCTTTGATGTCAATAAGAACCGAATTGCGGATTATCGTGAAAAAGATCTTTTCACTGGTGTTTTTGGTTCTTTTACTGATGCTACAGGAGGCTTTCGAGAAGAGCTACAGGAATTGATGCTTTCATTTGGGTTAGAATACTGGTATGACAAAACCTTTGCCATTCGAATGGGCTACTTTCATGAAAACGCGCTAAAAGGCAACCGGAAATTTTTTACACTGGGAACTGGTTTCAAATATAATGTTTTTTCGATAAATCTTTCTTATCTGGTGCCCACTAACATCACCAGAAGTCCGCTGGCCAATACCTTGCGCTTCTCATTTATTTTTGACCTTGGTGCCTTTCAAACCTCATCAGATGAAGGCACTGGTGCTGATCAATAACCTCGTGTAAAATTGGATGCGGACATCTGTAAGCCGGATTCTGTTATCCTTACGGACCTTCTATCATTTATCTGGGATCTTAATCACTTAAGACCTCAATCTGCCTACCCTTCCGCCGGTCTGAACCTGTCCGGGGAACAAACTATTGCTAGTTAGCGGATTTATTTGGCATTTCAACTTGCAAGGTTTATCCGATGCATTTATTACTAAATGCGCCTGTGCGCTCTTACCACACATTTTCACCCTTATCCTGCCAAGCAAGACGGTTATTTTCTGTGACACTTTCTATCATTCTCTCGAATGTCCACCAGTTAGGTGGTGCAACTCCCGACGTTGTCCGGACTTTCCTCACCTGGCTCGAGACCTGGCGCGATAGAACAATACCCGCATCCGGATCCAAAGATATCAAAAGCCTTTGATATTGTTTGTATTATAATTTAATATAATACATAACTTTACACTGTGAAAGAGATTTTAGAAATATCTCCCGCACATAGCCCGTGGCTTAAAATATGGTTTATTGGGCTTATTCTCCTGTTTTTGGGCAAAACCTATGAACATTATTATGTACTCTTTGGCCATGACCATGGACATGTACTTGCCTGTTCAGCAATGGATGATATCCGAAGCATTGAGTCAACTCACGAGCAACTTGTTCGCAAAATTCCGTCTCTACAGGACGACTATGCTGATTTTCACAAACTGCTGTTTAAGCTTGATCAGATAATCAGGCAGCAAAAGGAATTGTCAAACCGCCACATTATCATTTGCAAGGATGGATCTCCAAAGTACTGGAATGCCGATGAAACATTTTTTGACAACAACTGGGCGTCATGTAATGACGATCAGGGCAAAGGGTTCTTTTCAGTCAAAGATCAATACTACTATGGAATAAAATCGCCATTAAAATTAGGTGATGTATCGGTTTGCCTCATTGATTACAAACAAATACTTGACAAGGAATCATTGCCTGCTGATTTTTCAATCACCAATAATCGTAGTGATAGTTCACAACTCAAACTACTGGACTCGACCGGAAAAAGTGTAGGATTTATTTATAATGCCGGAACAGCATTATCAACTTACTATTCCAATTTTCTATTGGCGTTCTATCTCTTCGTTTTATTATTACTATCCATTCCTTTTCATTATTTTTCAAGGTATTTTTTCGATCTTAAAAGTTACTCCTGGGGTTTTTTAATCTGGCTTACAGGAATTCTTATGATCATCAGTATTTCGCAGTGGATGATCCATGATACCAATTTTTATGACAGTTTTCTTACCCATAGCAGGATTGAAACCAGTCTAAAAACATATACTTTTTTTGAGTTTCTCGTACTCGCAGGAATGGCATTTCACATGGCTTATTTCTGGCATAATTACTATCCTATACAAGCATTAGAATATCAAAACAATTTATATTATCCACGGTGGATTATTCCAGTGTTTAATTATATTGGTATTCTGCTGAGTCTTTCAATATACTGCACCACATTTAAATCTATTTTTGGCAAGTCAGCATTTTATCTGGATATGGATCGGCTTGTATTTATGCCGATTGAGAATTACTTTCTGATTCTTTCTCTGGTATTTATTTTGTTATCTGTTTTTCTGATTTCACACAAACTAAATCAAAGCAGTCAAAGTTTTCATTTGCCATTCCGTCAACGTCTGGCTGTGCAGGCTGCTGCATATGTCATATTCTTTTTGATATATCCAGCTTTAAAACTTGAAATCAGTGCATGGACTTTCCTAATCAGTAGCATTATAATAATTCTTTTACAAGAATTCTTTCTTGACTACAGCCAGAACAATATACTCTGGTTAATTTCCTGGATTATCATAGTAAGTTTCCTCACTTCCTCGCTGGTATTTCATTACCAGAATGTAAAAATCAGAAATATAAAGTCAGAGCTTATAAATAATTTTATTCGCCAAAATTCAATAACAACGGATACGACTGGCAATGCTTTTAATAAAGGACTTCCCGAACTCATCAGGAATGCAAATGAAAATAATTTGAGTCTTGTCATTTTTGAAGACAACTACAGAAAATACAGTAACACTTTTTCTTACCCTGATGTCTTCTGGGCCAAGAGAACCCTTGGAAATGACACGACCGCCAGCTCAAAATCTGGTCGGAATGAAATGCTACTAACCAAGGCTAAACCGGATTATCTGATTATGCTGGGTCATCAGATACCCGGAATTATTAAGGCGATATCGCTTTTTTCCTACTTATTCACAGCTTTGATCATTCTGGCATACCTAACCAGCCTTGTCAATCAGAAATACCGGATTCTTCCGGAGAGTCTCAGCCTAAAGATCAGCGAAAGACCTTCGCTTCGGAACAGGATACAATTTTATGTTATTCTGAGCATTGTATTTAGTTTTTTAACAATAGCAGTAATAACTGTATTTTTTACTAAAAAATCTGAAGAACAGATTTCAAATGAATCCCTTTCCAACAAGCTAAAATATTTTAGCCAGACACTCGAGCGGTCGGTTCAAAATTACAAGAATCAAGATGATATAGAACTTACTATTCGTAATCAAGTTAGTGACTCATACACATTATTTGATTATAAAATTCAGTACTTTGATAACAATGGCTTTGAGATTCCGATGATTTCTTCAAATAAAGCTGAAGTATCGAAGCATCTGCTCTGCGATCCATTGTTCTACTTTCAGAATAATAGAAGTCCCGATGAAGTCGCACTAAATAAATATTTAAGTGAGTCAGGACTTGAAAGGGTCAGTGCGCTAAAAAACATACTTGTCAATAACCAGCGAGCAGGAATCATTAAAATGTCTAGTGATATATCCACCAGCGCGTCAGGACACAGTCGACTAGCCAATCTCATCAATACGCTATTGAATATCTATGTATTTCTGTTTCTGATTTCGGCCAGCATGGCAACTTTTTTGGCTAATAGCATCACTTCACCCTTGGAAGTACTGAGCCGTAGAATCCGGCAGATCAGGCTTGGAAAAAACAATGAACCCCTTGAATGGAGTGGCAATGATGAAATTGGGGAATTGATTAATGATTACAACCGAATGGTTGATCAGTTGGACGAAAGCGCCAATCTTCTGGCCAAGTCCGAGAGGGACTCTGCATGGCGTGAAATGGCCAAACAGGTTGCACACGAAATCAAGAACCCGCTCACTCCGATGAAACTCAATATACAGTACCTGCAGCAGCAGATCAAATCCGGATCAGGATCAAATCACGAGGAATTGGTTAATGCTGTTGCAGATTCCATATTGGAACAAATCGAAGGCTTAACAAAGATCGCCACAGAGTTTTCCAACTTCGCCAAAATGCCTAAGGCTGAGAATGAAAGAATTTTGATTAATGACCTAATTTCAAGTGTACATGACTTATTCAGAAAAAGAGATGATATTGATATACTATTAAAAATTCCGATTGATGAACTTTATGTTTTTTGTGACCGTACGCAAATGATAAGGGTTTTGAATAATCTGATTAATAATGCCATTCAAGCCATTCCGGATGATCGAAGAGGAATGATTGATATCAAGCTCATTCGAAAAACCAATAAAGCGCTTATCTCCATACAGGATAATGGAATCGGAATACCTGATGAGATGAAGGAAAAGATATTCCTTCCTAATTTTACAACAAAGACGAGCGGGACTGGTCTAGGACTTGCCATGTGCCAACAGATTATTGAATCGATCAATGGCGCCCTGTATTTTCATTCCAGTGAAGGATCCGGCACTACCTTTTATGTACAGATCCCACTCATGAAGTCCGAGCAGGATAACGAACATTAAACCATACACTCCACAAGGTGTTATAATGCTATGATTCTAAATATACTTGCTGTCGTTCTGGCATTTCTTGGAATGGAATTTATGGCTTGGTTTACCCATAAATTTATTATGCATGGTATTCTGTGGTCCTGGCATGAAGATCACCATAAGCCTGCAATGAAGCATGGGTTTTGGGAGAAAAATGACCGTTTTTTTCTTGTTTTTGCTATTCCGAGCTTTTTCTGTTATTTACTGGGGAGTTTAAACGAAAATTTAAGAATTCTGCTTTTTGTAGGAATTGGAATTTCAATTTACGGGCTTGTATATTTTCTAATTCATGATGTATATATACATAAGCGATTCAACTGGTTTCGGCAGCTTGATAATTTCTATTCCAAAGCAATCCTGAGGGCTCATGGTGCGCATCATGCTAAAGTAGAAAAAGAAGATGGTGAGTCTTTCGGGATGCTGCTGGTTCATCCCAAATATTATAGGTCTAGAAAAAGTAGCAAATAAAATTACCTGGAGGCATTCTCCATGACTTCTCTCATTTTTTTACCAATTTGACTGGGCGAGTCAACAACGTGTATTCCACATTCACTCATGATTTTGATTTTGGCATCCGCTGTATCAGCAGCACCATCAATTATTGCACCTGCGTGTCCCATTTTTCGGCCCTTGGGTGCTGTTTTTCCTGCAATAAATCCTACTACAGGCTTCGTCCCGAAATCCCTGATCCACAAAGCTGCTTCAGTCTCCATACTGCCTCCGATCTCACCGATCATAATAATTCCTTCGGTCTCATAATCTGACATCAGCATCTGTATTGCCTGCAATGTGGTTGTTCCTGGTACGGGATCACCACCAATACCAATACAAGTAGACTGACCCATTCCCTCTTTCGTTACTTGATCTACTGCCTCATAGGTAAGTGTTCCACTACGACTTACAATACCAATTTTCCCTTTTCGGTGAATAAAACCAGGCATTATTCCTACTTTGGCTTCTTCCGGGGTTATGACACCGGGACAATTAGGACCTATTAGCACGCAAGGATATTTACTGATGTAGTCTTTGACTTTGATCATATCCTGTACCGGAATCCCTTCGGTAATACAAATAATGACTCTTATTCCTGCCTCAGCTGCTTCCATAATAGCATCAGCCGCAAATGCCGGGGGTACAAAAATAATACTTGTATCCGCCTGGACTTTGTCTACTGCTTCCTTAACAGTATTAAATACGGGTCTGTCGAGAAACAAATCGCCACCTTTTCCAGGGGTAACTCCCCCAACCACCGGTGATCCATAGGCGATCATTTGTTCCGCGTGGAAACTTCCTTCATGACCTGTTATTCCCTGAACGATGATCCGGGAATTTTTATTCACCAATACACTCATTCTATTTATTGTTTGATTTGCCGGCCATCAATGATAAACACGTCTTCATCAGGCCTTGACATGATAAACTTTTCGCGTGCAAATTTCTCATAATTTTGCTCAAGATCAAGCTTATCCTGTTTTGCTTCACCAATTAAATGCAAATAGTTTTGTTTTTGTTCAATCAGCTTGTTTGTTGTCGCAGCGACTTTGAATCTGGTCTTCAGATTATATTCATCGAAAAAGAACAAATAAACAAAGAAGCCAATGATCATAAGCAAAATACGATATCGCATTACAAAGGCAATAAATCCATGTGTTTTATTCACAAAACCTAACATAATACACTAAATTATAAGCAAATATACATTATTATTATCTAACAAGTATATTTCTTCCATAAAACACGGCTTGATCTCCCAATTCTTCTTCAATTCTCAGTAATTGGTTGTATTTCGCAGTTCTATCACTTCTAGAGAGTGAACCCGTCTTGATCTGCCCGCAATTGAGTGCCACTGCAAGATCTGCTATTGTGGTATCCTCAGTTTCTCCAGAACGATGGCTCATGACTGTCCCAAATCTTTTTCTCTGCGCGAGCTGTACCGTATTAATGGTCTCAGTCAAGGTACCGATTTGGTTGACTTTCACCAGAATGGCATTGCCCGCAGCCACATCGATTCCTTTTTGCAATCTGGAGACATTGGTTACAAAAAGGTCATCTCCAACAAGCTGAATTTTGCTTCCCATAGTTCTGGTCATTTCAACCCATCCATTCCAGTCATCTTCTGCGAGACCATCTTCAATTGAAATGATTGGGTACCTTTTGACCCAGTCCAGCCAATATTCAATCATCTCGGCAGTAGATTTTGAACCGCCACCTGATTTTTTAAAATGATATAAGCCGTCCTTTTCGTCAAAGAGTTCGGAGACTGCTGGATCTAAGGCTAGATAAACATCTTCTCCGGGCCTATATCCCGCGTTTTCAATCGCCCTGAGAATAAGTTCCAGCGCTTCCTCATTTCCCGTCAATTCTGGAGCAAATCCACCTTCGTCTCCAACATTGGTAGAAAAGCCTTTGTCTTTCAATACTTTCCTCAGCTGGTGAAAGATTTCTGAGCCCATTCGCAGCGCTTCAGCAAAACTATTGCTTCCGGCCGGGGCAATCATAAATTCCTGAAAATCAAGTTTATTATCCGCGTGCGCACCGCCATTAATAATATTCATTAATGGAACGGGCAAAACAGAGGCATTAACTCCACCGATGTATCGGTAATAAGGCATTCCATATTCTTCCGAAGCCGCCTTCGAGGCTGCCATTGAAACGGCTAGTAGTGCATTCGCACCAAATCTGGACTTATCTTCTGTACCATCAGCATCAATCATTAACTCATCAATATATCGCTGATCGGACACTTCAACACCGATCAGGAGATCTCCGATTTCCTCTTCGACATTCTGACACGCTTTTCTGACGCCTTTTCCACTATATCTCTTTGGGTCTTGGTCTCTCAATTCGAGTGCTTCATACTTACCAGTCGACGCACCGGAGGGCACTGCAGCTCTACCCATAGCACCATCCTCTGTAAAGATTTCCACTTCAACTGTGGGATTGCCTCTACTGTCCAGTATTTCCCTGGCAAATACATCTATTATCTCACTCATTTACGCTGAAATTTTGTCACTAACTTTTCCATATACGCGCTCAATCATCTCTCTAAATTCGCTAAAAAGATATCTGGAATCATGGGGCCCTGGCCCTGCTTCCGGATGGTATTGGACAGAAAAAAGAGGTTTTGTCTTATGAATAAATCCCTCAACGGTATTGTCATTCAAGTTGACATGCGATAACGCAAGATCTTTACTGAATTTCATTAGGGATTCCATTGACAGCGCAAACCCATGGTTTTGTGCAGTTATTTCTCCTCTTCCGTTTAGTAGGTTTTTAACCGGGTGGTTACTACCTCTATGACCCTGGTGCATTTTATACGTCTCCATCCCCAGCGTAAGTCCCAGAATCTGGTGCCCTAGACAAATTCCAAAAACCGGTTTGCCTGATTCTATTATTTTAGAACAAGTCTGTAATGCATAATCCATGGATGCAGGATCACCCGGACCATTTGACAGGAAGTAAGCGTGAGGTTCCCATTGCTCCATTAATGCAAAGGAGGATTTTGCAGGAAATACTTTCACCTGCATACCCAAGATTCTAAGTTGCTCGAGTATACTTGACTTCATACCAAAGTCCAGCGCAGCAACCTTGATTTCCCAATTTGTATCCCCTACCAGGTAAGGTGATGCAGTAGTCACTTTACTAGCCAATTCAAGACCAAGCATGTCCGGAACTTGAGACAATATTTTTTTTAAATGTGAAATTTCGCTTACATCTGTACTGATCAGGGCATTCATCGCCCCTTTATTACGCACGTGCTGTACAAGTGCCCTGGTGTCAATGTCATAAATGCAAACAATTTTATTATCCACCAGATAATTTTCCAGTGATTCATCAGTCATCAGTCTACTGAAATGTGTAGAGAAATTACGACAGATTAATCCTGCGATTTGAACTCCTGAAGATTCTTTTTCAGATGACTTGCAACCATAATTACCGATATGCACATTCGTCATGATCATGATCTGACCGTGATAACTAGGATCAGTAAAAATTTCCTGATATCCGGTCATTCCCGTATTAAAACATATTTCACCAGTTGCAATCCCCCTAAAACCAGCTGCCTTGCCACTAAACACTGAACCATCACTAAGAAGAAGAACCGCTTTTCTAATCTCAGGCGCCATTATATATAAGTTTTGCAAATATATACAGCGGTGGATTCACACCCAAATTAAATAACTATTTGTTATGAAAAGTGGCTCATTTAGCAATGAAGCTGAAACTTAATTCAAACGAAACTCAATATTGCCGTCAATCCCAATTCTTCTATTTGATGTTTTTGATAATAGCAATAACCGCCATAAGAAATTTGATGCCAAGTTTTTAATCGCTCAATTATGTGATTACAAAATAACAATCAACTTCTTCATTGGCTGAGACATGCCACAAATACCATGGAGAATTTCTAAATAAAAAAAGCCTGATCAATTGACCAGGCTTTTGATATAAGATTCTTATTGACGACTTGACTTAGAAATGATACCAAAGCGTAAATGCCAATGCGTCAAAATTTGTACCTACAGAGAATTGGTTAACTGCATCTCCACCATGCGTTTTGCTGGAAGTGTAGTTCAACAAACCAATTTCAGCATTAATCGACCAACGGTCACCCAACATATAATGAACTCCCGGGGTCAAATAAACAGAAAACGCAGTAGATGGATCTTCATCACCCTCTTTGAGAGAATTGTAAGACAAGCCAGGCGCCAGATAGAAGAAAGTATTATCACCATGGTGCCATCCATAGCGATATTCGGCTCCTATGCCAAACCCATTGGTTTTGATGTCTGTGCCTTTGTCCTTGTGATTCGAAATTCCAATTCCTGCAACAATAGCAGAATTTTCTGAAAGCCAGTATCCAAACCTAGGTCCTAGGTTAAAATGACTTTCAGCGTCATTACTATGAAAACCCAGGTTTAAACCTGCGAACATTTTTTTGTCTTGTGCATAAGATGTCAGGCACAATACACTTAAGATTAAGGTAAATAACAATTGATGCTTTTTCATATAAGATTTGGTTTAATTTCTACAAAGTTAAATAATTTCTTAATTAACCAAACATTCTTTTAAATTTATATATAATTATTTTTTATATGAAAATTATTGACTTCGACACTTTTGACTAATAAATAGAATCCGGGCCGTATAGCCAGTTAAAATAAACTGCTAAATAATTGATTACTAGCTATATATAACAAAAAAGGCGACACAAGGTCGCCTGGTAATAATTATTCGTTAATTTTTATTTTCTATTATTCTGTTGATTCAGCTTCCTGAGAAGTTTCCTCTGGGGCAATTGGAGTTGCTGTCGTTTTAGATTTTCTTGACCCCCTTCTGGTCTTTTTACCAGCTGCAGCCGGTGTTGCCGCCTGGGAAGCACTAACCATCGTTGCATTGAAATCTACCAGTTCTATCATAGCCATTTCGGCACCGTCACCACGACGAAATCCTGTTCTGATTACTCTGGTATATCCTCCAGGTCTTGTACCAACTTTTTCAGCGACTGTACCAAACAATTCTGAGACAGCTTCTTTATTGTTCAGGTAAGTGAAAACTATCCTTCTTGAGTGTGTCGTATTATTTTTTGATTTTGTGATCAAAGGCTCAATATAAGCCCGCAAGGCCTTGGCCTTGGCGAGTGTAGTGATAATCCGTTTATGACGAATCAATGACCCTGAGAGATTTCTCAGCAACGCGGTGCGATGCCCCTTCTTTCTACCCAGGTGATTAAATGCTTTTCCATGTCTCATGACTTCCCGATTGTAAGATTGTAAAAATTATTCTTCGTCCAGTTTGTATCGTGTCAAGTCCATTCCAAAACTTAGATTCTTGGTTTGGAGCAGTTCTTCTATTTCAACAAGCGATTTCTTACCGAAATTCCTGAATTTTAAAAGTTCATGTGTATCGTATTTGACGAGCTCTCCAAGCGTATTGATCTTGGCTGCCTTCAGGCAGTTATAGGCTCTGACAGAGAGGTCAAGATCTTCAAGATTAGTCTTAAGCAGCTTGCGCATATGAAGAACATGCTCATCTACGATCGTGTCTTCCTTTCTAACTGCATCTTCAAAAGTGATATTCTCATCTGTGATGAGCAGAAAATGATGTATCAATATCCTCGCAGCTTCTTTAACAGCCTGCTCAGGATGAATTGTACCATCGGTTTTTATTTCCAAAAGAAGTCTCTCATAGTCTGTTTTCTGTCCAACCCTAACGTTGGATACACTATAAGCCACTTTTTTGATCGGAGTGTAAATCGCGTCAACCGGAATCACCCCAATTGGAAGATCCTTGCTTGCATTCTCATCAGCAGGAACATAACCCCTACCTTTGGCAACTGTTAGTTCTATTTCAAGATTGACAAACGGCTCAAGGTGACAAATTACCTGATCTGGATTACTAATTTCAAATACATTGGTGAATTTTTCGATTTCACCAGCCTTGAAAACGTCTTTGCCACTGATTGTCAGGTACAACTTTTCTTCGCGCACCTCTTCGTGATTCGGTCTGATTTTGAATCTTACCTGCTTGAGGTTGAGTATGATTTCGACCACATCTTCAATCACCCCTTTAATGGTTGAGAATTCGTGTTCGACACCTGCAATCCGGACTGAAGTAATGGCAAAGCCTTCCAGGGAGGAGAGCAATACTCTTCTCAGTGCATTACCGAGTGTCTGACCGAAACCAATCTCCAGCGGCTTAAACTCGAATGAGCCTTCGAAGTCGTCAGCTTTTTGAAGAATAATTTTGTCTGGTTTCTGAAAATTAAGTATACTCATATCGAGGATTGTAGTAAATGATAATTATTTCGAATAAAGTTCGACGATAAGCTGTTCATTAATATTCTCCGGAATCAGATCACGCGTGGGATAGGCAAGAAATTTTCCTTCCATTTTATCAGCATTCCATTCAAGCCATGTGAATTTCCGTACATCAGATTTTTGGCTGACTTTATGGGTAATCATTTCAAGCGACTGCGAATTGCCTTTCACCCCAACTACATCACCAGGCTTCAGCCTATACGATGGAATATTCACGATTTTACCATTGACTACAATGTGACGATGGCTTACTAGTTGTCTTGACCCATTTCTTGTAGAAGAAAGTCCCAATCTGTAAACTGTATTATCAAGCCTGGATTCAAGTAACTGGAAAAGTATTTCACCTGTCTTACCTGATTTTCTGTGTGCATCATGGAAAATATTGCGAAACTGACGTTCGAGTACACCGTAAGTGTATTTTGCCTTCTGTTTCTCCATCAACTGTAAAGCATAATCAGACTTCTGCTTACGTCTTTTTGATGGTCCATGCTGACCCGGAGGATAATTCTTCTTTTCAAAGTATTTGTCGTACCCGGTCAGTGATTGACCCAGCGCCCTTGATTTCTTCGTTACTGGTCCTGTATATCTTGCCATATTGCTCTATTCAAAAAATTATATACGTCTTTGTTTTGGCGGTCTGCAACCATTATGAGGTATCGGCGTCAAGTCAGTTATTTTAAGCACCTTAATGCCCCTTGCGTCAATCGCTCTAATTGCAGATTCTCTTCCTGCACCAGGACCACGTACAAAAACCTCAGTCGTCCGCATTCCTGCCTCGAACGCCACTCCAGCTGCGTCTGAAGCTGCCATTTGGGCAGCATAAGGTGTATTTTTTTTAGAACCTTTGAATCCTGCTTTACCAGCACTAGACCAACTTACGACTTCACCAGCTTTATTACAGATTGAAACGATAATATTGTTAAAGGTGGCCTGTATATATGAAACTCCTTCAGAATCAACTTTGACCTTCCTTTTTTTAGCCTTTTTACCTTTTGCCATTTTTATCCTTAATTTATAATATGATCAGTTATTATTTGGTTGCTTTTTTCTTGTTGGCAACGGTCTTACGTTTTCCTTTTCTCGTTCTTGCATTTGTTTTGGTCCTTTGACCTCTAACCGGAAGTCCTTTCCTGTGCCGAATTCCTCTAAAACAAGCAATGTCCATCAATCGCTTAATGCTTAGCTGAACCTCACTTCGAAGCTCTCCTTCCACTTTGTATTCATCCTGAATCAGGCGGGCAATATTTTGCACCTGGTCATTAGACCATTCTCCTACTTTCACATCCTGAGAAATTCCAACTTTCTCCAGGATATCTTTGGCCGTTGTAGAACCTATACCATAGATATAAGTCAATCCTACAACACCCCTTTTATTTCTTGGTAAATCTATACCTGCAATACGAGCCATAATTCGGTAATTTTATCCCTGACGCTGTTTAAATTTTGGATTTTTCTTATTAATAATATAAAGCTTGCCCTTTCTACGGACAAACTTACAATCAGCTGTTCTTTTTTTAATTGAAGCTCTAACCTTCATACAATCATCATTTATACCTGTAAGTAATACGTCCTCTCGACAAATCGTAAGGACTCATTTCAACTGCAACTTTATCCCCCGGCAGAATACGGATATAATTCATACGCATCTTGCCTGAAATTGTCGCAATAATCAGATGATCATTCTGTAATCTTACTCTAAACATGGCATTTGAGAGGGCTTCCTCGATAATACCGTCCTGCTGAATAAGGTTCTTTTTGGTCATCTTTTAAAATGGCGTGCAAATATCGGCTTTTTTGGTAAATTATTTTAACAATTCGATATTATTTTTTATAGCGCTTTTTATCAAGGAGTGATCGGAGAGCACCTCGGCTGAATCCTTTTGGACAGCCAATGTATGCTCAAAATGTGCTGAAACCTTTAGGTCTTTCGTCACAATGGTCCAACCGTCTGAAAGTTGCTTGACATTAGCAGTTCCAAGGTTAATCATGGGTTCAACTGCCAGTGTCATTCCCTCTTTAAGCATAGGTCCCTTCCCCTTTGCACCAAAATTAGGCACTTCAGGAGCTTCATGCAACTTTCTTCCAATACCATGGCCCACAAGTTCCTTAACTACACCGTAAGGATTAATTTTTGAAGCATGGTACATTATTGCATAGCTGATATCACCTATTCGATTTCCTGCAATTGCCTGTTCTATACCTTTGTACAGACACTCTTCTGTAACCCGAACCAGTTTGGCGATTTCCTCCTTTACTTCACCAATAATAAAAGTATAGGCAGAATCACCATAAAATTCGTTCATTAATACACCACAATCCACTGAGACCACGTCACCGGCTTTGATCTCTGATTTACCCGGTATGCCATGGACAACTGCTTCATTCAGTGATAGACAGAGGGTATTTGGAAATCCACTTAACCCTTTAAAAGCCGGGAGCCCACCATGATCCCTAATGAATTCTTCAGCTGCCTGATCGAGTTCAATACCAGTTATTCCAGGTCGTAGCAATGCAGCAACATGCGCCAAGGTCTTGCTGACGAGCATCGAACTTGCACGAATAAGTTCTATTTCTTCTTCGTGCTTTAGATAGATCATCGTAATCGGGTTACTTCAATTTCTTACCCAAAGTTGGTACCAATGCCCCCAGTACTAGAACGTCCTTCGATTCGTCCAGACTGTACAAGGCCATCATACTTTCGCATCAGAAGATAGGATTCAACCTGGGCTAATGTATCCAGTACGACCCCAACAAGAATTAATATCGAAGATCCACCGAAAAATCTGGCAAACTGCTGATTCACTCCAAATAGAACTGCGATTGCCGGAAGAATGGTTAGAAATCCTAGAAATATTGAACCTGGCAAGGTAATTCTGGTCATTGTATTGTCAATATACTCTTCTGTATCTTCTCCTGGCTTAATACCCGGAATGAATGCATTGTTGCGCTTCAGATATTCTGCATAATTCTGCGGATTAACGATCAGCGCAGTATAAACATATGTAAAAGCCACAACGAGAAGGAAAGTGATCAAGTTATGCCAAAATCCGTATGTATCTGTAAGTTGTCTCAAAATACCCGAAGTACCGATCGTAGGATCTTTGGTTACATATTGTACTACTGTCAGTGGCAGAAACATGATAGCTTGTGCAAATATGATGGGCATTACACCTGCACTATTGACCTTGAGGGGTAAATAATCTCTGTCTGTTCGTACCGGCATTGCTCCGCCACTCCTTCCAACCATTCTTTTTGCAAACTCGAGCGGGATTTTACGCACACCCTGAACAATCAGAATCGATGCCAGAACAGAAAGGAACAAGACAACCAGTTCGGCAATAAAAATAATTAAACCATTGTTGGAAAGTTGTGATTGCAACTCAAATGCAAATGCGCTTGGAAGTGCAGCAATAATACCGATCATAATTATCATCGATGTACCATTGCCTATTCCGCGATCAGTAATACGTTCGCCCAACCACATGCAAAATATCGTACCTGCAGCAAGAATTATACTGTTTGAAAACCAAAATACAAACTGGCTTACACCAGGGTCAACTGCGCCAATAGACTGAAGATAAGTTAAATAACCTCCTCCTTGGACAAGAACAACAAGTACCGTAAGGATTCTCGTGATCTGATTCAGTTTTCTTCTTCCTGACTCACCTTCTTTTTGTTGAAGGCGTTGGAAGAATGGCACTGCGAAACCCAGCAACTGAACAATAATTGATGCTGTAATATAGGGCATAATACCCAGGGCAAATATCGAAGCTTTATTCCAGGCACCACCAGTATACGAATTGATCAGGCCAAAAAGGCTGTTCGAAGTCGCAGCATTTTTTAACACCCCTGGTATTACACCGGGCAAAACGATGGAAGATCCGACTCTGAAAACAGCAAGAAGCGTCAGCGTAAAAATAATTCTGTCTCTGAGCTCCTTAATGCTCCAAATATTCTTAAAAGTTTCGAAAAATTTATTCATAGCTAATCTTAGATAATTTCCAGCGTTCCTCCGGCTGCTTTGACTTTTTCAACCGCGGATTGGGAGCTGGCGTGTGCTTTGATATTCATGCCTGTCGCTGCATCTCCTCTGCCCAGAATTTTAATCTGAGCGTTTGGTTTACATGCTCCGGCAGCAGAAAGGGTCTTCACATCAATTTGTGACAAACCTGCCTGTTCAGCAATATCCTTTAGCTGATCCAGATTAAATATAGTATAATCGACTTTATTAATGTTTTTGAACCCAGCTTTTGGAAGTCTTCTGTGCATTGGTGTCTGACCACCTTCAAACCCACGCTTGATTTTAGCTCCTGAACGGGCCTTTTGTCCCTTATGTCCTTTGGTAGCGGTACCACCGTGTCCGGATCCTTCACCACGTGCGATTCTTTTTTCGCGGTGCGTTGCTCCTTTTGCTGGTTTTAGATTATGTAATTCCATATTAATTCTTCTTTTCTATATGAACCAAGTGTCGAACTTTTTCAATCATTCCCTGAACAGCAGGTGTTTCTTCCAGTTCCACAACCTGATGACGATTTCTTAATCCAAGAGCCTGCATGGTTTTCTTTTGCCGGTCACTGGACTTAATGACACTTCTGTTTTGCGTAATTCTGATTTTAGCCATCCCGATATTAATTTACACCTGTGAATACCTTTTCAACTGATAATTTTCTAACTTTGGCAATTTCGTGAGGAGCGCGAATTTTTGAGAGCGCATCAATGGTTGCTTTGACCACGTTATGTGGATTCGAAGAGCCGTGGGATTTTGCCAATACGTTATGTACCCCTGCTATTTCAAGAACCGCTCTCATCGCGCCACCAGCAATAACACCAGTTCCATCAGAAGCGGGCTTGATTAGGACCCTACCTGCTCCGAATTTTCCATTCTGTTCGTGAGCAATTGTTCCCTTGTAGATATTAACTTTTACAAGATTCTTTTTTGCGTCATCAATCGCTTTTGAGATCGCGTCTGCAACTTCTCGTGCTTTTCCCAGTCCATGGCCTACCGTACCATTTCCATCACCAACGACGACCAAAGCTGAGAAACTAAATGTACGACCACCCTTCGTCACTTTTGCAACACGGTTGATCGCAACCATTTTGTCTTTTAATTCCGTTTCCGTTGCCTTTACACGAACTACATTTGACTTTGCCATGAATATTTTTGTTTGTCTGATTCAATGATTAAAAAACAAGACCGCCTTCGCGTGCAGATTCTGCCAAAGCTTTTACTCGCCCATGATAAAGATATCCACCCCGGTCAAAGACAATACTTGTTACATTCATAGATAATGCCTGCTTGGCGATCATCGTACCGATGGCCTTGGCCCGTTCGGTTTTGTTGCCAGTAATACCTTTATTTCCTTTGGTTGATGCGGCACATAAAGTTTTTCCCGCAACGTCATCAATCAACTGACAATAAATCTCATTATTGCTGCGAAAAATGCTTAATCTGGGACGCTCTGCGGTACCCGAAATTTTTTTCCTGATTCGGAATTTAATTTTCTCTCTTTTAGTATACATTGAAGGCATATCCTACAAATTTTCTATTATTTCTTACCTGCTGTCTTACCAGCTTTCTTTCTAAGTATTTCTCCAGTGAACTTGATTCCCTTGCCTTTGAACGGCTCAGGCTTTTTAAATGACCTAATTTTGGCACAAATCTGACCAACAAGCTGCTTGTCATTTCCGCTAATGATGATTTTAGGATTCGATCCTTTCTCAGTAACAGTTTCAACTTTAACTTCTGCAGGCAAAGCAAACATGATCGGGTGAGAGAAACCAATTGAGATTTCGAGCAAATTACCCGTATTGCTGACCCTGTAACCAACTCCGACCAGTTCCATCTGACGGGTAAATCCGTCAGAAACACCGATCACAAGGTTATTGATCAACGCCCTCGTAAGTCCATGAAGGGCTTTATGTCTCTTCTGTTCTGTAGGTCTCGAAACTGTCAGCACACCATCTTCTATAGCAACAGTCATATCCGGATCTATGGGCTGCGAAAGGCTTCCTTTCGCACCTTTGGCGGTGATCAGATTTTTCTCAAGTTTGACTTCAACCCCTTTGGGAAGTTCGATTATTTTTCTACCAATTCGCGACATGATAATTCGTATTTAATAATTACAACACGTAACACAACACCTCTCCACCAATATTGGAAGACCTTGCATCTTTATCGGTCATAATGCCTTTGGATGTTGAAACGAGCGCAATTCCTAGGCCGTTGATAATACGAGGAAGTTCGTCCGCTTTTTTATAAATTCTCCTGCCAGGTCTACTTACTCGCACCAGTTCTCTGATGGCAGGGATTCTGGAAATAGGATCATACTTCAGGGCTATTTTAATATCACCCTGTTTGTTTTCTGTATCAACAAACGTATATTTCAGAATATATCCGTTTTTATAAAGCAGTTCGGTCATTGTCTTTTTGACTTTAGATGCGGGAATATCCACTACTCTATGTCCTGCCTGCTGAGCGTTTCTGATCCTTGTAAGAAAGTCTGCAATAGTATCTGTTACAGCCATTTTAGTTAATTTTAATAATTATTACCAGCTTGCTTTTGTTACTCCGGGAATTTTTCCATTTAGTGCCATCAGACGGAAGGCATAACGAGAAAGACCAAATCTTCTCATATAACCTTTTGGTCGTCCTGAAAGCTGACACCTGTTCTTCAGCCTGATCTTGCAACTGTTCTTCGGAAGTTCATCGAGTTCCTCCCACTTACCTTCCTTTTTGAGTGTTGCTCTTTTTTCGGCAAACTTTGCAACCATTTTCTGGCGCTTAAGTTGTCTGGCGATAATGGATTTCTTGGACATAATTTATTGTTGATTCTTCGGTGCGTTTTTAAATGGAATACCTAGTTCTTTGAGTAAGGAATATGCTTCATCATCTGTACCGGCAGTGGTCACGAAGGTGATATCCATGCCTGTAATCTTATTGATTTTGTCGATGTCTATTTCAGGGAAAATGATTTGTTCTGTAACACCCATGGTATAATTGCCACGACCGTCAAAACTTTTGTCATTAACACCCCTGAAGTCTCGAACCCTTGGCAGCGCCACAGTGATGAGCCTGTCAAGGAACTCGTACATCCTGTCTGCCCTTAGCGTTACTTTTACACCAATCGGCATGTTTTCCCTCAATTTGAAGTTTGAGATCGCTTTACGAGAGAATGTTGCGACAGGTTTTTGCCCTGTAATAGTACCGATCTCACCGACAGCAATATCAACCAGTTTTTTGTCCTGGGTAGCTGCACCAATACCCTGATTGATGCATATTTTAACAAGTCTGGGCACCTGCATAACGCTCTTATACTGGTACTTGGCCTGCAAGGCAGGGACCACATTGGACTCGTAAAAAGTTCTTAATCTTGGTGTATATTTCATCACTTGATTATTTGTCCGGATTTTTTGGAATATCTAACCTTCTTATTGTTTTCTACTTTATAACCAACGCGCGTTGGTTTGTTGTATTTAGGGTCTAGTAAAGCCAGGTTAGAGATATGTATAGGAGCTGACATTTCCACAATTCCTCCAGGATTGTCATTGGTCGGCTTCATATGTTTCTTGACAATGTTGATCCCATCAACCACCGCCCTGTTTTTGTCGGTAATAATGACACTAACTTCACCAGTCTTGCCCTTATTGGCTCCAGCGATAACCTGGACTTTGTCTCCTTTTTTAATTTTAAATTTCATGTCCTGATTCTTTAATAATATTAGATCACTTCAGGTGCAAGTGACACAATTCTCATGTAATCTTTTTCACGCAGTTCTCTCGCTACGGGTCCAAAAATCCTTGTACCTCTTGGCTCATCCGAAGCGTTAAGCAACACAACGGCATTGTCATCGAATCTTATGTAAGAACCATCTTTTCTTTTAACCTCCTTGGCGGTTCTTACGATAACAGCTTTGGATACAGTCCCCTTCTTTACTCCTCCAGGAGAAGCAGTTTTAACTGTAACTACAATTTTATCTCCGAGGGAAGCGTACCTCCTTTTGGTGCCCCCGAGGACACGGATGCAGAGTACTTCTTTGGCACCGCTGTTATCCGCTACTCTGAGTCTGCTCTCTTGTTGTATCATAATCTCCGAATTATATTTGGCTAAAAAATTATTCTCCTTTTTTAATGATTTCTACGAGCCTCCAGCACTTTGACTTACTCAATGGCCTAGTCTCCATAATTTTTACGAGATCACCGATGTTACATTCATTTTTTTCATCGTGTGCGTAATACTTCTTAGTCTTCTTGACGTACTTCCCGTATTTAGGGTGCAGGAGTCTTTGTTGAATTGAAACCGCAATGGACTTATCCATTTTATTGCTTGTCACAATACCAATTCTTTCCTTTCTTAAATTTCTTTCCATTGTGGTTGAATTAGGCATTTTTATTTTTTGATCTCTCAGTTTGCGTCGTAGACATCTGTGCAATTTCTCTTCGCAGATGCGTAATCTCGCTGGGATTTGAAAGTCCCTTGACCTTATGTTCAAATTTCAGTTCAGTCATTCTTTGTTTTGCTGCACTGATTTCGGTTTCCAGGGCGCTATCTGTCATTTTACTGAAATCCTTATATTTCTTAAGAGCCATAATTTGTGCTTATATCTAAATTACTGAATATTAATTGCTTCTGGTGCCGTTGGCCGAATAATCATCTTGGTAGCCACTGGTAGTTTCTGCGCTGCGAGATGGAATGCCTCCACTGCAATATCATATGGCACACCCTCCATTTCAAACATAATCGTGCCCGGTTTGACCATTGCAACATAGTGGTCAAGTGTACCTTTACCTTTACCCATACGAACCTCAGCCGGTTTAGCCGTAACCGGCCTGTCCGGGAATATTCTGATCCAGACATTTCCTTCCCTTTTCATATGCCTCGTCATAGCTACCCTTGCTGCTTCTATTTGCCGGTCCGTAATACGGGCATTTTCAAGACTTTTTAGTCCGAATGTTCCGAACGCAATTGTGAATCCCCTGTTTGCGATACCTTTATTTCTTCCCTTCTGTTGTCTCCTGTATTTGAGACGTTTAGGCTGTAACATGACTTATTTTCTTTACTTTTTGAAAAAGAACTGCAAAATTAATACATTTTAAATTACTGGCGTCTTCTACCTCTGCCACCTCTTTCCTCTCTTCCTCCTTCACCTTCACCCTTCATTCCAGGCTTAGTCTCCTTTTTGGTAAGCCCCACCAAAGGTGACAGGTCTCTTTTTGTAAAAACCTCGCCTTTGCAAATCCACACTTTAATTCCAAGCTTGCCATAAACGGTCAGTGCTTCCTTGATTGCATAATCAATGTCTGCACGGAAAGTATGGAGAGGAATTCTTCCATCTTTATATTCTTCCGAACGGGCAATTTCCGCACCATTTAGACGACCTGAGATTCTTATTTTGATCCCTTCAGCGCCGGCCCTCATCGTTGACTGGATGGCCATTTTGATTGCGCGTCGGTAATTAATTCTAGATTCAAGCTGTTTTGCAATGGTATCACCTACGATCGCTGAATCGAGTTCGGGTTTACGAATTTCGATGATATTAATCTGAACATCCTGGTCCGTTAATTTTTTGAGCTCTTCACGGATACGATCCACCTCAGTTCCACCCTTACCAATAATTATACCTGGGCGTGAAGTTTGTATTGACACCGTAATACGCTTAAGCGTTCTTTCTATTATTGTTCTAGCAATACCGCCTTTTGGGATCCTTGCCTGGAGGTAATTGCGTATTTTTTCGTCCTCAACCAGTTTCTGTGCAAGATTCGCTCCCCCAAACCAGTTTGATTCCCAACCGCGGATAATTCCAAGTCTATTTCCTATTGGATTTGCCTTCTGACCCATTCAGATATTCAGTTTAATTATTAATTATTAGTATTCGTTCTTGAAGCGACAACAAGTGTCACGTGATTTCTCCTTTTGCGTATACGGTTAGCCCTTCCCTGAGGTGCCGGCTGAAACCGCTTGAGTACAGTACCCGGATCAACAAAAGCTGTCTTTACATAAAGATCACTTTGATCTGCTTTGCCCTCTCCATGTTTTTGTTCCCAGTTGTTGATTGCAGACAACAATAGTTTTTCGAGCCATATTGATGCTTCTTTTTTGGTAAACTTGAGTATATGAAGAGCCTGCACAGCCTGTTTGCCGCGTATAAGATCCACCACCAACCTCATTTTACGAGGTGACATTGGACAATTTCTAAGTTTTGCTACAGCTTCCATGATTCCTGGATTTTGATTGTTTATCTGTTTCCTGAGTGTCCTTTAAATGTGCGCGTCGGTGCAAACTCACCAAGTTTATGTCCCACCATATTTTCAGACACATAAACCGGAATGAATGACTTTCCATTATGTACCGCGATCGTTTCACCGACCATATCTGGTATAATCATGGAAGCCCTGCTCCAAGTCTTGATCACAGCTTTTTTGCTCGAATCCTTCGCTTTGGCAATTTTTGCCAAAAGTGAGTGATGAACATAAGGTCCTTTGCGTATCGATCTAGCCATGTTTTAATTTATTTTATTTACTATTTTTTGGCATTTCTTTTCGAAATGATCATTTTGTCTGAATGTTTATGAGGACTTCTGGTCTTCTGTCCTTTGGCGAATTGTCCGTTTCTTGAACGTGGAAGTCCACCGGTTGCACGACCCTCACCACCACCCATCGGGTGGTCGACCGGGTTCATCGCAACGCCTCTTACACGTGGTCTGATACCCTTCCAGCGATTTCTACCCGCCTTACCAACAGACTGTAGGTTATGATCCGGATTAGAACTTGCTCCTATCGTTGCTTTACAGGTCAAAAGAATTCTGCGAATTTCGCCAGAAGGCATTTTAATTACCGCAAACCGATCTTCCTTTCCCAACATGGTTGCGGAAGAGCCTGCGCTTCGAACCAATGCCCCTCCTTGTCCAGGATGTAGTTCAATGTTGTATATAGGTGATCCAAGTGGCACTTCTGCCAGTGGCAACGCATTGCCAATCTCAGGAGCGCTGCCTTTACCGCTGACCACTTTTTGCCCAACGGTCAAGCCCTGAGGAGCGATGATGTATCTTTTCTCACCATCAGCATAGGTCAGCAATGCGATATAGGCAGTTCTGTTTGGATCGTATTCAATACTGCTGACGACAGCGTTAATTCCGTCTTTACTACGGTGAAAGTCTATCACACGATACCTTTTCTTGTGCCCACCGCCTTTGTAACGCACTGTTCTGCGGCCCTGATTATTTCTACCCCCCGTTGAGGATTTATCGGATATCAACGACTTCTCAGGAGTACCTTTGGTTACTTCTGAAAATGTATTGGCGACCCTAAATCGCGTGCCCGGAGTAACCGGGTTTAATTTTTTAACTGGCATAGATCAATTTCTGATATAGCTTAAAAAATATTAATTTCTTCTCCTGCTGCAACGGTAACCAATGCTTTTTTATAAGCCGGTTTACGACCGCGCAATACAGTTGTTTTTGTATTTCTTGTCACTGCCTTTCCAGGAATCACCATGGTATTGACCGAAGTAACATTGACTTTATAATTCTTCTCAATTGCTTTTTGAATCTCAAGCTTATTGGCATCCCTATTCACAACGAAAGTGTATTGGTTACCACTTTTTGTCAACTTGTCTGCTTTCTCCGAGACAATTGGTCTGATCAGTATTTGTTTGCTCATATGATCTTAGCTTAAGGTTTCTGAAATTTTTTGAATACTTGATTCCGTCAGCAGCAGTGTTTTGCAATTCAGAATATCATATGTATTCAGGTCTGCTGCAATTCTGATGTTGGCTTGCGGAATATTTCTTCCTGATTTGTACAAGATTTCGTTGTACGCAGGCGTAACAATTACGGTCTTCACATCGGCCAGTCCCAGATTATGGAGGATTCCGGCAAACTCCTTGGTCTTTGGTGCCTGAAGATTAATATCCTCGACAATTTTAATTTGACCTTTGGATGCGAGCTGACTAAGCGCTGATTTGCGTGCAAGCACCTTTACTTTTTTGTTAAGTTTCTGCGTATAATCCCTTGGATGAGGTCCAAACGCCCGTCCACCACCTTTGAACATCGGGTTTTTAAGTGAACCCGCACGGGCTCCTCCCGTACCTTTCTGACGCTTAAACTTCTTTGTCGTTCTGTGTACATCTCCCCTTTCGGTACTATCAGAAGTACCTTGCCTCTGATTCGCAAGATATTCCTTTACAGCCAGATATATCACATGATCGTTTGGTTCAATTCCAAAGATGCCTTCTGGCAGTTCTATTGATCTGCCTGTAGATTTGCCTGATATATTTAAAATATCTAGATTCATTTCTTACTTTTTTTCGATGATGACCAATGAGCCCTTGTGACCAGGAATTGCTCCTTTAATCAGCAGAAGATTCTTTTCTTCAAGAATTTTGGCTATTTTCAAATTTCTAACTTTAACATTGGCATTACCTGCCTGTCCGGCCATTCTTAGACCTTTGACAACCTTTGAAGGATAAGACGAAGCACCAATAGATCCTGGCGCACGCTGACGGTTATGCTGACCGTGGGTTGCGTTTTGAACACCCCCGAATCCATGTCTCTTGACAACACCCTGGAAGCCCTTACCTTTAGAAACTCCCATCGCATGCACTGTATCTCCTTCCTTGAAAATCTCAGTCAGTGTGATGGTTTCGCCCAGGTTTTTATTAACAGGGATATTTTTAAATTCTGCAGATTTCTTCATTGGTTCAGAACCAGATTTTGCAAAATGCCCTTTTCTGGCCTGATTTACATTTTTTACTTTGACACTTCCATAAGACAGCTGAAGTGCATCATAGCCATCACTATCTGAGGTTTTAACCTGGGTCACCACATTGGGTGAAGCCTCCACCACTGTGCAGGCAATATATTCACCTGTTGCTGTGTAGATGCTGGTCATGCCAATTTTCGTTCCAATTAATCCGTTCACGGTATTAAGTTTTAACGTTAGTGATCAGCGCAAAAAACATGCGCTGACTAAATAAAATAATATGTCTAAAAAATCAGGATAATTTGACCTGAATGTCAACGCCGCTCGGCAGTTCGAGTTTAGATAACGCATCAACCGTTCTTGGTGTTGGCGTATAAATCTCGATTAGCCTTTTGTGGGTCCGAAGCTGAAACTGTTCGCGAGCTTTTTTATTCACGTGCGGTGAGCGCAGAACTGTGAATATCTCCTTTTCAGTTGGCAGCGGAATCGGACCAGCCACGCCGGCTCCGCTATTGCGTACCGTCTTGACGATCTTCTCCGTACTCTTGTCCACCAGATTGTGGTCATAAGAACGAAGCTTTATCCGAATTTTTTGATTCATGCCTTTAATATTTAATAATTATAAGTATTACGCTTTTACTGTACCTTTTGCTTTGGCGATCACATCTTCTGCGATCTGCTTTGGCACTGGTGAATAATGTGAAAACTCCATGGTTGAGCTGGCTCGGCCTGAGGTAATTGTCCTAAGCTGAGTCACATAACCAAACATTTCTGAAAGTGGTACATCTGCTTGAATTGCAACTGCACCTCCCATGCGCGCTTCCTGACCTTTCGGCAAACCCCTCCTTCGGTTCAAATCACCGATCACAGGACCGACATAATCCTCCGGGGTGATTACCTCCAGTTTCATAATCGGCTCCAATATTTGCGGAGCTGTTTTAGGTGCAGCTTCGCGGAATCCGTCTTTAGCACAAAGTTCAAAAGCCTGAGGTTTGGAGTCTACCGCGTGCATACTTCCATCATATACCCGCACTTTCATGCTTTCGATATTATAACCAGCAAGAATTCCTTGACTCATCATCGATTCAAATCCTTTGACAATTGAACTCATATAAGTCTTGTCAATTGCTCCTCCGAAGATGTCCCAAACAAATTGCATTTTGGTCTTTCCGCTCTTGTATTCTTCGCTTTCAAGAAATTCACTATCAGCAGGCCCAATGGAGAAAGCCATATCTGCAAAAAGTCCAGAACCACCCGTTTGCTTTTTGAGTCGTTCACGATGTTCAACAGTCGCCGTCATGCACTCCTTATAGTTCACCTGCGGCGCACCCTGATTGCATTCAACCCCAAACTCTCTTTTAAGTCTATCAACAATGATTTCCAGGTGTAATTCTCCCATTCCACTGATGATCGTCTGTCCAGTATTCTCATCAGTAAATACGCGGAAAGTAGGATCTTCCTCCGCGAGTTTTGCTAAAGAAAGTCCTAATTTATCTTGATCTTTTTGTGTTTTAGGTTCGATTGCGATACTAATAACCGGTTCAGGAAAGACCATAGCCTCTAGGATTACAGGATTAGCATCATCACAAAGCGTATCTCCCGTTTTAATGTCCTTGAATCCTACAGCTGCAGCAATGTCACCAGCTTCAACGCACTCAATTGATTTTCTTTCGTTGGCATGCATCAAAAACAAACGCGATATTCTCTCTTTGTCCATCGATATCTTGTCCTTTTCAGAACGCACCTTAAGCACATAAGATCCTGCATCAAGTTTTCCCGAATAAACACGCATAAATACCAATCGTCCTACAAATGGGTCTGTAGCGACTTTGAATGCAAGTGCCGCAAAAGGTTCTGTGATGCTTGGTTTTCTGATTACCTCAGCATCAGTCTTAGGATCAGTTCCTTTGACTGCTTCAACATCCAACGGGCTTGGCAGAAACGCGCATACTGCATCCAATACTGCCTGAACACCCTTATTTTTGAAAGCGGATCCGCACATCATCGGTACAAATTTCATATCGATAACTGCTGAACGGATCGCATTGATCATTTCCTGTTCTGTGATTGTCTCCGGAGCTTCAAAAAACTTCATCATCAGATCATCATCATATTCTGCGATGTTTTCAATAAGGCTCTGACGATATTCCTGAACCTGGTCAGCGATATCCGCAGGAATAGGAATTTCGGTATAGGTCATTCCCTGTGTAGACTCATCCCAAATCATTGCCTTATTGGTAATCAGATCGACAACCCCTTTAAAATGCTCCTCAGCACCAATGGGGACCTGAAGTGGCACTGCGTTGGAGCCAAGCATTTTCTTGACCTGGTTGACAACCATAAAAAAGTCGGCACCCTGCCGGTCCATTTTATTAACAAAACCAATTCTCGGAACCTTGTAATTATCAGCCAGCCTCCAGTTAGTCTCCGACTGAGGCTCAACACCATCCACGGCACTAAATAGAAATACAAGACCATCCAATACTCTTAACGAACGATTCACCTCAACGGTAAAGTCAACGTGACCCGGTGTATCAATAATATTAACTGTGAACGACTTGTCCTTCCAGTTCCAGTTGGTTTGTGTTGCAGCAGAAGTAATTGTAATTCCTCTTTCCTGCTCCTGCGCCATCCAATCCATGGTTGCAGCTCCATCGTGCACTTCTCCGATCTTATGGGTCAGACCAGTATAATACAATATCCTCTCTGTTGTCGTAGTTTTCCCGGCGTCAATGTGCGCCGCAATTCCGATATTTCGTAAAAAGTTAAGGTCTTTTGCCATAATTTCCGGTGGTCCCTGTTATGATTTAAAATGCGCGAAGGCTTTGTTAGACTCAGCCATTTTATGTGTATCTTCTTTCTTTTTTACTGCGGCGCCTTCTCCTTTTGCTGCAGCAATAATTTCGGAGGCGAGCTTGTCTGCCATTCCTCTTCCGGAACGCAGCCTGGAATATTTAATGAGCCATTTCATTCCAAGTGAAACTTTCCGAGCGGGACGCAGTTCCATAGGAATCTGGAAGGTAGCACCACCAATTCTTTTGGGCTTCACCTCAACATGCGGCGTTACATTCGCTAGCGCTTTCTGCCAAACCTCATGTGGATTCTCGCTTGTCTTGGTTTCGACCTGTGTCATCGCATCATAAAAAATATTAGATGCTGTACTCTTTTTTCCACTGAGCAGCAGGTTATTAATAAACTGTGTCACCATTGTATCACCGAACCTAGGGTCGGCATCAAGAATCCTCTTTTTTGGTTTATGTTTCCTCATGACTGGCTAATATTATTATTTTTTAGGCCTTTTTGTTCCATACCTTGACCTGCTCTTCTTCCGATTGTTTACCCCAGCAGTATCCAGAGCTCCCCTTACAATAGTGTATCTTACACCTGGGAGATCCTTAACCCTACCTCCACGAACCAGGACGATTGAGTGTTCCTGAAGATTGTGGCCCTCTCCGGGTATATAACAAATTACTTCTGTTCCATTTGTCAATCTGACCTTGGCCACCTTACGAAGTGCCGAATTAGGCTTCTTTGGAGTCGTCGTATACACACGCGTACAAACTCCTCTTTTCTGGGGATTAGCCTGAAGTGCACGTGATTTACTCTTGTAGACCACAGCTTCTCTCCCTTTTCTAATCAGCTGGTTAATAGTAGGCATAGGCTTGTTAAATAATCTAAAAAAACTTATTTCATTAAAAATCAATGCTTTATGGACATACCTTCCCCATAAAGAGTCGCAAAGATATTGTTTTTTACGGTTTTGACAAAAACAAATTAAGTTTTTTGGGTTTAAGTTTGCAGCTTAACAGCTTATTAAAACAAGATTCAATCATGATCCCCTATCCCATTGAATTTGCCAAACCGGAGGATGCCTGGGCACTTCTTGAACTCGTCAGGGAATTAGCCGTCTATGAGAAGGCTGAACAGGACGTGAGGACAACCGCCAAGGACTACGAAGAGGGACTTCGCGGAGGCCTATTCAAGGCAATTATCGCCAGATCCGAATCCGGAACCATCGACGGAATGGCGTTATACTATCCCATATTTTCAACCTGGAACGGAATGACCATGTATCTGGAGGACTTCATCGTTCGTGAACGGTTAAGAGGCCAAGGGATTGGCAGGTTACTTTTTGAACGCTGGATCGAAGATTCGAGACATTCGGGTGCCAAAATGCTTAAATGGCAGGTTTTGGACTGGAATGAACCCGCAAAGAAATTTTATGAACATTACGGCGCCGACTTTATCAAGGGTTGGGAAAACGGCATCATCAAGCTCTGAAACTTATGATACCCAGAAAGGAAAATCCGGATCATCGAGGAAGGTTTCTTGGACTCTTCTATTTTGCCTTGCTGCTGGTAATTCTTGCCAGAATATACGAAACATCCGTTCTTCACGTCCTTTTTAATCCGCCGAAACTGATTAAATCTGAAGCAATGGGCCTTCTGAAAGACTTATTGCTATGTGCTGGGATTTTTTCATTCCTTTGGTTGATCTACCATAGACTAACCAGGTCCAAAGGACAGAATAAAATGTATTTATTCGACATCGCTATGGTTGCCCTGGTGATCGGCCATCTATCCATTCTGGAGTATTTTTTTTATCAAATGGAACCTTTGGATGTATTTGTGTTCGGGCACACACCAGATGAAATGGCTTTTTCACTCAAGACTTCGAATATCAGCTATTCGCGGATCAGTGCCTGTATTTTCATTACAATGATTTTACTTGGCACCGGACTTTACTACTCAAAAAGAATACGATATGGAACAAGTAATTTTAAATGGATCATACGATTTGGCTTCATCGCAGCAATTATTTATATCATCATAGATGTATTTGGTAAATTTCCTGTTGCCAGCGATCTTATAAAAAATAAATCATTCTACTTTTATTCAAATATTATCAAGGACCGTTGGGATAAAGTATTTGCATTAAAAAACGAAGAGAATTCAGATCTTTATCAGGAACTTTTCAAGGGACATGAGTATAGTAATTCTCAATACCCTTTTCTTCATCGTTTTAAATCAAAAAACGAACTCGGCAACCACCTTGGCCAATTCAGAACCAGGCCTAATATAACTATCCTTTTGACTGAAAGCCTATCAGAGTACTTTATACACCCGATCCGCGGTATCAGCTTTATGCCTTTTCTTGACAGCCTAAGTAATGTATCTTTGTATTGGCCGAATCATCTTAGTCTGGGCGAGCGATCATTTGCAGCCAATCCGGCTATTCAAGCTGCTGTCCCTTATGGCGAAATCGGATTTTCGCTAATGGAAATATATCCATATCATTTTTCTCTCATCAACGTGTTACGTCAAAATAATTATTATACCTCCTTCTATTACGGGCAGGGCAGCTGGTTTCATAATAAAAAACACTTTTATAATTTTAATGATATTGACCGAATTATTGATAAAAACAGTTTTGATCCCGATTTTGAAAAAGTATTGGTAGGCGATGAACAAAACTTTTGGGGGTACAATGATTTTGACTTATTTCAACAATATATTATTGCAACCGATAGTCTTACTGCAATACCACGAATGGATATTTTATTTACAGGAACAAGCCACTCGCCTTTTTCAATCAAGCATCCGGAAATCTACAACAGACGATTCGAAGATGACCTCAAAAAAGTTAGCAATGCGGAAGACAGAGATCACTTGATCAAGTACAAGAAATTCTACCTTTCGTTGTATAACGTTGATGATGCCTATCGTGATCTATTTGACAAACTAAGACAAAGACCGGATTACGAACAAACAGTCTTTATCCTGACAGGTGATCATGCCATGACTGAGCTGCCGAGAATGAATGCTCTGCATCCATACAAAGTACCGCTGCTGATATATTCCCCAAAACTTAAGCATGCAGAAAAGTATGAAGCTGTCTGTTCGCATAATGACATTTATGAAAGCTTGCTCTCCTATTTATCTGAAGATTATTACTTAGATGTACCTGATTACAGTACTAGCCTTGGAAATAAACTGAAATTCAATCATGAATTTGATCAGCGCGGAACATTTGTTTTTATGAACAATAATCGACAAATCACCGATATCTATTCGGACGGCTATTTTCTTCACAAGGACAGGTATCTATTCAAAGTCTATGATGACCTTGAAATCTATGAAATCATTGATCCCGTCAGACTCAAGGAACTTCGCAAAAAGCTTTATGCCTTCAAAGCTGCCAGTTCCAAGAGTTCAGAACCAGAAGGTCTTTTACCAGACAGCCTGTTCTTTAAGTTCATGAATAAAAAAGTATTCAAGAGTGCCTATTATCCTGATTCGGTTTTTAACCTGACTGCAAATCATGAAATTTTTCACATCAATGACCTAACTTCAGGTGAATACACTTTAGATCTTTCGATGGAAGTAATTAGTGACCCTATCACATTTCCACAAATTGAAATCAGTCTTACCCGCCACGAAATTACAGAATGGAAACTTACATTAGATTTTCCGATAGAAAAAACCAAATACCAGTTTCACCAGAAATTTAAATGCAATTCGCCATCAGAAGATAATTCCAATATCATTGTAAAATTTATTAATCCTGACGAGGATGAGTATTCTTTTAAAAGTTTAAAATATACGATTTATAAAAATCCTCAACCTTCCGATCTACGCAGGAAGTGAAAAAAAATACTGAAAAATAACACTGCACATACACCGGCAACATTATACCAGAGAAAGCCGATGTCAGTATAAAAGTAGAGCGCAAAAACTAATATTTGAGCCAGGCAAGCAGCCGGAAAAACAGAAACACCCTTTATTTTTTTTAATAAAAAGGCCACCAGAAAAATGCCCAGCACACTGCCGTAAAATACCGAACCTAATATATTGATCATCTGAATCAGATTATCAAAAAGGCTCGCGAAAAATGCGAAACTCAGCGCGACAATCCCCCAAAAAACTGTAATTGCACGCATGAGCAATAATTCATGGTGAATTTTAACGGAACGGCCTGAAAGACGCTTATAGAAATCAACATACGTCGTACCAGCCAGCGCATTTAATTCTGCTGCAATACTAGACATTGCTGCACAAAAAATGACAGCAATCAGCAACCCCACGATTCCTTCCGGCAGATAATTAATGATATAGTAAAGAAAAATATAATCCTTATCGTTGGTCTCAAAATCCGGCGAATTTTTTTTAACAATTTGGGCTACTTCTATTCGTGTTGTTTGTTGTCGGCTGTTAAGTTCGCTGAGCTGAATTAACTTATCTGGTGTAACCTGATTTAGCAGCTCCGATTTCACTCGATTAATTTCCAAATTATCTTCACTTAATCTTCTAAAATCATCCGGCGCTCTCTGGCGCAGTTCTTTTTCCACATTTTTATTATAAGAGAGCGGGACGCCTTGAAACTGCATAAAAACGAACAACAAAACCCCGGTAATCAGGATAAAAAATTGCATTGGTATTTTTAGTAATCCATTAAATACCAATCCCATTCTGCTTTGCGCAATATTTTTACCGGTAAGGTATCGTTGAACCTGGGATTGGTCGGTACCGAAGTAAGCCAGAGCGACAAATAAACCACCGGTAAGTCCTGACCACAAATTGTAACGTTCTTTTAGATTAAATGAAAAATCCAATGGATTAACTTTCCCCATTGCACCTGCAAGATGCAGGCTTTTGTTGAGATCCCATCCCACTGGCATATGCATGATCATGACTCCCAGCGCAATCACCATACCTATAAAAATAACAGCCATTTGCTGTATCTGTGTAACTGAAACGGCTCGAGAACCGCCACTGACCGTGTACATTACGACCAGGATCCCACAAGACACGTGTGTCAATCTCAGATCCCAACCCATTACTGAAGATAAAATGATTGAAGGTGCGTATAAAGTAATACCTGCCGCCAAACCTCGCTGCAATAGAAAAACTGATGCCGCAAATATCCTCGTGCGCAAGTCAAATCTTTTTTCCAGGTATTCATAGGCGGTATAAACATTCAATTTATAAAAAGCAGGTATAAACCATACGCAAATAATGATCATGGCCAGCGGCAGGCCAAAATAGAATTGAATAAATCTCAGTCCATCTGAGTAGCCCTGTCCTGTCGTAGAAATAAATGTAATGGCGCTGGCTTGTGTCGCCATCACTGCGAGTCCAACCTGCCACCAACGCTGATCCTGTTGTCCTAGGATGTAATCTCTAATACCGTCCTGCGTTCTCGTCTTCCACCAACCGTAAATTGCGATCAACGAAAGTGTTAAAGAAAGTACCAGCCAATCAAGAATCCCCATTAATCCTGAAAATACTTCTGCATTAAAAAAAGCAATGCGATGTCTACAATGAGCATTATTACGATTATTCGATAATACCTAGAAGGCCTCTCCATAATATTGGAATCAATAGGACACCAGATTGATGAAAAGGCGACAAGCTCCCGGGATTCCAGAAGGCAATTGTCTAAACCAAGCCAAAGGAGTATAAATCAGTTCACCTTTTCCCTTCTTCTGAATCAAAATTCCTGACTTTAACTCGGTTTCACCTTTATCACTCATTGCAAGAATTTCCTGCCACTGCGATGAATAACTGTTTGGAAAATATAGTCCCCGCTCCTGTACCCATTCATTAAAATCACTCATCACAATTTTATTTGGCCTGTTCAAAACCGGATGATCAGGAATAAGAAATCTCACCGGCGAATGTTCATCGGTCACCCTGTCTCTGGATATTTTAAAATCTGTCCCGAGACCTTCGCCCAACAATAATTCCGCCGTCGTGTTATACTGAAAAATAACCCGTCCGCCTTTTTCTGCAAAGCGCAATATATCATCCATTACTGAAGGCAATTCCGTCTGTGTATTCCATGCACGGATTCCAAAAATCAAAACTGGCACTTTTTTGAAATCTAAAAAACGGATATCCTTTGGCGCTATCAACTTAACTGTATATCCAAGTTTAACAAGAGTTTCGTCGATATAATCTCCAGCTCCTTGTACATAAGCTACGGCAACCGGGTTTACTTTAAGGTCTACCTTGCTTATTTTCATCACAGCTGGTGTTGCTACATGCTGCCATGGAATATGAGAATACTTTATCACATGATGAATCAATGCGCTTTGACCGTTCACCAATATCGGAACCGAAAGCACCGTGTTATCCATCTTTCCGGCCCTGAGTGTAAATTTAATTTCTTCATGATGGTCCTTCTTAAGACTGTAATGCACTTCTTGCGGCTCTACGATCAACCCATCCGGAACATCGAGGCGCACCGTACCTTCTGCAGATTTGCCGTTGCACTGCAAAGTGAATTTTATTTCAGAAGCTTTCTGCGATGTCAGGATAACACTCTGATCAAATGGCGCAATCGTTACTTCTGGTAAAATTTCGAATGGTTGCCTGACTTCACCTGCCACCGGATCATCATTTTTATAAATGACCTCGCGAACCATCGAGTAATTCCTTTCATTCAGCGAATAACTAAACTCTACATTCAGTTCCTTGGCTTTGATAGGAGAACTGCAGTGTGCAGGATCTTCAACAGGATAGCTTGCTTGTCTCCTACCATGTAGAAGCCAGTATGGCGTAGTGTAATTTAAGTTTTTCAGATCAATGGATACCGTCCACAAAAGAGGCACATTGACTTGCAAGGAAATATTCATCGCGGTGTCCCTCCCTCCAGGAAGGATCCTCTGCCCTGTCAATCTGACCTGATCTGAAGTTCTGGCGATGAATTCTGTTGAAATCTTGATCGAATTTCCGGAAGCAATGGTCTGTTGATCTGTCATGGCCTCTGCATAAATACCTGCGCACAGCGCAATGACCTCCTGAATTTCATTCAATTTGATTGAACGCCAGTGTCCTAAAGGTAATTCGGCAATATATTTTTCTGCTTTTTGCAAGAGCGGAATACTGGCAGAAGGATCACTGATTTTATATTCGGCGATGACCTGTTCAATTATTTTCTGAATATTACCGCCTCCGTTAATTCGTGACCAGGTAAAATCAAGTCCATCAAATGGTGAAACCTGTCCAAGTTCTTTGGGTTGATCTATCCGTTCAAAATACTCCATTTGCCTGCCTCTGGTACTGTTAATTCCGAAACCCTGAGATTTATGCATGCTCCTGCTACGCGCAGAAATCTCTCCGTTAGAATATCCAATGCTCGGATAGTATTCCCCTACATCCATTGAGTACAGAAAAGACTTATCCATGGCATCAAACTTTTCCTTTGATCCAAAGAAAAAATAGGATGTATTGAAAAAAATTCTTGGTACCACCAAAGGTTCAAGGTCCGCCATCTTGTCCCGTTGAAACAGTGGATTACCCGCCATACGAAACGCCTCCAGACCAAGAATGGCGGATGCGGTGTGGTGGCCATGTGTTTTTCCACTCGTACGATGATCAAAACGATTGATGATTACGTCAGGCTTGAATTCCCTAATAATGCGAACAAGATTGTATAGGAGGGTATCCTTTTCCCAAATTGAAAAGGTCTCTTCGGCATTTTTTGAATATCCAAAATCATTGGCTCTTGTAAAAAATTGCATTCCACCGTCTATTTTTCTTGCCTCCATCAGTTCATTGGTTCGAATCACGCCAAGAAATTCATCTAATTCGGGACCTATCAAATTCTGTCCTCCGTCTCCTCTCGTCATGGAGACATAAGCTGTTCTGAGTTTTTGACCCTTGCTCAAATAGGTAATTAATCGGGTATTTTCATCATCCGGGTGTGCTGCAACATATAATACAGAACCCAGCACATTCAGCTTTTTAATTCTATCCAATATTTCTGAACTACTATTGGATTGTGACAGTATTGTATTAGCCTGTAGGCACAACAACATAAAAGGCATTAATTTTCTAATTAGCATAAAATGCAAAAATTTGGTGTTTATTGACGCGCTAAAATACAATAGTTATCCTCTGTATACCTTCAGATTCAAGAAGACTACAACCTAATGGGTATTAACCAGGACATCGCTAAAATATTGAATTGCCTTATTTTGGAAAAAAGTGCAAAAAAACCTTACCCTTAAAAACAATGAGAGAAGCCTGATCATTTATTCTAATTCAAAGTATAACGATTGAAGCTCAAACCGGCGATAAATAAACCATCAGAGGAACTTGCACTGATCCTTGGGCCCTGCAGTGCCGAGTCTCCAAATCAGCTTGAGGAAGTAGTAATAAGTACCTTATCAATGAAACCTGACTTAATCAGGGCGGGTGTCTGGAAACCCAGGACACGTCCTGGGCACTTTCAGGGTATTGGAGCTCCTGCTTTGGATTGGATGGCAAACCTCAGCCGGAAATATGGTTGTCGTTTTTGCACAGAAGTCGCCACTGCGGAACACGTTGAATTATGTCTGAAAGCCGGAATTACAGACTTCTGGATTGGCGCAAGGACTACAGTTAATCCATTTTATGTTCAGGATATTGCGGACGCTATAAAAGGTCAAAATGTCCGTGTGATGATCAAGAATCCGATTAACCCTGACCTTTTTCTGTGGTTAGGGGCGATTGAACGGATTTATCAATCTGGAATAGAACACATCAGCGCAATCCACCGGGGTTTTTCTTTTTACGGAAATTCTGTCTATCGCAACATCCCCAGATGGCAAATTCCAATCGAAATGAAAAGACGGTATCCAGATCTGCAGCTCCTCGCAGACGTAAGTCATATCAGTGGCAGGCCCGAGCATCTTCTGGAGATCGCGCAAATTGCTTTGGACCTAAATTTCAATGGTTTTATGGCAGAGATTCATCCGGATCCTTCCAATGCCTTATCCGATGCTGAGCAACAAGTTACCGCCAGTTTCTTTGAAGAGCATGTATTACGAAAACTTGTGTACAGGCATGAAAAGTCCACAGATGAATTGTACAACAATAAAATAACACAAATCAGAGGCCGCATTGACCACATTGATCATGAACTGGTGCGACTTCTGGGTGAGCGCATGAGGCTTGCAGAATCCATTGGCAAAGAGAAAAAAACTGCCCTGATATCAATATTTCAGCCAGATCGGTGGAATGAAATCATCGGCAGGCTTCGTCACAAAGCAAATGAAAACGGTCTCAGCGAAGAATTTATTTTCTCATTGATTGAAGCAATTCACATTGAATCCATACAGCATCAGTCAAGAGAAATGAATAAATAATCATTTATTGCTGCCAGGTCTTCTGTTTGAACCGTCAATTTCTCAATTGTTGCAAGTAACTTTTAAATAGATTTTGAAATCTACCTTATGAAGGTATGATTTACGCCAGCTTCAGTCCCTTTGAACTTCTTTATCTTGCCAAAATTACAATTAAGATGGTATTTATTAAATTAAATAAGTGCCTGATTTAAACTTATATAATTGATTTACATACGATTATAATTTAAATAAAAAAATATCTAAAATTTTTTTAAGAAATATAGCTGTGAATTACCAGACCCAATAGTACATTTGTGGTGTATTAGTTATGTAATACACTAAAACAATAAATTATGATTCAATTAAAACATGTCAGTTTCTCGTACTCAGCCAAGAAAAAGTTATTTGATGACCTTGACCTACAACTAGAGCAAGGCAAGATTTACGGCCTTTTAGGAAGAAACGGTGCTGGAAAGACAACTTTACTGCGCTTAATCAACGGCCTGATATTTCCCGAAACAGGTGATATTCAGGTAATGGAGGCAGATGCCACACAGCGTCATCCTGAAATACTGCAGGAGATTGCCTTTATTCAGGAAGAACCGCTCATTCCAAATCTCACCATACTCTCCTATCTATACACTTATGCGCCATTCTATCCGCGATTCGACTATGGTCAATTCATGAAACTCATTACGGACCTCGGACTTGACGGCAACTCCTATATGGATAAGCTTTCATTTGGTCAGAAAAAAAAGGTCATGATTTGCTTTGCCATCGCTTCGAATGCGCGTATTCTGATCCTGGATGAACCTACCAATGGCCTGGATATTCCTTCCAAGAGTCACTTCCGAAAACTCATCACAGAAGCTATGCTTGATGACCGAATAGTGATAATATCTACGCATCAGGTACGGGACATGGTCAATCTGATTGACCCGATATTGATTTTGGAAGACGGCAAGATTATCTTTAATTATTCACTTGAGGAGATCGGCAATGCGCTACACTTCGAGATTCATTATTCAATGACCCCACCGGAAGACGTTCTTTATGCTGAGCGCGTCACGGGTGGCTATTTGTCAATTACAGAAAACAAAACCGGCACAACCAGTGACATTGATCTTGAAGTACTGTTTAATGCCATCATGACCAACCGCCGGCAGATTCTTGATATACTCGAACAAAACAAAGTTGCAACAATTTAAAAAACTAAAACCATGTACAGCAATCACCTCATATTTTCACAGAAAAGATTTTCTAGTCTTATCAAACGTGAAATCAAACTGTCCTCTAGAACACTTTTGTATGTTACCCTATCTATTATTGGAATTTCTTTGAGCGGAACCTTGTTCAGCTTGTTTTCAAACAACCCGACACAAGTTCTTTCGCAAAAAAACCTTATGGTTAGTCTCGCCTTTTTAATGATCATTTGGTCAAGCATAAGTTTTAATGAAATTTCCAGCACGCCCGGCAGACAAGCATATCTCAGTCTTCCGGCGTCACATCTTGAAAAAGTCTTAAGCAAATGGCTTAATATTTCATTGGTTATTCCAGTTCTTTTTGTCTTCGCCTACATTATCATTTCCTGGATTTCAACTTTAATCATCAATCTAATCACCGGGGCCAGTATCATGCATGATCCATTTTCAGCAGATGCCTTGATAAAGGAGATGCTAATACTGTTTTCTATTCAATCTGTATTTTATCTCGGGTCCGTCATGTGGCCAAAGTATTCTTTATTCAAAACCGGCATCGCCATGATGAGTGTGATTTTCGCACTGATGGGCATTACGGCCCTTTTTGCAAGAATTATATTTCACGAGTATGCCAACGGCAACCACTTTGTCATCCAAAACGGAGACTTCAATATGGATTTTATCTCCGGTCAAGATTGGATCGTACAATTGCTTATCGCAGCCGGTACCTTGTTTTTTATGGTTGTCACATATTTAAAATTAAAAGAAAAACAGTTATAATGGACTTTCGTAAACATCAACCAATATATATGCAGATCGCAGATGTCATTCTATCTGATATTCTCGAAAGAAAAATCAGCGATGGCGACAAAATTCCTTCTGTAAGGGAGCTGGCAATCAGCCTTCAGGTCAATCCCAATACTGTCCAGCGAAGTTACCAGTGGCTTCAGGATGAGCAAATAATTTTTCAAAAACGAGGCATAGGATTTTACCTCAATGAAGAAGCATACGACAAAACCATTCAACTCAAGCGCGACGAATATCTCAGGGATGAACTTCCTGCGACGCTAAAGACTGGCAAGCTGTTGAAAGTGGACATTGATACAATTGAAAAAATATATCATCAACTTTAAAAATAAATCAAATGAAAACAAGTAATAAATTTCTCACCTCAGGCCTGGCATTATTTCTAACTATGATACTTGCAGGCATGATTTATGCTAAAAGGCATATAAAATTAACCGCATTAGACCGCAACGCTGCGATGACGACAGATCAAAAGAACCTGGAGCCATACCACGCAATACATGTTACTGGCAATTACGAGGTGACGCTTGAACCTGGAAATCCGCATCTCCGAATTGAAGGCACCAAAGAAGAAGTTCATAATTTACTGGCTGAAGTAAAGGATGGCATACTCTATCTTAGTCCATCAAATACCAATGATAATGACATAGGTTCTGATCAAAAAATACAGGTCCAATATCAGTCACTGGATGAGATCTATCTGACAGGAAACGGCAATATTAAGGCCGAAAATCCAATCCAGACGACAGGGTTTGAAATTAACCTTATCGGAAACGGTGATATCAATACACACATCATTTCAGATAATATTAAGGTTCAGCTCACTGGCAATGGCAACATTAGAAATGAAGGATCTTCTAAAATGCTTGCCATTAACCTGTTAGGTAACGGGGATATCGATTTTAAAGATAGCGAAACTGCAGAAACAAAAATTAACCTTACCGGGCAGGGAGATATCCGCATTCACTGTACTACCAAGATTACGGGCAATTTGACGGGAAACGGTCGCGTAATCTATTCAGGAGAACCTGTAATCCAGGTTGATCAGATCGGTAACGGAGAAATTGAAAAGGATACTGAACTTTAGCGAATTCCTGCCCTGGATTAAAATTTTTTCTTGACAAAGAAATGAATCCAGATTGACCGTGAAACTTTAAATAAGTAGGCGTAGAGTGCGGCAAGTACAATAAAAAGTATGCCCAGCGATATGACCCAATCGATTTTCAGAAAAATAATCAGTATGCCTACAAAGATTAAACTGAGTATTCCTGAAATAATATAGCTTATAAACATTGCTCCGAAATAAAAACCAGGCTCTCGATCCAGTTTTTCATTACATATGGGACAAGTCTTATTCATTTTGAATTGGAATGACAACGGACTACCCTCCCCTTCGAACAATCTGCCTTTTTCACAGGCCGGGCAACGAAGTGAAAAAATGGATCGAAGGCTCATGAAAATCGTTTTTCAAATCTCGGATTGACAACCAGGTCTTTGGATTCTTTGGAATAAACATAAAAACCGTGACCGCTCTTAACGCCAAGAAGACCTGCATTAACCATATTTATCAGCAATGGGCTTGGCGCATACTTAGGGTTTGCAAAACCATCATGAATGACATTCATGATTGAAAGACAAACATCCAGTCCGATAAAGTCAGCCAATTGAAGTGGTCCCATCAAGTGCGACATCCCCAGTTTCATGATCGTATCGATCTCCTCCACACCGCATATCCCTTCGTACAAAGTGTGGATCGCTTCATTGATCATTACCATCAGCAAACGATTCGCGACAAATCCAGGATAATCTTTGACCTCTACAGGAACCTTATCCATTTGTCGCGTAATGTCCATGATTACATCACAGACTTCGCGAGAAGTTGAAAATCCCCTGATGACTTCTATTAATTTGATCACCGGAACTGGATTCATAAAATGCATTCCAATTACTTTTTCCGGCCTTTTGGTTACACTGGCTATCAATGTAATAGAGATAGAAGATGTATTGGTCGCAAGGATGCAATCCGCCGGGGCATTTTCGTCTATTTCTTTGAAAATTTTAAGCTTGATATCGAGTTTCTCGGTAGCCGCCTCAACAACCAGATCAGCATGACGCACAGCCGCCGGCAGGTCAGAAGTCGTGACCAGGCGGTTCATGGTCTCATGACGTTGCTGCTCTGTCAATTTCTGTTTTTCAACCATCCTGCCAAGATTCTTGTCAATGGTAATCATCGCTTTTTCCAGAGCTGACAAAGAAACATCGCAAAGGATCACATGATATCCGTACTGGGCAAACACATGAGCAATTCCGTTACCCATGGTTCCAGCACCGATTACTGTAACATTTTTCATTATTTTCACTTTAGGGCGCAAATGTAAACCAAGATTTGAATTTGACTCCACTGACAGATAAACGCATTTTATTTTCTTTGTGACATGAATATACTTATTGCTGACGCTGGTTCTACCAAGACAGAGTGGGTAATGGTTGAGGCAGGCAAGGATTCAACCTTTGTTCTAACTCCGGGTATTAATCCCAGCACCCAAAGCAGAACGACAGTCTGGTCAAGCATTCAAATTGCTCGTAATCAACTAAATTTCAGCAAAATAGATAAGATTGAATTCTATGGTGCTGGTTGCCGGGATCATGCTGCTATGATGATGTCTGCAATGTTGAAAGAGGCATTCCAATGTGAAGACGCATTTGTTCATTCCGACCTTCTAGGCGCTGCGAGGGCTGGTTGCCAGGGCCAACCAGGCATTATTGGCATACTTGGCACCGGGAGCAACTCCGGTCTCTGCAATGGTCATCAAATCACTCAAACGAGGCCTGCATTAGGTTATTTGCTCGGCGATGAAGGAAGTGGCAATTATTACGGTAAGCTCATATTAAAAGCTTATTATTATCAGGAACTTGATCCCCTGTTGTGCTGTCAACTAGAAGAAGCTTATCCTCAGATAAAAGAAAATTATCTGTCGGCTCTATATTCAATGCCCATGGTTGCTGCTGAGCTTGCATCTTTTTTTCCATGGATCGCTGCCCGCCGCAGTGACCATCAGATCAAGGAATTAATACATTCCGGAATTACTGATTTTATAAAGAACAGGATCCAGCCACTGCTAAAGGACAGTCATTATCCAATTTATCTTGCTGGAAGTGTAGCTTTCCAACTCAAAGAAGAATACAGGACCGCCTTAAGATCCCTTGGTATAGAGGAACTTTACTTTATTGAAAAACCATTAAAAGGGCTTATTCGTTATCATGAGGATTATGAAAGAGATTAACCGTATTGGAATTTACACCTCGGGCGGGGATGCGCCTGGCATGAATGCAGCCATTCGGGCAGTCATCAGGACAGCACAGATATATGATCTTCATGTGTACGGCATTCACCGTGGCTACGACGGGATGATAGAAGATGATATTCAATTGTTGGGTGATGAGTTTGTGCGCAACACGATCCAGCGCGGTGGAACAATACTTAAATCTGCTCGAAGCGAAAAATTTAGAACCTCAGAGGGCCGTCAACAAGCTTTTGACAACCTGAAAGCATATGATATTGATGCACTGATCGGAATCGGTGGCAATGGAACGTTAACCGGTGCGTACGTATTCAGCAGTGAATTTGATATAAAAATGATTGGTATTCCAAGTACCATCGACAATGATTTAACTGGGACTGATTTTACGATTGGATTTGACACTGCGGTCAACACAGCTGTTGAAGCCGTGGACAAAATAAGGGATACTGCAGATTCGCACAACCGTTTATTCCTCATCGAAGTCATGGGTAGAGATTCCGGTTTCATTGCATTGCATACTGCGATCGCCTCGGGTGCGAGCGCCTTTCTCATACCAGAAAAAGTAATGGAAATTGATGAGTTGATTGGTGAACTGAAGAAAGCATTAAGACGAAAAAAGTTATTCGGCCTTGTTATTGTGGCAGAAGGCAATCATCTTGGCGATACGACTGAGATCGCGAGGATCATTCATGAACGCGTCCCTGAATATGATATCCGCGTCGCTATCATTGGTCATCTTCAACGTGGCGGTTCACCCACTGCGCGCGATCGTTTTCTTGCCGGCAGACTAGGATATGAAGCCGTACAGGCTTTAATGAACGGTACTTACAACAAAATGGTTGGGATTATTAATAACCAGACCACTTTTACTGATTTTAAGACAGCCATCAGCATGAGCAAAAAACCGGATGAGGATTTGATACGTATGGCTGAAATTCTAGGAAGATGATTCAAGTTTTATACGAATCCAGAAGAAGCGAAGAAATAACAGGAACATGATCTACCTCCACAATATTTGACTTTATACAAGTAGGTTATTCCTTTATAATACTGTTTGCATCACTTTACCCGGAAAGCCAATTATTATAGTACAATGAGTAGGATGTCAGGATGTTATTTCATTCAGCCTGATTCCACCGCCAGAAAGTTCATCAGGAAGCCAGCTTAGATAATAATTTTTATCCTCAACTGGCACTGCATGTTCAGTCATCAGCAAGGGTCGAAATGTATCAATCATGACGGCCAGTTCTCTTGTCTCTTTTGCGCCTATGCTTTTCTCTACGGCTCCACGGTGAGGGCCATGCGGTATACCTCCGGGATGCAAAGTGAACATCCCCTTTTCAACGTGCTTGCGACTCATGAAGTCCCCATCAACATAGTACAACACTTCATCACTGTCAATGTTGCTATGATTATAAGGCGCCGGAATCGCCTGCGGATGATAATCAAATAATCTCGGCACGAAGGAGCAAATCACAAATTGGCTACCATCAAATGTCTGATGAACCGGTGGAGGCTGATGAACACGTCCTGTGATGGGCTCAAAGTCATGAATTGATAAAGCATATGGAAACACGTATCCATCCCATCCTACAACATCAAAAGGATGACATAGATAGTGGTAGGGATAGAGCATATCCTGTTTTTTGATATGCAGAAGATAATTACCTTTCTGATCATGTGTCTCAAGCACATCGGGTTTTCGTATATCCCTTTCACAAAACGGTGAATGTTCCAGTAGCTGCCCATACTGATTACGATAACGCTTAGGAAACGTAATCGGACCTGATGACTCAATAATTAATAATCGGTTGTCTTGTTGATCAAAATGGAGTTGATAAATTGTACCTCTTGGAATTACCAAGTAATCACCATATTCAAATCTGAGGTTACCATACATGGATTTCAAAACGCCCGTGCCAACATGGATAAAAATTACTTCGTCGGCATCCGCATTTTTAAAGAAATAATTGGTCATACTATGCCTCGGTGCCGCCACTGAAATTTTACAGTCCTGATTGACAAACATTGGCTTTCTGCTCTTCAGATAATCATCTTCAGCTGCAATTTCGAATCCTTTCAGACAGCGATGTTTTAGCTGTTTGTCATGAATAGTCCTGGCAGAATACGAGACCGGATCATCGATCTGAATAATCTCAGTTGGTGCATTGCAATGATAAATCAGGGAGTAGGCATCCGAAAATCCCTCTGTCGAAAAAAGCTGTTCATGATAAAGGGCTCCATCTGGTTTTCTAAATTGTGTATGCCTTTTATGCGGAACAGAACCTAACGAATGATAATGCATTCTTGCGTATTTTATGACAAAGGTAAGGACTGAGAACGAACTCACATCCAGCTTGCAATAAAGTATTAGCTTTACCGCTCATCCTCTACACATGACGAATAAGGAAATTGCGGATCAAATTCAAGAACTGGCTTCTCTCATGGAACTTCACGGTGAAAATGAATTTAAGACACGAACTTACTCTTCCGCTTACCTACAAATCAAAAAACAAGACCTTGCACTGGATCAACTAAGCTTAAGTGAAATCCAGCATCAAACGGGCTTAGGAAAAAGTGTCGCTGAAAAAATAGTAGAATTGTCTCAGACCGGGAAAATCCCAGCGCTGGAAAAGTACCGTGCTTTGACCCCATCCGGTGTTCGTGAAATGTTCAAAATCAAAGGTGTTGGTCCCAAGAAAGTCAAAATCTTCTGGCAAGAAATGGGTTTAGAAACGGTTGGTGAATTGCTTTACGCGTGCAAGGAAAACCGTCTTATAGCCTTCAAGGGATTTGGACCCAAAATTCAGGAAGATATTCAGACAAACATTGAATATCTGTACAGTCAAAACGGTTATTTTCTCCTCGCTAAAATTCGTCCTTTGGCGCTAGCGATTCTCAATGAATTAAGATCTTTAAACCCGTCATTGCAAATAGAATTGACGGGTGATATCAGAAGACTTATGCCAATCATCCACCAAATTGAATTCCTCGCTGATGGGCCGTTAAAATTATGGCCTGAGTGGCTACAGATTACAGACAAATCGGATGATTCGTGCTCAGGATTTGTCGAGGATCATATAGGGTTTATGATCTCCTTTTGCGACCAAAAGGAGTTTGGAAATCAATGGTTGCAAACAACCGGCGGTTCAAACCAGTTTGCAAAACTTTTTGACCTTCCACTACCCCAAGCCAGCCATGAAGAGGATCTCTTTTCAGTTGTTCAGCACGCATTCATTCCGCCTGAATGCCGTGACTTGACGGATTTCTCAAAACTGAATACCTCTTTGTTGGTTCAACCAAAAGATATCAAAGGAGTCATCCACACCCATAGTACCTGGAGTGATGGCTTATATGATATTCGAAGTATTGCGATGGAATGCATCCGTTTAGGTTATCAATACCTTGTCATAACAGATCACTCAAAATCGGCGGTTTATGCCAACGGACTGTCTATTGAGCGGGTTGAAATGCAGTGGAGAGAAATTGACACAATCAACAAAGAACTAGTGGATTTTCATATTTATAAAGGTATTGAAAGCGATATTTTGTCTGATGGGTGCCTCGATTATCCGAATGACATACTTTCCGGTTTTGATCTTGTCATAGCTTCAATACACAGCAATCTGAAGATGGATGAGGACAAAGCCATGATGCGACTGATCAAAGCAATAGAAAATCCATTTACAAGGATTCTCGGACACCTGACCGGGAGGCTTCTTCTTGCAAGAAAGGGCTATCCGGTAGATCATATTAAATTGATTGATTGCTGTGCAGCCAACCATGTCGCGATTGAACTTAATGCCAATCCAGTCAGACTGGATATTGGCTGGGAATGGCTTCCTTATGCTCAGGATAAAGGTGTCCTGATTGCCGTTAATCCTGACGCACACAACCTCAAAGGAATCACAGATATTCAATTTGGCATTGAAGCTGCCAGAAAAGGGGGCTTGACCACCTCAAACTGCCTGAATTGCATGGATCAGGAGTCCTTTAAATGTTGGCAAAATGTTAAAAAAGCAGATTAGAAAATCATTAACAACGCATTAGATAGAGGATTAATGCATTTAAGCCTGAGTCCGGTATTTTTACAATCAATTTATTCAAATCTTAAAAAAAGTCAATAAGCATGAAGAATCTAAGATTACTTTCTTTGGCTGCATTTGCCGTTTTGTTAGGCGTAAGCGCTTGTAAAAATGACAATTCCGCCAGCACTGCATCAAGTGGTAGCAACACGCCTGCATCTACCTCAGAGGTAGCCAATCCTCAGGGTCAGACTGGCGAAGCAACCCCGCCTGCACCAACAGGTCCTACTACAACTGTTGAATTTGAAGAACTTGTACATGATTTCGGGGAGGTTGTTGAAGGCACCCTTGTAAAACATGTTTACAAATTCAAAAACACTGGAAACGAGCCTTTGGTAATCTCCGATGCAAAGGGATCTTGTGGCTGTACAGTGCCAGATTGGCCAAGAGAGCCAGTTCCACCAGGAGGATCCGGAGTGATCAATGTTCAGTTTGATTCCAAAGGAAAAGGTTCAGACGATGGACAGAAGCAGAGCAAGAGAGTTACTGTTACTGCCAACACGAATCCAGCCCAAACTTACCTCACCATCACTGGAGTTGTAAAAAAAGATCCTAAAGCTCCAAAACCGGAAGGTGCAGCACACTAATTGATAATCTATTCAATAGATAAAAAAGGCTTTCGGGATCCCGAAAGCCTTTTTTATTACATTACATTTGCACAATCATGAAATTAATTCAAACGATTGAGTCTTATCTATCGCTGGTAAAATTCAGCCATTCCGTTTTCGCCATGCCTTTTGCGCTGATAGGCTTTTTTGTGGCATCCCGAACTGATCAATTTCATCCGTTGAATCTGGAGATTTTAGTACTTATTGTCCTTTGCATGATCACCGCCCGCAATGCTGCGATGGCTTTCAATCGATGGGCAGACCGAGACTACGATGGCAGAAACCTCAGGACAGCCCAGAGAGAAATTCCATCCGGGATTGTGACACCACGTTCAGCGCTCATATTTGTTGGACTGAACAGCATAGCTTTTATCATTTTCGCCTGGTTTATCAACAAATTGTGTTTCTATCTATCTCCTGTGGCTCTGCTTATTGTCCTAGGTTACAGTTATACCAAAAGATTTTCCTGGCTGTGTCATGTATTTCTGGGACTTGCACTCTCGCTCGCACCAGTTGGGGCTTACTTGGCGGTTACTTCCAGCTTTAATCTGATTCCTTTATTATACGGAATTTCAGTGGTAAGCTGGGTGGCGGGTTTCGATGTGTTGTATGCATTACAGGATATTGAATTTGACCGAACTGAAAAACTAAAGTCAATTCCGAGCAGATTCGGAATTCAGAAGTCCCTTTGGATATCCGTCTGTTTTCACTTGATTTGCGCAGCAGCCATCATTACTTGCGGATTGCTTCTCCATCTTGAGTTTGGATTGAGTTACTGGATGGGTACCGGCACCCTGATGTTTTTGATATTACTTATTTATCAACACAGAATTATTTCAGGAAATCACCTTGAACGCATCAATTTTGCTTTCTTTACAACCAACGGCATAGCCAGTATTGTTCTGGCATTTTTTACCATTCTTGACTTCTATTATTGAATATTTTTCAGAATTTACCATTTTTGAGTCATTCGATAAAGTTAATTATTTGTGATTGATAAAATAAAAAAGGCTGCAGTAAGACTGCAGCCAGCACATTCTAAACCCTAATGTTTCTCCCCTGCTTATTCTTTTTAGACAATCATAGAATCTAATTAACCCCGACAACCCTTCTTTAAATTTTCAAGATCTTCTTTTGAAGAAACTGTAACAGTCGAATTGTCTGATTTTAGTGTTACTGTGAAAGGAAATTTCAGTACAGGATGCTTTTTCACACCCGGATTTGCTTTGTGCCAGGCCTCTACTGCATCTTTTAATTCTGAGTTGGATGCAACAGACTTTTCAGATGCATCAGGAAATACAAGCGTTACCGGATAGACCAGGTCAAAACAATTGAGTCCTCTTGCGAAATGACCGCGATGACCTGGATTTCTTCCGTCCTTGCATGCCTCCCTTAAGGCTTTTAGCTCATCTTGCGTATTCACCACGACGGTTTCACCATTTTGGTTGATTACTGAAATCGGAAATACAAATACAGGCCTTCCTGATGCTGGATCATTGGCTTCTTTCCAGGCCTTAATGCCTGCTTTTAACTCATCGTATGAATTTGCAGTTAAGGTCGATTGATCCGGAAACTGTATGGTAACTGGAAATACCAATTCATAGCAACCAATTTTGCCTAAAGCACAATCTGTCTGTAGCTGATAAACAGCGAGCTCGGTATAAGAAGTTGAATCCGTGGCAGAAGTATTGTCTTTGTTACAGGCAATAATACCTATTAACATGAGAGAAAATACAGCGAGAATTTTTAAAACAGTCTTTTTCATAATTTTATAATTTCATACAAAAGGACACCATGTAACAATTTGTACTATGCCTAAGTGTAAAAAAAATAAAATTTTTAAAATAAATAATACACGCCAATGTCTGTAAAATATTAAATAGCACATACAATATTTACAATTCCGCTTCGTTGACCGATGATCATTTGAAAATTCCGAAAGCGTATTACCGAATCAAAAAATTGATTAAAGTAATACAACGAATGATATTACTCAATCTGAAACGACTACAACTTCGGGAAGAAAAAACGTTGATTATTCCATAGCATATTCACAGCAAGCTCCATCCTTTGATAAAAAATCCAGGAATTTTAGCTTGTTATTTAAACGGAGAAAGCGCATAATTCGAAACACCCGATCTGTAAGCTGCGTAATCAACATCCATGAAGTCCTTTACCTGCCTGTACAACAAATGTATTTTACTTCGCGTAAGTCTAATTTTATCAGATGCATTCTGACTGGGCACAATACCGGAAGATTCCGCATAACTAATGCTTGAATAAATATCTGACAATACTGTTTCCTGATCTCTTTCAATTCCCTTTGTCCCTTCTGTTCCAAAGAGTTTGTCTTCTATTTCAGTGATCTTCTTCCGTGGCACTTCAGAAAGTTTAACGATTTTGTTTTTTATCGAATCCTCCTTTAGAAATGCCAGTTTTTCAACCAGGTCCATTGACCTTTTGGCTTCACGAACTGCATCGTATAGCTTTGCCAATGAATCCGCATCGATCCTTAATTGCTGAAGCATTTCATTGTGCTGCATTTCATCATTTGCAGTAACCGGAGACCTCGGATCAGCATGAACTGCAAAGAACGCTGAGTCCTGTCGGCTTTTCCATTGTATGTAGATTTTATAAGTACCCGGCAATGCTTTAGGTCCTGCAGGTAAATCATCTCCTGACTTCGGCTCAGCTTTTGAAGGTATTCTAAGTCCGTTGGTTTCCAAACCCCAATAAATGACTTGCAATCCAGTGTCCTTGAGTTCTGCTTTGTAGTTACGGATCAGCCTGCCATCTAATGCCACTATCCGTATTTTAGCTTTTTTAGCATCCCCGCTATCTTTGACGTTGGGCACCATATTTGTATGAATCCAAAATTGCGAACCCAGATTACGGTTTGCTCCATTAAAATCACCCTGCGCATAGAATCGGGTACCCGCAAAAGATTTATAATTTAAATTATAGGCGTCCGGTGCTGAGACCAGCGCTAATTCTTGTTTTATTATTTCACCCCTCGTAGCTGCAATTTTTCTAAGCGGCTCGATATTATCCATTACCCAAAAGGCTCTGCCAAATGTTGCCATCACCAAATCAGAGAACTGTTCCTGGATTTTCATATCCTGAATTTGCACCTGCGGAAAATCATTTGTCCAATGGTTCCAATTCTTTCCGAAGTCAAAAGAAATATACAATCCATCATCTGCTCCCAGAAAAAGCAAATCAGGCTGTTTCGGATCTTGTACAATGCAAGTCACAAACCCTTTAATATCCGGAGTAATGAGATCTGCCCAGGTCTTGCCGTAATCAGATGTAAAAAAAAGGTAAGGCTTATAATCATTGCGTCTGTAATTATTAATTACTACAAAAGCCTGCGCCGCATTTGTTGGAGATACTTCAATTTGCGGAACCCAGGCACCTTTCGGAGCACCTTTAATCTGTTCAATCAGATTCTTCCATGAAGCACCTCCGTCTGTCGTTAGCTGAACATTGCCATCATCTGTGCCAACCCAAATCACATTTTTGTTGACCGGGCTTGGTGCAATCGCAATGATCGTGGTGTAATTCTCAGCCCCCGTCACATCCGGGGTAAGTCCTCCGGATTGCTCCGGGCGCTTGAGTGAATCATTGGTTGTCAGGTCCGGAGAAATAATTTTCCAACTCGCTCCTTCATTATCACTGTAATGCAGGAATTGTGATCCGTAATAAACCCCATGTGGCTGAATAGGGTCGAGCGCCAATCCAGCATTCCAGTTAAATCGAAGTTGCATTCCGTTCGGATGTACCGGCCGGATATTTTCAGTACGGCCTGTCTCCAAATCGTATTTGCAAAGGTCCCCACCTTGTGACATGGCATAGCCATATCGAAAATTACTTCGGACAGGTGCTACATCAAAACCATCTCCAAAGTACACTTCCTGCCAATCTGCATTTCGTATGCCACCGTATGAAAGTGTAAACCCCTGACCAACCCAAGATCCGTTATCCTGCATGCCTCCATAGACGCGATAAGGAAACTGCTGATCGACATTGAGATGATAGAATTGACCTACCGGCAAATTAAGTATAAACTGCCAGGTCTTCCCTCCATCTTTGGATACATTCAATCCACCGTCATTGCCATCCAATAGATAATCCGGATTAGAAGGATCTATCCAGAACGCATGGTGATCCGGATGAACTGCATTGCCATAATCTGCAATATTCTTATAAGTTTTTCCGCCATCAATTGATTTGACAAGATATGTGTGCAGACTGTAGATGACGTTTTCCGAGGCAGGATCAACATAAATTTCATAAAAATAAAATGGCCTGCTATTAAAACCCTTGTCCTCAGCAACCTTATAAAAATTTTCTCCCCCGTTTTCTGAACGATACAGTGCATTTTCCTTCGCCTCGATCAGCGCATAAATGACCTTGGGGTTGCTATTGGATATGGCTAATCCACATCTGCCAAGATAACCTTCCGGCAGGCCGTTGGATGTTGTCAGTTTTTTCCAGTGTTCACCACCGTCATAAGTTATATACAAACCAGATCCTGCACCCCCTGATTTCATTTGCCATGGGGTACGGTAGAACTGCCACATATTGACGATTAATTTCTTTGGGTTTTGCGGATCCATGACCATTTCTCCAACACCTGTTGAATCATTGACGAACAGCGAACGACTCCAGGTCTTGCCTCCATCCCTGGTCTTATAGACACCCCTCTCTGTCCCAGGTCCCCAGGCGGGCCCCAACACGCCAGCATATACCGTTGCAGGATCATCTGCATCAATTAAAATACGATGAATTAATCTTGATTGTTTTAATCCCATGCATGCCCAGGTTTTGCCCCCATCCAGCGAATGAAAGATTCCCTGCCCGGCATTATGGGAGTTGCGAGGATTACCTTCACCTGTACCAACCCAAATCTCATCCGGGTTGCGCTGGTTAACCTTAATACATCCTATGGATTGCGTCGGTTGATCATCAAAAATTGGCTTCCAGCTAATACCACCATTTAATGAAGCCCACACTCCACCCGAAGCTGTACCAATATAGATTATGTTGTTTTTTTTATCCACATCAATCGCAGTGACCCTGCCGCTCATCCCTGCCGGGCCTATGTTTCTTACTGACATACCTTTTAATTTGGTCAGATCGATTTTCTGGCTGGCAGCAAACTGACACAGTAAAATCACTATAAAAGCTATCTGTGCTACAATCCTTAATTTCATAAATCAGAATATTTAGAATTGCAAAAGTACATTTCTTTAATGGCCTCAAGGCTTATCTTTGTGTAGTAAGCCCTCCATCAAGACAGGGCATAAACCAGACAAATCAGATATTATGTACGGCAAAGTTCGAACACAAATTGAGGGAGAGCTAAAGGCCATTGCGGAGGCAGGGCTTTATAAGAAAGAAAGAACCATTACAAGCCCACAAAGTGCACATATAGAGACGCTTGAAGGCGGTCGGGTGCTTAATTTTTGCGCCAACAACTACCTTGGATTATCCAGCCACCCGGAAGTTATTCAAGCTGCCAAGTCCACCATTGACACCCATGGATATGGCCTTTCTTCCGTCAGATTTATCTGCGGGACCCAGGACATTCATAAGGAACTGGAACGCAAAACCGCAGAATTCTTAGGAATGGAAGACGCCATTCTCTACGCTGCAGCATTTGATGCGAATGGAGGGATCTTCGAGCCGCTGATGGCCGAGGAAGATGCAATTATATCGGATGAGCTGAATCACGCATCCATCATCGACGGAATCAGGCTTTCCAAAGCACGCCGGCTTCGTTACAAACATAACGATATGGCGGATCTTGAAGAACAACTCCGCCAATCGATGAACAATCGAAGACGTCTCATTGTGACGGACGGGGTATTCAGTATGGACGGAACGATAGCGCAACTTGATATCATCGCCCAACTGGCAGAAAAGTATGACGCCATGATTATGATAGACGAATGTCATGCCACTGGATTTATGGGACCAAAAGGTCGTGGTACACACGAATTCAGGAATGTCATGGACAAAATAGACATCATTACAGGCACTTATGGCAAGGCACTCGGTGGCGCATCCGGAGGATTTACAGCAGCGAGAAAAGAGATTGTTGACTTGCTGAGACAACGATCAAGACCTTATTTATTCTCCAATACCCTGGCGCCCTCCATCGTTGGCGCATCGATATGTGTGTTAGAACTTTTGAGCAGCAGTACCGCACTAAGGGACAAACTAGAAAACAATACAAAGTATTTCAGAAAGGCAATGACTGATGCCGGTTTTAATATCGTTCCGGGCAGCCATCCAATCGTTCCGGTCATGCTCTATGATGCAAGACTGGCGCAGGAGTTTGCGGCAGAAATGCTTCATGAGGGAGTCTATGTTGTCGGTTTCTTCTATCCTGTTGTTCCGCAAGGCAAGGCACGGATCAGGACACAGATCTCGGCGGGGCATGAGCAGGAAGATTTGGAACAATGTGTTGAAGCATTTTGCCGTGTTGGAAAGAAATTGAATGTCATTCGCTAATAAATAAGTACAATTTAATCAAAACATTCTTCTAAGGTTATAGGGCCTTGAATAAGTGCTGAAAAGTTCATTATTTATTCGTTTTAACTTTTTCTTAAATCTCAAGTCTAAATTTCATTACATCAAAAAATACGGTTATGGACAGAAGACAACTCTTAAATGCAATGGTCAGCCGTGGAACGGAATCTGCAGCTCGCAATCAGGCTTTGCCGATTGCTGGCGGTCTTAATCCTTATAACGGACCATGGAATTATGCTGCCGCAGCGCATCTCCTCAGAAGGGCCATGTTTGGTCCGACCCATGAACAAATTAAACAAGCGGTCGCTGAAGGTCTTGGAGCTACGATGGCCAGATTACTTAAAAAAACAGCCGATCCAGCTCCCCCACTTAATTATACTTCAACACCTGCAGATCCTTATTGTAATGTAGGTGAAACCTGGGTTGGAAAGCGATTCACCCCTTCAATCCAGGGCCTGAGTCAGGTGAGGGAAAATTCACTCAATGCCTGGTTTATGCAAAACATTTTCAATGAAGGAGTCAGTCTGACGGAGAAAATGATGCTGTTTTGGCATAATCATTTTGTGGTCTCTGATATTTTCCTTGCCAATATCAGTTATGATTATCTGACGACTATACGTAAAAATGTACTTGGAGATTTTAAACAGCTGACCAAGGATATTACCATTGACGGCGCCATGTTAATTTACCTGAATGGCAATACCAATAACCTTCGTGCCCCTAATGAAAATTATGCCCGGGAATTAATGGAGCTCTTTACACTTGGCAAAGGCCCATTGGCAGGACCTGGAGACTATACCACCTATACCGAACAAGACATTCTTGCAATTGCAAAAGTATTAACAGGATGGACCACACCACAGAACCGTCAGCAATCAGACGGATCCGTTTTGCCTTCGGTTAGTTTTGTTTCCCAATTTCATGATACTTCTACCAAGCAACTTTCCAACAGATTCAACAATGCAGTCATTAAAAATAATGGTGCAGATGAATACAAAGACCTTATTAATATTATATTTCTCAAGCGTGAAGCGGCAACTTTTATTTGCAGAAAACTTTACCGGTATTTTGTTTACTACAAAGTAGATCAGAGTATAGAAAATGAAATTGTTGATGGATTAGCTGATACGCTGATTGCCAACAACTTTAATATTTCATCTGTATTAAATCAATTACTCAGCAGCGAACACTTCTTCTCCGATGCAGCCTATGGCGCTTTGATACGCCCACCATATGAGTGGTTTTTCAACACGGTGAAGGCAATGAAAATGAAAATACCTTCTGACTACACATTAACTTATCCATTGTTCCTGTCAATTTACCGGTCAGTGCTGAATCAGAATCAGGCAATCTTTGCTTTACCTTCCGTCGCTGGTTGGCCTGCTTATTATCAGGAGCCAGCCTACCACGAGATATGGATCAATTCAGTAACATATCCGTTACGTTACACGCTTGGCATTAGTGTGGTGAATAAGAGATTTGGATTCAGACTCAACGGACAGAACAACCTGATTTATGGCGTCGAGGTAACAGATTATGCCTCAGGATTCGATAATCCTGGCAATGCTGCCAAGCTGATTGATGATATTACTGCGCACCTGCTTCCTAAACCAATTGAGCAAGCTCAAAAGGATTATCTAAAGAGCAAATTGTTGGGCACTTTTACAGAAGCACAATGGACCGCTATGTGGAATGCCTACATTGCAGATCCAAGCAACACACAGACTAAAACAGCCGTTGAAAACAGACTGAGGCCAATGCTGATAGCACTGAATTCAATGCCAGAATATCACCTGAGTTAATATTATTTCAAACTGAAAAAACACAGCAATGAAAAGAAGATCATTTCTTAAAACAGGCGCACTGGCAACTGCTCCGCTGTTGATTAACGGAATTCCTGTCAACGCGATTGCCAGAAACTCATTCCTTGACTTTGTATCACCAGACAATGATAAAATATTAGTTCTGATCCAGCTGACCGGAGGCAACGATGGACTCAACTGCGTTCTTCCTCTTGATCAATATTCCAATCTGGACAAAGCACGCAACAAAATTTTGATTAAAGAGAGTCTAGGCTTGAAACTGAGCGATAAAACAGCTCTACATCCTTCAATGGGTGGCATGAAATCACTATTCGATGACGGCGCCCTTTCGCTGGTTCATTCCGTGGGCTATCCCAACCAAAACAGATCACATTTTCGTTCAACTGATATTTGGACTTCAGGTTCGGCGGCAGATCAAATGATTACTACCGGTTGGCTTGGAAGATATTACCAGGGTAATCATCCAACGTTCCCTGCCGGATATCCGAACACAGATTACCCAGATCCTCTGGCAATCACGGTGGGAGGTAATGTCAGCGAGACATGTCAGGGACCGATTGTTAATTTTAGTCTGGCCATCAATGACCCAACTGCATTGACAACTATTCCTGAACCCATTTACAGCACTTCCATTCCCACTACCAACTACGGGAATGAACTAAAATACATCATGACGACACTTCAGCAATACACCAGCTATAGTGACATCATCAAAAATGCCAATACCGCAGCAGGAGGCAGTATTGCGCCTTCTGGAAATGCTTTATTGGACAGACTGAACATTGTAAGTCAATTGATTAAAGGAGGTTTGAAAACCAAAGTGTATGTCGTCAGTATTGGCACTTTTGATACACACTCTAACCAATGTGATCCAGATGATCATGAACTGGGCACACACGCAGGCTTGCTTCAGCAATTATCCGATGCCATGAGAGGATTCCAGGACTCATTAAAAAAGAATAATCTTGATAAGCGTGTTATTGGAATGACTTTTTCAGAGTTTGGACGTCGCATCAAAGCCAATGACAGCACCGGTACTGATCATGGCACAGCGGCACCACTATTTGTATTTGGCTCCTGCATTAAAGGTGGCATGATCGGCAACAACCCTACTATTAGTGACAACGTGCAAAATGATGAAGGCGTTGCAATGCAAATTGACTTTCGATCAGTCTATGCCAGCATACTAATAGATTGGTTTCAGGTAGAACCATCCATCGTCAAACAAATTCTGTTTGCTGATTTCCAAAAGCTTCCACTGATTGAAGGCTGCACTACTACTGCGGTTGAAGATGATTCTAAAAGGGACTTCATGCTACAGTTGACAACTAGCCCGAATCCCGCAGATCAGTATACGATCATTGGATTCGACACCCGTGATGAGTATGTTAGAATCAGTCTGTACGATGCCATCGGATCTGAAATTAAAACTGTATTCAACGGCAAAACAGGAGAAGGACATCATGAGATCAGGATGGACACTTCCGATCTTAATTCAGGAAACTATGTCATTCGAATTGCTTCACAAAACAGCCAGAATGTTAAAATTCTGAGCATCAGAAATCATTAACTTCTGACACAAAAAAAACAAGCCTCGCAAATACTGCGGGGCTTTTTTATTTTATATAATCTACCTGGCACAAGACACCCATACACTCATTAGAATTTGCTCGAGAAGAAAACTAAATTTCAATATTAAGGCCTTTATTACAAGGATTAATGAATTAGCTTTGCATGATTTTTTTTCATTATGCAACATCAAGCAAGTTTACTGGTACTCGCTGCAGGAATGGGAAGTCGTTATGGCGGTCTGAAGCAGCTCGATGGATTTGGACCCAATGGGGAAACTATTATTGATTATTCCATTTATGACGCCATCCAGGCAGGATTCACAAAAATAGTTTTTATCATTCGAAAGAGTTTTGCCGATGAATTCAAAGAGCGATTTGACAAGCTTTGGTCACACCGGATCGAACTACACTACGTATATCAGGAATTGAATGATCTTCCGGCACCACATCAGTCTCCTCTTGAGCGAACCAAGCCCTGGGGCACAGGCCATGCGGTCTGGGTGGCTAGGAATGTAATCCATGAACCATTTGGCGTGATCAATGCGGATGATTATTATGGACGACCCGCTATCGTCACACTATTCGATGCACTTACCAATGGGACTGTAAATGAAAACCGATACGCAGTAATTGCCTATCCAATGCGATACACGCTGTCGGATCACGGGGCAGTGAATCGTGGCGTTTGTACCCAGGATAATGAAGGCTATCTTCAATATGTCAAAGAATGCAAAGGAATACAACAAACTGGCGAATATGCATTTTACAATGAAGGAAATCAGGAAGTAAAACTATCTCTCAATAGTCTTGTGTCTATGAATATCTGGGGATTTGATTCCGGATATTTCAAATATGCTGAAGATCATTTTACGCAGTTTTTAAGCAACTGCAGCAATCCCGTAACGGAAGAATTTTTTATCCCGGAACTAATTCAACACCTGATTGATGCGGGTGAAGTCCGCGTTGCCGTTCTTGAAAGCAGATCACAATGGTATGGTGTCACTTACAAAGAAGACAAGCCGGCCGTGCAGAAGGCATTTAACGAAATGATACAAAATAATTATTACCCAGCCAATCTATAAACTACATTAACAAATTATCAGACTTGAAATTTATTTGGCGTATCTTTTCTTAAGGTCAAGATAATCTTTGCCTTGAATAAAGTCTGCCAATACCGACTCAGCTTCCAACCCAACAATATTTTTAAACCCTTTTTTGAACCCTTCTTCCAAAACTTTTAATGCCTCGTCTTTCTGTCCTTGTTGATATTTGATGCAAGTCATGGCAATGTACAGATCCAGATCATCCGGATTAATCTGAAATAGCTTATTCACTACATTTTCAGCTCTAGTGTAATCGTTTGATTTGAAGTAAACATAACTCAGATTATACAACGCATCATGATCGTCACTAACTGCCTTTAATGCTCTAAGATAAAAATTTGAGGCGGCATTCCAATCCTTATTTTCACTTTTTAACAAACCGATATTAAAATTGACCAAATATGAACTGGAGTCCAGCATAACAATTTGAGAGGCCCGTATATTCGCTAAATCAAATTGTTTTTGTTCGCGAAGTGTATTCATTTCATTAACCCGTGGTAATATCCAAGCGGGTGAAAGGCTCGATGCTTTTTTGAAGTGAATCAATGCACTGTCATAAATCATTAATTGCTTGAATGACATTCCCATTTCGTTAAAGGCATATGACGCATTAGGATCAAAAAAAACGGCCATCCTTTCTTTTTCTATGCCATTTCTGACAAACTCCTTGTTTTTCTCTTGCTTACCTTTCAAACGAAGGTTTAAACCTTCATAATAATATTCATGTGCCTTTATTGAGTTATATAAGTAATGTGATGTTCCAAGCAACGATGCAGCTTTGTTTAAGTATTTAACAAATTTATCATATTTAGAATCAAATTTCCATCGACTTGAGATTTCATTATAATCTGACTCCAGGTATTTATTGATCGCTTGCTGAGCCTCATCTTGCAAAGCAGCGGCAAGTTCTGATTTCAGTGAATTGATTTCAGCAGCCACGGCAGGCTCATCTTTAAGTTGTAAATAATACTGATATGCTGAGCCTTCTTCAGGAACCAAAAGATTTTTCTTTGCAATGGCCGCTTTGAATGCTGCGTATTTCTCAAAAACACTTCCGATTGAACTGCTTATAGACCTTGAATCACGGGAAGTTAAGGTTTCTTTGTTGGAAACAATCTCACCTTCTTCGTTGAGGAGTGACTTAAGACTCGCAGGATCTACTTTAAAAATAACTGAATTCTTTGACCCGAAAGCCACTGGTATCTGCGATTTGGGAGCAGTGGACTGAGGAACTTTATCGCTCAGGTATTTTTCGATCTCGTACAAAGTGATTAACCCGTCTTTATTCTGATCAGCAAGCCCTATCAAACCTTTAATGAGATAATATGAAAACACACCACGCCCTCCACCCCACTGCGGACCCTCCAGCGAAAGTTCATTGGCCTGACAGGACATCAATTTGACTTCGTTGGCAAATTGTTTGGAGAGATTTGCAGCCGTGGCCTGCATTCCACCTATTTCAGATCCAGCCAATCTACCTGAGTGACACGCATCTGTGATTAGTATGACTTTGGTCTTCCTATCACTACTGAGTGTCGTTACGATTTCCTGCAGATAGGCAAGTCCGAAAGCACCACCTCCCATATAAACCCTGGATGGTGCGTCCCAACAAAGTAAAAAACCAGGTTGGGTTATCGTTTTGCGTTCCACATCGCCGTGCCCTGAAAAATAAATGATTGCCTTATCTCCCTCCTTAACTTTATCGAGCAGCCAGTCCATTGCTGCAGCAAACTGAGCCATGGTTGCCTGTTCATTAATCAGCAATCGAATGTGAAATTCGTCCAATGCTCCTCCTCCCGGGCTTTTTAAAAAATCAGCAAAAGCCGTTGCGTCGCGGTTAGCATAGCTTAGATCCGGGACGTCATTATTCTGATAGTCAGAAATTCCAATAATGACGGCCCATGTTTTGGATAATGAAACAGGTGTTGTATTGGTCTCGGAAGGTGAAACCCCCTTTGTTTGCTGCGCATGCGCAAGTGTCAGCGTGCAAAGCAACAAGCTAACCAGTACATTGTAAAACTTTAGACGCTTCACAATTATTTCAACGCTTCGCTTGCCATAACATCCTGTCTACCTCTCGTCCAGAATGCCGCTGCCATCATTCTAACCAGGTTATTAAGCTTGTCCTGGCTTTTGGCCTTAGAATACGTATCCGCCGCATGATACCACATGGATTGTTCTTCATAGGCAACTGCTTCCATCATTGCTTTGGCGGAAGCATCCAGTTTATAATATATTTTTGACCTGGACATTTTACTCTGTATTGCTTTCTTCGGATCACCTGGTGCCCATTCAAAAGGCAATTCGTTTGATTTCACCATTTCTCCCTCAACTGTGGTCACATTCCAGGAATAGCGCGTGCCTGCAACCAGTGGACGCTTTGTTAAATCCAGATTAATGAAAGTATCCATAACCGTTGCAGAGTCGACAACCAGGCCATTTTGATCCATCACTCTGAGGAGATATTTTTTAGGCCCAGAAGGTTGAGACCAGGAAAATCGGATCATTTTTCCATTCAATTTTCCGATCGGCATAATCAGGTGAATAAAATTTCCGTTTCCTCCCCAGCCACCTTTATCGCCAACACCCCAGCCACCTTTATCGCCAACACCCCAGCCACCTTTATCACCAACACCCCAGCCACCTTTATCGCCAACACCCCAGCCACCTTTATCGCCAACACCCCAGCCACCTTTATCGCCAACACCCCAGCCACCTTTATCGCCAACACCCCAGCCACCTTTATCGCCAACACCCCAGCCACCTTTGTCTCCAACGCCCCAGCCACCTTTGTCTCCAACGCCCCAGCCATCGCCTGCGGCATTCTTGGGATCCCGAACCATGGACCATTCGTTGACCTGATCACGGTTGAGGTATGCTAGTTCAGTGGAAGCCAGAATTGCATTTGCAAAAGCCCCATCAATTCCAGTGGATTTGAACGAGGTATTTCCTCCACAAATTTTACTTAAATCGGTCTTACCTTCAGGCAGGATATTAAATCCTTCATTGCATAGCAATACAACGGGTAATTTTCCTTTAATTTTAACACTACCATTTAAGGCCAGCAGCGCGCCTGGACCAATATTGACTTTTTTCCCACTCTGCCCTTTATAAGTAAGCTCACTTTGTGCAGATACAAGAACCAGCGGAGAGGTCTGAGCAAAGATTTGCGCACTGATCAGCAGAAACAATAAGTTTAATATGACATTCTTTTTCATCTTCATTTTATTTTTAAGTAGTTTTATAGATCATCCATTGTTTTAGCTTATTGTTGCTGTCGAATATAAACAACAAATTGCTATAGGCCATAATCAGTCCATTGGGTGTTAAAATACTTGATTTTGGATCTCCGTATTGGCTGGTTACATCCTTGATTCCGGCACCTAATTTAATACCTTTTGCTGTTGCCATAGAATACCCTGGCTTCGTGGCGAGAAAGTAAGTTGTTGCATCATCCTGTTCATACATCAAAACAAAAGACCCTGCCCAAGCACCGTCTACTACATTGCAATTAATTCCTGACTCGATAGGTGTTGATTTTAAATTAGGAAACCTATTTTCGGCAATCAAACTTTGAAGGCTCAGATTATCAATTTTCTCTGTCTTTGCGGTTGCTCTGCCCTCAGATATCACAGGAGGAGGTTGTTTATTGATCGTATTCAGATTACTGAGTGCTATGAAGTTTCCCCGGCTTGCACTTCGTTCAAATAATTTTCGGGCATTGTCTTCACGTCCTGCCTGTGCCTCAAGAATCCCTTCCAGAACTTCTATTTTCCCCAACGTCAATGAATCTGATTTTTGCTCTGCTCTTTGTCTCGCTTCAACGGAACAATAAAATCTTGCCCTTGATGTGTCGCCGAGTAAAGCATAGGCGCAAGCTTTATTAAGATAAGCAGGAAGATAATCCGGATCCAGGCTTAAGGCAGATTCAAAACGAAGCAAGGCCTCTCGGATCTGTTTTGTGCGGATGTTGGCAAGACCATTTTGAGCATTGGTACTCAGATCAAGCTGAATGGGATAAACATACTTAAGTTCAGTAACCGTGAAATATTGCATTGCATCCAGCAAAATAGCAGTTCCCAGATTGTTGTAAATCTCCCTGCTCTGATACGTTTTAAGAATATTTTCATAGCACCGGGATGCAGCGGTATAGTTAGAGGTTACCGTTAGCATATTGGCTAATTCGAAGACACGAACAAGATCTTTGAGTTTGTCCCTTGTCCGGGAAGTAATCTTTTGCCTGTCAGAAAGCGATGGATACTTCTTCAGTTTATCAGGAAGGTTATACTTTTTATAAAGCGCTGCAATCAGCTCCGGCCCTCTGTCAAAAATGCCATAACCGGCAGTGTAGGCCAGAAAACCACCCAGGTAATCCGCCTGTGTCTCATTGGCGACATCATCCTGTGTTGTATCTATTTTCAAACCAATATCGAGATCTCTGTATTCTGAAGCGAATCCCTTTTTCCATGCATGTTTTTCATAATAGTGTGTCAACTCATGTCCCAGTAAAAACGCTATTGCCGCATCCTGATTGTCGCCGAAGGAAGCAGTTACATCATAAGCTTTATTTTCGATGGCTATTTCACCCGCATCATAATCCATATAAGCAACCCAATTACTGGTGCCTGTCATCTCAAATTTGGGAACCGGCAATCGCAAATCGCCTCTGGCTGAAACTAACTTATTGAATATGATTTTAGCCTTATTGTAATCAGTAGAATCAACAATATTGACTACTTTGGAAGGCTTAGGATTTTCAACTAACGACATCGTAGTGGATTTACCTTTCTGAGCCCACCCCAATGAAGTCAAGAGGACCCAAAAAACAAATACCTTTGCTGATACTTTGATGTTCATTGGGTAAAGATAGTCCAAGACAGACGAAAAAAACCTTTAACTTTAAAAATCGCTATTCCGATTCACTCAAACCAGCAGTGATGATTTTCTTTAATTGCCGGTTGCAAACTTCAGATATCCTTTCTGCCATTATTTGGTCATTTCTATTTTCGGCCTTCAGGCGCTCGCCGAATTGAATGGCAAAATTAGGTTGACCCTGATCAAACAAGGAAGCAATTGTCAAAAGAGATGCCGGAGTTGACCCAGCAACAATATTTTCCTTGATCAATATGGATTGAATTTCTCTAACCTGTCTGTTGAATTGCGACGCAGCGCATACATTGAACACATTGGATTCTGATTTGAGATTGGATTCTCCACCCTGCACGTCCCAGTAATACTTTTTATCAGGTCTCAGTATTTTTTCAGGATGGGATAATACATAATTATGCCCTTTGACTGTCCTGCTCAATACAGGTTTCCTTGTAGAAAAATCGTAAATTCTAAGCTTAAAATTGCATGAGTCACAAGCTCCATCCCAGCTCCAATGAATTTCAGATTCGTCTGCACTCAATAAGCCCTCCAATGGGAAAAGCAAAATTGGTTTTCCGCTTCCACGACTTACAGCAATAATTGAATTTTGATGCGAATCCTTTTCATCTGCCTTGCGAACCTCACTAAAGAAAGAAAGAAAGTACTCACTGAATTTGGAGAATAATGACACTTCTTCCTTGGGATGAAAAACAACCGAAGATACGAAATATTCGCCCGGTTGATTTAACTCACAAAGCTCTCCCCCCGGCTTCATCAGTTTTACTCTGGCCCCTGGCTTGATTACCAGAATCTGATCCTGGTGAAGCGGGCCTAAAATGAGGTTTTTAGCGACTTTCAATTGTTCACCTTTTCGATAGACCAAGGCATTGCCATCAATAAAAACTGCAGCAATCTCCTGTGCCTGAATACTCCCACATAACATTAAGAAAAATAGAAATTGCCTAATAAATTGCATATCTTTAGTTTTTGTACAACAGTTTAATCAAAAGTACATCATCAATCAGAAAAGTTATCAATCTAAAAGATTATTTTAATTGGTTAAGCATTTTTTAACTTTTCGCTCCATCTGGCAAAAAGCGCGTCAATCCTCCATCTTAACTTTAAGAAGTAAAATTCCCACAATTCAAATGAGAAAATGATGGCAGCGACCAACATCACAAAACCCAGCTTTAGATTATGCTGGGCAAGCATCCATATACTAATAGAAAACAAAATTACAAATTGAAGCAACTGAAGCAATCGAATCAACGCCAGGTTAAAGAAGTACTTTCTATGATGGATTTTTTCAAATAATAAATAATTAAAACCAAAAATCAGAAAGGCAACAATCAATGTTATGAAAACATTTAATTCATTGATATAGTCATTGTCCAGTATCATGGAAATTATATTGGCATGAATAACTACTCCATACATATCCGGCAATGACCGCCCAACAGGAACCTGATTGAGTGGTGTAAAATATCGGTCTTTCAATGAGGCTGCAGTCTTAATGTCACAGAATCCAAAAAGCACAGCCTTGTCTGCAAAATAATTGCTCTCATAGCTGGCGGTATCTTCTAAAAACCTGTCTAAATCAACAACGGCATAATTGGGAAAGCTTCTCTCTTTTCGGCCTGATGGATCATTTGTTGCACTCTGGAATCTTCTGAAATTTATCCATTCTTTTATAAATCCCCGAGCACCGAGCTGGTTGACTGAATGTGAATCCATTTTGGCAGCTATTGCAACCGGAAAAGATGGAACAGCGCCCTGCCCATGATAGAAAGGCTGAAAGGACCTCGCCGTATATCCGTCATCAGTACCAAGGTTGACATAGAACTGATGATTGACAGGTACCAGAAATGAATGTGAAAATTCAGCAGAATCTGACGCACTTCCTTGAGCTCTTCCATGATAGACTTTGGCGAAAACCGTAGAAGTAGCATTGCCAACCAGATTATGAAACACCGTATCCTGAGCATTGCCAGCAAGGCTATCAAATAAAAGGTCTACACCAACAGCCCTGACAGAATGGCGTTGAAGAAAGTCAATCGCAGAAATTATCTTTTGCCTGTCTGTTACACCCGTATTAATAATGAATATTCTGTTGTCAAACAGTTTAGGATCCATATGGTCCCTAAATCTGGAGCATGTAATGTCCATTAAATCCTGGTGCTTGATATATTCGCTGAAAGGGTCAATAAATGCCTGGTTAATTGGGAGAAAATGCAACAGTAACAGGAAACACACTGAGGAGAATGAAAATATCAGCGCATGGATTCTTTTATTCATTGTCAAAATAAATTTTAGACTGAGTGATCTTCAGTGACATTCAAAAGTAAAAGTAAATCAATTCCCCGACCTGCCGTATTTCTCCTGCATTTCTTTAACTTAAAACAATGTACAAAGAATCAGTTCTGAAATTTCCTTTCGGCGATTTAGAACAAAAATTCCATCATCTGAACTGCATTTTAGCAATGTCCTTTCAATACCAGGGACATAGATAAGATCTGGAATTCCGGAAGCTCCAGACACAAACTGGCTAATCCTGTGTGTTTGATTCGTCCTTACGTGACTTTGCTCAAGCCTCAGCAATGGCCCTTGTGCATTCCTGTATTCCAGCCTGTAAGACCCGGATGTTCGTCTTACCGCAAGAATCAGGCCTTTATTGTTCAACGGAAAAATGGTATCCATATTAAAGTCTTTCTTACTGTATCTCTTGATTTGAATCAATCCAGATTGCCAGTTATGTATCTTACAGGGCTCTGAGGAACCGCCCTCCAGGTTAAATTTATCGGTCTGGGTACTGTTACGAGATCCCCCCAATCTGATCAGCAATTGCCCTGATTTACTGCAAGCCTTCATCATCGAATCTGCCTCAGCTCTACCCTGCATCATGTAACTGATCCCTACCGCAAGCTCAAGCTTTTCCTTAATAACTTGTTGTCGGCTCAATAACGGAAATTTCTCAATAACTTTGTAATAATAGTTGATGGCATCGGACGGCCGTCCAAGCAGATTCAAACTGCTAATAATATTCGGCCAGCATTCTGCATAATCCGGCTTCATTCGGCTTGCCTCTTCAAAACAAGACAATGCAGATTCCATCATTAATTTGCGCAAGAGCCCCATTTCAGCTGATAACTCTCCCCTTGCAGTACGTGCCCTTTTCATACTTGAATTCAAATCAATCTCAAATGGATATACAAATTTATCTGCAATGTCAGGGTAAAGTTTCATGGCATTAAGGATTCGGGTCACACCCAGATTGTTATATATTTCAGGACCTGAATATTGCTGGAGGATCTTCTGATAATTCATTTCTGCTAATTCAGGCTGAGAGGCCATATTGAGCCATACTGCACTTTCAAAAAGAAGGATCAATACATTGAGTCTCTGGAGCATGATTCCAACAGATGCTTTTCTTTGATCCCGACTAGGATAAAATTGGGCAGTTTCTTTTGCCGGTCTGTACTTTGAATACAAAAGGTCCATGAATTCCTCAAGCACACCAGTCACTTTGTAACCTGCAGTGTAACAAAGAAAAGCTCCACTGATGTCAGCATCAACCTCATTATGGTATATCCGAAGTCCCGTTCCTTCGTTTCCCAAGAACATAATTTCTTTAGAACCCATGGATCTGGCTGATTGGAGAACATGAACCAATTCGTGTGCGATTACAAAAGCCAATGCGGACGTCGAATCTCTGCCCAGCTTGCGACAGACTCCCAGTAATCCATCTTCAATTTTAATGACATTTCTCATTGGATCAAATGAAGCTCCTACCTGGTCCCGCTTGACTATGGTGATTGAAGGAGGAATCGCAAAAGGATTACTACAATGCAACATTAATTTAGACAGAATTGCCTGCATCGGCTTCAGCTTAGCCAGACCATCATAGACTTCACCATGAGCCGTCAGCGTACTCAATTGAAGTAAAATTAAACTCAGTATGCAAATATTATTGGTTGACACCATCCGGCTTATTGCATTGCATTGAGCAACTCATTTGCAGGTATTTTGTACTGCCCTTCGGCTTCAATCAATTGATTTAATTTAGGAATAACTAAAGTTGAAGGAATATGCAGTTGAAGTGAAGCGAGAATTGCATTCCAGCAAGCGGTATGGCAAAATTCGAGATCACTTTGCTGGCATAGCGGTGAAAGCAGATTCCATGCTTCAGTGTAATTGCCCAGTCCCATGTGATCCAATCCACGATAAAATTGTGCCAGTGATCCAGCTATTCCTGTGTCATGAACATTATTCAGAATTTCCAATGAAGATTTGTAGTCCCCAAAACGATATTTTTCCATCCCAAGCAAAACCGAATCCGAAGGATGATCCCCAGGCAAGAGCATAGAACCTCTGTATTTAACCATCAGGTCTTCGGTTAATTCAACCTGTGGCGAATAGTATTTTTGAAACAGACCCGCAAAATCAGCTTTATCAGGCTTATTCATCCAGTAAATTATATAGGAAGCCAGTGTCAAGGCCGTCAAAACAGCCGCGTACTTCAACCAACTATAGGGTGCAATTTTCAAAGTATTTGTACCTGAGTTGAAAGTTAAATTCTTATCATGAATCAATTTGATCTGTCTGCGAATCTCATCCTCTCCCCAAACGTTAACTCCATTCGAGACTTCCTGGTACTCCCTCATCAATTCTGCTGCCACACCGCCTTTGGAAACTTCTGCTTCCAGCGCTTCACGAGATGCCTTGTCCATGCTACCTTCCAAATAATCGATGATCCTTTCTTCCAGTGCGTCAAATTGTTCGCTGTTATTCATAGCTCATTTTTCGGTAATCTTCTGATGCAAAAACCGCTTTACGCAATCCCTGAAGGCAACGGTATTTTTTCACCTTAATAAACTTTTCACTATAACCCGTCACTTCTGCGATTTCATTGGCATGTAATTTTAAATAAAAAGCGGCATGTATTATTTTTCTGCACTCCTCGCTGATTTCATTTAATTTATTTAAAACCAGGTCAAGAATTAAATGTTGGCCATGGGCTGCGGATTCAGATGGATCGATATCCGCGATGTTACCAAGCACGGCGGCCTCCTGTTCAGGAATCCTGCTGCGCTCTTTTATCTTCTTGAGCCATTTATTTCTGGCAACGGCAAGAATGTAATTTTTTTCATTCTCCCATTCACGAATTTCGTCTGTCTGTGCCTTTGTGAAATAGACTATTGCTACTTCCTGAAGTAAATCCAATGCATCATCTGAAGTACCGCTATTGTTGAGTACATACTTTTTTATCGGTTCATAATATTGTGCATAGAAGTTATCCAACTTCTTACTAATCACATGATCCGATCCGAATGATTCCTGTATCATTTTGAGGTTAATTAATGCTCATTAACGCGTGTTGATATTATAAGAGACCCCAACAAAAACGCCTTTTTCAAACCTTCCTACTGTTGGGAGTACGCCATTGCCTAAAATCAATTCATCACCCACGTGGAGATTTCTCGACAACCTGTTGACCTTGGAGATTACAATACCCGCAGTTAACGCAAGCGCCTGCCCCTTGCCCAATAATAATGAAGGCCCAATCAGGTATGAAAGACTTGAAATATTTTCTTTGTTGGTCAACGGAACACCGATTCCCATCGAAAGTGCCGGCATAAAGCCAGAGCTCACCTGATATCCCACATTAAACATTGAACCGACAAAGGGAATAAACTTGTCTTTGTCCTCCGCATAAATCGTATTATTAAGAACAAAATAATCCTGAACCGGCGCCTGCAAACCAGCACCTTGCACACCCACTGTTGTCTCCAGTGTAAATCCCCCAAAGGTATTGACTTTCAGACTTAAATGTTTCTGCAAGGCATCTTCATTGCCCACCATTGATTCATGGCTGGCAGAATCTCTTTTATATACCATGATATCGAGCACAACAAATCTACTGGTCGCATCTACCATATGAATGAGCGTAAAGTTATTATCCTTTAGCTCGACATAACGAAGAAACATTTTTTGAATTTCATCCAGGTAATTTCCAGACTTTCCTGCTGGTTCAGCAGCCAGGGAGGTCTCTATATCTTTGGCCAGCTGTACGATGACTGGCTCCTGTTTTTCATATTCCTTGAACATCGGATAAAGCGCATCTATACCATGTTCTGCCCCTTTAAGCCTTTTGTGTAATTTTTTAAAATCGATAAGACGGGTTTCAAATTGACGCGATTTATCAGAAATCACCGCCCGAACAGCATCTGTGCCCAGCAGCCTTTGATTGAGTTTTTGAACATCATTAATTGTAAATTCAATTCCATCATTCAGCAACACCGCATCCGCAAAATAACCATTCAAGACTGATTTTATAACAGAAGGTGTGACCTTTGGATTGGTGAGCAGACGATCTATAAATCCCTGATCTGAAGTAAGTAAAAACCGAGCTCGTGACAAGCGATTATATTCATTGAGCATGCCATTGAGCTCAATTCTAGACTGCTCTAATTCTTCCAGTTTTTCTTTGTACTCACTGAGCTCTTCGCTGGATCCCCTTGCCTGAGCTGAAGTATCTGATGGAGAAAGAATACCCAATATATTTCCAAAGAGTGGTGTGTTAAGAAGCGGAGCAACTGCAGACCCTCCCGGTATCAAACTATTGATCAAACCGGGTATCATCCCAAGAAAATTGCTGGACTCACTCGCAAAGCCTGGCGGGGTCGTTGCATAATTGGCGGATTCGATCTTAGACTGGTAAATATAATTGTTGTATTCAACCATATGAACAACAATTTTCTTTCCTTTTCGAACATGAAGGGTATTGACTGCCCGTCCCTTCTTTTCATACCACATACTGTCCTTATGCACATTATAAAAAATATGCAGATCCTGCGACTGAACGGAGCAATAGGCTACAATGAAGAAAAAAATAAAAATTTGTTTCATGGTTTTTTGTTAGTTATGGTAAAGGTTTCTGTATGTATATGAACATCTGATATTTGAATTCCTCCTGAAGCGCTTCCCCTGGTCCTGATTGCCTTATCGTCATCGAGGTTATTGAGTAATTTTTCAACCGAAGTTGTCTGAATGCCTCCCCGGGTTCCCTTTGTTGAAACCAGATCGACCGGTTTATCCGCACAAATGAGTTTAAACAATTCTTGTCCCAGCGGTGGACCAACATTAAAACTAATTGGATATAAAATTTTCTGATCTGGAAGAATTCGCAATTCTTCCGCTGTAATCTGACCTTTGGGCATCAGCTGAACGTATTTATTATCAGGTGGAATATCGATCAGTGCAAAGTATGCAGGCTTAATTCCCGTATTTTGAATTAAAATCATAAAGGAAGATCCCACTTCAAGTGAAGCTACGCCATGATCATCCTGTTTTAACGGTATAAGATCATCCACATTTGTATTTTCTTTTATATTTTCGGAAGGAATGATTGAGAATTTCACCTGAATATTCTCTCCTTCAGATTCCATTTTACGGATAAATTCTCCTCTTATAAAATTTCGAATTGCAAGATCCAATGCAGTCAGGGCTGTATCAGACTTTTCGAATCCCGAGGCCTCAATGGAGGCCAATTCAAGAGAACCCGAATTAAGCACTTTAACAGTAGTTCCTGGTCTTTCCTGAAGGATGATTATTTGAGCTCCGATATTATTCAATTCAACATAATTCCTTTGTAAAAGGGATTCTTTGATAATGTTCTCCACTGATTTTTCTTCACATCGAAGGGAGACCCTTACCTTGAGATCGCCAACCGTTCTGCGGGTAATAAAAATCCAGCTTTTGCGTATAATTTCCTCACTTAAAGGCTGACTCAACTTCACGGTGGACTCCATCAACCCTGAATTACTAATGGTACCTTTTGCCAAAGCTTCCTGTCCACTAATTTCCCGTGTATCTGCTTGATATACAGACACTTCAGTCCCATTATGCACATCCTGCAACGCACCTGCCCGGATGACGAATTCTGTCCCGGAAATGATCCTGGTCGCTTTGTAATATTCAGGTTTTGACAATAATTTTCCATTGGCAATCACCAGGTCAAGATCTCCTTCAGCTTGGGGCGTCTGTTGAGGTGCTACAGTACTCATTTCGATTCGGATTTCGTCAAATAGTCCACGAAAAGTTGATGTAGATTTAGTTTCTGCCAACCGCCTGGAAAGGGCGTAAGTCAATGATCCAAAATGCTCACCTTTGTCCGTCACCATTTCATAATTCAGCTGATTTTGGGCAGCACCGTAGAATGCAATCATTGGTGCAATACTTTTTGAATCCTTATCCTGGGCACTTAAATGATTATTCTCGCTTCGATGCGCCAACGCCTGATTACTAACAATATACTCCGGAGGAGCCATAGCTTCGGCGGTTCCCCTGGCCGGACCCAGCCCTCTTGTGCCCGTACCTGAGTGGCATGCGTCGAGCACGACAAAAAGCTGACCAGCTGGCCCAGCCTTCTGTCTTATCTGTTTTGACCAAAATCCAAGCTCATCATCGGTAATGAGTTTTTCGCCTTCGTAGACCCCCTTTTGAAATTTTTTTGGAGAGTCATAAGGCACTATACATTCATCGTAGCCATCCACCTCATCCCCGTCAAAATCCTGCTTTTGCTGGCCGTGCCCGGAATAATGAAGATAGACGATATCTCCTGGCCGAACAGCACCTAATAACCTTTTCTCAATACATTCCTTAATTCCAGATTTCGTAGCGTTCTCATCGCTTAACGCCATGATATCTTCACTTTTGTAACCCTTGTCGATGAGAACATTTTTTATCAACTGTAGATCGTTCGCTGAACTCAGAGATGCCCAACCTCCTTCAGCAGGATATTTGCCTACACCTATTAACAATGCCCTTTTGGTCTGAGCACCTAAATATGCATACCGGTAATTGAATACCAACAGCAAAAAAAGTGGCACCACCCTAAGCAATTTAAAAATTGTGTAATTCAAAATCTCCTATTTATCCACAAGGTATAAAAAATGGACTTTTGGTAATCAGTCCAAATAAAATAAATGCTTAAAAACAGATTGGTCCTAATTTAAATTCAAATACCCACTACAGAGAATGACAGACCCACTCCATCAGCTACACTGATATCACGCCGGAGAGTGCACACAAATCGAATCCCATTTACAAATGCCAAAGCTTTAATATATTTATTTATTATAATATGTATAATTCTGTATTATAGTTATTTAATAACTTAATTTCATGTTTTGAAGCTTATGAATTTTAATGCCGCGCTCTTGGCCGTTCTGCTTGAATGCCTTCACAATGATAACTTAAAGAAAAACTATGAACTTAAATTGAGTCATTGATGACCATTCACAACGACGCAGCCAAATCACCGGAAATAAATGCAAGCGACAAATAACGAAATACATATTTTTGAGCAAGCATATGAACAGGTTTTTTGATTCATTATACAGAATTATAATTGTTGCAACGTTGTCTTGCCTATGGTTAACAGATGTTGTCTCGCAAAATAAAGTTGCACTTGTCATTGGAATCGGAGATTACCCTGAAGAAAGTGGATTTCGCGATATTCACTCTGAAAATGACCTTGAATTAATCAAAACATATCTGAAGCAATCAGGTTTTTCAACTTCACACATACATATCTTGTGTAACCAGACTGCTACACGCAAACGTATTATTCAACAGCTAACAAACATTATTGAAAAGGAACTGAAACCCGGTGACTTGTTTTACTTTCATTTTTCAGGTCATGGTCAGCAGGTTCAAGACAAAGATGGCGATGAACCAGACGGATTGGATGAAGCACTGGCAGCTTACGATGCGAGAAGCGAATATATTCCCGGAAAATATCAGGGCGAGAATCATATCATCGATGATGAACTTGATAAATATCTCAGCAAGGCACGTCTCAGGCTTGGACCCACCGGAAATGTGCTGAATACTTTTGATGCCTGTCACTCAGGTACTGCTACAAGAGGCATTGGCATTTCAAGGGGTGCAGATCATCCATTGGTTTTACCTGATTTTGTATCGAAAGAGAACAAATCGAACACTGACAGTAATAAAGAGAGGAGGAATCTGGACGAAAAAAAAATGGCCCCGATGGTCAGTTTTTTTGCTTCCATGCCCCATCAATTAAATTATGAGATGACAGGCCCAAACGGCAAACCGTACGGGGCTTTAAGTTATGGATTTGCCATGGCGCTCAAGGATTTGTCTTCTACCTCAAGTTATCAGCAATTGTTTGACCAAATCAGACTCAAAATTCAGGAACAAAATAATGGACAGATACCGGAAGCTGAAGGCAACCTGAATCAGGTAATCTTTGGCGGTCGCTACCTCGAACCAACCCAATACTTTACCATCCATGAGGTCATGGATTCTAGCGTTATCCGCGTAGATGGTGGATTCCTTCAAGGACTCAGACCCAATTGCAAGGTTGGCGTATATCTTCCTGAAAGCAGAGGGAGTACTACCGATAAATTATTATGCAATGGGACTGTTCAAAGTAGTTCAGCCAGCACCTGTAGTATACAAACAGATTGTGCACAGAATTCTGATCAGTTAAAAGGCGCCTGGGTTAAAATAACCGAAGAGAGTTTTGGCGAAATGACCATACGTATCGAAACGAGGGTTGACCCCAAAAGCAGCTCGCGATCTTTGGTAGATTCTATTTACAAGCTGCCCTTTGTTACCAGATCTTCCACCGAACCAGATCTGATTTTAACTGAACAAAATGATTCAATTATTTTAGCTAATCCTTACAATATACAGGTCATAAGCTCTTCCAATCGTCAGACTTTTATGGAACAGTATCTGACCCTGACGAAAGCAATCAGGAATTTTGGCCAGACGCAGTTCATTCGCCGTCTCAATCTTGACAATAAAGATATCAGGGTACAATTTGAAATCATTCTAGCCAACCAAGGCCTGCGTGCCATGAGGAAAAGTGCCGATGAATTGATTCGATCGGATGACGGACGGATTATTTTTAAAGCGGGGGACAGTATTCAAATCCGCGTTATGAATACTGGAAAGGTTGGAGCATATTTTAGTCTTTTGGATATTCAGCCGGATTACATTTTGAATGTGCTCATGCCGGGCAGGAAAGATTCCCCGGCAGATTATTATGTGGATGCTGGTCAAAGTAAGACTTTGCCACCCATTTTCAAATTAGAACCACCATTTGGCCAGGAATTGTTTAAGCTAATTGCATCCCGAAACCCCATCAATCTTCGGCCTTTAGGAAGCACTCGAGCTGCCAATACTACGCAAGATCCTTTTGAGGCCCTTTTTAATTCAAGCTATTATTCTGAAGACACCGGGACACGCGGCAGGATCAATACACTGCCCTCAGGGCAAGTAAATATTTTCTCAATTCCGTTTAACATTGAAAATTGAAATTCCATAAAGATTCAGAATCCAGAAGAAAATGAAAATGAAATTCAGCTTCTATAAAATATTAATCATTTGTCCTTTGATTTGCCAAGCCCAGTCGAGCAACGTAAGTACATTGTCTTTTCTGGAGACAAACGGTAAAGAAAGCTTTAGAAGAAGCAGAGTAGATCCGGAAAAGTCAGAAAAATTACGCACCATTTACTATAAGCTGATTGCAGCCAAAGGGGACTTCAGGTGTCCGATACCTAAACTGGAAATGACCTCCGGCGAAAGTAAAGCGGTAGAAATAAATTATGATAAGCTACAGATTGACTTCGAAGAGAAAGCTTATGATGCGATCATTCAACTTGGAGATGAAGCCATCGCCTTCATTCTTGCGCATGAGCTTACCCATTATTTTGAAAGGCACGCATGGAAAAACGAATTTGTAAAAAAATTTGCGGATCTTCCGATTGGAAACAGACTTAGAAATACAGAAGATCAAATTATTAATGAAACCCAGGCAGATTACCTCGGTGGCTTTCTTGCACACACTTCAGGTTATCACCTTACCAACAAAATCAGCGAGATACTCCGTGGACTTTACGAAGCCTACGAAATTGACAGTACGGCATCAGAAAAATATCCATCGCTGGAAGACAGGATCCGACTGACCAACCGGAGTACGGAAAATCTCCAATTATTCATTGATCTGCATGAAATGGCCAACTATCTGCTACTCACCGGCCGCTATCAAGAAGCTGCTGCATATTATAATTATATTATTATGCGGTACCAAAGTAGTAAACTTTACAATAATCTGGCATTGTGCAATGTGCTCCAGGCTAAACAATTCTTCAATTCGAAAGAATTAAAATATGAGTTCCCGCTGGAACTTGACAATGAATCAATTTTTGAAAGAGATGCTTCTACTCTTCAGCGTCGCGATTCACTACTTAAATCCGCAATAACCATTTTTGATATTGCGCTCTCGATGAACCCGGAATATTTGCCGGCAAAACTCAACAAGGCCATTTGTCACTGTCTGCTTAACCAGTATGAAAGAGCGAAGTACTTGTGTGAGCAGGAGATTGCGACCGTAGTAGACTCCGGTAAATTTGCGAAAACCCTCATTGACAATAAAGTCTTACTGGGGATTATCTATGATCACAATGGAAATAGTACCAAGGCCAAGTCATTCTTCAAAAGTGCCGCTGATCAAGGAAATGCTGCCGGAAAACGCAATTTAATGATCGCCAATAAAGAACTGCCGCCTCAAACAGCTAAAAACGTTGCCCAGGAAGGCAAACTTGAATATGGTGGCATGACCCTAGCCAAGTATATGCAAGAATCTCCGTTCGATTCGATTAAGACTATGGAAATCAACTCATTGTATTCGTTTTACCAGTCTGCATCGGACACCTTACCATATAACGTTTATTTCAATCTGCGAACCAGCGATAACATGGTCAATTATTTTATGTTGAGCAAGGAAAGCTCTGATCTGAAAAGTAAAAACAATATTGGCAACGGGAGCACCTCGGCACAAATCACTAACGCCTACGGGCAACCTGACAATATTACCGAGACCGTTAATGGCAGTGCCTGGATATACAAATCGATGATCTTTATCTTCGATAAAAATAATATCGTCAAACGCTGGGGAAATTATGTAACAAAACAGTTTTTATAAGTCCGCATTCATATTAGTTTCCTATTACCAACTAAAATGAATTATTTTACTCGGTATCGATATGATGGTCTGCCAGATACTTACGCCACTCTTTAACAGAGAAAATACCTTTCCAAAGCGGATCATATTTTAGAATTTTAACATTGTCAAAACCCGCCTCCAGCGACTTATTGAGCCATTTAACGGATTCTTTCTTTTTCTTCTGGACAGCAAAAATTCTTGCCTTACAGTAAAAAGCATCTTTTTTGGTATCCTGAATTCCCTCCAGCATACCATAATATTTCAATGCAGTTTCATAACGCTTACTCCTTCGCCCTGATAGTGCGATTAATCCGTAGATTTCCTTTTTATCTCCAATACCAATTTTCCATAGGTGATTCAGGCTTTTTTCTGCGTTCATAAACTGACCAGAATAGATCCTCCAACGGGCAAGCAGCAACTCTTGATTGTAGCTCAATTTTCCGACTTGATACAAACCCTCCAAAGAAACATAGGACTGGACCAGTTGATTGGTTGAATCAGCAATTGAGACCAATAATTTCCTGGCATCTGTATGAAGCGAATCTTGTTTGGCTGCAATCATCAAAATCGAATCTGCCTTTAGAAAGTTACCGCTTTCCAAAAAGAGCTGCCCTAACAGCAAGCAAATGAATGACTTTTCCTGAACACTTGAATTCAATCTTAGCGCATTCTGAAGCAACTGAGTACCAATAGTTCTTCTCGTTTCGGTGGGCCAAAATGTCGTCACATTGAAATCAAACTCAGCAAATTCAGGCTCATCGGAATGTTTAGTCACCTTTTCGCTTTCGCTGCATTCTTTGCAATCATGAATCAGTCGAGCCAGCTTATAAGGCCATTGCGATTCTTCCGGATTTTTTTCGCACATATTTTTGTAAAAATCCATTAGCGCCAGGGCACCTTTTTCCGGAAAGGCGTTTTGGCAATCCAGATAGGCCATTTCTGCATCCATGTAACGGGCATTATTTTCGAACAGCATTGCGAGATTGAACCAGGCGCGATTATGCCTAGGATTAGCATCCTTTGCCAACCGATAGTATTTTTCCGCATTCAGAATTTCACTCCATTTTTCATAAATATTCCCCAAAGCAAGATAGGATTTCCAGCTACTTTTTCCTTGTAAAATCGACTTCTGAAATAAGTACTCTGCCTGCTGATCGTCTTTCTTCAGTATTGCTAAAAAAGCATATTGATTTAAAACATCCTGGTAGTTTTCATCTATTCTGATCACTGACTGAAAAGCCACTTCTGCCAGCGCATATTGACCAGATGATTTGTAAATCATCCCTAAAGCAAATTGCGCTTCCACATCATTTGGATTAAGCTCAATTCTCTTCTGCAGGGAGTCAATAATAATTAAAGGGTTACCGTTCATGAAGCCTTGCCGATCGATTACATCAAGTACTCCATCGGCATCAATAGTGAGAATATTATTGACCAAACCTCTCATCCTGGGCTCTACTTTAAGATAAAGTTCTTCTGCCCGGCTGAATTGATCCAGCTCCAAATAAATTTCCGCAAGATTGTAATAAGGAACAAAATGATCCGGATCAAGGCTAATTGAATGATTTAAATTCTCTATCGCTGCCAGCACATTACCCTGTTTATAGCGACACTGCCCCAATACGGTATAGGCCATGGCATATTGACTATTCAGTTGAATCGATTTTTCACAAAGCTGAACTGCGATATCGAGGCTATCCTGCTTGTATAAAAGACGAGCAAAATTGACATAAGGAAGATTCCAATTGGGAGATAGCTCAATTGATTTTGCAAAATAACTTTTTGCTGTTTCAAAATTCTTCCGACCCAGCGCTGAATACAGAATTCCCAGTTCATTATTGATAAAAGGGGTCTTGTCATCCAGTGATTGAGCGCTCAGTTGCAATTCGATTGCACGCTTTATCAAATTAGTCTGATTCAGCGAATCAAATAAGGATTGTATTCTCAACGACACCCCTTCAAAATAATAACTTTTGATAAGCAGTTTGTTATATAACGGGTGGGTCTTGTTGATCAGCTGTGATGCCACCCTAAAACAAACTGCAAAGTTTTTGTATTCCTCCTCATTTCGTGAATAGTATGCTCTTTTCTGCAATTCTTCCACATTACTACTAAGATATTTATTTAGCTTAATCTGACCCTGGTCATGAATAAATACAGCTAGTTCCCTGCAATACGCTAACCTAAACTCTACGTCCTTTTCTGTTTTTCCCAGATCGGTGATTAATTTATTCCAGGACGGATCCATCTTAGGGCTATTGTGTGCATGAGATTCTTTGAGGTCTCTGGCAATTTTTCTAAGAAACCACAGCAGGCTATCTGATTTTACTTCTTTGAACTTATCAAAATCATAGCGTTCCGGTGATTCAAACAACTGCTTCCATATGATTTCCCTTGCTTTGGCTATGAAGATAAGATTTGAATCCATCAACGCAGGTCCAATCGCCCTGGAACTTAAAGAAGCAGACGTATTTGCTACCCCCTCCTTCTCTAAAGAGATGGCCGCAATGCCATTCGCAGTAACAAAACCAAGCTTGAAATCCTCATTACCTTGAACAACAGGGTTTTGATTAATTGTCAAGCCATTACGCTCAATTGAATTCTTGATTTTTGACTTCAAATAGTCCTTCAATTCCTCTAATGTCACCAATTTATCACCTGACTCATCTGCAGCGCCGTACAATCCATTGACCAGGTGATAGGAAAATAATCCACGGCCGCCACCCCATTGTGTTCCTTCAATAGATTTCTGATCAGGCTTACAAGACAATAAACGCGCTTCATTGGCAACATTACGCGACAGTTGATCTGCTGTTAATGAAGGTCCTCTCGTATCAGTTCCAATAAGCTTACCTGCCCGACAGGCATCCATAATAATAATTACATTTGACTCGAGCGTATCTGCAATGGTCAGAGTTTTTGCCAGGTCATTGATATCATCCAGCCTCACGGCATTATTCCTGTAATTGCCATTTGGCGTATCATAGGCCAATAAATATCCCAATTGCCAAAGCGTCTGTTTTTCAACATCGCCATGTCCGGCGAAATAAATAAAAAGGCGATTTCCCTTTTTAACGGTATTCCTGCACCAATTCAAAGCATCGTCAATCGCGGCCATTGTGGCGTGATCATTCAACAGTAATCGGATATTTGTACTTGGCACATCTCCTCCATCTGGCGAAATCAGGTAATTGTAGAATGCTTCGGCATCGCGATGCGCAAATTGCAAGTCAGTGATCCCCGGATCCGCGTAATCCGAAATTCCCACAACCAGTGCATACTTGTCAATTGATTTGAACTGCTTGCTGAAATTACCTCTTAATGAACCGACGCCCCCGCCGCGACCATTTACAGATCCTTCGGAAATACTATCCTGTTGCGCATTTAATGAAAAACTCAAAATCAGTAAGTGAAGAAGCAGAAAATGATGAATTCGGATGCTGCTATTCCTTTCAAATCTCATTTCTATTCTTCGTTTCAATGCAAGTGCACAGAACTCCCATAAATCTGACATTTTACTGTTTTGAATTTTACCAATAAACTTAAATATCATTTGCTTGATTACATTTCACATGTGTAAAGTTAATGGTCAGATCATTTATTTTACATTATTTAGAAAATAATAAATTGACTTTCTATGCGTAATCGCTTATTCAAAACATTAGCTTAAGGTCCCATTTGATTGAATTAACATGCTTAATCCAGATTCCTTGGCGACAGAAACGAAGAAATCAAGACCTTGGAAGAAATTTCCATGGTTAATTGGCACAACATGAACTAAAAGTTTATCTTTATCCTTCAATGAGTTATTAATGCCTATTCGCACGATCTGTATATTAGCAGCAATTCTTTTGCACCCCTTTTCAGGTAAGGCGCAGGATAGTCTTAAATCTTCAAATATTCCAATCGTTATAATCAATTACGGAGGAAGTGACATTCCCGATGAACCCAAAGTATTGGCGAAACTTGCCATAGTGGACCACCCGAACAAAAGAAATTACATCGCTGACACCGCAACTTTCAAATGCAATATCCTAATTGAAAGAAGAGGCAGCTCCTCACAGGCCTTTTTTCCACAGATCAGCTACTCACTCAAACTCATAGATAGTGTTGGCAATGATCTCAACGAGTCACTCATGGGTATGCCTGAAGAACATGACTGGATACTCTATGCACCGTATAATGACAAGACCTGTTTACGCAACTGCCTGAGTTACCTGATTTCCAATAGAATGGGCATGTATGCCAGCCGAACCAAGTTCTGCGAACTCTATGTCAATAATGAATACCAGGGCCTGTATGTCTGGATGGAAAAAATAAAGCGAGACAAAAACAGAGTTGATATTGCCCGTCTGGATACCGCAGACCTGACTGGAGATGAGCTAACCGGTGGATATATCTTCAAAATTGACAAAGTTACCAGCGCCGGCGGCGACGGATGCAGATCTCAATACCGCACATCCAACGGAATTCAACTCGTCTATCAATATGAATATCCACATTTCAATGATATCAGAAATGCTCAAAAAAAGTATCTCTGCAGTTACATTGATTCCTTTGAGAACAGCCTGATTAGTCCACAATTCGCAAATCCGCAACAAGGGTATCGCAAATATGCTGACATCAATACTTTCATTGATTATTTTATTCTCAACGAAATTAGCAGAAATGTCGATGGTTACAGACTGAGTACTTTTATTTATAAAGACAAGAATGACAGACTCAAAATAGGTCCACCCTGGGACTACAACCTGGCTTGGTGGAATGCCAATTACTGCCAAGGCTCCTGGGAAACTGGATGGGCATGGCAATTCAACAGTTACTGCGGCGGCGATCCATTCCCCGTTCCGATTTGGTGGGACCGCATGATGTCCGACTCCGTTTTTGTCAATACACTTAACTGCCGATATACCTCCCTAAGACAAACGGTTTTGCGGGAAACACAATTGTTTGAATGGATAGACTCTATGGCTCAGATTACTGACGAGGCGCGTACAAGGCATTTTAAACGATGGCCAATACTCGGCAGTTATGTGTGGCCCAATCCGAGCCCAATTCCAAATACCTACTCAGAAGAAATCACCGCGATAAAAAACTTTATCACCGGAAGACTTCATTGGCTTGATCTCAACATGCCAGGCTCATGCAGGATAACAGAAACTCAGGATTTTGTTGAATCCGCCCAATATGATGTCCACCCCAATCCGGCAGACAACAATTTGAACATAGAATTACCAGAAAACACTGATGGACAAATAAAGATGCAACTTATGAATGTGTATGGCACCCCAATCATTACTGAACAACTTGAACCAGGAAATAATATTATTTCACTGACAAGCACACCACCTGGAATTTATTACTTTGTGATCAACAATAGCAAAATTAAATTTCATACCAAGAAAGTTGTGGTATCTCGTTAACAGCATCAAGGCAATAACTTCATTTGGCTATCAAATCATTACAATTCCCGTAAACAAATTTCGACCAAATACAGAATTTCGCAGCATCATACCTGCCACATTAATTAACATCAATAACACCAGAGCACAGATAAGGTATTAACTGAAATCTATGTCCAATTTATACATTGAAACTAAACAGTATAAATATTAGCGACTAAAAAAAATCCTATAAATATTGATCCATACGCCCTTTGAGCATTTTATTTAACTGTGAACCTGGATTCACCATTTACATAGTACTTATTTGCGCACCTCAAGTAACCAAATGTGATTTTCTTTTGTAAGGAATTACAACACCACCTATATCTAACAGACTCCAAATTAGAATACGTAATAGATAATGCGGCATCAAAATTATTTGCATAACTGTCAAAAACGTAGAAGCTGGCGCCGAAGGAAAATTTACTGGAATTTTGACAAATAAAAATTTACGGCCACGAATACTTGCTTCTGAATAAAACTTTGCAAACAAATCTATAGCCAAACTTAGAAAAGCATCCATATTGTAATCCCTATTTGGCAATTGTACCGACAGGTCTGGTGAAATCCCGAATTCCCAGAAATTTCATCCCATAATTTTCGATCAAGTACATTAACTTTGAACCCAATGGGCAGGATATTATTGTTACTGATATTTCTGTTTGTAGTCAACCTTGAAGGAGATTTGACCGGGCAATGTATGCCCGCTCGTTCTGATGACTGCGACGGAGCGAACGTTCTGTGTGGACTTACAGCAATGAATGGGTATACCTGCAAAAATGCAGACTACCCTAATATGAATGGCCCGCCCTCTTTATGTCCCGGGTGGGGGCCACCGACCAATATTGGCTGGTGGGCATTTGTGACTTCAGGTGGCAACGTCTGCATAACGGTAACTTATAATAATTGTACATTTCCGCCTCCAGGTGGCACCAACGGCATACAATTAGGAATATACGAGGACTGTTCATACAGTAATCTGCTGATCTGTGATGCTACCTGCCCCGGTCCGTCAGGCACCAAAACAATTTGTGCCAACCTTGCCGCCTGCAAGACATATTATTTCTTTGTTGATGGCTGTAATGGTGACGTATGCGATTTTACACTGCAGACAACAGGTGGAGCTGCACCATCACTGGACCCAATCGGAAAAATCAATAACGACGCTGACCAAAAAATTGAAGTTTGCAAGGGAGCCTGCAAGGTCAAATTCAATGTCAAAGCCCAAAAGGCAGGCTGCGAAGCCATGTACAAATGGGAACTTGACGGTGTTGACCAGGGTGTCAATTCGAATAATATCTCGCTGGATTTTCCAGACGAAGGCAGCTTTGTTCTATGCGCCACAGCAATTATCGGCACCAGTAGTTCGATCTGCGACAAAAGCGGACCGGAGTGTGCGACAATAACCGTAAAAAAACTTGACGACAAAAAAGGAGGTCCTTACCATATCTGTCCGGAAAAAATCCCTTACAGCTGGCATGGAGAGACCATTGATATGTCAGGTATGTACCGAAAGGAATTTCGAGATGCCAACTGTTGTTACTATGACTCTGTGGTCGAATTTATCATACAACCGGTACCCACTCCGCCTGATTATTATTACATCGGCTGCGGGCCCCAGGATGCATTTAAAGATCCTATAACCAATAAGGTGTACAACAACTGTGAAAGTCAGACTCTGATCTCACTTCCAGGCTCAACGATCCCATATGGTTGTGACAGCACATATTATCTTTCTGCAATTTTCTTAAGGTTCAATACATTTTTTCTGGAGCGTTGTGCTGATCAGATGATTGAGATCAGTCCGCGTATCCTCAACCAGACGAGCAGCTGCGGAGGTGGCGAGACCTTCAATTACAGCTATCGATGGTATCTGCGTACCGATCAACTTAAAAAGACGATCGGAACGGATGAAAAAGTTACTGTTGACAAAAAGGATGAATACTGTCTTGAACTGTCGGTCGAAACAAAGCTCGGCACACTTACTAAAATATGCAAATTTGATTTTTGTGAGACACTGAATGAAGATGACTTCATGCTGCATCAGACCCGTCCTTACGGAGACACTATCGTGTGCGCTAATTCCATTTCACGATATGCTGTAGACACCAACCTTAGTAAAAACATTAAAACACATTACTGGATAGTCACCAACGGAACAATACTGACGTCTAATCCAGGGGACACTGGTATAATAGACATTAAGTGGTCATCATTACCAGGTAAGGGAAAAATCTGCTATAGTTATAGCAATGATTGCGGAACCAGCCCGGATAGTTGTTTTGAGGTGGTAATCAACGATGCTCCCGTTGTAAGCGCCGGACCGGATACATCGATATGCGGCAGCATTATCAATCTCCAGGGAGTTCCATATAATGGAGGTGTATGGAGAACAATAAAAGGCCCGGGACCCGCTATTTTTACAGATAGTACTTTTGCCAAAACCACTGTAAAGTCGGACTCAAGCGGACTTTACCGATTTGTCTGGCTTGAAAACAATGGTAATTGTCCTACTACGGACACCGTAGAAGTACAGTTTAATGCGAGCCCAGTAAAAGGATCGGAAAGTATAATTTGTGGTGGCAATAACAAGGATTACAAGATCCGCTTTCAGGTCTCCGGAGGAAGTAGTCCATATCTCATTCTTAAGGGAAGTGGCTCAATAGACATTTCTGGGGTTTACACATCCGACCCTATCCCAAATTTAATTAAAGATACGATTATTATAGCGGATGCAAACGGCTGCAGCTTTACATTTATTCATGATTACGAATGTAAATGCACGAATCAGATCGGAAGCCTCGACACCACCAGTCAATCTTTATGCACTGCCGACCTCTACATTTTAAAATACGACAGCAGCAACCAAAGACTTGATCTGAGTCCTGCAGATACAATCATATTTTTTGTTTACACAGACCCGAATGATCCGCTGGGCTCACTTGTTTTTGAACTCAACACCACTACGCTGTCTTATTCAACCAAGTTGAACTATAACAAGACATATTACATCGGCGCTTACCTTGGCAGGAAAAATAATCGCGGAGGAATCGATGTCAACCAGGGTTGTGTGCGGATAACCAACAAAGGAACGCCATTTGAATTTTTTGAGCAACCTTCACCATTCGCAGGTGCAGATACCAGTATTTGTGGGAATAGCATTATGTTGATGGCAAGTGGTGTACACGTATCAACAACTTTTCGTTGGTCAGTAATCAATGGTGGACCTGTCATTTTAAGTCTGCCCGATTCATCAAAGACGAATGCAGGAATCCAGGGTAGTTACGGAACCTATTTGTTTCGTTTCGAAGAAAACAATCAGGGTATTTGCAGCACGAGTGATGATGTTGAAGTAACGTTTGATGAGGTACCTGAATTACTTCAGATTGACAAACAGTGTGTTGACCTGAATCCGCCTGGCAAATTTGTGGTCAATGCAAATATTCATAGTGGTACGCCGCCTTATCAGATTATCAGCGGAGGGGGTAAGATCGCCGGAGGTCAATGGCTGTCTGACACACTCAACAGTCTGGACGTTTTCAACATCGAAATTATTGATAGTAATGGATGTCACTCCACACTGATCAGCGATACGTATAACTGCAATTGTGGAATCATTGATGCTGGCAAACTGGATTCAACTCCCACCTCCTTGTGTATTGACCAGTGTGCAAGAATTACCAATCTTATCAATGAACAAATTACTGCAGGTGAAGATGTGGCGATGTACGTTCTTCATAATGGATTTTTTAAAAATGCGCTGGATACATTTTATTCTTCAGCAGACAAAATATGTTTTGATCCTTCGAAAATGAAATCCGGACCCAATAATATTTATTATATCTCGAGGATCGTTGGCGATGATAAAAATCCAAAAGACGGTATTGTCGATGCCACAGATGCTTGTTTGCGTGTGTCAAATAATCAGCCTGTGTACTGGCTACCCTACCCCAAGGTATATGCCGGATTGGATACCACTGTGTGTGATCTTGACTTTTTATTATCCGGATCGTCTGACGTTGGCTCTACCCGTTGGTCTTTGCTAAGCGGTCCGGGCAATGCCCAGATATCCAATTCATCAATGGCTCAGACACTGGTCAGTGTCAGCCAATTTGGAGATTATCAATTCGTATTACTTGGAGATAATAACGGATGCGATCAGTCAGATACCATTTTGGTGAGATTTGTTGATGCGCCGTCATTTAGTGGCGTCACAACCATTGAATGCGATACTGCAACAGCCGAGTTTTATAGAATTTTAATAAAGCTTACCGGAGGAGATGTTATCAGCAGACAGATTTCTGCCAGTACGGATAATAATAAAACACTCAATGGAAGTTTTGATTCGCCGACAAAAAACGGATGGACTTCCGATTGGATTTCAAACGGATCAACTTTTAAGCTGAAGGTTTATGATCAGTATCACTGCAATGAAGATTCATTATCAGGTATGAATCAATGCCCTTGTATTACCGTAATAGGAAAACTTAATACCCAAAGTTTACATTTATGTGAGGGCCAGAATGCCGTAGTTCCTTATGATGCAACGACTGCAAGGCCAGATGCCAATGACAAGACCTGGTTTGTCCTTTATGATGGTTCTCCTACAGATCCAGTCAATGGCAATTTTATTTCTACCGGCACAAACCCTGTCATACCATATGATGCGAATCGCATACAACTGAACAAGAAATATTATATTGCAGTATTCGCTGGCAATTCAAATACCCAGGGCAATGGACCATCACTTACTGACCGTTGTCTGGATTATACTGTCATGGAGATTACATGGCATGCCAGACCTACAGCCTTGATTTTGGCTCCAGATAAAATACAGTGCCAACAAAAAGTTGTGACGCTTGACGGCTCTTCTTCACTCAGCGGTTCAGGCACACCCTTGCAATTTGCGTGGCAGACTACCAATGGAAGGTTTACTGATCCCGGACAAAGCAAAACTTCCCTCATTCACTGTGACCGTGCCGGAGACTACACCCTGATTGTGACAGATTCCTTGACAGGTTGCATGACAAGCGTGACTAAGAATATTGGCTGGGATACCTTAGCGCCATTGATCAATACCATACCTCCGCTCAAACTTACATGTGACCTAAAAGTAATTGATCTGTCAGCGGCAGGCTCTTCCTTCGGCAGCCAGTTTTCTCCTCAATGGTCCGGGCCCGGAATCACTGGACCTGCAAATGATTACATCACCAAAGCTACCAAGTCAGGTATTTATCACTTTGTATTAACGAATACAGACAATGGTTGCGTGGACTCTGCATTGGTGAAAGTTGATGAAGACCGAATGCCACCAGTGAGCAGGATTCAACAGATCGGATTGCTTACGTGCGGCAATGCTTCAGTAACTCTTGATGGCTCTGGCTCAACCGCCTCCTCCGGAAATATTGCAAGTTACCTGTGGAACAGTATTTTAGGCAATATCAGCACCGGACAAGGGACAAGCAGGGTTATCATCAACAAACCCGGAGGGGTGTTCACGCTAACCATCAAAGATGCAATCAATGGATGTGTTGATTTGGATACCATTCAGGTCAATGAACTGCCTAATCCACTGAGAGATATGCTCATTGAATTCGTTAACCCGGGATGTTTTGGTGACATGAATGGAAGTATAAGTGTACGGTCTGTTGTGGACAGTCTTAATCAGCCTGTGCCAGGCCTTGACTTTTCAATCGATGGAAGCAGTTTTTCCAAAAACAGCGACTTCAACAACAGAGGAAAAGGTCAGTACACGATTACTGCCAGAGATGCCAATGGCTGCAGAATCAGTAAGGGCGTAACGTTGGCAGAGCCTGCGAAACTGGCGATTTCTGTCGTACGACAGAAAGTAGTTAATCAGGGCGACATCGTACATCTGGATTCTATGTTACTCTCTTTGAGTGGTGGCACAACCAAGAACGGACAGTATAAAGATACCTTATGGTTTAACACGGATGATCAGGCGGATTGGGAGAATTATCTTACTTATGAAGCAGATACTACGAGAGAATTTGTAATAACAGGAATAGATCAATCCGATTGCGAGATCAAAGGAACGGTCACGATATTGGTTAGAATTATTCGCGAAGTGTGGTGGCCGACAATCTTCTCGCCTAATGGTGACGGAGTCAATGATTTTTTTAATGTCTATGGCAAAAGGATTAAGACAGTCCGGAGTATTAGCATTTTTGATCGCTGGGGCAACCGTGTTTATACCAATTCGAACCTGGAGCCAGGAAATAGTCAAAGCAATCAGGGATGGGACGGGACCTTCAAGGAAGAAAGGGCATTACCCGGAGTTTATACTTTTTATGCAGAGATTGAGTATGATGGAAGTCTGCACACCGAGGTGATAGCTGGCAATGTTACGCTGATTCGTTAGGAGGCTCACTACGTACATTTAAAGCAGATCTTTTGTAAATAAAGTAGTAAAATAGCGACACAAAACCTGCACCACCCGCCAGATTGCCTAGGACAACAGGGAGCAGATTTTGCAACATACCCATTATGGTGATTGATGATGTATCCCCGTTGAAGTCTGAAAAGTGTTTTATCAGCAGACCCATTGGGATAAAATACATATTGGCGATGCTATGCTCAAATCCGCAAGCCACAAATGCTGTAATGGGTGCCACAATAACGACGAATTTATCCGTTACTGATCGTCCCGCCTGAGACATCCAGACCGATAGACATACCAGTATATTGCAGAGCATGCCACTAAAAAACGCTGGTACAAATTCAATGCTGCATTTGAAAGAAGAGATTTTAACATAAGTATTTCCGACTGCTCCATTTGCCATATTTAAATGTCCTGACAAAAATACAATCACCGCAACGCCTGCTGCACCAATGAGATTAGACAGCGACACCAATGTCCAGTTGCGGATCACTTCCAATCCACTAATGTGACCATCAGCCCATGCCATCACCAGAAGATTATTGCCGGTAAATAATTCCGCTCCTGCCACAATCACCATCACAAGGCCCAGAGAGAAAACCAATCCTCCTAAAATCCGGCTTGCGGCAAAAGACAATCCGGCATCCGAAATCACTAATGTGTAAAACATAGCCCCCAGTGCAATAAATGACCCGGCAAGAATTCCAAGCAAAGTCATCGAGAGCAAAGGAAGTCTGGCTTTGACCACACCAATATTTTCTATCCGTTCGGCGATCTCCGAGGGCGAAAAAGCATCAAATCCGAATATTTCCTTTTTCATCTTTAGTTTTATTTATAAAAATTATTGCCCGAGATTGAATTACTGTCAATAGAAAAGCCATTTTGACAATGCCTGAGGGACTGGATAATTTTCATGCTCCAAGAAATCATGGCTTGTATCCTGATCGTTCTGAATTAATTTAAACAAAGATCGCGTGGACTGATTAATAAATTGAGACCACCCACATTTGTCAAAAATCTGAGCTCAATGTAATTGCATTCCAAATGGTTCATGAATCAACAATTACTGAAACAGCACAACGGGAAAATGACTCCAGTCATATTCATTTCTTCCAGCAATTATCTTATCAATAGCTGTGCCGCTGCCACAACATTTCGAATCATATTTTCTATATTGAAGCCTTAGCGTGTCAGAAACATTCCCTTTTATTTGTACAAAAATTATTTCAGGTTGATCTGGATAAATAATAATGCGAATGGCACTATCAGTCTTATTAGATTTAAATTCTGTGAATTTAAATGTGTAATAAGATGAATCAGCCCCCTTGACGGAATAAAAAACTAAATCCCTGGAAGTAAACTTTCTGTGATTCCCAAACACCAGGTCATGACCTTTGACGCTGTCCTGAACAGACAGGTAAATAGGATATTCATAATCAATACAATCTGCATATCGGCAGCAGCCGGAATGGCTTGCAAGAATCGTCGCTAGCGCAAAAAGCTTAAGAAATAATGAATGCTTCATATTCTAATTTTGCCTCGAATCTATGGTATAGAAATATTACCGCCTCACTACATAGATCAAGGAATCGCGGAGATCACGACGTGGATCATTGTTGTGATCAATATAAGTCAATTCAGTGATTTTGCGACAACAGTCATCGTTATGCTCACGGAAGTAAAAGGCAAGATTTTCAGAATCGGTATCCGATAGTTGCAAAATATAATTATTGGGATTAGGGCCATGCGGAATATATACTTCAATCAGCGAGTCGACACCCCTGCTCACCAGTGTCAAGCCACAGATTCCTGAACTGAATAAATCGCAAAAGGTTAATGTATCTGACATTCCAGACAACTTTAATGACCTGTAATCGTATCTGGGCGAAGTTCCAAAGAGCATATCCTCACCGGTGCGTTGATCAACAACTTTTAAATAAAAAGTATTTATAAAACCCGGGCCAAAGCACTCAAATGGTAGCAATCTTAAATGACTACAATCATTACAAGAAAAAAGAAAAACTAAAGAATTGATGGCTAGAAAAATCAGTAACTTTTTCATAGGGTGCGTTTATACCACAATTATACAAAATTTCTAAATATGACGGTAAATGTTACTACCCACAGATGCCGTCGCATCCGCAGGTAATAACGGTCTCAAAATAATAAAAACTACATCTTTATAATCAATACACGATTAAAGTCATTTTAATAAAAATAAATTTTTATTTGGTAATTCTGCCTTATTGACTAACTAAGATTTGGCTGATTTGCCGATTATCTTATCAATTGTCGCAATATGAATATACTATTTCGAATACTGTGCCAATTTTTAATCCGGTCCGGGAGAATGAAAAAAAATCTTTGAGACATCCCGCATTAATAATGTATAATATGCTGTATTTCTTATATTTATAATTTGTAAAAATTTATAATTTGATTAAATTATTTTTTTTACAAATATTCATATTTCAATCTTATGCATAAATAATTCTTAAATGTGTATTTAAAGTGGCTCTTATATTACCTTTTGACTTTGGCTTTGTGGATCACAATTAATTTGGCACAGCGCATATTTTACTATTCATTATGCTTTTTGCCCGGCCCAAGCTCTTTGATAACCTTCCCTTTTCTCTTTCGCACGTCTGCTTCTGATTTGCGCAAAGCAACATAATGACGGACCAGGTCATCTTCCCGAAGGTCATTCCCACCTACAAACCTGTAAAAGCATCGCAGCAACAGGTCAATCTGATCATCCGTATAGCTTACACCCTTGGTCTTGTAATAATGACTGATTCTGCTACCCTCATCCATTCCCCAGTTCAGCTGCATCCATCGCCCCAGGCTAAAGTGCAGCTTTGAAGCGATAGTATCTTCTGGCACTGTCAGAAGCTTTTTCCTGGCATCCTCTTCAGTAAGCCGGGCAAGCTCTTTCATCGCTTCTTCGGTATTGGACGGAATATAGACATCATTGATCCGTGTCATTTTGATACGCTCCTGATACTTTTTGATGTACTCTTCCTCCGTCGTAGTCTGTGCCAGGACACTGCTCAAGATGCCACTAAAGCATAGTATGATTGTAATCGTCTTCATACGGTTCGAATTAAACAATTAACGCCTGCAGCCATTATTGATTTTACATGCAAAGTAAAAATTCTACTAAAAAGTTCCCCATTTTTGTCTTTGCGCTAATTTTCGGTTGTGTTGAGCTACTGATTTGGCTGATTGATGAATGGACTGGCTACTTTATCAATGTCCTGATGTTGTGTTTGTCTGCCGCCATACTTCTGATCAGCGGAATCGTTGAATGGCTCGAGCGGTCCAGAATTCCGGAATGGTACTTTCCGATGCTTTGGATGCTGTTGGCCTCCTCATTGGCGGTACTTCTATTTTACAGCCTTATCAACGGTTTTCACTTTGATTGGCAGAGCCCTGCACATTAATCGGAAGGTTGTACTTTTGTCTTTATGAAAAACCTGCTGCCACTTGCTACGCTATTGATGCTTTGCTGTCTAAGTTGCAGCAAACAAGTTAAGGAATACGCTCCAGGCCGTGAACAAATCATTAAAGCCAATCGGCGCTTGCTGGAGATTGCCATGGAAGATGGATTTTCACCGCCTGTCGCCTCAAGGGTCTATGTATATCCCTATCTGGCTTTTCATGCGGTACTGGAAGATTTCTACCCTGACAGTGTACAAAGGATTTGCGCGCAGATACCAGATTTCCCTCACCCTGATTCCTCGCTGCAATCCAAAGTCGATGGCAGGCTGGCTGCGCTGATGTGTTTTGAGATGGTCGCTAAATTAATGGTCTTCTCTGAACCTCTTGCTTCAGAGATGCTCCAAAATACACTCGCAGAGACCACTGCCAAAGGCTGCACCCCTTCAGTGATCGATGCCTGCAAACGATACGCCGAGACATACAGCACCAAGATATCAGCGTGGATCAAACTTGACCAATATGCTTATACACGAACACTGGAACGCTACACCAGTAATAAAAAACCTGAATCCTGGCGCGAGACTCCTCCGGATTACACGCCGGGCCTTGAACCCCATTGGCGAAAGATTCGCAAAATAATACTGGACAGTACGGACATTTACGCTTGCACGCCATTACCTCCTTTCTCCGTAGATAAAACAAGTGATTTTTATCAGTTAGCGAATGAAGTATATTCGCAGGTGCTTGATTCTTCAAAAATAAAAACAGCCTGGTATTGGGATGACAATCCAAATGTCAGCAGACATAGTGGACATCTCACAACCATCATTCATAAAATCTCACCTCCGGGTCATTGGCTCAACATTACGGCGCAGTTATGTCATGCAAAGAAAGTGAGTCTTTGGATCACCGCAGATGCCTTAACTCTGTCTGCAATAGCCATGTTCAACGGAATCATTGACTGCTGGGACATGAAATACCATTTTAATACGGTGAGACCCGTAAGCTACATCAATGAAAATATCAACCAGGATTGGCAACCTTTGATACAGACCCCACCCTTTCCAGAGTTCACCAGCGGTCACAGTGTAGTCTCAGCTGCAGCTGCCGAAGTACTTAGTCAAATATTCGGTAACCAGTGCCACTTTACCGATTCAACGGAAGTTCTTTTTGGTCACCCCCCAAGAAATTTTACTTCATTCCACGAAGCTGCCATGGAGGTCAGCCTGAGCCGTTTTTACGGCGGCATACATTATAGACACAGTGTACTCGAAGGCAACAAGCAGGGAACCTACATCGCTCGTCAGCTTATGAAAAAAATTCAGTTTAAATCTCAGTCACAATGAAGCGTTCGATCATCGCACTGATTATTCCTACATTAATTTTTATTCAATGCGATAAAAAAACAAATCCGGCGGTACAAAAAAAAGATAACAACCAACAACATCTCTTTGAGGCTATGTCTCCTTCTGCCACAGGGGTTGACTTTGTCAATAGCATTCAGGAAGACGAGAACATTAATTATATGCATTATGGCTATATCTACAACGGCGCAGGTGTCGCAGCAGGTGATGTGAACAATGACGGCCTGACCGATTTATATTTCTCCTCTAATCTTGATTATAACAAACTCTATATCAACCAGGGCAATTTCAAATTCCGCGATGCAACCTCCATGGCAGGTGTCGATGGCGGACAAGGATATAAGTCAGGTGTTACCATGGCTGATATCAACAAAGACGGATGGCTTGATATTTTTGTATGCAAAACGGCCATCCGTGATACCACTTATCGTCATAAAATGCTTTACATAAATAACCATGATGGCACTTTCACAGAAAGGGCCAGCGAATATGGACTTGACGATCTATGCTATACCACACAAGCTTATTTTTTTGATTCAGATCTTGACGGAGATCTGGATGTCTATTTTGTGAATCATCCGATGAATTTTGATGACAACAATTATATCCGCCCGACCATTGCCACTGTAACAGGTCACAAGGATGATCCTGAAAATGAATATATTTCAGATCGGTTTTACGAAAACCGAAACGGGCATTTCGTGGACATGTCGGGCAGTGCCGGCATTCACAATGAAGCATTCGGCCTCAGCGCTGTCGTTGCAGATTTTACAGCGGACGGTTTGCCTGATATTTATGTGGCGAATGATTTTTTGCAACCGGACTATTTATACGTCAATCTCGGCAAGAATCGCTTCAAAGAAAATTTTGATGTCTATTTTGACCATTGCAGTTTCTCGAGCATGGGCACAGATTTTGCCGACATCAATAATGATGGATGCAATGATCTGATTGCAGTCGACATGACACCACACGGACGCGCGAGGCAGAATTTGTTGCAGATGACACAAAACTATGACCGATATCAGTTGATGTTGAAATCAGGGCTCAAAGCGCAATTTTCGATCAACAGTTTGCAAATGGGATCCTGCGGCGGAAGATTTTCAGATATCGCCTTCTATTCAGGCACAGCTTATACCGATTGGAGCTGGACACCACTGTTTGCGGATTTCAACAATGACGGCTTTAAGGATCTATTTGTTACCAATGGATATCTGCATGATGTGATGAACAACGATTACAACAGGTACAAACTCGATTCATTGGAAAAGCTGCACACCGCCGGACGGATTTCACAGGTAGAATGGATCAATCAGATTCCTACAGTCAAAGTGCCGGACTTTTTATTTGAAAACAATGGCGGTTTACAATTTATTGACCGATCTGCAGAATGGGACAGCGGACCCGCAACATTTTCACATGGCGCATGCTATGCAGACCTAGACAATGACGGCGACCTTGACCTGATCATCAGCAATGTCAATGACCCGGCAACGCTTTTGCGGAACAGGAGTCGCGAACAAAACGCCAACCACTTTATCCGATTCATTCTCGAAGATCCGCAACATCGTTCGATGGAAGGCACTGCAATTAGAATTATGAACGAAGGGCATGTTTCTCAAATTCAAAACTATCGGCAGACGCGTGGATTTCTTTCGCGCTGTGAAGATGCACTACACTTTGGCCTTGGGAAAAATACTTCAATTGACTTCGCAGAAATCACCTGGCCTGACGGAACTACTCAAACGCTAGAACATCCCACAATTGATGGAACAGTCAAAATTCTACGCCACGCCTCCAGGAAATCCAGTACAATGAAGACAAAATCTCTATTGACTGAAATAACCCTGCCTTCCGGAATGTCACATCAAGAAAATGAGTATATAGATTATAAAAAGGAACCATTGCTCATTGATGCCTTATCAGCCAACGGCCCGGCAATCGCTGCAGGAGATATTAATCTGGATGGGTTGGATGATATTTACATAGGAGGAAGTAATGGCTTTAATTCTTCACTTTGGTTACAGGATAAGAATGGTTCCTTCCGCATGACCGAGATTAGAAACATAAATTCAAACCTTAAAAGAGAAATAACCGATGTAATCCTGGTAGACGTCAACGGTGATAAGCTACCAGACCTATATGAAGTGTGCGGCAGCAATGAAGGTCAGGATGATGCGTTTTATCAGGACAGACTTTGGATCAACAAAGGGTCAGGACACTTTGAAAAATCAGAATCCTTACCGTCTGAAAATCTATCTGGAAGTTGCGTTTGCGCAGCAGATATTGACGGGGATGGAGACATGGATCTATTTGTAGGCAGTGGGCCAATACCCGGTCGCTATCCTTCCAGTGCTGGCCACATGCTGCTGATTAATAATGGCAACCGTTTTGAAAATAAAATGGAACAAATGATTCCACCCTTACAATCGCAGGCGCTGACCGACGCAACTTTTGCAGACCTTGACGGCGATGGTCATATAGAGCTTATTGTGTGTGGTGAATTTTCTCCAATTCGGATTTTTTCCTTTGCCGGCGGCCAAGTCATTGAAATGACAAGCTCCTACGGACTGGAACAGTGTCGGGGCATGTGGAAATCAATTCAGATTGCTGATTTAAACGGTGATCACTTCCCGGATATCATTGCCGGTAACTATGGACTTAACAGCCATCTCAAAGCAGATGATACACATCCATTGGAAATTTACTTTAATGATTTTGATAAGAACGGTAGTTTGGATGCGATCTTATGCCAGTATGAGCAAGATAAAATCTACCCTCTGTTGTATCGCGACCGCCTCCTTGATCAGATGGTATTCTTAAAGAAAAAATTTACAAGGTTCGATCCGTATTCTAAAGCTACACTTCAGGAAGTTTTTACACCCGAACAACTCAACTCCTCCACCCACTATAAAGCCAATGACCTTGCCAGTAAGGTTCTGCTTAGTGAAAAGGGAAAACACTTTCTTATGGTGGATCTCCCTGCCTGTAGCCAACTATCCTTTGTTACCAGCAGTGCCAATGTCTATATCAAGGAAAGTAATCAAAATTATATACTTACTGTCGGGAATTCATACTACACCGATGCTCAGTTTGGTCGTCATGACAGTTCTCATGGCTGCCTATGTGAAATTTCAAAAAACGAAAATCACAATGTCGCGCCTATTTCAAACATCAGCCTGAATCTGGCGGGAGATATTCGAAAGGTCGTTCCGCTGCGCACTACATCAGGAACAAGATACCTCATTGGCAGAAACAACGGTCCGTGCACGCTTTTAACCGAAACAAAATGATTAGGCACGCAATTTAACCCTCTCAATAGCTATAGATACTTCCAGGATTCTAGAAACTAACCCAACCAATTAGAATACTAAGCACGAGGCCGGCCAGAAGCACAAACCCATACAATGAACAGCATATTGCAGCTTTCATAATGGTCTTCCATACTTTCTGTTGAAAATGCGATATTAACCCGATTACAAGGTGCAAGAACAATCCGGCAACAACGATCACAACCACCCACCAGGGTATCGCTACTATAAACATCAACAACAATATAATCGAGTACATAAGAAAACATAGTGTATGATAATTGATCGAAATAATCAGGAACTCATAGTAATTTCTTCGCATTCTGATATAAATTAATTTGAGTAGAAGTGCAAAGAGTGGCATCATCAGAAACAACAATATGGGAAAATACTTAAAAGCCTGTGTCAATATGATATGCAATAGATCTTCCTTTTTATCAAAAGATTTGAGTGCCTGCTTGAATAAAAGTCGGTTCATAAAACTGGTTTCTTCCCCATGCGCAAGCAGTACACTATCTCTTTTCTCCTCAACAGAATGCAGCAGATACTTAACCGTTCCCGCAGATATTTCGATATCTGTATTGCGAAGTGAAAACGCCAGCGTATCTTCTTCAATGGGCTGGGGCTCAGACTTAACAACACTGTCTACCGCAGTTAAAGATTTCACGCTATCAGGATTGGCAGACTCCCTGACACTCAATGTATTTTTTTGATGTGACGCGTTACCTTCCGGATCACTTTTGCCGTCATTGACACTCAAAGAATTGGTTCGAAAATGTATGGACTCATGCTCCAGTGCATGTACTGAAAAATATTGCATGAGAAAAAAGAATACAGCGCTCACAAAAATATACAGGCGTACCGGCGGCACGTACCTATAACGTTTGTTTTCTACATAATCCAGGGAGTATTTTCCCGGATGCAAAAAAAGATTCTTAAATGTCTGAAATACCTTGTGGTCAAGATGGGTAAAAGCTTCAAATAAATCAACCAACAGATGTCTTATGGGCTGATTTGGCGCATGGTTATCCTGCCCACAGTGACTGCAATAATGATCATTCACCATAAGCTGATGCCCACAATTATCGCAAACCTCTTTTGCTATTTTTCTTCTTGCCATATTCCTTATTTGGACTGCCTACTCACTCTTTAGAGGAATCCTTATTTTTATCTGCGATCCAGTTCTCAGATTCTTCCCTGGCACGCTGATCTTGTTTCAAGACGATCCTCATAATTATCCGGATCATGTTTAAAATAGACATAAACACCAGATAAACAATTCCAAAAACGAACAGTATCCAACCGATTGACCCTACCTCATCCACGAATCGACCAGTTAGCAATGTACACCACAACAGGTCTAACCCAAGATACAATAGCACACCATATACTGAAGCACTATAATATGGCCCCATCTCTTCAATAAAAAAACCGCGCAGAACATTGTACAGCACATAAAGCAATAACATGGCCGGACAGTACAACCAAACTTCTTCTGGGCAAACATGATGATCAGACCATAAACAAAAAACCGCTGTAAAGCCCTGCATCACCAAGGCCAACAACAACGCGATGACTGCTTGTGCCATTGGCTTCTTTCTAAATTCACCCAACCAGCAAATGATTTGCGAAATATTCATTTTTAATTCAGTCTAATTGGAATTCGCGGAAATGCCACCTGCCTCAGCAACCGGGACGGCATACAAATCAAATTCTGTGCAATCTGTAATGACCACATCCGTGAAGTCACCAACACGAAGGTATTGCGTTGAAGTAATTAAAACTTCATTGTCCACCTCGGGGCTGTCTGCTTCGGTGCGCGCTACATAAAAATCTGATTCTTTGCGATCGACCAGTACCTTGTATGTTTTTCCGATCTTTTGCTGATTTTTGGCAAGCGAAATTTCTTCCTGGATTTGCATCAGACGCGCTGCTCTATCAGTCTTGAGCTCCGGAGCCACCGAATCTTCCAATTCATATGCCGTGGTACCTTCTTCATGTGAATATTCGAATACACCAAGTCTGTCGAATTCAATTTCACGCACAAAATCACACAACTGATTAAAATCACTTTCTGTTTCGCCTGGGTACCCAACCAGCATGGTTGTACGTAAACTTATTTCTGGTAGTATTTGGCGTATCTCGTGAATTAATTCATAGCTTTCTTCACGCGTAATTTGCCGCTTCATCGAGTTAAGAACCTGATCTGCCGCATGTTGCAAAGGCATATCCAAATAATTACAGACCTTGGGTTGCCTTTTCATCACCTCGATTATTTCTAATGGAAACTTTGAAGGATAAGCATAGTGTAATCTGATCCATTCAATTCCTTCAACATCACATAATTTATCTAGCAATTCCGGAAGCGTACGTTTTTTGTATAAATCAAGCCCATAGTAGGTTAATTCCTGTGCGATGAGGATCAGTTCCCGCACACCATTGGCTGCAAGCTTTTGGGCCTGTTCAATGAGCAGCTCCACAGGTACAGACACATGCTTGCCTCGCATTAGAGGGATGGCGCAAAAGCTGCAGGTCCTGTTGCACCCTTCTGAAATCTTTAAATAGGCATAGTGGCCCGGGGTTGTTATCATCCTTTCACCCACGAGTTCCTGGCGGTAGTCTGCCTGCAACCTGTTGAGCAATGCAGGCATTTCCATAGTGCCGAAATATTCATCTACCTCAGGTATTTCCTCTTCAAGCTGATCTTTGTAGCGTTGAGACAAACAACCCGTCACATAAAGCTTTGTTAGCTCTCCCTGGCGTTTGAGTTCCGCAAAATCCAGTATGGTTTGAATCGACTCTTCTTTGGCACGATCGATAAATCCACAGGTGTTGATGATGACGATATCGGCTGGCCTGCTACTCTCTGGGTTGTGCTCAACCCGGTAATCATTGTATTGCAGTTGGGTGATGAGATTCTCGGAATCAACCAGATTTTTGGAACAACCAAGGGTAATCAGCTGCACTTTTTCTTTTCTGAAAGATTTTGTCTTCAATCCCCTAATTTTGAGCAAATATAAAAGGATTCACTGCGTTAAATCTATATGAGATGCATCATACTTATATTGGTTCTTATTTTTTGTTCTAACTGGATGAATGCACAGGTAGGCTATCAGCTGGATTTTTCAAGGCACGCCTATCAATTGAATGGAAGCAGCAGTAATTCGCCAAATGAATCTCTACACAGCCTCGGTGGTGAGATTGGCATACAATATTGGTGGCGTCTCAAAAACCGAAGGGTTGAATTCACCCCCGGTTTTCATATTGCCACAGATATTGGCCGCAAAAACAGTTTTCAGAATTACAATCTGACGAATATTCAGGCCGCCCTGCTTGTCCCTGTCCAGATTTATCCGCTGAGCTTCAAGGATGACTGCAATTGCCCAACTTTTAAAAAACAAGGCACCTTCTTCAAAAAAGGCCTTCACTTCATCGTGCAACCGGGTCTGTCTGTGAACCGCAGGAACATTGCCCACGACAGCATCGCAACTTCAGACGTTACGATTACAGTAGTCCTGGGTATCGGCGCGGGCCTTGACATAGGACTCAACCGAAGTCTTACACTTACACCCTTTGTGTTGTACCAGATCTACCTGAATGATAAAATCATGATCGATGATCATACCGTACTGGAAACTGGACATAACAGTATTCATGCAGGTCTGCGGTTAAGAATCCATCAGTCTAAATCACGGTTCTAACCCGAAGAAATTAAAGATAGTATGGCAATCTAAATAAAACCAGTCTACTAATTTGTATGATCTATCGTAAACTGTCCCGGTTGATGAGCGTATCTTTCAGTATGCTGTGACGAAGCTGTTTCTCATACTCGAAGGAAGGATACTCAATATAGTTTTGCATTTCTTTTTCCTGCATTGAATTCTTCATTTGAAGGCGTTCAGCACAGCCCCAGGTTATCAAAAGAACGACAATGACAATCAAGCACTTCATTTTTAAGAAAAACTACTTAACCCAAAACGTATGACTTCTATGGGAGGTTCATTTTCCGAATGAATTCCCAGCCGGCTATACCTGCCACAACACTCACATTGATGGAGTGCTTGGTACCAAATTGAGGTATAACAGCAAAGGAATCCATCAACATCAGAACTTCATCACTGATACCACGCACTTCGTTCCCGAGCACCAGGGCATAAGACTTCGCTTTATCTACTGGCATTTCCTGCAATGCAATACTCCGGTTGGTCTGTTCAATCCCAATGAGTTCTACACCCTGCGATTTTAACCAATCCAGACAAGCTGGCGTATTTGGCCAGTGCTGCCAGGGTACTGTGTGTTGTGCACCAAGTGCTGTCTTTTGTACCTCCGGATTTGAAGGATCAAAATGATATCCACACAGATGCACACCACTAAAACAAAAAGCATCTGCAATTCGAAATAATGCACCGATATTGTGACCGGAACGAATATGATCCGCTACAAAAAATAATTTTACTTTTGGCCTTAATCGATACTCCTCCGGTGTATCCCGGCCCAATTCCGTTAAAGAAAGCTTTCTAATGTCCATTACTACCCCACGCTTACCCTGGAAACAATCCGAAAGGTACGAAAAAGCCTTATCGATTCTGTTGATTGCGATAGCACATCTCATTTTTTGGCCCTACAATGGCATGGGCGGGGATATGATTGAGATTATTCCAGGACTGAAGATGCTTTCTCATCCCGGGCTTTATCCAAGAGATTTTTATCAACAGTTCACCAGTCATATTCCATGGCACGAGCGATCCTTTTACCTCTATTTCCTTCACTTTACCGGAGCACAATACCCCTGGTTACTATGGTGCTATTACGTGATATGCCTCCTGTTTATGATCGCAGGGCTTTATCGGATTTCGGAAAAACTAATTCCTGATCCCGCATTTGCCTTTCTCAATGTTATTGCAGTAATGTTTTGTGCACGATACTTTTCGGTCGGTGCCAACGAATTGTTTTACAGTTCGCCGACCTCTGCCATTTTTGCCAAGACAGCCGGCATTTGGGCGATTTATTTCTTTCTTAATCAAAAAACTCTTTATACCGGTGTGCTATGTTCTATCGCAGTTTGTTTTCATATTCTGGCCGGAGCCCAATTGGCTATTCTTTTAATGGCTTCCGGCGTACTTTATGCAATTTTGAATCATGAGAATCGTCAATTACTGAAGTGGCTTATGCTACCGATTCCCTTCATTGCCCTACAAGTATGGGCTATTGTTCACTACAGAATGAATCCTCACACCCATGCTTCTGCTTTGGCAGATCTTATTGAATTCAGAATCGGTCATCATTTTTTTATTGAATATGCTGGCTGGTTGAATATTGCGATTTACGTACTGATATTTTGCATCGCATTGTGGTGGTGGCGCAAGCATGAAGTAAGGCTTTTTTACTTTACTGTTTTCCAGATAGCCATATTAGTTGTGTACATCCTGATGAGCTCATGGATGCGTAATGAAATTGCACTTCAATCTCAATGGCTCAAGTCTAGTATTTGGGTTGAATTCTTAGGACTCACTGCCTTATTGTCCGCAGTAATCACTCAAATTAAATTTCCAAAAGGAAAATATTATCGCATTGGTCTTTTTACCATTGTCATTGGCGGCTTATTCATCGCAAGTCTTTTTACTGAAAAAGAAGATACCGCAATTCTTGCGGACGAGCAAAAACTTGCTAGCTGGGCATTGACTCATACCCGTAACGATGCATTGTTTGTTTATCCGCCTTCTTTTACAAGATTCAAAAGCATTTCGGAGCGTTCCTCCTGGATTGATTACAAGGCAATTGCCCATCAAACCAGCTACCTGATTCCATGGTATGACCGGGTTCAGCGCATTTACGGCATTTCATTGGATGATCGACGTAGCGGCGCTAATCTGATGCAGCTAGCTAATGAGCGCTTTGACAAAATCAATGATCATAATCTTACTTACCTTCTATTTGATCAGAAAGTAGATTATATTATTCTTCCAACGCTGGAGGTTCCATCGGAATACATGTTTCCCGCCTGCACAGCGGGCCGCTATACAATATACCAAAGAAAAGAGCTCAATTGAATCTCTACTTGCACTAAGAAATTTGTTGATTTAATTCCAGAAGGAAATAAATTCCGTCAATTCTCACCATTCCTGAATTAGTAAAAATCTAATCAAGTTCTGTTATCAATTCAATTGAAATATTTTATTTTCAATGATTAATCATAAAATACTAACATAATTTATGCAGCGAAAAAATTTGAAAAACGCATCTACTCCCCGTTTATAAAAATAAACCGTACCGGCACATCAATGCGGGCAGACCAGTCTTTCATTTCATGGCCTGAGGCTTTGAATACCCGGCTCATTAGCTGTTGATCCGGATTAGGCAGCGTACGCTTCATCCAGTCGTCGACATCCTTTTGTGCATGTTCGTACCATGCGTCGATATTCTCATCACCGCGGTCAAAATAAAAGGAACCACTCTTCAACCCTGATATATATTGATGTAACACTGGCAGGTATGCATGTTCTATTGATGTCTTGTGTTGCATTACGCTCAGCGGCCAGTGTGTACTCAGACAGAGTGAAGAACCAAATATATCCGGATTTTGAATGGCCGCGTAAAAAGCGATTAAGGCACCCATACTAATGCCTCCGATTACGATATCTTTCGGATCATTCGAGATGGGATATCTGCTTCTCAAATATGGAATAAGTTCATCCTTGATAAACTGCAGGTAAGGATCTCCAAGTGCCGAGCCTCCATATTCATTTCGAATTAATTTGCGGTCTTTTCTTTTTAAGGCATGATATATTTTATTCGGCAGATATTCACGAAATCTATCGGTAGTGTTCCACACACCGGCAATGATCACATCACGAATCTGATTTCGCTCCATGCACAGATCAAGTCCAAGGACTTCATTTTGAAAAGCGTGTTCCGGACAAAAAAGATTTTGACCATCCTGCATAATCAGCAGCCGATACGTCTTCAGTGAATCATAATCTGGAGGAATATAGAGGTCGACGTTGCGCGCACTTACGAAAGAAGACTGAAAATTGACGATCTGAAAGATGCTTCTTACGGAATCAATCGCCACTGTCCTCAATTCCTGTGCCTGTACCCGAAGTCCTAGACTGACCAGCACAGAAGACCAGACTGCTTTCCACCAACGGCGTTCAGACATTCTGGCGATGAACGACACAAGCCTTCACAAAGTCAACAAACAGAGGATGAGGCCGCTCCACGGTACTTTTTAGCTCTGGATGAAACTGGACACCGACAAACCAGGGATGATCCCTAAGCTCTATAATCTCTACAAGCGACCGATCCGGATTGACACCGGAGATCATCATACCCTTTTTTTCAAAGACTTTAAGGTATTTATTGTTAAATTCAAAACGGTGACGGTGTCTCTCGGAAATGTACTTTTTACCATAGGCTTTGCCTGACAAACTATCCGCTTTCAGAGCGCAGGGATAGGCCCCCAATCGCATCGTACCACCTTTGTTTTTAACCCTAAGCTGCTCTGCCATCATGTGAATAACAGGGTTCTTTGTATTTGGTCGCACCTCAGTCGAGGCAGCATCTTTTATTTTAAGTACATTGCGAGCAAACTCAACAGAGGCGCATTGCATACCCAAGCAGATCCCAAAAAATGGGATTTTGCGTTCACGGGCATATTGCACTGCAAGAATTTTACCCTGAATACCGCGTTCTCCGAAGCCCGGCGCAATGAGAATTCCATCAAGCCCGCTGAGTGTTTGATGAATCATCTTACGATCTTCCAGGTCTTCTGAATGCACCGCAACTATATTTACTTTCGTGAGGTTTGCTGCACCTGCATGCACAAATGCTTCGTAAATCGATTTATAGGCATCCGGCAATTCGTTGTACTTACCAATAAGACCGATCGTGACATTTCTTTTAGGATTTTTAAGATGATCCAGAAAGACCTTCCATTTCTTCAGTTCTACTTTTTTCTTCGAACGAAGACCCAATTTCTGAAGCACTCTGACATCCAGTTTTTCAGAATGCATGAGCACAGGGACATCGTATATGCTCGAAGCATCGATTGCTTCAATGACGCAATTCTTCTTAACATTACAGAATAGAGCCAGTTTGGCACGGATATCTTCCCCAATTGATTTTTCTGTCCGGCACACCAGTATATCTGGCTGAATCCCCGCCTGAAGCAGTTCTTTGACTGAATGCTGTGTTGGCTTGGTCTTAAGCTCACCGGCAGCTGAAAGATAAGGAATCAGCGTCAGGTGTATTGAAATAGTATCTCTGTCTCCAAGTTCCATTCGCAGCTGACGAAGTGCTTCAAGATATGGGAGAGATTCGATGTCACCAACAGTTCCGCCAAGTTCAGTAATTATAATGTCATATTCTGTATCCCCGAGCAATGTAATTCGCCGTTTGATCTCGTCAGTAATGTGGGGAATTACCTGAACTGTTTTGCCAAGATAGTCACCCGCGCGTTCTTTATTAATTACTGTCTGATATATTCTGCCAGTTGTTACGTTGTTGGCCTGTGAAGTTGGACTATTGAGAAAACGCTCATAATGTCCGAGATCAAGATCTGTTTCAGCCCCATCGTCTGTAACGTAACACTCGCCATGTTCATAAGGATTCAGTGTGCCTGGGTCGACATTGATGTAAGGGTCAAATTTTTGAATGCTGACTTTGAATCCGTGCTCCTGTAGCAGTTTGGCCAGTGAAGCAGAGACAATGCCCTTTCCTAGCGATGATGTTACTCCTCCCGTAACGAATACATATTTGGTCATTGTCGTAAATCTGGTTACGGGATGCAAAGATAATTATTTTTTATTAAAGACCTTCATTGGAACAGCAAGATGTGCAATTTTCAGTGCCTTGACCAGGATTAAACAAGAAAATCTTTCAATAAGAAAATGAATTCAGAATGCAAAACTTCGCCAACCAGCGTAGGCTTGTTTAAATGCCATTACTTTTGAATTCCAGTCATTGACTTCAGAATAATACATCAAGACATAAAATAATTTCTAGCGTAGCGCCTCTCCAGGATCAACAAATCAGATCTTCAAGTGGTACACCAGCCAAAACTTCTCCACATCGAAGGTCTTCAGTTGATTTGAGCTCAAGAACCTTGGCAATTCGGGTTTTATCTTGCGCAGTACAGCGATCCCAATTTAAAAGCAACGCAAAGGTTAGCCCCAGGTGATGCATGGATGACCTGATCAGGGAAGGACTTAGGTTTCCACTCAATTCATTTTCCAGTTTATTACATGCCCAGGAAAAGGCCGCTTCCCGGTCTCCGCCAAACTGCATTTGAATCGCTTCTGTCGTCCTGCGACTGAGTACTGCAGCTTCAGGGTAAAGCGTTTGTGTCTGGCTGTGCAGTTTCAATTCAAGATATGATCCGCTCAGAATTTTTAGCGTTTTCTCGCTGCTGCGATACGCCTTCCGTTTTTGAATTTTTGAAAATTCCCTTTCAGCCAACTGTCGTAATTTTTCATCCTGAGGTTTATAGCCCAAACGATAATAAAACCAAAATGCACCCGATTTGATTCCTTCAGGATTCTTGAACCCGAATTGATATGGCTCCACTTCAAAATAATCCAGTTGAAAGCACTGCGCATAGGCTCGCATAAGCTGACAAAATAAATAGGAAGATTCACCACCCCGGTAAGCATCAAAGATATTAATTCCTATCAGTGCGCGCCGACCAAAGATCCAGCTCCCACCATAGGATACAGGCATACCATTCTTAAACATCATATAACCAACATAAGATTCAAGTGGCAACCTGTGATCCTGATCAAGGCCAAATAGCGCAATTGAAAAACCTCTGTCGAGTGAATAAAACCGAATTTGACTGCCATTACAATAAGTAATAGGATCTGTCTCGCGACAAATCATCAAAAGTGCCAGCCTGGAGGCCTTTAATATTTTTTTTATTTTTTCAGGACTAAGCTTATAGGGAGGATCAAGCGGCGCCAGAATAATCTTATGGGGATCAAACTTTTTAAGAAGCCCATCTTCATGAAAATAGACCGGAGCGAAATTCAAACGAACATTTTCTCTTGAAATATTGTTTTTTCCTGCATCAAACCCAATGATCAGCTTCATACGATCGAAAAGGCTATCTTTGATCCTGGCCGGTATCGGCGACCTACTAAATATAACCAGTAGCCATTTCAGCAAAAGATCAGCATTGCTGATCCCACTGATTTGTTTGAGAAATGTAACCGCATCCTTATCCCCTGTACCAAGGCTTTCATATTCAGCCGCAGGTAAAAAATGAATCAGCATCTCGCGTGGATGCACACCTTCTTCATCAGCACCATCTATAAATAATCCATTGACTCCACCGCGTACCAGCTCATGCAATACTTTCCATGAAAAGAAACCATATGCAATTGTTCCAGGGAGTCCCAATGCCGGCATCCGCTCTCTTAATTCATCACCTGCCAGAAGATATTGTTTCCTGAATTCGTCCAATGCACGCCCTGCAGTGAGCTGCTCAATACGGTCCCGGGGATAAGCCAAATGAAAAATATTGCGATGATACATTTCGAGAACTGCCTTCCTGGAGCGCGGTAGCTTCATCATTGAAGTTTGATTTTGGCAAATGTATCATACTTTAATGAGCCCAAATCATCTTATCTGCTCGCATCTCCATACTTTACAGAGCTTAATGCTAAAACTGATCACATAATAAAATCCCCACCAATGCAAAATCGATCAAGCATCAATAATTTAAAGCGCTGTTGAAAGAGATAATCATCAGATAACCACCTGGCAATGCATAAAAAATCAAATTCCACCACCCAATTTTCACGACCCTTGCGATGACTGTGCTATATCAAACATACATTTGTAATTAAAAATGATACTAAGCTTTCTTGCCGCCATTCTTTTGTTCTCGATCAATGCGCAGTCCCAGAACACGGTAGGGCTTATTCAGTATGAGAACGCTAATACTGAGGGCTATGTCCTCTTTTCACCTATTTCAAGCACAAAAACCTATCTAATCGACAAATGTGGCAGAAAAATAAACGAATGGAGTAGTAATTACCGTCCAGGACTATCCGTCTCACTCTTATCAAACGGCGACCTTTTCAGAACTGGCTTAGTCAATTCTTCCTATTTTGGTACCGGTGGTGGCAAAGGAGGTATACTAGAACGATTCAGTTGGGCAGGCCAACTTCGCTGGAATTACAAGATTTCTGATTCACTCCAATGCCAACACCACGATGCAATGGTGCTACCGAATGGCAATATACTTGCGATCGTCTGGGAACGCATGAGCCTGAGCCAGGCGACGCAGGCTGGTAAAAACCCTGCAGTTAGCTCACAGCTGAACAATCAAGAGCTTTGGAGCGAAAAAATCATTGAGCTAAAACCCTCGGGGTCAAATCAGGCTGCTATCGTCTGGCATTGGCGGGCCTGGGATCATTTAGTACAAGAATTTGATCAAACAAAAAGTAATTTTGGAACAGTCCGTCAGCATCCCGAGCTGATTGATATAAATTATGTTGTTCAAGGCCCACCTTCCAACTCCGACTGGCTCCATTTTAATTCAATTGATTTCGACACCCTAAATAATCAGATTATTGTAAGCAGCCATAATTTCCAGGAGTTCTGGATCATTGACCATTCAACAACCCTCGCAGAGTCCTCCGGACATGCTGGAGGTCGTTTTGGCAAAGGAGGTGATTTGCTTTACCGCTGGGGCAACCCAGTCAGCTACCAACGCGGCACGATCAGTGACCAAAAGTTGTTCAAGCAACATCACGCACATTTTATTCCCAGTGGCCTTCCGAATGCAGGTAAAGTTTTGGTCTTCAATAATGGTGTCAACAGGCCCGGTGGCAATTATAGCTCTGTGGATATCATCGATATTTTTCGCGCGGGTTTTCCATACACTATTAACTCCTCTTCGGCATTTTTGCCCGAAAAAGCCGACTGGACTTATTCAGCGCCAACACCCTCTATGTTTTATGCAACCAATATTGGTGGTGCATTTGCATTACCTTATGGCGCACTGCTGATCACCGATGGACCTTCAGGTGAATTCTTTGAAATAGACAGCACGGGCAAGATCGTTTGGAAATATATCAACCCTGTTAATGCTGCGGGGCCTGTTACGCAAGGAACAAAGCCAACACAGAATACAGTATTTCGAGCGGAATTTTATCTCCCTACATTCGGCGCATTCAATGGCGTTGACCTGACGCCAAAAAAAGAAATAGAAATCAACCCCAAGCCACCTGCTTCATGCACTTTATTGAATGAAATCGAAAATCAAAACTTCATTGGATTTGAATTATTCCCCAACCCCGCCGAAAATGAACAAAAAGTAATGATTCGATATCACATGAATAAAGAAGCGAAATTTTCGATTTTAAATGAACTCGGGCAACAAGTATACACTGCATCTTTTGCGATTGCAAATCAGCCAGTGCAGTTTGAACTCCCGCCACTAAGGCCTGGCGTGTACTATGTCAGATTGTATCATGGCCAAGGCTCATCGATTAAAAAAATCACGGTGTTCTAGTCTATGATATGGATCAAAAAATACTTGGCGCTGACTTGCCTGGTCACATTATTTTTTTTGCCAGAAGTCAGCAAATTTAGTCCTTTTTCCAAAAATACTACTGTCCAAATTCAATTTGAGCACACGGTTTATAATGATGTGCTTAAGCTGGACACTTGCAGGTATTTCAATGCGGTCGGACAGCCATTTCGTATCACTAAATTCAAATATTATATTGGTAATATTGTCTTCCAAAAAGGTAACGGGAGTAACTATCGCCACAGGGAATATTATCTGATTAACGAGGAAGATGAAATGTCCAAATCTATTACCCTTCATGATATTCCTGCCGGTGATTATACCGGGATGTCTATTACAATAGGGATAGACAGCATAGACAACTGCAATGGTGTGCAATCCGGCGCACTGGATCCTGTTCATGGAATGTTCTGGAGTTGGAATTCAGGTTATATTTTTCTAAAGCTGGAAGGGACATCAGCAGAATGCTCTACGCCAATGCATTTTTTCGAATATCATATCGGCGGCTTTACCGCTGACAACGACTGTATTCGCACCACTTCGCTTCAATTTGTCAAACCAGCCTCATTAAAACCCAATACAAAACTGTCTATCGTACTCGAGACAACAATCGATAAAATTTTAAACAAACCCAACAGTATTGATTTTTCTGTTATGCCATCCATCACAGACAGAAATAATGCAACGGTCATGGCCGATAATTACAAAGACGTGTTTATTGTTAAAGCACTCCGTTGTGAAGGCAGGTAAAGTACTGATGACTATTTCCATGATAGCCGTGTTTAATGTTTTTGCGGCCTCTTTTGTCAATGAACGCATTCTACTTCCTTCCAAAAAGTTAATACTGGAAGTTCCGCCAGAATTTCCCAAACCTTACTATTCATTTTACAATAATAGCATCAGTTTGGAAAAATTCAATCTGGGTAAAAAATTATTTTACGACCCGATACTTTCATCAGACAGCAGTACGAGTTGTGCATCATGCCATCATCCTGCTGAAGCGTTTGCAGACCGGGGCCATCCGCTCAGCGAAGGCGTAAGCCATCGCCTGGGCATTAGAAACACCCCATCGCTTCAGAATCTAATCTGGAAGGACAATTTGATGTGGGATGGCGCAATTAATCACATCGAATTTCAACCTTTAAGCCCACTCACCAATAAAGATGAAATGAATGAGAATCTGGAGAATTTACTCATCAAACTGCAAAGGAATCCCGAATACAAATCCATGTTCAAATCCGCTTTTGAGGATACGGTAATAAATAGTGAAATGACCCTTAAGTCGATCAGTATCTTCATAGGGTTATTGATCTCCGCCAACTCCGACTATGACAAATATGTCAGAAAGGAAAAATCATTCTCGCAAGAACAGCAACGCGGACTTAATTTATTTATCAATAAATGTAGTCATTGTCATACGCCGCCGTTATTTACAAATAATACTTTTGAAAAGAATGGACTTCCCAGCGAATTCAACAAACAGGATAGTGGCCGTGCCAGAATTACCGGCGCTACTGAAGATTATTATAAATTTAAAGTACCTTCACTTCGAAATGTGTCAGTGACCTCTCCCTGGATGCATGACGGAAGATTCAACACACTTGAATCCGTTTTGGATCACTATGCAGATCTTTCATCTTCAACAACCGCTATCAATCCTGGATTGCAAAGCATAGGCCCACTCACCAGTGAAGATAAGAAAGATATTATTGAATTTTTGAAGACCCTGACAGACACTGTTTTTCTCCAGGACCACAGGTTTATCATGGATCATGACGTACCTAAAAAAAACTAAACGAACCTGTCCCCACATTCGCGAAACAGGATGAAAATGTTGTGGATTCACCCTACTATCGCAGACGAATCTCCAAGCATCAACTCCTTCAACGGGATGAGATTGCTGTCCCCACCACTCCAACTGCTCATCCAAATACACATATTATAAATTTAAATTTATGGTCACTGCACTATCTTTGCGCCTCACGCACAAAGTGCATACCATGCAAATCCCCGGAGTAGAAACTGCAAAGAAACTTGGCTTACTGGAATCAGAATATGACAAAATTTGTCAGATATTGGGACGCACACCCAATTTTACAGAACTGAGTATTTATTCGGTCATGTGGTCTGAGCACTGCTCTTACAAGAATTCGATACTGCAAATCAAAAAACTACCCCGCAAGGGTTCACGCCTTCTTGTTGAAGCCGGTCAGGAGAATGCTGGTTTGGTGAATATCGGAGACGGACTTGCTGCTGCCTTTAAAATAGAGTCACACAATCATCCATCAGCCATAGAGCCTTATCAGGGTGCGGCTACCGGTGTTGGTGGGATTCACCGCGACATTTTTACCATGGGCGCCAGACCGATTGCGGCACTCAACTCTTTGCGTTTTGGAAATCCCGACTTACCACACACCCGCAAACTAATCAAGGGTGTCGTCAAAGGAATAGGCAACTATGGAAATTCCTTTGGTGTCCCGACTGTAGCTGGTGAAGTGTACTTTAACGATTGCTATAACCAGAATATACTGGTCAACGCCATGTCAGTTGGCATTGTCAAAATCGGAGAGACGGTCTCGGCCATTGCGGAAGGGGTCGGCAACCCGGTTTTTATTGTCGGCTCTGCAACGGGGAAAGACGGAATTCATGGTGCGACTTTCGCTTCTGCTGATCTAACTGAGAATTCCAGTGAAGATCTTCCGGCAGTTCAGGTTGGTGATCCTTTTCAGGAGAAGTTGTTGCTCGAAGCAAGCCTCGAAGCCATCACAACTGGCCAAATCATCGGTATGCAGGATATGGGTGCTGCTGGCATTACTTGCTCTACCTCCGAGATGTCTGCCAAATCAAAGACGGGGATGAAGATTTGGCTGGATCGCGTCCCGACGCGACAGTCCAATATGAAACCTTTTGAAATCCTGTTGTCTGAATCTCAGGAGAGAATGCTGGTAATCTGTAAAAAAGGTGGTGAAAATCAACTTTTACAAGTATTTGAAAAGTGGGATCTTGAATGCGTACAGATTGGTGAAGTGACAGGCTCTGGTCGTCTGGAGTATTACATGGATAACGAATGCGTGGCCGATGTTCCAGCAGAATCACTCGTTCTCGGCGGTGGCGCGCCGGTGTATGAACGCGAAAGCATTCGCCCACATTATATGGATAAGGTTGCCGACTTTAGCCCATCCATGATCAATGAACCCGAAGACCTCGCCGAGGTCGCCAGGATGATCATTGGCTTGCCAAATATAGCTTCTAAGGCCTGGATTTATGAACAGTACGATAAAATGGTCCGAACGGGTACAATGACCTCTGTTTCGACCTGTGATGCGGCCATCGTGCGAATCAAAGGAACGGACAAAGCCCTCGCTTTAACGGTGGATTGCAATGCGGCTTATGTATATGTAGATCCACATACCGGAGGAATGATTGCAGTATCAGAGGCGGCTCGCAACATTACCTGTTCCGGAGGAGTACCGGTGGCCATTACAAATTGCCTCAATTTTGGAAATCCATATAACCCAGAAGTTTATTATCAGTTTGTTCACGCCCTGAAGGGAATGGGAGAGGCCTGCGTTCGATTTGACACGCCGGTCACCGGAGGCAACGTCAGTTTTTACAATCAATCTGTAATTGGAGGCAAGACGGAGCCGGTTTACCCTACCCCAACAATTGGTATGCTGGGCATCATTGAAGACAAAAAACACATAACAACCATTGAATTTAAAGAAGATGGAGACCTGATTTACCTTATTGGTGATCAAAACAACCATCTGGGTTACTGCGAATATCTACACCATTTTCATGGAATCATACATGCCCCTGCCCCGCATTTTAACCTTGAAGATGAGTTCAGAATGCAAACCAGCATTCGCGCGGCGATTCGTCAGGGCATCATACATTCAGCCCATGACATTTCTGAAGGCGGATTATTCACTTGCCTGGCAGAAAGCGCGATTGCTTCCGGAATGGGTTTTAGTATTGCAGTCCCACTGGCCTTCAAACCGCATATTTTCTTGTTTGCAGAAACCCAGGGCCGGGTTATTGTGACTGTTGCGGCTCGAAACAAAAACTCGCTTGAAGCGTTACTCCAATCGCATGGGGTGGAATATCACCAACTGGGAGTGACCGGAGGGCAATCGCTGAACATTGATGGACGCCACTACGGTTCGGTTGCTGAATTCGGGGAAATATTCCGAACCTCTCTGACTAAAAAAATTGAAAACTAACTTCCCGCTGACCAAATTAAATATTGTTAAATGGTTGGTTTGTAACAAATAGTGCTGATTATCGGATAAGATCTTGTCTATACCTCTAAATATTAAATATTAAAAAATGAAAATGAACTTCAGTTTTACAGCCCTTTTGTTTTCTGCACTACTGCTGTTTTCCTGCAACAATAAAACCACCGTAAGTGGTAATTTTTCAGATGCAGGAGATGCGATGATTAACCTTGAAAGGATCGGTCTTGACAATAGCAGCACACCCATTGAAAACCAGCAAATGAAAGCTGGAAAATTCAGTATGGAATTTAAAGAAGCCCCCAAACCCGGACTCTACCGGCTCAAAATGGGACAACAACAAGCAGTGTTTGTCCTGGACGGCTCTGAAAAAAATGTCAAGATTGAAGGCACCTTGGCAAGTTTGAATCAGGGTAAATTCACCATTACAGGCTCAAAAGTCGCTGAAGAAGTGAATCAGAGCATGACTGATCTGATGAACAGCGGACAAGTGACTATTGAATCTGCAAAGGCCAAAATTGATGGCGCTACCAATCCATTATCAAAAGGTCTTCTGGCAGTACAACTACTTGGATTCAGGCCGGATTTTCTAGCTCAGCACAAATCCGTTGTCGCTGAATTAAAAACCAAATACCCGGAATCAGAATTCACAAAGACTTACGAAAGTTTTATCGTTCAAACAGAACAGGCGGCTATGCAGGAACGCATGTCCGAAAACATTCAGGTTGGCATGGATGCGCCTGATATTGACTTACCCTCTCCTAAAGGCAAAAACTACAAACTATCTTCCCTGAAAGGAAAAGTTGTTTTGCTCGATTTCTGGGCAAGTTGGTGCGGGCCATGCCGAAGATCCAATCCACACGTCGTTGATATCTACAAGAGATATAAAAGCAAAGGCTTCACTGTTTTCTCTGTTTCCCTGGACGGCGTAGACAGCCGCACCAAGTCTCAATTGGGTAGCGAGTCAGCCATTTCAGAGTTTACCAATTCAGCCAAACAGGCCTGGGTAGGTGCTATTGAAAAAGATGGACTCGAGTGGGAAACACACGTGAGCGATTTGAAAAAATGGGACTGTGAACCAGCAAGAGTATATGGTGTACGTTCGATTCCAAAAACATTTCTAATTGATAAAAATGGCAAAATTGCAGCCGTTGATCCCCGGGAAGCTTTAGAAGATGAAGTCAAAAAAATTCTCTGACTTTAAAAAATAATAACGTAAAGGCTGCCGGTTACGGCAGCCTTTTTTTTTTGCTTTAAATGAAGCGATGCGAAGTTATTCTGGATGATTTCTTTTGTTAGAAAACACGTAATAACTCTGTATTTCAACTATTGATGATGATGCCTGAAAGCCCTCGCGATCTGACTGAATTCACTTGCATTCAAACTGGCGCCGCCAACCAGTGCGCCGTCAATACCATCAATTGCAGCCAGATCTGATGCATTGGAGCCCTTGACTGATCCTCCATAGATGATTCTTGTCGCTTCCGCATTTTCATGTCCGTAGTGACTTTTTAGCCATAGACGGATTGCATTATGCATCGCACCTGCTTGCTCCGGCGTAGCTGTAAGACCTGTGCCGATGGCCCATATAGGCTCATAGGCAATCACAACATTTTCCGGTTCCCAAAGCTTCACTGCCCGGAAGTCATACGCAAGTTGTGATGCTACAAAATCCATTTCCTTACCAGATTCGCGAATGATCCGGCTTTCACCACAACAATAAATAACCTTTAATCCACCTTCCAATATGGCACAAATCTTATCACTGATCAGATCCTTTTCCGAAGGAAAGGCCTCACGCCTTTCACTATGCCCTACAATGACATACTCCACCTGAAGATCCTTCAGCATGGCTACCGAAATACCACTGGTGTAGGCTCCGGAGTTGGCATTATGGACATTCTGGGCTCCCAGGCTAAATTGCGATGAGCGAAGATGGCTCAAAAGTGCCAGATGAGTGTACGGAGGTGCCAATACAATCTCAACACCCAGGCCAGTAGTGGAATCCCTGATTTGTTCTGCCAGGTGGCAGGCCTCGGACGGCAAAACATTCATTTTCCAGTTTGCCGCTACAATGGGTCTTTTCATCATCTGTTCTTTGACGTCAAAATTAAGCCGCAGCTTCCAAATGGTCTCCCGAAAGGTCGCAATACAGGTCCTTCCAATTACCATCATTTCTTCTATTTTTGCGAAGGTCCATAGCATGAAATTCGGAAAGGAGGATATACCAGCATACCATTTCAGCCCATTACCCGATGCCCGGTTATGGACTGATCGCTCGGCCTCGGCCTTTAAAGTCTTCATCGGGAGTACCAATTGGACGGAGCGCTATTGGAAAGACAACCTGTACCCTCCGGGAACCAAACCGTCGATGTACCTGAATCTATACAGCAGGACCTTCAATTGCATTGAGCTGAATACTACTTTTTATCGCACACCTGATTCTGAACAGGTTATCAAATGGAAAGAACAGACTCCTGATGGTTTCAGGTTTTGTCCTAAAGTCAATTCCAGAATTTCTCAAAGCCGCCTTTTGGGAATGGATTCAAATGGCTGGGAGAGTTTCTGGGATAGCATGTCCCATTTCGGAGATCAACTTGGGTCTTGTTTTTTACAGTTACCCGAATTTTTTGATGAAAGCCGAAGAACGGCGCTCTTTGAGTTGATCACCGGTCAGTGGGTACGCCCCGGACTCATGATTGAATTGCGGCATGCTTCTTGGTTTAAAGACTTATCGCTGATGAATGATCTTTGCCAGCTGTTGGCTGGCAGACAGTGTGGACTGGTCATTACAGATACGCCTGGCAGACAGGATGTAAGACATTTGGAAATATGCTCCCATAGCCTGTTGGTTCGTTATGTATCAGACGGCAATGAAATCAATGACAAAATGAGACTTGAAGATTGGAAAAAAAATATTGCAAACCTGAGGAAAGAGGCAGCCGTGCAGTTTATTTTCCACCATCCTGACGCTTCGGTAATGATACGATGTGCCAAGGAATGGAATAATTATTTCAACAGTTAACGGCTATGGAAGAAATTATCACCAGATCGAAATATGAATACATAGACAGGGACCTCAGCTGGCTGAATTTTAATTACCGGGTCCTGCAGGAAGCCAAGGACCCGCATGTTCGCTTGTTGGAGCGCATTAAGTTTTTTGCCATTTTTTCGTCAAACCTGGGAGAGTTCTTCCGCATTCGTGTAGCCCACCACAAAAACATACAAAAGCTCGGCAAAAAAACAAAAAAAGAGCTGGATTATGATCCAAAAGTGCTGTTGAAGACCCTGTACAGCATTGTCAACAGCCAACTTGCAGAATTCAATGATCTTTTTGACAATGAAATTTTGCCAGGGCTGGCCAATGAAAAAATAATATTTCATACCCATCGCGAACTTTCCAAGGAACATGAGGCTTTTCTGGAGCTTTACTTCCGCGAGAATCTATTGCCATTCGTTCAACCGGTATTATTGGTTGGCAATCGTATCAAACCGTTTCTCAATAACTCAGAATTATACCTTACCATAATCCTCAAAGCCAAAGATGAACCGGAAGAAGGCAATCAATATGCCATTGTTAAAATACCTTCAGATCACCTGCAGCGGTTTATCGTATTGCCTTCCAATGATGATTCACATCACGTCATCTTACTCGATGAAATCGTTCGGTATTCACTGAAATGGCTATTTCCCGGTTATCACGTTATACACTCTTATTCGATTAAGTTGACCCGCGATGCTGAATTATACATTGAAGATGAATTCAGCGGAGATCTTCTTGAAAAAATAAAAAAGGGACTCATCAAGAGACATATAGGCCCCGCTTCCAGACTGGTTTACGACGAGGCGATGCCCAAGGAAATGCTGAATTATTTTCTTCGGTTACTTGAAATCAGCAAAACCGATCTCACGCCTGAAGGGCGCTATCACAATAATTTTGACTTTTTCTTATTTCCTGATTTCAAACTCAAGCATCTTAAGAATAAAGTGCTCAAACCCCTGGCCTATCCAGAGTTTGGCGCTGACCGTGATATTTTTGAAGCGATCGCCAAAAGGGACCATCTGTTGTATTTTCCTTACCATGAATACGAAGGGTTGATTCGATTTTTTGAAAAGGCGGCCCAGGATCCGCATGTCACATCTATCAAAGTAACGCTGTATCGTGTTGCCAAAAAATCAAAAATTGTGGATGCGCTGATTGAGGCGGCCGCCAATGGCAAGAATGTTTTCGCTTTCCTGGAAGTCAAGGCACGATTTGACGAAGAAGCCAACTTGCGGTGGGGCGAAGAAATGGAGAAAAACGGCATAAAGGTTCGTTATAGTTTTCCGGGTCTGAAAGTCCATGCCAAATGTGCCCTCATAACCCGTAAAATAGAAGGAAGTCAGGAGCAGTTTGCCTACCTGAGTACTGGCAACTTTCACGAACAGACCGCCAAAGCATATACTGACTACGGGCTATTTACAGCAGACGACCGGCTGACATCGGAAGTTTCAAGAGTATTTGCTTTTCTCGAAAATACTAAATTGCCTTCGCAGCACTTCCAACACCTGCTGGTTGGACAATTCAACATGAATGACCAGCTTAAATCCCTGATCCGATTTGAAATCGACGAGGCTCAATCCGGAAGACCAGCTGAAATCATCGTCAAATTGAACGGTCTTCAGGATCCTGAAATGATTGATTTGCTTTATGAAGCAGGCATGGCTGGTGTCCGGATCAGATTGATTGTCAGAGGCATTTGCTGTCTGGTACCCGGCAAACCGGGACTCAGTGACAACATCAACGGTATATCGATTGTAGACCGTTATCTCGAACATAGCAGGGTCTATTATTTCTACCACGGAGGCCAGGACAAAATCTTTATCTCCTCGTCGGATTGGATGGTGCGCAATTTGCACTTCAGGATAGAAGTGGCCTTTCCAGTCTTTGATCCGGAACTCAAAAAACAAATCATGGACATTATTGACTTACAGTGGCGGGATAACGTCAAAGCAAGAAACATTAATGACGGACATATGAATGAGTATATTCGCAATCATGAAGAAAAAAAGCTTCGTTCCCAGATTGAGACGTACAAGTACTATAAATCGTTGATTAAATCCACCGATGAAAGCATCAAAAAAGATTAGGATCTGCTATGTACCATGCAGCAATACGGGAGAGGCCGGAAAAATTGGACGGATCGTGCTCGAAAAAAAACTGGCGGCATGCATGAATATTGTTTCTGCAGATTCTTTATACTGGTGGGAAGATAAAATTCAACATGAAAAGGAGCAGATCCTGATCATCAAAACTTTACGAGGATACCGAAAAAAAATGGAATCCTGCATTCGTCAAAATCACAGTTATTCCTGCCCGTTGATTCTGACCATGAAAGCCCAAGCTAACAAGGATTATTGCATTTGGATGAAATCTGTCATGTTAAAATAATAATTATGGAGCGCGATGCCTTTAGAGATTATCACCTTCGACTTAGTGAAGAAGAGCAGATGATTTGTTCTACACTTGCTTCTGTGATTCGGAGTGAACTGCCAAACGCTGAAAGTAAAATCTGGCATAGACACCCGGTATGGTTTTTGGACGGCAACCCCATAACCGGATACGATAAATTAAAAGATGGGATAAGACTGATGTTCTGGAGTGGTGCAGATTTCGAAGAACCTATGTTGTTGCCCGGAACTGGTAAATTTAAGGATGCTTCGATACGGTTTACTTCAAAAGAACAGATCGATGTTACAGCATTAAAGCGCTGGTTAGCCAAATCCAGAGTAATCCAATGGGATTATAAAAACCTGGTAAAACGAAAGGGCCAGTTGATAAAAATTAGTACCCTTGAATCCAAGCCTGAAGAAAATAAATTCTGATTCTCAAACCGGAATGCGAAGTACAAAAATATTGACTGAATCAGCTAAATTGTACCCATGAAAAGCACCGCTCATCATGACGACAAAATCGCAGCGTTAGGCTTCTCTTCTGTTTTTCAGGCTTACTTAAATAAAATTGAAAAGAAAAACCGAACACGGGCAGAGCTTATTCAGGTCATCACCTGGCTGACCGGATACAATGAAGCGAGAATACTGGAGCTTGCAAACAGTACATTCAATATGAGGGCGTTTTTTGATGGTGCTACCTTGAATCCTGATGCTTCTCTTATTAAAGGCTCCATTTGCGGTTACCGCGTTGAGGAAATATCCAATCCGCTGACACAAAAGGTGAGGTATCTCGATAAGTTGGTTGACGATTTAGCCAAAGGATGGGAAATGAACAAAGTTTTGAGGATGCGATAAGCAGACTCCTATGATTTAAAAGGAGTGATATTTCATATCTCTAATATCCTGAACTCCGATAAAATGAAGTCCTGTTGCCTGCCAAATGACTGAAATTTAGGATTTATATCCTCGCAGAAGCCTGTTTTGAGATTATTAACACTGTTAAGAATACAGTAGATATTTATATTAAATACATATCATTCAATTTATTATATATTACATAAATAAATATTTAAAATAAAAAGCATTTTTTATAAGGACAATAATATCCTTATATTTTATTTTTGATTCGAAATACAATTAAAGCTGTTTATTCAATCATCAAATTATACCAACAAATGAAACCAATTTATGCTGTATTAATTTTAGTGATGGGATTAGTACTCATCCATTGTGACAAAGGAGTGAAGAAGGACTATAAAGTGGTTGACACCCAGGAACTTACTAAAAACCAGCCAGAGGTACATGGCACTGAAGTAAAGGAAGGTGAACTACAGCTCACCAACCCATTAAAGGAAGAGTATCTTACCACTGGCAAGAGCATTTATGATCTCAAATGTAGTGCGTGCCATCGCCTGACGGAAGAAAAGCTGGTAGGACCTGGCTGGAAAGGGGTAACGAAAAGACGCACCCCACTTTGGATCATGAACATGATTACCAATGTTGATATGATGCTCGAAAAAGATGAAGAGGCACAAAAGCTACTTGAACAGTGCCTGGTTAGAATGCCCAATCAGAACGTCAGCCGTGAAGAGGCACGCAGCATTATTGAATTTATGCGTAAGAACGACGGCGAACAATAATCATCTTTCATAAGAATACATGTTTGAAAACAATCAGTTGTGAACCATTTAAATCCATTAATATGATAAAAAGGTATTTATTTCTTTTAATAACCATTATTCTGGCCGTAGGCCTGAATAGCTGCAAGCCCAAGGGTGTGCAGTCCGCCGTCAGTGGTGACTCGGCTGTGAAAGCCTATGTTGCACCAGGTCATTACGATGAGTTTTACAATTTTGTATCCGGAGGATTCAGCGGACAAATGTCTGTATATGGTCTTCCTTCCGGCAGACTATTCCGTGTCATCCCGGTATTCTCTGTCGATCCAGAAAAAGGATATGGATTTTCAGAAGAGACAAAGCCCATGCTCAACACATCGCATGGGTTTGTTCCCTGGGATGACCTCCACCACCCTGCGCTATCCGTAAGCAATGGCATCCATGACGGTCGCTGGGCTTTTGGAAACGCCAACAACACCCCCCGCATCGCTCGAATTGATCTCAAGACATTCAGGACCGCGGAGATTATAGAAATTCCCAACAGCGGAGGCAACCACTCTTCGCCCTTCATCACTGAGAATTCAGAGTATGTGGTTGCAGGAACCCGATTCAGTGTTCCTATGGGCGATAAAACCGATGTACCCATTAGTTCTTACAAAGAGAATTTCCGCGGAACGGTCAGTTTCATCGCTGTGGATCCCGCTAATGGCGGTTTAAAAATAGCGTTCCAGATCATGCTTCCTGGTGTGAACTTTGACCTTGCCAGAGCGGGAAAGGGAAAATCACACGGATGGATGTTCTTTAGCTGCTATAATTCAGAACGCGCCAACACTTTGCTCGAAGTCAACGCCAGTCAGAAGGACAAGGACTTTATTATGGCGGTCAACTGGAAGAAAGCTGAAGAGTATCTCAAAGCAGGTAAAGGGATGAAGAAAAATGTACGTTATGCACATAACGTATATAGTGAAATAACGCATACTGCGACCAGCACAATCGAAAATGAGGTGATGGTACTCGATCCAAAGGACTGCCCTGATATGGTTTATTTTATGCCATGTCCCAAGTCTCCGCACGGGTGTGATACGGATCCTACCGGTGAATACATTGTAGGATCCGGTAAGCTAGCCGCTGTGATCCCGGTATTCTCTTTTACTAAAATACAGGAAGCCATTGCAGGTAAAGCCTTTGAGGGAGATTATGAAGGCATACCGGTATTAAAATATGATGCCGTGTTACATGGAGAAGTAAAGAAACCCGGACTAGGACCTTTGCATACGGAGTTTGATGACAAAGGCAACGCCTATACTTCATTTTTTGTATCCTCCGAGATCGTCAAGTGGAGGGTCAGCGATTTGCAGGTATTGGATCGGGTTCCAACTTATTACAGTATTGGTCACCTTTGTGTTCCAGGCGGACCAACTAGAAAACCATGGGGCAAATACGTGATTGCTTACAACAAAATAACCAAAGACCGTTATCTGCCCACTGGACCTGAACTCACACAAAGCGCCCAGCTTTATTCAATCGATGGCGACAAGATGAAACTTCTGCTTGATTTCCCTACCATTGGCGAACCCCATTATGCAGAAGCAATTCCTGCCGAGTTACTGACAAAGAACAGTGCTAAAATCTACAAGCTGGAGGAAAATAAAAATGCGTTCTACACAGCAGGAGAAAAAAATGCGCGCGTCGAACGCACCGGAAACAATGTCCATGTCTACATGACCTCAATCCGTTCACACTTCACTCCTGATAATATTGAAGGCGTCAAAGTTGGCGACAATGTGTACTTCCATGTGACGAATCTTGAACAGGATTGGGATGTTCCGCACGGATTTGCAGTCAAAGGAGCCAATAATGCAGAATTGCTGATTATGCCGGGTGAGACACAGACATTGCTGTGGAAACCAGACCGCATTGGCGTCTTCCCGATGTATTGCACTGACTTTTGCTCTGCATTACATCAGGAAATGCAGGGTTATATCAGGATCAGTCCTGCCGGATCCAACGTTCCATTATCTTTCAGTACAGGTGCTAAAGCTGCACAGTAAACAACAACACTAAAATATTGAAGTCATGAAAGCAATATATATTTTACTTCTTGCGGCTGTTTTCAGTATATTTTTCACAGCTTGCAATACAACACCTTCCAATAAAGAAGTGACCGAAACTACCGCCAGCACTGAAGCTACAGCCCCTGATATGGGCCAGGCAGGTGTATCCGATGATGTCTCTCAAAAGGATATTGTCAAAATCGCCGTAGGTTCCAAGGATCATACGACACTTGTTGCTGCACTTCAACAAGCGGAGTATGTCAATGACCTTTCGAATGCAGGCCCATTTACGGTTTTTGCGCCGACCAATGATGCTTTTGGCAAATTACCTGCAGGGACAGTAGACAATCTGATGAAAACAGAAAACAAGGCGACATTACAGGGAATCCTTGAATATCATGTCGCAGTAGGTGTTTATCGTCAGGATATGCTTCAGGAAGGTCAGACCATCGGCATGGCCAATGGAGACAATATTACGGTCAGTATAAAGGATGGCAAAATGATGATTAATGGCAAGGCCAATGTCATTGCTACTATACCTGCGACGAATGGAATCATTTATGTAACAGATCAGGTCCTGTTGCCACCAGGCAAATAGTACCTGACAAAACGCGTCGTAGTCTACCACTATTCGCGCATGGTTTTCCAAGATCTGTTTAGGATAAAACCATTCTACTCATTTTTAATAGCTTATTAAGCACATTGACAATTATTAAAAGGCTGTATTGACAGATCATACAGCCTTTTTTATCAAGAGGTCGTATTATGCATAAATTAAATAGTTTATCCCGCATTCTTATTTTTGGCGCATCGCTTCTTCTCATTGTTAGCTTCTTTGTACCTGTGTGGTCCATATTTCTCTTTGCGCCACAATATCCAGAAGGTCTTACAATGAATATATGGTTGAATGCAATATCCGGTGATGTAGATGTCATCAATGGATTGAACCACTATATTGGCATGAAGCACATCAATGTAGATATGTTTCCTGAATTTGCCTTTCTCCGTTACGTCGTTCTGTTTTATTTAATCCTTGGATTGATTGTAGCGATTAAAGGCGATGACCGTTGGCTTTTCTGGTATTTGGTTTTTACAGCATTTGGCGGGGCTTTTGCCATGTTTGATTTTTATCGTTGGGGCTACGAATATGGCCACAACCTGGATCCAAATGCTGCCATTAAAGTGCCTGGGCTTTCCTATCAGCCACCAGTCATTGGCCATAAGCGACTACTAAATTTTGATGCCTACTCCTACCCTGCCGTTGGCGGCTGGATTGTTATTGGGGCGGCGGGTTTGATGATACTGATTTGGATCGGAAGCAGACTGAAGTTTACGCAGCGATATTTTGTTCAAATGGCATTCATCCCGTTGCTTTTATTGGTGAGCATAACAGCTTGTAACACTGAACCAGAACCTATCCAGTCAGGTAAAGACAATTGCACATTTTGTAAAATGGGAATCACTGATCTTCGGTATAGTACTGAGATCATCACTGACAAAGGTAAAATATTCAAGTTTGATGATGCAGGATGTATGATCCGGTGGATTTCTTCAAGTGGGATGAATCAATCACAGATAAAAAAAATACTTGTATCCCGCTATGACAATCCAAAAGAATGGATCGATGCCAAAAAGGCTATTTTTATTCAGTCCGCATCAATTCATAGCCCGATGAATTTTAATTTTGCCGCACTGACTCCTGATCAGAAGCCCCAGGATATCTTTGCGATGCAAGAAATCATCAAATTAAACTGGAATGAAATTCAGGCTAAGATACAACGATAGCAGCCGTATAGCACCAGGTTTATTTTTACTATCACTCTTTTTGGTTTTCATTCAATTACCTGCGATTGCATCTGTAATTACGGTGCATACGCAGGAAGAAAATAATAGTATTCATCGCGCTTTGGCACAAGCAGCGAATGGTGACACCATCCTGTTGAGCCCGGGTGTATATCGCGAAGGCAATATAATAATTGATAAAAGCATTTGCCTCCTGGGAATACCCGGAGTGATACTGGATGGTGAATTGAAATACGAGATTCTTTCAATCAGCGGACAACATGTTATTGTGAATGGAATTGAGTTTAGAAATAGCGGGCGTTCAGGCATGAATGATATCGCCGCCATACGCTGTATTGACGCGTATGACATTATTATATCGCACAACAAGATTTTGAATGCTCATTTTGGAATTCATGTCTCCAATTCAAGACATGTTCGCATTGAACAGAATTTAGTGGAAGGCACGCCTGCCGAAGAACAAAATACCGGCAACGGAATCCACCTTTGGAAATCAGATACTGCATTTATTTGGAATAATGAAATCTTGGGCCACAGGGACGGAATCTATTTTGAATTTGTAACCTCTTCGCTGATTCAGGATAATATAAGCCATGACAATATTCGTTACGGACTGCACTTTATGTTTTCGCATCACAACACTTACCTCTGCAATGAATTCCGCAACAATGGTGCAGGTGTTGCTGTGATGTACTCTAACCATGTCAGCATGGAACAGAACTTGTTCTTGCATAACTGGGGGCCTTCTGCCTACGGACTTTTACTGAAGGACATTTCTGATTCCAGGATCAGCAATAACAGCTTTATAAATAACACCATCGGCATTCACTTTGAAGGCACCAACAGGATACAGGTTTCACACAATATTTTTACTGGTAATGGCTGGGCTGCCAGGGTACAAGCAAGTTGCAGCGAGAATATCTTTCGGAAAAACAGTTTTATTGCCAATACATTTGACGTTGGAACCAACGGAACGATGATACTCAATCATTTTGAAAACAATTACTGGGACAAGTATGAAGGCTATGATATAGACAAGAATGGTATCGGCGACATACCCTACCATCCCGTCAGTCTTTATTCAATGATTGTTGAAAATGATCCGAATTGCATGATATTATTACGAAGTGTGCTAATTAGTTTTCTGGACAAGGCTGAAAAAGCCATTCCAAGTATCACCCCAGAAAATTTGTCTGATTCATTTCCTCTGATCAAACCACCTATTCAATGATCAGCATTAAATCACTCACTAAGAATTTTGGGAAAGTTCCGGCAGTTCGATCGGTAAGCCTGGAGTTGGAGGAAGCACAACTCCTATCTCTGATTGGTCCGAATGGCTCAGGTAAAACGACATTGATTAAATGCATTCTTGGTCTCGTGGTCCCCTCTAGCGGCTCAATTTCATTCAGAGGACAGAATATTCAAAAAGATACACTATACCGGCAATACCTGGGATATATGCCACAAATGGGCCGATTTCCTGATCATATGAAAGTACGGCAATTGTTTGAACTGATGCGTGACCTTCGAAGAAAAAATAAATCCGAAACTGACACTGAGATTTTTGAATTATTCCACATCAGTGATTTCGAAAATAAGGGACTGGGTGAACTCTCCGGAGGTATGCGCCAAAAGGTTAGTGCAGCACTTGCTTTTCTTTTTCATCCTGATCTGCTGATCCTCGATGAACCCACGGCAGGGCTTGATCCTATCTCATCAGAAATTCTTAAAGCCAAAATACTCAAAGAACACCAAAACGGAAAGTTGATCATTATTACATCGCATATTCTCAGCGATATAGAAGATATCACAACCCATGTGGCTTATATGCAGGAAGGTGAAATGCTGCATTACAGTAGTGTTCAGGAGTTGCAAAACATCAGTGGTCAAAATTCTCTGAGCAAGGCGATTTCATTTTTAATGACCCGACACCAGAAAAACTAAATCGCATTCATGAAAAAGCTGATAACATATATTTTCATGGACATGCTCAAAAGCAGAATCATCATTGCATATGCTTTGTTTCTGCTGATGGTTTCACTGGTTTTGTTTAGTCTGGATGATAATCCCGGCAAGTCCTTACTGAGTATTCTGAATATTGCGATCATTGTCGTGCCGCTGGTCTGCATGATATTCTCAACGATACATTACTACAACTCTTATGAGTTTCTGGAGCTATTGCTGGCTCAACCCATGAGCCGAAGCGCCATTCTCTGGTGCGAATTTGCCGCATTGTGCGCAGCACTTACCTTGGCCATTCTGACCGGACTTGGTATTCCTTCGCTGTTATATTTTAAGGGGTCAGAAAGCTTATGGATGATCGCAAGCATAAGCTTGTTGTCTTTGAGTTGTGCTGCAATTGCCTTACTGATATCTGTAAGAACAAGAGATAAAGCAAGGGGAATCGGAATATCTCTGCTTGCCTGGTTTTATTTTAGCCTCATATTTGACGGACTGATCTTATTGATTTTATTTAGTTTCAGCGATTATCCGCTTGAAAAATTTACGCTTGCCCTGATCGCCCTTAATCCCATTGATCTGTCGCGGGTTACGATTATGCTACAGCTTGATATTAGCGCATTAATGGGGTATACAGGAGCCCTACTTAAATCATTTTTTGGTACAGCCTATGGATTGGCTGCGACGACATTTGTGTTAATACTATGGATTATGATTCCTTTTTCGCTGGCGCTCAAAAGTTTTAGAAAGAAAGACATGTGAATTCTTGATTCAATTGATCATCCAACGATTATTCCGTCTTTCATTAACAGTACTTTTTCGGTACGCTCGGCTATTTTCATATCATGCGTGACCATCACACAGGTCAGATTGAATTCTTTTCTGGCATCCAGCAACAAATTCAACACATCTGCCGCATTGGACTGATCCAGATTGCCCGTGGGCTCGTCTGCCAACAATATGGGAGGCCGGTTAACCAATGCACGGGCCAGCGCCACGCGCTGCTGCTCCCCGCCTGAGAGTGTTCCAGGTTGTTGCTCCATGCGATGACCCATGCCAAGTTTTTGAAGCAATTCCGCCGCCTTGGATCTGCCCTCTTCTTCACTAAATCCCGCGATGAGCGCCGGAAGACTGGCATTTTCGATCGCGCTGAGCTCCGGTAGCAGATGATGGAACTGAAAAATGAAACCAATCTCGCGGTTTCGCAGCCTGGCTAGCTCCTTTTCTTTTTTGCCATCGATTCGTGAACCCATAAGAGATAACTCCCCGCGATCAGCGTTGTCCAATGTACCCATGATATGCAACAAAGTACTCTTACCGGCGCCGGATGAGCCGACGATGCTGACAAGCCCTCCTGCCGGAATGTCGAGATTGACCCCTTTCAGTACCTGTATCGGTCCGTATGACTTGTATATGTCCCTGCATTGTATCATCACGATCTTATGAATCGGGGGCAAAATAACGGAATTGGCTGTATTTCAGGCCAGTAAAATCAAATACTTCCCTCGAAATATTTCATTAGAATAGGCCAGAATAGCAATATTATTATACTGTGAATTCGGTTCAAAATGAGGGGCAATCCTTACATTTGCAGGAAATTAAATAAATTATATATCAGATATAGCAATTTGATGGAAATGAGCGTTATCCGTATATGCTATAAGTATTTTGGTATAATTATAGCAGGATAACTGACGAAGCCAATATGAAAGTACTCCAGCTCTGCAAGAAGTTTCCTTATCCTTTACAGGATGGAGAATCCATCGCGATTCAGCATATCAGCAGGTCTCTCCGGGACATGGGATGCGAAATGACCCTGCTGACCATGAATACCAGTAAGCATTACTACAAAACGGACGAGGCTCCCTTACCAACTGAATTAAGCCACTATAAAGAAATTTACGCGGTAGATGTTGACAACACGATCCGTTCCTGGGATGCATTTAAAAACCTCTTCTCCAAAGAATCGTACCACATCACGAGATTTCAATCTGATGCTTTTGCAGACCAGCTTTTGGCACTGCTCAAAAAGAACAATTACGACATCATCCAACTGGAGACGCTTTACCTTGCGCCGTACTATGATTTGATTAAAAATAATTCAGACGCCTTAATCGTGATGCGTGCCCATAATATCGAACATGAAATCTGGGACAGAATCACCGAACAGATCGATTTTACACCCAAGAAACTGTACCTGTCCTACCTGGCTAAAAAATTAAAGCGATTTGAAGTTGAAAGATTGAACAAATACGATTTTCTGGTCGCAATTACAGAACGCGATCTGGACAAATTCAAATCCCTGGGATACAAAAACGGATGCCTTGCAATTCCAGTTGGCTTTAATCTGAGTCAATATGAACCGGACACCGCTGCTTTTAACCGTCCGCTCGCGTTATCATTTATAGGATCTTTGGATTGGATGCCAAATACTGAAGGTCTGCATTGGTTTCTCGATGAGGTCTGGCCAAAGTTAAGAGCGAGTCATCCTGATCTTGAATTTCATTTTGCAGGAAGAAATGCATCCGCTGACCTGAGGAGCGTCAGGATTCAGGGAGTGCATTATCATGACCAGGTTGCGGATGCCAAATCTTTTATTCAAAATTATCCTATCTCGATCGTTCCGCTTTTTGCAGGATCAGGAATAAAAATCAAGATCCTCGAAGCGATGGCGCTGGGACGCGTGGTGATCAGCAGCTCGATCGGCCTGGAGGGCATTCCTGCCAAACACATGAAACAGGTCATCATTGCCAACTCCCTGGAAGATTATATTGAAAGTATCGATTGGTGCTATAATAATCAAAGCCAATTGCAAAAAATTGGGGATAATGCACGAAGCTTTGTGAAATCTCACTTTAACAATGACCGCCTCGCCGCCAAACTGGTAAATGCCTATCAGAAAGTTCTCTTAAATCACGGTCACAAACATTAAAAAAAAATGTTGCAGATGTTTCAAGTGATGCTGTTTGTCAGCCTTGGACTTCTCGTACACTCTTATCTCATTTATCCAGGTATTGTAGCGTTGCTTTATTTCATTAAGTCAAAAAAGATTTCAAAACAACCTTCTTCAAATTCACTTCCGCATCTCTGCTGTATTATTCCTGCCTATAACGAAGAAAAAGTCATTGCTTCCAAAATACAGAGCGTCCTGGATTGTGACTACCCTTTCGAAAAATTGCAGATACTGGTAGGCTCTGATCAATCTTCCGATTCAACCGCTGAAATTGTCAATCAATTCGTGCAAAGGGAGAGCAGAATAAAGTTTTTTGATTTTCAAACACGTCGTGGAAAACCACAGGTTCTCAATGATCTTGTTCAAATTGCCCTGCACGCATATCCTCATGATAGCGATTTGGTGATTGTGTTTACCGATGCGAATGTAATGCTTGAGCACCACACGCTGCAAAGGCTCGCAGCAACATTTAATGACCCACAGACAGGACTATGTGACAGCAGAATGATCTCAGTAGATACATTGGAAGATAATATCTCCGGGTCAGAAAAGCATTACCTTCAACTGGAATCACAACTGAAATACCGGGAAGGCATACTTTGGGGTTGTATGATGGGGCCTTTTGGAGGTTGTTATGCGGTGCGCGCAAACCTCGTGCCCCTCCTTCCGGATAATATTCTTGTCGATGATTTTTACGTCAGCATGAAAGTAATCGAACAAGGCTTCCAGACACGCAGTGCTCCTGACGCACTGGCTTTTGAAAAACTACCAGGCCAACTCAAAGAAGAATTCAGGAGAAAAGAAAGGATCTCTGCCGGCAACATGCAAAATCTATTCTACTTTGTGCATCTCTTAACACATTCATTTCCTGTGAGCTTCGCCTTTATTTCACACAAAATCATACGCTGGACCGGGCCGGTGTGGCTTATCATTGCAATGATCAGTTCTTTAATGCTCAGTTTAAATAATTCCTTTGCCTATTCGTGGATCTTTCTTTTCTTGCTCCTTGTATTTTTTATAGTACCCTGGGTGGATCGAGAACTTGGAAAAGCCGGCATTCACCTGAAGCCGTTCAGAAGAATTTCATACTTCGCCTGGATGAACCTTGCACTATTAATGGGGTTATTTAAATACCTTGGCGGCGTGAGATCCAGCATATGGCAGCCTACCCAAAGGGTTTAAAAACACCAGACATGTTCAACAGCATTGAAGAAGCGATTCACGATTTTAAAAACGGCAGAATACTTATCGTGGTTGACGATGAAGATCGTGAGAATGAAGGTGATTTTATCTGTGCTGCAGAACGAATAAACCCGCAGACTGTCAATTTTATGGCTACCGAAGGACGAGGCCTGATCTGCGCACCGATTTCCGAACTCAGAGCAGACCAATTGGATCTGCCCCTGATGGTTGCCCACAATACTTCACTGCATGAGACCGCCTTCACGGTATCTGTGGATTTGATAGGACACGGCTGCAGTACCGGAATTTCAACCTATGACCGCGCGTTAACCCTTAATGCCCTGGTTGACGATAATTTCTATTCTAAAGACTTTGCCCGTCCGGGACATATTTTTCCGTTAAGGGCCAAAAGCGGTGGCGTACTTCAGCGGACAGGACACACAGAAGCCACGATTGATCTGGCAAGAATGGCTGGCATGAATCCAGGCGGAGCGCTTGTCGAGATTCTGAATGAAGACGGAAGCATGGCGAGGTTGCCACAGCTGATCGAAAAAAGCAGAAGACACGGCATCAAAATTATATCCATCAATGATCTGGTACAATACAGGCTTCGCAGCGAGAGGTTAATCACGATAGAACATCAGAGTATACAGCGTTTCGGTGAACGTGAATTGGAAATAATTCAATTCGGTCAATCAGATTCCAGTGATAAACACATTGCGGTCATCCATGGCAACATTCAGTCTGATCAGGTCATACCGGTAAGAATTCAGTATTGCGACAGTCTGGCCGAGCTACTGGATGTTATTCTGAACAAGGAATCGGCCATGCTTTCGAAAGCGCTACAAAGCCTTCAGCAGGAACAATCTGGCATCCTGGTCCTGATTTCAAATCAGAATAAGCCAAAGGATCCACTCAACAGGATCATACATGACAGGCCCAGGATTATCCGACCCGATCAGGATCAACGCGAGATAGGAATTGGCAGTCAGATTTTGAGAGATTTGGGTGTACACAAGATCAAGTTGCTCACCAACAAGCCCCGTAAAAATATTGGTGTGGAAGCTTACGGTCTCGAGATTGTGGAACAGTCACCGGTATGATCGACCAACATTTATAGCCCGAAGATATCTTTACATTTTTTTTACCCGGAAAGCAACCAAATGGAAAATATAGAATTGATCAGACAAAGCGCCCGACAGTTTGCAGAAACACATATAAGGCCTCATTTTATGGAATGGGATGAATCGCAGCATTTTCCAGTTGATCTGATGCATCGCCTTGGTGAACAGGGATTTCTTGGCGTACTTGTCCCGCAGGAATTTGGCGGTGCCGGACTTGGATATCAGGAATACATTACGATCATTGAGGAAATCGCTAAAGTATGTGGTTCTATAGGACTCTCCGTAGCCGCGCATAATTCACTGTGTACCGGTCACATTCTTGGATTTGGCAATGAAGCTCAAAAAAGCAAGTACTTGCCCAGACTAGCAAGCGGGCAGTGGATCGGCGCCTGGGGGCTCACGGAAGCCAATACTGGTTCAGACGCCATCAGAATGCAATGTGTTGCACATAAGGATGGCGAATACTGGGTCTTGAACGGAACAAAAAACTGGATTACCCACGGGCTATCCGGTGATGTAGCGGTTGTTATCGCCAGAACAGGCGAATTACTGGATAGCAATGGCATGACGGCCTTAATCGTTGAAAAAGGCACTCCCGGATTCACCGGAGGCAAAAAAGAAAATAAACTTGGCATGAGGGCCTCAGAGACGGCCGAAATGATTTTTGATGAGTGCAAGGTACATGAATCCCAAGTTCTCGGAAAAATCGGAGATGGGTTCAAACAAGCAATGAAAATCCTGGATGGCGGCAGAATCAGTATCGCTGCGCTCAGTCTTGGAATAGCCAAGGGTGCTTATGAGGCCGCTGTAAAATACTCCCTGGAACGCCAACAATTTGGACAATCCATTTCGAATTTCCAGGCTATTGCATTCAAACTATCAGACATGTCAGTCAAGATTGAAGCTGCAGAAGCACTGACACGCAAAGCAGGAAATCTGAAAGATCTTGGGCAAAAACTCAGCCGTGAATCAGCGATGGCGAAATATTACGCTTCGGAGGTCGCTGTGCAGGCGTCTACAGAATGTGTTCAGATCCACGGAGGCTATGGCTATACCAAAGATTTCCCTGCGGAAAAATATTACCGCGACTCCAAACTCTGCACGATTGGGGAAGGCACCTCCGAAATCCAGAAGGTGGTTATTTCAAGGGATATTGCCAAGAATGGCGCATAATTCCATTGATTACATTGATTTAATATATAATATTCAATATACAATAAATCAATATATTATGTCAAAATAGACATTTTATGTACTCATTGACTTTTTTAAAGCTGCCGTATTTTATAACAGTTGGGCTCAGCGTATTTGAAATCCCAGAACGGCCACTACTTCCCGAGGTTCATCTGCATTATTGATTTTTGTATACTGAATCAAAGAATATTTTAAAAAAATTGATTGTTTTTTAGTTAATTCTTATCTTATTGGTAATTATTTTTAGGTATTGTGCAGCGTTTTTACACCTTACAATGCACTTTATTATGTAATAATGCAGTTTAAGGACCGGGATCTAAAAGACAAAGAATTGAGCGATGCATGTGCGGCTGGAGACCGCAAAGCTCAGCATACGCTTTTTGAACGGTTTAAGAATGTAATGTTTGGAGTTTGTATGCGCTTTGGCGATAGCCGAGCGACTGCAGAAGATCTGTTGCAAGAGGGTTTTATTCGGGTATTTCGAGACATTGGAAAGTATCGCGGAGAAGGCAGTCTGGAAGGTTGGGTTCGAAATGTTTTTGTACGAACGAGCATAGCATATCTTCAAAAGAATAAAGCTTTACCAAAATTTGTGGATGAGCATTGGCTTGATAACACATTGGCTGAACTTCCGGAAGACTTTGATCCATACGATATCAATTCGGCGATTGCATTATTACAAAAACTTCCTCCGGGATTCAGGGCAGTTCTGAATCTTTCAATATTAGAAGACAAAACGCATGAAGAGATTGCAAATATCTTAGGTATTTCAGCAAGCACCTCACGTTCACAACTCTCCAGAGCAAAAGCATATTTAAGAAAAATAATTGAAAAATCACTGATTTTTTTATGATAGACAACCCGAAGAAAAACTCTGATCCCACTGAACATTGGCTGCGTCAAAATTTCAGTGAAATATATAAGCCCGAGGCTCCTGAAAATGCATGGGAAAGGCTTGAACCACATTTAAGGCAAAAAAAGGACCGTTATCCAATATTCATTTATTGGCTTATTGCTATTTGCACCACATCAACTATGGCTTTCTCCCTATCTTGGAAAAGTGGTAAAAGTATTGACACTAACACAATAGTAAAATCTTGCAGACAAGAGTCGGATAATTTACCTAAAATAATTGTTTGGGCTCCTTCCGTAAAGTCAGGACAATATCAGACTTTGAATAAAATAAACACTCAAGAAATTCAACCTATCCGTAATATAATAAATCATGAATCAATTAAAATTATTTTTGTCGACCAACGCAACAATTCTGTTCAAACTTCGGTAACCAATAATAAATTTCAGCCGTCATTCATCTCATTTTCTGAAATCAAACTAGAATCCAGGTCCAATCTTCCTTCAACAGATAAAATACCTTCATTGAAGCCAAAACCAATAATAAATTCAAAAACCCAGAAATTTTGGCTAGGTATAGAAATTGCCCCATTTTTATTAATAAACAAACAAGATCATAGATCACTCCCTAAGTTAGCTTTCGAAGAAACACTTCTTAAACCTGTCCGAGGATTTGAAGCCGGTATACTTTTGGCATTCCAGCCAATCAAAAATTGGCGATTGCAAATTGGAATTCAAAATTTGAGATATCAATTTGAAGCGACTCACTCACCTAAACTTCGCTTAATGGATGGATTATGTCTCAATCCACAAGACCCAGGCCTCAAAGAATATGAATTTAATTATGCCTTAATCTCTGGTATTAATCAGGTTTCTGACATCACACTCAGATTGCATCAACAAGACATTAATTCCACTATGCTTCAAGATGAATCATTCGTCTTAGATATGAAAACCTTACATCAGAATTCAATATGGCGAATACCACTATTGATTGAACGTCAGTTTGATATCGAGCGATTGCATTTTTTTATTCGAAGTGGTCCTGCTATTGATCTTATCGAAAAGAACAAGATTTTAGTAACCCATTTTTCTGAAGCATGTAAAGATTTGTGCTTTTTAAATGATCATTTACCGATGATTAAAGCTCAAGATCAGCGTAAAATTAATATTGGCTGGCACACAGGTGCAGGTATTGAAAGTGAAATTTCAAAAAATCTAATTGTACGCTTTGAACCCTTTATTTTAGGCAGTTCCAAAGGTCTACAAGGCGGCTTTACAATTGGAGCTTTATTTAGTCATTGAATTTTTTAACCCAAATAATAATTATTAAACTTATGAATAAATCTACACTTTTTGTAATTCAATTTTTACTTTTTAGTTATCTGGCTTCAGCACAGCAGGAAATATTGCTATCTATTGTGCCAAGACTTGGTAATCAGCAATTTGCTCTCGATGCCCAAGTAACGCACCCTGGCGGGACATACCCGATGAAGTTTACCCGCTTCGAATACTATATTTCAGAAATTAAAATCACTCACGATGGAGGAATTGTAACACCCTGCAATGGATTGTATCTGCTAGTCCGACCAAACACAGATTCAATATTTAACCTTGGTCAACTTCCAGACGTTCAAAAAATTGAGGCCATTACCTTTTCGATTGGAGTGCCGGAAGATGTCAACCATCTCGATCCGACTACCTATCTAGCAGGTCACCCGCTTGCACCACAAGACCCTTCTATGCACTGGGGCTGGACTGCAGGCTATCGTTTTTCTGCTATAGAGGGAGATGCAGGCACCAATCTATCGCAGCATTTCGAAATTCATTCTCTTGGTGATGCAAATTATAAGACGCAAACAATTCTAGTATCTTCCGAACAAATAGCTGGCGACAAAAAAATAATTAGGCTAATAGCATATTATGACCAATCTGTAAAAAATGTAAATCTTTCTACTGGCCCAATTGTTCACGGCACATCAGGAGCTGCAGTCACTGTATTAAACAATTTTAAAAACCTAGTCTTCAAGGCCCAGGCAATGACAGCAGTGAAAGATCCGTCCTTTCAAGGCGTATTTGACATTTTATCAAATCCTATTAAATTAGGATCAATGGTCGATTTCAATTATTCCCTAACCCCTGGAAATAAATATGAAATAGGTATTTCAACATTAAGCGGTAAAAAATTAATTCGTCGCACTATTAGTTCTGGCGAAAACCAATCATTGTCAATTCAGCCATTTTCAGAAACCGGCATATATCTGATTAACTTGTATCAAAATGACCAACCAGTAGTTGTTAAAAAACTGATGGTACTGAATTAACAACACAATGAAAAAATGGGGCTCATTTTTAACTGGATTATTAATTTTTTTGGCATGCCAGAAAGAAGAAATATCTGATATTCCTCCAGAGAATGAGCCGCTTTTATTCATACCAAGAGGCTTTCCCCAACCAATTCTTCCAGCTGACAATCAGCTAACTCCAGCCCGATTTTTGTTAGGGAAAAAGCTTTTTTATGAAGTTGCTTTTTCACGGGACAGTACTATTTCTTGTGCATCGTGTCATTCTCCTCATCTTGCCTTCTCAGATTCGGTAGCCTTCTCGTTTGGTGCTGGAAGATTACCCGGAGTAAGAAATGCCCCGACATTGGCAAACGTAGCATACCAACCGTACTTCACCCGAGAAGGAGGCGTCCCAACATTAGAAATGCAAATCCTCGTTCCAATTCAGGAACATAACGAATTTGATTTCAATATTCTACTTATTGCCGATAGGTTAAAAACAGACTCTACCTATGTACGAATGAGTCGCGAGGCTTATGGGCGTGATCCGGATTTTTACATCATAACAAGAAGCATTGCCTGTTTTGAAAGAACTTTTATTTCGGGTGAAAGCCGATATGATAAATTTCTCTCTCAAGGACAAAGCAATAAATTAACCGATTCGGAAAAGAGAGGCTTGAAATTGTTTTTTTCCGAGAAAACAAACTGCTCAAGTTGTCATTCGGGTTTTAATTTTACAAACTATTCATTTGAGAACAATGGCTTGCATTTGAAATACACTGACCCCGGCAGGTTTCGATTAACAGAAGATTCAAGCGATTTTGCTAAATTCAAAGTACCGACTTTACGCAACATTGCATTAACCGCACCCTATATGCATGATGGCTCACTTCTTAGTCTAGAAAGCGTAGTAGATCATTACAACCTAGGAGGCAAGAACAACCCTCAACAAAATCCTTTGATAAGACCGTTGGGTCTCAACGCTGAAGAGAAAAAAGATCTAGTGGCATTCTTGATAAGTTTGACAGATGAACATTTTGTATCCAATAATAAATTTAAGTAAATAAACAACGATTATTATGAATAGAATTCTAGTGATTATATCAATCTTGACAGCCTTAATATGGGGATGCAAATCAGACCCAGTTGAAGAATCAGCAGTTTATGATCCGACTCCATACACTCTATCATTACGTGATTTTCCTGACCCAGAAATCTTACCATCAAACAAACCGACAAAGGCTGGAGTAACGCTCGGCCGAATGCTTTTCTATGAAAAAGCACTGTCCAAAGATGGATCGCAGTCATGTGCAAGTTGTCACAGTCAACAACATGCTTTCTCAGATAGCTTAAGATTTTCAATTGGTGTAGAAAAAATGCAAGGCAAACGGCAGGCAATGGCAGTAATGAATCTTGCCTGGCATAAAAATGGAATGTTTTGGGATGGACGCGCTGCGAGTGTTCACGAGCAAGCCCTAAAGCCTATTCAAGACCCTCTAGAAATGAATGAAAAATTACAAAACGTTGTTAATAAAATTCAGTCTGAAAAAAAATACCGCGAACAGTTTATTCGTGCCTTTGGCAATGATTCTGTAAGTTCAGAGAAAATTGCATTAGCTATTGAACAATTCGAATTTGCAATGATCACTAACAATTCAAAATATGATCAATGGAAAAGAGGTGAAAATGCACTTTCACCAGAAGAGGAACGGGGCCGTAAATTATTCTTTACCGAAAATGACCCGCAACGCAATCTCAGGGGAGCCGAATGCTTTCACTGTCATGGCGGCTTTAATTTCACAAATGACGAATTCATGAATAACGGGCTGGATGCAGAATCAAATCAATCTGACCCAGGAAGACTAAATGTAACAATGAGCCCTTCAGACAAAGCAAAATTTAAAACACCATCTTTAAGGAATGTAGCACTTTCTGCCCCATATATGCATGATGGGCGATTTCAAAGTCTTGAACAGGTAATTGATCATTACAACGCTGGTGTAAAAAATTCCCCAACTGTTGAATTTATTCTTCAAAATAATTTGCTACCAGGTGGACTGAAACTGACAGATCAGGAAAAATCAGATCTTGTTGCATTCCTGAAAACGCTGACAGATCAGGAATTTTTGCAGAATCCAAATTACAAATCACCATTCTAGTATGTTAGATAATGAAAAAAATAATTTACGCTGCCATATTCTTCACTTCGTCCTGGGTTGCCAATACGCAGGGCATTATACAGATACCTCCATTGCTTTACGGACCTGACTTTGAATTGACCATTCAACAAGGCACAAGTGAGATTTACCAAGGTTTTAAAACAGCAACTATAGGCTATAATGGCTCTCAGCTTGGCCCTACTCTCGTACTAAAGAAAGGAGAATCTATCAGTCTTCACGTTCACAATCAACTTCATGACACAACCACAACACATTGGCATGGACTTCATGTAGCACCAATCAATGATGGAAGTCCGCATAATTTCATTCTCGCTGGTGATACCTGGTCACCAAGTTTTGATATCAAAGACAATTCAGCTACTTATTGGTACCATCCTCATCTTCATGGCAAAACACTAAATCAAGTAGTAAAAGGAGCCGCAGGACTTATTATTGTACAGGATCCAGAAGAATCGGCGCTTAGTATTCCTCGAACTTATGGAATAGATGATGTTCCACTTATTTTTCAGTGGAAGACTTTTGACAATGCTAAGCAAATTATAGAACTCGATGAATTAGATAATGAAGTTTTAGTTAATGGAGCACTACGCGGAAGCACACTTAATCTTCCTGCTCAAATCGTACGCCTCAGGCTTTTAAACGGTTCAAGTCACCGGTATTTTAATTTTGGATTCAATAATTCAATGAGCTTTAAACAAATAGCTGGTGATGCAGGCCTTTTAGATTCTCCAGTTGAATTGTCAAAGCTAATACTAGCTCCTGGGGAACGAGCGGAAATATTAGTGGATTTTACAGGTAAAAAAGGGGAGATATTCATGTTACGTCAATTAGGTTCACAGCTACCTCAAGGCTACCCTGGTGGCACTATGATGATGATGGGCAGCAGCACTTTAGGCCCACTTGATAACAAGGATTTTGATATTCTTAAAATTAATATAACAAGCCCCACAACAAATCCTATTGTAAGCATTCCAGATAAACTAACTTTAAATAAACCATACTCTCAAACAGGCGCAGGAATCAGGAATTTTGGATTAACAGCTCTACCAATGATGAGCATGAACAATTTCTTCATCAATGGTCTGAAATATAATATGGAAAGAATTGATTTCATCGAAGATCAAGGAAAAACTGAAGTATGGACAATAACTAACCAAACCATGATGTCTCACCCGTTCCATATTCATGGGAATTCATTTTATATATTGTCTATCAATGGCTCGCCTCCACCAACAAATGTACGTGGCAAAAAAGATGTAGTTACAATTCCACCAATGAATGGCAATGCTAAGATAATTATACGATTTGATGATTTCAGTGACCAAAATTTACCTTATATGTATCACTGCCATATTTTAAGCCATGAAGATATGGGGATGATGGGACAATTCCTTGTCACATCGAAAATCACAAATACAAAAGAACCTACAAGAAATAACTCTTGCCTTATTTGCTATAGTTCATTGCCGATTCCTTCAGATATCGACCCTTCCAGAATTGCCAGGACAGATATTTATGATTTTTCGGGAAAGTTTATACAAAGTTTTGTTTCTTCAATCTCAGTCAATCAGTCGTTCGAAGTATCTACACTCTCAGCAGGTTTTTATATTGGAGAAATGCGCGATCGGGAAGGAAAAATATTAACAACTCAGCGGTTTATTAAGAAATGAAAATAAAACTATTTAATAATTGCTCTGTTAAATAATAACTGGTTCTTTTTTGTTCCAGTCATTTTGAATCTTACCATGAACAATGATTTAATATAAGATATCAAAAATAAAGTTTTTTTAACCATAATACAATTAGTGCCATTTAGACAATTAATGCCAAATAATTATATAGCTTCGTATTCAGACGAAAGAAAAAATACTAAACTTATAATCAAGTTTGTTTTAAGATATATGTGGCGCCTAAACTTTCTTACAAGTAAGCATCTTCTATTATTACTCCTAACACTTGCTGTATCAAAGACTTACATCAATGCACAAATAATTTCCGGAAAAGTATTTGATGAAAGGAAGAAACCCCTTCAAGGTGTTGTAATTGTTTTTCTTGAATCAAAAAAAGGTACAACCTCCGAAGCGGATGGAAGTTTTCTGATCTCCAGATCCACAGGCGAAAATCATTTAATCATCAGTTACACCGGTTACCAGAGCGACACCATCGAATTGCAAGCTAACCAGAATGAAATATCTCTACAACTCAGTGAAGGCGTTGCGTTGTCAGAGGTGAGCATAACAAGCCAGGGAAGAGCCCATACTTTTTCTTTGTTGCAGCCACATAACGTCGAAAGCATCCAGTCTGTGGACTTCAGAAAAGCAGCATGCTGCAGTCTGGCAGAAAGTTTTCAGTCTGGCAACACGGTAGACCTGGCCTATAACAACGCAGTGGTTGGCAACCGTGAAATTCAGATGCTTGGACTAAGGGGAATCTATACACAACAGTTGATTGAAAACAGACCTGTCTTTACGGGTCTCATGTCTTCTTTTGGTTATGATTTCATTCCGGGCACCTGGCTCGATCAAATCAATATTCAGAAAGGCGCATCCTCAACATTACATGGCGCTCAAAGCATGAGCGGAGCAATCAACGCTGCTTTGAAAAAACCGGATAAGGACGACCGCTTTTTTGCCAATGGATACCTGGATTATCACGGACGTGCAGAAGCCAATCTTCATCTAAATCGCTCGTGGAGTACGGAAGATCACTCTGGCATTTATCTACATGCTTCCAGACATGCCGGATTCCGTGATCATAATCACGACGGTTTTTATGATGATGCACAGAACACACTGCTGAATGGCATGATGCGAAATATTTTTTACGGGCATCAATGGGAAGGACAGCTCAACCTTCAGGCGCTTTACAATACCCGGACTGGAGGTCAGACCAAGGATGCCAATCCTTATTTATTCAACCAGGTTATTCGGCATGTCAATCTGAGCGGCAATCTGGGTTATGTTGGATTCCACAATCAAGCACAGAATACAGGATCAATCTATGATTTCTCCCATAGTACGATCAACAGCAATTTCGGCCTAAACAAACTGGAGGGTTTTGAAAACCATTTTCTGGTTCAGCTGATCTATAATCATTCTTTTTCTGATGACAAACACGAATTAACATTCGGCCCGGCGATCAACTTCAATCAGGCTGAAGAAGTAAGTACTGTTGGAAAGTTTCCAGCCAGGAAGTTCAGTTACCGAGAGATGACGCCCGGTATTATCGGAGAGTATACTCTACGTTGGGGGACTACTGATTGTGCAGAGGTCAGCCGATTTGTGTTGAGTACCAGTCAACGACTTGATTACATCAAAACTAAAAAGTTGTTCTGGTCTCCCCGTGCCAGTTTGAAGTATAACATCAGTGACTTTTGGACTACCCGTGTGTCCGTTGGGCGCGGTTTCCGCTTTAACAGAATTGTTACGGATAACCTGAGTTTGCTGGCTACCAACAGAGAATGGGTTATTGATTCGATTCCTGAATATGAATCTTCCTGGAATTACGGTTTCAACATTGTAGGTAAACCTACTCTACTCCACCGGGAGACAGAATTCAATCTGGATGCGTACGTCACGCAATTCGACAATCAATTGGTCGTCGACCTGGATCAGACTTATGGCAGAACAATTCCAGCCGTAACATTATTTGAATTGACTGGGATATCAAGGGCAATCAGTCTGAGTGGTAGTTTCAAAATGGTCATTACCCAATGGCTCAGCCTGAAAACAGGTATACGCTGGCAGGACAACCGGCAGCAATTAATATCTGCCGTACGTCAACAGGTCTTCATCCCTCAATGGCGTGGTTTACTCTCCGCTGATATCAACTTGCTGCATCAAAAATTGGAATGGAATATTACTTCCCATGCCGTTGGCAAGTCCAGACTTCCTGACAAGCTTGATTTTCCCCATGAGCTGATTCATGAACATGATAAGTATTCAAGACCTTTTTTGACCATACAAAGCCAGGCTACGTACCATTTTGCCAAGTGGGATATCTATGCAGGATGCGAGAATATGACCAACTACACTCAACACCAGGCCATCATTGATGCCGGAAGACCGGACAGCCCCTATTTTTCGGCCAATGAACTCTACGCTCCGATTAATGGAATTAAGCCTTATGTCGGTTTCAGATTCCGACTGAATTAAAACTAATTACTTTCTGACGCCATAAGTTCGTGCAAGAGCTTATTTTATGGCCATAAGCATGCGATTTTTGCCTTGCATGTCCCTTCTTAGCTGTATGTCCCGAAAAGGCCTGGCGTTAAAAATTGTACGGATTAATTCATATCTGAATTCATTCAATTCTACAAAAACACGGCCACCCGCTGCCAGGTTTTCAAAGGCATACCGCGCAATAACTGTGTAGAAAATTTCAGGATCTGCACCTGGGGCAAACAAAGCCTGCAAAGGTTCAAACTTAAGGACTTCCAGATCTAAATGGTCGTTTTCATTTTCCGCAACATAAGGAGGATTACTTACGATAATGTCCCAGGGTCCCGGCAACGAATGAGCGTCCTTGAGAAAATCCAAGCATAACCACTCTACTAAAAGTTTATATTTTGAAGCATTGATATTGGCGACCTGCAGCGCCTCTAGGCTATTGTCGATGCCTGTGATTTTCCAGTCAGGACGCGCCTGGCTCAGGACCAATGCAATAGCGCCGCTGCCTGTTCCAATGTCCAATACGCGGGATCCTTGATCTTTACAGATTCCGAGCACCCAGCTAACAAGCTCCTCCGTCTCAGGTCTTGGAATCAGTACCCGCTCATCGGCGTAGAGCTCCAAATCCATGAAGCAGGCTTCGCCCAGACAATATTGCACCGGGCGGTGCCCTCTGAGGTCTTTGATCAGTCTGTCCATAAAGCCAACTTGCTCCTGAACATTCATTTGTAAAATGGAGGAAAATTTGGATGATTTTAAAATATAATTAAAGTCAGAATCACATAAATCGAAATTATATTTTGAAATATCATCAATGTTTGTTTTTTGGCACAGATTTTGAAGGTTATTCATATTAAAGAAAATTATAATATGAAATTCGCCTCCCGCCCTGCTTCAATGAATAACTGGTTAACGATTCCAGCACTGTTGATTGCTTTGTTTCCGTCAAGTAATGTTCTTCTCGCACAACAAAAGACATTTATTCTCCGCGAAATTAGTCAAACCAGGGAAGCTTCGTCTATTTCACTGGGCCAGCAATTTCAAATAACCAGCTCACATGCAATACGGGCCAATTTCAAATCCAAAAATCTTCAACCAAAAAACATCGTAAACAAGGCTGAATTACATACTTCAGTCATTTTGCACGATGAAAAAGAACATACTCTTGAACTTCAGCAAGTGTCCATTTTGGAACCGGATTTTGCTTATTATGAGGATAATGGGCAATCCATCAGGTCATTACAATTCAATGAGGGAATACACTTTCAAGGTAATGTCGACCATAATCAACAAACCATGACCGCCATTTCATTTTTTGACAACGGAATGAACGGACTGATGCAGGTGAACAGTCAATTACAGTATCAACTAAGTTCAACCTTCGGCGACAACGATGCAACCATGCAACTAACGCTGCTTTCAGATCTTACCATCCCGGCACTTCAGTGCAATACCAATGACTGGGATCATTTTGTTGGAACAGCTGATGACCTGTCTGAACGCACCAAGGAAGCCTGTAAACGCACAAAAATCAGCATCAGAGCCGATTATGAATTGTATAAAAAATTCAATAAAAACACCCAGGAAGTTTATCAATACATCACATCACTGTTTAACCAGGTTAACGCAATCTATCGCAGGGAGAATATTCAGATTTCAATCAGCGATATCACTGTCAACACTGTACAGGATGGATTTACGCACACCAGTGCAAACCTGGATCTGAACTTTGCCAAAAACAATTACAAGACTTTTGCAGGCAATATCATGCTTGTATTATCCGGATTTGCAAACGGCGGCAAAGCGACGCTTGGCGGTGTAGCCTATATCAACGCGCTTTGTCTTAAGACGTATGCCTATGCTTTTGCCAATGTAGAAGGCAAATTGGGTGAACTCCCCAATTATATTTACGACCTATTTCTCGCTTCGCACGAGTTGGGACATGTGTTTGGCTCGAGACATACCCATGCCTGTGTATGGGGACCGAAAAAAAATCAGGCTATTGACAACTGTGCTGCGCCCGAAGGAACCTGCGCCAAGGGACCAACACCCCTCAAAGGGAGCATCATGAGCTATTGTCATTTGGCCGGAAATCCAGGCATTGATTTGATGCTTGGATTCGGCGAAGAGCCCGGCAAACTCATCAGAGACAATGTCAATAAGTCAACTTGCCTTACTCTATACAGTCCAGCAGCGCTACCATTGAATACGGCTGACATCCATGTCACCGCCAATGTCGAATGCAGCAATGGAAGTGTAAGCTATTATTACTTTGACAATCATACGATTGATGAAAAGGATGATATTCTCCTTGCCACAATCAACAAAATGAACCAGGACATTGGCAACATCTATGATGGCAGTCTGGTGATCCGCGCCCATACAATGCACAGTTTTGGCAGCAACAAATCCCAGAGTTTTCCGGTAAGCTATGCACGGAATAATGTCCTTGTAGCAAACCGCTATTGGGAAATCGAATCCGATGCAATCCTATCCAATCCAATACAGGTTAGTCTGCAGGGAAGCGCAGTGGATCTGGCGGATTTTAAAGGACGAATATCTGATCTGACACTCCAAAAGCTTAACCCCGTCCTCATCACTACGCCCGGAGACGCCAACCCGGATAATCGTTACGTGACAGTAAACTCTTCAAACATTACGCAATACAAATACGGCACAGTTGCTAACGATCAATGGCAATTTTCCTTGTTGTCTGATGGAGGCTTTATTTTTACACTACCCATCAGAAAATTTGGCGACATTGGCCTGACCTATAATAGCAGCCTCAATACGCTCAATGACAATCAGTCCAGACAAAGCCAGGCTTCAACAAGCGAATTTAGCATCCAGCCTGATCCGGTTCAGGGAGAATGGATTGAAGCAAGGTACATCTCAAATTCTGAAGAACCAGTCAATGCCAAAATAGAGGTTCTAGACCTTCAGGGAAAAACAATTGTAGAAGAAGCTGAAAATTTATTTTCAGGTGAAAACAGTATTCGTATCAACGCACAGGGCCTCGTTAATGGCTTGTATTTAATGCGTGTTTCGCATCACGATGAAATCAGTATCCAAAGATTTATACTGGAACGATAAACAAAATGGCTGATAAAATTCTGCAAATTCGATTCCAGCATTTCGACGCTGTTGACGAGCTATCAATTGAAGATTCTAAAATGATTCAGGAAGCCTTCGACGCCTGTCAGTCAGCTTATGCTCCATACTCTGCGTTTCCAGTGGGCGCGGCAATTCTGCTTGAAGACGATAGCATCATCACCGGAACAAATCAGGAAAACGCATCTTACCCTTGCGGTATTTGTGCAGAAAGGACAGCCTTGTATACTTATTCTGCCTTACGGAAAACATCACGCATTATCAGCATGGCGGTCTGCTGCGCCAAATTATATCCCAACGAATGGCCGGCGTCACCTTGTGGCTTATGCCGCCAGGTAATTTCAGAATTTGAACAAAATAACAGTGGACCGATACGCATTTTGCTAGGTCATCCACAAGGTCAGATTATTACATTTGACTCCGCTTCAACCCTACTTCCCTTTGGATTCTCCAGCAAAGATCTTTCCCGCTAAAAATCTGTATCGGTACTTTACTACCAAGACGATCTGGAGTGACTCAATTCGTTGATTCTTGGCCTTGCAACTGTAACTCCACAAATTTTTAGCAGATTCAGGTATGCCTCGATGATATTTTTTTCGAGTCCTGCAAGAATAATCCGTGACTCGCTTTCGAGCAAGCGCAGTTCCAGCAATTCATGTGGTGTAATTTGCTTTTGCAGTTCTGTATTGGACAATAACCGATACGCAAGACCTGTGTTTTGACGCGACTTCACCTCTTTGTATTGTTCCAACAAGGTTTTGATCAGACTGCGCGTCTCATAAAATTGATTGCGCAGCTCCCACTCTTTCTCTGATCTCTCGTAATCCGCGTCCAATACATCCAGCCAGGCTCTGCTGTTTCTAAAATTGTTATTGGCCGTCAACGGCCATTTGAAAGTCGCCCGCAAGCTATAATTATTGAGTGTATTGAACTTATTGGGACGCTGAAGGTAAAGCGGATTATCATAGCCAATACTGAGTGCATCAAGTATTTCGCGGCCCTGTGCAGAAGCATATTGCTTTCCCGCAGAGGCCAGATTAATTTTGTACTCAGCGCACCGCAGAGCAGGAATTTGCGCAGGGTCAAATCGCACAGAATCAAATCTAACTTCGATATCTTCGATAGTGATGAAGTCTTGAGTTTCAAAATTCTTTGTGGCACCGGAATTATAATAACGCGCTAATTTAATTTCATTTTCGTGTGCCTGAAGTGTCATTTTATTCAGTCTTTCTATAGCATTATTGTGGTTTCGTTCAAGTTTGACAAAATCCCGGACTTCCACGATTTCACCAAGTTCCATCTCTTGCGCAAAAAGCTTCGACAGCATGGCGGTGTTATTCTTATACTCTTCCATGAGCGGCATTTCAACTTCAGCATCATGCATCGCTGCGAGTAATTCATACCGATCATTCACAGTTTGTGATTCAATCATTTGCTGATCGCAATCCATCGATTGAATAACCGCACCTTTGTAATTTTTCTGACTTCTTATCTCTCGAAACGAATTGAATCTTACGGTCAGTCCATAGTGATCCTCATTGCGCAGGTATCCATAAATGGTATCTCCCTGGGTACTACCGTTAATCCCGATTTTGCCTTCAAGTGCTTTGACCAATGGAATATGAAATTTCAATTTTCCGGCTGAATCAACGATCAGCTGATGCGCCACTACCCGAAAATCATGTTGAGAAGAATTGAGCAGGCTGTTTGAATAATTTTGTGCCACTGACCAGGAAGTCAGTGTCAGGATGATCATCACAATGCAAAAATCTCTCACTTATTTTTTTCTGATCGTAATGTTGAGTTTCTCGCCGATGTAAAAATCATTGGTATCCGGCATAAATACCTTTACCTCACGGCCCCACGCCCTGACCTCGATAAACTTTCTAAGGCGAAGCGGCATCTCCACCAGGCTTGGACTGGAAGAGATAATTACACCTGTACTTTTAATACCTGGCCTGGCTACAGATTCGAGGTCTACAGAATCGCTGATCTGAACAGGAACAATAGCAGCCTCTGGAATAAAACCGATCACACTTGCCGAATGCAAAGGAGTAATTTCAATCAACTGATTGAAAGCCTGCACAGGATTATTCAGGGCCATATTAACCTTGTCCACATACCCGTCAGATGGTGCAACTATGTATAGCCTCATCCTTTCCTGCTGATCGTGTTCGTTGAGTAGCCGCTGTTGATTTTCTCGGGCCCCCACTGTCAATTGAAATGCGGTCTCTCTTTTATCTATCGCAGCAAATTTTTCGCTGTAAATTTTTTGATCTGCTACTTTCTCTTCCATGAGAATTTTTCTCTGGACAGTCATTTTAGGGCTTTCTCCCGGATCCTTGCCTAGAACCGTCTGACGATAGCTTCTTTCCAGTGAATCCGTCAGTTGCAAAGCGCGAATTTTTGCATCAATATCATTTAGTTTTGACTGAATCTCTGATTGCAGTACTTTCCGCTCTCCTTCCAGAATATTTTTCTGTCCGATTAATGTTGCTTCGTTCTCATATAAGCTCAATTTGGTTGATAAATCAAGCCTATCCAGCAGCCTACGCGACAACACAGCCACGGTATCCCCTTTGTGTACCCTGCTCCCTACAGCTACATTTAACTTTTCAACCCAAACATTGACATCTACACTCAATTGACAAGGAACTGTCTCGGCTGTCCCGAAGAAAGAAAATTCTGACTGACTCTGTATATCCTTGTAGACATACATCAGAGAAGCCAATGCCAATGGAACAACAAAATACACGAGATTAATCTTCATCTTCAAACTTCTGTATTATCCGAATTGGGATTGTTCAATCGTCTCACTTCTGCCCCAAGCTTCCTGAATTCTGCAATCATTTCATCCTGCTTATCATCTGATTTGAAAATCAATTGATAGTCGCGATCCTGTCCAGGAGACTCCGCGCTGCTTACCGTTCTGTACCCTTCGAGGACATAACTCTTGCAATATTCCTGGAGCACCAGTTCACAGGATTGCACGCTGATTGCATCCCTGATTCGCAATCGCAGACTCCAGACAATATGATTACCAAGGGAGAAATTAGAGTACTTTAATGTCACTGCCAGAAGACAGAAACATATTGTACCTACAACAGCAATGGTAAAGACATAAGAACCACAGGCAATCCCAATGCCCAAAGCAGCAAACATAAAAATTATGTCTCTTGGATCCTTAAAGCTGGTTCTGAAATTAATTATGGTTAGTGCCCCGAGAATTCCTAATCCACTGGCTACATTATCACCAATGCTCTGAAGAATCATGGTAGCAATCACTGAACTTAAGATAAGCGCCTGAATATAATTAGCAGTTTTAAAGGTCTTAGGTGTAGTAAAATAGTAGCAAAGTGCAATGGATACAGAACAAAGAAATGCCAGCAAAAAAGTAAAAAGAACCATTTCAAGTGTTGGGCTCTCTACCCTGGCAAAGGTTGAAAAGACTTCCTGCATTTCAGTTTAAAATCAGCTCAAATATATACAATCGATATTCTTACCGGTGTCAAATTAGAAAAAACCGTTTTCTGCCTCTGATTTTCACCCGATATGGTCATAAATGCAAGGTGTGTACTTTTGTACTTATTGAATCCAAATTTTCAGTCGACATGGATCCATATTCTTTGAACCTCAACAGCTGGAATAAAGCCTCTTCCCTTTACCGGCAGCGATTCATGGACCCGGGTATATACCAGGAAGGCTATGATACGCTATTGAATCTATTGAACGAGAAGCACAGCAGTCTACTGGATGTAGCCTGCGGCCCCGGCAATATCAGCACATACCTGCATCAGCGGCACCATTTTGCAAAAATCGTTTGTACTGATTTTGCCGAAAACATGCTCAAGGAATTAAACCCAGAATTGTCATTTGAAATGATTTCTAATGACCGCCATTAGGAAAATGGTGTCATATTCTTTTGATTTTCAATGATTTAATAACATTTAATATTTTTCGAGAATCTTTATTTTTGAGTAATTAAAAGTTACACTACAAAATGGATCTTAAGCTTGAATTTACAGATAAGGAAATTAGTCCTTGGGGAGGCATATATCTGATGAAAAAGATGTTGGATAAGATGGACTTTGATGGAATAATAAAAGAGTTATCACTTCCCGAACCAGGATCAAATAGGGGATATAGTGCAAATCAATTGGTAAAACAATTCATTACGAGTATTTGGTGTGGCGCAAATAAGTTTGAACATACTGAGGTTACTCGCCAAGATGAAGTAATTCGGCAATTTTGGGGATTTGAAAGGATGGCGGGCCATAAATCATTTCAAAGGTTCTTTACAAAATTTGATCTTAGTAAAAATCAACAAATATTTACACCGTTGTATCAATGGTTTTTTAATAAGCTTCAATTTGATAATTTCACATTAGATGTTGACAGTACCATTCATACAAGATATGGATCACAAGAAGGAGCCAAAAAAGGATACAATCCAAAGAAACCAGGGAGGCTATCACATCACCCCTTAATGGCATTTATAGCGGATTGTAAGATGGTTGCTAACTTTTGGCAACGCAGCGGAGATTCTTATACATCAAACAATATAGAATCCTTTTTGGATGATACGTTTGAAAAATTGGGAAACAAGAAAATTGGGTTATTAAGAGCGGACAGTGGTTTTTATGATAAGAAGGTATTTAATTACTTAGAAGGGAAGGGAATAAATTATATCATAGCAGCAAGAATGTATTCCCCAATACAACAAACAATTACATCACATCGCATTTGGCTAAAAATGGCAGCTGGATTGGAAATTGCAGACACGCAATACAAGAGTCCAAATTGGCAGAGCGGAAAAAGAATGATAATTATTCGGCAACATATCCCTACAAGACCAAAAGCTACGGGAAGGGTATTAAGTCTATTCAAGGATGAAGAAATCTATAAGAGATACCGATATAGCTGTTTTATAACAAACTTAAATCTGCCAGCAGAACAAATTTGGACACTTTATAGGCAAAGAGCTGATGCTGAAAACAGGATCAAAGAACTAAAATATGATTTTGGATCATCAAGTTTTAATGTAAATAGTTTTTATGCCACAGAAGCAGCATTAAATTTTGTAATGATGGCTTACAATTTTGTCAGCCTATTCCGTCAGGTTGTGCTTAACACTAAAGTTCATGAACAAATGAAAACCTTACGTTATAGAGTCTTTGCGATTGGAGGATACATTATTCAAAAAGGGAATCAAAGAATATTAAAGTTATCTCTCGCCATGAAGAGACGGGAATGGTTTACTGGCCTATGGATGAATACAAATAACTTAAAATCGACTTTTATTTTTGATTCCTAATGACAATTCTGGGTTAAAGCTTAGTCTAGCTGAAGCCGAAGGTTTAGTACTGGATTGCCGTGAACTTTACCGCGTCGAAGGTACTTTTGATGTGATTACCTGTGGCTTTGCATTACCTTATCTGGTCAAAAAAGATGCTGAGGTTCTACTTGATACATTGATGCATAAAATCAACCCTGAAGGTTTCGTTTACCTCAGTTTTCTTGATGCTTCAGAAGCGCTCAGTGGTCCTGAACAGGGAAGTACCGGAGATTGGTGTCAAATATTCTATTATCCTGCCAGTCTGATCATCGAACACCTGCATCGATGTGGATTTGTAGTCTTAAGGCAATGGTCTCTGCCTTTCAAATACAAGAATGATCATCCAATTTTACAGACTATCCTTATTGTAAGTCACGGGGCAAAGCAAGGTTACTTCTGACTTCAGGCGTATACCACATCTTGATCTGACACACCAGGCTCTCCCTTTATTCTTTTATAAACGCGGGCAGTTAGAACGACATCCTGAATACAATAACGCGCGATCCTGGGCAAATCATTTTCTTGCCAGTATACGTGACCGACATCCTTACCACTAATATCCGATTTGCTCGTTGGCAATCCCAGACAGCTGGCCAACAAATCAAGCGAAGTATAGTTTTTGTAATCTCCAAAACGCCACATCTCCAGGGTGTCATGAATGTGTTGGACCTCCCAGGGCTTTTTACCGGAAAGATCGAGGCTAGGTGGTATTTTCAAGCCATTGACGACGGCTCTTCTGCAAAGGTAAGGGATGTCGAATTCCCTGATATTATGCCCAATAAAAATGGCCTGTCGGGCATCGCCATAGGACTTCTCAACCAGATCAAAAAATTCCTCAAGCACTTCCTTTTCATTACCCGTTATGGCTTTAACCCGAAATTTATCATGATCCTGAATACCGAGCCCTACACAGATTACCTGTCCAAATTCAGCATAAATTGCCGCTTTGGCTTCATAAATTGCGGCACTGTCCAATCCCTTTTCCCGTTCTGAAAAATGACGTGATTTGTGCTCCCAGAGCTGCCTCCATTCCAGGTTAAGCATATCCCAGTGCTTCACACTTGAAACGGTTTCGATGTCTAAATACAATAATTTATGCCTCATAACGTATGTTTTAAGTAACGAAAGGTAAAAAATATTATGTATTTACCTTTGTTCGCAATGGTTTTATCTAAATTTACCCTGTAATTCACCAAAAACAATTTAATATGGCAGACAATAGACCAAACCAGAACCTCAAAGCACTGGTTATAGTAGCTATACTGGCCCTCCTCGGCGGCAATGTGTATCAGTTTGTAACCAACAACAGCCTTCGGGATGACAATATCCATAAGGAAGCAGAAATAACCTCTCTGGATAGTGCCAAAGTCGAATTGGAAAAACAATACCAGGAATCGGTGGCCGAACTCAATTCGCTGAAGTCAGACAATGAAGAACTCAATAAGAGCATTGAAGTGCAAAAAGAAGAATTGAGACTCCAGAAAGAGAAAATCGCCATCTTGCTCAAGGATAGCAAGAATCTCAAACTGGCTAAAAATGAAATGACCAGCCTTCGCAGCAAATTGGAAGAGTATGTCGCAGAAATCAACAAACTCAAGGCAGAAAATGATGTGCTGACCACCAGCAACAAGGACCTGACCGAACAAAAGGACAACCTCAGCAAGGACCTGGAAAAGAAAGGTGCTGAGAATCAGCAGCTCAATGATGCCAATGCCAGTCTTTCAGCGCAGAAGGAAGCGATAAACAAGGAACGTGAAGATCTTTCAAGAAAATACAACCGTGCGGCAGCTATTCAAGTAACCAAACTGGATGCAACCGGATATCAGAACCGTGAAGGCAAAAAACCATCCTCCAAATCAAAGGCTTCGGATGTGGATTTTATTGAAGTTTGTTTTAAAACCTCTGAAAACATGAATTCTGACGCAGGTATGGAAAAATTCTACATTAGAATCATCAATCCACTTGGAGAGACTGAAAGCATTCCTTCTGAAGGATCTGGAACACTGACCAATAATGCAACCGGCACACAGATCAAATATTCAACTGTGGCCATGGCTGATTACAAAAATGATGAAGTAAAAGCTTGCGGAAAATTTGCGAACCCTGGTGCCATGCAAAAAGGTGTCTATCAGGTAGAAGTTTACAACAAAGGTTATCTGGTAGGAACAACCACCTTAAAATTAAAATAAACGATTAAAAAAAATGAAAGACCATACTTAGGCTCATAAGTATGGTCTTTTTGTTTGAGTCAAAAGGATGAATACTAGAATACTAATACTGGGCTCCAATGGCCAGATCGGCACGGTGCTGGCGGAATCACTTCGCACAAAATATGGCCGGGACCAGGTCATTTGTTCTGATGTCCGAGAGCCGAAGTTAAAGACAGATGGCCCCTTCCGGCTCATTGATGTCCTTGATTCCAAGGCCATTGAACAAGTCATTCAGGAAGAAAATATCAACCAGGTCTATCATCTGGCGGCATTGCTGAGTGCGCGAGGCGAACAGAACCCCACATTGACATGGCAGATCAACATGCAGGGACTCCTCAATGTTCTCGACATCTGTTCCAGACTCAACGTCAGCAGACTATTTTTTCCAAGCTCTATCGCGGTTTATGGACCAACCACACCCAAACAGCTTACACCTCAATTTACAAGTTTACAACCCTCAACGGTATATGGTATCAGTAAACTGGCTGGTGAAATGTGGTGCGAATATTATCACCATCGCTATGGGCTTGATGTTCGTTCACTGAGATATCCGGGTGTGATTGGCTGGCAAAGTTTGCCAGAAGGAGGCACAACGGATTACGCCGTTGAAATTTTTCACGGGGCGCTCAAATCTGGTCATTATAATTGTTTTCTCAAAGCTGGCACAAGGCTCCCGATGATCTACATGGATGATGCAATACGCGCCACCATAGAACTCATGGAGGCCCCTTCTGAACAAATAAGGATAAGAACCGGATACAATCTTGTTGGGATGAGTTTTACACCGGCGGAAATCGCCGAAGAGATTCAAAAACTTGTCGGCGGGTTTACAATCAATTATGAACCGGACTTCCGACAGCAAATCGCTGAAAGCTGGAGTGAGAGTATTGACGACAGCGCAGCCAGGGCTGATTGGGGATGGTCACCACGCTATGATCTGAAGGAAATGTGCCGTGAAATGCTGGAAAAACTGTCCGGAAAGCCTGCTTAATTTGCATTCTTTAATAAAAATATAATTTGTTATAAGCTGCAATACAGCTTAATAAATATTATATATTTATTAAATATTATGCCTGGCAAAAAAAATGCATTCATTCAAGTCACAATGGTTCGTAAATTTGCGTCAAATTTTGAAGGGTGACTACGAAGGCACGTTATTCAGATGAAGAGTTGGAGGAGTTCAAGAAGATCATTCTTGAAAAACTGGAATTTGCTAAATCTGAACTGGAAGGCATAGAGCAGCAAATGATGGAACTGCGTGAGAACATGTCTGATGAACAGGGAGGTGACTGGTTTGATGACAGCTCCATCCATACAGAGATTGAGTTTCTGACAAAGCTTGCGGAAAGGCAGCGCCAATTTGTTCAGAATCTTGAACTGGCGCTTGTGAGGATCAAAAACAAGTCATACGGAATTTGCAGTGTGACAGGAGAGCTGATCGACAAACAACGCCTGATGCTGGTTCCCCATGCGACCAAAAGCGTTCAGGCCAAAGAGCGTGAGACCCCCGCCCCGGTTATTGATCATACCAGACCATCGTCTCATTTTGAGCCGGAAGATGGTGAAGAACCCATGATCGAAGAATAAGAAGACTGTATTAAGTAAGATACAGTCCAAAGATATACAGCCCAAAACAGGGCTGCCAAATATGAATTGGTTTAGAGTATTATGCAGCTTGTTGGCTGTTTTTCTAATTCTGGAATCTTGTCTGCCTCCGGTACAGGAGGACCTTAATAATATTTCTATCCACAAGGAAGATCCGGAATATCGCAATATCAAGGATTTTCAGGATAGAAGGCAGAGCGATTCTCTGGCCAGGTATCTTACAGCGCCCAGAGCCTCCTTAAGACTTTTAGCGGCGCAGGCATTTGGGTCCTATCGCGACAGTCTTTCAGTGACTAAACTTTCGAATCTGCTCAACGACCCCGTTGAGGCGGTCAGACAGGCAGCCGTTTATAGCCTTGGACAGATTGGATCTGCCAACGCAGAAGCTCCGCTGACAAAGGCTTTTGTTGCAGTTGATTCTTTTGGACCTTACCTTCGAACGAATGCGATGATCCTGGAAGCGTTGGGAAAATGCGGTACGGACAGCACGCTACAATTACTGTGCAAGTTGCAGAGTTACAAAAATTCTCACCCTGTACTTCTGGAAGGACTGATGGCAGGGTTTTATCGCTTTGGCCTAAGAGGCAAAATCTGTTCTTCTTCTATTGCAATGATTGTAGAGATCGCTTGCAATAAAAACTATAATGAAATCACCAGACTCTACGCCATTCATTTTCTTCAGCGGTTCAAAATCCCGGAGATTAAAAACTATTATAAGGAACTGCGCAATGCGAGCTTTGAAGAGAAAAATGCATCGCTGCGAATGGGGCTCATTACTGCCCTTTCTGCAACAGCAACACCTGAAGCTTTGAGCAGTCTGGAAGAACTTTACACCCGTATTCTGGACAACAGAGTGCAATGCAACCTGATCCGGGGTCTGCAGAATTTTCCAAACGGCATGGCTTCACCACTTGCCATCAAAGCATTGCAAAACCCCTCCACCCAGATCAGCGCACTCGCCGCAGAATACTTAAAGATCCATGCAACAGAATCGGATGCCCAAGAATTAATGTCCGTCGCTTATTCTGACAACATACACTGGTCATCTAAGTCCCAGATTTTCCAGGCGCTCATCAGAATTATTTCACCTTTCAAAAAAATACAGCGACAGGCCGTATTTGACCTCATCGTCCGATCTGTGAATCACGCCGCTTCCCCTTTCGAAAAGGCGGCTTACGTCCGGACGCTGGACAAATCACCCGCATACCTTCCTTACCTGCTGCAGCTCGGCATGAAGGAAAAAGAACCCGTTGTGATTACGACCATCACAGAGACCATCCACAAGATTTATCAGAGCCCTTATTTTACGACCATCTTTAAAGGCAGACTCAATCCAATATACCAAATGACTACAGCCTATCTCAGCAAACAATGCAGTGCCCCGGATCAGGGCTCTGTCGCTACCATTGCTGAATGGTTCGAAAAGGAACAAGGCCTGATCAGCCGGTATTTCAGACCGGATTCTACATTAGGACTGGCTCTTTCATCACTAAGCCTACCCAGGGATATTGAGACTTATAATGCCGTTGAAAAAACCCTGAGCAAACTCAATAAACGAAAGTTTGTAGAGAAGAAACCTGATTACAATCACCCGATTCATTGGGAGACTTTGAACAACCAGCGTGACACCATCCACGGCGAGATTATAACCAGTAAAGGAAAACTGGAATTTGAACTTTATCCGGCCATCGCTCCCGGTACTGTCATCAACTTTATGGACCTGTGTTCCAAAAAGTTCTTTGATGGCAAGTATATCCATCGCCTAGTTCCCAATTTTGTCATTCAGACTGGTTGCCCTCGAGGCGACGGTTACGGAAGTCTTGATTATTCTATTAGAACAGAGACTCACCCGGATTTTGAATATAAAACAGAAGGAATCATCGGAATGGCCAGCGCCGGACTGGACACGGAATGCAGCCAGTTTTTTATCACTTTTTCTCCAACGCCACATTTGGATGGTCGCTACACGGCTTTCGGAAAGCTGACCAAAGGATTAGAAGTTATGGGCCTGTTTGAACAGGGAGACAAGATCAACACAATTAACCTTTTGTGACGCCATCAACGTCATTTAAATTGAAACTCATCTTCCGGACCCATCAGACTGAACCCATACCATTACGGTCAAATTAATATCACCCAACCTCCCGGAGGAAGCAAAGAGCATTAACCATATTTTCTTGTTGCCAACAACCATTTGCAATTCAACCATCCCCAAATATTTACTTTATACCGCTGTAAATCACCCTATGACATGTATTTTCGCACCCGAATAAACCTCTCTGTATGAAAAATACTCCATTAACTGACCGGCATATCGCGCTAGGCGCCAAGATGGCTGAATTTGCTGGCTATAACATGCCCATCAGCTACAAAGGAATCAAGGAAGAGCATGATTGCGTTCGGCACAACGCGGGTATTTTTGATGTATCTCATATGGGAGAATTTATCGTGAAGGGAAAGCAAGCGATGGATTTAATACAGTTTGTCACATCCAATGATGTCAGCAAACTAAGCATCGGAGATGCACAATACTCCTGTATGCCCAATTTGTCCGGAGGTATTGTCGACGACCTGCTTGTGTATCGTCTTCCGGAAGACCAGTGCGCTGAAGGAGAACGGGCCTACATGCTGGTGGTCAATGCGTCAAACATTCAAAAAGACTGGGACTGGATCCAACAAAACAATCATTTTGATACCCGCATCATCAATATTTCAGAAGAAACCGGACTGGTAGCGATCCAGGGACCAAAAGTTGCAGCATTGCTCCAGAGCCTTACACCGGTAGATTTAGGATCAATCGAATATTACAAATTCGTCAAAGGAACTTTTGCCGGAGTAGAAAATACCATTATTTCCGCAACAGGTTATACTGGCGCCGGTGGTTTTGAAATATATGCAGAAAACCAATATATTCCAGCCATCTGGGATGCAGTACTATCCGTTGGTGCAAAAGATGGATTGCAGCCAATCGGCCTTGGCGCCAGAGACACACTAAGGCTTGAAATGGGATTCTGTCTCTACGGCAATGATATCGATGACACCACTTCCCCGCTGGAAGCCGGTCTGGGCTGGATCACCAAAATCGACAAGGGTAATTTTAATGGCAAAGAATGGCTCCTACGCCAAAAAAAAGAAGGCCTTCAAAGAAAACTTGTTGCATTTGTCATGGAAGACCGCAGGGTGCCGAGGCATCATTATGAAATCGTTGATACCAATGGTCATAAAATTGGCTATGTGACCAGCGGGACGTTCTCACCCAGCCTCAATCAGTCTATTGGTCTTGCCTATGTGCCGCTCTCTGAAGCAAAAGAAGGTAATATGATTCGGGTACAGATGGGTTCAAAAGTAATGGAAGGCACCATCGTCAAACTACCATTTTACAAGTCGCATTAATACCACAAGCTTCTTTCAGTGATTATTCAACCTATTGAATACAACTATCCTGATCTTCGATTGATCAAGGACAAGACCTCATTCTTTGAATCGATGAAAGAAGAGTACACTCAACATCGTGACACCCCTTATTTTAAAGAAGGTCGTAAACCCGCAATCTTTGTTTATCGCATCCAGACTAAGACTCGCATCTATCACGGAATCCTGGCCGGAGTAGATATCAGCGAGTACACCAATGGAAATATTCTTAAACATGAAAACACTCTGATCGAACAGGAGAAAAAGATTATTGAATTAACCCGTGAGCGGAATGCAATCATTAAGCCCGTCTTGCTTGCATACAAGTTCAACACACGAATCAATGGCTACATGGCCAAAGCCTTCCTGAGTAAAAGACCTAAATTGAGAATTAAATTTGAAAAAGAAAATCAAATTCACGAATTATTTGCCGTAGAAGCCAAAAAGGAAATCAAGGCATTCCAGAAAGAATTTAATAGCAAGGTAGGCAAGGCCTATATCGCCGATGGCCATCATCGTATGTCCGCAGTTAACACACTCATCACTGATCATCCCGAACTGAAAGCGAAAGGACTACGCTATATCACTTGCGCACTCTTTAGCTTTGGTGAATTAGACATCTTCCCTTACAACCGACTGATCAGAATTCTGGACACACTGGACATGAAAATAATTCTTACACAACTGCAACGACTTGGCACCGTTAAAAAACTAAACAAACCAAGGCTTCCATCTAAAAAAGGAGAGATTATCATGCACAGTGAGGACGGCGATTATGCCATCAACTGGCACAAACAGATGACAGAAGGTAACATTAACATGCCTGTTACTTTTGACATCGATATTTTTAATCAACACGTTGTGACAGATATTTTTGGAATCACAGATATCAGGTCAAATAACCGCATCAAATATTATGAAGGCAATAAAGGAAACAAAACATTGCTGGCCGGGGTAAAACTTGACCCATTGTGTTTGGGATTTAGTTTTTATCCTGTCAAAAAAAATCATTTTATTAAAATTGCCAATAAAGGGCTCATTCTGCCACCAAAAAGTACCTGGTTCGAACCACGAATTAGAAACGGCATTGTAGTGCAAAAAATCAAAAGCGAATGAGAAGATTGATCGCTTCGGATTATTTGTTTGACGGATGCCGCTTTATGACCAATCATGCCCTATTGGTTGAAGACACCGGTGAAATCATTGACATCGTTCCGCAAGGCGCTTTTGAACCAAGAGATGTATTTTTTTATCCCGGTTTAATCACTCCCGGATTTATCAATGCACACTGCCATCTTGAGTTATCACATCTCAAAGGACTTTTTAGCACTGGAACCGGCCTGATTCCATTTCTTAACGATGTAGTAAGTCAAAGAGATTTTGCACAAGAGAAGATTGACGAAGCCATTCAGGCTGCGGATGCAGATATGTGGACCAACGGCATCGTGGCAGTAGGTGATATTTCGAACAAGACGGATACCATTGGAATCAAGCGCCGAAGCAATATCTATTATTATACATTTGTGGAGTGCTTTGATTTTTTACAGCAGGGTTCAGACGCATTTCTAAAACCCTATCTCGAAGTTTTTGAATCTTTTATCGGCTTGCCGCGCGCACTGGTACCTCATGCCCCTTACTCTGTCTCGGCCTCACTTTTCGAATCAATTAACAGAGTCAACAGCTCAGCACATATTATCAGTATTCATAATCAGGAAGTGAATGATGAAGATCAGTTGTTCATCAGCAAGCAGGGAGGTTTTGAAAACTTTTACCGTAAATTTGGCTTTAGCCTTGATCACTTTAATCCTAGTGGAAAAACATCGGTACACTATACCATGGAACATCTGAACCCGGATTTCCAATTGCTCCTGGTCCACAATACCTGTATGAGCGATACCGATATTCGCGCTGTCATGAAGTGGAACATAAATACATTTTTTGTTACCTGCCCGAATGCCAATCTTTTTATTGAAAACAAGCTTCCCGATTACCGACATTTCACAAGCTGCAATGCTAATCTCTGCATAGGCACAGACAGCCTGAGTTCGAACTGGAATCTATCTATCCTTGAAGAAATAAAAACCATTCTAAAATATCAATCCTATCTTCAGCTCGGGGAAGTCCTTCAATGGGCGACAAGCAATGGTGCAAAGGCACTGAAGGTTGATCAGCGGTTTGGTTCGCTGAAGTCTGGTTTGAAACCAGGACTAAACTGGATACAAGACATCGAAGTGGCCGGAAAGCATATTCGGTTAAAAGAAAATGCCCGCGTACAAAAAATCATCTGATCATGGGACAATTCCAGGTAAGTTACAAAGACTATACTTTTCTTTTCGAAGAAAAGTATGCTGCGTCCGCGGATATTCAACGACTCAGCTTTAAGGATTACCATATCCTGAACGGCAACCGTTCAATCAGTGCCGAAGTCGTGAATATCAATATACAGGAAAAGACTGTAACGCTTAGACTCAATGAAAGACTTCTTCATTTTACAATCAACACGCCGTTGGATCTTACCATCTCACAGTTAGGATTTTCAAATAAAAAGAAAGGGCATGATGAGGACATCAAGGCGCCAATGCCTGGAATCGTCACCAAAATATATGTTTCCCCCGGTGATCAAATCGTTAAGGGTGACAAACTGATGGCACTTGAAGCTATGAAAATGGAAAATATTCTTAAAGCTTCATCTGATGGGACAGTGGATGAGATTTTTATATCCCCTGGCAATAAAGTTGATAAAAATCAAATCCTACTCAAGCTTAAATAATGCTGGACTGGCTCAATGAATTTGCAAGGCATACCAAGAAGGATTGGCTTCATCAGATTGCGCTTGACAATCCTGATTTTGACACCCAGAAACAGAAGCACAAAGTCAGAGAAAATTTTGAGGGATTATCCTTTGCAACATTTGAAGATCTTCCAAACAATCAATCGTCAATTACAGACGTTCACAGTCCATTGCTCTGGAAAGCAGGAAGCATTATCAACAGCCGAGATCGCAAGGAATGCCATCGTAGAATTCTGCTGGCACTCAGTAACGGCACGGACAAAATCAGTCTCTCTTCTGACTGGCTCGTGAATCAAGAAGACATCAATACATTACTGAATGGTGTGCATACCAATATGATCGAACTGATGTTCGAATGGAATGGCCAGTCCAATCAATCACTCTTTAAGGCAAAAAACAATATTCCGGAACATTGTTTTCTTGGTTTGATGGCAAATGATTTGGATACTCATGAAAATGACATTGAATGGCTTAACCAGCACAATGTGAAAGTCATGATTAATCTGCCCTTATTTGATTTGATTGCAGTCAAAAACATTTTGAAAAAGGTTGAAGTAAATTTTGCCGAAACAAAGATTCCGCTCAGAATTATTTTCAACTTTGATCATAAAATGCTGATCAATATTGCAGCTTACAGCGCTACTGTGAAGTTCCTGCAAACCAAATCTGAACTATTCGAAACAGAAATTCGTATAGCTCCTCAGGTCATCTCCCGCGTGCCGGAAGAAAACCTGATCTCATTCAGCGCCATCGCGCTGGCAGCTGGAATTTGCAGACCCGATCTGATTACACTGCCTGCTTATGATCACCTCGGTGAGCAGAATAAGGACGCCTGGGTTATCAACAGCGTACACCTGCAACATATTTTACGTCAGGAAGCCCAACTGCGCCTGGTAAACAATCCGGTTGCAGGATCGTATTATATTGAAAATTTAACGCATCAGTTCTTCACATTTCTCCAATCATGAAAATTAATAAAATCCTGATCGCCAATCGGGGAGAAATAGCGCTACGCGTCATGCGCACAGCCAAAAAATTTGGAATTGGCACGGTGGCCGTGTACAGCGATATTGATCGCACCGCGCCACATGTACTACTTGCCGATGAAGCCATTTGTGTCGGCGAAGCTCCTTCAAGAGAATCTTATCTCCGAATGGACAGAATTATTGAAGCAGCCTCCCAAACTGGTTGCAACGCTATTCACCCAGGATATGGTTTTCTGAGCGAAAATCCTGTTTTTGCAGACATGGTGCAGGGTGCAGGAATGATTTTTATCGGTCCCCCTTCTTCTGCAATGATCAGTATGGGGTCCAAAATTGAAGCAAAAAAAACGGCTGCAAAGCTTGGCGTTCCTTTGGTCCCCGGTACCCATCAGGCCATCACCTCCATCGAAGAAGCAAGGGCGATTGCTACCAAAACTTCTTACCCTCTCCTGATTAAAGCGAGTGCCGGCGGTGGTGGCAAAGGCATGCGATTGGTCCATGAAGAAGCCCATTTGGAAGAACAAATGAAAGTTGCCTCAAGCGAAGCTTTATCAGCCTTTGGTGACGGATCTGTTTTTATCGAGAAGTTTATTGCCAATCCCAAACACATTGAGATTCAGATTTTCTGCGATCAGCACGGCAATGGCGTATACCTGTTTGAACGCGAATGCAGTGTGCAGCGTCGACATCAGAAATTGGTTGAAGAAGCGCCATCCAGTTGCCTGGATGAAATTACGCGGCGCAGGATGGGTGAAGATGCCATTAAGCTTGCACTGGCCGTCAACTATGTAGGAGCGGGTACCGTTGAGTTTCTGGTTGATGATGAGCTGAATTACTATTTCCTGGAAATGAATACCCGACTACAGGTTGAACATCCGGTAACCGAGATGATCACCGGCCTTGACCTGGTGGAACTACAGATTCGGGTTGCTGAAGGCGCTTCACTACCATTTCGCCAGCAGGACCTCAATATTAATGGCCATGCCGTAGAAATCAGGATTTGTGCAGAAGATTGTTATCAGGACTTCTTACCATGTATCGGGAAGATTGAAGAGTATACCAAGCCTGCAGGAGTCGGTATCCGGCTGGATGACAGCTACCAGAAAGGAATGGAAATACCGGTTCAATACGATCCCATGATCGGCAAATTAATTGCCCACGGCACAGATCGCAAAGAAGCCATTGAACGATTGAAAAAGGCCATTCAGTATACCGTGATCTCGGGGGTTGAGACTACACTTCCCTTTTGTTTTTATGTTCTTCATAACACCTCATTTTTGCACGGAAAATATGATACCAATTTTGTAGGTAAGCATTATGAAGATTTCTTGAAATGGGATCCTGATGCCGCAGATCTTGAAGGCGCTGCCGCCATTGCGCTTCGCGCTTATCTGGACAGGATTGCCGAAGCACAACCTGTAGTCATCAACAACAATAACTGGTACAAGCAACGTTCTTGAACAAAGACCTGTAGCACAAAACATGGATACAGAAAATCAATTCACCAGCCCTGAAGGAATCAAGATTGCCAGACAATACGAGTGGCAGCATGTACCCTCATGGACCCGGTACGCACAAGCTGGCCTGAGCCCGTTTCTTCGCGGACCTTACAGTAGTATGTATGTGACAAATCCATGGACAATCAGGCAGTATGCTGGTTTTTCTAATGCCAGGGATAGTAATGCTTTCTACAGAAAAAACCTGGCGGCGGGACAGAAAGGCCTTAGTGTAGCTTTTGATCTGGCCACACACAGAGGTTATGATTCCGATCACCCAAGAGTTGCCGGAGATGTCGGCAAGGCGGGCGTCGCGATTGACACCGTGGAGGATATGAAAATCTTATTTGATGCCATTCCACTGGATAAGATTTCGGTATCGATGACAATGAATGGCGCAGTAATCCCCATTCTTGCATTTTTTATTGTCGCAGCCGAAGAACAGGGAGTCCCTCCTTCAAAACTAAGCGGGACAATTCAGAATGACATTTTGAAGGAATTTATGGTTCGCAACACCTACATCTATCCCCCTGCGCCTTCCATGCGCATTGTATCAGACATATTCAGTTACTGTGCGCAGCATATGCCGAAATTCAACAGCATCAGTATTAGCGGATACCATATGCATGAAGCGGGAGCCCCCGCTGATCTCGAACTAGCCTATACCCTCGCGGACGGCCTTGAATATATCCGCACAGGAATTAAGGCAGGTCTGGATATTGATGCATTCGCTCCAAGGATCTCCTTTTTTTGGGGTATTGGAATGAATATTTTTATGGAGGTCGCCAAGTTGCGGGCAGCACGGGTATTGTGGGCCAGGATTGTTTCTGGATTTTCTCCGAAAAATCCAAGATCACTCTCGCTTCGCACACATTCACAGACCAGTGGATGGAGTCTCACCGAACAGGATCCCTACAATAATGTTGCCAGGACCTGCACGGAAGCTTTCGCGGCAGTTTTGGGTGGCACACAATCCCTTCACACCAATTCACTTGATGAAGCCATCGCGCTACCAACAGATTACTCTGCCAAGATCGCACGTGACACCCAACTTTATATTGCTGGCATGACCGGCGTTTGCGACACGGTAGATCCGCTGGGTGGGTCGTATTATGTTGAATTCCTCACCGGGCAACTCATTGAAAAAGCCTGGAATCACATTCAAGAAGTCGAAACGTTAGGTGGAATGACCAAAGCAATCGAAGCAGGCATCCCCAAAATGAGAATTGAAGAAGCTGCAACCAGAAAGCAGGCCAATATCGATAGTGGCAAAGATCAGATCATCGGGGTCAATGTTTATCGTACAGCAGGATCTTATGATTTCGAAATTTTGAAAGTGGACAATGATGCCGTGCGCAATGAACAGATTGAAAGTATTTCAAAAATTCGCGAAAAAAGAAATCAGTCTGCTGTAAATGATGCATTAAATCAAATTGAAACGATCGCCAATTCGGGTGGAGGCAATCTTTTGGAAGCAGCCGTAGAAGCTGCCCGCCAACGTGCAACATTGGGAGAAATCAGCATGGCCATGGAAAAAGTTTTTGGACGCTATGAGGCCAGGCAAAAAATTGTCAGCGGAATTTATTCTTCTACAGCCATGGACAAGGAAAAAATTAATGAAATCAGAAGTCGTTCAAATGAATTTGCACGAAAAAATGGGAGACGGCCCAGGATCATGATATGCAAACTGGGTCAGGACGGACATGATCGCGGTGCGCGAATTATCGCCACCGGCTTTGCCGATCTGGGTTTTGATGTTGATATTGCCCCTTTGTTTATGACACCGGAAGAAGCCGCACAACAGGCCTGTGATCACGATGTGCATGTACTTGGTATTTCATCACTTGCCGGAGGACACAATACCCTGGTCCCGGAAGTCATTGATCATTTGAAAAAATTTGGCAGAGAAGACATACTAGTGATTGCGGGCGGGGTAATTCCCAGGCAGGATCATGATTTTCTGCTAAGCCATGGCACCAAACTAATTTTTGGACCGGGCACACCGATCACGTACTGTGCAGAACAAGTACTCGATGCGCTTTTTGATTACTTTTATCCGGAAAAACGCACAGACCTTAAATGATTTATAGCGCAGGAGACCATTATCAAGTGTTCAATTTATTTTTTAATATCATTCATGTGTGACCTCAATCTCAGGTGATGCCTGAATATCAAAAGAAATACCTGGTTGAATTTTTATGATCTTTGAGCGATGACAAAGATTCGTCATTTCGAAAATTTACATATTCTTCTTTGGCTCTTGAAAGATTCCGCCTGGCTCATGGAATGGAAAGCCATAGGCATCATCATGGTATTGCCTACTGTTGGCGTCGCAATCAACATCGCGTATTGGGCCCGGATTCACCGCGACCCCGAGTTCTGGCTTCACATGGCCGTAGTCGGCTGGAAATCTGCCAATTCATATTGGATGGTCTGCGAATTTATGAATCACGTTGAATTAAAATACTATGCAATTGCACCCTTTGTTTTTGGGTTTATCTGTGCGGGTATGTATTATTTCGATGTAGTGCGTCAAAGGCTTAAAAACGAAACACAATCAAAAACTTAGAATTCAAAGCCTTAGACCGACCTCTTACTTGAAATCAAAAAAGGTAATCCGGCTTTGAAATGGTTCTTTCACTTTTAACCTCGCCCGTATTGATCGTGGATGCCGGTTCGAATAGCATCAGCCATACTTCTGCCGCCGCCACCGGGCGATGTTCTATCCCTTTCGGAATGATTACCATTTCTCCTTCGCGAAGAACAATATTGTCCTGCTCTTTTAGTTCAATCGTTAGTTCACCACTGATGACCAGAAATAGTTCATCTTCGAGCGCGTGACTGTGCCAGATAAACTCACCCTGCAGTTTGGCTATTCGTACCTGTTGACCATTGAGTTCGCCAATGATTTTAGGACTCCAGTGCTCTGTAAATTGAGAAAATTTTTCAGACAAAATAATTTTGTTGATCTTTTTCACAGCTCAGTCAATTTTTCGGTGGACAATTTAGATTTTGCTTCATTCCACAAACGATCCATCTCCTCAAGATTCATTTCAGTCAGCGGCCTGGGCGAATTTTTTTCGATATATTCGAATCTCGATTTGAATTTTCTGTTGCATTGTTCCAGTGCAGCTTCAGGATCAACTTTTAGAAACCGTGCATAATTAACCATTGCAAACAACAGGTCCCCAAATTCTTCATTTATTTTTTCCGCCTTACCTGAATCAATTGCTTCTTTCAGCTCTTCCATCTCCTCCATTACTTTAACCCAGACTTGATCTGTATGCTCCCATTCAAATCCAACCTGCCCCGTTTTTTCCTGAAGCCGGAAAGCTTTGACCATCGCCGGCAATCCAGCCGGAACACCATCCAAAAGCCCACCTTTTTTCTCTTGTTTTTTGATCAACTCCCAGTTCTGCTTTACCTGTTCTTCATCGTCTGCCTTAACGTCCCCGTAAATATGTGGATGACGTCGGATTAGTTTTTCGCAAATCGCATCCAGGACTTCCGCAAGACTAAACCATTGTTTTTCTTTGGCTATCCTCGCATAAAATACGAGATGAAGCATCAGATCACCAAGCTCCTCTTTGACCCCATTCGCGTCTTCACTGAGAATGGCATCTGCCAACTCATACATCTCTTCGATCGTCAGTAATCTAAGGGTCTGAAGGGTTTGTTTTTTGTCCCAGGGGCATTGCTCCCTCAGTGTATCCATAATTTGGACGAGGCGAAGAAAAGATGCAGATAAGTCTTGAGACATACGCTTTGGTTAGGGTAACAGGTGACCGAGCTTGTACTTCTTGGCGTGAAGATAACGCTCGTTGTAATGATCAACGGGTTTCTGCACCGGTATCATTTCGGTCACTTGGATCCCGTGTTCCTCAAGATATTGTTTTTTCAATGGATTGTTGCTAAAGAGGCGTATTTGGGACAACTTCAATGTCTGCAAAATATATACTGCCTGTCCGTAATTTCTTTCATCGACTTCATGCCCCAGATGCAGGTTTGCTTCGACGGTATCCATTCCCATATCCTGAAGCGTATATGCTTCTATTTTCTTTTCCAGTCCGATCCCACGCCCCTCTTGTCTGAGATAGATCAGCGCACCTCCTTCTGCTGCAATACGCTGAAGGCTGAAATGCAGCTGGTAACCACAATCACAACGCTTTGACGCAAAGACATCCCCGGTAAGACATTCAGAATGAATTCTAACCAGTGCGTTATTGGCCAGCGATCCTTCTTCAGGCAAGAGCAACAAATTTGGATATCCGGGAAATTCTGCCGGGAAGGTATAGATTCTAAATTGACCGAAATCTGTAGGCAGTTGTGCCCCCGGCCTTTCAAGATAGGATTTAACACTCATTCAAATACAAAAACCCGAAAGTACCTTCCGGGTTCAAAATGAGTAGAGTTTTGGTTAATAAGAGATGGCGGCAACCGGGGGTCTAACCCCTACGGTAATAACCTCGTCCCTGCCATAAGGAAATCAAGGTGCAGCCTGCTAAAATGGCGGTTACTACACTAAAAATTAGCATATTGGTTTCGTTGCTTGTTTGAAAATTGGTATCGCAAAGAAAAGCCATAACGAGACGAAAAGCAAACTTTAAAAAAAAAATAATAAATATTCTTAAGCTACATATATCAGGGCATCATAAACAATTCCTTAGCATGATGCAACGATCACTAATGGACACCTCGCCAAAGGTTATTATCCCTGTTCAGATCCGGCATTTGTCGTTCCGGATCAATTTCGATGCTTATGATTTCGGACAATGGAATGTCCAATAGTACGGTGTAATCCGGATTGACCCAATGCCATGGTTTAAGTGCGATCCACTCAGCTTCAGATTTGCTGCCGCGCATGAGCTCCAGTGGAATTGTATATCTTCTTTCTCCTTTCCTGCTCCGAATTAAAAAGTCAACCGGCATCGGAAAATCACCAATTCTTTTCAGGACCAATTGTACGCTATTACTTTTCACAGTCTCAATACTACTAATAGCATAATCAATGGATGCCGTGCGATGAACCCAGTATTGCTGAAACCAATCCAGATTCATGCCGGATGCCTTTTCCATCACGCTGAAAAAATCATCTGGTCCGGGGTGACGAAATCTCCATTTCCAATAATAATTCAGCATACCCTCCCGGAAAGACTCTTCACCCATGATGTATTTTAGCTCAGTCAGGCAAAGTGCCCCTTTCTGGTAGCTCCCAACGCCATAATCCTGATTGGTACGGTAATGATCAGCATGTGTACACAACGCTTCTTCCGTAACATTCTGCTTAAACTTGATATATGAATCAATGGTGGATTGTAAGGGATCTTTCACAGGAGCAATGCCTGGTATCAGACCCAATCCGACAATGTAATTCTTTACTTCTTCCTCGGCAAAGGAGGTAAATCCTTCGTCCATCCAGGGATACAGTGATTCATTCGTCGCCAGCATCATCTGGTACCAGGTGTGCATCCATTCATGGAGGCACAATCCAACCAATCCATTCAGTGGCCTGTGTCCCTTGATCAACGTGGCCATGGGGTATTCCATTCCGCCGTCACCGCCCTGAATAAATGAATAAGACTGATAAGGATAGGGACCGTATCTTTTTTCAATAAACTCCAGCGCCTTGTGCATGATCTGTGGCAGTGCACTCCATGCGCTGTCGTAGGCACTGTTGTGGATATGGTAGAACAGCAGCCTTCTGTTGTCAGGCAGGATATAGGATTGCTGCACATACTCCGGATCCGCTGCCCAGACAAAGTCATGTACATTGGGCGCAACGAACCTCCATGTCTTCCATTTTTTACTGTTTCTTGGTGGAGGCATGGTCTGCAGATATCCAGTGGCCGCAACCACGTATTTAGGATCTATGCGAATGGTTACATCAAAGTCTCCCCATGGTGCGTAGAATTCTCTTCCGATGTAAGGATCCGTATGCCATCCTTGCCGGTCATATTCACAGAGCTTGGGATACCATTGTGCCATGGAAAAATCCACTCCTTCCTGGTTGTGCCTTCCCGAGCGCCGGATCTGAAGTGGAACCTGCGCCAAATATTTGATGCTGACCCGACAACTGTCACCCGGAAGGATACGATGCTGAAGTCGCAAACGCATGATCGTTCCTTCAATTTCAAACGGCAATTCGAGACGACCAACAGTTATTTTTTCAGGATGTATAAATCCTGTTTCGGATTCCTTGAGCGCACTGATTCTCGAACCAACGCGTGGATCTGGATCTGCAATTGTTCTTGACCTTATATCCATATCACTTCCCGGTTGGAATGCATTTGGATAAAGGTGAAAGAAGAGATCCTGAAGTGTGTCAGGACTGTTGTTGTAAATCGTAAGATTCTGTTTTGAACGATACTGGTTGCGATCTGCATAAAAGTCAACCGCCATCGTGTACCGCACGCGCATCTGCCAATCACATGATTGGGCATTAACGATTTGACATAACATCAGCCATGCGGCTATGATATTAATCAGTTGTTTCATTCTGAACTTCTTTTTCATCGATTCTTGCAAACAGGGTTTTGATACTACGCATCTTGTATTTTCTGGTAGACAGCAGATAATAGCAAGCCATAATCAGAAAGGTGGTCATCACCATCACGAGGCCAACCGGTGATTCAATGACCCATAAAGCATCGGTCTGCAATGCTGATCCTTCAAAACCAACCAGCACCGCGCCGTAAATATTGGTGGCAGTATGGATACCATAGCTTTGTTCTATTCCGTCATCCAATGCGGTAACCACGGACAAAAACAACCCGCTGATAAAGTAATAGGATACCATGAGCACATAACCGAACTTTTCATTTTCGGGATTGAGTAAATGAACGGACATAAACAACAGCGAGCTGATCACCAGCACGGGAAAAATGCGCCTGAAAGGCAAATTGATCAGCCCTTGCGGCAAATAGGAGCGGAACATCAATTCCTCTGCAAGTGTCTGAATTGGAAAGAGCGTCAGCGACATGAGCAGCAGCTTATAAAATCCTGAGGCATTAAAGTGCCATACATACCGGCCATTGAAAAGTAAAGCATAAAGCAGGTCACCCAATGCAAGTAAAACAAGCCAAACTGACAAGGAATAAAAATACCGCCCCGGACGGAAACGATCAAAGGCATTAAAGAGCGTGGCAGGGCTCCTTTTGTGGAGGCCAGAAGTATTGACCACAATGGCGAGCACAACTACCGAAAAAGGAAGCAGGTTGAGTAGGAGCAATTGATTATTGTCCTTTTCGTCTACCCTCAAGTGCTCCATCAGGAAAACCGCAAAGGATACAAAACCGCTAAAGCAAATGAATATCGTCAGAATATAGATAAAAAGATTGTTATAGCCTTTTTTTCCCTGCTGAATGAACATAGTATAAATTCATGGCAAATGTAATTTTTCATGAGCAGTTGTTTTCACTATTGCTACTTTTGTCAGTAAATCGATCATGCGCATGGAGAGGAAGGAATTGGTGATCACACTGTTGATTGTTGCCGCAATGGCTGCAAGCAGATTAATACCTCATGCCCCTAATTTTACTTCTACCCTTGCGGGCCTGATATTTGGCGGTGCGGTATTGCGCAAAGGGATCTTTGCACTGTTCATTCTGGCAGGTTATTATGTAAGCGATCTGCTGATAAATAATATTTTATACGCCGGCGATCATATCGGATTTCAATGGACGAGTCAATCTTTTTACTGGATTTATACTGCGATGATTCTGATATTCCTGATCAGCAGAATGTTTACGACGCAAATACAGAACCCTTTTGGCATTCTGGCTATCAGCCTTAGCTCCTCGGTTTTGTTTTTTCTGATGTCCAATTTTGGTGTCTGGATGGAGAAAATAATTTATGTAAACAACATGCAGGGGCTTTCGGCTTGTTATGTTGCGGCATTGCCGTTTTTCAGTAATGAAGTGGCCGCAACGTTATTTTTCACTTGTATTTTCTTTGGTGTGTATTGGTTATATGGATCCCTCAAAAATCAAGACTACAGAACAAGCACAGCCGCCTGAACTCCGCGAAAAAGAAGATTTCTACCTGGAGGACGGTGTGGTTGTATTTACAGAACAATATCTGCTGCGAAAGGGAAGCTGCTGTTTTTGTGGCTGTCGGCATTGTCCCTATCGCAAACAAAAGAAAAATCCTGATCAAAGATCCAATTCCTCCTTATAATTGAACGGACAAATCCTGCCACAAACCCTTAGTTGTAAATCATTTTTGACATTATTCTACCGCGCTGAACCATTATCCGGTATCCACGGAATATCTTCGACCCCTTCAGATTTAGCTAAATATCGACTCAAGACAAAAAAATAGTCAGATAACCTGTTTAAATATTGAATCATTAAGGGATTTACCTGATCTTGGTGAGAAAGACTGACTACTTTTCTCTCACAACGCCGGCTAATGGTCCTGCAAAGGTGCGTTCTTGCTATAGCCTCAGATCCACCCGGGAGGAGAAAGTGGCTCAATGGCTGAAGCTCATCCTCCATGGCATCGATGTGATATTCCAGTGATGTGATCATTGCTTCTGTAAGCGAAGGCATTTTTAATAAAGGTTTGCCGGGATCCGCAGCCAAATGGGAACCCATCACAAACAACTCCGCCTGTATCCTCAGTAGATCTGCAAGAATTTTCTGATCAGTCACTGTACATCGTAGCAGCCCGATCGCAGCGTTGAGCTCATCGACTGTACCATATGCCTCTACGCGCAGATCATCTTTGGGCACTCTCCTTCCGCCAAACAATGATGTCTGTCCCAGATCCCCGGTTTTCGTATAAATTTTCATTATTTACAATTGAAGTTATCATTCAATACTACTTGAGAAATAATATTTGATTGACCCAAAAGACCTGGACAAAGCAGTTCTTATGACAGAACGGTTGATTGAATATCCGAATTCATCTCATCTGACTCGATCAGACCGTCCCGGAGCCGGACGATACGGCTGGCAAATCTGGCGATATCCGGTTCATGGGTAACCAACATGATGGTATTTCCTCCCGAATGTATCATATTCAGGATATTCATAATCTCGATGGAGGTCTTGGTATCGAGATTACCCGTAGGTTCATCTGCAAGGATGAGGGCCGGTTTATTGACCAGTGCCCTGGCTATTGCTACACGTTGCCGCTGCCCTCCGGAAAGTTCATTCGGTCTGTGCGTCATACGGTCCTGCAAACCCACGCTGACGAGCACCTCCTCTGCCCTGCGCAATCTTTCGTCTTTACCGAGTCCGGCATAAACCAGCGGAAGCGCGACATTCTCCAGCGTACTCAGACGGGGTAAAAGATTAAACGTCTGAAAGACAAATCCAATATCCCGGTTTCGGACTTCGGCAAGTTCTGAATCATGGAGCTCGCTCACCTCCTGCCCATTGAGCCAGTACTGGCCTGCACTAGGGGTATCCAGACAGCCAATGATATTCATCAATGTAGACTTTCCGCTGCCGGATGGCCCCATGAGCGCGACATATTCATTTTTACGCACATCCAGCGTGATCTCCTTGAGTGCCTGAATGATTTCATCACCCATGACGTATTTGCGGGAGATCTTTTCCAGTTTGATGATGTTTTCCATCCAACAATAAATCAGTGCAAAGAAACTAAATTTAGTGCGCTATACTGAATATTTCGATATTTGACCCATTGAACAACCAACCCTTGACGCAACAGTCAGACAAATCAGGCACTTACCCGCTCAGGCATATCGGAATCGCTGGAAATATTGGCTCCGGCAAAACGAGCCTGACCGGCGCACTGGGCAGACATTATGGCTGGGATATTCATTATGAAGACACTTCAACCAACCCTTATCTCAACGATTTTTATTTTGACATGCAGCGTTGGTCCTTCAACCTGCAGGTTTACTTTTTGAATTCACGTTTTCAGCAGATCGTCAAAATTCAATCCGGCGACCGTCCAACGATACAGGACCGTACTATTTATGAAGATGCCAATATTTTCGCACCGAATCTTCACGAAATGGGGCTGATGTCCACCCGTGATTTTCAAAACTACTTCACACTTTTTGAAATTATGATGAGCACGATCCGCCAACCGGATTTGCTGATTTATCTCAAAGCTTCCATCCCCACCCTCGTGTCTCATATTCAGACGCGTGGCCGGGATTATGAAGGCAACATGAGTCTTGATTATCTCAAAAAACTGAATCAGCGTTACGATCAGTGGATCGAATCCTATCAGTACAGCCCCGTCCTAATCGTCAATGCTGATGAGCTGGATTTTATCAATAAACCGGAGGACCTTGGCAGCATTATTGAAATGGTTGACGGACACCTGGGTGGCTTATTTGCTTCAAGACCTTAGATGAAAATCGTTCTAGTCAGCGCTACTGTTGGCGAAATTCAGCCTGTCCTGGCACACCTGGATCAACATGCCAGGGCCATCAGTCTGTCGGAATATGAATACCGTGAGCACAGGATCGTCCCATTGGTCACCGGCGTGGGAAGCCCGGCGACTGCTTTTGCATTGGGACGTTTCAGAAATTTTGGTTTGGACGACCTAATTCTTCATGTTGGAATCAGTGGAAGTTATACCCCGGAGATCGCACCGGGAAGCGTTGTTGAGGTTATTGAGGAACGTTGGGCGGATTTGGGGGCAGAAAATGCCGATGGCAGCCTGATTGATTTGTATGAACTTGGACTGGCCAACCCTACCCAAAAGCCTTACAAGGGTGGTGTATTGATGAATAAGAAGAGCGGCCTTGCGACTGGACTTCCGCAAGTCTCCGGACAGACCGTCAATATGGCCAGTGGTACTCCTGAGACGATCCGGAGAGTCCATCGCCACCCCGGTATTGTTGTTGAATCGATGGAAGGCGCGGCAGTTTTTTATGCGGCGGCAATGTGGGATATTCCGCTGATTTCAGTGAGAGCCATCTCGAATTTGGTGGCGATCAGGGATAAGACAAAATGGAATATTCCCTTGGCAATTCAAAATCTTAACGAATTTATTATCAACTTTTTGGACAGGAACTAACAGAATAATCAATGACTGGAAATGCAACCCTATCACTTTGTTTTTCTTGTTTAAAAGACCTCTTCCAAAATTCGACGATTCGTCAACTCTGTAAACCCGATTTTATAAAAAATGGCTAACTTGTTGCCTTCATTTGTTAAAAATACTGCCATATGAATAAATTTTTTCTCCCACTTCTTTTGTTAACCAGCGGTTTCGCGTTTGCGCAAGACGTGACGATTAACGGAAAATCACTTCCGCCTGATCCGATCCTGTCAACCAAATTTGACCGCTACGAGCTCTTCGAGATCGATGTTGAAAAAGCGCGATTGGATGTGCGCAGCGCCCCCAGGTCTGCGGTTGAGATAGACCTTGTACTCGGCGGCATTGTCCATAAGCTTCAGCTCAATAAGTACAATGTGCTCAAGCCGGGCTGTAAGGTGCGTGTCGCCACGGCGAACGGCTATGTGGACGAAGATCCTGATCCTAGAATCGAGACTTATCGCGGATACAATGCCAATTTTGGAGGCGGTGAGGTCGCCCTGACCTTCGGATATAATTATCTCAGCCTGATGTTCAAAGAAGGCGAAGAGACCTACTACCTTGAACAGGCGATGCATGAATTCAATCAACTCGGACCCAATACCTGCGTGTTGTACGGAAGTCATGGTTACAAACCGTATGGGAAAGTTCGCTGCAATGCTGAAATGGCCCATGACCTTGGTCAGGACAAGCAGGAAGCCGTTCCAGATCCCAACACTTATCGCAATCAGCGTTGTTGGGAAGTAGACATAGCTATGGCTTGTGATTTTGCTTTTACCAATAGTTATGGAGGAAAAGCCAATGCGGAAGCCAGATTGACCGCCATTGTCAACCTGATGCAGACAGACTGGGTATATCCTAAACAAATTGCCGATTACATCTGGGGTATTACAACCATCTTCGTCCCGGAAGCAGCAAACAGAGATCCATTCGCCAGTGCGAATTCGATTGATCAGCTTCAAGGTCTGCTGGCTGCAAACGCACCAAACATTTTTTTCGGTGGGTTTGATATATCGACGGTGTGGACCAACAAATTCACAAGGACACCTGTGTATAATGCACCTCAGGCAGGCGCCTGCACGCTCAATCCATATACGGCCTGCACAGAATTCGTCAAAGACAATGCTATCGTCAGAAGCCTGCAGTCCCATGCCATGGGTCATGCCTTTAATGCTGCGCACGATGGCGCCGGCTCACCCTTTATCATGGCACCTGAGATCGTAGGTAATGCACAGTGGTCCAACCCTTCCCAGTTTACCATTTATGAGAGGGCCTACAATATTCGTGGTTGTCTGATCGATTGCAGCGGTGGCAATATTCCGGTGGCTGAATTTTCCGGAGACCCGATTGAAGGATGCATTCCGGTGGTGGTTCAGTTTACAAACATGTCCAGCAATGCAACAAGTTACAAATGGTCTTTTCCCGGCGGAACTCCTGCGTCATCAACATTGAAGGATCCAATCGTAATTTATAATTCACCAGGATCCTACAGCGTAGAACTTCAGGCGATCAATGCCAAATGTTCTACCAAAGTCGAAAAGCTGACCTACATCAATATTAAAGACAAACCGAGAGGTGTCCACTTTGTATATGGTGCGGCCAATGGCACCAACGAAGTTGAATTGTTTGCCTTCGCGGATCGTGCGGATCTCTATAAATGGAAATTCCACGATGGCACTACAGATGAAGGAGATTATGTGATCCATACCTATCCCAAGGAAGGAAGTTTTGAAGTTGAACTTTGCGCTTCAAATGATTGTGGTGAAACCTGTGTCAAACAAAAAATTGACAACTATTACATTCCTTCTGCTGATTTTACTTCAGATACGACCAGAGGATGTGCACCTGTGACGATTAAGTTTTTTGATCAATCTACCGCCAATGTCATCGCCTGGACCTGGAGTTTTCCGGGAGGCAATCCGACCGGTTCATTTATCAAAAATCCAACGGTTAAATATACCCGTCCTGGTACTTATCAGGTCAAACTGGTCGTCAACTCCAAAAAGAACAATGCACAGATTGTCAAAGATGCCTATATCATTGTCGACAGTCTTCCATTGGCTCAGTTTGACCCGCAAGTCGCAGGACCAGCGGTGGTGATGAACAATTCTTCCCTCTATGTTAAAAATCACTTTTGGGATTTTGGTGACGGAACCGTCAGCCGCGATTCCAGTCCGGTGCATGTATTCCGCGATGGCCGCTACACCATAACCTATACTGCAACCAATGACTGCGGCACAACCGTGACCAAACGAACGGTGACGGTCGGAAACAAACCTACGGCAGGCTTTTCGGTACAGAATGCCAATGGCTGCGTTCCATACACCGTCAAGTTTATCAACACCTCTACCAGTTCCGCGCAGACCTTCGAATGGTCATTCCCTGGTGGAGTGCCTTCAACGAGCACAGACAAAGAACCTACCGTGACGTACAATGCTATCGGACAATTTGATGTCAAGCTGGTTGCACGAAGCGGACCTGAATCAGATTCGCTCACGCAGACGAAGTTTATCACGGTTGGCGAAGGGCCGACAGCTGGATTTCAACACAGTGTAACGGGATTTGTCGCATTTTTTACTGATCAAAGTAAGAAGGCAACCAATTATTATTGGGATTTCGGTGACGGCAAATCAAGCACACAGGCATCACCCAACCACAACTATGGCGTAGAAGGTGAATTTCATGTGCGCCTCATCACGGAAAATGAGTGCGGAGTTGATACAGCTGAAAAAGATATCGCCATCTACCTGATCCCTAAGGTCAATTTTACTTCAGATATCATCAAAGGCTGTGCGCCACTTAAGGTCAAATTCCAGGATCTTTCATCCATAGACGTTGTGGATTGGAGCTGGCAATTTGAATCTGGAACACCGCCAGTTTCAACTTTGAAGAATCCTGAAGTGACTTTCGATAAAGCCGGTAAGTATACCGTCAAATTAACGGTCAGAAACAGCAACGGCACAAACTCCGCCACGAAACTTAAATACGTCGAAGTTAAATCCCCGATCCTCTGCCCGAGGAAACCACCTAAAAAACCAGAAGGTGGCCTGGGTGACAATGAATTCAGCGGAGGACTCAGCAGCAGAATTTCGGAATCCGTACAGGTTGATATATACCCCAACCCCGCCACCGATGAAATCTTCATCGAAGGTGCCGGTGGAACGAAGATCCAGCTCTTTAGCCTGCAGGGCAAGATGCTGATGAGCCGTTCCATCAAACAGGACAAAGAAAAGCTGCCTGTCAGCGGCCTTGAGCCTGGTTGTTATCTGCTCAGAATTGATCACAGAGATTATTCCGAGACCATCAGAGTCTCCGTGATTCGTTAAGAAAGAAATTCATTTTTTAGTCTTAAAAGCCACCCTTGGGTGGCTTTTTTTGTTGTAGTGTTTACAGGTTGTTATTACAACACCTCACCCGGGACAAAAAAGCTGCGTATATTAGCACTTCAGATACTAATACATATTACAACTTTATATTATATGAAAATCATTTACATACTCCTCATGTTTGCTGTTCTTGGAAGTTTACAAGCGCAGGACATCATTATTCAGGGCAATGCAATGCCTGCTAATCCGAATTACAGTTCCAAATTCACAGCCTTTGAGACCTATGACATTGACGTCGAGGAGACTCGCGCCAAGTTTCTGAATGCTACCCGGACCGGGGTAGAAGTCGATCTGATCCTCAGCGGAAAAGTGCACCGACTCCAATTGTACAAGTATAATATTTACACCAAAAGCTGTGTTGTTCGCCACTCAACGGCACAAGGAATGGTGGACAAGGCGCCCATTGCTACATTAGAGACCTACCGGGGCTATGATGCCAATTTCGGTGGGCAGGAAGCCGCGATAACCATCGCCAAAAACTATATGAGTCTGATGTTCCGGGAAGGTGATGACACCTATTATCTGGAACAAATACCCGTGGAATACAATGACAGCAATCCGGATCACTTCATTCTGTACAATGCCAAGGATGTCAAGTACAATAAAAACGTGGTGTGCGGTGCCGACGAGGTCAGCAAATTCAAGACAGACCACAGTCAGGCACATGAGGCCAACAAGGATCGAAACCGTTTTTGCTATGAAGTCGATATCGCTTTGTGCTGTGACTTCACTTATTATAAATTTTACCGAAGAGATCCTGCACTTGCTGAAGCACGCATGACTACTGTGTTGAATCTGGTCCAAACGGACTGGTATGGTGGCCGTCTGCTGGCCGATTATATCTACAGCATCTCGGCAGTTTTTGTCTCAGAAGATTCCGCCAGAGACCCCTGGTTGGGCATCAATGATATTTTCGACCAGCTGACCAAATTCAGCCAGGTTGGTTTTAACATATTCCAGGGTTCATTTGATGTGGCGACCAACTGGACGGTGAAGTATACATCCGGTGCGGTGGGCGTCGCCTACCTGCCAGGCACCTGTGTGCTGACACCTTTCAACATCTGTAGCGAGTTCACGCAGGATAATGGGATCTGCAGACAATTACAATCGCACGAATTGGGTCATAACTGGAACTGTGTCCATGATGCCGGAGGCTCGCCTTACATCATGGCACCGGTTGTCAATGGTTCCTTCCAGTGGTCCGGCGCTTCGCAGTGGGCCATTTCAGACTGGACTTTCAGAATCAAGGCCTGCCTTGGTGATTGCAGCGGCGGAGACATTCCGGTCGCTGAATTCGAGGCCGATCCGGATAATGGCTGCATTCCACTGACTGTACAGTTTAATAATATGTCCGTCAATGCCACGAACTATAAATGGAAATTCCCCGGCGGAACGCCGGCCACATCAACCTTAAAAAATCCCGTCGTCACCTACAATACGCTGGGCGCATTCAATGTAGAACTCGAAGTCCTCAATCCCAAATGCACTACGTCCGTTGAAAAACTCAACTACATCGTAACCAACGACAAACCCTCCAATGTGCAGATTGCCTGGGGCAATGTCAACGGTTATGATGCAGAGTTTTTTGGCTCCGGAGAAAGATGCGAAGAGAGTGTCTGGAAGTTCCATGACGGGACGACAGAAGAAGGATCCTACGCGACCAAGACCTATGCAAAAGAAGGGATCTACGATGTTCAGTATTGCTGCAAAAATGCATGTGGCGAGACCTGCGTCAAGACCAAGGTTGGAATCTACGTTTATCCTGTGGCGGACTTCACTTCGGATACCACCGCCGGATGTGCTCCAACGACCATCAAATTCTTTGATCAGTCTTCCTCGAATGTCATCGCCTGGACCTGGAGTTTTCCGGGAGGGACCCCGACCGGTGCGGCGACCAAGAATCCTGTCGTCAAATACACCAGACCCGGTATTTACAAGGTGAAACTCGCGGTCAACAGCAGCAAGTACAGTACTTCCATAACCAAAGAACAATACATCAAGATTGACAGCCTTCCGTTGCCTGTGTTTGAACCCAACATCAACGGCGCTTCCGTGACATTTGACAACCTGTCGCTGTATGAGAAATCCCACTTCTGGGATTTTGGCGATGGCAGCACCAGTACCGACTCTACCCCTACTCACATTTTCAAAGATGGCCGCTATGAGGTCAAGTACATTGCAACCAATGCCTGCGGATCATCGACACTCAAAAAGACCATCACCATTGGCACCAAGCCCATCGCGGGATTTTCTGTCGCCAGCCAAAAAGGCTGTGTCCCTTATACAGTTCAATTTCAGAATACGTCCACCTCGACTGCCAAGTTCTTCCAATGGTCCTTCCCGGGTGGTAATCCTTCTTCCAGTACAGACAAAGAACCTTTTGTCACCTACAACGCAGTCGGTAAATACGATGTCAAACTCGTAGCCAGCAGCGGACCAGAATCAGACTCCATCACCCAGGCCCAATATATTACCGTGCAGGAAGGCCCCGTCAGTGATTTCCAGAACAGTGTCACTGGCTTTGTATCTTACTTCACAGATCTGAGCAAGAATGTGAATACCTATTACTGGGATTTTGGCGATGGCAAATCCAGCACCGAAAAATCACCTAACCACAATTACGGCGTTGAAGGCGAATTCACAGTGCGGCTCATTACGGAAAACGAATGCGGCATTGATACACTCGAAAAGCTTATTGCCGTATACCTCATCCCGAAAGTGAACTTTATCGCAGATACCATCCGGGGCTGCGCACCATTCAAAGTACAATTCCGCGACAAATCATCTGTGGACGTCGTTGAGTGGAACTGGCAGTTTGAATCCGGACTTCCGGTTACTTCGATGCAAAAGAATCCGGTGGTTTCGTTTGAGAAAGCCGGTAAGTATACCGTCAAGTTGACCGTCCGCAATGGCAACGGCACCAACTCAGCCACCAAACTGAAGTATGTCGAAGTCATCTCACCGGTCAAGTGTCCCAAAAAACCGGGCAAAAAGACCGGTGCAGAAGCCAATAATCCTGGATTCGGCATCGAAGACCAGATCTTCAGTCGGTCACGTACCGAATACGAGGTCAGTATCTATCCGAACCCAGTCAATGACGAACTGATCATCCAGGCCAAGGCCGGGACCAAATATCAGTTGATGACACTGACGGGTCAACCAATGATCAGCGGCGTGGTGAAATCAGCACATGAAAATCTGGATGTGTCGAGACTCGCTACGGGCACTTATTTTCTGAAAATCGACCATGAAGATTTGAATGAGGTCGTCAAAGTAATGATCAACAGATAAAGTAAATAAATCAGTTAAGAACTTTACAAGGCGCATCGGATACGGTGCGCCTTTTTTGCGCTGTAATGTCATCTCAATTTGTGTGAACACAAATTTGGACAACATGGTATCAAACTGAATGATGATCGAGTAAAAAGACATTATCATTCCGAATAAAAATGTTTTTTTACTGGAGAATAACCAATAATCCCGAGGACATTTTCGCTCACCCGTATTGGCTTGAAACTAAGGAAAAGCTTATAAACTCGGGCTAAATTATAAATATCAAAATATTTATTCGCGAATAAATAAACGTGTAAAATTATTCATCACTGAATTGATTATATTTGCATGATAATGTATTACTTAGACCGCCCTATTTATTTAATATATTTACGAAATAAAGCAATCCAGTTTCGAGAACACAGATGTTAGTGATAATCAAATGAATCAAATTGAAAAAGGTATAGTAGGAGAAGAAGCAGTATTAAGTATTGCCAGCTCTACCTATTTAAAATATTGGTGTTATCCTGACCCTAAAGATGAATTAGGAAATGGCAAGCAAATTTGTGACTTACTAATTCTATTTCGGAATGTTGCCATAATCATTGAAATTAAGAATTATGAGTTCAAAGGCAATTACGAAAGATACTTTAATAATACCCTCAAGAAAGCAATATCTCAAATAAATGGAGCAGAGCGAAAACTCTTCAAATCAAATCTGAATTTATCGATAAAGCATTATTTAAAAGGCGTACTAAATTTTGATTGTACTAATTACACGAAAATTCAACGACTAATTGTAAATTTAAGTACTGAGCCACTTTTTTATCCTGGTGGTGAATTAACAAATTCAAGCGAATTTGTTCATATTTTCAATTGGTTTGGATTCCTTAAGGTTGTTCAAGAACTTGATACAATTCCTGATTTCATCAAATATCTTGAAACACGAGAAAATACGTTCAAAGAAAAACAACTTGTTATTGCTCAAGGAGAAGAAGAAGATTGGACTACTGAAACCAATCGAGAATTTCTTAAATACTCATCAAAATTAAATCCTAACGAAAAACCATTTGTCATAATATCAGGAACTGAGCTTGATTTGCTTGCAGATTATTTAACCCATGATAAGAACTTCAATAAACACATTCTTTCTGATGTATACAATGGTGCAAATTTCCAGCTTGATAATAATTGGAATGAATACATCCAAAGAGCTGAAGTGATAAGGAAAAAGGAAGAAGACGAAAAGAGTTACTTTTTTGACAAACTAATAAGAAAAGAAATACTTTATTATGATGATGAGCAAAGAATTAAAATGGCGACTGAGCTTCTCTCATTAAACAGATTTGAAAGAAGAATCGCGGGTTCTAATTTTCATAATTTTATTGATAAGTACCATAAATCTATGACCGACTATGATATGGCCAGGGGATATGGAACATTTGGGGAACTTGCTTTAGGTTTTTTCATGCATGGCAATGGAATAAAATTAGAACAAGCAATGAACATGATGAAAATTGCTGCTTTAGGATTTAGTCATTGGGAGAATTATAAATCTAAAAAAGTATTAATCATAGGTATAAATGTAGGACTTACTCAAACCAAATTTTTCTATAATGAGAATGTTGAGCAGTTAAAAGGACAGGAAAAGGAAGACCTTCTTTATGATTTGAAAATATTAAATTGGTTTACAAATGTTGATATGATAGATAGAAAATGGAACGAGTACCCAGAATAACTATCACTAACACAGGCTATAACGATATGCTCCCTATCGGTCACCCATCGCTTAGCCAATCCGTTAGTTCCAACAAACCAAATAATAATAATTAGAAAAAAGATGCAAAATGAAAATGAAAAACCAGTATGGATGCTCAGAGGATTGCTCTGGGGTGGCTTTATGTTTCTCGTTTTAGAAATAGCCAAGCCTTTGACTGACGGACTTCAATTGCAAACTGGCAAAGTATTAATGAGATTGATGTTGTGGTTGGTAGCGGGACTAGCATATGGTTATACAGTTCATTTGGTTGAAAAAAGAAAATAATACGTGAAGCTGAAACATACACTAGCTACAAGAAACCGCGGATACACGGATGCTACTGCAACATTGTTTTGAAGTAGATTAAGAATTACAGAAAGATAATCGCATCAAATCGCCACTGCTTATAGCCTTGACCGTTGTATACAACTCTAAGACAAAAGACAGAACTATAATAAACCGACACAAAAAGATACCTGAAAAGCCAGTCGCACAAATGGCACGACTTGTCCCACTTCAGCGGGATTTGGTTTTACTGACACACCAGGCGACCCTTCAGAAAACCAAAAGAGTAACTTCTTCGCCAACGCACCGAAAAGAATGATAAATTTGATATTTTAACAAGACACTGAAAGAATAAATGCAAGGAAAACAACTTAGAAAATTAGAAGCTGAACTGTGGAGGGCAGCAGACCAACTCAGAGCGAACAGTAAACTTACTGCTTCGGAATATTCCATGCCTGTCTTGGGACTGATATTTTTACGACATGCCTTCAATCGTTTTCAAAAAGTAAAAATTGAAGTTGAAAAAGATTTGCCTGTGCATCCGCAACGGGGAAGACGACCTGTGACTAAAAAAGATTTTGAGGAACGCAATGCGATGTTCATACCCGAAAAGGCACAGTTTGACTATTTGGTGGCATTGCCCGAAAGTGCCGACACCGGCGAAGCCATCGACAACGCAATGAAACTGATTGAGGATGAATACGACAACCTCAAAGGTGTATTGCCTAAGAATTTTTCTATTTTTAGCAAAGATCTGTTGCGGGAACTGCTTCGCATTTTCAATAAAGAAGTGTTGCATAAAGCCGAAGGCGATTTGTTTGGGAAGATTTACGAATACTTCCTCAATAAGTTTGCGATGACCGGAGCACAGGAAGGCGGAGAGTTCTTTACGCCAATGAGTCTGGTGCAGACCATTGTAAATGTCATTGAACCCGACCACGGCATCGTGTTCGACCCTGCCTGCGGCAGCGCGGGTATGTTTGTGCAGACGGGCTATTTTATTGAGAGCGAAGGTCTGAAACCTGCCGAAAAAGTGACCTTTTACGGACAGGAAAAAGCAGAACTCAACACCAAACTGGCCAAAATGAACTTAACCGTTCACGGACTGGAAGGCAACATACAGGAAGGCAATACATTTTACGAAGACAAACATAATCTGGTAGGTGGCGCCGATTTTGTGATGGCCAATCCCCCATTTAATGTGGATGGTGTGGACAAAGCCAAAGATGCCGTTAAACGCGACCCACGCCTGATATTGGACGGTAAAGTAAACCTGCCGAAAAACGACAACGCCAATTACTTATGGATTCAATATTTCTACAACTACCTGAAACCCCCTTCGACAAGCTCAAGAGGCGGCAGAGCGGGTTTTGTAATGGCTTCATCGGCCAGCGATGCGGGACACAGTGAAAAAGAAATTCGGGAGAAATTGGTCAAAACCGGTGCGGTAGATGTTATGATGGCGATTGGCAACAACTTTTTCTACACCCGTTCATTGCCCTGTACCCTTTGGTTTTTTGACCGTGCCAAAGAAAACGACTCAACCAAAAGCGATAAAGTACTGATGCTGGATGCCCGAAAAATTTACCGCAAAGTTACCAGCAAGGTAAACGACTTTAGCCTCGAACAATTGCAAAATCTGATATGCATTGTAAACCTGTACAGAGGCAATACCAAAAAGTTTGAAAGCACGGTAAAAAGCTATTTGCAATCAGCTGCCGACTTGGCCAAAGAAACAGCCGAAGAAACTGCCGAAATGCAAAAACAATTACAGAAAATATTTGAAACACTCAGCACATTCAGTCTGAAACAGGATTCGCAGGTTTTAGGGATTGACAAGATAATTCCAGAATGGAAGGAATTACAAAATGAAAAGAACATAATTTATGATTTACAGAATAAATTGATATCAAATATTGCCTTACTTGATAATCCTGCCAATCCAATAATCGAAAAAATCGTGTTTCAGACAAAGGGATTAAGAAAACCACAAGACAAACTCATCAAACAACTGCTGGATGCCATCAGCACAGCCACCAAAGAACACCAACTCAACAAAAGCAAAGACTGGAAAGAGCTGAACATTAAGGAACAACTCGACCAACTGAAAGCCCTCCAACAACAACTCAGCGGCAACCCCGATGAAGAAGAACCCGGACTGCTGCACGAAACCGAATATTTCTACAAACAAGCCCATTGGCTTACCAGCCGTTTTCCTGATGGCGTTTATACCGATGTAGAAGGACTTTGCAAAGTAGTCACCCAAATCGACATTGAAGCCAAAGACTGGAGCCTAAGCCCTGGCAGGTATGTAGGTGTGGACACTTCTACTGATGATGAATTTGACTACGAAGAACGACTAAGCGAAATACATGTTGAGTTGGAAGGATTGAATGAAGAAGCGTTCAACTTAGCAAACCAAATTCAGAACACGATTAAAGAGATTATTTGATGGAAAATGTCTGAACACGATAAAAAGATTACAAGATGGACAAGATGAAAGAAACAGATATTGATAAGCTTACCCATAAAATTATTGGTTGTGCAATGAAAGTGCATTCTACGCTTGGTAATGGATTTCAGGAAGTAATTTACCAACGTGCATTGGCAATTGAATTTGCACATGAAAATATTTCTTTTCAGCGAGAATTAGAAATGCCTATTTTTTATCGTGATGAGCAAATTGGGACAAGAAGGGTTGACTTTTTTGTGGAAGAAAAAGTGATGGTTGAGTTAAAGGCAATCGAAAATTTGGAAGGAGTGCATAAGGCACAGGCAATTAACTATTTGGAAGCATATCATATTGCGGATGGTCTTCTGATAAATTTTGGCAATACCAGCTTGGATTTCAAGAGGGTTTATAATAAAAAGATTATTACGAAGGATAACCTTAAATACAAAAGCGAATGAAAAGACAATGTCTGCACACGATTACAGGATTACGGAATTTACAAAATGTAAGTTCTTCAATAAATTGTGACCATCCTGTAATTAATAAAATTCTGAACACGATTTCAGGATTGAAAGATTATCAGGATTTTGAAACCTTTAAAAAATCGTGTCTATCCTGTAATCAAAAAAATCTTGTTCAGACAATTAAAGAGTTGGCGATATGAAATGGGAGAAAATAGAATTTGGTGAATTGTATTTAATCCCCTCAAAAAATGGATTAAATCGCCCAAGCCGTGTCCGAGGAAGCGGCTACAAAATGATCAATATGGGAGAATTATTTGCCAATGACAGAATCAAAGATATTCCAATGGAGCTTGTTCCATTGAACGATAGAGAAATTGAATCCTCAAATATTTTAGAACAAGATTTACTATTTGCAAGACAATCTATTGTTGCTTCAGGTGCTGGGAAGTGCTCAATAGTTTTAGAAGTCCCAGAAATAACCACTTTTGAAAGTCATCTTATCCGTGTCAGGCTAAATTCAGATAGGGCAAATCCTTTGTTTTACTATTATTATTTCAAGACTCCTTTTGCAAATATGAAATCTTTGGTGCAACAAGGAGTTCAAGCAGGCATCAGAGGTTCTGAACTTAAGAATTTAAATGTTTTTTACCCCCCTCTCTCCACCCAACGCCGCATCGCATCCATTTTATCGGCTTATGATGATTTGATAGAGAATAATTTGAAGCGGATAAAGTTGTTGGAGGAGAAGGCGCAAATGCATTACAAAATTGACTTTGGTGAATATCAGTTTGGAGATAAAGAACCACAAAATTTACCGAAGGGCTGGTCAGTTAAGTCCATTGGTGATATTTATGGAAAACTTGAATCAGGCTCAAGACCCAAGGGAGGAATAGACAAAGAGTTAAAGGAGGGAATTGCAAGTGTGGGTGCTGAAAATGTCATTGGTTTAGGCAAGTATAATTACCAAAGTGAGAAGCTAATTAACGAAGCGTTTTTTGAAAATATGAATCGTGGAAAGATAGAGAATAAAGACATCTTGATATATAAAGACGGTGCTTATATTGGTAAGACAACATTGTTTCAAGATGATTTTCCCCACGATAAATGCTGTGTGAATGAACACGTTTTCCTACTGCGAAGTATAGATGAACTATACCAGAATTATTTGTTCTTTACACTTTATCAGAAACTTTACTTTAATAAAATGCAACAGTTGAATGCAAATGCTGCTCAACCAGGAATTAATCAAGAAAGTTTAAAATCTTTACGAATACTTTGGCCATCAAAAAGTGTAATTGAAGAATTCAATGATAAAGTTGAAAGCTTGATGAAGCTAATTTTTGTTTTGGCAAAACAAAACACCAAACTCCGAGAGGCACGGGATATTTTATTACCTAAACTAATGAACGGGCAAATAGAAGTGTGAGTGAGATAGTGATATACCAAACCCCGGATAATCAAACGCAGGTAGAAGTGCAGTTTGAAGGGGAAACCTTTTGGCTTAATCAGGCTCAATTGGTAGCCTTATTCAATTCAAGCAAAGCCAACATAAGCGAGCATCTCAAAAGCATCTTCAAAACTGGCGAATTGAGTGAATTGGCAACTGTTCGGAAATTCCGAACAGTTCGGCAAGAAGGCAAAAGGCTGGTTTCCAGAGAAATAGAGCATTATAATTTAGATGTAATCATATCTTTGGGTTATCAGGTAAACACGCAAAGGGGTATTCAATTCCGCCAATGGGCAACCCAACGCCTTAAAGACTATCTGGTGCAAGGCTACTCCATCAACGAAAGGCGACTTGCCGAAAAGCAGCAACAGGTTGAATACCTAAAAACAGGTATTCGCATTTTAAGCCGTGCCGTCACCGAACAAGCTACCACAGAAGACAGCCAAATGCTGCAAATATTTGCCAGAGGGCTTGAATTACTGGATGATTATGACCAAGAACAGTTAGATGCCAAAGGCAAGACCATTCGGCAAACTACTTATCCTGAGGCAAAAGAGTATCTGAATGTGATTACAAAGATGAAATCAGCCTTTGCTTCAGATGTGTTTGCCCTACCAAAAGACGAGGGATTTGAAAGTTCAGTAAAACAGATTGCTCAAGGGTTTGATGATGAAGATTTATACAAAAGCATTGAAGAAAAGGCAACTACGCTCTTATATCTTATTGTAAAAAATCACTCGTTTGTAGACGGAAATAAACGGATAGCCGCTGCTTGCTTTTTGTATTTTTTGGAGAAAAACGACTTGCTGTATCTAGAAAATAAAACGCCAATCATAAGCAATGAGGCATTGGCGGTTATTACCCTGTTTGTGGCTACCAGTAAACCGGATGAAATGGAAACGGTGAAGCAATTAATCATTAGCATTTTAAACAGAAACAAATGACTTGGGAATATTCAGAAGATAACCTTATAGAGCAAACTGCAATCGACTTGTTTTTTCACAAGTTGGGTTGGGATACGCTATTAGCCTATAATAAAGAAGGCTTTGGCGAAGGCAGCAGTTTGGGCAGACTGAACAAAAAAGAAGTGGTGCTCAAAAAGATTTTCTTTGAGAAACTAAATCAGTTTAACCCCAATTTACCGGAGCAAGCCTATAACCAAGCCTACGAAAAACTCATTGAAGAAAGCATCACCAAGTCGTTAGCCGAAATCAATTATGAAAAGCATCAACTTTTAAGAAACGGAATACCCGTTGACTTTATCAATGAAAAAGGGGAACAGATAAAAAACAAAACGCTCAAGGTTTTCGATTTTGACAATGCCGACAACAACAACTTTTTAGCTGTTCGCCAATTGTGGATTCAAGGCAAAAGCAATCGTGAACGAAGACCTGATATTATTGGATTTGTGAATGGCATTCCGTTAATATTCATTGAGTTAAAAGCAGCCCATCGCAAATTAGAAAATGCCTACAACGATAATTTTACCGATTACAAAGATGTAATTCCGAAACTCTTCGACTACAATGCTTTTATTATATTGAGCAACGGTATTGAAAGCCGCATTGGTAGCATTACGGGCAAGTATCAGCATTTCCACGAATGGAAACGCATTACTGAAGAAGATGAAGGAATTGTCGCCTTGGATAGAATCATTGTAGGCGTTTGCGAGAAGAAACGCTTTTTGGATTTATTCGAGAACTTTATTCTGTTTGATAACTCTTTGGGCAAAGTGGTAAAACTCATTGCCCGAAACCATCAGTTTATTGGCGTAAACAAAGCCATTGAGAACATTCAGCACAAAGAAAAATTATATAAACTGGGTAAAATCAGTTTAGAAGAAAAACAAAAATTGGGTGTGTTTTGGCATACACAAGGAAGCGGAAAGTCGTATTCAATGGTTTTCTTCTGTCAAAAGATTCACCACAAGTTTACTGGCAGCTACACTTTTTTGATTGTTACCGACCGCAATGAACTAGATACCCAGATTTACGGGACTTTCAGCGGCGTGGGTGCAGTGCCGCAAGTAAAAGCAGGAGCCAAAGATTCATTGAAAGCCAATAGTGGGAAGCATTTAAAGGAATTACTAAGTTCAGAACACCGCTATTTGTTTACACTCATTCACAAATTTAACTTTGAAGAAGAAATAACCAAGCGGAATAACATCATTGTCATTTCAGACGAAGCACACCGAACGCAAGGCGGAAATTTAGCAATGAATTTACGAAATGCTTTGCCCAATGCTTCATTTATTGGCTTTACTGGAACTCCTCTATTTAAAGACGATGAAATAACCAAGAGAATTTTCGGCGATTATGTTTCCCGATACGATTTTAAAAGAAGTGTGGATGATGGTGCCACTGTTCCATTGTATTACGAAAACAGAGGCGAGTATCTAATGTTGGATAATCCTAAAATAAATGAAAACATCAGAACCCTACTGGAAACGGAAGATTTAGAAAGTGATGAACGAAGTAAAGTAGAAAATTTAATTGCAAGAGAGTATCCAATCCTTACCGCCAAAAAAAGACTACATGCCATTGCCGAAGATACCGTTTGGCATTTTTGCAACAGAGGCTACAAAGGCAAGGGAATGTTTATTGCCTTAGACAAACCCACTGCCGTAAAAATGTATGACCTCATTTCCGAATACTGGAATAAGTATGTCGAACAATTAGAAAAGGAAGTTGGCATAGGAAAATATGGCGACCAGGAAGCATTGGAGAAGAGCCGTGAGCTGAAATGGATAAAGGAAACAGAGATTTGTGTGGTAGTTAGTCCGGAGCAAAACGAAATTCAGAAGTTTCAGAAATGGGATTTAGACATTGAGCCGCATAGGGAGAAAATGAATACCCAAGACCTTGAGACAAGGTTTAAAGATGAAAATGATCCTTTCCGTTTCGTAATTGTTTGTGCAATGTGGATTACAGGTTTTGATGTCCCTACCCTTTCTACCTTGTATTTAGACAAGCCTTTGAAGTCGCATACTTTGATGCAAGCTATTGCAAGAGCTAACCGAATCAGCGAGGGCAAAAACAACGGTTTAATAGTTGACTATATTGAAACGTACACAGCCTTATTGGATGCTTTGGCAATTTACGGTACGGACGGTGACGAAGGTGGTGGCGGTGCTGGAGAAAAACCTGAAACACCTGTAAAACCGAAAGAAGAACTGATCAAACAGTTGGAGGAAGCATTAGAAGCGACTGAAGCATTTTTGCAGGGTGAAGTAAATTTTGACTTGCAAGAGCTCATCAATGCTGACGGTTTGCACAAATTGGCTGCAATGGAAAAGGCGGTGAATGCCGTATATACCAATGACGAGACCAAACGGAAATTTCAGGTATTGGCAAGAGAAGTTTTCAAGAAATATAAAGCCCTACAACCCGATAAAGTACTAAACCAATATGCACCGAGAAAGAATGCCATTGATGTAATCTACACTGCCATTGAAGACAATATTGAAAGTGCTGATGTAACTGACATCATGCGTAAAATTCAGCATGTGGTAGACGAATCCATAGAAAATATGGCTGCAGAACCCGACCAGGACGAAGGCAAAATCATTGACCTGAGTGGTTTGGACTTTGATTTATTGGAACAATACTTTTTGAAAATCAAAAATAAAAATGCTGCAGTTCAGTCACTCAAAGACAAGGTTGAAAAGCAACTAAAACAAATGGTAGAACGTAATCCAATGACAGTTGACTACTACAAGCGCTACCAGGAAATCATCGAAGAATACAACCGAGGCAAAGACGAAGTTGTAATCAAAGAAACTTTTAGAAAATTAATTGAACTTGTAAACTCCTATTCCGAAGAAGAAGCTGACACCAGGCGAGAAGGACTAACCGACGAGCAAAAAGCTATCTTCGACATACTCAGATATGGCAAAAAATTGGAGAAAAAAGAGAAAAACGAAATCAAGAAGATATCCATTGAGTTACTTGAAGCATTGAAAAAAGACAAATTGAAAGTTGAACAATGGTCGGACAAATCGGTAACAGCAGCAGCCGTCTTCAACACTGTAAGCAAGACCTTATTTGAAACCTTACCCTACCCGGCTTATCAAACAGACGACATTGACTTAAAAACGAACTTAGTCTATGAACATTTAAAACATCAATATTATGGTGGAGGAATGAGTGTTTACGGACAGTATTAGCGCACGCTGTTTGCAAGCATCCCGATTCCAGTATGAACCAAAGCCGTATTACTAATCCAGATTCTGCAGCAAGCTCAAGTGCTAAAAAGTTATCGACGAGCTTGAAGAAAAATTTTGAATGCCATTTTTAAAAAAAATTTGATGAAATTTATAAAGCTAATTGTCACACTAATTTATTCAACACCGAGTCATTTAAAATGCCAGTCTGTTTTTATGATGACATTATAAATATCGATCTTTACGTATAGATTATTGGTGTATTCTGGTAAATAAATGAGCCTCCCATTAACAGAATCGATGAGCATTAACCCCAGAATTTGGACAAAAAAAAGTATGTGAGCTTAATTCGCAGGAGGGCCATTTTTGCAGAAACTGACTGCATTTTGCTCAGGCGTGGTGACGAATTAAAAAATATAGGCTACTCCAATGCTAACCAAAGTCAGTTCCAAATAATATTACTCAAATTAATATTATACTTATTTAATATGTGTTTTATATTAAATTTCAACAATTTATAAAAATATTTTCTCATTCATAAAAAGATTTGATTACAATTAGGATTTATAACTAAATTTATAGTCAAATAACTATAATATTGGCACTTTCCAAATTAACCAAAGGCGAAGAGGAGGTTATGTTGATTATCTGGAAGATTAACGAACCTTGCACTGTTGGTCAAATCCGGGATTACATTGCAATCAAACAGGGATTACCTAAACCCGCGCATAGCACGGTGTCGACCTTTCTTAAAAACCTTGTGGACAAGGCATATATTCATTACAAAGCGTACGGAAAAACACATCTTTACAAACCCCTTATCTCTCAGAACGTATATCAGAAAACCAGGGTCCGCAATTTTATAGCTTCACTGTTTGACAATTCACCCAAAGAACTGGTTTCCTTCCTCATTAAAGAAAATAATCTAAGCCTAAAAGAACTTGATGATATTATTAAAATGAAAAAATAATTCGTGTTAAACTTTTCAAATTTTTGGGAGCAAAGTTTTATCTGGATTGCGGGTCTAATCTTTCATAAATATTACATTCAGAATCATTATGCTTTTCAATTTCAAAGATTTCTTCTGTTATTTATACTCTTGTCAGGTATCATTATCCCTTATCAGGGTGACCTATTAGACTATAAAATTGGGGATGTTTATACTTTCCAATTAGATCATTCAACCTTAAGCCTGAATTCATTTAACAGCGTAAATAAATTCTCTTTTACCCTTTACGATCTTATTTTTTGTTTTTACCTGATAGTTTTAATATTCCTCACGATCAGGTTCATCATCAGGGTACGCAGTCTGCATTCACTCATTTCGAATAATATTCAAGAACAGAAGGAAGGAGGTTGTATTATAGTATATCAGAATATAGAATCACCTTTTTCTTTCTTTCACTATATTTTTTTACCACAAACGCTCAGGCAGGAATCCAGTCTCCGAAAAGCTGTCATTACCCATGAGACATGCCATGCGTTAAATTGCCATTCACTGGATATGATCATAATCGAAATCATCAGGGTGATATTTTGGTACAATCCATTGATAACATTGATAAAATCCAGACTACTTCTCGTACATGAATATCAGGCTGATCAATTTGTGAAAAAAGATATTTCTGCCCAGTTTTATTCAGACATGTTGTTGAAATTAACATTTTCAGCCTCTAGTCCACCAGTGAGCCACTCCTTCTCTTCACAACTTAAAAATCGAATTATTATGTTAAATAAAATTTTAATCCAACCGAATCCAATTCAAAAAATGCTGATTTACTCACTTTTTGTAATAATCATGCTTAGCGTTCACGAATGCGCTCCATCTGTGAGCTCAATTGGAAAGCCAATTCATGTATCCAGGATTGATACGATGGAAATTTTTGACCCTTCAACCCTGAAAAGTGATTTAAAAATCGTCAAGAATGAATTTGAATATTATAATGAAATACCAGAAATGCCATTTTTGGTTACTTGTGCTTATGTCAAAGCTAAAGATAGAAATACATGCACGTTATCAACAATTACTTCAGGTATTATGAATGACGAAAGTGTGTTACTGGAACTCAAAAAGATCAACAAATCCATCAATGCAAAAATTCTGATCACCGTGTTGTCAACGGGACAAGCACTAGATCCTTTTCCAAGCGTTAATACCGGATATGAAAAACTCGACATAGCGATTAAAAACTCGATTATCAAACAAGAGTACTTTTTTGTGCCAGGTCGAGTCAATAAATCTTATGTCAATGTTCAATTGATCATTCCACTACAATGGACAGGCCAATAAACGCAAGTGATTTTGTTTTCAGAGTTGAACTAAAATTCCAATGGTGAACAACGGTTCACAAGCCCTTCTCCTGACAGAATTTGATGGCCCGTTCGAGATCTTCCTCTGTATCGATTCCGGGTTCCGGCGCATTGACCCTTGCCGTATGGATCGAGAGACCGGCCTCCAGCCATCGCAATTGCTCCAGCATTTCAATTTGTTCAAGTGGCCCAGGCGGTAGTTTACTGACCTCCATCAGCGCATGACGCTGGTAGGCGTATAATCCAATGTGCCTGTTAGAGAAATTATTCAGCACAAAAGAGCCAGCTACCCTGGCGCGTTGATACGGAATAGCGGCACGGCTGAAATACAAAGCTCTGCCCATGTGGTCAGTCACCACCTTGACCATATTTGGATTTGTGAAGTCGTCCGGATGAGCCAGAGGACAAATCAGTGTTGCGAGACTTACCCCCTCTCTGGCAATCAAATGTGCAAGCATGTCTAAATGCCCCGGATCCACAAAAGGTTCATCTCCCTGAATATTGATGACCAGCTCAAATTCAGGATATTGAGCAGCAACTTCTGCACAGCGGTCTGTTCCGGAAATATGATTCGTTGAAGTCATAACCGCCGTTGCGCCGAAACCACGCACGTGCTCCAGGGTCTCCTCTGCGTCCACTGCGATGACTACCTGGTCAAACACCCTGACCTTCAGGGCCTGCGCATAAACTCTGTGGATCAGGGATTTGCCGGCAATGTCCCGCAGTATCTTCCGGGGAAGCCTGGTCGACCCCAGCCTGGCCGGAATGATTGCCAAAAGGCGTTTATTGTCTATCAAAACTTAATATATTAAATAATTTTATAATATATTTGTCCTTTAATTTGGTCTTATGCTCAGAAACTACATCTTGATCCCGGTGATCATTCTTTTGGCTGCCATTGACCTTTCAGGCCAGGCCGGCACCGGAGTCATTGTGCAGTTTGACGCACAAAATAAGCCCTACATCCAGTATGTCGTCGAAGCAGGTCAAAATCTGTTTCAAATTCGCTCAGCTTACGGTCTGTCAGAAAAGGAACTTACAACCGCTAATACGGGCTTGAATCCATCGCAACTCCGGACCGGTCAGTGGATCAACATTCCCATACAACAACTGATCAAATATGATGCAGCACCGGAAGACGAGGAGCTTTATATCCCTGTCTATTACAGGATTCAGCCTGGCGAAACCATCCTTTCGCTCACCCGAAACAGAACGCAGTGGACTACCAGTCAAATCATACAGCGCAACAAACTGAAAACCAGCTCGGTACGCGCAGATCAGCTCATCCAGATTGCCTGGATGTTTCGTCTTGGCAAGGCTGAAAAGACCAATCCGGCATCACAAACTCCAGAGCAGGCTTCTCAGGACAAAAAAGAAAATGAAAAAACACAGGTTTTCAATACCGGACTGACCAGTTATACCAGAGAATACCGGGGCGTGGCTTACTGTCCGGATTTGGCCATGACGACCGGTCATTGCTACGCGATGTACAACCGCGCCAAACCAGGCACCCTGATTGAAATTTACAATCCCGTGCTTGAACGCTCGGTATTGGCCAAGGTCATTGGCAAAATACCTTCCAGTCAACGCCGCGATATTGAAGTATTGGTCAGCAGTGAAGTCGCCTCTGGCCTTGGGGCCATTACCTCCAAATTCTTCGTCTACGTCCGGCATTAGCCCGAAATAGGGTAATTTTGCAGCATGTCTGCAAAAATCAAAAACAACATCCTGGAGACCATTGGACATACCCCAATGATCCGTCTCAACAGTGTCGCGCAGGGTATTCAGGCGACCGTACTGGCCAAGGTTGAGACCTTTAATCCCGGTCACTCCATCAAGGATCGCATGGCGGTCAAAATGATCGATGACGCGGAAGCCAGTGGCAAGTTATTACCCGGGGGCACCATCATCGAATGCACCAGTGGCAACACGGGCATGGGACTCGCGCTGGTGGCCTGTGTAAGAGGTTATAAGTGCATTTTTACGACCAGTGATAAGCAGTCGAAAGAAAAAATCGATATGCTCAAGGCGATGGGTGCTGAAGTCATCGTCTGCCCAACCAACGTCGATCCAACCGATCCCCGATCATACTACTCCGTGGCAGAAAAGCTGAGCAAGGAAATCAACAATTCCTTCTGGTGCAATCAATATGACAACCTATCCAACGGACAGGCACATTATGAAAGTACCGGACCCGAGATCTGGGATCAGACCGACGGTAAAATCACCCATCTTGTGGTTGGTGTAGGTACCGGCGGAACGATTTCGGGTACAGCGAGATACCTCAAGGAAAAAAATCCCGCCATCAGAATATGGGGCATCGATACCTTTGGGAGTGTTTTCAAGAAATATCACGAAACCGGTATTTTTGATGAAAAGGAGATTTACCCTTACATCACCGAAGGAATTGGCGAAGACATCCTTCCCAAGAATGTTGATTTCTCACTCATTGATCTTTTCGAGAAAGTCAGCGATAAGGATGCCGCACTCGCTGCGCGAAGGCTGGCACGTGAAGAAGGCATACTACTTGGTTATTCTGCAGGATCAGCACTCGCTGGTCTTCATCAGCTTAAAAATCAACTCAAACCTGAAGACACCGTCGTGCTCATCTTTCATGACCACGGATCCCGTTATGTTGGAAAAATCTACAATGACGACTGGATGCGTCAGCGTGGATTTCTGGAATCCGAGCTCAAAGTGCGTGACCTGGTGGCGGCTAAAAAAGACAAAAGCTTCTATTCCGTCTCACCGGATTCGAGACTTCGAGACGTACTTACCATGATCAAGGATCACGATATATCGCAGTTGCCGGTAATGAAAGACGAGGAAGTGATCGGCACCATTTCAGAAAATTCCATTCTACAATACATCCTTGAAAATCCAATGAAAAATGCAGACAAGGCGGTATCAGAAATCATGTCCGAGCCGATGCCGCGCGTATCCATGGATCTGCCCCTTGGCATGCTCAATAAGTGCTTTACAGAAAAAATTCCCGGCGTCATTACCAGGGATCAGAGCAATCAATATCATGTTCTGACCAAATACGATATCATCCGGGCGCTTTAGTATTTTGATATTTTTCCTGCAGAGTGAAAGTGATGTGTAAGTTTGCCGGTCTGTCCGTGAATGATTCCTTCTTTTGTCAACAGATCGATTCGAACACGGCCTGAGGCATGCAGAATTTTATCTTCGCCGATATAAATTCCTACGTGTGAAATTTTGCCTTCCGGCTCTGCAAAGAATAACAAATCACCTCTCTCGCAGGTAGCTTCCGCATTGAGTGGTTCAACGGCTGATTCCTGCTGCCAGGCATCTCTCGGTAAATTGATTCCTATCAAACGTCCATACAACTGAGTTAATCCTGAACAATCAACCCCCATGGCTGTCCTCCCTCCCCACAAATATGGTGCGAGGTGAAAGACAGATTCTATCAGCTCAATTGCATGATCTATTGAGACAGATTCTCTGATAAAGTCATTTTTATTCGCGTTGTGTTTGAGCATTGGCATGGGACACAACGAACCAAACGGCAAAACAAGGGTCTCATCGCGGTACACGACATGTGCAAAATCGCGCGTGATAATACCAGATGATTGCGCTTCATCGGATCTTTCGCACACAACTTTATACTCGAGCCATCCTTCATAACCATCATGAACACACTGCACATAAACCCAATCACCCGCTGTTTCTTTGATATCGAATCGTTCACCAAACAGCAACTGACTGGTCATCTCTGCACGGTGCGATGGCTCCTTTCTGAGGGGTGCATTGGCTTGCAGAAGTCTCTGAATTGTCATGGCACTAAGGTAGGGCATTTCTGCGTTATTGATCGGGCATGGTCGGCAGTGATGTCATTTGGCCGGGCATACCTTGAAGAGACTGTCATTTATCCAAATCTTCCTATCTTTCTGCCCTATGGGTCGTATTATTTTTGGTGTCTTTTGCTTTGCTATTCTTGGGCAGATAACCGCTCAGGATATCAATTTCAGTCAGTTCAACGTCATGTCCTCCTACTACAATCCCGCCTCCACAGGTTATTTTGATGGCAATTTTAAGGTTCGTTTGATCAATCGAAACCAATGGACCAATTTAACCGCAGATCCGGGCAGAAGCTTTGCCTTATCCGGAGACATCAAGTTTGATTTGGGAAATCACAATTTTGCGAAGGACTTCATTGCGATAGGCGTTTATTTTCTGACAGACAAGACGCAAGCACTCAACTGGACACGCAATGAGATCGGCACACAACTTGCCTTTCACAAGAGACTGGACAAAGTAAAACATACTTACCTGGGTGGTGGGGTCGGACTTTCAGTCCTTCAACGTTCACTTAGTTATGACAACATCTACTTTCAGGACCAGTTTGACGGACTGGACCAATACAGTGGCGGCACCGGCGAGATCCTCCCACAGAACATCCACAACACAGGTGATCTGAAACTGGGTATACAAATCGCTTCCGATCTTTCTTCCAAATGGAATATTCAATCCGGCATTGGCTTGCATTATTTGTTTCAACCCAACTTTTCACTCTACAACAACATTGAAGACATCAACTACATCGGAATTAAAAAGAATGATGCATTTCCACGCATCAATTTTATCACCAACCTGAGTTATCAGATTGACCGTTCGCAGCAATTCTTTCCCAGACTTCATCTGAGTCTTCAGGGACCTCATCAGCTCTTACAGGTCGGCGCCAACTACCGGCGATCTTTTTATAATTTTAGCCAGACCGCCTATCATGCTGGTATTTCGCTGCGCAGTGCTTCAACCGTCAATGGATTTACACCGGTTGATCTTGGCTTCCTGATTGGATTTGAAATAAAAAAAGTGATCATCGGACTTCATTATGATGCGGGACTTCGCGACCTTTCCAAATACGGCCAGCTCACCCATTCCTTCGAATTGAGTATCAGCCTTGTCGGTGATTACAATAATCAGAGTTTCATTTGCCCTGAATTCTAGTTTTCACTCTACAGCGTATACGTTATCCTCCCACCGAAACTCCTCGGCGCTTCCATCAGCGCAGGTCTCAGCGTATAGATCTCATTGGTCAGATTCTGAACATTCACCTGAAAATCGAAATGCTTCAATTTATAACCAAATCGCGCATCGTACAATCGGTAACCGTGATCGTGTTCCTGGCGAAAGGCCTGGACCCCCTTGATAAAAAGTTCCAGTTCAAATAGTTTGTCAATCGCACGAACATGACTCGCATAACTAAAATTGACACCGGCATAGAATGGTCCGCGCTGATACTCCAGATCAACTCTTACCAATTCTTTGGAACGGTATTTTAGAATGTTTTCATAGGAACTGGAAGCGCTGGCATTCTGCTGACCTTTGGTTGCTTCATTCAACCTGTTGATTGGAATTTGCTTTCCCAGTGTATCCCATTCCTGAAATTTAGGATCCATCAGGGTCAGTCCGGCCTGATAAATCCATTGATTTTTTCCATGAACTATTTTTCCCTGCGTCGAAAACTCAAGTCCTCGGATTTCTGTGTCACCAATATTTTGCGCCTGGTAAAAAAACTGAAAAGCAGGCGTCACCACCAGTGTAAATTCAATCATATCATAATACCTTGACCAGAAAGCTGCAACATCTAATAACCCTTCTACGGGTCCGAATTTATAGCCCTGCTTAAAGCCGACTTCAGCGCTACGGCCATATTCACTGCCCAACCGAAGATTGGGAATGATGTTAAATCCTCCGGCATTCGTCCGAATATATTTTTCTGCCAGTGTTGGAAAACGAAATCCTTCTCCATAAGACATTCTTAAAAAACTGGCCCTGGCCAGTTGATAATTCAGTCCAAACCGAAATACAGGTTTGCTATCGCTGACAGGATTCTGCACGCGCGTATTGTCAATCACATCAGGCCCCTTGAGGCTGTAATACTCATAACGCATACCGGCACTGAGCGTCAGCCTCGGCGTTATTTTTTCATCTGCCTGGACGTAAGCTGCCAGATTGGTATTGTGAAATACCGTGTCGTTATATAGTGGCGCCTTCACAGTCTGACCATTATATAATGCACCCAATGTCAGCATTAATCCATATTTTTCAAATTCTTTCTGAACCTGGTATTCCGAGAAAATATTATCGCTGTGGTTCGATTGATTACCAAGATTTTCATTATCAATGTGCAACCATCTTGCCATGACCCGGTGTCGGTAATTTCTTGTCGAAAAATACTGCAGTGAAGGATCAATATTGAACCGCGTACGATTGCTGTGGCTATAGGAAGTAGTATCTCCAGTCAGCGCGCCTGCTCCGCTCCAGTAAAAAAATGAGGAGCTTGAACCAGTATTGAAATTCACCCCCAGGCTTCCGATCAAGCGATCAGAAAAATGCTTGACCAGTGTTCCGCTCACCCGGTAATTTTCTGAACCGCTGCTGCGGTTATACGATAGTTCGTTTCTGTACATGCCCCCCAAAACCAGATCATACGACCGCACTTTTTGCCGATGGGTAAAAATGATTGCATTGTCTGAAGGTATTGCATGATTTCCGTGATCGCTTCCCCACCATTCCATCCCATTGGACGGATGACCAAAGATTCTCGTTGACAGCGTGACAGCAGTATAGGGTTCGATGGAAGGTTTAATCGTCCGAAAATGAATGACTCCGTTCATCGCTGCAGATCCATACAATGCAGAAGCAGCTCCTTTGACCACTTCAATCTGCCCGATATTCTCCATTGGAAGATCTGACCAATTGGTAAAGCCTGCATCCGGTTGCAGAATCTGCAGATCATCCATAATGAGCATGACCCGGCTTCCTGCTCCATAGCTGTAACCCGATCCACCCCGGATATTGGCCTGTCCGTCGATGATTTGCACGCCGGGCGCCCGATCGATGACCTGTGAAGCAACGACGCTATTGAGGCGTTCCGCCATTCTGGGCTGAATTACATCTACGGAGACGGACGACTCTGCGATGCGTCGCTCATACCGGGATGAACTCACCTCCGCTACGTTGAGCAAAGTATTGGATTCATCCAGCTTAATAATCAGCCCCGTCTCAATATTCAGGTCTGTGCTGATCTCGATAACGGCATCCTCATAGCCTGTATAATGAACTTTGAGCTTCCTGGCCTTACCCTGAACAGTTAAAGTGAATTCTCCACTTTCACTCGTGATGGCGGTGTTGCCGCCGAGGCTGACGATAGCACCTGGCAGAGGCAGGTTCGTGGTTTTATCCATTACGTAACCCATCACATTCTGTGATCGGCAGGTCCAGGCTAAAAACAGCAGTAGAAACGCAAGCAGTCCGCGGTTTGGCATAAATTGTTTTGTTTTGTTTGTCGAAAATTTGGCTATTTTGCCATCAAATTCGATTCAAAAATGAAACAATTCTTTACATTCTTTTTGCTTTTATGCTTTTTTTCCGCTGCGAATGCCCAGAACTGTGTTCCGGACAGCACGTATCGTGATTCTTCTGCAGGCGTATATCCACGTCCGGTCATTCCCGGCGGCACCGGCAAAGGCATCGACAAAAAGGCATGTATCAATAAGCCCTATGAGTTCGTGTTTACGGTAACCATTCCGGATACACTGACCATTCCCGGAATTCCATTTTTGATCAATCTGAATTTTGCTAAAATTGATACTACAGGCGCTATTTCTAATCTTCCAAAAGGCATTACCTATGCCTGTAACCCGCCTAACTGCACCTATCCTAAGAAGACGCTGGGATGTTTGATTCTCAAAGGAACGCCAACTTCTGATAATATTCCTGGCAATTACAAACCCGTGATCAAACTCACCATTGGAAGTTTGCTGGGCAATCTGCAGATAGATTATCCCGGTGTTCAGTTTCCAGGAGAATACATCCTTGAATTACTTGACCAGAACTGCTTGATTGCCACAAAAGATATCAATATCGTCAACGATCAGTTTTTTCCCAACCCCACCGAAGGATGGATCAACAGCAGAGAAGATGATATCAGCGACCTGAGACTGACAGATCCATTAGGACGTTTGATTTCATTTCAAAAATCAACAACAGATTCCAAATTTCTACTTCCAGAAAATCTGAATGATGGTTTTTATTTACTCAGCTGGAAATCCAGGAATAAAAACTACACGCAAAAGATTCTCTTACAAAGGAATTAAGACATACTCATGAACGTCTCTCAAATCAGGTCAATGCCGGAATACTTTGACCGGTATATTCATTGTGTACCTGAAGAAAATCTTAGCGATGCTTTAAAGGCAAACGGCCCAGCGCTAATAGAAACTTTTAGTGCGGAAATCATGCAATTGGGTAATCGAGTGTACGCTCCAGGTAAATGGACCATTGCCGACATCATTCAGCATTTGATAGACTCAGAGCGCGTGTTCACCTACAGGGCCATGCGTTTTGCGAGAAATGACCAAACCGTTCTTGCCGGATTCGATGAAAATCTGTATGCCGCTGAAGCCCATCGCAACATCAGGGATATATCACTCCTTCTTGAGGAATTCAAAAATGTACGGGCGGGTTCGATCAATTTATTTGATTCCTTTGACGAAACAGAAATGCAAAGGACCGGCCAAACATTCGCAGGCAGTATCAGTGTCCTCGCATTGGGATTTACCCTCGCAGGACATGTCATCCATCATGTCAACGTCATGAAAGAACGTTATTTTCCTTTACTCCAGAACCAGACCTGAAAGCTCCAGCAGGAAAGTATATTCCATCGCGATTTCTTTCAATCTGCGAAACCTTCCTGATGCGCCGCCATGTCCCGTATCCATATTGCAAAACATGATCAATGGATTTTGATCCGTTTTCAAATCTCTGATTTTTGCAACCCACTTTGCGGGCTCCCAATACTGCACCTGTGAATCATGAAATCCTGTCGTCACCAACATGGGCGGATATAGACCGGACATCACATTGTCGTAGGGAGAATAGGACAACATATAATCATAAAAATCTTTCTGCGCCGGGTTCCCCCATTCATCAAATTCTCCTGTCGTCAGCGGGATCGAATCATCCAACATCGTCGACACCACATCAACAAAAGGCACAGCAGCAACAACACCAGCCCAGAGCCGAGGCGCCTGATTGATCACGGCTCCCATCAGCAGCCCACCGGCGCTGCCTCCCATAGCAAATAACTTTTGTCCCCCGCAATAAAGATGATCAATAAGATATTGGCCACAATCGATAAAATCATTAAAGGTGTTTTTCTTATCAAAAAATTTACCGCTTTCATACCATTTTCTACCCATCTCCTGCCCGCCGCGGATATGGGCTATTGCAAAGGCAAATCCCCTGTCCAGAAGACTTAAGCGGGCAGATGAAAACATCGGATCCATACTGATACCATAAGAACCATATCCGTACAGCAATAAAGGCATGGTACCGTTTTTTGGATAATCCCGATGATACACAACAGACATTGGAACAATTACCCCATCACGGGCCCGGACCTGAATCAATTCGGTGGTATAATCGGCTGAACTGAATGTGCCGATGACCTCCTGTTGTTTGAGAAAGTGAAGTTTTCTAATACCAACTTCATAATCGTAAACTGTCGATGGGGTCGTCAGCGAAGTATAACTCAGTCGTATCATGTGCGTATCAAATTCCGGATTGGCCGACATCTCCACCGTGTAACTTTTTTCCTCAAACGCAATTTCGTGTTCAATTTCTGACCAATCTCTGATACGAATCCGCGTATTGCCGCCTTCACGCTGCTCGATAACTATGAAATCCCTGAAGCAATCGATCCCTTCAATAAATACCGAATCCTTATGTGGGATATAATCACGCCAATATGCTCTGTCCGTTTGCCCAACAGGTGTATGCATTACTTTAAAATTAAAGGCGCCGTCTGCATTGGTGAGTACGTACCATTGATTATCGTGATGGTCAATTTCATACTCCAGCTTTGGTTCACGAGGATGAAACAAACGGAATTCGCCCAACGGTTGCGCCGCCTCAAGAATTCTGAACTCATTGCTTAATGTGGCAGACGAACCAATCACCAAAAAGTGTTCTGATCTCGTCTTGAATACAAAAACATGAAAAGCTTCGTCCTTTTCATGATAAATTTCCACATCATGACTGACAGAAGTTCCGAGTTCATGACGTAAAATTTTATAGTCGCGTAGTGCTTTATCCTTGACAGAATAAAACAGGTGTTTATTGTCGTTCGCCCAAACGATGTTTCCGGAAGTCTTTGGAATCGATTCGGCCAAGACCTCGCCATTGTGCAGGTTTTTAAAGAATATGGTATACTGCCTGCGGCTGACCTGATCAACACTGTAGGCAATCCACTGATTATCGGGACTCACTTCGAATGAACCAACATGGTAGTACTCGTAACCTTCAGCCATACTATTCACATCCAGCAGGATCTCTTCAGGCCCGTCCTGCGAACCTTTCCTGCGAGTATATACAGGATACTCCTTTCCTTCTTCATAACGGGTAATATAATAGTAACCATTATTCAGGTAAGGAACAGACATATCTGTTTGCTTAATTCTGGACTTGATCTCTTCAAACAATTTATTCTCAAAATCGCAAAGGTGTGCCGTAACTTTTTCGCGGTATTCATTCTCACTGTTTAAATAACCGATTACTTCTCTGGTCTGTTCGTCAGGATCTTTTGCTTCTTTCTGTTCGTCGCTCAGCCGCATCCATTGATACGGGTCTTCACGATAATGACCATGCGCCTCATGACGATGTTCTAATTTTCTGGCTACCGGTGTTTCCACCGAACGGCATAAATTAAAAATTTCAGGTTTCTCCGAGCGAAACTTAAATACTGACATTTTGAATGAATTAACGGGTCTCTAACAGCCATTGACCGAAATGGTTCTGTACCAGCTCCTTTATGAATAATATTACTGACTGATAAAAAAATCTTTTGAAATTTGTCAGGGTAATATTTAGAAATAAAGATCCAGAAGGTCCAGTACTTGCGGAATGAAATTTTTGGAACTTTTTGCAGCACGAAAATTAAGGTGAAAGGATGCGCTCTGATAACCTCAACGAACCGCATACCAAATTATTTATAAGCCATTTCGCTTTCGATGGCTGTCAAACAAGTCAGGCACCCATTGTCTAGCAAAAACACGTAAAACCGATGGGCACCTGAAAGGTTACCAGAGCATCCTCTAGTGATCAGCGACAAAATTATGCGGGCTGACGTTTTGCCTTATAATCCTTGATACCACTGATCCAAATCATTATACGAATGATTCGAAATGTACATTGAAACATTGCGATTACCGCAAAACAGTTTCTTAAGTCTTACTGATTTTGGCAATATCTGACTTCAGGTGATGGAGCATTTCGTATATTCCTGCCACGGGATCCGCTTCATCACGACGGTCGTCCATATTCATAGCACAAACAAACTCCCACAATTCCAGAACATCCTTGCGATGCACCACATAAGGTTTGTAGATCGGATTATCGGAGCGCAATTCGAGGATGTTACCTTTTGGATAAAGGCGTTTGTACACAATACCTTCATCCTGCGTGAGCACGATGTATGTTTTTCCTGCTTTCACATCCTTGAAGTGATCCACATAGCGCGCCACGACATAGGATCCGTCACGGAGCGGGGGCATCGAATCCCCTTTGATCGGAAAAGCTCTGCATTTACCCAGGATACGCACAGGTAAAGACATCCTGGGCATATCCCCGATAAATTCCGGATCCGCATATCCTCCAAGATAACCCGCGCTGGCCTTGACCGTGACCACCTCAATTTTGTCTTCGCGCTCTCTGTCAACGACTACCGGAAAAAGGATTCTGTTATCCCCTACACGAATCAGCTCATCCCTGTTGACTGTACTCAGGTCACAACGGACGAGCGCATCAATCGCAATATGAAAGATATCCGAGATCTTAATCAAAACTTCGATTGGTGGCTCACATCGCTCTTCTTCATAAGCTCCGATGCGTGCTCTGGGAATTTCCAGTGCAGCAGCCAGTTGACCCTGAGACCAGCCTTTGAATGCCCTCAGATGCCGAATATTTTTGTTTGCCTTAGACATGCTAAATATTTTAGCACAAAAATACTAATAAATTTGCTATTCAACAAGACTTTATCAAAAAAATCATCACCGCGAAATACTGAAGCTGCGTCCCCAAATCGAAAATCAGTCCAATTCTTACCGGCAGATGACAACTCCGCAAGGATGCCACAAACTAACCTCAAATGTGAAAAACCGATGGTTCAGGTTTATGGATAAAAAAATCCAAAAACCAGAACCAGGAATGATGGAATGAGGAAACACTATTCCAATCATAGATATTCATTAAAACGTTAAATCACATACCTCCTCAATACCTCATGACCTGTCCATAAGCACGCAAATTGACAATGCCAGTGAGCTTACTTTAAGAGCATACGGATACATCTCGCTGCTATCCTTTGAACTGTCAACGATGCACGAAAACCCGTTTAAATAAGTTAAGGATAACTGATAATTCCTGTTTAATGAATACATAAGACTAAAGTCCAATCCATAGTTATGAGGATTATAAGTATTAATGAAATAAGGGCCAAGGTTTTGATTTTTATCCAAAATTGTTTCATAAAAAGGCGCCACTCCAAGTATAACGGATTTGAATATTTGGTAGTTAACACCAAAATCGATAGCTATCGTGTAAAATTTTAACTCTTCTTCCAGCCTCAGCGTCGGATTCGGAAACGCCCATTTATCGCGAATTTTTAGGTATGCATTGACTGTTGAACTAAGGAAAACTTTCTGATTGAGGTGATACTTATACCGGAATCCAAGATTTAGTCCGGGAAATTTTTTCCCAAAGCTGATATCTAAACTTTCCGGTCTGCCTTTTGAATAATTTGCATTGAGGAACATCGTATTCGTTCCAAACATAAAGTCCAATGCGGAGTTTTGGCCATAAACCAAGTGCATGCTCAATATTAAAATAATTATGAAAATATTTTTCATCACTTAATTTTATACATTAATGAGAAGTGAAAAGAGCGATTTTTAAATTCTGAAAGGTAGACCTCATGCACCGGATCCAGACCTTCTTCCCATCTTATTTTCACAAAAAACCTGGTATTCAATTTTAATACATACTCAATTGCCACATCATGGCAGTACTTATATTTTTTGTCAATTTTGAAGTATGCACCATAAAACGTATTATCTTTGGCTTCATCCAATCTGTAATTTAGAACATATCCAATTCCAAAGCTATGCCCACGACCGGTTTTAAACAATACTAAGGTCGGTATTGAAATATAATATTGCCATGCATCCTGGTATCTATCTCTGACCAGATCAAATTCAACCCGATCCGATCCAACCTTTTTATATTGCAATTCAGCACAGAGTCCAAATTTACTTTTCCAGATATATTCCAGCCTGTAACCCAGATTATAAAACAATTTATAGGTAGGTCCATCATTATAGATATATACTCTATCATCAACGCCATGCAACAAAAGCCTGTTTTTTGTTATAGACGGCCCCAGAAAAAAAGAATGAGTAAACTGACCCGATACGACTACCGGAACTGTTAATAAATACAAAGCACATATCAATTTACTCATTCAATCGAAAATTAATTACAATCAAAATCCAAATGAAAGCCCCGCCTGGTGGCGTCAGCGTCTAAGTTATTGGACTGTACACAAACCTGAAAAGATTGAAATTGATTTCTATTTATGCATCCTGTATTTATTTCAAAAATATTCTCATTAAATTCAGTATAGCATAAATTTTTATAAGCCTTATCTATATTCAATACTTTAGATCCCATTTGACCGCCAACAATATAATTTACTACAATGTTACCTTTAAATATCTGATCAGATCTTGACAAACTTGAACATACCCAACCTAATAACCATCTATGTTTTTGACAAGCTCCTTTCATATTAAAATTCAATATATACTGAACTTTAAAGAGCCCAACCTCGCAACTACCACCAGATTGCTGGGGCAAGATATTACTTAAATCTTGAATAGAGAAACCGGAGGAAAATCGATACTCCTTTTCCTGATCAAGAACTGTTTTGCTCATTGAATTTGGACATGATGTGGCGCAAAGTGTCATTAAAGATTCATTTATAACGATATCATGAATCATAATCCCCAAATCAAAATTTGATTCGGTCAAGCTCATAGCAAGATTTAGCTTAGTCTGGTCACCATCAATAATTTGAATAAATTTATTACCGTCTATTTTTACCAATGATGGACCAATTTTGAAAAGACCGTCTATATTAGCAAACTCATTTAAAGCAGTTAGTTTCAAATCAAACTGATTATTTCCCATTTCATCTTTTGAAAATTTAATTTTGTCAGCGTACTGGCTCATTAATAAATTAAATTCTTCGTTTGTCAAATTATCAGAATCTTCACACACCCGAGAGTCCCAATCCTTTTTATATTTCCATGTTGTCATTATAGGTATACTATACAACCAATTCTCCAAAATATCGCGGTTTGCACATGATAAAAATCCGATCGCTCTTTTATAATCACCCTCTGAATTGAATCTGAGAATTCCGTTCTCAATACTATATACACCTGGTTCACAAATTTCCGTCCGTTGAGATAAAGTTTTTCCTATATCAACGTTGCTTGTTTCGATTTTATTACAACTTAGACCAATGATGAGAGAAATAAAAAGTAAAAGTTTAAAAATAGAGAATTTCATATTATTATTTAAGTAAGTTTATTAAGACCACCAAAACTTTTGATCAGGGTGTGTATGATGGTACTATGATAAATAGTTTATTATTATCACCCATAAATTAACATAAATAATATTTATAGTTAGCGCTAAAACAAATAATATTAATTACTAAAACCGGTATTAAAAAATAACAATAAAATTCATTTACTTAACAAAATTAAAAGCCATATGATAACCCGTTTAATTTGTCGTTATCAAGCGTTGTTTCATTAGCGTATGATTACAATAACAAAGACAAAACAATAACCTCTAAAGCGCGGCATATATCAAACGAATGCTCCATTTGGCTGTACGAATTCTCTGAAACAAAAAAATCATTTAGAGCTGATTAATAGAAAAATCCATTATCTTCGTTACAAATCAAACAAAATGAATAAACAGATCATTGCAACACTTGTCGGCGCCGCCCTGCTCTTCCTCTGGCAGTTTCTCTCCTGGGCTATCCTGCCGGTGCATCAGGCCATGTACGGCTACACACCCAACCAGGATCAGATTATGACTGCACTGAACCAAAACCTTAACGAAGAGGGCACTTATATGCTTCCGAACGTACCACCCGGCACCTCGCATGAACAGGCGCAGAAGGACATGGAAGTCAACAAAGGCAAACCCTGGGCCATGATCAGCTACCACAAGTCTTTTGACACCAGCATGGGCATGAATATGTTTCGCGCCTTTTGCATTGACTTGATCTCGGTATTTCTGCTCACACTACTGTTATTGCGCATGACATCCATCGATTACCGCACCACCATCATAAGCTCTGTTTCTGTCGGAATCATCGGATACTTAACGATACCTTATCTCAATTCTATTTGGTTCAACGAATCGTCCATAGGATATTTAGTGGATGCGGTGGTATCCTGGGGTGCTGTCGGACTTTGGTTAGGATGGATACTTGGAAGAAAATAATAATTGGACCGACAAATTTTTTGGAGTACATAGTCCTTCAAGAATTTGTGTGACGTTCGGGTTTAAGTATGAATAATTTCATGCAAAAAAAATAAATACCATGTGGAGTCTTATCAAATCTTGGTCCTACGCCATCGCCATGACGGCCAATATCATTGCGATTCTGGTAGCATTATTTTTTATTATTTCTGACGCGATGAAAGGCCTATCCTACAAAAATAATTCATTGATGCTGGCCACACTGGCCATGATAGGTTGGGCAGGAATCTGTCATTTTTTGAGAGTCAGCGGTAAGACCGATCTAGCCACTAAAATGGCCATGGTCCCTGCGATTCCCATTATGGGCTATGCGCTATTGATTCTCTTGTTCATTATACTAAAGCCTGATATGAGATAAGTGGACGTAGTTTTCACTCTGATTTGGCATCATTGCCTCAACAGTTAATTTCTAATAAAAAAGAAATTATCAGTACAACACAGTCCTGTAAATAGATCGCTACTCCATCCTGTGCGATGCATCATATCTTGTAGTTCCAGGATGGAAAGCCATCCAGCTTCCCCAAAATTCCTGATACGACTGGATGATGTTCAAATCCGAAATGGAGTCTGACATGGAATGACCCAAAAAATCAAATAGATGCCCGCCGTGTTCAATATGACCCAGAGAATCCAATGTAATCTGGATTTTTTCAGGACGCTCGAAGGCAATAAAACTTTTGTTATCTGAATCCAGTGCAATACCAATGTGTTTATTTCCGATCTGATCATTGATGATCCGCAATCTCACCAGGTCATTCCAGTCATACGCTTTTGCCAATGTATCCATTACTACGCCGACGACCCACGATTTCATCTGCCACGACAAACTATCGCGCCGCGTTAGCCGACTCTTACTTTTACCGTTTTCGAATCTGGCGAGGGAATCGAATTTGCTTTTAAAAGTCAGATCTTCCTGCATAATCAGACTTTCGGGATACAGCTCGAGCCATTTGCGCAAAGTCATTTGATGCGATGGATATTCCACAAGCATTTCTCCTTTCAACGGACCCGTGATGGCCGTACCATTGGATTGTCTCCACCAGCTCCCCGTTCTTTGATCCTCAAACATCGCATTGTAGTGATCCATGCCGACCAATCTGAATTCTTCATGCACACCTTTTACTTCCGGAACATAGACCCTTCCTGTTCTGCATACACTGCAATAGGTCATCATCAATTCTTGACCACCAACCTGATCTAATACCTGATGATGGTAGATCAGATATTGAATTGGATAAGCCTTTGCCTGTCCCTGGTGCGTTACACCCATGACGACCCGATCCAAACTGACCTTGTTGTCTGCTTGATTCTTAAATTCCAGGTTCACAGGTTGCAAAAACATATGATCAGCAGACATATTTTGGTTGATGTAATAAACCGCTCCTGCAAGAAGAATGAGCATGCCCCATGCCATCCAATTGCGACCCATTTTAAAAAAACCTGCCAGACCATAGAGCATGCCAACAGAAAATAAAAACCGAAACAACCAACGCCTGGTAAAAAGAAAATAGGCCACGTCAATACTGTTGATCTCCTGACTTCCAGGCATTGGCATAATGAAGTACACGTTGAAGAATTCAAAGGCAGCAAGTCCCAGTGCCGCAAGATAAAACACCCATTTTCTCATACAAGATTATTTATCGGTTCAGTTTTGGATACCAGTGCTTCGCAATCACCGGATCAACCGGTGCCGGAGGTTCCTGAAGATCAATATCCGGAAAAAGTTTTGTTTTATACCCTTCAAAATCTCTGGCCCATTCTTTATGATGATAAACACATACCGGAAGGCAGATAGAACAATAATTATGTTTTGCAAAATACGGAAAGCATCTGCCGGTGTCCACCACATAGCGATCATTACCCAGGTGATCTTTCCCAGCTTCCGGCGATCGATGATCCGGTATGGCTTTGGCAGGACAATAAATTCTGCAGGCTTTACATATATCACAAAACGCTGCAATCCCTGCATCAATGGGATGATCCAATAGCAATGGCATATCGGTGATGACACTTCCCAGTCTAAACATTGGCCCCATTCTCGGATGTATGATGGATCCGTGCCTTCCCAATTCGCCAAATCCCGCCTTCAATGCCAGTGGAACATGCAACACATCGCTATCACCGATGGGATGTTCGACTACACAGGGGTAACCCAAGCTTCTAATAAATTCTGCAAGCTGAATAACCGTTTCACCCAGGGTGTAATAAACCCTCAGACATTCCACTGCTGAATCATGTGAAGGCACATTCTGAAATTGTCGCCAGAGCATCTGCTGTCCAACGACGATCGCATATTTTTCATGAACACTTCGTCCCTGATAGATATCGGTTGGTTCGATTTCTGCAATTCCGACTTCACCCGCCCCCAATTCAAATGCCTTTGCTTTAATCACTTCTGAAGCTTCTGCGATAGAAGCAAAAGTGGTCACATGAGGATTTACCGTTCCGACAAATCTGGGATACTGTAATTCTTTGATTTGTCGGAGTATTTCATCCACTTCCGAGATATGAATACTTCTTCCACCAGTGGATTGATACCAGGCCTCCCATGCAAAAGCCGGAGGCGATTGGGCTGGCAGCTGGGTATGTTCCATTTGATTGATCTGAGTACGCATTGAATGATTACTTCACAAACAATCTACAAATCATCAAATCCTCTGATTTCATCCTCAAGTTGGATACCAATGTATGACTTCCGGAAATATATGAGGCAATGCGCAGGAATTCACACATGACCAATACGACGATTTCTTTCACAAGCTGGATTTCAAGTGCCACTGGGCATCTATACCCATTCTTCCATAGGAGAAACATTCAGACTCAAAAATAAAAGCAGGTCCTGATTGCAGTTTCAATCTTTGACCAACTGCTCCTTTATTTTGACCACTGCAAGGAGCTGCGGAATTTAGCTCAGAAATCTTCCAATAAATTCGCAACCAGTGCAATTATTCCAGTTATAAAGTGGAAAGAAGAAAGTTAGAAAGTCTAGGGATAATTGATTTTAAATAATCTTTGTCTGGGTGCACGATGATAAAATCATCTACATATCGCCCGTAGTGTTTTATACCCAATTCTTTTGTTAGATAAGTATCAAACTGGTGCATATAAAAATTGGCAAAAACCTGTGTGGTTAAATTACTTATGGGCAAACCGCAATCTGTTGGGCTGTGAAACAGACTTTTGTTTTTAGGTAAACCTTCCCAATCTTTTTTATGGCCTTTGATGATGCAATTTTGGGTGGGGATGTTGAAAATGATTTTTCGTGTAATTTGTAATACCCGCGATTTGTCTGAATTTTAATAGTTTTTAAGAATAAACTTATCCAGAATGTTGAAAAGCAATTTGCGATTGATTTGTTTAAAAAAGGCCTGAACATCTAACTTTAAGATGTAACAATCTTTGGTGTAATCAAATATATTCAGGATAAGTAGATACACATCCTTAAGACAGGTAAATCATAATATAACGCCATTTTCTAATAAAAATTCGACCGCTTCGCTCTATATCTTTAATGGTTAAATAGTTGAATGGTTAAAAAGCCCGAACAGCACGCACATAGTATGCGCCGTTCTTATTATCGCTGTAGGCACTCCCAAGTTGGAAGTTAAAGTACCACATGCTGCTACTGCCGCTCTCCATACTACTGCTATAGTTGGCCCAAATTGGCAAAACTGTAGCACCGCCAATTGTTGATATAGATTTATTAACATTGAAACGGTTATGCCATAAAAGACTTAACTCATCAATTGATGGTAAATACCAGTCGCTTTGCCCGCCATTGCTAGAGTTCAAACAGAGCGCAGCTGCACTATTGACATGGCCTTTTTGACCAACAATGGCATTGCTGTTGCTCAACCCATCCCAACTGCTTTGTGCAGTTGTACCAATTAAAGCATAATCCATATTACTCCAAATTTGTCTTGTACTCAAGTCAGTTTTGTCCACAATTAAACCATGTTCGACCCCGGTATTGTCTTTCCATAAATGAAAAATCACTCCACCGCCAAACTGTTCTCCGATGTAGTGGGTGAAGCTACCACCAGATCCGCCTCCACTAACCGTTCCTGCACTCTTTGCGTAAAATGCATACGGAACACTCAACAACTGACTTGCTCCAGTTATGCTATAGCTGTTGCCACCCGAAGGGTCTGTTTCAGTTTTGACAAAAAAAGATCCGTTTGTCCAATTAATTGTGGAGAAATTACCGGAAACAACAGTGCCGCCTCCAATTTCAATACTAGCCAAGCCATTAGCATTGGTAGTAGGAGTTTGCGTTTCGACATAAACTGCTGTTCCACTTTGTGAACCTTGTAAAATACTGATACGCATACCTACTGCATGATTGGCAATTAAAGCATTTGAATTATTTCTGATTACTGCTTGATAGCTCATTTTATTTGGTGCTTGAGCAAACACACTTGCAGCCATTAAAATTGCTGCACAAATTGAAACTATCTTTTTCATGTTTTTAGTTTTTAATGACTTTAAATGATTGAACTTTTTTGTTTTCTTCGGTTATAACTTCTATGAAGTAAGTTGCAGGTGGCAAACTTGATGTGTTTATGTTCGTTTGCTCTGCAGTTACTTTCCCCCTTTTTAGCATTTTGCCATGCAAGTCGTAAAGCTTATAGGCTAATTTCTCGCTATTGTATTCGCTTATTTGCAGGGTTAAATTATCCGTTGTCGGATTTGGAAAAGCAGTGAGTGATATATGCAATGCTGTTTCTTCAATGCCCATAGTAAAAATTTCGTAAGCATGTTGCACACCTTGTGCTGCACTTCCTAAACTTCCGGCATTGGTTGTGTAAACGATTTCTCCTACGGAATAAGCAACCGTTCCTCCGCTGCCAGTGGCATCTCCTCCTGATGCATTGGTGGACTCTTGGGCTTTTGCCAAGCCTGCCCATAATAACCCTGCTGCAAGGAGAAAAATAGGTCTAGATTTGTTTCTTGTCATGTTGTTTCTGTTTTATTTTTCCTACTCTGTCAAAAAGGCTTTTCGGATTTCACCTGTCAAATTTATAGTTTGTTATGTTACTGTCGTCTTTTTACCAATGAACGCAAACTGGTGATTCACATATTGACTGTCCTAATGACTGAGATTCAACCCAGCAGGGTCTATTTCTTCATAAAGCCATGGCAATCCCTAAGCATGAATCGGAGTCATGGCAAGCATCAAACAATATACTAGAGGGAGAGAGAGAGCGTTAATGAGCTTTTTCATAAGGGGTTTCTTTTGTTCAAAGTTAGCGATCACTTTATTTTTTATTCATTTTTGAGTATACTAAATTTTTGTGCATACACATACTAAATATTTATACCATTTTTGGGCGGAGTTATATCGCAAGGCAGACCCGCGATCCCGATTACTTCGTTTTTCGGGACAGACACGCGACTCTCGACTCCTGTCTATTGACTATTGAATTTGGATCGTCACATCGAACATATCGACCTCGACACCTTCTTCGTCTCCGTGGAGCGGCTGATCAGTCCCGCGCTCAGCGGCAGACCCGTACTGGTCGGCGGTACAGGTGACATCGGCGTTGTCGCTTCCTGCAGCTACCAAGTCCGCAGTTACGGCATACACTCCGTCAAGGCCATGAAGATGGCGCGACAGCTTGCCCCGAGGCCGTCCTCGTCCTTTGCGACCACGAACAATACAGCAAGTACTCCAATATCATCACCGAGTTCATCCGCGAGGATGTCCCACTCTATGAGAAGACCTCCATCGACGAATTCTACATATACCTCAGCTGCATGAATCGCTATTTCGGCTGCTACAAAATGGCCACCGAGCTGCGGCGCAGGATCATCCGTGAGACCAACCTGCCCATCTCCTTCGCCCTGTCGTCCAACAAGACCGTCTCCAAGGTAGGCACCTGCGAAGCCAAGCCCAACGGACAAAAAGAAATACCCGCGGGCACGGAAAAACCATTCCTCGCACCGCTGTCCATCAAAAAAATCCCCATGGTCAGCGTCAAGACCTACCAGCTCCTCCGCAACATGGGCATCCTCAGCATCCACACACTCCAGGAAATGCCGCGCGAACTCCTTTGAGCAGGTCCTCGGCGAAAACGGCAGCATCATCTGGAAAAAAGCCAACGGCATCATAAACACGCCCGTCATCCCCTATTCCGAAAACAAATCCATCTCCACCGAACAGACCTTTCAACAAGACACCATCGACGTCACCGCGCTGCGCCACATTCTCATCGGCATGTGCTCAACAATTGAATAATTTAATGTCCGGTTTATCTTTTAACTGTTCATATACGTTCCATACATCCTTTAACAGGTTTTAATTAAATTTCTCGAAGTGATTGTTCATACTTTCTCCACATCTTCCTTTTAGATAAGAGAATAGTACCGAATTTTTCTTTGGAGCACTGCTTACCCAAATAAATCCTAAGTCAACACTACCTTTCCTGGTTTCTCTAGTCACTTTAATCGGCGTTTAATCTTTTTTATATGAGCTTGACGAAGAACTTCTTCTTTGCTAATTTATAAGTGGGTACTAGCAATTCCAAAATATTGCTGGACAGATTCACAAAGCTTGACCCACTAATATATACTTGATGCAGTCTCTTGAATTGGCCAAGTTGACGATACTATGTAATGTGGTCCATAGACTTCTACATGATGGCATCTACCATTAAACCTACGCCGAATTGTGATTTGTCTATAGGGCGAATCGGCATCGATACCATTTTTACTTCTTGCAAACCAAAATTGTCAACAGGAGCAACTTATTCCGATTCTCAAATCTTGAATAATTTCTAATGCTTAAGAACAATCCCCGGATTACAAAATCAGCCAAATAATGATGATTTAAAATTTGCCCGCAGAAGGTACAAACCAGGGATGTGAGCATAGTTAATCATATCAAAGTTGATGATCGACTTGCTACCGCACGATGGCAATGTGAATCCGCATTTGGTAGACTTGTAAGAAATCAAATAAGGAGTGAGTAAAATCTGTATCTACTTGTTACTGCCAGGATTGGCAAGAATCAAGAGGCCAATTTATCACATAATATTTGAGAAGTTTGTGGTTCAAATAGGTCTTAAAATAAAAATTTTTTTAGTGGCAATATTTATAGAATTACGGAGCGTAGCCAAATAAATCCCAGTATCCTTAGGGGTTTCAATTCTAAAAATATCCCCTATAAAATTAGTACGGGCAACTATTATCCCATTTAGATTTCTAATTTCTAAAGTATACGAATCATAATTGGTATGAATTTCTAATTCGGAATCAGTTTGAAAAATTTCGAACGCAACATCTGTTCGCACTGAATATGTAGCGGTCTGAACACAGTCGAATACAGGATTAAGAATGGTATTCATTAACTTAGGAAAGTCTACACCAATATCTTTTTTGTCAGATCCCAGACCATAATATTTACTATCTTGACGCAAAGCATAGTTGAGGTAATTATTACTACCATTTGGAAAATCAACAAATCCTACTGACTGACTTTGAACTGGAAAATAATTTTTACTTAATGTGGTCAAAGGCAGATAATTTAAGGAGTCACCCGAAATGAATACATTTGAGTTGAAATTATACAGATTGTCTTTGACGTTCGGTAAGTATCGCTCTATTACCTTACTTCCTCCCCTGGCGAAACCTGGGCCGTAAATACCTTGATAACCCCCTTTGGATAAAGTACAATTAAAAATATTGTTCGTAATTTTAATGGAAGCACAAGTATCATATAACCAACTGATGGCGCCAGTCTGAAAGACCGTGTTGTGATTGATGATGATATCCTTTGGCTTTCCTTGTTTGATAAATATTCCATCGTTTGGACCATAAATATTTAAATCGCCGAATTTCTCTCCATAAATATCGTCGAACAAATTGTTTTCAATCAATATTCTCATAGACGTATTACTTGGATAAGCATTATCATCTTTTCCTGAAATACTAATCCCTGATCCGCAATGCCTAATGATGTTATTTCGTATAGTTACATCAGATACATCAGCTTGGGGAGATTGTCCACTTTCATTTCGAACAGTTAGTACCATTGCATAACCACTTTGTCCAATAGGAAGATCAGCCCATGAATTTTCAAGAATATTTCCTTCAAATAATATTTTGCGACCAGTCTTTAATTCAAACAAATTTTTAATCGTCCAATGCTTTCCTTGATAATTGGGATGATCGGTTCTCCATTGAAGAGGTTTATATAGATAATTATTTAAAATCTCAATATTGGAAGGAACTAAATTTTTTATTTCTGCAGCGGCACCACCAAATAAAATATTTTCTCCAGACGCCTCAAGATAATTATTAATAATTTTAAAAGGCCCCGATCCATTGATTCCACTTATTGCCTGTGCATCAAATCCTACACTGTGAAAATCTGATAAATAACTATTTATTATGGCTGCCTCTTTACAATCCAGCCTCACACCAAATTTCATAATGTCAGCTTTAGAATGTCCATGTATATAGCACTGATCGATGATAATTTGATAAGGTTCTAACAAAGTGTCATTCTGGATACTGGAATTATAACCTCCTCCAAGCATTACTAATCCATAACTATTGAGCACCGAGGTATCTGCTGTGATTTCAATTCCTATAAATCTATAATGATGTGCCTGATGGGATGTATAAATTGCAGGAATTCCCGATTTATTGGTAGTAATAATTTTAGGCATATGTTTGGAGTAGGAGGGATCAATACGAGTATTTGGTGGTGGCAGTAATCCGACTTCTGATGACCGAATGATAATCCATTCGTTTCCATCTTTTTTCGGCAAGTTAAAACTACCCTTAAATTCTGCTCCTGCATCTAAAACCAAGATGGTGCCGGATTTAGCTTCATTAATAGCCTTTTGAAGATCGGAGTAGTCCCTGTTTAATGGACCCACTGTTTTGACAATGTAATTTTTTGTTTCGGGCAAAGCAATTATAATATCGCAGGTTTGTGGAAGCGCTGGAAGAATTTGACCGAAACAATGGCTATATAAAAATAGAGTTAATAATGCCGCTTTTTTTATAAACTTTATTATCATGGATGGAAATTTATCAAGATTTCACAAATATAGTATTTTAATATCTGATTGTTAATTATATGAATTTTGAGGTAGTCCAAAATACTTCCCAAAATGTAGTACTTGGGCCAACTCTATTTTTAAACTTTAATAAACTAGCATATTATTCATTGGGAAATAATCTTTACAGAGCATACGGAACTGGATGTATATTTGTAAATGAAATATTTTTAAAAGTCAAATTAAATCTATTCAAACCAAATTTAATTTTGTATGCTAAAATGCAATACCATAGATGAATATATAGAGCAAACTCCAATGGATGTACAGATCATTCTCCGTAAAGTTAGAAAGTTAATTTCTGAATTGGCTCCGGAAGCTTCGGAAAAGATGTCATACGGTCTGGCTACATTTTATTTAAATGGCAATTTGGTTCATTTTGGAGCAATGAAAAATCATTTGGGATTTTATCCGTCCCCGTCAGGAATTAAAGCTTTTGAAAAGGAATTAGAGGGAAAGTATATGTATTCTAAAGGTGCTATTCAATTTCCTTATGACCAGGAAATACCATATGAACTCATACGTAGAATAACCAGATTCAGGATCAAGGAAAATCGAAGCAAGGATTAACATAAATTATTGTACAGAAAGGCATTGTTTTTTCGCCTGGCATTAATTTAAATTAAATGCTATTGTCAGTTCTGGAAAAACCGTGTTATGGCTATGATTAAATCGTGGTTATTACACGCATAGCCCTAAATGGGCGAAATATTAATCCCATACGCATTGCTCATCAAACTCCGTATTATATTTTTATAAAAGCTTATATACTCTTATTCGAAAGCCAACATTTTCATGAATAATATTAGGACTTTGTATAATTCAGTGCATGATACCCACATTATTTATTATCTTGCATAACCAATGTGATTGAATTACACCCTTTCATGGCTAATTTGTTTTTTCTTTTACAAGCAGGGCTTCACCCTGCTTTGGTAATTCCGCCCTTCTAAGGGCTCAATATTTTTTCGATCAGTAGTAATGAACGTTATTATTAAAAACACCCTTGTGATCTTTGTTATATCCAAATACTAGAATTTTAACAATTTCTCTTGATCTCAATCTCTTCGTTCTTATTACTGACTCTCTACTCCCGATCCCGATCACTTCGTTCTCGGGACAGGCTCGCGATTCCGAACACTTCGTTTATCGGGACAAGCTCTCGACTAATTCACTATATTACAATGAAACTCCCCATTGAAAAAACGAACCGTTGGAAGATTCCAGGGTCGATTGTTGGTCAGCCGACGAAATGTAGCCATAAACTTTCCGGCCATCCTACCTGTCTCAACATTGAGCGTATCAATTTGCAGATAGTTGTTGTCCGTTGATTCATCGAGCTCATATCTATCTTCAGTAACATCATCATCAACGGCACTATATATCATCCTACCTCCTAAGCTATCAATCTTTGATTGCAATTTTATACAATTACTTTTAACAAAAGGGGAAGAGTTTATCAAAATTACATCTTTTTTAATTAAAAACCCATCTAACAAATTGTATGCTACTAAATAAATACTATATTCATTCTCATTGAAATAATACCCTTCAGCCGATGCTCTCCATCCTTGATTCAGTTTTATTGCCGTAGCATATCCGTCCTTTTCTTTACCCGATGTCCACACATAAAATCCGGTATCTTTGGATGTGATGACTTCATGCGGAACGCAGTCGGTTGGCATCGGAGCAGGACAATCCCGATGACAGGAATAACATATTGTGAGCATACTCAGAATTGTTATCCAATAGATCTTACTGAACAATCTTTGCACAATTTCTAATCTACTTAATCCCTGCATGTTCTGGTATTGCTTCTGGCCATTTGGATATTACTTATAAGCCACTAAAATACGAATTATTTTACTTCAAAATTTTATTTAACAACAATTCCAAATGATGTTATAGTGCTTACTCATAATAAACCCCCTTAAAATACCCATTAAAGAGCCGAATCTTATTCGGTTCGAACGGGTTGCGCTTCGGTCGCTTATTGGCATTGACAAAACTAATGGCAAAATTACCTTCGAGTACTTTGTTAATCGTATCAATTTGCACTAATTCAATTTTATTGATGGCAGTAGTGTCTAATACATACTCATCGATTACTACATCACCATAATGAGAACAGTAATCAGCATATACTTTTGTCCTTTCACTTAAATTAGTTGACGTTACTACATAACAACCAGAAATTACTTTGAAATTAGAAATCGAAATATCCTCTGCAAGATTATTATCAGAATCTACGCTTAATAATTTTATACCCATAAGACTTTTGTTTTCATATATAAATCCAACCGCTTTGAACCATGTTAAGGAATTTATTTTTGTTGCCATACCATACCCTTCCGGCCAATCTTTCTTTTCATAGACTAATACTTTGGTTACTGTATCTGTGATTGTCTCAAATTCAACACATGGCTCCTTAATTGGAGGCATTTCTTTCTGACAGGAAAAGCATGTCAAGCCCATAAATAAGAATATTATTTTAGTTATCATACCCTTCTTAATACCTATTTATTCGCAACATCTTCGCAACACATTCGCTAGCTAGTAATTACATCACTCAATATACACCCCCTTAAAATACCCATTAAAGAACCTGATCTTATAAGGTTCAAATGGATTTCGCTTTGGCCGCTTGTTGGCAAAGACATAACTAATGGCAAAATGCCCCTCTACCATTCTATTGACTGTATCCAATGTCGTAATTTCGATCATGTTGCTCGCTGCGGTCGTATCGGTATAGTACTCGTCGATGATCACATCGTCATCATTGGTGGAATATTCGCTTCCTATTGCATTTGATTGGCTGTTATTAGAGGCTAATATCTGATAACATCCCTTTAAAAACGGCAAATTATAAAAAATTAAAATTTCATAAATAATACTATCTTCATTGCGCCCTGAAAAAAAAATTGACATTGATTTTCCATTATTATATCTATTACCACCTGATTTAAAAAAAGAAGTGTCGTTCACCTTAATTGCAAATCCTTTATCTTTATATTTCCAGTTTTTGCTGGTGTACACTTTGGTCAATGAATCTGAAATGCTTTCTACATCTATGCATGGTTCCTTGATGGGTGGCATTTCGTTTTGGCAGGAAAAGCAAGTTATGAATGAGACAAAAAGAAGCAGGTTTAATTTCATTGCAATCTCCAATCAAATTTATAATCAAAAATAACAAATAATCTTTTTGAAGTCTGCATATTCATCCATTTAATTTTGACATGGCGAAGATCTTATTAAGATATGAAGATAGTTATTACAAGTGACAAGTCCCTTGTGGTTTGGATTACACCCCTTCAGGGCTAATTTGTTTTTTCTTTTACAAGCAGGTCTTCACCCTGCTTTGGTAATTCCACCCTTCTCAGGGCTCAATATTTTTTTTCTATCAGTAGTAATGAACGTTATTATTAAAAACATCCTTGAGATCTTTGTTATAACGAGACGACAGCATTTCAACCTTATCACTTGATCCCATTCACTTCATTTAAATGGACTGACTCGTGACTGTTCACGCTTGATCCCGATAACTTCTTACTCGGGACAGGCTCGCGATCCCGTTCACTACGTTCAAGGGACAGGCTCTTGACTCGCGACTCTTGACTAATTCACTATATTACAATGAAATTCTCCATTGAAAAAACGAACGAATTCCGGATCTCCTTCCTTCTTTATCCTTCTTGTATCTCTATCAAATGATAACCTAAATTTACCAGCTACTCTTTTTCCAAGTAAGTCGAATGAATCTAGAATAACATTACTATTTGCCATTTCTAGATTAACTTTATAACTATCCCTTATCGCATCATCTTCCAGAGATTGATAAACCCCATTTGAATTTGCTGTATCTGGATATAAAAAAATTGAGTTACATTCATTTACAATTATAGAATTAAGAATAATAAAAATGAAATCTTTTTTATATTCATATTCAGGAACACTTGATAGTATAGAATAAGTAGTAAAATATAGATACAATTTGCCTTGATCATATCTTGCTTCAGCCGACGCTCTCCATTCCTTATTCAGTTTTATGGCCGTAGCAAATCCATCTTTCTCTTTCCCCGATGTCCACACATAGAATCCGGTATCTTTAGATTTGATGACTTCTTGGGGAACGCAGTCGGTTGGCATCGGAGCAGGACAATCCCGATGACAGGAATAACATATTGTGAGCATACTCAGAATTGTTATCCAATAGATCTTACTGAACAATCTTTGCTCAATTTCTAAACTGATTAATTGCTGCATTTTCTAGAAGTAATGATTGCCTTAGACAAGTCTGATTCCGCGTATAAGCCACTAAATTACGAAACACCTTACAAATATCTCGGAAAGAAATCTATGTACACTCCTACTATTTTTCATGCCTCCTACTCATAATACACCCCTTTAAAATACCCATTAAAGAATCTGATCTTATAGGGTTCAAATGGATTGCGTTTCGGCCGCTTATTGGCATAGATATAGCTAATGGCAAAGTTACCCTCCACCATTCTATTAACTGTATCCAGTGCTGTAATCTCGATCTTGTTGTTCACCGCGGTCGTATCGGTATAGTACTCGTCGATGATCACATCGTCATCATTGGTGGAATAAATACTACCAATTCCATTTGGCTGATTTGTACGAGTGTATAACACATCATAACATCCAATTCTAAATGGAATATTGGATATAGTAAAATCTTCATAGATTATGCTATCTTCATTTCGACCAATAAATTTTATGCCCATTATGTCCTTACTTGGATACCTAATACCGAATACTTTAAGAAACGATGTATCGTTCACCTTAATTGCAAATCCTTTATCTTTATATTTCCAGTTTTTGCTGGTGTACACTTTGGTCAATGAATCTGATATGCTTTCTATATCTATGCATGGCTCCATAATTGAAGGCATTTCTTTTTGACAGGAAAAGCAAGTTGTTAGTGAGACAAAAATAAGATGATTTAATTTCATTGTAATCTCCAAACAAATTTATAATCAAAAATATCAAATAATCTTTTTGAAGTCTGCATATTCATCTATTTAATTTTGACATGGCGTAGATCTTATTAAGATATGAAGATAGGCATTACAAGTGATAAGTCCCTTGTGGTTTGGATTTCACCCCTTCAGGGCTTATTTGTTTTCTCTTTTTTAAGCAGGGTTTCACCCTGCTTTGGCAATTGCGCCCCATTCGGGGCTAAATATTTTTTCAATCAGTAGTCATGAACGCAATTATTAAAAACATCCTTGAGATCTTTGTTATATTCAAACACTAGAATTTTAATAATTTCTCTAGATCTCAATCTCATCGTCCTTAGTACTGACTCTCTACTCCCGATCCCGATCACTTCGTTCTCGGGACAGGCTCTTGACTCCCGATCCCGATCACTTCGTTCTCGGGACAGGCTCTTGACTCGCGATCCCTTTCACTACGTTCACGGGACAGGCTCTTGACTTACGACTCTCGACTAATTCACAATATTACAATGAAACTCCCCATTGAAAAAACGAACCGTTGGAAGATTCCAGGGTCGATTATTACTCGTTTTATTAAAGTACACTTTGAATCGTCCTGAAAATCGTTTTATGTTCAGGTCCAAGGTATCTATCTCTATAAAACTTTCGTTTAGACTTTCATTAACTTTATATGAATCTTCTAATTTATCATCTTCAACTACCCTATACTCAACTTCGCAATTTGTACTATCTCTATCATTTATTAAATTAATACATTTTGTTTGCTGAAATACACTACTTCTAAAATAAATTGTTTCCTTCTTTATTTCAAAATCGTCTTTATAATTATAAGTTTCAAAATATAATACAAAAATCTGATCATTAAATCGATACCCTCCAGCCGACGCTCTCCATTCCTTATTCAGTTTTATGGCCGTAGCAAATCCATCTTTCTCTTTACCCGATGTCCACACATAGAATCCTGTATCTTGGAATGTGATGACTTCGTGGGGAACGCAGTCGGTTGGCATCGGAGCAGGACAATCCCTGTGACAGGAAGACCAGAAGATGATCATATACAGAAGTGCAATCCAATATATTTTATTGAACATTCTCTGTACAATTTCTAAACTGATTAATTGCTGCATTTTCTAGAATTGCTGCTTTCCTCAGACAACTTTGATTCCACGTATAAGCCACTAAATTACGATACACCCTACAAATATCTCGGAAAGATATCTCTATACACTCCTACTATCTATCATGCCTCCTACTCATAATAAATCCCCTTAAAATACCCATTGAAGAATCTGATCTTATACGGTTCAAATGGATTGCGTTTCGGCCGCTTATTGGCATAGATATAACTAATGGCAAAATGCCCCTCCACCATTTTATTAACTGTATCCAGTGATGTAATCTCGATCTTGTTATTCACCGCGGTCGTATCTGTATAATACTCGTCGATAGTGACATCGTCATCATTAGTTGAATATTCACTTCCTATTGCAAAATTTTGAGATATTTTTGGTTCGACAATTTTATTACAACCTACTGAAAATGGTAAATTGGTAATAAATATTGTTTCATATATTATACTATCCTTATCTCGACCAAAAAAGGAAATTGACATTGATTTTCCATTATTATATCTTCTTCCTCCTGCTTTGAAAAAAGATGTATCATTTATTTTAATTGCATATGATCTGTAACTATAATTCCAGGACTTGCTTGTATATACCTTGGTCAATGAGTCTGATATGCCTTCTACATCAATGCAAGGTTCCTTGATGGGTGGCATTTCTTTTTGGCAAGAAAAGAAATTAAAGGCTATGAATAAAAAAAATAATTTAGTTTTCATAACAGAAGATTTTATAATTTTTAATAATTCCGGATGTTTTGACCAATTGGACAAAATAAAACCCCGATGGTAGATTTTGCATGTTTCTACTCTTTGATAAAAGCTTACCATCCAATGCATAGATTGAAAAATCTATAATTTCTTCTTCCTGCGCATCAAAATAATATTTCATTCCATTGATAGACGCATATGCATTTCTTTTTGCAACATATCGCTCTTCAGCCTGTGCTTGCTGCGTAGGACAATTTTTGCAATTCGCTTTTCTGGTCAATTGAATAAGCTCGTGATCATCACTTTCTACTGTCACGCGGATAAATAAAAAACCCGGATTAATGACATTACAGACATTGAAATTTATTCCTGAAGAGGATGAAATAAAAACCGCATCGTCGAAATTTCCCGTCTTACTGTATTCCCAGGTATAGGTATAGGGTGGCTGTCCGGGAAATCCTTGTTCGGGACTCCTCACTACTGCCTGAATATTGTATTGGCCGCACATTCCGGAGGAGCTCCGCATGGTCAACTGCATCTTGTTCTCCAATTGATGGTTGGCCACCACACAGCCGGTAGTCCTGATCTTGCCGGCATTGTTGTTGTTGATATTGCCCGTAGTATACGTCTGAGCATACTTTGCTTCAGGATCTGAGTAATGTAATATATAAGGCCTGAGTCCTGAATTCAACAACGTATACTTATCATTGCTGGTTTTCCAGGCAAAGGAACAATCTTGCGGATCGGCTGGATTACCTGCAACCTTGCGCTGATGATGGGCTTCAAACAGATGACCTGCTTCATGTGCCAAAGTGAAATCAGGCTCATCAATGTAAGGCACATCGATGATACCATGCGCACGATCCGGATCCACAACTTCATTGCCAACATGCCCAAGATAGCTATAGTTATGATCAGTAATTAAAAACAATAAATCCGCTCTATGCGATTCTCTTAAATTATTTGCATCTTGATCAGATCTTAAGTTTATTACATCTAATCTAATATCACCAGATCCGTGATAATTTGTAAAATTGTAATAGTCCAATTCGATTTCAACTCGATGAGGAATATACGAATTTCTAAATGCCAGATTGATATTTTCTGCCCATTTTTTGGCCAGGGTCTTGATTTCTTCCCTGTTGGGAAGTTTGGCTTCTGCTTGTGGTGTGATCAATAACAGAATCCGGATAATCGTAGCACAACTGGTAGATGAACAGCCATAAACCACTTCTGCATTTTCATTATATACCTCTTGTTCTATATCACATGCAGGCCTGCCTGCAGGGCTATCACTGTGCTTCACACATATACAACTATCGGCCTTTAGTGGAATAAATTCAATAAAATATCCAGGATAATATACCGTTGCTGATCTCGAATGATCGTTGGATACTACGGTAATCCAACCCTCTGAGCCTACAAATCTGCCAGAGTAGGTGTAATTGGAATCGTTTTCATACTGATAGTCTGTTGGCTCTACAAGTTGATTACTTATACTTCCCTGAACATTCAAAATAAAGTGCGCTGAGTCATCCAGATAATCCGGCAATTGACCCAATATTGAAAAGCAATAATCAAGGGTACTTGTGTCATTCATTTTGTAATTAATGAAAGTATTGGTCCTGGAATCAAAATCATCGGAATCGTAAGTGTAATATTCGATGAATGAACTTCCCTGTGCCTTCAGTTGATGAATATTAAGAAATACTAGAGAGAGAGAGAGAGAGAGAGAGAGAGAGAGAGAGCTTTAATGAGTTGTTTCATAAGGGGTTTCTTTTGTTCAAAGTTAATGATCCTTTTCTTTTTTATTCATTTTTGAGCATGCTAAATTTTTGTGCATATACATGCTAAATATTTGTATAATCTTTGGGCGAAGTTATAGCGCAAGGCAGGCTCGCGATTCTTGATCCCGATCACTTCGTTCTCGGGACAGGCTCGCGACGCTTGACTACTGACCATTGACCATTGACTCTTGAATTTGGATCGCCACATCGTACATATCGACCTCGACACTTTCTTCGTCTCCGTGGAGCGACTGATCAACCCGAAGCTCAGCGGCAGACCCGTACTGGTCGGCGGCACGGGTGACCGCGGCGTCGTGGCCTCCTGCAGCTACGAGGCCCGCAGTTACGGCATACACTCCGCCATGCCCATGAAGATGGCACGACAGCTCTGCCCCGAAGCCGTCATCGTCCGCGGCGACCACGAGCAGTACAGCAAGTACTCCAACATCATCACCGAGATCATCCGCGAGGATGTCCCACTCTATGAGAAGACCTCCATCGACGAATTCTACATCGACCTCAGCGGCATGGACCGCTATTTCGGCTGCTACAAGATGGCCACCGAGCTGCGACGCAGGATCATCCGCGAGACCAACCTGCCCATCTCCTTCGCCCTGTCGGCCAACAAGACCGTCTCCAAGGTCGGCACCGGCGAAGCCAAACCCAACGGCCAAAAAGAAATACCCGCCGGCACGGAAAAACCATTCCTCGCGCCGCTGTCCATCAAAAAAATCCCCATGGTCGGCGATAAGACCTACCAGCTCCTCCGCAACATGGGTATCCTCCGCATCCACACGCTCCAGGAAATGCCGCGCGAACTCCTCGAACAGGTCCTCGGCGAAAACGGCAGCGTCATCTGGAAAAAAGCCAATGGCATCGACAACAGCCCCGTCATCCCCTATTCCGAAAACAAATCCATCTCTACCGAACAAACTTTTCAACAAGATACCATCGACGTCACCGCGCTGCGCCACATCCTCATCGGCATGTGCGAAAAACTGGGCTTCCAGCTGCGCAGCGAACACAAACTCACCGGATGCATCACCGTCAAGATCCGCTACTCCGACTTCAATACCTACACCATGCAGACCCGCATCCCCTACACCTCCATGGACACCGTCCTCATCCGCCACAGCAAAGACCTCTTCGACAAACTCTACCAGAAACGCATGATGGTGCGACTCATCGGCGTGCGCCTCAGCCACCTCGTCTATGGCAAACAATCGTACAACCTCTTTGAAGACACCACCGAACTGATCCAACTCGATATCGCGATGGACAGAATTAAACGAAGGTTTGGTTCAAAATCAGTGCATCGCGCGGTCAATGAACAATGAACTATGAACTATGAACTATGAACTATGAACTATGAACTATGAACTATGAACTATGAATAGTAAAAAAAATATACTAAAAGACAAATCCTTATCTTTTGCACTGGATTGCATTAGAACCTATAAAGGGCTTACTGAAATAAAAAAAGAGTACGTATTAAGTAAACAATTTTTACGCTCCTCCACATCCATCGGAGCAAACATACAGGAAGCCTATAATGCAGAAAGCAAGGCAGACTTTATTCATAAATTTGGTATAGCTCAAAAAGAATGTGCCGAGACCCAATATTGGCTCGAATTGCTGAATTGCTCAAACTATATTGCAAACGCAGAATTCAATACACTCAATAACAACGCAAACGAACTTCTAAAAATCATCAGAAGCTCCATACTTACGGTTAAGAAAAATTTAAAAACAAAATAAAAAAGGAAACATATGGCAATCATCTTATTTTTAATTTACGTTCTGACAACAATTAAAACGCCCACCTTCGAAAATTTCAAGCCAAAATAATACCAAAAAGCTGTAGTTACAGAACATACAAATAAACCGGACGCATCGTTAAACAAAGTTTATCATTCATCCCGAAATCCCTTGTATTTCGAGGATAAATAACTCATCATTCATAATTATAAAGGTTCATCATTCATCGTTCATAGTTCATCGTTAAAAAAGTTGCTCACCAACTGCCTCACCCACTACTCCCTATGCTACGGTACCTTATCCGTAGAAGAGCTCTTATCCGAACTGCGCAAGAACGGCTACTCCACCTTTGCACTGACGGACATCAACAACACATCAGCTTGCCTGGACGCCATCCGGATGAGCAGGGATTTCGGTCTGAAGCCCGTGATGGGAATCGATTTCAGAAACGGCGTTACGCAAAAGTACGTAGGGCTCGCGCGCAACAATACGGGCTTCCGCGAACTGAATGAACATCTGTCAAAACATCTGCACTCCGGCGAAAAATTTGACGAGACGGCACCGGAATTTCACCATGCCTACATCATTTATCCTGGGGAATCGTACCGCGGCTGGCCATTGCGCGACAACGAATTCCTTGGCATACCCATCCGCCTGTTATCCCGGCTTGCCTTCCTGCCGGTATTGCAAAAGCACAGGTCGCGATGGGTGGCCATGCAGGAGACCGTCTTCGCTTCCAAAAGACAGTACAACGCGCACCGTCTCATGCGCGCCATCGACTGCAACGTACTCCTCAGCAGGTTGCCAACGGAACAGCAGATACAGCACTTCGAACCCATGCTTTCCTTTGCCGAGATGAGAAAAGCGTACGCAGACCTTCCGCACATCATCGACAACACCCAGGGAATGCTTGCCGACTGCAGCATCTACTTCGAATTCGGCAAACTGGCCAACAAAAATCTGCGCTACTACACCACGCACGCAGCAAGTGATCTTCGCCTGCTGCGCAAATTGTGCGAGGACGGGCTTCCCTACCGATATCCACAGCCAACACCGGATGTACACCGACGATTGGAAAAAGAACTGGACATCATCGGTCAGATGAATTTTGCTTCTTACTTTCTGATCAATTGGGACATTGTTCGTTACGCACAACACAAGAATTACTACTACATCGGTCGTGGCAGCGGCGCCAACAGCATGGTCGCCTACCTGCTGCGCATCACCGATGTGGATCCCATCGAACTCGAACTGTATTTTGAGCGGTTCATCAATCAGTTCAGAAGCAATGCACCGGATTTTGATCTCGACTTTTCATGGACAGACCGAGACGATATCACGCGATATATTTTCGAACGATTCGGCTACCAGCGCACCGCGCTGCTGGGATCCTACAACACCTTCCAACACGATGCCGTCATCCGCGAACTCGGCAAAGTGTTTGGCGTGCCCCCCGAAGAGATCGACCAGCTGCAGCGCCCCGACCGGTATCCGCGCGTCGACTCCCTCGGCAAACTCGTCCTGCAGTACACCGAGCTCATCAAAGGATTTCCCAACCACCTGAGCATACACTCCAGCGGCATCCTGATTGCCGAAGAACCCATCACCAGCTACACCGCCACCTTCATGCCGCCGAAAGGTTTTCCCACGACACAGTTCAGCATGCTGGAAGCGGAGGATATCGGCCTGTTCAAATTCGACATCCTCAGTCAGCGCGGGCTCGCCAAAATCAAAGACAGCCTTGAGCTCATCGAACAAAACAAAAATGTAAAGATCGACATACACGACATCCAGCGTTTTAAGAACGACACGCTGGTGCGCGACCTCCTGCGACAGGGCAAGGCCATCGGCTGCTTCTACATCGAGTCTCCCGCCATGCGCACGCTGCTGACCAAATTGCAGGCCGACGACTACCTGCGCCTGGTGGCGGCCAGCTCCATCATCCGTCCGGGCGTCTCGCGCAGCGGCATGATGCGCGCCTACATCGAGCGCTACCGCAATCCCGAACTCCGCAAAAAAGCGCGTGCTATACTGCCGGAACTCTACGACATCCTGCATGAGACCTACGGCGTGATGGTCTATCAGGAAGACGTCATCCGTGTCGCCCATGAGTTCGCCGGACTCAGCCTCGCCGAAGCGGATCATCTGCGACGCGGAATGTCCTGGAAATTCAAACAGCGCAACGAGTTCGGAAGAGTGCGCGAGAATTTTTTTATCAACTGCAGAAAAAAAGGCTACGCCGAAAAACTCATCGAAGACATCTGGATGCAGATCGAGAGTTTTGCGAATTACGCCTTCTCCAAAGGGCACTCTGCCAGCTATGCGGTGGAGAGTTTTCAGGCCCTCTTCCTCAAAGCGTATTATCCGCTGGAGTATATGACGGCAACACTCAACAACGGCGGCGGATTCTACCGCCCCGGCCTCTACGTGCATGAAGCGAGAATGCACGGCGGCGAAATAGAACTCCCCTGCATCAATACCAGTGAAGCGCTCTGCGTCATCCGCGGAAGGAAGATTTACCTCGGCTTTAAGTTTATCTCCGAACTTGAAGATCCGCTGGTATACCGGATCCTCGAGGATCGCATGAGACATGGGACCTATGCGGACCTGCCGGACTTCACACGGAGAATACACCTCGGTGTCGAACAGGCGCGCCTGCTGATCCGTGCCGGCGCCTTCCGCTTTACCGGAAGGTCCAAGAAAGACCTGCTCTGGGAAGTCCACAGCCTCCTGCGGCCAAAAGAAAACAAAAGTCAGCACGAGATGCTCTTTGTTCCCGAGACGCGTCAGTGGAAACTTCCTCCACTCCATCATTCGCGCCTGGAACAGGCCTTTGACGAGATCGAACTCCTCGGCTTTCCCCTATGCCCTCCCTTCGAACTGCTCAAGGAACAACCTCAGGAGACGTTGCGCGCTGCCGAACTGCCCGCACAACTGGGACGGGAGGTCAGCATTGCTGCACAACTCATTGTCGTCAAGACCACCTTCACCCACAAGGGCGAGCGCATGGCCTTCGGCACCTTCCTTGACATGGACGGCGAATGGCTGGACACGGTCCACTTCCCGCCGGCATACAAAGCGCATCCTTTCCGCGGCATCGGCTGCTATCTCATCAGGGGGAAGGTCATTGTCGAACACGGCGCCTACAGCATTGATGTCAGCTTTATCCAAAGACTGGAGACCATAGACCGGGAGAAGCATGAAGAAAAAAAACTGAAGTCTATCGAGGAAAATAAAAACACAACCTAAAAAATCACATCAGCGCTACATCAAGAAATTATCACGACATCCATCATTCACAAAAATTAATTCGTCTACAAATAATCCGTGTTCTCAACTGCTCCGCAAATTTTCATGAACAGGTTTGCAATCAATGAAATATATGGAAGACTTTGTCAAAACCTCTTTTGGCCTTCAAACCGACCAGGATAACCATTTGTCCGAAAATATCGATAACACCGCTATGCATAAGGATTTCAAAGTCGGCATTCCGCATTAAGAAATTACAAATCAGCGTTTTTTAAAATCAATGCTCGTGAAAATTTATAAACATCATAACGTGCCGTTAAAACAAAACGCAGAATGCAAATATTATTATTTACAAGGCACAATCAGCTATTTTCACAAACAAGAAAAGAATTGAAAATAAAGGCTACTCCAATTACATCACTATGATTGATACTGAAGCATTGAAATCAAATGAAGGCATGAATTCATTCCATGGTTATTTGTCGAACACAGCGAAGCCCCTTCAAAAGAAGCACGAAAAAATTGCCGGGGAGCAAAATATAAAATCCATGAAATTCAATCCTCCATCAAGGAGAATCCATTCGAGCAATCATTTCCATGGCGACACAAACCCTTTCAATCCGAAGCAGACAAGTCTGGACCGTATTTTAGCCAGCTTCAAAGCTTCAATTGGCCTTTATTCAGTATTTTTACGGCTCGAAAACAATGTATGGCTGAAATAATCAGGATGCCGCGGCTCAGTGACACGATGAAAGTCGGCGTGATACGTGCATGGAATAAGAAAGTTGGCGACAAGGTGCAACCCGGAGACATTCTGGCCGAAGTCGAAACGGACAAAGCCACGATGGACCTGGAAGCTTTTCAGGAAGGCGTCATTCTCTACATCGCTGTCGAATCAGGGGAAGTTCCTGTTGATGGCATCATCGCCATCATAGGGGCAGCGGGTGAAGACTATAAGGCACTTTTGAACCAGGGCGCACCCGCGCTTGCTGCCAAACCAGAAACAGCGGATAAAACACCTGTAAGCCCGGCAGCGCCTGCAAATCAGCCGGTCAATTCGCCTGCTTCGTCCGCGATGGAAAAAGGGCGTCTGAAGGCTTCACCCCTCGCCCGGTCTATGGCCAAAGAAGCCGGAATTGACATCAGCGCGATACAAGGAACCGGTGAAAGCGGTAGAATCATCAAAAAAGACGTTGAAGCGAGTCTGCAGAACCCTAGAAAAACTGCTGCACCAACAGCTGCAGGTTATGTATCGACGCAGGGAGATCGCGAAGTACCAACTTCTCAAATGCGGCAGACAATTGCGCAAAGATTATCCGACAGCAAGTTTAGTGCCCCGCACTTCTATCTGACCATGGAGATTGATATGGATCAATGTGTTGAAGCGCGAAATCAGATTAATAAAATATCCGAGAATAAGATTTCCTTCAACGACCTGATCATCAAAGCCTGTGCTTCCGCGTTGCGGAGCAACCCCAATGTAAATGTCTCCTGGTATGGCAACAAGATGATCTATCACAGTGATGTCAATATTGGGGTGGCCGTAGCGATCGAAGATGGTCTCGTGGTTCCGGTTATTCGTTCTGCAGACCAAAAGACCCTCAGCCAGATTAATGCGGAAGTCGCTGACAAAGCAACCCGCGCCAAAAACCGCAAGCTGGGCCTGGATGAAATGCAAGGTAACACCTTCACTATATCAAACCTTGGTATGTTTGAGATTGAAGAATTCACCGCCATCATCAACCCTCCTGATTCCTGCATTCTTGCAGTAGGTTCAATCCTTAAGAAACCCGCAGTCAAAAATGATCAGATCACCATATCTCATCGTATGAAAGTAACCTTGTCATGCGATCACCGATCAGTCGATGGGGCCACGGGAGCTAAATTTTTGCAGACACTCAAGGGCTTGCTGGAACAGCCTATTTCACTAATACTGTAAGCTTATTTTCAAAAATTTTGCCCTGCGAAAAGAGAGACAGGACATCAAAGAGATAAAAAAAAAGCGGAGCCTTTCGGTCCGCTTTTTTTTACCACAAATCTGGGTTTATTTTTTCAGTTTCTCAAGGCGTGCTTTCACTTCATTTGACTTGTCGAACATGCCTTTCTTGGCATATATTTCCTTAAGCGCAATCAGCGTATTCAAATCCGTGCCTTCAATCTTATCTGCTTTTTCGAAGAAAGGCAAAGCCTTATCAAAGTAAGCTTCCATTTCTGCTTTCTTGTCATTGTATTTCTTGGTACCTTCCTTAGAATAGTCGTTGGCGTATTTGTTGGCTTCCTTGGATACCTGTGCAGCCCTGTTGTAGTACAATGCACCCTTACTGTATAGAGCGTTGGAATTATTCGGATCCTTTTCCAGTACGACATCGTAATACTTCTCACTTTCCTTTTGGTATTCGTCACCCTTCGTCAGATTACCGGCCTCCCATTCTTTCTGGGCGAGGTTGTCGTACACATTACCCAACGTGGCGTAGATTGAAATATTATTTGGTTCTTTGGCAATGGCGAGCTTAAGTTTGTCAATAAGCTCTGATAGCTTACCTTTTTTGAGGTAGTGGTTTATTTCCGCAAAGAGCAAATTAGATTCGTTAGGATATTTGGCCCTTCCTGTGGTCAGGTATTTTTCTGCTTTGACGCTGTCCTGATTTTTATTGTAATAAGTATACAATGACTCATAAATGACTGCACCGGCATTGGTCGAATCATTGAAATTAACCGCTTCAAGTTCTTCATAGTATTTGGCAGCTTCTTTGTCCTGTGCGGCAGATTGTGCACAAACGGCTACAATGTACTTTTGTCTGTTGACGTCTTCCGGTGTTGGCAATATGGCTTTTTGTCCATTATCGGTGAGTGCTTTGTTAATCAGCAAAACAGACTCAAAATTCCTGTAGGCGTCTGTAAAATATTCACTGGTTGGATTTTTGGAAGCCGCGGCCTGGTTGTAGGTGTAACTTCCGAAATTATTGAGGTATTGACTCAATTCCTGCATGATCTGCAGCACATCTTTCTTTTCATAAGACTTGACGGCAAGTCCCAGCGCTTTGGAAAGAGATTCGTAGGCCGTGAGACCCGCACCTCGATTACTGAGTTTTGCTTTTGGATTTACGATCATCATCGCATTATCCGCAGAAGCCAGCTCATTGTATATTTTTCCTTTGACGTACCAGGTCTTGTAATCATTTGCTATGGTGTTATCCTTACTTGCGGCATCGATGACCGTCTTGGCCTCAAGAAGTTTATCCTTGCTGCTTTTCGGATCAAGTAAATAAAGTCCCACGAGCTTATCTGCCCGCTTAACTTCTTTTTCGGGCGGATCCTGTGCGAATAAGGAAGTCAAACCGGATGTTAGTATTAAGAGGAGAATAAAATGTTTTTTCATTGGAATAATTTTTCTTGCTAACTGATATATGACGATATTAATTTCGAAGCGCTCAAATTATTTAGTTAATTTTTCATTAAAGCTATTCTTCAGAATCATCTGTTTCGACGGGCTCAATTTCGTCTGGCGCTATTACAATCTGCTGAGCCTCATCTTCATCATCCCTAGTCACGACGGCCACATCTCCGATCTCATCCCCTTCGTCCAGACGAATGAGTCGCACCCCCTGTGTCGCACGTCCCATTACGCGCAGGTCATCCAAATGCATCCTGATGGTAACGCCATTGGTTGTCGTAATCATCAGGTCATCCGTACTATGCACCAGTTTGATCGCAACCAGCATACCTGTTTTATCCGTCACCCGAAGGGTTCTGACACCTTTCCCGGAACGGTTTGTCACGCGATAGTCATCCAGTCCGGAGCGCTTGCCGTTGCCTTTTTCTGATACAACCAGTATCGAGGCGTCGCGATCTTCCGGATCAATACATATCATGCCTACCACATAATCACCTTTGCCTTCATCGAGACTAATCCCTCTGACACCGGCAGCCGAACGTCCCATGGCCCGCACTTTATCTTCAGAAAATCGTATCGCGCGACCTGTTCTGTTGGCGAGTACGATCTCGCTTCTTCCATTGGTCAATCGCGCGTCCACCAGCTGATCGCCATCGTTGATACTGATTGCGATAATACCGTTTGCTCTCGGACGACTAAAGTCTTCGAGCGAACTTTTCTTAATGGTACCTTTTTTTGTGCAGAGTACGATGAAGTGATTCGCCAGAAACTCCTTGTCATTCAGATCTTCTACGATGATGTATGCGCGCACTTTATCACCGGGCGGGAGATTCAGAAGATTCTGTATTGCTCTGCCCAAAGATTGCTTTCCCGCTTCCGGAATTTCATAGACGCGCAGCCAGTAGCATTTACCGAATTCGGTAAACAACAACAGATAGTTGTGATTGCTTGCCACGAACATATGCTCGATAAAATCCTCATCTCTTGTTTTACTTCCCGTAGAGCCTCTTCCTCCACGTCCCTGAATACGGTATTCGGATACTTTTGTGCGCTTGATATAACCCAGATGCGACATCGTCACCACGACTTCATCATTGGCGATCATATCTTCAATGTTGATCTCTCCTTCCGCTGTTGTTATTTCTGTTCTGCGTTCATCTCCATACGCTTCCTTGTCTTCCAAAAGTTCATTGACCAGAATATCTTTTTGCTTTTCCTCACTGGCCAGAATTTCTTCCAGTCTGTGAATCAGCTCCATGACTTCGCGGTACTCTTCCCGAAGCTTATCCCTTTCTAATCCGGTCAGTTTTTGCAGGCGCATGTCCAATATGGCCTTGGCCTGAATTTCGCTGAGTTGAAACGTCTTCATCAGCCCGTCTCGCGCATCTTCTACACTTGCGGAAGCGCGAATCAGTGCGATGACTTCATCGAGATGATCAATCGCGATCAACAACCCTTCAAGTATATGTGCTCTTTCTTTTGCCTGTTTGAGCTCGAACTGTGTCTTCTTCACGATGACTTCAATCCTGAACTTAATAAACTCATCGATCAGGTTACGAAGGTTCAATACGAGAGGTCTTCCGTTGACCAGTGCGATATTATTGACGCCATAGCTGCTCTGCAGTGAAGTATACTTATAGAGATTGCTCAGCACGACATTGGCGATCGCTTCCTTTTTGAGCTCAACAACAATACGTATTCCGTTTCGATCCGATTCATCTCTTACATCATGGATTCCAGTCAGTTTTTCATCATTGACGAGCTCAGCAATTTTCTCAATCAGATATGCTTTGTTGACCTGATATGGCACTTCCGTTATGATGATGACTTCACGGTCTCCAGAAGAATCGATTTCGGCGCGACCGCGAACAACCACTCTTCCCCTACCCGTCTCATAGGCATCCCGGATACCCTGTATACCGTAAATGATACCTCCCGTTGGAAAATCCGGTCCAGGAATATAACCCATCAATTCATCAAGGCTGATCTCCGGATTTCGCACCGTAGCCACAATGCCATCCGCCACCTCGCGAAGGTTGTGCGGCAGCATATTCGTGGCCATACCGACGGCTATCCCTGAAGATCCGTTGATGAGAAGATTCGGAAGCCTTGCTGGCAGCACAACCGGTTCCTCGAGAGAATCATCAAAGTTCAAACGAAAATCTACCGTCTCCTTATCGATATCGCCAAGTAACTCATCCGAGATTCGGGCAAGACGCGCCTCTGTATAACGCATCGCAGCGGGCGCATCACCATCCATGGATCCGAAGTTGCCCTGTCCGTCAATGAGCGGATATCGCATCGACCAGTCCTGCGCCATCCGAACCATGGCATCATAAACTGAACCATCGCCATGCGGGTGATACTTACCCAGCACTTCACCCACGATTCTCGCTGATTTTTTGTAAGGCTTATTATAACGCATGCCCAACTCCTGCATACCGAACAATACGCGGCGGTGAACCGGTTTCAATCCATCCCTTACATCCGGAAGGGCCCGGGCAACGATGACCGACATCGAGTAATCGATGTACGCGGTCTGCAATTGTTGCTCAATGTTAACCGGAATAATCTTGTCTAAGTCTGCCATACCTGTGCTTCGAAATCGCCTGCAAAGTTAATCAACCGACCCCGGATTTAATAAAGATTAACAGCATTTTTTCATAAATTATTGACTGATTTTGAGGCATTTATAAAATAAAATCATCATTATATTTAACAAACACACGTGACAGCGCCACAGGGTCTATCTTTGCGGCAAATTGACTGTTTCTGGAACAGGTTAAACCATATGCACAGGAGCGTACCGGCAAAAAAGCACAGGTTCGCCAAATGTTCGACCGGATCGCACCGGCATATGATTTGCTCAACAGTGTCTTGTCGCTGGGAATTGATACGCGATGGCGCAAAAAGGCCATTGCTGAACTGCCCGCATCCGCAAATTCGCTTCATATTCTGGACATTGCCACGGGCACAGGTGACATGTGTATTCAGGCACGCAAGCGTTATCCGCATTATCAGTATACCGGTCTTGACCTGAGTGATGGTATGCTGGAAATTGGCAGGCAGCGCCTCAAAAAAATGGATATTCTAGGCATTGAACTGATCCAGGGCGATTCGGAGCAACTGGATTTTGGTGACGACCGTTTTGACGCCGTCATGGCCGCTTTCGGCGTCAGGAATTTTGAAAACCTTGACAAAGGATTACAGGAAATATACCGTGTACTGAAGCCCGGAGGCAAACTCATCGTACTGGAGTTTTCCAGACCCAGGATTTTTCCTTTTCGACAGCTTTTCGGATTTTACTTCAAAAATATGTTGCCGCTCATTGGATCCTGGGGTTCCAAAGATGCTCAGGCCTATAAATATTTATACGAATCTGTACAACAGTTTCCCGATTATGATCGTTTCACAGACCGTCTGACAGCTTGCGGTTTTCATTCTGCGGGTTATCATTCGCTGAGCTTAGGAATATGTTGCGTCTACACCGGATTGAAATAATTGTTGTCTTTGCCACTTTGCTGTTTGCAAAGAGCAGTGTGTTGGGACAGCATGGACGCACCAATATCAATTTTGACGGACTGAGCAAAAAGAACCACTACTACGGCCTTACGCTTGCCTACAATTACAGCACGTTTAAGATTGAACATTCAAGGAGACTCATACCAGCTAGTAGTTTTGCAATCAACAATCCCAACGGCAAATCCGGATTGACACTCAGCATGGTGACCAACTTCAAAATGGGTGAGTATTTTGATTTCCGCATACTGCCATCCATCGCCATCAGTAACCGCTCACTGGACTATTTTTCTGGCGGATCAAAAATTCCCAAAACCCAAACCATCGAGTCTGTTTTTGGTGAAGTGCCGATTCTTCTGCGATTCACTTCCGAACCTTATCACGACAAGCGCGTATTTCTGGTATCCGGAATCAAATACACCTATGACTTTGCGAGCAACAGCCGTACGGACAAGAAAAAATTTGAACTTGTACGGATATCACCACATGATTTTCAGTTCGAAATCGGTGCAGGACTTCAGTTTTACATGCCCTATTTTATTTTTACGCCAGAGATCAAATTATCCCACGGACTGGGCAATTTGTTGATTTACGATTCCAAATTAATTGAATCAACAGTGATTGACAAACTGTATTCAAGAACCATTACTTTTTCCCTTCATTTCGAAGGCTAATCCATTCCATTGAAGCGGCGCGAGCCATGGTAAAGAATGATGCGAATAAACGACTGATTTCATACATGTTATTTTCCAAAACAGGGATTGTCTTTGTAAAGTCTACATCGAATGTTGCTTTTTGATTCATGCGGATCATAACATCTGTTAATCCTTCAATGCTTTGATATTGCGTCAGCCAGCGCCCCTGAATCATTTTTTGTGCTATACTTCGCGGCCTTTCTGGAAAAAGATATTCAAATCGCAACAAGGTGCTATACGCGTACTCCGAAAAATCTTCATAAGGCACAGACATATAATCATTCCAGCGTCGATACAGCAGATGATCCATGACGATATCCGTAGCCACGGGGGCGTAATGGTGTATCACTGGTCTGAAAAAAGAATTGAGATCGCTGATCCGCGCATGTGAATCCGTATAGTGATCAATCCAGCGATGCATTTGCAGACCTGGCAGAAGAATAGCATCCAGTTGATTCTGCTCCTTCTTACTTAAAAAATCTGCGATATAATTACCCGCCATCAGTTCCTGATCAGGATAAGACAATACAAAGTGTGCAAGAAAATTCATGAAGCAAAGCGGAATATCCGGGACAAGTCTAAGGCAAAATTGATTATTTAATACCTTTGCGGCCATTTTAAAAATAGAATATGGGTTTACAATGCGGAATAGTGGGCTTACCCAATGTTGGAAAATCGACTCTTTTCAATGCACTGACCTCGGCCGGTGCGCTGGCTGCCAACTACCCTTTTGCCACCAAAGATCCCAATCTGGGAATCATCACCGTGCCGGATAGCCGACTAAATCAACTTTCTGACATAGTTAACCCGCAGCGCGTTGTGCCCACTACGGTCGAAATCCTAGATATTGCGGGCCTCATCAAAGGAGCGTCCAAGGGTGAAGGCCTCGGCAACCAGTTTCTTGCCAATATCCGGGAGGTGGATGCCATCATTCACGTCGTCAGAGCATTTGACAATGACAACATCGTCCATGTTGACGGGAGCATTGATCCTGTCCGAGACAAGGAGATTGTTGACATGGAACTGATCCTGAAGGATATCGAAACTATTGAAAAACGCATTGACCGAATGCGCAAGCAAACCAAATCAGGTGATAAGGAATTGTTGCGAGAGCTTGAGTTTGCTGAAAAATTAAAGACCAGGCTGGAAGAAGGATTTACCGCAAGGACGATGATCCAAGATGAGGAGTCCGCTGCTTTTATCAAGGGATTTCAGATCCTTACGGGCAAGCCCGTCATGTATGTATGCAATGTAGACGAAGGAAGTATTCATACTGGCAATGCGCATACGCATCGTTTTATGGAGGCTGTCAAACCGGAAAATGCCGAAGTGGTGCTCATTTCAGCGGGCATCGAAGCGGAGATTACCGAACTTCCGGAGGAAGAACGGGAGACTTTTTTTAAGGACATGGGACTGGATGAACCCGGAACTTATAAAATCACCCGCTCTGCTTACAAACTTCTCAATCTCATTACCTACTTCACCGCCGGTGAGAAAGAGGTCAGGGCCTGGACCACACCCAAAGGCAGCAAGGCGCCCCAAGCTGCAGGTGTTATACACTCCGATTTTGAAAAAGGATTTATCCGTGCCGAAGTGATTCATTTTGGCGATTATATTCAGTACAAATCAGAAGCTGCTGTTAAATCAGCCGGTAAAATGTATACTGAAGGAAAGGAATATGTAGTACAGGACGGAGACGTCATGCATTTCCTGTTCAATGTGTAAATAACACGCCTAGCCTAATTACTTACAGGCATTCTTTAGAGCTTCACCCATTTGAGTGTAGCCTTCAGCGCATGCGCATCCATTTTGACGTAATAGATGCCGCGCGGAATACCCGAAAGATTGAAAGACATCCTGTTTTCTCCGATTGCGATTTGCCTGGATTCAGTCTGGATTATTCTGCCTTCTGGCGTACAAATCGAGAAATTGACTTCTTCCTGAACACCTGAATTCATCTTGACTTCAAATTCGCCAAAGTTAGGATTTGGAACCAGTCTTAATGTCGTCAGAATTTGCGGATCAGATGAGGACAATGGTACACAATTGATAATACCTTCCCGAATCACTGAACATCCGAAAGCATCTTTCAGTGTAACTTGATAGGAATCGAGGTGACGCAAAATCTGCCCGGGTTGATTACCGATATAAGACACGCCGCCCGCTTTACTTGACCCGTTGATGACCAGTTCTGCCAATCCCGTGGTATTGCCTATCGAATCATGCAAGCAAATATAACTGACATCCAGCGCAGGCCTTGAGTAGGCGCAGGAATCAAATTTACATACGATACTTCCCGTTGCTTCGCTGGTACATCCGGCTTCATCCGTCACCTGCACCTTGTAGGATGATCCCTGATCCAGCAAATCACCATCTTTGTCACCTTTGAAGGTGATGTTGCCCAAGAAGCCGCTGACATCCAAGCGCAATCTTGCTTTGAGCAATGTATCGACACATTCATATGCTGCGCTGACCTTCAGGTTTGACTGCGCACAAGTAAATGGCGGACAATTGACAATCCCTTTTTCGATCACGTAACAAGAATCTGAATCGATCAGCACAACAGTATATGAGTCTCCGTGTTTGAGTGCAGCACCAGTGGCATTACCATAGAAATAATATGCACCGGTTCCGCCCTTGCCCGAATAATTGAGCGTCACTTCTCCTGTTTGTCTTCCAAGCTGATCCTTAATACAGTCTGTTGACAAATCAATATCCAGGTTGGAGTTTTTGCATTTTGATCCGGCAGCACACGAAGCCTGTTCTGTCGCAAATGCGCGGCATCCCGAAGCATCCTCAACGAAAGCCGAAATTTCTTCCCCAGGAAGAAAATAGGTGTTCTGATCCGGCCCGTTATAAACATATGAAGGAGTGCCTCCATTAACTGAATAACTGCTGACTCTTCCAAGAACGCCATGAAGACACTCTGTACTCAGTAAGAGTCGGAGTTTTTCATATGGAGAAGTTTTACTGGCTTCATCGATTCTTACACAAAGACTCCCTTCACCTGGTTTCAACGGATAGGCTGCAGCTAAAATCTGAAGATAATATGTTGAACCTGGCACCAGGCCTTTTACTGTCACAAACCCCTGACATGGATCCGGCGCTCTGCCGCAACTGATTTCATTGAGCGAATTGCACGGACCTTCGAATACCGCCCAGTGATAAATAAAACCAGCATCGATACGAAGGGCAACTTCCTTTTCCGCAGGCGCGACAAAACTGTACCATACATCGGGCGCTGAATAAACTACACACGACGGCTTGGTGGTGGAAATGTTGTTATTGTAAAATTGAATTTCATTGCACTGCGTATTCAGAGGCGTTGCAGTGGCTGACATACAATTGTCATTTGCCGGCTTTGCCTGATCAATTTCTCTGACCTCAAGGCAGAGATCTCCTTCGATCGTTGAAAAATAACCGCTCACCTGAACAAAATAATCTTTGCCTGATTGTGGCGTAAAATTAAGTTTGCCACCAAGTTGTTCAATCGCTACTTCTTCCAACGCTGCGCAATTGCCTTTGTATACAGATATCACTTCTGCAAAATCCGCATGACTTACAATCTGATGAACTTTATTGGTATTGGCGGTAAATTTATACCATACATCCGCACGGGATCTTGTATTGGCGGGCGGCACCACTCCTTCCATCTCTGCATAATAATTGACCGACTTCTGGCAATTGCCATTTACACTGATCGGAATAGCTGCTGAGCATATGTCATGTGGTGGTCGAACAATTTTTGATTGTGTAAGCTTATTGATCTGAAAGCAATGCAGACCATTTTCTGAACCAAAATCATTTATTTTTCTTGATACTTTAAAAAAATAAGTCTTTCCGGAAGTTACATTCATTTCAAATGCTTCACCATTGAAACCGAATTCATCGCGGTTATAACAATTTACCGGAACCAGACTGCCACAGGCTCCTTCAAATACCGTCACAGCATTGTTATAGCCTGCAATGCTTTTGAGTTCAAGTAATCCGGTAAAGTCTGCAATGTACTTGTAATAGACAGCCGTCATATACTCTCCCGCACAGGCCTGTCCTCCGCTTTGTGCATACTGGAAGGGATAGGTATGGCCATAAATACATTCTGCGCCGGGTGTCAATGTCTGCGCTCTCGCGCAATCGGCATTATCCGCCAGGAAAAGGAAGTCGTCAAGATACAGGCGATTACCAAAGTCATTAACGGTTGCAGCGTATTCAAACGTGAATTTTGTTTTTGCAAATCCAGTTGACGCAGCAATAGCCAGACTGTAAGTTGAATAATCTGCAACTGTCGGGAGGTTGATGGTGACCTTACCCTTCGGTCCGTCATAGCTTAATGTAAGATTGGCATTGATTGGCCTGATGTAACGAATATTGAAAACGAAATAGTAATTCAGACCACTGACAAGATTGTATTCCGGACTGATCAATTGAAACTGCTTAATGGGTGCATTGCCCGGATCTTCCTGTACATACGACACCATACAGCTCTGATCTTCCACAACAGCCTGATCATTCGAAGCCAGTTTGAATCCGTTATTACCGGAAATATTTTTAATACTCCAGCCGCCCCACTGACAATTTTTAAATCCTTCGTAAACCGAGAGCTGCTGTGCACTGATTGCGCTGCATGCGACCCAAAGGATAAGAACAATATTTTTTTTCATAATCAATTCAATTGACAGGGTTAAGCAATGACAAATCTCCTGAGATATATTTTTCCGAATGAACTCAGTTCATAAATATACTCACCCGGTGGAAGCTTCCATTTCACCGGATCCAGCGTAATGGTGTAAGATCCCTTGGGCGTGTATTTATTATGCAATACCACAAGTGTCTTCCCACTGACCGACTTGACTTTTAGTTCAACTTCCGCTGACTGAAGGTTTGAAAATTTGATATCGATCCAGCGCGCATTGACTGGATTGGGATTATGACCGAGCAACACTGCATTATTATTGGAACTGAATGAAGCCTTGCAGGGATCTTTAAACAATACCAGATCAGTATATTTTTTACCCATGGTATATTCTGTCAGTTCGTTGCCCAGGCACATCCAGTCTCTGAGCACGGACTGGAATACGGATCGGTAGTCCGTACTTTGCTGCGTCTCAAAGTACACAATCGTATCGTTGTTCTTCAGTGTACTGTCGTCGAGGTTGATCGGCGATCCATGAAATCCGGGTTTGACGCCATCGCCAAAAAGAAATAATGGTGACAGGTTGCCGTGATCCGTACCATTGCTACCGTTTTCTTTTATCGTCCTTCCAAATTCCGAATAGGTCATCACGCCAACGTTAGATTGCATGCTATCTGCTTTGAGGTCGTCGTAAAATGCCTTGACCGATTTTGCAAGGTCGCCCAGGATGCGCATATGATATGCCTTTTGATCGGAATGCGTATCAAATCCATCAATGTTGACCAGGAAGATTCTGGTTCCCAGTCTTCCCTTTATCAGTCGCGCGATGATGGCCAACTGCTCCGCGATGCGGCTTTGGGTATTGGTGGGATAACTTACTTTATTGCTCGCTTTGTTGTAGGCATTGGTCACCGACTGGGAGTAGCGCAGCGTATTGTTGGTCAGTGCCCTCAGGTATGAACGTTCAACACCCTGTGGACATTCGCCAAAACCCTCTGTCTCATACAATTTGCCGTATGCGGCCAGACGGTAGAATTCATTGGGGTCGTTGAATACGAGCTCCATCTGCTGATTTCCCGGTGCGGTAAATATTTTGTCGGTGCTGTATCCAATCCTCAAAGCCGGCGGAACGGTTGGAGGCGTCTCCATAAAGCTTGGAAAATCCTGATCCAGAAACCTGCCCATGATTCCGCTGGCCAATCTTTTATCATACGTGTTATCCGCCGCTGAAGACCAAAAATCAATGGAGTTGAAGTGGGAGTAATCCTGTTTGGGATAACCCACATTGTGAACGACTGCCATTTTACCATCAGCCCACAATGGCATCAGGCTCTCCATAGTAGATGGAATTGCAAAATCACTACTACCAAAGCCTGACAAAATGTGATTGTCTGCATAATCTGTCCCTTTTATGAGTCCAATGGTCGGCCTGAACTGAAGGTACTTTTCAACACCGGCCGCAGTAGAACTGGGCACAATCATATTGAGGCCGTCATTGCCTCCAAACATTTTGATCAGGACAAGAATATGATCACCGTCTGCGGGAAGAGGCGCCGATAATGCATTCCCCAACACAGCACTGACCGGCATGCCACTCAACAAGACGGATCCCAGGCTGGCCAGACCACCCGTCATCAGAAAATCCCTTCGGTTCCAATACTGATGTTCGCGATCATGCTCACAATTCGTATGATCAGCTTGTGGATATATTAAGTTATCTTTTTTATTCATTGCTTACCAGGTTAAGAATTAAAGTAATTGGAATTCAGGAAGCGAACTGACATGCTTCATCAGATTGATGAACTGCGTTGGAACATACGAATAATCCAGAGACCAGGTACCGTCATTGTAATAGTTGGCCGGCACACCGGATTTAAAAACACCCACCGCAGTCTGGATGAGATCTTCCGGCATGGGCAGGGTGATGAAGTACTCAATCACCTTGCGCACAATGAGGTCCGGATCCTTGGACTCATTGGTGAGATCCTTCAGGAAGGATCGGTACTTTTCTCGTGTGACAGGATAAGCCAGATAATAATCGAACTGATCCCGTATATATCGCCAGCGGTTGACCATCACAAATTCGCTCAGCCAGGATCTGTGTCCCGGCCATCCGGCGACATTGGGCGGATTAAACAAGGTCTGTCCAATTGTAGATGTCTGATTATACAATGCACCCAGAGCATCTCGATTCAGCGTATTGGCGGGATCGGTATTGCGGTTATGATCATAAGTAAAGAAGTCCTCTCCCAATTTCAGGTTCAATGATCTGAAGATATGAATCATTGTATCCAGATTGCTCTTGATCATCGCGCCCATACTTTCCTCTTCAAAAAAGTGCTCACTCTTAAATAATACTTTCAGCGTATCGATGATACTCCAGTTTTGCTTGAACACCTGGGCCATGCCTTCTACGATATCTGACGGTGCGTCATTGTACATATAAAACTTATACAGTTTTTTGCAAATGAATCGGGCGATCTCATTAGATCTCTCGGAGAAAATTACATTATGCAGATTGTCATAATCAGGGCGACCAAAATTCGGATCCTTGCCGCTTGGCTTTAAAGGAGAATACGTTTTTCCAAAAATTCTTTTGGCGCTGTAATCGTGATTATCTGTCCAGAAAGGGATTTTATCTCTTTGGGTCAGATCGAAAGGATCATAATACTCATTGGGATAAATATTGTAAGTGCCCGTGTCATAATTGTAATACAGATGCCAGCCGGTCAGGGCTTTGGCCACCTCTTCGATATCTTTCTCGGTGTAGTTGCCGGGCCCCATGGTAAACAGTTCCAGCAATTCACGTGCATAGTTTTCATTCGGATTACCTTTCCTGTTGAGCCTTCCGTCGAGATAATGAAGCATCGCCGGATTGCGCCCGATTTCATAAACGAAATTGCGGAAATTGCCGAGCGCATGCTTGTGAAGCACAAAGTAATACTGAAACACCCAGGAAGGATAATATCCGAAGTTATTAGCAGCTGTAACGAAATGATTGGACCAGAACACCACGAGTTTGTGACGTACGCCTTCTGTCAACATTCCTGTCATCCACATTTGTGCGAGGACGAGGTATTTGTTGTAGATCAGCGAATCATTGTAGTCGTTGTCATTTTTCCACGGATAAGTATAGTCATAAGTGGTTGTTCCGGACCGTTTTTCCCCCGGCAGCGGATGGGTCCGTGCGGTCTCCAGCAGGAAGTCAATGATCTTACCAGGCGTATTCGCTTTAGCTGCCGAGACCAGGGCCAGCGAAGCCCCGTTGGACAATCGATTATAGAGATGGTGAATGCGCTTTTCGTTCCAGGGTTTGTCGGGACGCGGCACATAGGGAGTCAGATCCCCTTTTAGGCATGGATTATCAGACATAAGGTCAGATTTTTAACAGCGCTAATTTAGAGAAAATTTAATGGAATCCCAATTTTTTTTAAATTATTAAAACAATAAAAAGAGTTTGAGGTAATTTAAATGTGGCTCTGGAAATTTAGCTCATGAACCACCAACTTTCAGCAAAGAAAAATGGCTACTTAAAGTATCCTTCACCAGATGCCTCATTCGTCACATTGAATATTTAGTACATTATCAGTTTTCATCGAATTGGAGCAAGGTGATTCTTCTGGCAAATGGTCGTACAGACGTCTCGTCAAGGTGTGTTACTAACAAGCATTTTATAGGATACTCTTTTAGGTTTATAAATGTTAAAATTCGAAAAAGACTTGACATCCACTATCTGGATTTCGTATATTGCATTTGATATTTTAATTCTTAACAACTTTAATAACTACAATTATCCAATCCAATCCAATCCAATCCAATCCAATCCAATCCAATCCAATCCAATCCAATCCAATCCAATCCAATCCAATCCAATCCAATCCAATCCAATCCAATCCAATCCAATCCAATCCAATCCAATCCAATCCAATCCAATCCAATCCAATCCAATCCAATCCAATCCAATCCAATCCAATCCAATCCAATCCAATCCAATCCAATCCAATCCAATCCAATCCAATCCAATCCAATCCAATCCAATCCAATCCAATCCAATCCGATTTTTAAATTTATCCTAATCACTTTGCTTTTTAGTACACTTTTACTTGCAAGTTCCTGCAAAGAAGATTATCAACAAAAGACAATTATAAGCTTAAAAATCAACCCTAATCCATCTTTAACACCATGGGATTGCAATGATCCTGGCGATTGGACATGTGAGCAAGTAACTGGTTGGTGTAATTACAATGCTAATTGTTGCAGCACTAGACAAGATTTAGCTCGAAGTAGCTTCGGAACTAGTCTTGACTATGCCAAAGCACTTGCCTGCGAATTAGAAAAAGTATTTAATGGTTGTACCCGACAAGATTATGAGTTTGGTTGCATTGAACATACAATTTGCATCAATCTATCCGGACTAACAAATACTGCAATAAACTCCTATTACGGATCGACAACACTTGCTTTTGATTTTTGCAAGGCCTATACTGGAACGAGCCCATATTCATGTAGCAGCATACAATATAATGTTGATTATCCAATAGCAGCACAGGATTTATTTGTAAGCTTTATACGCGGTCAATATAATGGCAATTCTTCATGTGGAATAGGTTACACCAAAAGATTAATTGAAACTAAATTTCGAGTATGCTATGATACAACAATTAGTTGCATTGAAGGCCACTGTTCAAATGGATTTATTTCCGCTGATATTATATATGTATGTTGCCCTCAAAAGAAACTAATATGTACAACATAATAATTATTCTGATTTGTTTTTATTGTAATAACCTGACTGGGCAAGAATTCTGGACACGTCAAGATCAGCCTTCAGATCTTTCTATAGCCGATATGGTTGCTAAATCTAATGGCACAGTGTTTTTATCAATCAAAGGATCAGAACATATTTTTCAATATAATATTTTAGAAAAAAATAGAAACTATTTGGATTTGCCAAGAATGTTAAATAGACCATATAGAAATAATGACATTCTCAATTTAAATTTGGATTTTAACAATGCGCTATTGGCTTCAACATTTATTTCTGAACTATTTATTTATGATGGGGAAAAATTTCTTCCTCCTTTATTAACGGATTCAAATGATATATCTGTGGTCTATGATTTAGCCAATATAAAATTTGACCGGAATGGAAATCTTTTTTTCAAAGATGGAAATTCAATAGTTTATAGACCAAAAATGTGGTCCAGAAAAAGCGAGACCATAATATTTGAAAATCCAGGATATATACTCAATTTTTTTCCTTTTTCGGATAGCTTAAATTATGCTTTTACATCGGAAAATGGAGTTTCCAACATTTACAAATATTCAACATCCAAAGACAGCTCACGCAAGCTATTTACTCTTCCTTATGAAGTTAATAAAAATTCTTTAATCAATGAACAAGGTGATATGCTACTATGTGCAGGTCAGGAATTATACTATTACAAAAAAGATGGCTCGGAATTAATCGTTCCATTAATTGATAGCAGTATTAATGCTACTGGCCAAGTGAATGGAATTTTTCAGTCCCTTTCAGAGCATGCATTAATTTGTTATAAATCTCCGAATTTTTTCGTTACTTATGATTCATGTAAGACATGGTTTAAGGTTCATAAGTTTAGCATAAATCTACCAAAAGGATCTATAAATAAATTTATTTTTTGGGACACTTCTCATGCGCTGGTTTTAATTAACTCTTCACTTTGTGGCTCCAAAGAGTTATTTGAAATAAATTCTGAAGGCCATGGTTGGAAAAAGGTATTACCTTCAATGTCTAATTTCAATTTTTCCCGTATTTCAAGTTCAAATTCTGAATTTATTGCTAGCCATGAGTGTTATTATATGAAGTCTGAAAACGGTGGTCGCAATTGGAAATATATTACTGCACCTTTTACCCAATACTCCTTGCCATTTGGAAATCATCTTCAACAATTAAGTAATCAAAATTTTGGACCAATTATTTTTACTATTGGAGAGAATCAAGATACGCTTTATCGATCTATTGACTTTGGCAATACTTGGTCAAGAAATATTATGATCAAAAAAATTAAACAAATATTTCGAATAAGTTCATCCGAATTAATACTTGTTAGCTTAGTTGGATCAGTGAGCAATAATAAAGCTGATATATATTATACTAATGATAATGGAAATTCATGGCAACCAAAAGCAAAAAATACTGAGTTTATAAATAACATCAAATTAATAAAGATTGATTACGACGGAAATTTAATTTTGATTTATCCAATTGGATCCTCAAACAAAACATTTAGATCATTAAATAAGGGATTAAGTTGGTCAATTGACGATCGCTTTACCCGTTTTTCAGCTGAAAATATAGATTTCGAGAAAGACGGTAGGTGTATAATCTATGGTTTTGATTATACTAATAATGAAGGTGGGCTTTATGCTACTTATGATTTTAATATTTTCGTTAATTTAAGTTCAAATTTTGGTAATTTTGTAGTGTCAAAGTTTAGAATTTTAGGCGAAGGCAAGTTTATTGGTTTCGCACGTAGCATTCCATACAAAAATGAACAAGGGATTTTTTATACTGAAGATGATGGCGCCAATTGGAAAAATATTAGCTATAATTTACCAGACTTCTACAGCAATGAAAAAATCTATGATGTAAGTGATATTCTAGTAGATGATCCGGGCTTTTTATATGTATCCTTGACTTACGATGGACTCTGGCGTTACAACACACCATTGGCTAATACTACAAAAATTCAAAATAAAGTTTCCTTTGAAGTATTTCCAAATCCTACCTCGGATTGCCTCATGATAAAAGTTCCGGAATTATACCAAAATGAAATCTTACAATATGAAGTAACAGATATTTATGGTCAGCAAGTTCTCCATCAAGAGCTTAGTGGTATTAGCATTCTAAATATTGCGCAACTTACTTCAGGAACCTATTTTCTTAAAATCAATAATGCCAGACGAGTAATTTGTTCCGATAAATTTTTGAAATATTGAGTGATGTAAAAGTTTGAAATCTCAGTGCTGGCGCAAGTCTTCCAGACTTGTGCCATAAACTTACCATTTATTTTCAATCCACATTTACGTACCCAACCAAACTTCCAGGAATATCTAAATTTTCCACATCAATTAAGCCTTTCTGATTCGAATAATTCCTTGCACTACTATAAAGATAATGCTCTGCTTCCTGAACAATTCCGGCATTCACGGGATTATTATGGACATATTCCAGTTTCTGGCTAACTACTTTTGGACTGTAGATTTCGACAGGGTGGTTATCCTGCCGCCAAAATTGATATTTTGAATTATTAGAATTTTTCTTGCCTGCCTGCGTAAAAATCTTCATCATCCATTCTTTCCTGCTTTCTTGTGGATTGGCAGCTATTGATTCAAGCAATTTAATAGCAGTATATTTCTTAAAGTCTCGCAATATGCCGGAATGCTTTCCTGGTTCTCCTCCGGAAAAAATGAGGTGTACATGATTGGTCATTAGACACCAGGCATGAATTACCAAACCTTTATGTTGCTGACAATACTTCAGGCTTTCTAAGAAAATCTCTTTATACTCGGTTCTTGTAAAAACATCTACCCATCCAACAGTTGCAAAACTTACAAAATATATACCTTCTGGATCTAAAAATTTGTATTTGGTGCTCATCGTGTAAAAATACTTCTATAATGTTATCTGGTAGTTTTGAGATTTGTTAGGCACATGTCAGAAAGACTTGCTTGTTAGGCACAAGTCAGAAAGACTTGCTTGTTAGGCACAAGTCAGAAAGACTTGCGCCAGCAAAGAGATTTATGAGGCTTGTTTGGCACAAGTCAGAAAGACTTGCGCCAGCAAAGAGATTTATGAGGCTTGTTTGGCACAAGTCAGAAAGACTTGCGCCAGCAAAGGGTTAGGCACAAGTCAGAAAGACTTGCGCCAGCAAAGGGCCAGCAAAGGGCATTTTTTTCAACCATATAGCGGTTGGCTAACTAAGCCCATTGCCCTTATATTTACTGCATGATAAAATATTTAGCACTGGTTTGCTCTTTTGCCATGACAATAGCCATAGATGCCCAGCAGTTAGCATCAAATCAATATCAGCAACTTCACTGGCGCTGCATCGGGCCCCACCGCGGTGGCAGAACAGTTGGGGCCTGTGGCGTCCCGACACAGCCCAATGTCTTCTACATGGGTGTCAACAATGGTGGCATATGGAAGACGAATGATTACGGGCGCACCTGGAAGCCCATCTTTGATGATCAGCCAACAGGTTCTATTGGCGATATCGCCGTGAGCCCAAACCACCCCCAAATCATCTATGCAGGAACTGGTGAAGGGCTTCAAAGACCTGATCTTTCTGTTGGCAACGGCATTTACAGATCAGACGATGAAGGACTACACTGGAAGCATCTGGGACTGGATCGCGTCCAGCAAGTTGGCGGGCTCGCCCTTGATCCGAAGAATCCCGACAGGTTATTCGTTGCAGCACTGGGACATCCCTACGGACCGAATCCGGAACGCGGCATCTACCGCACCCTGGACGGCGGACAACATTGGGAAAGGGTGCTCTATGTTGATGAAAATACCGGCGCCGTGCAGGTTACGATAGATCCTGACAATACACAAGTCATCTACGCAGACCTCTGGGCAGCTCGTCTCGCACCCTGGGAGAATGGAATTTGGTATGGGTCGAATTCAGGATTGTACAAATCCGTGGATGGCGGCAACAATTGGAAAAAACTGGAAACTGGACTTCCCACGACGGAACAGGGACTGGGCAGAATAGGCTTTTGCATCGCCCCAGGCAATAGCAACCGTCTCTATGCTACAGTTGATGCGGGAGAATTGGGTGGCATTTACCGCAGCGACAACGCCGGCGAGAGTTGGTATTTAGTAAATAATGACTCCAGACTATGGGGTCGCGGAAGTGATTTTGCAGAAGTAAAAGTTGACCCCCGCGATGAAAACATTGTGTACAGCGCCAATGTCGTCACCTGGAAAAGTACCGACGGAGGGTATCACTGGTCCGCTTTTCGCGGCGCTCCCGGTGGCGATGATTACCACCGAATCTGGATCAATCCGCTGCATCCGCAGATCATCATGATCTCCGGTGACCAGGGCGCCATCATCAGCACCAATGGCGGGGAGACTTTCAGCAGCTGGTACAATCAGCCCACCGCACAATTATATCACGTCAGTGCAGATAATGATTTTCCTTATAACGTCTATAGTGGTCAGCAGGAAAGCGGATCTGTTTGCATTTCATCCCGCGGCAACGACGGACAAATCACTTTTCGCGAATGGCATCCGGTTGGTGCGGAAGAATACGGCTACGTCGTGGCAGATCCAAAGGATCCGGATATCGTATATGGCGGCAAAATCAGCCGGCACGACAAGCGTACAGGACAGACACAAAATATCAGTCCTGAATTTGTCCGGAGCGGCAATTACAGGTTTATCCGGACCGCCTCCGTTGTTTTTAATCCGGTTGATCAAAAAACGCTGTATTACGCAGGCAATGTATTATTCAGCACAAAGGACGGCGGTGATCATTGGAAAATCATCAGTCCCGACCTCAGCAGAGCGCAATGGGAAGTTCCAGCCTGCACCGGAATATATAACGGAACATCGAAGGAGTATGATCCCGGCAAAATGGCACGTCGCGGGGTCATCTACACGGTTGCACCTTCATCCATCGACCAACACACCATTTGGTGCGGCACCGACGACGGCCTCATTCATATCACCCATAATAGTGGCAAATCGTGGTCTAATGTGACTACTTCTGAAATAACCAGTTGGCAAAAGATATCCCTGATGGATGCCAGCCACTTTGACATCAACACCGCTTATGCTGCGGTCAATGCCATTCGCACCAGCGATATGAAGCCCTACATTTACCGAACCAGGGATGGCGGCAAAAGCTGGACCAAAATCGTCACAGGGCTCAGGGAGGACCCTATCAATGTGGTCAAGGAAGATCCCAAATGCAAAGGATTGCTTTTTGCCGGAAGCGAGACCCAGGTTTATTTTTCGACCGACGATGGTGAACACTGGCAGACACTTCGCCGCAACATGCCAGCCACTTCCATTCGCGATTTGTGCATCAAGGACAATGACCTAGTTGTGGCTACACATGGTCGCAGTTTCTGGATTATGGACAACATCCAGTCACTGCGCGATGCCTGCAAAAACCAAATTCAATCACCGCATCATCTTTTCACCACTGCACCGGCATACCGCGTTCGCTGGAACATGAATACCGATACACCACTTCCACAAGAAGAACCTGCCGGAGAAAATCCACCAGACGGTGCCATGATCGACTATTATCTTGGACAGCCGGTCAAAGAATTAGAATTAACGATTCGTGATGCAGCCAAGAATGTCATAAGACGCTATAGCCATCGGGACACACTTGTCAAAATACCACAGGTCAACATTCCGGATTACTGGATTCGGCCTCAACAAATACTACAAAATTCGCAAGGCTCACATCGTTTTTTGTGGGACCTTCATCACGACCCGTTGAACATTGCGCCATCCTATCCTATCGCAGCCATCTACCGCAATACAGCAGCCGATGAAAGTAGTCCGCTCGTTCCGCCTGGGATTTATGAAGTTGAATTAATAGCGGATGGCCATACTCAATCCGTCAAGATTGCGGTGCTCGCCGATCCGCGTGTTCCAAAATCGACAACAAACTATGCATTGCAGTATCGTCTTGCTATTAATTGCTATAATAATGCCAAAAAATGTCTTGAAGTTCTTGAGAAAAATGCATTGACAAAGGAGCTCCAGGAGAAGTACAGAAATTTTTTCAACCAATTCTTAGGTATGATGCGCACTTTGCAGAACAGCGACACCAAACCGACTGCCGCAATGGTCCGTGACGTTGGCAACACATCCTCCGAATTCGAAAAATTCCTGGGCAAGTTGAAATAGAATTTCCTTAGGTCATGCGCTTTTAAAAGCCAATCCGAAAATAATTAAGATATTGTAGTGAAAACACGACCATTAAAATAAAATATTTTTCAGATCCGAGCAAATATTCCAATGAATAATCAAAGTCCTTATCCAGGCGGAATTTTCTACTTAGCGCCGCTCTCCCTGGCGATATCAAGGATTGATTTACCATCGACAAATACACCTTTCAATGCGAATCTTCCAGCGCGTATGCTCACTTCCGCATAGGTATTCTTGCTGCTGTCCATGCGCATTTCGCTATACAGTTTTTCAATTTGCGGGGCCTTGGATTCCTCTACAAAAAATTTATTGAATGGAAGTTGCACCATGAGCTTGGTGGTATCTTCAGAAAGCGGATATTGTACGATGACAGTAACATACGATTCATTATCCCCGGGTTGTTGTTTTGATAAGGATTTTAAAAATGCAAATCCATTATGATCTGAATCAACAATGGCGAAGACCTTTTCTCCGGGATACCATTGAGACGGGTCTTCAACGGCTACATTGCTGGATTCAAAATTCAAGGCAATATACCGGCCTCTGAATGCATCATATGGATCAACCGGCGCCGTCTTGAACCGATAGACCGTTCCGTCAGACAGAATACTCTCTTGCCTGATAATCATCCATGCCGGAACAGCCAATTGAATCAGCGCGACGACAATAAAAACACCCAGATTATTTTGAAACATTCTCATCTTGTTTTAATTTTTTGTTCATAAAGTAGTTGGCGGCAAAAAATCCACAACCCAGCAATAAAAAAATAATACCACGCCAAACGAAGGAAATATCCGCGTCAAAAAATCTGAGAAAAATTAACAACGAAATGACACTCAGTCCGAGATTCAGAACCTTCAGTTTTTTTTGTGAAGCGCCAACCCGAATCGTCCAGATTCCAAAGCTCAACAGAATGAGGTTGATCAAAATCATACTTTGATCGGATGAAAGCTTTAAACAATAGATTAGCAACGGTGCAAAGAACAAAATATAACGCCCAGACTGCCTCCAGTTAAACACATTTCTATACGCCCAAAGCAGGAAGCCGGCAACCAGCAGGAATACAATGCTGACGGCACTTTCAAACGAATTGACAAACTGATCCGGATGCCAGTTGGTTCTTGTTGAATCATTCCAGTAACCATCAAAACTCAGGATAAATAAAAGACATATTCCACCCAGTTCAGCAATAATCAGAAAACTATTAAACCACGAATACCTATGATCCGCAAAGAATAACGTCCCGACAATCGCGAACAACCCAAAAAGCACAAAGTAATCGATGATCAGAAAGGATGATTTGACTTCCATCAGGGTCGGCAGAACGCAAAGTGCTGAAATGGCGAGAAACCAGTTATGCAATCCCAGCAATACACTATCCTTGTGCTCTTGCCGCAGTCTTAAATAGTAAGGAATGATTAGTATGACCAGCAAGCTATAGCCATAGGGAATTTTGTAATTGCCATCCAAAAAACCTGCCACCATCGCATAGTTGGTCAGTCCGGCGATAACCAATAGTGAATTAACCGATGAACTCAGTATAAAAACCAAGGGAAGACTCAGCAAATTCCATGTTAGAAAAAAGGTCCCGGCATCTCCGGAAATATTGTAAATCTGCGCGACCAAGGCGATACATGCACCGATTGCAAAATACAGGAACACTGCGCTGCTCTCCTTCCAAATCTCGCTTTCAGGCTTATTTCTGATTGAATATGCAGCAACCAATTTTCCGAGAATCAAAGGACCATAGGCACATAATAATTTTATGCTGTTCGGGTAATCATCCCAATTGTGCGCAATGAGCAAAATAAGACCGGCGCCCACCAAAATGGCGCCAATGACCCCAAAAACAAGCAACATCAGATTGGGCTTTTCCTTTCGCTTGCCGCTATAATAAGCCTGCAATTTGTCAAATACTTCCCTTTCGATGACTCCCTTATCCAGAAGCTCCTCTAAATCCTGCCTGATCGCCATTGATATATTAATTCATTCAAATTTACTACAATAAAGAACATATCGAATTTTTAATATTGCAAAGCATACATGCGCTCGAGCAGAAAGTCATCTGAAGTAAATCGAAAAAATAGTTACACCTGATATTCAAAAGCCTACCACAAAGCTTTGAAACATTTCAATTTTTACAATTAGCGTAATTAAATTCTTATTCCTGACTAATTACTTAAGCATTTAAGGAATTATCCTTTTGAGCAAAAACTGCAGTCTGTCGAAAGGCTAATGTTAACCTCGAGATAAAATTCAACATAACTATTTACAATGCACGGCTATATATTCTGTCAATGAACTGTCCGCCAAGACTCTTGGGTTTTGTCCATAAGAAACACTATTTTCGAAATCAAGACAAGCTCCCTGTTGATCCCCTAGGAATAATTTACAAATACCTCTGTTAGAATAAGCACCATTAAAGTTTGGCTTCAATGAAATCAAGGTATCGTAGTATTGTATAGCGGTATCGAAATGATGCAATTTATAATAGCTCATGGCGAGGCTATAAAAAGCCGTTAAGTCCTTTGGGTTGTTTGCCAAATGCGCTTGAATGACCGGTATAGATTGTTGCAATTCCTGGGTTGTACCGATACCACAGTTATGCACACAAGATTTTTTATAACTTTGACAGGAAAGGGTGATGAGTATGCTTGCCAAAAGCCCAATGTACGTTTGTTTTTTCATCTTGTTCATTGTATGAATCCATGATACGTTCACAATACAAAATAAACTAGATATTCATCTCCGGAATCTCACCATGCACGACGAGTCTCCCATCTGTACTTCGCACAATATGATCTACACTCACCCCGGGAGCACGTTCGATCAATTGAAATCCATCCGGTGTTACATCCATAACGCATAATTCCGTAACAATCCTTTTAACACATCCAACGCCGGTCAAAGGGAGCGTACATTGCTGGAGCAATTTGGATTCACCGGCTTTGTTCACATGCATCATCGCCACGATAATATTCTTGGCAGAAGCGACCAGATCCATCGCACCACCCATTCCCTTGACCATCTTCCCAGGAATTTTCCAATTGGCGATGTCGCCCATGTCCGACACCTCCATGGCGCCTAATACGGTCAGGTCAACATGCTGTCCCCGGATCATCGCAAAGCTTGTTGCTGAATCAAAAAGGCTGGCGCCTGCCTTGAGCGTTACGGTCTGTTTGCCGGCATTGATCAAATCAGGATCTTCATCCCCATCAAAGGGGAAGGGCCCCATTCCAAGTATGCCGTTTTCGGATTGAAATTCTACATGCATACCCTGGGGCACATAATTCGCCACGAGCGTCGGGATGCCTATACCGAGATTGACATACCACCCATCGCGCAACTCCTGTGCAATTCTTTTGGCTATTCCTATTTTATCCAACATGACTTCAGCTTTCTCTTGATCTTACGGTTCTTTGTTCTATTCTTTTTTCATAATCAGATCCCTGAAAAATCCGCTGAACGAAAATTCCCGGGGTATGTATAAAATTTGGATCCAGCTGCCCCGGCTCAACCAATTCCTCGACCTCCGCAATGGTTATCTTACCCGCCATCGCCATCATCGGATTAAAATTACGCGCCGTACCCTTGTACATCAGATTGCCATAATGATCGCCGCGCCAGGCCTTGACAATGGCAAAATCCGCCGTCAGCGCGGACTCCAGGATATGCGGCTTACCGTTGAATATACGCACTTCCTTGCCATGGGCAATCTCGGTGCCGTATCCTGCCGGCGTAAAGAATGCTGGTATTCCGGCTCCTCCGGCCCGGCATCGTTCTGCCAGGCTGCCTTGTGGGATGAGATCTACTTCCAGCTCGCCTGAGAGCATTTGCCGCTCAAATTCATCATTCTCCCCTACATAGGAGGAAATCATTTTCCTGATTTGACGGTTTTGCAATAACAGGCCCAACCCGAAATCATCTACCCCCGCATTGTTAGAGATGCAGATGAGGTCTTTGATGCCCGATGCCGCGAGGGCGGCGATACAGTTTTCCGGGATGCCACATAGCCCAAATCCCCCCAGCATGAGCGTCATTCCGGACTCGATACCGTTGATGGCCTCCTGCGCATTCCTCACTACTTTATTCATATCGTATGATAACAGAAGACAAACTTAGACAAATATTATTTCATTTATCATACAACGCCGATTTCTCCTGGCAATTAAATGTGATTGAAACACGCCACTCTAAAAGTTTCTCAATTTAATAGTCCGTTTAAGAAATGATTTTTCTGGCAGCGTCGACAAAAAAATAAAAGCATAAGGCACCTGTCGACTGAATTTAAGTTAAACTACAGACCATGATCGCCACGCTGATTCCAACGATTCAAATGAACGATCAAGTCAACTGTACTTTGAGGTAATTCAATTTAATCTTATAGAATTCAACAAATATAAGTATGAACTGACCTTCTTGCCTCTGTTCAAAAAGAGTTTGGAATGATAAAGCCAGCACCAGTTCTTAACAGACAACTTAAAAAGAAAGCAACTACTACAAATAACGAAATATTTTTCCCTTAGTGCTTTCTGTATTTGGCCATAAGCTCAACAGAAACAACATTATCTGTGAGAAATTTAACATCTGCTTGGTAATTTCCTTTGGTAGGAAAAAAAATCTCTAGTTTTGGAATGATCCAGGCAGCATCTTCCCCAAATTGTTGTTTTAATCCAATGGATCCATTTCCCTTCAGATCTGTACCACTTTTGGACATTGCAAATTCGGAGGAAAAAAGAAACAGCCAGGAACCACCACATCTGGCATTAATACCCGTGGTATTTTCATCCAATAAAGCAACCCTTGCTTCAATGCCAACATGCTCCTGTGAACAAACATTTTCCAACAACTCACTGTATTGAAATACCCGGTTGTTGCCGTCCATATATGAATAATACTGCCCTGTGGTTGTATCCACTATTGAACTGCCCAGCAAGTAGATATCGAATGTCTGCTTCAACCCGCACGGTGAATCATCCAATAAATCACAAGCGCTGAATAGAAGGGAAAATAAAAGGAGTACTGTAAATAAATTTGATCTCATTTTATTTAGTTTAATTTGTAAAATCCACACAAAGAACCAATTCAAATTATCTCATCGATCAAATCATGTCGTTCCAAAGCGGCTTAGCATGCGAGCGATTGTTATAATACCGCCCGCAACTGACATGACATACCCCCACGCATTTCGTAAATGTAAGCAGCTTTTCCCAGATTTCTGATCAGTCCTCATGAATTTTATTTTAAAAACTAAAAATGAACCCACATTGTGACGAATAGCGCAGAAGACTAAACCGCTGCATACATTTTGCAACCATGAATTTTGGCTATCTGAACCAAACCAGCAAATCAGGAGAGATCAGCCATGCTACGCCGATCATTACCTCTGTTGTTGATCAAATGGAATACGCGAATCCAGCTTCCATATCCAGCCTTCGCTGCCTATTTCAGGAACAATTCAATACACGTCATTGCCTAATCTGTTTATAAAAAAATACAATATCCTACTCCAGGATTATTTCTTAATCATTGCATGTGAATTCGCTCTTGATTAAAAAATTGTGCGCCTGGAATAATTAATTGTTCCTAAGTTGTCGGGATATTTTATATCATTTTGCAGAGTGCTGAATCTAAATTGACTTTCAATTCTAATCGATAAAGATCAATTTTCTTAAATTGAACCCATTTAGTGATACAATATAAAATCCGTTGGGCAAAAAGGATGCATCCACTGTTGCTTCACTTGCTTCCAAAGCTTTTTTGAGAACAATTTTACCATTTAAATCAACTAATTCGAGGACACCGCCGACCGGGCATCGATCACACCTTATGTCAATCTGATGATCTACAATTGAGAGATTGAATATATTATTGTCAACTGAAGATTCATCCATATTAGTTGCCAGACTTTGACATGCAATGGGCTTGGTGCTGATGACCAGATTATCAAAATAGCGTTCCTGCTCCACGGGCGAGCCGTCATTCCAGTAGTTTTCAAAAAATATAGCGTTGATGTGCATGTTCTTCGGATCTGCATTCCAGGTGCTGTGCCAATTCAGATTTTTTGAAGAAGCCTGTAAGGTATCATTGATCCAAAATTCAAAAATCCCGTCACTCAATCCCGGCGTATTCAATTTGACATGACCTACCACGCAGAACCATCTACCTGAATTCTCTGTACTGAACATATCCAAAGTACCGACTTTCAAACCCAACCATCTCAGATTGGCAAAATCATTGTACTTGGTGGATTTCAGCACACCGTCCAGGCCTATACCACTCGCCGGATCCAAAGCCAGAAATGCATTATTCTGTCCTGCAGACCAGAGGTGCGCCATCATTCCTTCAGCCCAATTACTATTGGCGAGGACCAATGCGCGGCTCAGCTTGGCTGGCCCACCACCCGTCCATCCAGGCTGTGATTTCACATCCATTCGCCAGTATATTTCGTCAAAATCCAGACCTGGAGAAGAAGCATTTTTTCCGATATAGGTATCCGGAGTCCTCCCAAATGATTTGGACAACACACCCGCTGATACCTCGCCTTTTTGCCACAAAACCCTCATGCCATAAGATCCATCCCGGCCAACGCCAGCTTTTCTTATGAAATCTCCCGCATTGGTATTGATCTCAAAGTAATTTTTGTTCAGATTGTCCACTTCAAAATCATCGCAGAAAATTGTTCCGGCCGGCGCATCCTGGCATGAAAAACATTGTCCCCAAACCAGGTTCACATGCACGGACACCAGTGTGACAAGCATCAACCATTGGACAAACTTCAGTGATTTTTGCCCGGGCAATGTGCCGACGTTTGATATAGCAATTGTCACAGACCTACAATTTTTATTCTATAAAGATAATCAATTCTATTTTTGCTGACGACTGTATTTCCAGTTTCCACAAAATAATGAACAAGATCATCAATCTTATCAGTGACACCGCTACAAGGCCTACCGCCGGTATGCTTGAAGCCATGATGAACGCCGAGGTCGGCGATGATGTTTTTCATGAAGATCCAACGGTTATTGCCCTTGAAAACAGACTGGCCGATATGTTTGGACACCAGGCTGGATTGTTTTGTCCTTCCGGCACCATGAGCAATCAGATTGCCATTAAGTGTCATACCAGACCATTGGACGAAATGATCTGTGACATCCATTCGCATGTCTACCAGTATGAAGTCGGCGGCTATGCATTTCACAGCCAGATTGCGGTCAACCCGGTAAGAGGAGAACAAGGTATTCTGACGGCTGAACTCATTGAAGAGAACATCAAAGATCTTCAGGACTGGTTGCCCAGAACACGGCTCGCAGTGATTGAAAATTCAGGTAACCGCACCGGTGGTAATTGCTACAGCCTGGAGCAAATGCGCGCTGTCAGCGCATCCTGTTGCAATCATGGCATCAAAATTCATCTTGATGGCGCCAGGATATTCAATGCATTGATCGCGACACAGCTCAAACCACAAGAAATAGGACCATTCTTTGACAGTATATCCATTTGCCTTTCCAAAGGATTGGGCACACCTGCAGGAACTGTATTGTTGGGTCCGAAGGATTGGATCGCCGAATCCCGAAGAATTCGCAAGGCAATGGGAGGCGGGATGAGACAGGTCGGCATACTCGCCGCGGCAGGCCTTTATGCGCTCGACTTTCATGTCATAAGGTTGGCCGAAGATCATCGAAGGGCAAGGAAACTTGAAAGCATTCTGAGGGGTCTTGCATGCGTCGAATCCGTCACGCCGGTCCAGACCAATATCGTCATTTTCAATCTTGCCAAAAATGTCAATCCTGCTGATTTTGTAAGCAAGATGAAAGCGCACGGTGTCAATAGCAGCGCTTTTGGCAAGCAATCGATACGCTTGGTAACCCATCTCGATATAGACGATGCAGCAATAGACTATACGGAGACGGTGTTAAAAAGAGTCAGCACGAAGCTTTGACCTTTTGCAGCAAAATTTTAAAGTATTGTCCATTCCATAAGCTTTGAATTACCGATCCCAATTCCTGAATATGATCCATGAGATCATTGACTGTGTGCAATCATAGCGCATTAAGGGATCAGCTTTTTGCCTTCCGCTAATTCGATTATTTTATGGATTCAAACGGCATCATGATACATCATACGACGACGTGAGCTTTTTTCATGGCTTAAACAGCATTGGCACCAGCTGCAACATAGACGCCTGCCAGTGAGCCAACCTGGCCAAATCACAGAAATGATACTATATTAAATTATCTAAATATATATTAATACCTGCTATTAAACGTATTAGTTCATTTTTATCCTGATTTTTGGCAATCGCCTGGCGATGTCTAATTTTGGGGCTGTAAATTGAGCCAATCTGAATTCTAAAGTCAGCATCGATTACCTCCTGCTCTGGCATCTCAATACCTATCACTGGATGGAGATTCCGGGGATTGGTTATTTTACCGGCACAGAGACCAGCGCCGCCATTGACCCAATTAAAAAACATATTCAACCATCAAGACTACAAGTCCAGTTCGACCATCGGGCCCACCAAAAGACTGAAGAAATGGTTGAGAATATCCACACAGAAACAGGCTTTGCTCAGGAGGATCTAGAACAAGCCCTCGCAAGACTTGTAATGCACCTTGGTTCAGAACTTCGCGTAAGAAAGGAAGTACTTTTCGAGCCCTTCGGCAAACTTTTTTATTCCAAGGAAAATAATGTTTTGCAGTTTCATCCCACGGATCAAAATCTGCATATGCGGTTTTTTGGATTAGAGTCCATACCCCTACTTTCTACTCCTGAGCCGATTGTTGCAACCCCGATACCGGAGGAGCCTTTCAGAACGAGCCCGCCGGAATCCAAGATCAACCGACGGCTTCTTTGGTTGCTCGCATTGCTCTGGCTTCTTTTTCTGTCCCTGCTCCTGTGCCCCGCCAACAAGAAAAAAGACACCGCCCCTCTGACGGATAAAGCTGCCATTATCGACAGCACGCCCAACACACCAACCCGAATGCGTGTGGACAGCACGAATGCAGACTCAGCCATTCGCAACCAGGAGGCAACAAGCGCAGAAGTGCCGCAGAAAACTGAAAATGACACTACCGGAAAATTCACGCATGAAGAAAAAGTTGAAGATCACAACATGGCAGATCTGAACGAAAAAATTATTCAGAAGGAGTGTGTAATTATTGTTGGCTCATTTCTAAAATTAAACAATGCAGAAAGGCTGAGCAAAAAAATTGAAAAACAACATTTTAAACTGTTCCGGGAAAAATTCGGCGAATTCAATCGCGTAGGAATTGCATTTGACTGTGCTCATGAAAACTTACAGTCCATGCTTAAGAAACTACGTAAGAAATACGCGCCAGATTCCTGGATTCTCAAATATTAATTATGGCGTACACAATACAGGATATTTGCAAAGGCACCAACGAAAATTTCTTTTTAATCGCAGGACCCTGCGTTGTGGAAAGCCGCGAGCGCTGCCTGGAGATCGGCACGCGCGTTAAGGCGATATGTGAACGATTGGAAATTCCATACATTTTCAAAGCTTCATTCCGAAAAGCCAACCGCTCTCGGATTGACAGTTACACCGGAACCGGCGATCTCGAGGGTCTGGAGATTATTGCTGAGACCGGGGCCCGATTAGGCGTCCCCGTCACAACCGATATACATCAGGACAGTGACGCTGCACTCGCGGCACAATATGTCGACATCCTGCAGATACCTGCATTCCTTTGCAGGCAGACTTCGCTGTTGGTTGCGGCAGCGCAGACCGGGAAGATGGTGAGCATTAAGAAAGGGCAGTTCATGAGCCCCGAAGCCATGCTTTTTGCGGTGGATAAAGTGCGCCACAGCGGCAATGCTTCCGTCATGCTGATTGACCGCGGAACCACCTTTGGTTATCAGGATCTCGTGGTGGATTACCGGGGTATACCGACGATGCAACAATTTGGCGTGCCGGTCATCATGGACTGCACACATTCTCTCCAGCAACCCAATCAGCCTGCCGGCGTAACAGGTGGCCGCGCTGATCTGATTCCGACCATCGCCCGTGCGGCAATCGCTGTCGGCGCGGATGGCTTATTTATTGAAACGCACCCGGAACCCGAAAAGGCGCTCTCTGATGGAGCCAATATGCTGCCACTTCACCAATTGGAATCGCTGCTCATAACGTTGACCAGGATACGCAAAGCCATTACTGAATGATTCTAAATGAACTCTGATTTGTTTGTTGACTTCAGAGTCTCTCCGGATGACCTGCATTCAGATGCCCGGATACGTGAAGCGATTCGCAATCATGCTCATGTATCCCTACCCGAGCATTTTACTTATCAAATCATCAGAAGAAATATTGATGCGCGGCAACATCAGGTGTGGTATGTGTTGCGCGCCCGTATTGGCGAGAAAAGCTTCAATATGAGTCAGCACAAGGAATCCTTAATTGCATGCCCTAAAGACGCAGCACCGGTCCACATCGTCGGTGCCGGTCCATGTGGCTATTTTGCCGCTATCCAACTTTTGAAACACGGCTACAAACCGATTATTCTGGAACGCGGCAAGGATGTACAGGCCCGCCGTCGCGACCTTCGGGAGATTCAACAATTCGGCAAAGTCAATCCACATTCCAATTATTGTTTCGGTGAAGGCGGCGCAGGTACCTACTCGGATGGTAAACTTTATACACGTTCCGACAAACGCGGCAACATCTGCTATATTCTGGAATGGCTGACCGAACATGGCGCATCACCGGATATTCTCGTAGACGTTCATCCACACATCGGGAGCAACAAATTACCAGGCATCGTCAGCGCCTTAAGAAAAACAATCACGGATTGTGGCGGTGAGGTTCACTTCAATCAATTTGTCACAGGATTTGAAATAAAAAATCAAAGCATCTGCAAAATTCACACGGCCAGCGCCTCGATCGACTGTCAAAAAGTTATTCTGGCAACAGGACATTCTGCACGCGAGTTCTATGAACTTTTTCATCAGCAGAAAATCGCTATTGAACCCAAACCATTCGCACTGGGGGTCCGCATCGAACATCCACAGGAGCTGATCGATCAACTGCAATACAAGATGGCCAGCCGCCATGAAAATCTTCCTGCTGCAAGTTACAGTCTGTCCTGCGAGATCAGCAACAAGGGCGTTTTTTCTTTTTGCATGTGTCCCGGTGGATTGATCGTACCCGCGGCAACATCTCCCGGCGAAATTGTCGTCAACGGGATGTCACTCTCCCGACGCGACTCTGCTTTTGCCAATAGCGGCATGGTCACTTCTGTTGATGAAGATGACTTCAGACCATTTCAAAAAGACAAGGAACTGAGGGGACTACGCTTCCAACAATCGATTGAACGAAAAGTATTCGAAGCCGGAGACGGCGGTCAACGCGCTCCGGCACAGCGCGCTGTTGATTTTGTCAACCGCACGTCCAGTCGTGATCTTCCGGCTACATCGTACATACCCGGAATTTTTTCGCATGAACTCCGCTCATTATTTCCGCCAAAAACAATTGAGCGTCTGCGCGAAGCACTTTTGCATTTCGGCAAACGATTGCCAGGCTATCTTACGAATGACGCTGTCCTTGTCGCTACCGAATCCAGGACCAGTGCACCTCTTCGCATTCCGAGAGATCCCATTCGTTGCGAACATATACAAGTGAAGGGCCTCTACCCTGCCGGCGAAGGCGCCGGTTATGCAGGCGGTATTCTTTCTGCAGCCATGGATGGAATCAGAGTGGCGGATGCAATTGTGAAGTATGAAAAATGAGTTATCGAATATCCAAGAATTTTGAAGAAATTCGGGATGTGCATTCATGAAATCCCTTTGGACTTCGATAAACATTATTTACATCTCATCATTAATCAGCGATGGTTCAATGTTTTCTAATTATCTTTATTTCTATAAAACTACTGCAAGCTGAAAAATAAAATTACCAACACTGCTCATCCGTGGCATGGCATTGATCCTCTTTGGAATGCGCCCCTGATTCAGGGCGTCATTGAAATACCCCAGGGCAGCAGAATCAAGTACGAAGTAGACAAAGCAAGCGGACTGATCAGAATGGATCGGCTACTCGCATCTTCATTTGAATATCCGATTAATTACGGGTTCATACCCCGCACGCTTGGACCCGACGGCGACCCGCTTGATATTCTTGTGATAACCCATTCTCCTGTGGTGCCACTGACACTCATCACCTGCCGCGTAATTGGTATCATGGGCATGACGGATGGCGGAATAGCTGATGACAAAATCATTGCCGTAGCCGAAAGAGATGTTTCAGTGGATCATATTCAGATGATACAAGATCTCCCGAAACGCTTAATGGAGGAGCTGAAAAACTTTTTTGAGGAGTACACCAAACTTGAAAATAAAAAAGTTATGATCGGTGATTTCAGCGGAGCAGACGCCGCTGCCGGAATCATACAGCAACACATTGAACGCTACCAAAAAAAATTCGGACAATGATCTCTTCTGGGTTGCCGATTAAAATTTGAGGCATATCTGCATAAGATCTGCTGTAATGGATCGGTTGCTTAGGCTTGGTTTTTTTTATATATTTGCATTAAACTCCTGACAATGAAAAATCTATTCACCCTTGCTCTTTTATTCAGTATCACCATCTCCAACGGCCAGGTTGCCAACTTGAAAAAATACATCGAAGGAGGCAGGACTTTCGATGAAATATACCGTAAGGCATCGCGCCTGCTCAGAGAAGAAAACGAGTCAGAGAATAATGCTCAAAAACCTGGAAAAGCCACGCGCTATATGCCCGAAGAAGAATTCTTCAGGCTTGAACGCTGGGCCTGGTACTGGCGCGACAGAACCCATGCTGATGGAACACTGGGCGACCCCGGGGAGCAATTCAAAATTTACCAAAATCTCAAAGCTGAACAGGCTACATACCGCAGCAGCGACCCGGCCTGGAAACACGAAGGACCCACACGCAATACCGGTGGTTACTGGGCCATGGGCAGGACCACTCACGTCGACTTTCATCCGACAGACAATAAAACCTTCTTTATTGCCGCAGCCAACGGCGGGGTGTGGAAAACAACCAACGGAGGCCAGTCCTACACCTCTCTCGGTGAAAACCTTCCACAACAAGCCGTAGGCATTGTCATCGTCGATCCGCGCAACACCAGCAATCTCTATATCACCTTGGGTGAAAAAGACGGTTGGTGGCAATATGGATTGGGTGTATACAAGAGCACAGACGGTGGCAAAACATGGAATCCCACCGGATTGAGTTATAAGCTTACCGACAATAAAGTGATTTATGGAATGGTGATGCATCCGCAAAACTCCAACATACTTCTTGCCTCAACCAATAACGGTATTTACAAGACGGTAGATGGCGCAATCACGTGGACTAAGGTGCGCACAGAAGATTTTTCTGATATCAAGTATAAGTACAACAATCCCAATGTGCTATATGCCGCCCGCAATGATTATTGGGGTTCATGCGAAGTATTTCAGTCTACAGACGGAGGTGACAACTGGAAACAAATAACCTCTTTCAACAAACAAAAGTCATTTTTCAGGCTCGTGACCACACCCGCGGATCCCGAGTATATCGGCATCAATGCCAGCGAAGATGGCCAACGATCATTTTATCTTTCCAAAGATGGCGGAAGCAAATTTGAATTCATCTGCAATCCCCCTGAAAATGCAGTATTTTTTATATCGCCTTACGAGACCAATGTGATGTATTGCGGATCTGTACGTGTGCACAAAAGCTACGATGGCGGATTCTCGTGGACCCAACTCACTGAATATTACAATGACGGAACCCATGCAGAAGTACATGCGGATCATCATTATGTGGGATTTCATCCGCGCGACAAACATCTGCTGTATTTCTGCAATGATGGTGGACTGCATCAGTATAATGAAAGCATCGAAATCTGGGCCGAACTCAGCCAGGGATTGCCCATCACGCAGTTTTATAAAATGGCCATCAGCACCAACACACCGCCGTCGCTGATTGGTGGAAGCCAGGATAACGGCGGATGGATCCGAAGATCGAATGGCAGCTGGGGCAATACCAACGGAGGTGACGCCATGTGGCAATTGATCGACCCGTCCAATGCCAAGATTGGGTATACCGAATACTGGGGCGGCAGGGCAGTCTACCGAACCACCGACAATTTTCTTAATCTGACGGATTTGCACGGCAATCTACCCGCGGATATTCAGGGCCAATGGGTCACTCCATTCAGCCTTAACCCCAAGAATCCCAGAACATTTTTGATCGGATACCACGAAGTTTTTATTAGCCCGGACAGGGGTAACAGTTTCAAACAAATCTCCTCGGGACTCACCGGCGCAGAGGACAAAGACCTTCGCAATGTCGAGATGAGCCCTGTCGACAGCAATATCATTGCCGCCAGTTATGCCAATCAGCTTTATCTGACCTATGACTACGGTAAGAACTGGACAAAAACAACGCTACCGACGAATTTTGATATCAGCTCAATCGAATTTCATCCGACAGACGCCAACAGAATGTGGATTACCCGTGCCGGCCTTGGTACCTACAAGGTGATGGAGTCAAGAGACAAAGGCAAAACCTGGAAAAGCATATCAGCAGGATTCGTCAATACGGCCGCGCTTGTCGTGCGCTATGACCTCGCCTCTGATCAATTGTTTGTTGGTACGGATATCGGATTATTTACTTCCGATGCAGACAAAATAAACTGGGCATATTATGGGACAGGACTGCCCAATACTTCTGTGACGGATATCGAATTGCATCAAGCCACCCGAAGGATGTACATCAGCACCTATGGCAGAGGATTCTACAGCATTGAGCTTCCGCCATCCAAGTTTCCGTTAATTGTTCAATGCCCTGGCAATTTCAAGGATACCGCATGCCAAAGTCAGGACAGCATCAATAAAAAATATCATAATTGGATCAACAGTATCAGCTATACCGGCGGTTGCAATGTTCAAATCTCCAATAATGCAGATAGTATCCCGCCTTCCGCATGTGGGCAATTGAAAATTGTAACTTTTACTGTAACCAGTGACTGCGACACGACCATACGTTGCAGGGACAGTTTTTCGATCACACCGAATGAAGGACTTGTTTTGAATTGTCCTGGCAATGTAACCGAAGCTGCTTGTCAATTTCAGACAAGCATCAATGCCAGCTTTGAAAAATGGAAAAGAAGCGTAGAATTCAGGGGGCCATGCAATGCAGTCTTCAGTGCGTCAGACACTCTGGCACCTCAAGCCTGTGGAGGATCCGCTACAATTTATTATTCTGCAAAGAATGACTGCGAAATCAAAAGCTGCTATTCCGTATTCACGGTGACCAAAGCGCCTTCCGTCGTGCTCACCTGTCCGGCGAATGTTACTGAAGCAGCCTGCCAATCACAATCTGCCCTTGATACGAAATTTACAGTCTGGAAACAAAATGCTTCGTTTATTGGCGGATGCAACGGCGTGCTCACCAATTCAGGGGGAACAGCGCCGAATCATTGCGGTGGCAGGTCCTTTACAACATTTACCGTAACCTCAGATTGTGAGCCGCAGGTATCCTGCTCCACTTCATTTGTCGTCGAGCAGGCTCCTTCGATAGTCTTCACCTGTCCCGGCAACCAGACAGAGGATGCATGTCAGCCGCAAACCGTGATCGATCGAAAATTTGAAGAATGGAAAAAATCCGCTCAGTTTACCGGCGGATGCAATGGTGTGATGACCAATTCCGGAAGAAACGCGCCCGATGCCTGTGGAGGAATTGTTAATGTTACATTTACAGTGAACTCTGATTGTGAATTACAAAAGACCTGTAGCGCTTCTTTCGCAGTGATGCAGGCACCTAAAGTCCAGCTACAATGTCCAGACGACACCACCATTACCGGAAGTGACATCCAATCCGAAATCGAAGCCAGGTTTCTGGAATGGAAGAACAAGATCCAATATACCGGAGGCTGCAACCTTACTGTTACTTCGGATACCACGCCTGCACCCAATGGCACAAGCGGCGGAATCGCTACCGTAAAATTTACGGCCACCAGTGATTGTGAAGCGCCGAAAAATTGCAGTGCACAATTTCATGTGATCGGATTCATTGCTACGAAAAATCCAAAACAAGAAACAATCCGTGTCTACCCTAATCCTGGTTCTGAATTCATTTATATTGAACGCGGTGACGGTGAAGAAGAAGAGCTGAATATTCGCTTCATTACCATTGACGGCAAGAAATGTGTACTTGATAAAACAATTCTTCTGCAGTCTGTTGAAAAAATTTCTGTTCAATCCATACCTCGTGGAACGTATATCATTAAAATCAGTGGGAAAAACGGAGAAATATTAAAACAGAAACTATTTATTCAATGAGTTATGAATTATGAAGTCGGGCGTCGTGAGTCGCGAGTCGCGAGTCGCGACTCATAAAGGAGCTAAGAATTATAAATTATGAGTTATGAATTTTGAAGTCGGGCGTCGTGAGTCGCGAGTCGCGAGTCATAAAGAAGCTAAGAATTATAAATTATGAATTATGAATTTTGAAGTCGGGCGTCGTGAGTCGCGAGTCATAAAGAAGCTAAGAATTATAAATTATGAGTTATGAATTTTGAAGTCGGGCGTCGTGAGTCGCGAGTCGCGAGTCATAAAGGAGCTAAGAATTATAAATTATGAGTTATGAATTTTGAAGTCGGGCGTCGTGAGTCGCGAGTCGCGAGTCATAAAGAAGCTAAGAATTATAAATTATGAATTTTGAATTATGAATTATCGAAGATCCTCGAAATACGAAGTGTTTCGGGAGCGAAGATCCTCGAAATACGAAGTGTTTCGGGAGCGAAGATCCTCGAAATACGAAGTGTTTCGGGAGCGAAGATCCTCGAATTATGAAGAAATTCGGGATGAGTTACCAAAAATAGATCATAGTTCAAGAATGCCCACATTTACCAACTAAAAACAGTGATACAATTACAATCATGATGAAGCGACTATTCCTAATAATTCTTTTGATTAGCTGCAAACTTGCCTATGCCGGTGAAGGTATGTGGCTACCTATCTTTTTAAAATCCTTGAATGAGGCGGAAATGAAAAGCATGGGTATGAAGATCAGTGCAGAAGACATCTACAGTGTCAACAAAGGAAGTCTCAAAGATGCTGTATGTCAGTTTGGCGGAGGTTGCACTGGAGAGATTATATCTTCTCAAGGATTACTGTTGACCAATCACCATTGCGGGTATAGTTATATTCAAGGACATTCCAATATGGAGCACAATTATCTCAAAGAAGGATTCTGGGCTAAAGATAAAAGCGACGAACTTCCCTGTTCTGGCTTGAGTATTATGCTCATTTCCCGCATGGAAGACGTCACATCACAGGCATTGCAAGGTGTAACACCGGCGATGAATGAATCCGAAAGAAAAATACAGACTGACAAGAATATTGTTGACATACAAAAGAGCATCCGTAAGGAGAACTGGGAAGATGTATTCATACGGAGTTTTTACAATGGCAATCAGTTCTTTGCCTTTGTCACCGTAACCTACAAGGATATCCGTTTGGTCGGCACTCCGCCGGAATCGATCGGCAAGTTTGGCGCAGACACGGACAATTGGGTCTGGCCAAGACACACCGGAGATTTTTCAATTTTCCGGATCTATGCCGGTCCTGACAATCTTCCGGCAGCTTATTCCACTTCAAACAAGCCTTACACACCGAAACATTTTCTTCCGGTATCGATGGATGGCGTTGCCGAAGGAGACTTCACCATGGTCTTTGGATTTCCCGGAAGGACGACGGAATATCTCACCGAAGAGGGAGTTCGCCAGATTACTGAAGAACAAAATCCAGTGCGCATCGAACTTCGCGATCGCACGCTCAAAATCATGGACAAGTATATGCGTGCCAGCGAACGCACCAAACTGCAGTATTCTGCCCGTTATGCAGGTATTGCCAACTCATGGAAAAAATGGATCGGCGAAAATCAAGGTGTCAAACAGACCCACGGTCTTGAAAAGAAACATGCACAAGACATGGAGTTTCAAAAGCGCGTCGACAACAATCCTGCATTTGCAGAATACAGAAATATCATCAGCAATCTCTCAGCACTTTACAAAGAGCTGAGGACATTTGTAGTGGCTCGCGATTATTATGCAGAAGGATTTCAGCGCAACGTAGACCTCTACAATTGCTATGCAAGAGTAAAGAAATTACAAGACGTATTTGAAGGGCGCGGAGAACAGGCATTTGACAATCAGCGGATTCAGATGGCCAAGGATGCCGCAGTATTGTTTAAAGACATTGACATCAAGATTGAAAAAGAAATCTTTGCAAGCCTGCTGGAAAAAGTAGTCAACGGCGTAGATGCACCGCAGCGCGTTCCCTACATGATGGATAAAATGAAATTATACCATCACGACTACAAGACCTACACCAATGATCTTTATGCACAAAGCATGCTGACAAATCCTGACAGCCTGGTCGTATTGAATACACTCAATCATAACGAATGGCTTCAAAAAGTAAAAGCCGATCCGGTCTGGAATTTTTATGAGGAGATGAATTTCTTTATACAATACGGCATACAGAAACGAGCCACTGAACTGGAAGATCAGATCAGTACACTTCGGAGAATACATATGGATGCGCTGATGAAGGTCTTTCCCGAACGCCGGTTTTATCCCGACGCCAACTCAACGTTGCGCGTGACTTATGGTAAAGTGCAAGGATCAACTCCAAGAGATGGAATGTGCTACCAGCCGCAAACCTGGCTTGATGGCGTCATGGAAAAATATGTTCCTGGCGACTATGAATTTGACGTACACCCCAAACTCATCCGCTTGTACAAGTCGAGGGATTATGGAGACTATGGCGTTGACGGCAAGATGCCCTTGGCATTCATCGCGTCTAATCACACCACCGGAGGCAATTCCGGAAGCCCGGCCATCGATGCCAACGGCAACCTCATTGGACTTAATTTTGACCGCGTTTGGGAAGGCACCATGTCGGACATCAATTACGATCCGGATCTCTGTCGCAACATCATGGTGGATGCGCGTTATATTCTGTTCATCATCGACAAATTTGCCGGAGCAGGACATCTGGTAGCCGAGATGAAGCTGGTCCACCCGAAAGCGAAAGAAAAAGGAAGGAGCAAGAAAAAGAAGACCTGATTTGAAGCATTAACACATTTGGTTAAAAAAAATTTGAAAAAACTCCACACCAAATATTCAAATTAAATTTATTTATAATTTGTACATAACGTTATTAAAACTAATTACACATTAAATATTTTCATTAACTGACATTACATATTATAGAAATAAAAATGTCTAAAACTTTGACATATCAACATCTTAACAATTAGTATCTTTGAGACTGTCACCGCGTATAAGGTAAGGTGAATTAAGTTGTATAAAATAATCCTTAGCGCCAGACGCCAACCGTGTTGAGATATCACAAGATTTCCGATCCAGGAGCAAACTCCTATGATCCGAGTCAAAACTCATTTGTCGCGGCTTGGGATTCCTATTTCTATCAGTCAAGCAATTTCAACCCACTTGTATTTATTCCAGGTACATTTTCAACTGTATCTGATTTTGTCATTCATGAATTTTGTTGCAGATGAAAATTTTTTACAAACAAGACACTAACACTTCGACCACTTCCATCCAGCGCAGTGCTGTCATACGCAGCAATGCCTCATTAAATTTTATGCCAAACAATATTATTCAAAATATTTCCATTCCGATGAAAATCAGATTTACCCAATTCCTTTTTGTTGCACTTTGTTTCCTGGCTGGATCCACGGCGTCCATAGGCCAGACAAGCCTGGACCCTGAACTCAATGCAAAAGTCAAAGCCGCATTGAAAGAAAATGGCCAGACGATTCAATTTATGGAAAACAAAGGACAGATCAGCAATCCAAATGTCCTTTACTATTTCGACAGTAAGCAGGGGGCGGTTTATGTTGAAAAAAACAAGTTAGTTATTGTCAATAATTATTTCAAATCAGAGGATCATAAGTTTTTACCAGAAGAAACTGAATTAATACAGACAGGGAAACATACGTTTACTATTCATTTCAACGGTTCTAACCCAAATCCCCAAGTAATCCTTGGCGAACAATTTCGAACTAAATACAACTATTTTGCTGGACAGGACAGTACGAAATGGGTCAGAGGTGCGCGTGCAGCTAAAGAATTAACCTTGTCAGATCTTTATAAAGGAATTGACCTCAGACTTTACAGTACCAGTGATGGTACATTGGAATTTGACTGGATTGTAAAACCGTTTGCTGATCTAGAGCAAATTCATTTGGAATTTACCGGGCAAGATTCATTGAACATTTTAAAGGACGGTTCACTTTCTATTGGTTTACGTGAAAGCAAACTCAACTTACATATTCCAGAATCTTATCAAGTTACTGAAAAAGGAAAATCGCTCATCAAGTTAAATTTTAAGCAAGACGGCAAACACATTTCATTTCAACCATCTACACCAATTAATCCATCTTATCCTTTGATCATTGACCCAACACTAATCTGGGGAACCTTAATGGATGGCAATTTCACATCAGGCTCACCATTTGACGAATACCTTTACGCTATTGAATTAGATACTATTACAGGAATTTTATATTGCGGAGGCGCTACAAACAGGAATTTGCCAACTACATCCGCACCCTATGATGCAGATGGATATCTAAATACTATTACAGGGTTGACTGGAGGATCCAATGTTGATTATCGTGCAGCTGTACTCTATCGAATTAGCAGTACAGGTTTGGATTTGGTTGACTTGACTTTATTTGGGCCCGCGACAATTGCAACTGGTCAGCATGTTAGAATACATGCCTTAAGTGTCACCCCAAATAGAGTATTTGTTGGCGGAAACTGTGATGTTGCCATTCCATTGGCAGGAGCATCCTTCGATGCAACCAGAAATAATACGGATGGCTGGGTAGCGCAATTTTCAAAAGATCTCGGAACCCTATATTATTCGACTTATTTAGGAGGCACTGGTAATGAGACTGATGGAGTTATCTCTTTAAAAGCACTTTCAGATGAGACTTTTATATATGCCATGACTGCTGCAGCAGATTTGCTTCATGCAGGTCCTACATATTTTGGCGCAGCAGCATATGATACAACATTTAATGGCGGCTCGGATATGTATATAGGTAAATTTGCTGGTGCAACGGTTAACAAGCTAACCTGGGGAACTTATATTGGAGGAGCACAAAATGAAACTATCAATGATATTGCAATTGCTCCAGATGGCAGGGTTGCTTTTGCAGGTTGGGGAGCCAGCTTGATGACTGAAGTTGATAGCTGCGTAACTGCTACAAGGAGTTATGCAACTAATAATAATGATGGCATCATCGGAGTACTCACTAGTAATGGAATTACTATGGATTATCTTGATGAAATTGGAGGTAGCGGAACTGATGAAATTGGAGATATCGAAATTTACAGTGATACTTTATATTGGACAGGTGATGTTCAAACTGGATTCCCCGTGTCAACATCCGGAGTTTATGACAATACTTTCAATGGCGGGATTAGTGATGCGGTAATTGGTAAATGCTATGCTGGTGGGATTACTGGTTACAAAGCTACATTTTTTGGAGGCAATGGTACAGTTGGCTCAACTGGTGATGTTGGTAACGGTATTAAGTTAGTAGGCAACGCTGGCACATGTGGAGGCTCTGGACAGCAATTTGTTCTTGTATGGGGAACAACCGCGGATGGCTCAACTGATTTGCCAGTCAAAAATTTAAATGGTGAACCCTACTACGATGCTACACATAATGGCAGTATTGATATGTTTTTCGCTGGATTCAAGAGCAATCTGGACACACTGATTTATTCCACATTTGTTGGTGGTGCACAGAATGACTATTTGGGTAATGTCGGTGTTCCAACAGGAGCAAATCACTTGTATGTTCATGGATCAAGTATTTATGTAGGAACAACAACACATAGCGCGTCAGCTACTAATCCAATTACTCCCACTACTCTAGGTGGTACGGCACCAAACGGAGGATTTGACCTAACAAAAGATAATTTGAGTCCAAATCCAGGAGTAAATGATTCCCATATCATATTTCAAATTGGGCTTTCCTCGGTTGTAACTACAGATTATGGGGATGCGCCGGTCTATTTTGGAATGCCTTTCCATAAGATCGATTGCGAAAATTTATATATTGGCAATCTCGACGCAGAGACTGCGGGACAATATTCTCAAAACGCAGATGGAGATGATATCGGTGGGATCGATGATGAAGACGGCATCACGTCTCTTCCAACTTTACCCTTGGGTGGCCCTCAGACAATTACTGAGACCATTTACAACATTCACAATACTACAGGTAAAGTAGCCCATCTATATGCATGGATTAATCTGAATGGAGATACCCGATTCACTTTTGATGAGATTAAAGATACCGTTTTAGCCGACGGTTTTATAGGCAATGTAACTTTCGCCTGGGCTGGTGTTACCATATCAGGACAGGATTCTAACCGAATGATTCGGGTTCGATTGACAACCAATGATCTGCAGGATGACGTGGCTACGACAAGCTTTGATGAAAGAGCTTATTTGCCTGCCTCAGACGGCGAAGTAGAAGATTACAAATTCGGTATATTTTATCTGTCATGCCCGACCAACAAGACTGAAACTTCCTGTCAAACTCAAGGTGCAATTGATACCTCATTTACCAACTGGCTCAATATGGCAGCTGCAGGAGGAGGTTGTAACGGTGTGCTCACCAATGACAGCAACGGCGCTCCGAGCCGATGTGGAGGCACCAAGACCGTGAAGTTTACTTACGCCAACGGTTGTACACCTCCCGATACACTGACCTGTACTGCCACCTTTACGGTCACTAGCCCTCCCGCGCTCGTACTCAACTGCCCAACCAGCAAAACCGATACAGCCTGTCAGACACAGGCCCAGATTACCGCCAAATACAATACCTGGCTAGCTTCAGTGACTGGAAGTGGTGGTTGCAATTCGGTCATTACCAATAATAGCTCCGCACCCCCTTCCGCATGCGGCGAAGTCAAAACGGTCATTTTTAAAATCAAGAGTGACTGTGGCGATTCACTGACCTGCTCGCGAACCTATACAGTGCCTACGCCTACTTCAGTTGTACTTACCTGTCCAACAAACCAGACGGAAGCGGCTTGCCAAACCCAGTCGGCCATTGATTCTAAATTTACCACCTGGCTTAATACAGCAACCAAATCAGGAGGTTGTAATGCGGTTTTAACCAATAATAATACTGGCGCTCCGGCTGCTTGCGGCGGAACCAAAACAGTAACTTTTACTGTAACCAGCACATGCGAAGCCAACAAGACCTGTACGGCTACTTTCACGGTCACTGCACCGAGCAATCTTACCCTCACCTGCCCATCCGATACAACAGTGGCATCCTGCAAAACACAAGGTGCAGTTGATACATTATTTACCAACTGGAAGAATAATGTCAGCTTCTCAGGAGGTTGCAGCCCTACACTCACAACATCTGCCGGCACGGCACCACCGAAATGTGGTGGCTCCACTACCGTCACCTTTACGGTCACCAGTTCCTGTGGCGCTACGGCTACCTGTGTCAGAACATTTACTGTGACCAATGCACCGGCCGTTGTTCTGACCTGTCCGGCGAATCAAACCGAGGCTGCCTGTCAGACACAAACAACGATTAACAGTAAGTATAATACCTGGCTAGCAAGTGCCATTGCGACCGGAGGATGTGGCACAGTCCTGACCAACAACAGTTCCGGCGCACCAGACAAATGCGGTGGGGTTGCAACAGTTACGTTTACCGCAACAAGTAACTGCGAAGCCCCCGTTACGTGTGTTAGGACATTCACTGTGACAACAGCGCCAGCTGTAGCACTCACTTGTCCAACCAATCAAACGGAAGCAGCCTGTCAAACACAAACAGCCATCAATAGCAAATTTGCAACATGGCTCGGTACAGTCACGACATCCGGCGGATGCAATCCTGTATTAACCAATAATAATACCGGCGCACCGAATAATTGCGGAGGAGCGACAACGGTAACCTTCTCCGTGACCAGCACTTGCGAAACGACCAAGACTTGTTCCGCAACTTTTACTGTGACGACCGCCCCGGCGCTCACTTTTAACTGCCCGGTTGATAAGACAGAAGCTTCCTGTCAAACTCAGGCAGCCATCAATACGAGTTATGCCAACTGGCTGGCCACAGCAACAGTATCCGGTGGTTGTAGCCCTGTGCTCACCAATAATAGCACCGGTGCACCCGATAAATGTGGTGGTGCCAAAACGGTGACCTTTACTGTAACAGATGTATGCTCCACCACCCAAACCTGCAGCAAAACGTTTACTGTCACTGCTGCTCCACCAGTAGTGCTGACCTGCCCTGTCAACAAAACAGAAGATTCCTGCAAGACACAGGCAGAAGTCGACGCCCTGTTCGCAACCTGGCTGGCCACCGCCAGTAAGTCCGGTGGATGTAACGCCGTATTAACCAACAATAATACGGGCGCACCAAACAAATGCGGTGGTGTCAAGACCGTGATATTTACTGTAACATCCGATTGTGAAGCCAACAAAACCTGCACGGCTACATATACCATGCCAACGGATCATGCACCTGGCATCACCGGCAAACTGGATACCATCAATGTCAACGGAGGTTGCAGCATCAGCTATCTCCCTCCACCTTACACCACTGTGGCAGAACTTGAAAGCCACGGTTTAAATATTACGGATTGTACGCCCGATGCAAATCTTGTCGTCAGCAATGTTGATCTCAATGCCAGTGGCAACTGTCCGTTGAATGTGACCCGTGTTTATTATGTCACAGATGCCTGCAGCAATTCCAGTTCATCCTCACAAATCATTACCATTCAGGACACCATCAAACCTACATTCACCAAGCCAGCAGATTTCCAGATGTATAAGGGCAACCTTAATCCTGACAATGCAACATTGGTGAATTATGACTTTGATGCGGGCACTTCGTATCCTACACTTTGTCCCATATTATTCAGTGGCATCACTTCAACATTCAATGCCAATTCAAATACCTACAAAGCCACTTCAGGTGTCGCTTCCGGCACCCTGGCATTTGCCAAAAATATCAATGCGGGCAAGGGCCTGCAGGTAGATTCATCGCATCAGACCGGGTTCTGGCAGATTGACCTCAAAGGTGAAAACCTCAATAAATGCACGGACTTCGGTGTTTATGTTCAGGCTTATAAAAATGCAACTAAATCAGCAGATACCCTCAAGTTTCAATACAGTACCAACGGAAGCACGTGGAATACATTCAGAACAACCACACTCAGCACCGGAACCTGGGTACAAGACACGGGCAAGATCACCGGTGTCAGCAATCCGGACAGCTTGTTCCTTCGTGTGACATATAGCGGTGGCGGAACCGGCAGCGGTAACAAAGCACTCTATATTGACAATCTACAGGTCAAATCAAAAGTCTGCTGCGTTTATGAAGCTGTGCCTTTCATCACTGGCGATGTCACCAACGAAAATGACAATTGTGCTACCAATCTGGTAGCCACCTTCTGTGATTCAGTGACAACGGAACCTTGCAGCGGTTCAACCAAAATTTATCGTAAGTGGATGCTCGAAGACAGCTGCGGTAATAAAGCGGATCCCCAGACCCAAATCATCACGATCAGTGACACTTCCAGACCGACATTTACCAAGCCTGCAGACATTACATTGTATAATGGTGTAACCATTGTTGATACGCATACATTGGTTCACTATAACTTTAACCGAGGAAACAACTATCAACAGCTGGTTCCGAGACTTTATTACGGTATTGGCTCCAATGTTGACACTTCTACAACCAACAAATTCAAACAAGACACCGGCACCAAGACCAGTACACTGGCCTTCTACAATGACACCATTGCCGGTAGATCATTGAGGGTGGATTCATCCAATAATAATGGCAACTGGACCTTTAAACTTTATGGTGCCACCTTGCCCATTTGCTCCAATTTTGAAGTCTACCTCCAGACCAAACGATCCCATTCGGGCAGTGCGGATACCATCCTATACCAGTATAGCCTTGATAGCGTCAATTATTTCACTTTCAAATCTGTACCGCTTATTCTGGGAAGCTGGAAGCAGGACACTGGTAAAATACCAATTACTGGCGCGATCAGTAAGCTTTTTGTGCGATTTAAATACAAAGGAGGAGACACTACTTATCCTAAAAAATTGTTGATCGACAATTTCCAGGTACAAGCGATTGTCAACTGGGATTCCTGCAGTGTAGATCCTTCTCCTGATGTCACCGGATGGCCTACGGATCTCAAGGATAATTGCGACCCTTATCCTTCACTCAAATATGAGGATGTAATTGAGGCTGGAACCTGCCCTAAAAACTATACTATTAATAGAACATGGAAAGCGATCGATGACTGTCAAAATGAAAAGAAAGAACTTCAGAAAATCACCGTCAAAGACACCATGGCGCCAACGATAAACTGTCCCATGAATCTCACATTGGAATGTGGCAGATCAACGGTTCCGGATAGCACCGGATATGCGACGGGATCTGATTTTTGCGACACGAATGTCGTCGTCACTTATACAGATGTTACAGTACCTGGTACTTGCCCTGGTGATTATACCATTAACAGAACATGGAAAGTAACGGATGATTGCAATAATATGAAAACCTGCCTACAGGTCATTGATATTAATCCAAAGCCAGGACCTTTCCTCACTTGTCCAACGAATACGACGGAAGCAGCTTGCCAGACACAAACGACCATCAATTCAAAATTTACAACCTGGAAAAATTCCGTTACCTATACAGGTGGATGTAATCCTGTACTTACGATTGGTCCGGGATCGGCTCCCGCCGCTTGCGGCGGCGCTACGACAGTAACATATACTGTTACGAGTGATTGTGGATCAACCACATGTGCTGCGACATTTACTGTCACCAATGCACCTGCGGTAGTGCTCACTTGTCCAACGAATCAAACTGAAGCATCCTGCCAAACACAATCCTCCATTGATTCTAAATTTACAACCTGGAAAAACTCGGCTTTCTTCACAGGTGGCTGTAATGGAGTAATTACAAATTCAGGAGGATCCGCTCCAAATCATTGCGGTGGTTCTACGACTATTACGTTTACTGTGAATTCAGATTGTGAAGGACCGAAGACATGCACCGCAACATTTACCGTGACAACAGCTCCGGCCGTTACCGTTACCTGTCCTGCGAATCAGACAGAAGCAGCGTGTCAATCGCAATCCACCATAGATAGCAAGTTTACTACCTGGAAAAATTCAGTCACCTACACGGGTGGATGCAACCCTGTCGTAACCAACAATGCTGGTTCAGCACCTTCCGCATGTGGCGGGACTTCTACGGTTACTTTTACTGTTAGCTCTGATTGCGACGCTCCGAAAACATGTACTGCCACATTTACTGTAACAGCGGCCCCTGCCGTATCATTGACTTGTCCAACGAATCAGACAGAAGTATCTTGTCAAACGCAGGGCACGATCGATTCCAAGTTTGCAACATGGAAAAATACAGCTTCCTTCACCGGAGGATGCAACGGCGTATTAACGAATAATGCGGGTGCCGCTCCTTCTGCATGCGGCGGAACGGCAACAGTCACATTTACTGTGACTTCCAATTGCGAAGCGCCTAAGACTTGTACGGCAACTTTTACAGTGACCAATGCTCCGGCAGTTGTTCTAACCTGCCCAACAAACCAAACTGAAGCGGCCTGTCAAACACAGTCAGCTATCGATACCAAGTTTACAACATGGAAGAACACCGCTAGTTATAGCGGTGGCTGCAACGCCGTATTAACCAATTCCGGAGGTTCTGCACCATCTGCTTGTGGCGGTTCAACGACCTTAACATTTACAGTCACCTCTGACTGCGAAGCGCCGAAGACTTGTAATGCAACATTTACTGTAACAGCAGCCCCTGCCGTTACAATAACATGCCCGCCGATCCAGACTGAAGCAGCTTGCCAAACACAATCAGCCATAGACGCTAAATTCGCCACCTGGAAGAATTTAGCATCCTTCACCGGGGGATGTAATGGTGTGCTCAGCAATTCCGGCGGAACTGCTCCGAATTTCTGCGGAGGTGTGACAGCCATGACTTTTACTGTCACTTCTTCCTGCGAAGCACCCAAAACATGTAATACTTTATTTATTGTTACTGCAGCACCAGCTGTTACAATCACTTGTCCGCCAATTCAAACGGAAGCAGCCTGTCAAACTCAAGCCGCAATCGATGCCAAATTTGCGACATGGAAAAATTCAGCTTCCTTTACTGGCGGCTGTAACGGTGTACTGAGTAATTCAGGTGGCACCGCTCCGGATCATTGCGGTGGAGTGACTGCAATGACATTTACAGTAACTTCATCTTGTGAGCCAGTGAAAACATGCAATTCAATATTTATTGTCACTGCAGCCACACCAATTACTCTCACCTGCCCTTCAAACGTAACAGAAGCGGCCTGTCAGACTCAATCAGCCATCGATGCCAAATTTGCTACGTGGAAAACTACAGCTTCTTTTACCGGAGGTTGTAATGGTGTGATCACTAATTCTGGTGGCACCGCGCCTAACCATTGTGGAGGCAGCACAACGGTGACATTTACTGTGACTTCAGATTGTGAAGGACCAAAAACTTGCACTGCTACGTTTACGGTAGACCCTGCGCCACCAGTCGTTATTACTTGTCCTGCTAATGTCACGGAAGCTGAATGTCAAACGCAAACTGCAATAGACAGCAAATTTGCAGCCTGGAAAAACACCGCTTCATTCACCGGTGGTTGCAATGCCTTTATGACCAATTCTACCGGTGCTGCTCCTAATCATTGCGGAGGAGCTACTACAATAACATTTACCGTAACTTCTGATTGTGAAGCACCAAAGACCTGTAACGCAACATTTACGGTAACCAATGCTCCAGCTGTTGTCATTACTTGTCCGGCAAATGTTACTGAAGCAGCTTGTCAAGATCAAGCCACCATTGATAGTAAATTTGCAACCTGGAAAAATACCGCTTCATTTTCAGGAGGATGTGGTGCTTTTATGACCAATTCTACTGGCTCTGCACCCAATAAATGCGGAGGAGCAACCTCTATAACATTTACTGTGACTTCCGATTGTGAAGCGCCGAAGACCTGCACGGCGACCTTTACCGTAACCAATGCACCAGCTGTCGTCATCACCTGTCCGGCCAATGTCACCGAGGCAGCCTGTCAGGATCAAGCAACCATCGATAGCAAGTTTAATACCTGGAAAACAACTGCCTCTTTCACCGGTGGTTGTAATGGTGTACTGACCAATAATGGTGCCTCTGCACCCAATCATTGTGGCGGCGCTACAACAGTTACTTTCACCGTCACTTCCGATTGTGAAGCACCAAAGACCTGTACTGCAACATTTACGGTTACCAACGCACCCGCTGTAGTCATTACTTGCCCGGCCAATGTCACGGAAGCAGCTTGTCAGACGCAATCTGTCATTGATTCCAAATTTGCGACCTGGAAGACTACTGCTTCTTTTACCGGGGGATGTAATGGCGCGCTTACTAATTCAGGCGGAACAGCCCCTAATGCATGTGGAGGTGCTACAACGGTCACCTTCACTGTCACTTCTGACTGTGAAGCACCGAAGACCTGCAACGCCACATTTACAGTAACCAACGCTCCAGCCGTTGTACTCACCTGTCCGGCCAATGTCACCGAAGCTGCTTGCCAGACTCAGGCGACAATTGATTCAAAATTTACAGCATGGAAAAACACTGCCAGCTTTAGTGGTGGGTGCAATCCAGTATTTTCAAATAATGGCACAACACCTCCGGATGCATGTGGAGGTTCTGCCAGTGTAACATTTATCGTCATCAGTAACTGTGAGGCACCGAAGACCTGTTTCGCAACCTTTACTGTTGACCCCGCACCACCAGTGGTCATTACCTGTCCACCGATTCAGACAGAAGCAGCCTGCCAGACGCAATCAGCCATCGATGCCAAATTTAATACCTGGAAGAATTCAGCTTCCTTTACCGGTGGCTGCAATGGCGTGTTGAGTAATTCTGGCGGAACAGCACCAGATCATTGTGGCGGTGTCACCGCGATGACATTTACTGTAACTTCTTCGTGCGAATCACCAAAAACTTGCAATAGCTTATTTATAGTTGCTGCAGCACCTGCCGTTAATTTAACTTGCCCTGCTAATGTCACCGAAGCGGCTTGTCAGACGCAGTCTGCCATTGATGCTAAGTTTGCTACATGGAAAACCACAGCCTCCTTCACCGGTGGCTGCAATGGTGTACTGACCAATTCCGGTGGCACCGCGCCAAATCATTGCGGCGGCACCACAACCATAACTTTCACCGTCACATCCGATTGTGAACCATTAAAAACATGCAACGCTACATTTACGGTAGATCCGGCACCACCAGTTGTTATTACCTGCCCTGCCAATGTTACCGAAGCGGCTTGTCAGACACAATCAGCCATCGATGCCAAATTTGCTACGTGGAAAACCACTGCCTCCTTCACCGGTGGCTGTAATGGTGTGATTACCAATTCCGGAGGAACCGCTCCCAATCATTGTGGCGGCAATACCACGGTAACATTTACTGTGACTTCAGATTGTGAAGGACCAAAAACTTGCACTGCTACGTTTACGGTAGATCCGGCTCCGCCAGTCGTTATTACCTGTCCTGCCAATGTCACGGAAGCAGCTTGTCAGACACAGTCCGCCATCGATGCTAAATTCGCTACATGGAAAAACACAGCTTCCTTTACCGGTGGTTGTGGTGCATTCATGACCAATTCGACAGGCTCTGCCCCGAATCATTGTGGAGGGTCAACTTCGATTACATTTACGGTCACTTCCGATTGCGAAGCACCAAAGACCTGTACGGCAACGTTTACCGTAGACCCGGCACCGCCAGTCGTTATTACCTGTCCTGCCAATGTCACGGAAGTGGCCTGTCAGGATCAAGCAACCATCGATAGTAAATTCAATACCTGGAAAACCACAGCCTCCTTCACCGGTGGTTGTAATGGTGTACTCACCAACAATAGCACTTCTGCTCCGAATCATTGTGGCGGAACCGCAACGGTCACCTTCACCGTCACTTCTGATTGTGAAGCGCCAAAGACCTGTACCGCAACATTTACAGTTAGCCCTGCACCAGCCGTAGCAATCACCTGTCCGGCCAATGTCACGGAAGTGGCCTGTCAGGATCAGTCTGTCATTGATTCTAAGTTCAATGCATGGAAAACGACAGCCTCCTTCACTGGTGGCTGTAACGGCGTACTCACCAACAATGGTGCCTCTGCACCAAATCATTGTGGCGGCACGGCCTCAGTGACTTTCACCGTTACTTCGGATTGTGAGGCACCGAAGACCTGTACCGCAACATTTACAGTTAATCCTGCTCCGGCAGTCGTCATCACCTGCCCTGCCAATGTTACCGAAGTAGCCTGCCAATCTCAGTCTACTATTGATTCTAAATTCAATGCCTGGAAAACCACAGCCTCCTTCACCGGCGGTTGTAATGGCGTACTTTCCAACAATAACCCAGCGGCGCCTTCAGCCTGTGGCGGGGTGGCTACAGCCACTTTCACGGTCACTTCCGATTGTGAAGCGCCAAAGACCTGTACCGCTACTTTCACCGTAACGCCGGCTCCGGCAGTAGTCATCACATGTCCTGCTCCAGTTACCGAAGCAGCCTGTCAAACACAATCTGCCATTGATGGCAAGTTTGCTACCTGGAAAACCACCGCCTCTTTCACCGGTGGCTGTAATGGTGTACTGACCAACTCCGGTGGCACCGCGCCAGATCATTGCGGTGGAACTACGACAGTAACATTCACCGTCACTTCTGATTGCGAAGCACCGAAGACCTGTAACGCCACCTTCACTGTGACGCCAGCTCCACCAGTGGTCATCACCTGTCCGGCCAATGTCACCGAAGCGGCCTGTCAGACACAGTCCGCCATCGATAGCAAGTTTGCGACCTGGAAAACCACAGCTTCCTTCACCGGAGGCTGTAATGGTGTACTTACCAACTCCGGTGGCACCGCGCCAGATCATTGCGGTGGAACTACAACTGTCACCTTCACCGTCACTTCAGATTGTGAAGCACCCAAGACTTGTAACGCCACATTCACTGTAACGCCAGCTCCACCAGTGGTCATCACCTGTCCGGCCAATGTCACCGAAGCGGCCTGTCAGACACAGTCCGCTATTGATAGCAAGTTTGCGACCTGGAAAACCACAGCCTCCTTCACCGGTGGCTGTAATGGTGTACTGACCAATTCCGGTGGCACCGCGCCAAATCATTGCGGGGGCACCACAACCATAACTTTCACCGTCACATCCGATTGTGAACCATTAAAAACATGCAACGCTACATTTACGGTAGATCCGGCACCGCCAGTCGTTATTACCTGTCCGGCCAATGTAACTGAAGCAGCCTGTCAGACACAGTCCGCTATTGATAGCAAGTTTGCGACCTGGAAGACCACAGCTTCCTTCACCGGTGGCTGTAATGGCATGCTCACCAATTCCGGCGGCACCGCGCCAAACCATTGTGGCGGTAACACCACAGTGACATTTACTGTGACTTCCGATTGTGAAGCACCAAAAACTTGTACTGCAACATTTACGGTAGATCCGGCTCCGCCAGTCGTTATTACCTGTCCTGCCAATGTCACTGAAGCTGCTTGTCAGACACAGTCCGCCATCGATGCTAAATTCGCTACATGGAAAAACACAGCTTCCTTTACCGGTGGTTGTGGTGCATTCATGACCAATTCCACAGGCTCTGCTCCGAATCATTGTGGCGGGTCAACTTCGATTACATTTACGGTCACTTCCGATTGCGAAGCACCAAAGACCTGTACTGCAACTTTCACTGTGGACCCGGCACCGCCAGTCGTTATTACCTGTCCTGCCAATGTCACGGAAGTAGCCTGTCAGGATCAGTCCGTCATTGATTCCAAATTCAATGCCTGGAAAACAACCGCCTCCTTCACCGGTGGCTGTAATGGTGTACTCACTAACAACAGTGCCTCTGCGCCAAATCATTGTGGCGGCACTGCAACGGTCACCTTCACCGTCACTTCTGATTGTGAGACTCCTAAGACCTGCACCGCAACATTTACCGTAGACCCGGCACCAGCAGTTGTCATCACCTGCCCGGCCAATGTTACGGAAGTGGCCTGTCAGGATCAGTCCGTCATTGATTCCAAATTCAATGCCTGGAAAACAACCGCCTCCTTCACCGGTGGTTGCAATGGCGTACTCACCAACAATGGTGCCTCTGCGCCGAATCATTGTGGCGGCACTGCAACAGTCACCTTCACCGTCACTTCTGACTGTGAGGCACCGAAGACCTGTACCGCAACATTTACGGTTAATCCTGCACCAGCGGTTGTCATCACCTGCCCAGCCAATGTCACCGAAGTAGCCTGCCAATCTCAGTCTACTATTGATTCTAAATTCAACGCCTGGAAAACAACCGCCTCCTTCACCGGCGGTTGTAATGGCGTACTTTCCAACAATAACCCGGCGGCACCTTCAGCCTGTGGCGGGGTGGCTACAGCCACTTTCACGGTCACTTCCGATTGTGAAGCGCCAAAGACCTGTACCGCTACTTTCACCGTAACGCCGGCTCCGGCAGTAGTCATCACATGTCCTGCGCCCGTTACTGAAGCAGCCTGTCAGACACAATCTGCCATTGATGGCAAGTTTGCGACCTGGAAAACCACCGCCTCTTTCACTGGAGGCTGTAATGGTGTACTTACCAACTCCGGTGGCACCGCGCCAGATCATTGCGGCGGAACTACGACAGTAACATTCACCGTCACTTCTGATTGCGAAGCACCGAAGACCTGTAACGCCACCTTCACTGTGACGCCAGCTCCACCAGTGGTCATCACATGTCCGACTCCGGTCACTGAAGCGGCCTGTCAGACCCAGTCTGCCATCGACGGCAAGTTTGCGACCTGGAAAACCACAGCTTCCTTCACCGGAGGTTGTAATGGTGTACTTACCAACTCCGGCGGCACCGCGCCAGATCATTGCGGCGGCACTACAACAGTCACCTTCACCGTCACTTCCGATTGTGAAGCACCCAAGACCTGTAACGCCACCTTCACGGTCACTCCGGCACCGCCTGTCGTTATTACCTGTCCGGCCAATGTCACGGAAGCAGCTTGCCAGACACAATCCGCTATTGATAGCAAGTTTGCTACCTGGAAAACCACCGCCTCCTTCACCGGTGGCTGTAATGGTGTACTGACCAATTCCGGTGGCACCGCGCCAAATCATTGCGGCGGCACCACAACCATAACATTTACAGTCACTTCTGATTGCGAAGCACCAAAAACATGCAACGCGACATTTACGGTAGATCCGGCACCGCCAGTCGTTATTACCTGCCCTGCCAATGTTACCGAAGCGGCTTGTCAGACACAGTCCGCTATTGATAGCAAATTTGCTACCTGGAAGACCACAGCTTCCTTCACCGGTGGCTGTAATGGCGTGCTCACCAATTCCGGCGGCACCGCGCCAAACCATTGCGGTGGCACCACAACAGTAACTTTCACTGTTACTTCGGATTGCGAAGGACCAAAAACATGCATTGCGACATTTACGGTAGATCCGGCACCCCCTGTGGCGATTACCTGCCCTGCCAACCAGACTGAACCCGCTTGCCAGTCGCAATCTGCCATTGATACCAAGTTTAGTAACTGGAAAAATTCTGTATTCTTTACCGGTGGCTGCAACGGTACTATTGCTACCTCTGCAGGTGCCGCGCCAAACCATTGCGGTGGGTCAACAACTGTGACCTTCACGGTCACTTCAGACTGTGATTCACCCAAATCATGCAGTGCAACTTTCACAGTGGACCCTGCCCCAGCAGTTGTGCTTACTTGTCCTGCCAATGTCACCGAAGTGGCCTGTCAGGATCAGTCCGTCATTGATTCCAAATTCAATGCCTGGAAAACCACTGCTTCCTTTACTGGTGGCTGCAATGGAGTACTCACCAATTCTGGTGGTACCGCTCCAAATCATTGTGGCGGAACGGCAACGGTCACCTTCACCGTCACTTCTGATTGTGAGACGCCTAAGACCTGTACCGCAACATTTACGGTAGACCCGGCACCGCCAGTCGTTATTACCTGTCCTGCCAATGTCACCGAAGTGGCCTGTCAGGATCAGTCCGTCATTGATTCCAAATTCAATGCCTGGAAAACCACAGCCTCCTTCACCGGTGGCTGTAACGGCGTACTCACCAACAATGGTGCCTCTGCGCCGAATCATTGTGGCGGCACTGCAACAGTCACCTTCACCGTCACTTCTGACTGTGAGGCACCGAAGACCTGCAACGCAACATTTACGGTTAATCCTGCCCCAGCGGTCGTCATCACCTGCCCGGCCAATGTTACCGAAGTAGCCTGCCAATCTCAGTCTACTATTGATTCTAAATTCAATGCATGGAAAACCACCGCCTCCTTCACCGGCGGTTGTAATGGCGTACTCACCAACAATAACCCGGCGGCACCTTCAGCCTGTGGCGGGGTAGCTACAGCCACTTTCACCGTCACTTCCGACTGCGAAGCGCCGAAGACCTGTACCGCTACTTTCACCGTAACGCCGGCTCCACCAGTAGTCATCACATGCCCTGCTCCGGTTACCGAAGCAGCCTGTCAGACACAATCTGCCATTGATGGCAAGTTTGCGACCTGGAAAACCACCGCCTCTTTCACCGGTGGTTGTAATGGTGTACTTACCAACTCCGGTGGCACCGCACCAGATCATTGCGGCGGAACTACAACAGTCACTTTTACGGTTACTTCTGATTGCGAAGCACCGAAGACCTGTAACGCCACCTTTACTGTGACGCCAGCTCCACCAGTGGTCATCACCTGTCCGACTCCGGTCACTGAAGCGGCTTGTCAGACACAGTCTGCCATCGATAGCAAGTTTGCGACCTGGAAAACCACCGCCTCCTTCACCGGAGGTTGTAATGGTGTACTCACCAACTCCGGCGGCACCGCGCCAGATCATTGCGGTGGCACTACAACTGTAACCTTCACCGTCACTTCTGATTGTGAAGCACCCAAGACCTGTAATGCCACATTCACTGTAACGCCAGCTCCGCCAGTGGTCATCACCTGTCCGGCCAATGTCACCGAAGCGGCCTGTCAGACACAGTCCGCTATTGATAGCAAGTTTGCGACCTGGAAAACCACAGCCTCCTTCACCGGTGGCTGTAATGGCGTGCTCACCAATTCCGGTGGCACCGCACCAAATCATTGCGGCGGAACCACAACCATAACTTTCACCGTCACTTCTGATTGTGAACCATTAAAAACATGCAACGCAACATTTACGGTAGATCCGGCACCGCCAGTCGTAATTACCTGTCCTGCCAATGTTACCGAAGCGGCATGTCAGACACAATCTGCTATTGATAGCAAGTTTGCGACCTGGAAGACCACAGCTTCCTTCACCGGTGGCTGTAATGGCATGCTCACCAATTCCGGTGGCACCGCGCCAAATCATTGCGGCGGCTCCACTACCATAACCTTTACGGTCACTTCGGATTGCGAAGGACCAAAAACATGCAATGCGACATTTACGGTAGATCCGGCTCCGCCAGTGGCGATTACCTGCCCTACCAACCAGACTGAACCCGCTTGCCAGTCTCAATCTGCCATTGATACCAAGTTTAGCAACTGGAAAAATTCTGTATTCTTTACCGGTGGCTGCAACGGTACTATTGCTACCTCTGCAGGTGCCGCTCCGAACCATTGCGGTGGGTCAACAACCGTGACCTTCACGGTCACTTCCGATTGTGATTCACCCAAATCATGCAGTGCAACTTTCACAGTAGACCCTGCCCCGGCAGTAGTGCTTACTTGTCCTGCCAATGTCACCGAAGTGGCTTGTCAGGACCAAGCGACCATCGACAGTAAATTCAATGCATGGAAAACCACTGCTACCTTTACTGGTGGCTGCAATGGAGTACTCACCAATTCTGGTGGTACCGCGCCAAATCATTGTGGCGGAACCGCAACGGTCACCTTCACCGTCACTTCTGATTGTGAAGCGCCAAAGACCTGTACCGCAACATTTACAGTTAGCCCTGCACCAGCCGTAGCAATCACCTGTCCGGCCAATGTCACGGAAGTGGCCTGTCAGGATCAGTCTGTCATTGATTCTAAGTTCAATGCATGGAAAACGACAGCCTCCTTCACCGGTGGCTGTAACGGCGTACTCACCAACAATGGTGCCTCTGCACCAAATCATTGTGGCGGCACGGCCTCAGTGACTTTCACCGTTACTTCGGATTGTGAGGCACCGAAGACCTGTACCGCAACATTTACAGTTAATCCTGCTCCAGCAGTCGTCATCACCTGCCCTGCCAATGTTACCGAAGTAGCCTGCCAATCTCAGTCTACTATTGATTCTAAATTCAATGCTTGGAAAACCACAGCCTCCTTCACCGGTGGCTGTAATGGCGTACTCACCAACAATAACCCAGCAGCACCTTCAGCCTGCGGAGGTGTGGCTACAGCCACTTTCACCGTCACTTCAGATTGTGAGGCGCCGAAGACCTGTACCGCTACTTTCACCGTAACGCCGGCTCCGGCAGTAGTCATCACATGTCCTGCTCCGGTTACCGAAGCAGCCTGTCAGGCACAATCTGCCATTGATGGCAAATTTGCGACCTGGAAAACTACCGCCTCTTTCACCGGTGGTTGTAATGGTGTACTGACCAACTCCGGTGGCACCGCGCCAGATCATTGCGGCGGAACTACGACAGTAACATTCACCGTCACTTCTGATTGCGAAGCACCGAAGACCTGTAACGCCACCTTCACTGTGACGCCAGCTCCACCAGTGGTCATCACTTGTCCGACTCCGGTCACTGAAGCGGCTTGTCAGACACAGTCTGCCATCGATAGCAAGTTTGCGACCTGGAAAACAACAGCTTCTTTCACCGGAGGCTGTAATGGTGTACTGACCAACTCCGGCGGCACCGCGCCAGATCATTGCGGTGGCACTACAACTGTCACCTTCACCGTCACTTCCGATTGTGAAGCACCCAAGACCTGTAACGCCACCTTCACGGTCACTCCGGCACCGCCTGTCGTTATTACCTGTCCGGCCAATGTCACCGAAGCGGCTTGTCAGACACAATCCGCTATTGATAGCAAGTTTGCGACCTGGAAAACCACAGCCTCCTTTACTGGTGGCTGTAATGGTGTACTGACCAATTCCGGTGGCACCGCACCAAATCATTGCGGCGGCACCACAACCATAACTTTCACCGTCACTTCTGATTGTGAACCATTAAAAACATGCAACGCGACATTTACAGTAGATCCGGCACCGCCTGTCGTTATTACCTGTCCGGCCAATGTCACCGAAGCGGCTTGTCAGACACAGTCCGCTATTGATAGCAAATTTGCGACCTGGAAAACCACCGCCTCATTTACCGGTGGCTGTAATGGCGTGCTCACCAATTCCGGCGGTACCGCGCCAAACCATTGTGGCGGAACCACTACAGTAACTTTCACTGTTACTTCGGATTGCGAAGGACCAAAAACCTGCAATGCGACATTTACGGTAAATCCGGCACCACCAGTGGCGATTACCTGCCCTGCCAACCAGACTGAACCCGCTTGTCAGTCGCAATCTGCCATTGATACCAAGTTTAGTAACTGGAAAAATTCTGTATTCTTTACCGGTGGCTGCAACGGTACTATTGCTACCTCCGCAGGTGCCGCGCCAAACCATTGCGGTGGGTCAACAACTGTGACCTTCACGGTCACTTCAGACTGTGATTCACCCAAATCATGCAGTGCAACTTTCACAGTGGACCCTGCCCCGGCGGTTGTGCTTACTTGTCCTGCTAATGTCACCGAAGTGGCCTGTCAGGATCAAGCAACGATCGACAGTAAATTCAATGCCTGGAAAACCACCGCCTCCTTCACTGGTGGCTGCAACGGGGTACTGACTAACAATAGTACTTCTGCACCAAACCATTGCGGCGGAACCGCAACGGTCACCTTCACCGTTACTTCTGATTGTGATGCACCGAAGACCTGTTCCGCTACGTTTACGGTTAGCCCTGCGCCAGCCGTAGCCATTACCTGTCCGGCCAATGTCACCGAAGCGGCATGTCAGGATCAGTCTGTCATTGATTCTAAATTCATTGCCTGGAAAACAACCGCCTCCTTCAGCGGTGGTTGCAATGGCGTGCTCACCAATAATGGTTCCTCTGCACCAAATCATTGCGGTGGAACAGCAACAGTGACCTTCACCGTCACTTCTGACTGTGAAGCACCAAAGACTTGTACCGCAACATTTACGGTTAATCCTGCTCCAGCGGTCGTCATCACTTGTCCTGCCAATGTCACCGAAGTAGCCTGCCAATCTCAGTCTACTATTGATTCTAAATTCAATGCATGGAAAACGACAGCCTCCTTCACAGGCGGTTGTAATGGCCTACTTTCCAACAATAACCCAGCGGCGCCTTCAGCGTGCGGAGGTGTGGCTACAGCCACTTTCACGGTCACTTCCGACTGCGAAGCACCGAAGACTTGTACTGCTACATTTAGTGTATTGCCACCCCAAACGGTTGCCATTACTTGCCCTGCAAATGTCATAGAACCTGCCTGTCAGACACAAGCTGCCATCGACGGCAAGTTTGCTACCTGGAAAACCACCGCCTCTTTCACCGGAGGTTGTAATGCTTCCATGACGAATTCTGGCGGAGCGGCACCGAATGCTTGCGGAGGAACAACGTCCATAACATTCACTGTAACTTCTGATTGTGAAGCGCCTAAAACTTGCACTGCCACGTTCACCGTCACACCAGCTCCAATAGTAGTTCTTAATTGCCCTGCAACCGTTACTGAAGCAGCCTGTCAGACCCAAGCTGCGATTGACACCAAATTTGCAGCATGGAAAGCAACTGCCTCCTTCTCTGGAGGTTGCAATGCATCCATGAATAATTCTGGCGGCACAGCGCCACCTGCCTGCGGCGGAACAACCAGCATAACATATACTGTTACCAGTGCTTGCGAACCTGACAAAACCTGCACGGCAAACTTTGTTGTGTCGCCTGCACCTGCAGTTGTCATGAATTGTCCTGCCAATGTCACTGAGGCTGCATGTCAGTCCCAGGCTGCCATAGATTCGAAATTCACTGCCTGGAAAGCGACAGCTTCCTTCACCGGTGGATGCAATGGATTGCTTACCAATTCCGGTGGCACAGCTCCGAATCATTGCGGTGGCACTACCAGCATAACTTTTACTGTTACCTCCGATTGCGAGCCAGCAAAAGTTTGTACATCGACATTTACAGTTGATCCAGCTCAGGCTGTAATTCTGAGCTGCCCTGTCAATGTTAATGAAGCGGCCTGTCAGACGCAGTCTGCAATCGATAGTAAGTTTGCTGCCTGGAAAACAACCGCTTCCTTTAGCGGCGGCTGTAATGGCGTGCTCACCAATTCCGGCGGCACCGCTCCGAATGCCTGTGGCGGCTCCACTTCTGTAACATTTACGGTAACTTCAGATTGTGAAGGACCAAAAACTTGCACCGCTACATTTACGGTAGATCCGGCTCCAGCTCTTGTTGTAACCTGCCCAAGCAATGTTACTGAAGCCGCTTGCCAAACCCAAACTGCTATTAATAGCAAATTCAATACATGGCTTACAGGAATTGTAGTCAGCGGAGGATGTAATCCTGTGGTAACAAACAATAATTCAGGGGCCCCAAATGCTTGTGGAGGTTCTGCAACAGTAACCTTTACAGTAATCAGTGGCTGTGATGCGCCTAAAACGTGCACCGCTACATTTACGGTCAGTCCGGCTCCTGCTGTGATGATGACATGCCCGACGAATGTTACAGAAATATCTTGTCAGTCCCAATCAGTTATTAATTCCAAATACAATACCTGGCTTGCAACGGCAACATTCAGCGGAGGTTGCAATGGTGTTCTCACCAATAACAACCCTGGCGCACCAAATGCCTGCGGAGGAACAGCGAATGTAACATTTACCGTAACCAGTGACTGTGAACCTGTCAAAACATGTACAGCAATTTTCACAGTAACTGCAGCGCCAGCAGTCAACATGACCTGTCCTGGTAATGTTACGGAAGCGGCTTGTCAAACACAGAGTGTAATTGACTCAAAATTTGCAACCTGGAAGAATACAGCCGCATTCACTGGTGGATGTAACGGCGTACTTACCAATTCCGGAGGTGCAGCACCATCTTTCTGTGGAGGTGTTACAACAATGACATTTACTGTGACCAGCGACTGTGAAGCGCCAAAGACTTGCACCGCTTCATTTACCGTTACCCCTGCAACGTTGGTAACTTTGACATGTCCAACCAATACCACCGAGTCTGCTTGTCAGACACAAGCCACTATTGATTCAAAGTTTGCTACATGGAAGAATACAGTTACATTCAGCGGCGGTTGCAATAGTGCCATCAGCAATTCAGGCGGAACCGCGCCACCTGCATGCGGTGGAACAACAAGTGTAACCTATACTGTCAGCAGCTCTTGTGAACCAAAGAAAATCTGTACTGCAAGCTTTACCGTTACAGCTGCTCCAGCAGTCGTTCTGAACTGTCCGGCCAATGTAACAGAAGCAGCTTGTCAGACTCAGGGCGCGATTGATTCAAAGTTTACAGCATGGAAAAACACCGTGACGTTTAGTGGCGGTTGCAATAGTACCATCAGTAATTCTGGCGGAACCGCTCCACCTGCCTGCGGAGGAAGCACTTCAGTTACTTATACTGTTAGCAGTTCATGTGAACCAAATAAAACCTGCACTGCCACATTTACCGTCACAGCACCCGCAGCGGTAGTTTTGAATTGCCCCGCCAATGTAACGGAAGCAGCATGTCAGACACAAGCAGCGATCACCAGTAAATTCAATACTTGGCTAACCACTGCAAATGCAACCGGTGGATGTAACACGGTACTTACGAATAATAATAGTGGCGCGCCGAATGCGTGCGGTGGCACAGCAACAGTTATTTTTACCGCAACATCAAGTTGTGAATCGCCAAAAACATGTACGGCGAACTTTATTGTGAGCAGCCCTGCACCGGTCTCCTTAACTTGCCCAACGACAGTAGTCGAAGGAACATGTCAAACTCAGGCGTCCATTGATGCCAAGTATGCAACATGGTTGGCAACGGCGAGTGCCACCGGAGGCTGCAATGTCGTCTTAAGTAACAACAGTACCGGTGCACCGAATGCCTGTGGCGGATCCGTTACCGTTGTGTTTACCGCGACATCTTCCTGCGAAGCACCCAAGACCTGTACTTCCACTTTTACAGTTGCCACGGCCCCACCGGTTATACTAACCTGTCCAGCTAACACAACGGAAGCTGCGTGTCAGACTCAATCCTCTATTGACAATAAATTTAGCACCTGGCTTAGTACTGTGGCAGTGACCGGAGGTTGCAACACTACTGTTACAAATAATAATACGGGTGCTCCAAATGCCTGTGGAGGCACAACCACCGTGACCTTTACAGTAAACAGTAGTTGTGAAAGTCCTAAGACCTGTACGGCAACCTTTACCGTAACCGCAGCACCTGCTGTTACACTTAATTGTCCCGTTAATGTCACTGAAGTATCCTGTCAGTCTCAGAATGTGATTAATTCCAAATACACTACCTGGCTCGCCACATTCACCTCGAATGGTGGCTGCAATGTGGTATTGAGCAACAACAGTTCCGGATTCCCGAATGCCTGTGGTGAAGTAAAATCTGTAGTATTTACAGCAACTAGCAGCTGCGAGAATCCGAAGACTTGTACGGCGACATTTACTGTCAGTCCGGCGCCGGTGGTTGTGGTCAATTGTCCCGCTAATGTAACAGAACTGGCATGTCAGACACAAACTGCCATCACGACCAAATTCAACACCTGGAAAAACACAGCCGGATTTACGGGTGGTTGCAATGGTCTACTTACGAACAACGGCAATACTGCACCAAATGCCTGCGGAGGAACAGCTACAGTAACGTTTACTGTCACCAGTGACTGCGAACCTGCTAAAACATGTACAGCAACTTTTGCAGTGGCTGCAGCACCTGCAGTAGTACTTAATTGTCCAGTGAATCAAACAGAAGCGGCATGCCAGACGCAGTCAACCATTGACGCTAAATTTACCACTTGGAAGAATTCAGCGACTTTCAGCGGAGGATGTAATGGGGTAATTTCCAATAGTGGTGGTTCAGCCCCAGGATTCTGCGGAGGCACAACAACCGTAACCTATACCGTCATCAGCGATTGCGAAGCGCCTAAAACTTGTACCGCTACATTTACTGTAACTTCTGCACCTCCTGTAGTTCTTAATTGTCCATCAAATCAAACAGAAGCAGCATGTCAAGCGCAATCTGCCATTGATTCCAAATTCAATACATGGAAAAATTCGGCAACATTCAGTGGTGGATGTAATGCTACAATTACCAACAGTGTTGGAAATGCACCTTCATATTGTGGCGGAAGCACATCGATTACGTACACCGTTTCGAGTGCTTGCGAACCGCCTAAGACTTGTACTGCAACATTTACTGTAACCAATGCTCCAGCGGTAGTACTGAATTGCCCTGCCAATGTCACTGAAACTGCCTGTCAGACACAATCTGCCATTGATTCTAAATTCAATACCTGGTTGGCGACAGCCAGTACGTCAGGTGGGTGCAGTCCGGTGCTTACCAACAACAATGCGGGTGCACCCGCTGCTTGTGGAGGTGTGAGCAACGTTGTATTTACTGTGACAAGTGGCTGTGAGGCTCCCAAGACATGTACTGCGAGCTTTACTGTAACTTCTGCACCTCCTGTGACCCTGACCTGTCCTGTCAATCAGACTGAAGATGCCTGTCAAACACAAGCCAGTATCAACAGCAAATTCAACACATGGATAGGCAGTATAAACGTTAGTGGTGGATGTGGTACCGTATTAACGAACAACAATACCGGCGCACCGGCAGCTTGCGGCGGATCGACAACTGTAACTTTTACTGTAACAAGTACATGTGAAAGTTCTAAGACATGCGCGGCTACTTTCACGGTGCTTAACGCTCCTGCAGTGATCATTACTTGTCCTAATAACGTCACTGAGGCAGCATGTCAGGCACAATCTGCTATTGATGCCAAATTTGCCAACTGGCTTGCCACTTTATCTACATCTGGTGGCTGCAATGTTGTAAAGACGAATAATAATACCGGAGCTCCGAATGCTTGTGGAGGAGCCACAACAGTTGTATTCACAGCCAGCAGTGACTGTGAATCACCCAAGACTTGCAGTGCAACATTTACCGTAACGGTCGCTCCTCAACTTGTGGTTAATTGTCCTGTTGCTGTGACTGAAGCAGCCTGTCAAACACAAGATTCCATCAATTCGAAATACGCTAACTGGCTTAGCAGCATAACCACAACCGGTGGATGTAATGTCAATATTACCAATAACAGTACCGGCAACCCCAATGCCTGTGGCGAGATTAAATCGGTGACTTTCAACATCACGAGCAGTTGTGAGCCTCCGAAAAATTGTGTATCTACTTTTGCCGTGAATGTTCCACTGACCATGGTACTCAATTGTCCTGTTGATAAAACCGTCACAGCATGCTTTAGCCAGACTGAAATTAATGATCAGTACAATACGTGGCTGCAAAGTGTAACCGTGACAGGTGGATGCAATCCGGTTATTACGAATAGCAGTACCGGTGCGCCCAATGCTTGTGGAGGCTCCAAAACAGTGACCTTCACGGCAACGAGTGCCTGCACTGCACCAACAACTTGCAACGCGACATTTACGGTAACCATTCTTCCTCCGCCAAGCATTATATGCCCAGCTGCAAAAACAATTGATTGCAACGCTTCAACGCTGCCAACCAAGACAGGATTTGCTACCGGATTAGATGGATGTAATTCAAACCCTGTAATTACCTATACGGATGTAATAACGCCGGGAAGTTGCAATAGCAATTATTCAATCAACAGAAAGTGGGTAGCCACAGACAAGTGCGGAAATACGAATAGTTGCACGCAGATCATTACGGTTCAGGATACATTCAAACCGACATTTACAGTCCCTGCGGATATTACAATTTATAGAGGCTTAGCACCCGCAGGTTACCAATTGCTTGTGAATTATGACTACAACAAGGGTAATTCTTATAAGTCGCTTGAACCTTGGCTGTTCTCTCAGATTACTTGCAAAATGGATTCAAGTACCGTAATGTTCAAAAGAGATTCCGGTGTAGCAACTGGCACCAATGCGCTAGCGACGAATTCTTTCGCAGGCAAAGGTCTTGTTTCTGTAGACTCCCGGGATACTGCTTATTGGCACTATAAAATAGCCGGAAATCAATTGTCTAGTTTCTATAATTATGAGGTTTATGTTCAAGGATTGCGTGTCAGCAATGGTAGTGCCAAAACCTTATTGATGGATTATAGCCTCAATGGTATTAATTGGATCAACTTCAATTCCACCCCAATGGTTAAAAATGTCTGGACAGAGAGTCGTGCTTTAATACCGAATGTATCGAAAGTCCAGAAACTATATGTCAGAATCAGGTACAAAGATTCCAATGATTCACTTACCAGGGAATTCAGAATTGACAACTTCCAGATGCGCGGATATCAGGATGCGGATGGATGTGCATATGATGCTTCTCCTAGCAAGACCGGATTCCCGTCGAACGTTTTACATCCTTGTGATCCGAATCCTACATCAACTTATGCTGATTCCACAATTTTGGCACCTTGTGTTTCTTCAATTTTCAGAACCTGGACGGTTACCGATGATTGTGGAAATGTCAATACTTCTGCAATAAAACAGGTTATCACAATTAAAGACACGACAGGACCAATTCTGACATGTCCTACTGGAAATCTGCTGAGCAGAAAAGCAGACACGCTCAAGTGTTTCAAAACGATGGACTCACTTCTTGACGTAAAAGCCGTTGATGCTTGTACCCTTGATTCCGTTACAATCAAGAATAATTACAACAATACAAATACGCTCAAGGGTGAGAAAATTCCTGTTGGAGTTCATTCGATAACGTGGACAGCAACAGATCAATGTGGTAATACATCCACTTGTAAATATCTCTTGAATGTGTACGAGACTGAGCCACCGATTGCCAAGTGCCGCGATATCGTAGCCTATTTGGATGCATCCGGCAAATACAAAGCATCTGTTGACAGCATAGACAATGGATCCTCTGATAACTGTGCAATCAAGACCAGAAAGCTCAGCAGGGAGAATTACGACTGCGATGATATTCCTACAAGAACTGTGATCTATACCGTCACAGACTCTTCCGGCTTGTCAGATACTTGCCAGGCCTTGATCACGTTTAAGGATACTGTTGCTCCGACCATTGTTTGCAAAAACATCACGATTACTATTCCTGCCACGGGAATGAAGACGATTACCGCAGACAGTCTGCTGACTTCTGCATATGACGCATGCGGAATTCCTGCCAACGGCAAGAAGATCTCGAAAGATACCTTCACCTGCAGAAGTCCTAAAGTAACTTCTGACACAGTCACTGTAACGGATAAATACGGCAACAAGTCCAAGTGCATCTCCACAGTAACCATTTCAAACGCAGATGGTGATTGTGACGGAGTACAAGACATTTGTGACGTATGTCCAAAGACCGATGATACGGTTGACAATGACCATGATGGCAAACCAGACTGCAATGTCATTCCATTGTATGCCAATATTTTAGCAGGCTGGAAGTGCAATCAAGGGGGACAACAAAAGGTCTATATTTCTGAGATTGTAAATGGTGTATGTACGACCAAGTGCGTCTTCTATAGTACATTCAAAGCTACCAGAACAAATTATCAGTGGCTTGGTCCTTGCATAATGTGTGGTGGCAATCTTAAAAAGGATCCAAATCAGAAGGATACGCTATCCCAGGAAGTTTTCATTTCTGAAGGAGATGGAATATCCAACAGACCTGATTTCAAGATCATTCCGAATCCAAACTACGGAACTTTTGAAATTGTATTTGATCAGCCGGTTGAAGACGGAATAATTGAGATATACAATATGCTCGATGAAGCAGTCTGGAAGAAGAAAGTCAATACTCCTACCGATAGAATTAAACTATCCGAAAATGATTTCAAACAAAATGCCTCCGGTATTTACTGGGTCGTTTTCAAGAATGAACATAACAAAGTTGTAAGGTCTTTGATGATTACCAAATAACCATCCTATGACCCCGTTAAAGAAAAGGCAGTAATTGATTACTGCCTTTTCTTTTTCATTAAAGTATTTAGCACACTTTAATGAAAGTTGAGAGTAACGATGACGTATTTTCGTCGAAAAATAAATTTCGGACCAATTCAATTTAGTTAAACTTATTCAATCACTTATAGAAAACTTCTTTCTGCAAAATTAATTTCATGAACAACCCACGATAACAATTGAAAATTAATGTGCAATGAAGATTTATTGCTTATACATCGATTTACTTTGACTTCATTCGACATTGATTGTCCTGTTTTGTTGATTTTCTTGTGACCTTCGAATGAAACGCTGCATTTTAATCCCAGAATTGTCATTTGAAATGATTTCTAATGACCGCCATTAGGAAAATGATGTCATATTCTTTTGATTTTCAATGATTTAATAACATTTAATATTTTTCGAGAATCTTTATTTTTGAGTAATTAAAAGTTACACTACAAAATGGATCTTAAGCTTGAATTTACAGATAAGGAAATTAGTCCTTGGGGAGGCATATATCTGATGAAAAAGATGTTGGATAAGATGGACTTTGATGGAATAATAAAAGAGTTATCACTTCCCGAACCAGGATCAAATAGGGGATATAGTGCAAATCAATTGGTAAAACAATTCATTACGAGTATTTGGTGTGGCGCAAATAAGTTTGAACATACTGAGGTTACTCGCCAAGATGAAGTAATTCGGCAATTTTGGGGATTTGAAAGGATGGCGGGCCATAAATCATTTCAAAGGTTCTTTACAAAATTTGATCTTAGTAAAAATCAACAAATATTTACACCGTTGTATCAATGGTTTTTTAATAAGCTTCAATTTGATAATTTCACATTAGATGTTGACAGTACCATTCATACAAGATATGGATCACAAGAAGGAGCCAAAAAAGGATACAATCCAAAGAAACCAGGGAGGCTATCACATCACCCCTTAATGGCATTTATAGCGGATTGTAAGATGGTTGCTAACTTTTGGCAACGCAGCGGAGATTCTTATACATCAAACAATATAGAATCCTTTTTGGATGATACGTTTGAAAAATTGGGAAACAAGAAAATTGGGTTATTAAGAGCGGACAGTGGTTTTTATGATAAGAAGGTATTTAATTACTTAGAAGGGAAGGGAATAAATTATATCATAGCAGCAAGAATGTATTCCCCAATACAACAAACAATTACATCACATCGCATTTGGCTAAAAATGGCAGCTGGATTGGAAATTGCAGACACGCAATACAAGAGTCCAAATTGGCAGAGCGGAAAAAGAATGATAATTATTCGGCAACATATCCCTACAAGACCAAAAGCTACGGGAAGGGTATTAAGTCTATTCAAGGATGAAGAAATCTATAAGAGATACCGATATAGCTGTTTTATAACAAACTTAAATCTGCCAGCAGAACAAATTTGGACACTTTATAGGCAAAGAGCTGATGCTGAAAACAGGATCAAAGAACTAAAATATGATTTTGGATCATCAAGTTTTAATGTAAATAGTTTTTATGCCACAGAAGCAGCATTAAATTTTGTAATGATGGCTTACAATTTTGTCAGCCTATTCCGTCAGGTTGTGCTTAACACTAAAGTTCATGAACAAATGAAAACCTTACGTTATAGAGTCTTTGCGATTGGAGGATACATTATTCAAAAAGGGAATCAAAGAATATTAAAGTTATCTCTCGCCATGAAGAGACGGGAATGGTTTACTGGCCTATGGATGAATACAATAACTTAAAATCGACTTTTATTTTTGATTCCTAATGACAATTCTGGGTTAAAATGAAAAAATCAGCTGCATTTAACCTTCAACTGATGAGGATGAATGCCTCCAAAAAAATTCCTGCAAGTATAAAATCAGGTGATGGAAGAGACGATTTTATTTCCGATATTTTAAATAAACGCAGATGGCATCAATATCATCTTTGGGGATCCTTTGTGTAAATTCATGTGTTTCATTGCGTATTTTCATCATCACGGCGTAGTTCCTGATCTGCAACTCGGTAAACCGATCTCCGCCATCCTTACTGGTGTAATATTTGCCATGACAACTGGCGCAGTGCTTGCCATAGAGGCGATAGCCCCTTTGGATAAAATGATCAAATTCATGTTCTTGAACAGCCGTGATATTGGCAGGATAAACATAATCTTTTTTATGCAAACCACAGGCCAGCAAAAGAGAAAGCGTTAAAACATATCCTCCTACTTTTATGAATTGATTAATATTCTCCACCTACCTTTCGTAAATTTAACTTCCTGTTATTTGACAAAGGTAGTTTCTCTGGTGCATGCGCTTCCGGATAATTTTCAGTGAGGGACTGCAAGAATCGAATAATATCATTCTTCTCACCCAATGTCAAGTGTAAGGATGCCGGAGATAAGGTCTGTTTTCCAAATAACAATCCTCTTCCTTCTCCGCCTCCCAAGTCATAAAACTCAATCACTTCAGACAGACTACTGAAAACACCATTGTGCATATAAGGACCTGTTCGAGCAACATTTCTCAGCGAATTTGTCCGAAATGCACCCTTCATCTCAGATACTGGATTTGACCCAAATCGTCCCATGTCTCTGTCTACCTCGAGATATCCGGAATCGGCCGGGACGCCAAGGACTTCAAACTCAGTCCCGATATAGGGTGGCTTGCTCCCATTAAAATGCGGTACAAAATGACAGGTACCACATTCTGCCTTACCCATAAAAAGATTAAATCCTCTTGCGATTTCTGCATTGGGCGCAGTTGAACCGCGCATCATACTGTCAAAACGCGAAAGCCCAAAGTTGAATGTTTCCAAATAGGCAGAAATAGCCGAGCTTAAATGTATGAATTGTACTTTTTTACTGCCAGTTTCTTTAGCAAGCCGTTTGAATGAAACTGCGTATTCGGCAATACTAAGGACTTTGTCAAGTATCTCCGATTGACTGGAATTCAGCTCCGAAGGATTAGAGATCACCTCCTTTGCCTGATTAAACAGGCTGTGATGCCGACCGTCAAGCATCAGAAGATGTGAAAGATTGACATTGATCAGGCTTGGCGTATTGCGCGTTAAAAAAATATCTTGCCCGAACCCCTGAGCAGTACGTACCGTTGTATCTGTAAATGCTTGATCATTTTTATGACATGAGGCGCAGGCCCTCCGATTATTGGCAGAGAAAACCGGATCATAAAAGAGCAGTCGCCCGATGCGTCTGGCATCTCGCAGGCTGTTCGAATCTTTAAGGCTTCGGTAAATACCCAGCATATCCTGCCCTTCATAAATGCCTTTATCAAAAATATGAGCGACAGAATCCGACAGGCTAAAATCCATATAGCTAATGGAATTCAAGCCATAGCGTCGAATCAGTCTCTGGTTTTCACCAAATAAAGGATCAACAAAATTTCGAATAAATGTAAAACGATCAAATATCTCAAAGCCATCCGCCTGGCGATCAAGCCAGGTCGTCATATTATTAAACAGATCCAGATAATTTTCTGAAAGAGGATATTGGTCTATTTCGGCATTATGGGCCATGTAAATTGGAAGCACATGATGGACCATTTCCTTCAGTTCCGGAATCACAATTCCAGTATCCGGACACTCAAAATGAGTGGTATAAAGCGCAGCCAGATTTAACAGAAAGAGCCGGTTGGCAAAATAAATACTGCCCGGCTTTAAGACTTCCGCCATTACCGAATCCTCAAAAAATGATTTTATCCCTTCACGCGCCAAATTGAGATTTAGCTTAATGGTTGCTTGTCCATTCATGGAATCCTCGAGTGCTTCTGCTGAAAGTGAAAGTCCGCCACCAATTCTTCTGTAAGGGCGTTCGAATTTTTCAAATACTTCTGTTTCCCATTCTACGGGTAAAGGACCGTTGATTTTTTTATAAGCCAGTGGCTCAAAATACCTTAGCCAGAAATCTGCTGATTTTACCAACTGCCGACAGTCATTGAGTTCTGCTGCCCATGCCTGCCTGGTCTTTCTTTGATCCCAATGTATATGATCAATACTTTGATAAAGGCTGTCCAACTTTGCCTCAATTGCCCGAACCCGTGAGCTATAAAGTGCTTTGTAGGAATTTTGATGTTCCTCATTTTTCCAAAAAAAACCTGCGAAAAGCAATAACAATATGCTGTACTTCATAAAAAGAGTCCTTCCTCATGAAAAAACGATCAACGAGTTTTAAAGTTCCTTTGGAAAAAAATGTTCCTTATACTGAAGATTATTCCATTCAAGATCATTCCATCTGTCAATTTCAGAAGTAAAACCCACAACGGCACAAGTCGGGATCTCCGCATTAAATGAATCTTTAACGGAACGACAGAAGTATTCCACTTTGGGGTTGTGGCCAAACAAAACCGCATACTGATATTGCTCATCAACTTCCCTCAGCGCCGCCAGGTAATCCTCCTCGTCACCGTAATACAGCGAATCTTTAATCACAAGCGGCTCACTCACCTGCATTGCGTCCCGAAAAATGCCGGCGGTTGTAAACGCCCGCACCGCAGGACTTGAAATCATTCGCACTGGACCCTTTATCCGGGAGGCCAGTATCTGAGCCATGACGGGTGCATCCCGGTATCCCCTATCATTCAAAGGACGGTCCTTGTCCCTCAAAGCGACGCCTTCCCAGCTTGATTTGGCATGCCTTACAAGAAAAATTGTCTTAGACATAACAGGTGATTTATTAACCGGCGTAAATTTAGGGTTTTATTCAAGCGAACCTCCTGTTTTTCAGACAGATGAAAATTATTCTGGACCAGATTGAATTTGACCTCCCCGAGCCGATCTTTAAGGTCGTTCAGGGTGCATTGCAATCCGGAAAAGTCAAAAAGGCCATTGAAATCAGCAAGAACTTATGGAATTTCCAAATAAAATTCGATGACGCATTGGTCGAGACGGAACTCAGGTTCGGTAAAAACCAGGCCAGCAAAGTGGTTTGCGCCTGTGGGCGATCCAATCCCAGACATCCTTGTATCCATGCCTGGATTGCTTCTTACTGGTATTTTTGGGAAATAGCGCGCCACAGAAAAAACAAGGAAAAAAACCCAGGCAATGCCAAGACAGTGGCTGAATTGATGAATGCCAACCCCAGAGAGCTTCAGGCGATCGTCAAACTATTTTGTAAACTGGATAAAAAGAACATTGACTGGGCTTCCGTCCTTCTTACCCCTGCAATGCGCAGTCCAGAATTATACCACTATCTACAGCAAAAGTTGAGTGCCTTCGACCCCCAACAGAATAAAGGATCTTCATATCTGTCCAGATTATACCGGGAGCATATTGAGCTTGGTCAAATGTTGTACCACAATGCGCTGGAGGATTATGCCGAAGGAAATCCAGAGCCCGCCATAATAAAACTTCTCGTGCTCAGCATCAGATTCAGTCGATGGCTACAGCATTACGAAAAGTTCAATCATACAAGACTTTTACTTCTGCTAGGCAATATTCATAAGGCTTTTGAAGAGCTCCTTAAGAGTTTGAAAGCCCCGGATCTTCTTGAGAAAGTTCTTGAACTGACGGTTGCAGAATTAACAGAAAAGGAATATCCGGTATTTCATCATGAAGAAAATCTTTACATCACACTATTGCACCTAAAAAATAATGTTGTCAAGTCTTCTTCAGTTAAAAATCTAATCTTTCTAAATATTAATTCAGGACGGGCAATTGGTTTTATACCGGAACAATTACTCTTGCTTGCCGTTCAATCACTCACAAGCAAGGAATGGAATAAAATCCTACTTTCTTCAACTGTCCTGAATCTAACTTCCCCAGTCTGGCTACGATTCTTGGATAAAATATCAGAATTATCCATGACTGCTGCCCATTTTGGACAGATTATGACAGTGTATGAATCCTTACCTTATTATGAGGTACGCTGTAAAGCGGCTGACCTGCTCGTCACTGAAAGTATCCATCACAAAAATATCGAGGAGGCCAGGTTACTAACCAGACGATTCTCATTAGAACTGTCCCAACCCGGCATGGCCCGCTCCTACTTTTTGCTAGAAGAATACGCACCTGAGAAAATAAGATCCTTTATTGAAGATTATAAAAAATTACACTCAAACGCTTCTCACGAATTTATCTTGCTTCTACTCGAAGAAAATGAACTCTATGAATTACTTGTGGATGAATTGGAAAATGAAGACAATATTGAAATAATCATAAAGTATGACCGGCATCTTTTCAATCAATACAGTAAAAAGATGCTCAATAAATACCTGGTACTTTCAGGTCAATTTCTAAATCAGTTTGCCGGTCATCAGGCGTATGAATACATTGACCGTATACGCAAACACATCAGCAAATACGGAACCAAGGCCCATAACGCTGAGTTTTCAGATCATGTTCAAAAGTTATTTCCTGAGCGAACCAATTTACAAAATTTAAGTTAGACTAATATGAAAAAAATATCATTTTTACTTTTGCTTGCCGGGGTCCTTGCTGCTTCGTGCAAACCAACAAAAAGCACACAACCTCCGGAATGGCTAAAGGCACTGAGCATTTACGAAATTACGCCAAAAAATTATTCAGAAAAAAGAAACATCGCGGCGATTACAGAAAATATTTCCAAGATCAGATCACTGTATGTATCAGCAATTGCGCTGACACCTGTCACGCCGGTGGACATCATGAACTCCAGCTTTAATCCCAATGATCCTTACGCATCGGTCAGTTTTGACGAGTTGGACAAAGAACTCGGCACGGAAGCAGAATTAAGAAAACTGGTGGATGAGGTACATGCGAATAAAATGAAAATACTCCTTGAATTTGATATCAGTTATACCGGCGTCAATCATCCTTGGAGAACGAATCATGTAGACTATTACCTGACCAATGATAAGAAAAAAAATGATCTTTACAACAGGGATTTTATTACCCTCAATTACAGCAATAGCAAGCTCCGCAAAGCCATACTAAAGTCAATGCTCAGCTGGAAGTCAAGGTTTGGCATCGACGGGATCATTCTTTTAAACACCGACGCCCTGCCGGCTGACTTTTGCGAAGAACTCAGCAGTTACCTGAAGTCCAAGGATTTTCTCCTGGTGAGCGGTTCCCAATGTCCGGATCAGGTCAAAACCAATGTGTTTGACTGCTATTTTAATAACAGACTGTACGACGCACTCAAAAAAATATCAGACAACGCTGCAAAGACCTCCGATTTCAAAAGCATCATAGACGAAATTTCAAGCCTCCCGTTCAAAGGAACCGCTATTAATTTTTCACGCAATGCACGAATAAATGAAACAGATGTATCTGAGGCGCAGTTATTCCCGTATTATTATAAATTACCAAATGTAATCAGTATCCTCATCGGCGGCATTCCACTGGTACTTAACGGACAGGAAGAACCCATGTTTATGAAATACGATGTAAAGAAACCAACGTATGTCACAAGAGATTATCAATATAACGTCGAACTCTACCGAGGATTGTTTATACACCGAAAGGAGAACGGTGCTTTATTCTCCCTTGAAAACAATATGCCTGAACTGATTTCTGATTCAGAAGAAGTACTTGCCTTTGAGCGCAAGATTGGATCCGCGAGCATTGTATTAATGGCTAACCTGACTGATAAACAGGTCAGTTATCGTATCTCCAGAACGTACAATCAGTATGTAGAATTTTTTACTCGGGCGCTTGTGACCTTTGACAACCAAACCGAATATCGCCTAGGACCTCACCAATTCCTCGTGTTGACCAATAAGCACTGATGGAGATTCAACTTTGGTGGACCGGAAAGACACAGCTGAAATTTATTTCAATGGGTCTTGAAGAATATTTACAAAGGCTAAGCCACCTCTGTAAGTTTAAGGTTCACGAGTTTAAAGGAACCCGGGGATTGCAGGATCCAGCCCTTATCCGCAAACGGGAAGAGGAAGAAATTAGTGCACGTCTCCTAAGTGGTGATTACCTGATCCTGCTCGATGAAAAAGGTACCATGCGCAGTTCCACAGAACTGGCAACGCATCTTGACAAACTCCAACAGCAGACACACGGCAGAATTATTTTTCTGATCGGAGGTGCCTATGGATTTACCGATGAATTTCGTTCAAAGGCCCGCGAATTGATTTCTTTTTCTTCATTTACCCTGTCTCACCAACTGATCAGACTTTTCCTCGCTGAACAACTTTACAGGGCATTTACAATTATTAAAAAAATACCTTACCATAATGATTGATCCGCAAACACTTGTCTCTGTCGGGATCCTGATCGTTACCGCCTTGATTTCCATTCCGGGCTTTTCGAATTACGGCATCATTGAAGCCTGCAGACATTATCCTTACGAGGAATACAGGAATAAATCATATTATCGCTGGCTGACCTGCGGATTCGTTCATGGCAGTGTGATGCATCTATTGTTGAACCTCTTTGTACTATGGCAGTTTGGATTCGTCATCGAGAGGCTGTACACTTCAATGTTCGGACTTACCCAGGGAAGAATGATCTACTTTACAACATACCTGTTGATCATGGTGCTGTCATGTATACCAAGTTATTTAAAAAATAAAAACAATCCCACTTACGCTTCCATAGGAGCTTCAGGGGCGATATCAGGTATACTATTTATTTACATCCGGTATTTTCCGTGGAACACCTTGCTCATTTATGGAATCGTTCCATTGCCAGCTATCATGATGGGGGTACTTTATCTTATTTATTCATGGTGGGCTGCAAGAAACTCCAATGATGGCGTTGACCACGAAGCACATTATTACGGGGCCATTACAGGTTTTTTGTTGTCCTTGATTATTGACCAGATCCCCAGATTATTATGAAAACACTATACTTGCTTCTTCCGCTGATTTGTCTTATTCAATCCTGTATCAGGATGCCTCAGCAATACAACATCATCTCTCCCGGTATCTGGCGCGCGAGCCTGGTACTGAATGATTCCCGTGAAGTCATTGTCACACGAAGCATTGACAAGGTCGTTACACGAGATGCTAACCCGGAATCAACGAAAACTTTAATCCCTTTCAATTTCGAAGTCATTTACCGGAATGACAGCAGCTTCTATATCGAAGTAATCAACGGACCCGAGAGAATCAGGTTTGATTCAATTACCTACGGGCGGAATATCAAAACAGGCAATGACACTATGGTTATTTATTTAAGGCCCTACGCATCGGTCATCCGTTGCATTTATGAAAACAATAAAATGGCCGGTGAATTTATAATCCTTGACAAAGTCAATTACAGCATACCGTTTGAAGCAAGTTACGGGCAGGCTTATCGCTTTCTTAAGATTCCAGAAAAAAGCAACTTGCAGATCAACGGTTCATGGAATGCGATTTTTGCTAAAGATTCTTCTGATCAGTTTAATGCAATCGGAGAGTTTCAGCAAAATGGACAAAAAATCACGGGTACTTTTAGAACAGAAACTGGTGATTTTCGCTATCTGAGCGGAGAGATCAGTGGCGACAAACTCATGCTTTCCACATTTGACGGTGCCCATGCATTTTTGTTTAAGGCAGATATCAGTGATTCGCTGATGACCGGCGTTTATTATTCGGGCAAGCACTATCAATGCTCCTGGGAAGCCAGAAGATCGGATCATGATCCTTTGATTCACGCAGATTCAATGTCCCGGGTTATCAGCACACAACCACTGGCACTTAATCTTCAGAATTCCGAAGGCACGTGGGTCAGCCTGAATGATCCTGTTTATCTGAATAAGCCTAAAATTATTCAGATAACAGGTAGCTGGTGTCCGAATTGCAGAGATGAATCGGAATTCCTTAGAGATTTCATCAAGGACAAACCGGATGCAGATTTGTCATTTCTGGCGGTTGCCTTTGAAAGAGGTCATGACAGGGCGCGATCACTGTCGCGCATAGCAGAATATAAACGTGCGATGAAGATACCCTACGAAGTTGTTTTAGGTGGTACTGCCAACAGGGATACAGCTTCCGGATTATTTCCTCAGATTGATGGTATCAAAGCATATCCAACAATGCTTTTTGTTGACAGATTCAACCACATCATCCATGTTCATACCGGATTTGATGGCCCGGCTACTTCCATGTTTAATTCATTTCGGGAATACTTTTATAAAAGTGTTGAAGAACTAAAAAAAATAAAATGAACGCTAAGATCGTATTGATCACCGGCGCAACATCAGGGATTGGCCGAGCTACCGCCCGTCTTCTTGCGGAACGTGAATATGCACTGATCCTGACAGGACGACGACAGGACAGACTGGATGCAATAAAAGAAGAATTATCATCAAGTTATAAAGCATCTATCATCACCAGATGCTTTGACGTGCGAAATTATGAATCATGCCTTGACGCAGTGCACTCACTCCCTCCTGAATGGAGTCATATCGATGTGCTGATTAACAATGCCGGCTTGGCCCTTGGACTAGATCTAATACAGGATGGACAATTGGAACACTGGGAGACGATGATCGATACCAATATCAAGGGCTTGTTGTACATGACAAAATTAATTTCTCCCGGTATGACAGAAAGAAAAAGCGGTCATATTATCAATATCTGTTCAACGGCGGGTAAAGAGACGTATCCAAAAGGCAATGTATACTGTGCTACCAAATTTGCCGTGGATGCACTCACCAAATCCATTCGTCAGGATCTGTACACTTACAATATCCGTGTAAGTCAGGTAAGTCCCGGACATGTTGAAGAAACTGAATTTGCAATTAATCGTTTTGAAGGCAACCGGGAGCGTGCGAATATTTACAGCGATTTTAACCCGCTCAAGGCAGAAGATGTCGCGCATTGCATTGGATATATCCTGAGCGTACCGGCACATGTTGCCATACATGACATCGTGCTCACAGGAACCCAACAAGCTAGCGCCACACTTGTCAACCGCACCGGAAGGATCTTTGACAAACAATAAGTTCAGAACCACATGTCATACGTTTCACTCAGGGATGCGCTCGATGATCTTCGTCGCCAAAATCAACTTCTTGTTATTGAAGACGAAGTCGATCCCAACCTGGAAGCAGCTGAAATACACCGAAGGATTTATCAGAAAAAAGGTCCAGCCTTACTATTTGCCAATCTGAAAGGCAGTGGTTTCAAAGGATGTTCCAACCTTTATGGTACCAATGAACGCTGCGAATACCTGTTTCGAGACGCACTCAAAGGACTTGAATTGCTCATAAAAATCAAGTCTGATCCGATGGATTTTTTCAGGCGGCCGCTATCATATATACAGCAAACACCTTATTTCACTTCCGGACTTCCGCGACAAAGAAAACATTCGGAAATTCTAGACCGCCAATGCCGGATGGAGGACCTGCCCGCGATTGTTGGTTGGCCCGGGGATGGAGGACCCTTTATTACGTTACCCCAGGTAATTAGCTTTCCACCAGGAAGCAACGCCGTAAAAGATGCCAACATCGGAATGTACCGAATTCAAATGTCTGGAAATGATTACCTCATCAATGAAGAAGCAGGACTTCATTATCAACTGCACCGCGGAATTGGCATTCATCACCGCCTGTACAATGATTCTGATGAACCCTTCAGGGTTACCATTGCAGTTGGAGGACCACCTTCTCATGCGCTTGCTGCAATTTTCCCATTACCCGAAGGCTTAAGTGAAATATTATTCACAGGCCTTCTGGGGAATCGTGCTTATCGATACAGTTGGCATGAACAGTTTTTTATTCCATCGGACGTTGACTTTTGCATTACAGGGATCGTTCAAAAAAATAATCTCAAACCGGAAGGACCTTTTGGTGATCACCTGGGATATTACAGTCTGAAGCATGATTTCCCGGTGATGAATATCCATCGCATTTATCACAAAAAAGACGCTATATGGCATTTTACTGTGGTTGGCCGTCCACCACAGGAAGACAGTGGCTTTGGGTTTCTTATTCATCAGATGGTACGCGAAATCGGCCGTCAGGAATTTCCGGGAATCCGCGAGATTCATGCTGTGGACGTTTCCGGAGTGCATCCCTTGTTGCTGGCTATTGGTTCAGAAAGATATATGCCTTTCCGTGATAAAAAACCAGAGGAAATACTGACACAGGCCATGCATCTTCTTGGTAAAGGTCAAACTTCACTCGCCAAATATGTCCTGATTACAACCAATGATGACAATCCTTCGCTAAGTACACATAACATTCCGGAATTTTTACAATACATTCTGGAGCGAATTGATTGGTCGCATGACCTTCACTTTATGACGGAGACTACCATGGACACACTGGATTATTCCGGATCATCCTGGAATGCAGGATCCAAGCTGATTATCAGTTGTCACCGTGAAAAATTGAGAACCCTTGATGACAATATCTCAATTGATCTGCTAAATATTCCAGGAATCCGCAAGCAATGTGTATTCCTTCCAGGAATTCTACTGTTGGAATTCAAACCTTTTGCAGATTATAAGCAGGAACAAATTGAACTAGAAATTCTTTGCAAGCTACTGGAAAGTGTTTCGATGCAAAACTTGCCGCTTGTTATACTCGTCGATGATCTCAATTTTTGTAAACTCAGCCTGGACAATTTCCTTTGGGCAGTTTTCACCAGAAGTAATCCTGCGAAGGACATCTACGGTGTGCGCTCCTTCACGGACTATAAACACTGGGGATGCAAAGGTCCACTGGTCATTGATGCGCGGATTAAGCCGCATCATGCACCTGTATTGGAAATAGATCCTGAAGTAAGCAGGAAAGTGGATAAGCTATTTATGAAGAACTCCGCGCTTAGAAAATTTATCTGATGCACAATCTGCCGGAAGCTTTTATACGTCAGAGCAAAGACCTACTGGGTGATGAAGCTGTCTTATTTTTTGATTCATTGCAAAGACCTCCATTGATATCATTCAGGTTGAATCCGCTCAAATATGAAACTGACCTGACAACATCCAATCGGGTAACCTGGGCAAAAAACGGATACTATCTGGATACCAAGCCCGTATTTACACTGGATCCTTTCTTCCACGCAGGACATTACTATGTACAGGAAGCGTCGTCAATGATACTCGAGCAGGTTATACGCGCACTCCCATTGCAGTCTGTCTCGTCAATTCTTGATCTGTGTGCAGCTCCCGGGGGAAAAACGACGCACCTGCTCGACCTTCTGCCTGCAGAATCTTGGATTCATGCCCATGAGACCATCCCGGGTCGTGCAGAAATTCTACGTCAGAATGTCGAACGCTGGGGTCGCAGTAATGCCTGCATCACACGTGGTAACATCAATTCAATTATACGTAGCGGAAACAAATATCAGTTAGTCCTTATAGATGCACCTTGCAGTGGTGAAGGTATGTTTCGCAAGGATCCTGTGGCATTGCAACAATGGGACAGCAGCAAAATGAGACATTGCAATCAGCTGCAAAAGGACATCACCCGACAAGCAGTAACACTGCTCGATGAAGGAGGCTTTCTTATTTATTCGACGTGTACTTTCAACCGATTGGAAAATGAAGACGTTGCGCTACTTCTGATGAAAGAATTTGGATTACAGCCCGTGCCCGTTTCAGGATTACCAGACGAGGTTCTTCGATTGCCCCAAGATTCCCCTGTACAAACCTACCGGTGCATGCCACATCGCATGGAAGGTGAAGGTCTGAGTTTCACCGTGCTTCAAAAACCCGGTACGCCAGGAAATGATGCTAATTTAGCAAGACACAAAAGAACGACCAAAGCCCAAAATTCTTACAATCCTACACTTATCGAAACAAATTTTGACCTGCAACAAACGCAGATCAATGAAAATAATTACGCCATTCATTTCCGTCACAGCGTATTCGTAGAATCATTACAATTGGCAGGCTGTGATGTACTGTCCGCAGGCATCCCGCTGGGACATCTGAAGGGCAATGATTGGTTTCCTGCGCATGGCCTGGCCATGAGTTCTGCGGTTAGTCATAAAATTGCCAGATTGCCAATGGAAAAATCCCTAAGCCTTGATTATCTTCGTGCAGACAGTGCCAGATTGCCGCAGATTCTGTCAGATGAACTTTGGCTGCTGGCGTCTTATCGATCTGCCAACCTTGGCTGGATAAAAAACATTCAGGGAAAGGCTAAAAATTATTTACCAAAAAACCAGAGGATACATTCACTCTGAAAAATGATGATGAAAAAATACTGCTTATTAATATTACTGTTACCGGGATTCAAATCCTACGCTAACCGCATTCCTCAAATAACACAATGTGATGTTCGTATCGATAACCAGACACTGGTTGTGAGTTATGAAATGTATGATGCGGAAGACACACAGCTTGAAGTTCGATGCAGAATTATTTTTAAAGACGGTCCCAACCGCAACAAAGAAGTAGCCATTCAATCGACACAGGGAGATATCGGATGGCCGATTACACCTGGCAGTAACAAATCCATTAGAATTATTCTGGAAAGAAACACAGACCTTTCCGCCGCGCTGACAATTATACTTTCTGCATATGACCGACAACCTTTGCGGATGGAAGAATTGCTGGCTGATGTCAGCGGGGAAAGAATAAAAAACGACATGCTGGCACTTCAAGGCAAAAGAAATGAGTCAACTGACAAAGCTTTCAAAGAACAAGCCAGGGCTTATATCAGAGACATCCTCAGCATCAAAGATTACCTCAACAGTTATGAATCTAAAGTTGGATCGCTGACCAATATTAATTATGAATCGACCCGTTGGGGTACTGCTCAATCAGATTCCCTGGAAATCATCGATGCGCATTATGACAGTTATGGCCAGGCACCCGGCGCGGATGATAACGCCAGCGGAACCTGCGGCGTCCTTGAAGCTTATCGGGTACTTGCCCCTTATGCTTCAAAAAAATCGATGCGTTTCATTTTATTTGACCTTGAAGAAAACGGACTGGTTGGCAGCAATTTGTATGTCAACAATCAATTGCCGGTTTCGGATCATGTTGACAATGTCATCAACTTTGAAATGATCGGTTATTACAGTGAAATGAATAACACTCAGGATCTTCCAGCAGGATTCAATATTCTATTCCCGGATGCGTACAACAAGGTGATTGCCAATAATCGCAGGGGTGATTTCATCAATAATATCGGCAACACGACATCAAAATCTCTCATAGCTGCTTTCCAAACGACTGCAGAGTCTTTTGTTCCAGAATTAAAACTTCTTAGCCTCGAAGTTCCGGGCAACGGAAGTATTGCACCGGATCTCCGTAGAAGTGATCATGCCAGTTTTTGGGATAAGGGTTATCGCGCACTAATGATCACAGACGGAGCCAATTTCCGAAACAAGAATTATCACACTCCCCGAGACAGTGCACAGTATTTGGATTATACGTTCATGAACAATGTGATCAAAACCTCCATTGCGACCATGGCATTACTGGCCGGCGTTGAACACGGCACATCTGCAGCAATAACCTTTACGCCCTCCGTCTCTACAAGAGATCTTAAAAATCCATTGCTGGATGTATATCAGGGTGGTCGTACAATCTATATTAAGGGTCAAGACATAGATGATATCCGAGAAATTATACTCATAAATTCTACCGGACAAACTTTCCGGATGAAGCTGCCACAGGGTCAAAATCAATTTACAATCAATAGCAATTATCCGCCCGGGATGTATTTTATTCTGTTTGATGTAACAAACTCAAAACTAATTCACAAAATATTTGTTTCGGAATAATTGTGAACAGTGTGCGGGTCATCCTTCTTTTAGGCAGCAATCTGGGTGACAGACTGAACAATTTTTTAAAGGCCATTAATCTGATTCAAGAAAGGGTCGGAAATGTGCTGCGTAAGTCATCAGTTTACGAAACCGAACCCTGGCAAATGAACAGCTCCCTTCGTTTTCTAAATCAGGCTTTGATGATCCAGACAAGCCTCACCGCCTCAGAGACAATGAACAAGCTGAAAGTTATTGAGCGCGAAATGGGACGTACCAGTACTCTTCATTATACTGATCGGATTATTGATCTCGATATTGCCTTCTGGGGAACTGAAGTCATTGAAGAAAAGGACCTGCAGATTCCTCATCCGCGAATACATTTACGTAAATTTGCACTTGTTCCGCTGGAAGAACTGGATCCACTGTGGATTCACCCCACATTGAATTGTACCGTACAGGAATTGCTCCGGTCATGCCAGGATATTTCCAATGTTGAACTGTTTAGACATGCGTAAAATTCCATACCAATATATTTGCATTGAAGGCAACATTGGCGCCGGAAAAACAACACTCAGCAAAATGCTGGCAGAAGAGTTAAACTGTAACCTAATTCTTGAAAAATTTGCTGAAAACCCTTTCCTTGAATTTTTTTATAAAGATCCGGAGCGCCATGCATTCACTGTAGAATTGTCATTTCTGACAGAACGTCACAAACAATTGCAGCAAGACCTTACGACCGGAGACCTTTTTACAGAATTCAATCTGGCTGATTACTCACTCATCAAAAGTCTGCTCTTCGCCAGACAAAACCTTAATCCCGAAGAATTTAAGTTGTTTCAAAGTATTTTCAATATTCTGTCAGCAAAAATCCCCAAGCCAGATTTAATTCTCTACCTCCACCGCCCGATCGAACGCGTTAAAAAACATATCGAAGCAAGAGCGCGTGATTATGAGCAGACCATTCAGGACAGCTACCTCGAAACCATCCAAAACGCCTATCTGGATTTTTTCAAAACCCAGACGCTGTTGCCTGTGGTTATGCTCGATGGTGAAAATATGGATTTTGTCAATAACCCGCAGCACCTTGATGAAATTAAAAAAATACTTTTTCAGAATTTCAAACCAGGATTACATCATTTAAGAATCATTTTTTAAAAAATAAATCATGTCGCAATTTTTTAAATTTCTCTTCGCTTCCTGCCTTGGAACCTTCCTCGCACTCATTCTGCTTTTCTTCTTTTTACTAACACTAGGCGCCGGTAAAGTCGCCAGTGAATTGAAAAATACTGATAAGCAGGTCATGGACAATACAGTCCTTAAAGTGTCTATTCCAGACCAGCTTCCTGAACAAACGGACAACATTGCAATGAACGATTTTCGCCTGGGCGACAACCAGATCCTGGGAGTACATGATTATGCTGCAGCCATTGTTAAAGCGGCCAGTGATCCAAAGGTCAAAGGGATGTACATACAAGGACAAATGAATGCCCACGGGTACGCAACGTTGAAGATAATACGTGATGCAATTTTAAAGTTTAGGGAACAAGGCAAATTCGTTGTGGCCTTCAGCAACTACTATGATCATAAGAATTACTACATCGCGTCTGCGGCCAATCAGGTTGCCATGCACCCGTTGGGATTTTTGCAGCTCAATGGTTTTGGTGCGTCAATACCCTTCTACAAGGAACTCATGGAAAAAATCGGTCTGTCATTCAACATTTACTACGCAGGAGAATTCAAATCTGCGACAGAACCATTCCGTTTGGCCAAGATGAGTGATCAGAACAGGTTGCAGCTTCGGGAATATCTCAACTCACAGCTCGACCTGTATGTTCAACAAGTTGCAGAGACCCGTAAGATTGATGCCGGAATTTTGCGCACCGATTTTGATCAGTTTCAATCGTATACGGCAGACAAGGCCATTGAACACAAGCTGATGGATCAGTTGTGCCATGAAGAGGAATTGTTTTCTGAGATCAAATCCAAACTATCGCTGGACAAGGACAAGTCAATTGACTTTATGTCTGTTGAAGATTATTTCAAAGCCACCGGTAAAGATGAGGATTACGCTGCTAAAAATAAAATCGCTGTGCTCTTTGCCGAGGGGCAGATCACGGATGCCAAAGGCAATGAAGGCGAAATTGGGAAGAAGTATCTGAAAATCATTCGCGATATCCGCACCAATGACAAGATTAAAGCACTCGTATTGCGCGTCAATTCTCCGGGAGGTTCAGCAATCATGTCCGATGAAATTCTCAATGAACTGGATATGACACGCGCCGCCGGCAAACCAGTGGTGGTGAGTATGGGCGACTACGCAGCCTCCGGTGGATACTTCATCGCCTGTCACGCCGACAGTATTTTTGCGAGCCCTCATACACTTACCGGTTCGATTGGCGTATTTGCCATGATCCCGAATTTCAAAACAATGACCGACGAAAAAATCGGTGTTGACTTTGACACCGTGGGAACAGGCCCGATGTCCAATCGGTTTAGCCTGGCATTCAAATGGAATGAGACGGAAGGAAAAATAATGCAGGAGAATATTGACCGGACGTACCTGGCATTTCTGAAAGTCGTAGCTGATGGCCGCAAAATGGATATCGAAAAAACAAAGGAAATTGCCAAGGGAAGAATTTGGGCCGGACCAAAAGCTGTTGAACTGGGTCTTGTCAACCGTCTGGGCGAACTTAGTGATGCAATTCATAGCGCGGCAAGTCTTGCCTCAATAGACAAATACCGCATCGCAGAATATCCGCAACAACCGGATCCGATTCAGAAAATCATCAACAAGATTCAGGGAAAAGATGAGGACATCTCTTCATCAATGCAAAATAAAATTCTCCGCGAACAACTCGGTGAAATGTACCCGGTCTATCAGGAATGGCAGCAGATCAGGCAGTTGAAAGGTGCACAGATGAGACTTCCTATTAAGATCACTTATTGATGACAAACTTAAACCTAAAGCTCAGGCCTTGGAACGAGGAAAAAGATCTCGACAACCTGGTGCATCTGGCCAATAATCCTCGCATCGCCGAAAGACTGATGAACAGATTCCCTCATCCCTATTCAATTGAGGACGGCAAGCGATTTATTCATGCTGCCAATGCTTCAGATCCACCACATGTATTGGCGATTGATCTTCTGGGTCAAGCGATCGGAGGTATTGGTGTGCATCCATTGGAAGATGTCTTTGCGAAAAATGCTGAAATGGGTTACTGGCTCGGCGAACCTTTCTGGAACAAAGGTTATGGATCACTGGCTATCGAATTGATGATCCGTTATGCCTTTGACCACCTGCCAATTCAAAGGATTTTCGCACGACCATTTGGAACCAATACAGCCTCTCAGCGTGTGCTTGAAAAGTGCGGCTTTCAACTGGAAGCCCGACTAAAAGGTACAGTATATAAGAACGGCAAATATGATGATGAACTGATTTATGCCGTGCGGCGATAAGATGTTCGAAACACTGCATCCGCAACGGTTGACATACTTTTTAATTTAACTTTCGTACATGTTAAAACATTTTTATAGATTTTTGAACCCTAAATTTCAGAATTTAACCCTTGAGTATAAAGTTGAATTCAAACCTAGATATGGATATGGCAAACCACCACATGAAGCATTATTTCAGATTATTGACGCAAACAGAACGCAATACCAGAAGCTAATCCAAAAAGCCCTGTTGCTAAAAGAATTTATTTGGACAATTAAAGATTCAGAGAGAGAGAGAGAGAGAGAGTCTGTAAATCCAGTTTGGAACAATGGATTTTTACCAGGATTAGATATCATCGGGATCTATACTTTGCTAACTGAATTCAAGCCGAAAAAATATATAGAAATAGGATCTGGCAATTCTACAAAGGTTGCCTATAAAGCAAAGGTTGAGCAAAAATTAGATACAGAGATAATTTCAATAGATCCTGCGCCGCGTGCAGATATTGATCGATTGGCAGATAAAATAGTTAGACAGCCTTTTGAAAATATCGATTTTGATCTTGTTAGTGCCCTGAATGAAAACGACATTTTATTCGTCGATAATTCACATAGGATTCTGCCGAATTCGGATTCAATGGTTTTCTTTCTTGAGGTTTTACCAAGATTAAAAAAGGGTGTAATTGTCCATCTTCACGACATTTATTTGCCATATGATTATCCTCAGTTTATGTGTAATAGATTCTATTCAGAGCAATATGGACTAGCGATATATTTATTGGCTAACCCGGATAAGTACCATGTCATTTTACCAAATTACTTTATTTCAGAAGATACTGAATTAGCTAACTTAATATCACCTATTTGGAATCATGATAACTTATTAGGCGTTGAAAAACATGGCGGATCATTTTGGTTAAAAATAAACGAATAACAACCACAGCGTCCTTTCGAAAAAAATCAATACTATCGCAATAACCTTCTGGACTCAGGGCTTAAGTGGTATTGACGCCTTTTCTAAATCTGCCCTGTTATTTAGTATAATTAATTACCCACTTTTTTTATAAGTCCCGCTATTTTTGGAGTATGAAAATCCTTTTGGAGTATTGATTTCCAAACGTAAGAGCTGCCAGATTTTAATAAAATAGAGCACTTTGTAAAATCAGAAATCAATTCGCAATCGAAGGTTGATGCGGCGTGAACTAAGATAATTTGGAATGGCAAATTCGTAATTGTAAATACTTTTAATCCAGCGCACAGAAGCTTCATTTTTGACCTTCAGCAGATTGAGGACTTCAAGACTGATCCAGGCATTTCGCGAAAATCGAAACAACCCGCGCGCCTGCCTGCGCCTGAGCTCCTCATCCCACATCTTGTATGAAAAACCAATGTCAACACGGTGATAAGGCTTGAACCTGTATTCATTGCGATAGACGATATTCTGCCCTTCAACGCCATACGGAAGTCCGGTGGTAATGGTTGTCTGCACATGCATTTTGAAACGGTCATTTTGCGGCAAATAATCCTGAAAAAATAAGCTCAATGACATCAGCTGGTCTGTCGGACGCGGGACATCGGTAACTTTGGTTCCTGAGCCATTACTTTGTTGATTGGCGAGATGCTGCACGCCGGAGATGTTTTCTCGCGTACGGAGCAACGAAAGATTGACCCAGGATTCAGCCCCAGGCACAAATTCTCCATTGACTCTGTTATCCCACCCAACCGCATAACCGCGCGAATCATTTTTGCCCGAATAGCGAATGCGCACATTATCGAGGTCATAAGATACCTGATCCCACAAAGACTTATAATATATCTCTGATATCCATCTGAATTTGGAGGCACTGACTTTTTTCCAGTTGAAGTCTCGCTTTAACCCCGCCACAAAATGTGCGGATTTTTGAGCGCGTTCATCAATATTCAGATTGCCTTCCAGGTTTCGCAATTCACGGTACAGTGGTGGTTGCGCATACAGTCCTGATGCAAACCAAACCCTCAGTTCATTTTTAGAATGCCTCGGAATCCATTCTGCTTTCATACGGGGACTAACAACCCATTCTGCATTGAGATCATTATAATGAACCCTAATGCCAGGTACCAGGCTTATTCGCGAACGCCCTCCTGAATTCATCTCAATGGTATTCTGCAGCCATCCGTAAAGCTTTGTGTTCTGCAATGTATTGGATGACTTTACAACTTCACTAAAAACAATACCGCGACCTTCCTGATAAGGCAGACTGTAACCCGCTGAATCAATTCGCTCCCATTCGTTGAGCTGATCTTCAAACTTTTCATTCCTGACCCCAATTCCGCCTAGCCATAACTGAGAAAATCCTTCTGAATGACCTAGCTGAAGGCCAGCCTTTATTTCGTGGATTCCGATCAGGGATTGCAGGTAATTTCTTGCATAGCGATGTTGTATCCCTTCTCCCCACAATTTTATTTCTTTTCCCTCTTCATCCTTATTATTGAGCTCTAGCTCGACAAGCCGATAATATCCGAGAATATCGAATTGTTCGGCCTCATCAGATCCTTGGATAGAGGATTGCAGTTTGACAAACAAATTGTTCTTTCTTTGTTTTGGAAAATAAAGCAACGACAGTCCGCCCATCGCGGTATTGAAATAATCCACCTCTCTCCCTTCATAGAAAGTATTCAACTGAATGACATTAAACAATAATGAACCCCTGGCTTGCGCACTGGATTCCGGAATCAGACTAAATCTGCTTGAATTCAAATTGCCGAGAAAGGAGATTTGCCAGTTGCGATTGATGTCGCTGCTCACATAGGCCTGTACATCACCGAATCTTGGCACATACTCTCCCTGAATATCCTGCGAACTGAGCAGATATTGATTTGATTTGTATCGCGCGCCGATCAGATACCTCAATTTAGCTTTTCCGTATCGGTTTAATCCAATTGAACCCTCAGTATGGACAGAAGCTCCCAGAAGACTTGCCTCAACGCTGTGTTTTTTTTCTTCAGGGACCTTATAGCGAATATCCAGCACAGAGCTCTGCTTGTCTCCGTAACGCGCTTCAAATCCGCCGGAAGAAAAACTCAGATCCCGGATCAGATCCAAGTGAGGAAAAGAAAGCCCTTCCTGCTGCCCGTTGCGGATCAGTTGCGGCCGGTAAATTTCGAAGTCATTGACGATTACCAGATTCTCGTCGTAGGACCCACCTCGTACACTGTACTGCGATGATAACTCACCACCCGCACTGCTGCGAACGCCGAGCGCAATGCTGGGCAGAATGCGTTCTATTCCGCCGTTGCTGTTGGGAAGCAATTCAAAGCTCGACGCTTTTTCATGTATTTGATTATCCTTTTGCACGGACTGACCCGTAATAACAACCGCTTCGGACTTAAGCGCGATTAATCTGACATCAAGGTTTTCCGGATTTCTTTCCTTAACAATAACATTTTTTGATTCATAGCCTACCCGGTTGAAACGCAACGTGAGTCCCGACCGATAAGGCACTTCTATTTCAAAAAAACCCCTGATGTTGGATTCAGTATAGTACTTCGACTCAGGAATATAAACGGTTACAAATTCCAACGCCTCCCCGGTCTGATCATCTTTTACAAATCCCTTCACACGGGTCATTTCCTGACCGGATAGTTGTTGCGAAATAATAAGTGATACAGGGAGGAAAAAACGAAGCATCCTGCTTAAACGCATTTCATTAGAGGCTTATTTTTTCTGATTGGATGGACTTAAGTTTATGAATGACTGACTTCGGATCCGCGTCACTGAATACGGCATTACCGGCAACAAGTACATCCGCCCCGGCCTGTAGTATCCGCTCTGCATTGTGCAACCCAACGCCTCCATCCACTTCAATCAGCGTCTTCAGATTTCTGCTGTTGATCTCATTCCTGAGTTCTGCAATTTTATGCAGCGTCCGGTAGATGAATTTCTGACCACCAAATCCCGGGTTGACGGACATCATGATCACCAGATCGATGTCTTCAAGTACTTCGTACAACATCTGCACCGGAGTGTGTGGATTGATAGCTACCCCTGCTTTGGCGCCGGTCTCTCTGATTTCCTGAATACAACGATGCAGATGAGTGCAAGCCTCCAAATGCACCGTGATCTGATGTGCTCCTGCTTTCTGAAATACCTTGAGATACTTCTCCGGTTGAACAATCATCAGATGTACATCATTGACTTTGTTACTTTCTCGGCAAATAGCTTCGACGACCGGCACGCCGATTGAAAGATTGGGAACAAAACTACCGTCCATTACATCAATGTGAATCCAGTCTGCTTCACTCTCATTCAGCATGCGTACCTCTTCGCCGATTCTGGCAAAATCGCAGGATAAAATAGAAGGAGAGATCAGATGTTTCACTTCTGTAATTTTTGCAAAGGTATCATTTTACCTTCAGGCCCATTCAGATTATCGATCAAATTGCTGGATATTCGCCAGGATGTCCCTGGGAACAAAAGCCGATACATCACCCCTTCCAAGAACCAGTTCACGGACAATGGTCGAACTGACGTGACTGAGTTCTGGTCGCGCAATAAAAAATACCGTTTCAAGGTTGCCGGTAACGGTATAATTGATTTGCGAAATGGTGCGCTCGTAGTCAAAATCCGCAGCATTGCGTATGCCACGAATGAGAAAAGATGCCCCGGCCTTCCTGCAGTAGTCCAGGGTAAGACCTTCAAAATGATCAATCTTCACACCCGCCTCATTGCTAAAAAGTGTTTCGAGCCAACTGATTCTTTGAGCAAGACTGAAAAGATACTTTTTCTGCGTGTTGGTGCCAATTGCGATAATGATTTCATCAAATAGAGGCTTTGCACGTTCAATGATGTCGATATGGCCTTTGGTTATTGGATCAAACGAGCCCGGAAAAACAGCTGTCTTTTTCATATGCATTACTTCATTTCTTTACCGCCTTTTAGCGAATCCTGATAATTGTAAAGTTCTTTCCACAACCCATCCCTGGCCATCGCTGACTGCTGCGGCCAGGTACCCGGATCTGCCAACTGGAAGCGGCCTCCAGCCTTATCAATGATCGACTGAAGACGTTGTACAGGCGTATTGGCAAGGATGGACCATGAGCTGATTCCTTCCGCTTTGAGAATGGTTGCAATCTTGGGTCCAATGCCTTCTATCGCAACGAGATCATCTTTCGCATACTTGCGAAGGAGCCCCAATTTATACATTACTTTCTCCAGCTTTGAATCTGATATTACGGTGTTTTCCAGGCTTTTTCCGGCAGAAAGTTCTTTCTGGTAGTCGATCAATTTTTGCCATTGCCTGTCTCGGGCCAAGGCCGCCTGTTTTGGCCAACTTTCCGGCTCAAGGATCCTGTATTTGGGATCCAGCGCCTCAAGCTTTTCTTTGAGAAAATTGGCATCCTGTCGCGCAAGTTGATCCCAGGTAAATACATTCAGCTGATTGAGAAACTGCTCCATTTTTGGACCCAGTCCTTCGAATATCTGAAGCTTGTCACTGGGCAATTTGTCAAAAACACTCCCAGTATCATTGGCGAGGGCGTTGGGTGTGATTTCTTCTCGTAAAGATTCGGTGCTCTTCGTCGTATGTTCTACCTGAACAGAATGGGTGACGGATGGCAGGGGTATTTGCGTTGAAGTAGCCGAAGAAGACAATTTTATTTCCATCTCGGCGATTCTTCGCTGCCACGCAAGACCCTTCCTGGAACATTCCGCAAGTTCACTCTCCATCTCAATTTTTTGACGAATGAGTGTGTTCCATTCCGAGGCTGGCATTGCACTTTTCTCAACAGGGTAGTCTGCCGTTGCCGTTTTTATGTTTTTTTGATTGGAGACCAGCATTGGTCCTGTGTTGGATTGACTTTCCTTATCCAACACACCCGTCCACCTTGCGATGAGCCAGCCAAAAAGAAATGGTACCATCCAGGACAGAAGAATAGCCCACCAGCTGAGATCACACCATTGAATAAGCAAACTCACTCTCTATAGTTTTATAACAATGAAATCTGAACATCTATCTGTTTCTGCATTGCGTGGCACAACATTTTCTGCTGAACCTTGGGATTCTTTGAACATGTTCTGACCAGGCACTCCCCTGGCCATCACCTGAGGCAATTTATCTTCCAACCCAGGTTTTGAGAATTTGGAATTGCTTGTTACAGGTCCCTTGCTAACCATCATTAAAGTCAACGGCTCTATTTCATACTCGCATTTTGAAAGTTGAATTTTGAGGTCAACATGCCTAGCCTGGTTGATTTCGGTAATATCCATGTTTGTCTCACCCCCTGTAACTCCTGAAACAGAGCAACCGAGCTTCGATTTTTGCCAAATCGTCCAGCAGCTGATTCCAGGTAAGAGCCAAAGTGATATCAAAAGCCATTTTGACATTCATTCAAAATAAAGCACCAAGTTATGGATTTACCCAAAAATACAAATAGTTATACTAGTGGTTTTTGGATAATATGAAATCAGTCCAGCTTAAAATCGCTCAGCCCTGAAGGTTTTCGAAATTTAATATTGAAGTGAGTCCTTATGTCATTGTATTTTTGACCCCAATAACACCTTCTATGATGAACATCTGGCATGCCCGGCCATTCGTTCCCTTATTGCTCATTGAAGCACTCATCGTTGTCATTCCACATGACATCAGACCATACATGATATTGAGTCTCTCCTGTTTTCTGGTAATGATTTACACCTTTCGTAAATTCTACCTGCACATCAGGCGGGATGCCACGCCATACATCATGTTGTGTGTGATTTGTCTAACAACTAATATAACTATTCATGAATTATTTTATCAATCAACGATAGCACCGATTGACTCGCGTCAGATTGATTTTCGGATGGTGGTAAAAGAAGTTCAGCGATCTGGCAAAAATAAAATCATTGCTTCTTTCGATGCGGAAGACCGGGAACAGTTGATATTACTCAATTTTCCTTCAGACTTTGATGTTGCAGATCTGAGATCAGGAAATATTATAAATGCTGACATTCAAGTAAGTGGTATTCATTTGGAGCCATCAGCAGATGCCTTTGATTATGACCGTTACCTGCTCCATCAACACATCCTTTACACCGGCAGAGTCAATGCCATCTGTAAGCTGCAGAATTCTGAAAGGCATCACGGTATGATTCCGGATGCAACGTCAATGAGCCTTCTATTGAAGAATAATATACATTATGCGATCAAGGACAGTGTGACTGCAGGATTAATGATTGCCATTCTGCTGGGTGACCGGGCAGAAGTCAGTGGAAAAATAGAAGATCAATTTATAGCATCCGGCACAGCGCATATTCTTGCTGTGTCAGGTATGCACATCGGCATGTTATACGCCATACTAAGTTTTATTTTCCGGAAGGGTAAGAAAACGATTAAAAGCAGGTTACCATATCGTCAGATATTAATAATACTGGCGATCTGGCTATTTGCATGGGTTACTGGCCTTGGAGTATCTGTTCACCGCGCAGCACTGATGTTTACCTTGTCAGAGACCGGCAGATGGTTTGGCCGAAAACCTGATCCCGTCAATATTTTATGCGCCACAGCATTTCTGATCCTTGCTGGAGATCCATGTATGCTTTATGATGCAGGCTTGCAGCTCTCATTTTGGGCAGTCATGAGCATACTTTTGTTTTATCCGGTCCTGCAAAGAACATACTATACCGGTAGCAAGCTGATCAATTATTTTCTGGACACAATTTATGTCAGCCTCTCCGTGCAATGTCTGGTTACGCCTGTTAGTATTTTCTACTTTCATACATTTCCCACCTATTTCCTTATTTCCAATCTCTACTGGGTTCCGGTGTCTTTTGCGCTCATGCTGTGTGGCCTGCTGATCATGTTATTGCCATTTATTCCTTTTCTTCCGGGCATGGCCGGAACTTGTTGTGTCGTCGGAATTACACAAGGCTTACGCCTCTTTGAAAAGATACAACAATGGCCTTTTCCACAACTTAGCGAATTGCCGATGGATTTCGTTCAGGCTGTCGCCTTGATTGCATCGTTTATTTGCATTCATCAATGGATCATGCTACGGCAGTTGTTCTGGTTATTTTTTTGCATCATTCTACTTTGCTTTTTTAACATACAGCCCGTGATACGTCATGTACTTGCTTGTAGAAATATTGAAATAGCCCTGTACAGAAGAAATTTGGATCCAGTGATGGATATCATGGAAGGTGACGTCATTTATTCATTTCGCAATCCTGCTTTGGCATCATCAGGCGAAACATACTTTGAAAAAAGTCATCCCTTCTGCAAGGTAAATATCATTCAGACCCGCTTTAAACAGGGAGAACTCGTGCACGTAGGACATGACAAAAATCAGTGGATCGTTGCATTAGACAGCATCCCGAACGACAACACATGGCCGTTGATGTTATTAATTTACCGCAAAAAATTTTCCAGCGAAGAATTGCAGTCTTCCAAGGCTAAACGCATCGTGATCCTTCCTCGCACGAATGCTGTCACCCGCAATTATTATCAGCAGCGAGAAAACGAAGGCCTAAATCATCTCCAATGGGCACCCAACAAAAACATTATCATACAATTAAACTGATATGCAACACATCTATTCCGAGAAATGGCAACTCAGCATTCGCGAAAAACGAGGGCTTGTTTTTTTATTATCCGCCCTGATGATTTCTATATGTATGCCATTGTTATGGCGTCTCTGTCTAACCCATCCTGCCGATGAGAAATTCTTAATACAAACTGAAGCAAAAATTTCTTCCCCACCCACTTCTAAGTACACTCCGTATGGTCACCAAAAATCTGCAGCCTACAGAAATAATAATGTGGAACCTCCAACTGCAACAATGAAAAGTGTTAAAATGAAGTCTTTCGATCCCAATCTAATCAGTCACGAAGATGCCCGTCAAATGGGTATTCCGGAGCATGTCTTCCGCATGCTCGAGCGCTACAGGAAGCATGGTGGCCGCTTTAACAAAGCACAGGATCTACAGAAAATATATGCTATGACGCCAGAACTGTATGCAAGACTGAAGCCCTGGAGCACAATTGCCGTAACTTCAGAATCGACTCCCAACAAGAAACACAATGACACCAACTCTTATCAAATAAAAAACAATGAAAGCATCCGTATCAATCAGGCCTCGGCCGAAGAATTGGAATCATTACCAGGAATTGGCACCGTGTTGGCTACAAGGATCGTGCGATTCAGAGATGCGCTCGGCGGCTTTCTTGACGCCAGACAATTGTCAGAGGTGTACGGAATCAAAGACAGCAGTTATCAGCGAATTTCTGCAAGGCTCATTTGTGATGAAGCGAATATTCGAAAGATAGAAATAAACCATGCGGATGAAGACGAACTGGAAAAGCACCCCTACATTACACGCAAGCAGGCGCGCATTCTTGTAAACTACAGAAGACAACACCAGAAAATCTCCGGTATCGCGGAGTTATCGGATACCGGAGTGTTTACTGATGACTGGCTGCAAAAAATCAGCCCGTATTTGTCTTTTGACTGAAAAATAAATTTACAACAAACTAAAATGCCCTGATAATTCCAACACGAAGTCTGAACCCGGCTTGATTCTGTTCACCATTGAGTTTTTGAACCACCGGTACTGAAAAATAAAGTGGAATGGACCATCGCTGAAAAGAGATACTGGTTCCTGTCGTCACAAAGCCAAGATAATGTCCGGAGTCTTCATCAGTTACACCATCTTCTTTAATTCGATCCAGCCACTCGCCATAATATCCGCCAAACACAGTCCATATCAAAGGTTCCGGAGTTGGTTCTCCAGTTTCATTCATCCGGCAAAAACCGCGCTGACCTTTGATGCGATAAGAGACATTAAGGTTATGTGTCGAGAGACTACCATAATAGTTTTTTTCAAAACCCGGAGTGGTATATTTAAAGTTACTGCCTGCCTGTAAAGCCCAACGACTCCAGTCTCTGGAGAGAATAATTCCCAACATCGGATCCCAGGATCCTGAGCCTACCACAACTGTCGTATTGTCAAAATTAGAACTTTTGCGGATGCCGGTAGGAAGCTCCAACCCGGCTTGAATGGCCACTTCAAATTGAGATTTCCGCCACACGCCGAATGTACCCTGCAAAATCATATCGCCTAAGCCACGATCATTGCCGGTTTCGCTTTGAAGAAATACATAAGGTAGCAAAGCGCCGATTGTGACGCGCCGGCTGATGCCATATCGAACACCCACTAGGCCAATCGCCATGCTCTCAAGTATTGACTCATCATCATCACCATGCTGATGTATATGTTCACCAGTCTGAATGCTACGGTAATCGCCGTATAATTCGGCAATGCCCGTCTTCTTTGGAATATTGAGAAGCCCGGTACCTGCATCACCATTGGAAGATCCAATACCAGCGCCGGCACAACAAGCACACTGTCCATAAATTTGTCCGTTGCCAAAAACAAAACAGATTATGATTAATAACCAATTATTTTTCATCTGAATAAAATTAAGTGTGAATAATAAATGCTAACCCAATAATGGGTTACCAATACATTTTACAAAATGCAATAATAAAATCAGGCCAGCACCTGATCCGGTGGTTGATAAATCTCACATTGCATACCCGGGTAAAGATCACCTCGGTTGACCATGAATCGCAGGCGCTTAAAGATAACCAAGGTATAAGACCCAAGATCACCAACATCTTCACAGGTATACAGCAATTGTTCAGTCTGCGGCTGATGCCTGGCACCTTGTCCATTTTCTTTACGGTCCTGTTTGGTTAATTCCTTTTTGAGATGGCATTTACCAAGGCAACAATTAACTACCTTGTTGCGCTGCTCGCATAACGTTGAAATGATGAATTTGCGCTGAATGATAAATCCAAATACAATGAAGGTTTTGGTTGCAGGCTGAATGACCAGCAAAACTGACAGAAGAAGAGCAATAAATTGCCGGGGCATGGCCCCAAAGTTAAAGAAATATTTAATAATTACGGACAAATATATATTATTTTATATTGTTGCGGTCGTGCTCCAACAATGAATCTGCATCAATTATAAATTTAAAAATAATAATGCGCTTAAAGTTTAATCTTCAAGTATGAGGATTCTGACTCCTCTCTTTATAAGACCATATTTGAGCTACATAGATTCAATCCAGAAAGTAGGTATTGACCTTTTAAATAACAACTTTGAAAACCAGATAAGCGAGTCGCCCCAATTTACGATCAAAACAATCAGCCAAATAATCATTACAAATATGAACGATACGAAATAAAGATCTTGATGAGAATAAAATATCCAGAAACTTATCAACCTAAATAATTCAAATCATATATCTTTGTAAAATATGCTCAACACTGATTATTCATTCAGTGTTTCTTAAAATTCTGACAATATTTTATCATTATGACGATTAATATTATTATTACCTTCTGTATACTTATTCTACTGGCATACATTTTTGATCTAAGCTCTTCCAGGACGAGAATTCCATCAGTTATACTGCTACTGTTATTAGGTTGGACCACCAATCAAGTTTCTATACTTTTGAAAATTACGCTACCAGATTTTTCTCCTTTGCTTCCAGTGATTGGCACAATTGGTCTTATTTTGATTGTCCTTGAAGGTTCTCTGGAACTTCGTCTTAACCATTCAAAGCGCGTAGTCATTCTCAAATCACTAAGCGGAGCCATATTTTCAATCATCAGTCTTGCATTCATCCTGACTTATGTATTAAGTCAAAACTCACCCCAATCCTTTCGCATTCTCATCATCAATGCCTTGCCATTATGCATAATTAGCAGCGCGATTGCCATCCCGAGTGCAAGTCACCTAAGCAAGCGCATAAAGGAATTCATTATTTATGAAAGTAGTTTTTCTGACATTATAGGTGTTGTTTTATTCAACTTCTTCATTACCAACGAAATCCTTAATGCACAGGCGTTCGCAAATTTTTTTATTGAACTTTTGTTAATAACAGCAATTTCATTGATCTCTACAATTGGATTATCTCTTCTACTTAGCCGAATAAATCATCATATTAAGTACATTCCGATTATATTAATCGTGATATTAATTTATTCAATTTCAAAAATTTATCACCTGCCAGGACTTGTTTTCATACTGATGTTTGGACTTTTTCTTGGCAATCTTGATAAAATCAAAAATAAAAAATGGTCCAAAAGATTTCATCCTGAAATACTTGAAAAAGAAGTGGCAAAATTAAGAGAATTGACTGCAGAAGGTTCATTTCTGGTTCGGGCGTTATTTTTTCTGTTATTTGGTTATTTAATCGAAATCCAGCAGGTGCTCAATAAAGAGACATTACCCTGGTCCACAGGGCTGGTTGTAATTATTCTTATTCTACGAAGCCTACAAATTAAAATTTCTGGGCTTCAACTTAGCCCTCTCTTATGGATTGCTCCGCGTGGGTTGATAACAATTCTATTATTTTTATCAATGGATGCTTCAATGGCAGTAACTCTGGTTACAAAATCACTAATTATTCAGGTAATCCTATTGACTTCGGTTGTTATGGCGATTGGACTCATAACCACTAAGAATTCTACCGCTGAAATACATAAACAGTCTGTTTAAAATTTAAATCTACATAAAAATAGATTTAGCCATGATTTAATAAAAGTGTTAAGAAAGCGAATGCAATATTGGTTTAATACTACAATCAAATGGTCATTCGATATTTTTCAAAATCCAATTTCCAAAGTGCGTACTTTATGTAATACAGTGCTCTACAAATTTATCATTAAATTAATCGCATAACTACAAATGAATTTTTATTATCTACTTGTCTTTATAATCAGCCTTTCTGCCTTTTTAGCTTATATCAACCAAAGATGGATAAAACTACCTTTCGTTATAGGACTATTTGCACAGACTACAATCCTTTCTATAATCATTCTTAGCTCTCAGCTATGGCTGAATGAACCTTTGGATGAATTGCGGCTAGTCATCAATTCACTTCAACTTGATCAATTAATCCTGAATTATATGCTTGGGTTCTTATTATTTGCTGGAGCACTGCATACAAACTGGAATGAGCTTAAGCAGCAAATAAAACCAGTCAGTATTTTTTCTATCAGTGGGGTACTTCTTTCCACAATCATAATAGCACATTTGCTTTATTTATGCCTGGGAATGCTTGAATTACAAATTGAACTTATCTATTGCTATATTTTTGGTGCATTAATTTCTCCAACGGATCCAATTGCCGTACTCGGTATTTTAGCCAAATCCAAGGTCCCAAAAAGGACCAAAATCACGATCATAGGAGAGAGCCTATTTAATGATGGCATTGGCGTTGTGGTCTTTTTAGCACTCCTGCAAACACTACATTCTGGTGAATTTAGCCTGAGCAATTTTGGATTTCTTTTTATCAGAGAAGCAGTTGGTGGAATTTTAATGGGCCTTTTGCTAGGTTATTTGCTTCATTTATTCCTTAGATCTATTGATCATTTTGAAACAGAAGTACTTGTTACGCTTGCATTGGTTATGACAGGCTATACACTCAGCAATTCCATTCATTTATCCGGAGCACTTGCGATGGTGGTGATGGGTCTAATGGCTGGAAACTACAAGACTAACATTGCCATGAGCGACACAACATTGCAATACGTCCTAAAATTCTGGGAATTGGTCGATGTTATTCTCAATGCAATTCTATTTATACTTATTGCATTGGTATTAATCCTTATTGACTTTGATATAAGTTACTTTATTGGCGGCTTCTTAAGCATAATAATTGTACTCATTTCGAGAGCGATTGTTGTCTTCGTACCCCATTTGTTAGTGCCACGTCTTTTAAATATTACAGGTATGGAAGCGAAGATTCTAACTTGGGGAGGCTTAAGGGGAGGACTTTCGTTAGCCTTAGTTCTTTCACTTCCTGACAGCAAATTCAAACCACAGTTATTGGTGTTTTGTTATTGCTGTGTTTTTTTTAGCATTCTCGTTCAAGGGCTAACGATTGGAAAACTTACAGAAAAATCCGTCAAAGCTTGACAATAATTGCATCTGAATTGCCCCCTGTATTCTACAAATTTATGTGTCTAAAAGAGGGTCGGCAACTAGAAGTATTCGGTTAAAATCAATCTCAATCCACTTATTAAGCTAAAAATGACTTGAGGATATTTTTATGTAATCCTTTCACCTTACGGAATGAAACGGACGATTCTTATAGTCGTTGGTATCCGTCCAACGAAGTACCTATGTGAATTATTTTGCCCAATTCTGGGGTAAGAGCTCTTCGATCCTGTTAATTGGATGATCATTTATTCTATTGAACACATCAATGAGCCATTCGTAAGGATTGATATTATGTAATATACAAGTAGCAAATAAGGAATAGACCATTGCAGCCCTTTGAGCGGATTCATGAGAGCCTGCAAATAAATAATTTTTACGACCCAGGGCTATAGGCCGAATTTTATTTTCAATGAGATTATTATCAATTTCTACTTCTCCATGGTCGATATAATTGCTCAGCTGCCTCCATCTTTTTAATGTATATCCTATGGCTTCACCCAAGGAGGATGCCGGAAGGATATTTTGAATGGAGAGATTGTCCAGGTAGCTTTTTATTTTCTGAAGAATAACTTTACTCTGATCCTGTCTGATTTTTCTTCTCTGTTCATAATTCAAATTCTGATCTCTGCAATGCTTTTCAACATTGTATAGCTCTTGAATAAGTGATAATGTTTTTTCGGCTTCCGGCTTATATGATTCTAATGCCTTGTCGAATTTTCTCCTGGCATGTGCCCAACAGCTGAACATTTGCATTCCAGGGATCTGTTGCAATTTTTCATAAGGGCCATACCCATCTACTTGATTCTTTCCAACAAATCCATTCAAGTGGTTATTCATACTCTCACTGCTTCTGGATTTTTGGTACGTGAATAATACCAACTTGTTTACGGGTGCATAACTGGCCCAGATATAACCCAGGTGTGCTGATCCTTCTTTGTCTTCGCTTAGCACTTTATAGGTCGTTTCATCCGTTTGAATATATTCTTGTTCCAGTACGGCGGCTTTTAATTTATTATAAACCGGAATGAGTAAATCCAGATATTGATGCATAGACTCACCCAGACTTGATTTACTTATCGCTACGTTATGATCTCTTTTGAACTGCTGGATCATCCGATACAGAGGCATGTGATCCATGTACTTGCTTACTATCGTATGTGCCATAAATTGCGGTCCAAATTGCGATTTGGGCACTGGCTTTGAGGGCATAGGGGCTATTTTGATCTTTTTTGTCTGATCATCTACATACTTTGGCCTTTCGATGCGATTTACATGAAATACACCAGGAGTGTATTCGAGTTCTTCTGTAACAAGTAGCCCTATGCGTCGGTCTGTATCTTTCTTATCTTCTGGTTCAATAACTTCGATTTGACGAAGTAGATGTGACGGCAATTCTTTGCGCCCCCCTTTGCGATGCACGGGCTTCGTTCTTTCGTAGCTGATTTGCTCAGTGAGGTTCTCTAATTTATTTTCTTCGGGAACCACCTCGGAAAAGAGTGTTCCAGGAGGAAAGGGCTTTTCTTCTGAAATAAACCGTTCTGATTTCTTTCCAAATATTAAGCGTTTGAGTTGTGCTATTTCCGCACGCAGATATGCATTCTCTTTTTTGTACTCAACTATTTCTTGTTGGAGTGATAATACTATTTCTTCTACGTTGTTCACTCCCTCAAGGTAGGAATATTTCTTGATTCTGCAAAATTATTTTCTACAATTTTATATCGTTTTCTATACCGAATACTTCGCAATTTTATCCCTTGCAGCACACATGTTAGCTGAGTCCAATTGATCGTAAATTTAGTGCTATCACCTGACGTCTTAATGACTTCATAGGTGCCCTGCTCCAATTTCTTGCTCAACAATACCAGGCCGCCGGTATCATATACTAGCAATCGAATCTGGTTGCGGCGTTTATTAAAAAACACATAGACACTTCCATCTACTGGATTGCTCTCCATGACACTCCTAATTATACCCAATAAACCATTATAGCCTTTGCGAAAATCAGTTATCCCGCTATATACAAAGTATTGATGACCGCTGGTAAAAGGTATCATCCTATACCATTCTTCTTATGCTAAGGCTTAATATCTGAGGACTATGCCTCCCAAGGCGAATATGAACTTCTTCCTTATATTCAATCTCTACTATATGATTCTCCTGTGCTTGACCTATATGTATCGGAACAAAACCTGTATCACCGGCCTCCTCGGTGTATTTCCTATTCCAGTAATAATAACGGTGTAAAGGAAGCCCTTTTGCTAACATAAATTGCTTTATGCTCAGACCACTACATGCTAACTCATCACTTAATAGATCAAACTCTTGCTTTGTCATAATTTTCCTATTTCTCGCAAAGCTATGACCTGTTCTATTCCAGGATTATAGGCAGTTTACTGGACGGATACAGTCGTTGTGAAACGAATTTACTCCGCTCCGACCTATAATTTTCCTGTCGCACATTCACGTCATGGCTGCCACCGATATGAATAGTTAATCATCAAAGATGCGATTCATAACATTTTGGCTTTGTAAATCCCTTGATCATTTGTCCTTATTACAAAACATAAAATCTATAATCTATTACAATAATAAATTATATTATACTATATATCAACTATTTATACATATTAAATAAAAATATTAAAAAATAATTTATATATAATTTGCACAATCCATACATCCATTCATACCTTTGTGCTACAAGCGGCGAATACCCGCAACCTACATCCAACCTCGGCGCAGATTTCTCTGCGGAAATTTCAATGATTTAATAGTCCTGCCAAAGATTTACCGGAATCGAACCTTAAAGCAGTTGATTCCGGACCTTATTGAGTAATATGATTTATAAGTCTGGTGTGCGCAAGTCGCATCTGGATTTTAACCTTTTAATCTTTTAGCATGAGACCTTACGTCGAAACACGTTTTGGAGTAAGAAAACTACGCCCTTCGGGGTACTTACCTTATGCAACATTCCTGTTGCTCTTTTTCTTCACCGCTACCCAGCTTCGCGCCCAATGCGCTTTAGCCTGCAAGGGCAAAATCAATCTGTCATTGGCAGAATATTGCCAGGCCAAGGTGTATCATGATCAGTTATTGACCAAGGGAATTGATTGCCCGGATGCACGCTTCAGGGTGGATGTCATGGATTATAACATGAAGAAAATTCCTACCAGCCCGATCATTACCGAAAATTATATCGGAATGACCATGGTCGGAAGTGTCTACGACAGTACGAGTAAAAATTCGTGCTGGACACATATCCTGGTAGAAGAAAAAAATGCACCGGTCATTCTCTGCAGAAGAGATACTGTGTATTGCAATGACAGTGCCGCATATAATCCGCCGGTTTTTTTCGACTATTGTGATCCGAATCCAACGATAAAAAAGACCTCGGAGCAGCACATCACATACCCGTGCGATCCCAACATTCTGAAGCTCATCGTGCGAACATGGGTTGCGCAGGATTCCCGGGGCAATATATCACTACCCTGCTATGATTCTGTGTGGTTGCGCAGAGCGCCGATAGACTCTATCGAATATCCAAAACACTGGATCGTTGCCGATCATTGCAATGTTGAATGCGGATCTATCTACCCTAAAGATGCCGATGGTCACCCTGATCCTACATATACGGGCTATCCTACGCTTGGAGGCAATGCACTTTGGCCAAGTTTTAATACCTATTGCAACCTCTCAGTGACTTATGAAGATTACCCGATTATCAAAGGCACCTGTAAAACGAAAATACTGCGCGTCTGGAGAATTGTTGAGTGGTGGTGCAGTACAGCCATTACAAGAACGTACCAGCAATATATCGAAATCGCCGATACAACACCACCAGCCATCGTGCATTGCCCCTATGATCTTACGGTAAGCACTACAACTTCTTATACTTGTGCGTCACATTTCACCCTACCCGAAATCGAAGCGCATGATCTTTGCCAGGATTCCCTGTTTTATGAGATTTATGCAGACGGACATTTGATCAGCAAAGAGAACGGAGGAGATGTCACCCTTGATCTGGGTGATCATGACGTTGAGTACCGCGTATATGACCGATGCTATAATTATTCATCCTGCCGCAATATCATTACTGTTGAAGATCATAATCCACCGGTAGCGGTGTGTCAGCAAGGAACGGTTATATCGTTGTCCCATAGTGATACCGTGCATATCTATGCCGGTGTGTTTGATGATGGAAGTCATGATGAATGTCATCTTGACAGCTTCCTGGTCCGGAGAATGGATCGTGGAGCACCCTGCGCATGGAATGACAATGTATTCAGACCTTATGTTGAATTCTGCTGCGAAGATGTTGGAAAGACTGTGATGGTGGTATTCAGAGCCAAGGATCAAAGTGGCAATGCCAATGACTGCATGGTGGAAGTGGAAATTCAGGACAAAACACCGCCCGTAGTGGTCTGTCCGCATGATTACAAAATGCCCTGTACTGACCTCATCGACACGGTCAATCTACAGCGCTTTGGTCAACCTTATTATTCTGACAATTGCGTGGTTCATATGCATGAATATGTGGATACCGCGATAAACAATTGCGGACTGGGTTATCTGCAGCGCAACTTCGTTGTGGAAGATAATATGAAACGCCGCGATACCTGCTCACAGCGGATTTATGTATATAATCCGAATCCATTCCAGGGTGATCAGATTACCTGGCCAAGAGATACCGTAATTTATATGTGCGGAGGCGATGTCAAGCCCAGTGAACTACCGGAACACTACAATTATCCTGTTTTCCGCGATGTGCATTGTTCGCTACCAGGCCACAATTATGATGATGATGTCTTCAACTACATACAGGATTCTTCGCTTTGTTTCAAGGTGTTACGACGCTGGACTGTCATCGACTGGTGTCAGTCATATTATGACTCGGCAACTTCATCCGTCAAGTTTGCAACCTGGACACATCTTCAGATTATCAAAGTCTCCAACAAGAATCCGCCAAAAATCGCAGACGATTGCGATACAGTGACCGTGTGCCTCTCCGGAACAAACTGTGTCCGCGAACGCGTTCGTTTAAGTCATACGGCCAGTGATGATTGTACACCGGATGAACTCTTACGTTCAGGATTCAAACTCGATTTATACAATAACGGTCTCATCGATAGCATTTATAATGCCAGTGGCAATGTGGTCAGTTGGGATGGCGATTTGCCGTTGGGAACCCACCGATTTATCTGGGTATTTGAGGATCAGTGCGGTAATCATATAGCCTGTGATCAAATCGTCAGGGTTGTCAACTGTAAAATCCCAACTGCATACTGCCTGACCGGCATAGCCGTTAATTTAAGCGCGTATGATGCGGACGGCGATGGAAAGCTGGAACGACTCGTTGATGTATGGGCCGCAGACGTCAATCATGGAAGTTACCAGCAATGTGGCAATCCAATCGCCCTGTCATTCTCTCGAGATACGTTTGACAAATATCGCAGATATACATGCGACAGCATTGGCCAGCGCCGCGTCACACTCTGGGTAACGGATAGAATTACCGGATTCCAGGACCGTTGCATCACGACCGTAACCATACAGGACAATAATAAAATATGCCCGGGTAATCTGACAGGTGGCACAATATCCGGTCTGATCAGCACGCCCGATAACCGCAACATTCCAGCTTCAGTGCTCGCGCTCGATCAGAATAATCAGCATACGGAACAAATGACCTCATCGACGTTTTCGTTTCCGAATCTGACACTTGGTAAAGATTATAAAGTAAGCATTTACAATGACCAGGAATACCTCATGGGTATCAGCACACTGGATATCATCGGAATTCAGAAACACATTCTTGGCAAGACCTATTTCGACAATGTGTGGCAGTATCTTGCCGCCGACGTAACCAATGACAAGAAAATTACCAGCGCAGATATCGCTTCACTGCGTAAATTGATCCTGGGGATCGATTACAAATTCAGAAATTCACCTTCATGGCGTTATGTGATTAGCAACTACCAGTTTCCGGATCCCGAGAATCCATGGGTAGAAGATATCCCGGAATCTTATTACTATCCTGGCGTCCCCGGCGATATGGCCTATACTGACTTTACAGGAGTTAAAGTGGGTGATGTCAGCCAGAGCAGTTGGTCCGCAGCGCGAAAGGCGGAAGAACGGACCACACAACAACTGGACATGAGTTTTACAATCAACGGCGACAAAACCATTGCGATGAGCATTGATCAGGATTATGGGATGCATGGTATGCAGCTAGCGATTAAATTCAATGCAGCACTAAATCACTTTACAGGCATTCAATCTTCCGGATTACAGATTAACGATTACAACATCAATACGCAGTATGCCAGCAATGGTCTGCTGCTGATATCCTGGAACACAGAACAGCCGGTCAACCTGTATGCTAACCAGATCCTGATGAACCTGGAGTGGGAAGAACCAATTAACCGCGAGTTTCTGACGAGTGTAGAAATAACTTCTGATATCATCAACGCAGAAGCTTATGACGCAGGGCTTCATATTGCTGCAATTCGTTCGCTAAATTCAGTGAATACCGGCACCCAATCCACTGTGATCATTGGTGGCCCGGTACCGAATCCATTTGCGGATGTAACGACGGTATGGATCGAAACCAGACAAACTTCAGGATTCAAATATTCGATCAGCGATATTAACGGTCAAATCATCACGGAACAAAGCGGCCATACGTCTCCGGGTAAAAATCCAATTCGTATTAAAGGTTCCTGCATGACAACGCCGGGAATTTATCTTCTGCGAATTGAAGCAGGTGGTATAAACCGCAACTTCAGACTTGTAAAAATGGAAAATTAGGCTTTAAGGTTAATATCATATTACGACGACCCATTGGCCGGCAGGTCAATGGGTTTTTTATTTGACCACTCGTGATAATAATATACATTTGTGAGAATCAAGGCAACTTTGAAAAATGAACCCTATTACAAAATCAGCAATAAAGAAAGGTCTGTTCAAAGGTCTGGTATATGCCATTATGATCAGGGGTTTTGCTTGTTTAGATGGAAGGGAATTCAACCTATGGAAATTTTTAATTCTTTTTCTTGCTTTCGGAATATCTGTTGCATTGAAATCCGCAATCTCAAGCAATGGCAGGTGCGAAAAAAAACTTAAATCAGAATGAATCTCGAAGTCACCGTATTTAAATTAATTGATTGCCTGTAATGAGAATAAAAAGACATGTATATAAAACGGCTTAAAATTATTAATGTTATTCCTGCCAAGTATATTCGTACCCTTTAGAATAATTTCAACATTATTATAATTCACTAATTACTTTTCTGAATCATCCAACACAACCGACCACAAAATTGAATTGCCTCAATATTTCCTTTACAAAAGACACTTTAATCGAACGATAAACTTAATATCAAACCTTCCTTCTCTTAGTTTTATTAATTCCTTGCAAGCCGTACTCTTAAGATTTAATACGATAGTTCCAGACAATTTGGAAGCAGTCGTATCGACATATTTTACCCTGAGTACAGGCATATTATATGGATCGATTTGTGACAAGAATTATTCTTATTGTTTACGCCACAAGGGTTGTAATGATCTGAATAAATAAGACAGAATTTTACCAGCTGACGCATACAATAGTCCAAATTCCTGATCTAAAAAAAGCATTCTTTCCAATGCGACTTATTGCAAAGATTCTTTGGACTTTTCCCAAAGAACTAACGACCAGGAATTGGAGCTTCAATTCCGCAGCGTAATATAAAAAGATACTTACAATAAAATTCCAACTCTTAGACGCATATTGAATGGGGTCCCGGGTGTAAAATGAATTTCTTCTACAGGAATGGACTCGTTCCTCAATTTGGAAACCGTCGCAAACTGTGCTTCATTCCATTTTTGGTTGGTAATATTTTCAATGCTTACGCCAATATTCAGATATTTGTACTTATAAGACACATTAAAATCGCAAAGAAGGTAACCTTTGGCAATCAGTGAATAATCTTCTGTCGCCGGTCGATCACCCAGGTAGCGATATCTGATACTTCCTGAAAAATTATTCCAATTGAGGATATTAATACCTCCTTTTGCACACCACTTAACTGCCAATGGCACAAACTTTGCGATTTGTTGATCATCCTTTGCCCTGGCATGCGTGTAGGCTATGTCACTTTCCAAAAACACGTTCTTTAAAATCTGTGATCTGAATCCCAATTCCAGGCCATATCTTCTTGTAGGCCCGTTCGATTCAACGATTCCTTCATCGCCAACATAAACCAATTCATCTTCCATATCGATTAACCAGGAATTCAAATGCAGCAAATGTGATTTAAATAATTTGACTTGTGCGCCCAGATCAATATCCGTGCTTCTTGTCAAAAGATTTGCGGATGGGTTTAGTATGAGCGTTCTGGCATCATTACTATGAAATCCCAATCCAGTCTTGAAATACAATTGCGCATTTTGATCCAAACGATATTCTGCTATAAATTTGGGTGAAACAATCGTTTGGGCAAACGAAATTTGCCCATTTTGAGTTGAATTTAACTTATCAAAATAATCCATTTTGACGTAATCCATTCTGACCTGAGGACTAATATTCAATCGGTGCAAAGAATAATTTAGAACAGCATAACCATACGCATTGGCCTCAGTCGTGTTGCCGGATCTAATATCATTCAGGAAAATGGTCCGTGATTGAGTATGCGTTAAATGAGAATTACGGATGTCATCGAGCCTCAATCCGATTGCTGACTGTAATTTAAATTGGGATTGCTGATAATCGTAAGTCAATTCCGATCCATAGATATTTCGTTTTTCAGCCTGTTCAATTTGATCACCATGTATTGAGTCAATTAAAAAGTAAGTAAAATTTGAAAACAATTGAAAATCATAATGCGTAAAATATGAATTGCTCTTTATAAACTGGTTACGGCTGCTCAAAATATCCAATTGGCCATTCCAGTTTAACCGGGCTGTCGCGCCACCTTCCGTAGGATCAATTGAACCGAATCGCGATATTCGACCGGCCCTGACTTCTCTTTCAGGTATTTGACCTGATGCGGACCAACTGCTTTTAAAATAACTTAAACTTGACTTAAACTTCAGCCTGGGTGAAATCATGTAATTGTATTTCAGCAATGCATTCAGTTTTTTGAGATCCTGCGGCGCATCAAAATAACCGCTTGATTGCAAATACTCTATTCCGGCGTATGAATTGGATTTATCCCCTTCTTTTAAGTTAACTAATCCAGACAGTCTGCTGTATTGATACTGGCCCGTCTCGAAATTAATTTGTGTGTGATCTATCCTGTCTTTAATTTTAAAGTTGACGCTTCCGGCTGTTGCAAAATTTCCCTTTGAAGCATCATAAGACCCCGCGTTAAATTCAACGCTTTGAATAGACTCCGGTATTAAAAAATGAAGATCCGAATAACCTTGTCCATGAGCGTGCGATACCATATTGACAGGCAAGATACCATCCACTGAAATGGCGAGATCGGTACCATGATCAATATCGAATCCTCTGAGAAATATTTGCTCTGCTTTGCCACCGCCGGCATGCTGCGCAATAAATAATCCGGGTACTATCCGCAACATTTCCTGGGTATTCTGTATAGGTCTTAAGCTGAGATCAATTTTCTGTAAGTTACTTTGCACCGGAGCAGTTATGTCAATCGCATTTAATTCCAAAGGCGCGGTTTCTAAAACCACATTAAGAAAATTATTCGTTGCATCCAATTTGATTTTTTGGGACCGGTATCCGAGTAAGTAAAATTTCAGGCTATCCGCAACCTTACATTCTTCAAAAACGAAGGTTCCTTTTTCATCAGAATGGGTATGCCGCTGAGTATTTAGATTTTGTATCGTGACATTCTGAAGGAGCTGCCCTTCTTTATCAACAATAACGCCTCTAACCTGTGCAGATAAAGGTATAATCGCAAAGCCTAATAGTAAAGTCAGAACTACTTTTTGCTTCATTTATCAGGAATTATGTAAAAGTAATCGATTCGGTTACAATGACGATAATAATTTACCTATTTCACTTAATTCAGGATGTTTAGAATTGGTCATTTTTGCCTTTTTAAGGCAATTTTCTACATTCAATTTGTCTTTTTTAGCGGCATATATTTTTGCTAACATCCTGTTGATATCGATATTGTCAGGTCGCATTTGAAGATCATTTTGCAGATACACCAATGCCCTTTCGGGATCGTTGAAATATGAAAGAAAAACTTCAGAATATTCGAGACTCATATTGTGACCCTGATCAGTATCATCCTGAAGCATTTGAATCACCGTACTAATATTATCATTCATATCCGAATCGCGGCCTTGCATTTTATACAATCGTGCGAGGGCAATGTAAAATGATACTTCTGGAATAATATCACAAGCTTCTTTGAGTTCTTTTTCAGCTTCAACATAGTTTTTCTCTTCAATATTAATTTCAGCCAATGCCTCCTTTGCGAAAGGATAATTCTCCCTTTCAGCTAGAATATCTTTAAGGATGACCTTGGCCTCTTCCGTTCTACCATAACGGTGATCGAGTTTGGCCAATTGCAAGGCTGCCCAGGACTTTTCCTCGCTTCCGGGACTGCCTGCTTCTACGGCAAGTTTTAATGCAGCGATCGCTTCATCCGGCATCCCGTGGATTTCTCTAAGATAGGATACCCTGGAATATGATCTGATGTCTGGTCTTATGGAAACCATTTTATCTGCATATTGAACTGCTTCAGCATATTGGCCCAATTCTACACATGCATCAACCAGAGCACCGTATACCGACGCATTGTATGGGTTAAGACTTACAGCTTCCCGGGCTGTATTGTAAGCGTTTCTAAAATCATGAAGTGAAAGCTGTATGCTTGCCTTATTGCTTAAGCACAGAAATCGCTGATCTCTGGAAATTGTTTTACATGATAATGCCCATGCTGTCATTTTCAAAGCAGCATTATAATAATGCCCATGCGCTCCGGTAATTCTGGCCTCATTGATAAACAACTGGCTTAAGTGAATCAATGCTTCAATATTTTCATTGTCTTTGACAAGTTTATATTTGAGATCGGCATAGTGATTTTTTACTTCCGGCCATTCGTTGCTATACTGTAACTTTAGGGAGCGATCCAACAATGCAGGCACATCCAGTTTGCTTATGTTTTTATCGGATTGGCATCCTGATACTGAAATAAACACGAATAATAATATTGATAGATTTTTCATATTGATAGATTACAAACTTATGACAGATCATGTTCCGGCATTTTATGAGCATCCGGAACGTGATCTATCAATATTTAAAAAAGAATACTATTTTTTAATAATTTTGGTAAATCCGATAATTCCACCATTTATCGCGCGTGCAGTAGCGATATACATGCCGGAATTCAGATTACTCAGATCAACATTGAACTCATTCTCTCCTTTGCCAAATAAAGCGTCTGTCAAAGACATGATTGTTCTGCCATCCTGAGACTGTAGTTCTAATTTAATCTTGGTATCAACAATTGAATTTACCTTGATTGTGGTTACGTTTTCCACTGGATTGGGATAATTGACAATGGATACTTGAGGCCTTTCCAAACCGATCACGCCCCCACCCGGATTAGAGACACCGGATACAACTTTTCCACCGCATTCACCGTCACCTGACCATGGCATGGCCACATAAGGAAACGAATTTGAAAATGCAATATCATTTTTCTCGACCCCAGTCGTATAAGTTAATACGTTGACCAGATTTGGTGTAACAGGATTTGGGCCACCTGCTGCATAATCATCATACCAAAGGCCAACTGCAGCCAGAACAATACCTGATACAGCCTGCAATTCAATTCTGGTTACATCGTCTTCAAGTCTTCTTCCATTTGGAAAACCATCCATATTTGGTATAAATTCAATATTCGTGTTAGCAAAAGTTGGGTCAGTCAATCCAAGCACAGCAGCCTGTATCAATCCCAAAGTACTAAATTTGGCATCATTTCTCGGAGTAGGTGGAACGGCCATATTCAATCGCAGCATGTCGCCTCCATTGGGAAGGAAATTATTGATAAATGGCTTTCCAGCAGCCAGAGGATTTCCATTTTTACCTGTTGCCAGTTGATAAGGTATGACATTCGGAACTCCCGTATGAAAAGCGGGCCATAAATCCACAGATCTTGCCTTGCCAGGTCCGGGCAATAATAATTTTCCGAAAATATTATCGTCCAATGCTGTACCATTCAATGCCGGATTTCCTTTGAGTCCAAACAATCCGTCTTTGCCATAGCCAAAATCGAATGCGCCCAGAGACTTCGTCTGAATTCTCAACTTTGACATTGCAGGGACAGCCCCGCCATACAATCTGTCATCCATATATAACGCCAATTCAGGGTTATAAAAGAAATTGTCAAGTAAGGTATCTGCTATTTCCTGATAAGGAGTCAAACCATTCCAGTAATCTTTATAGCCAATGGGAATTACAGCTTCATTGGTTAATGGCATTCCTAATCTGGAGACTTGAACATAATTGCCGCTATGGCTCTCACTTCCAGCACTCAATGTTCTGATCATTGGTCTGCTTGCAGAGGCCCACACACCAATCACAAAATCACCGTCCAGGATATTTTTGGCCTGTCCAACTCCAGCCTTCTTCAGCTGTGATATCGGTATTTGAAGTGCAATGGTACTGACATTCAGGCAAGCGAGACCATCCCGGGGTTTGCCATTTTGTCTTGGCAAATCACCTAAATCAAAAACACCTCCTAAATCGACAAAGAAAGGATCATCCGATGGCCCGCAGAAGACTTTCATACCACTATTGGTTGTCTTGACTGCGCTATTCATCAGACTAGCATAATTGGTATTCAGTCCAGCACCCGATCCGATGGACCTGGCACCAATATTATTTGGTGGAACAATACCATCAGCAATTGCAGTTCTGAAAGTAACTCCGCCATCTGTACTGATTTCCAGCGTATACGTGGTTTTCAAATTTTGCTTTCCGAGGCGTATGTTGAAGAATGTTGAAGGGTCCTCATTGACTTTCTTAAATGTAAATCTGTATGTGATCTCATCACCTGGTTTGCTGGCATCGTTATCGATATGAATTTCATAACGAATGTTTTCACCAAAACTGTAATAATTGGGTCCACCATGCGGCAACTGAACCGGAACATATGTCGCAATAATGGTAATCATATCCGGATTGTCCGGACTTCGGAAGGCATAAAGATCCACGTTATCTGCCAGTGGATCATTGGCAATCAACGGCGCTTCACGATGGCTGGAAGCATGCAGGAACAAAGATGAAATCATCGATATTCCAGTGAAGAGTAGATTTTTTAAATTCATAAATTAATTATTTTTCAAGATATACGAGTTCTGATGATGTTTTGGATTTGAAGAATTGCAAAATTTTGAAAAATTGATTTCGTTCATCTCTGATCCATTGAACATAGCGCACCAATCAACTTGATTTAAATATTACATCTTTATGATTATCAATACATTAGATAATCTTCTTTAAAAAACCTGATCATCAACGGAATGTGTTTCATCATGATCATTGTAAAATTTGAAATAAAAAGAGATACCTTCGCAACACCGCTTCACAATGGATCCAAAGGACACTGTATTGCAACAATTTCTGAGCTTGAGGAAAAGCCATCCCGAGCAAGGCTTGCGCTTACTGATGGATCAATATGGCGAAGCTATGTACGGCGTAACTTTCAAAATACTCAACAATGCTGACGCAGCGGGGGATTCGCTTCAGGAAGGTTTCATTAAAATATGGAGAAATCTAAATGAGTATAATCCCGAAAGAAGTTCTTTGTTCACCTGGATACTGACAATAATACGAAATACAGCTATTGATAATTTACGAAAACACGGAAGGCGAAAAATCCAAAGTATTGACTCAGACGTATACAATGATATAAAAATGAGTGAATCAATGCAAATAACCGATCCTGCATTGATGAATAAGATCAATACGCTCGATCCCAAATACAGAGAGCTGATCGATCTGGTCTACTTACAGGGTTACACACAACAGGAGATTGCCGATGAATTTGGCATACCGCTTGGAACGGTTAAAACAAGAATAAGCACAGCAATAAAAATGCTTCGAAACATTTTGATAAAATTAGTATTGATTTATTTCTATAAATGAACAAACTGAAGAACATACAAGAATACATTGACTCCGGTATTCTGGAGCAGTATGTATTGGGTATGACCACACCTGAGCAAAATCGGGAAATTCAGTCTTACAGCGCCCTGCATCCCGAAATTAAAGCCGAGATCGAACAAATTGAATCGACTTTGGAAAATTACACCAAAGCTTATTCCAAACCACTTCCGGACTCATTCATTTCAAAAGTCCTTGAGAAAATAAAATCAGAACCTATACACAATTCTTCAAAATCCAAGACATGGCTAAACTATTTGTTGGGCTTAACAGTGATTGGGTTAATCATTGCATTATACAGTATATGGAAACTAAATCAGGAAGCCAATCAAAAAATATCTCAACTTGAGCACGAGTTCACATTTTATAAGGCCAAATCAGAATCAGACAGTTTATCATTGCTGGATTGCAGCAACCAATTAATATTCCTGCGCTCACAGTCAGCCCACAAAATTATTTTAAAAGGCACACCCAAATCACCTCAGTCCTTTGCGACCATATATTATGACAAGGATACAAAACGCACTTTGGTTGACGTCATCGATCTTCCAACACCGCCAAAGGAAAAACAATATCAGCTATGGGCCATTGTGGGTGGCAAACCCATCGATCTAGGCGTATTTGATTTGGATACTACCCAACGATTGAAAGAAATAAAATTTATTGAAGAAGTACAAGCATTTGCAATTACACTTGAACCTAAAGGAGGACTGACAAGTCCAAGCATGGATATGATGTTTGTACTTGGAAGTATCCAATAAATCGAGTATTCTTATTTATTCAGGTTTCACCAGGAATTAAAGTTTATATGTCAAAGCCTATTCAATAAGTTAAACTTTAAACGTTGCTGCATTGATATTAACTTTCCGATTGAAAATCAAAGACTAGGAATTGAATAATTTAAAATTTTAGGTGCGAGGCCAAATCTCAACACGAACGAAGTCCAAAGAAAAATCTGCATACTTTGCGGGAGCGGTTGAAGGGCGTCGGATGCTACCATATCTGAAAAGACTCCGTCTCAATCATAGCTTGCTCTTCATTTAGCAAGCCAATCGCCTGAGCCGGAATCAATAGATAATGTCCAATGGCAGATTGATCGTATATTTGCAGCGTTAACCAATCTCAGACTTTATGTCATTTAATATTTCTGGCAGACTTCACCGCAAGTATCCAACTGAATCCAAGTCCAACAGCTTTCAAACCAGGGAGTTTGTGATTCAGACACAGGAACAATATCCACAATTCATCAAATTTCAGCTTACCCAGGAGCGCTGCAATGCCATTGATCCTTACGAAGAAGGAGATGTCATTAATGTCCAGTTTGACCTGCGCGGACGCGAGTGGCAGGATAAATACTTTACCAACCTGAACGCCTGGCGAATCGAAAAAATGTCCAGCGAACAACCAGTATCAGAAAAGATCAAATCCGATGAACCGCCTGCTTTCCAACAGGCCGATAATTTTGATGATCTACCGTTCTGATCTACAGCTGATCAGTATTTTATTGCTTGCCCTGAGCTGCAATAGCCTTTGGGCACAAAATTTTTATTATGCCACCAGCCGGTATGACGACCGTTTGACTGAGTGGATGATCTATGATACCCTGGATCAGGAAATGGCAACACTCGAATACGCCGGATTACCCTCCGATGCTTTCCGCAGCTGGAATTTCAGATTGCAGGATAGACCGGGATCGGTCAAATTGAGATGGCGCGAAAACCCCAATGAATGGGATCTGCGCAGGGACCAGCACCTTCTATCCATAAAACCAGTCTGGCCGGGGCAACTGGAGGAGTGGTTGATCAGTGATGGCAATAATTTTTTCCATTTAAAACTTCGGAAAGAATATGAAGGATTGCGCTGGGAACTTGTCAACACATCTAACGATCTTCTCGCCTATGTGATCAATGATTACAGTTACGATCCACGCGACTGGAGTTTTTACTATGAAACAGACCTGAATAATGATGACCTCTGCATGGCTGCATTTTTTATCATCGTCCAATACACGCCTGTCATTCTCAAACGATACTAGTAATATCCTCCCGTAAAATTCCTGTTACTCGGAATCTTAATAAAATCCAGCGAACCAGGCTTGACGCCAATGAAAAATGTGAATGATCTGGCCTGAGGGTAATAGTCAAATTTCATCGTCCAGCAATGCAGATCCCGTTCAAAACCAAACTGAGGATAGGTCGGCAGATGGCGGATGAAGTCGTAACCTACCTGTCCAATGGTAACACGCCATTTCGGCGTGAGTTCGATGTACCCGCTGGTAGACAAACTGTGTACTGCCAGGAAAAAAGAATCCCGGCCCTGAGGTGTCCGCTGAAAACGATATTGCATGGTATGTGACAGTCCAAAGGTGTTAAAAAGCGAACCAAATTCCGGTACATCCCCAGGAACGATCTGCTTGCCACGCACAAGACCAATGATCTTTGGAATCGTCGTTCCGTTGCTGATGACCAGCATTGCATCGGTGAGATTCGCCAGCTTTTTATTTTGGTCAAACAAAAATTTGTTGACACGTCTTTCCTGTCCTGTTGAAGTTACTTCACGCACGTAGGGATCGAAAGTCATTCCAAAAGTAATACTGGTGATGCCTTTGAAATAACTCATCCTGCCCAGACCCGTGATATTTGAAAGTTTAAAACTGTCCGCAAAAACATTGTAATTGCCCCCTAATGAAAAGTTCTCCAGCAGTGGAAATTTCTTCAGCGTCGAATCCTTTCGCTGATAGTACTTCATCTCAACCCTGTTGGTGATATTAAAGGATACAACAAAGTTTTCACTTGGAACACCAGAAGTTCCAAACGGGCTACCAGTATAAATCAGGTATTCCCGAACCACATCTTGCATTGGTCTGGAGTCTGTAGAGACACTATTAAAATAATTGAAAGGACTCCTGTGATAATCGGGTGCATATGACATCGAAATACCCGGTGACATCACATGCCGTATACCCCTAAGCCAGCCTCGTCTGAACAGTAACTGTCCATAGATCTGGGTATTGGCCGATAGCGAAGAGGTCAGCGTGCGCAAAGCACCGAATTTGTTATAAACCGTAGTATCTATTTTGCCAAAGGTGGTATCGCTGCCGGAAATTATGGTGTCGGGATTAAAATTAAATTGCTGCCTCTTGAACAACCATTCTTCACCATATGAAACCTGTGGCACAATGCTGATGTACTTTAACACCTTAAAGCTCAAATCCATCGAAGCAGCGTGCTGAACGCCATATTGAACGTTTTTCAGTGTTTCTGGTTTTAACAGAAGCGTGTCTTTGGTGAGCAGCCGATTTATAAAATTGGTTTTATAATTAAGGGTAAGTTTTTCATACCACCGCTCCTGTCCACCTCCTGCATTCCGTCTTTTGAAGGGATGTATCGGACGCATATTGAGGCTACCTGAAGGAAGTGTAATGCTAAAATCGCGAGTTTGCAAATTTTGGTCGTGCGACATTCCGGCTGTTATGGAAAATGGTGAATTAGGAAAGTTGTAGGCGAAATTAATATTCGAACGAAGAATATTCTTGTTATAGGAATTGAAGTCCCGGTATACCAGACGGTCGAATGGATTGAGCGATAAATCGATGTCGCCTCCGAATGTTCGGTACGGATGCGCGCCAGGAAGCTGTTTGTGAATCCATTTAATTTTAAATGTCCTGTCATTGGACTTGAGATAAGTATCCGTCAGCTCTCTGCTGAGAAAAGCCTGGTGCAGATCCAGCGAGCCGGAGTACTTATATCTTTTGAGGTAATTACTATGGGCATTGACGGCGAAGGATCCTTTGAACCAAATAGAACCTGTAACTTTTAGATCATAATAATCGCTGAGCGGAAAGTAATAACCGATATCCTGAAGTCCAAAGCCAAGAGACTGGTCGTAGACGTAGTTTTTTGGAAAGATGAGCCCGGAGGTTTTGTTTTTCGAAATGGGGAAAAAGCCAAAGGGAAGCATCAATGGCGGCGCAGGCACACCATGAATTTTGACAATACTGGGACCAACAACAATTAGTTTGTTGGCTACTATCTTTTGCCTGCGGCTATAAATGCCAAAATGTGGTTCCGGGGCATCACAGGTGGTAAAAATTCCATTCTGATTGTAAATGACCGCATTTTTGGATATCGAATCGCTGGCGTAGAATTTACTTTTTTCTCCATGGACATAGACGTCTGTCTCTTTGGAGACTGCTTCAGTTACCAATCCCCTTTTGGATTTAAAATTATACCTGATATTCTGAGCCGTAAAACTTTGATCCCGGTCTTTAAAGGCTGGCATCCCGCTCACCCGGCCAAGTGAATCGCGTCCAGGTCTTGCGTCAACCAGGTTACCGTTCATATCAATCAGAATATAATCAGCAGCCAAATCCATCGTCTGATAATGAATGGTAGCCTCACCATAAAGATGTATCAGCTTGTTGACCATATCAAATATGATGCTGTCCCTTGCACCGTAATCGACCGGAGTGTCAACAGAATCTTTTGATGCGATGTAAAGTGAGGTGCCCCTGAGAATAAGACTATCAGAAGCTGGTGCAACAAGGCTATCAACGCGCGTGGTATCCTGGGCGGCCAGGAAACCAAAATAGAAAAGAAAGTAAACAATCCGCCTCAATCAAAAAAATTAATTAATTAAATATATAAAATTATTTAATATGTATTATTTTTGTTCTCACTAAGATTTCAAGATGATAAACTACGACTGGTGCGCCAAAGCGTTCAGGCTTCATCTGATGTTGCCTTTCCTTGGAGGACTGAGCTTTGTCGCCACCTCATTTAACGAGCCAAAAGTACGAATTATTGGCCATCCGCTGATAGTTATTGACCCAGGACACGGAGGCCACGATCATGGCGCCAGAGGGTCATCGAGCCTAGAAAAAGAGGTTAATCTCGATGTGGCACTGAGGTTGAGGGACCAAATCCTCCTTCAGATTCCCGAAGCCCGGGTGATGTTGACACGTGAATCGGATGAGTTTCTTCCGCTGCCTGAAAGGACAGCCATTGCCAATACCCACAATGCAGACCTTTTTATCAGCCTACATTGTAATTCCAATCGGAATGGTCAAGTCCGTGGCGCAGAAACATACATTATGGGGCTTCACAAGTCCGGTCAGAATCTTGAGGTTACCGCCATGGAAAACGGCAATCAGGAAGACATCGGGCTGGATCAACTGAGCATGGAGGAAATCATTATCTTTAATCAGCTTCAGGACCAGAACCTGGCCAAAAGCCGCGAGCTGGCCATGCTTTTCCATGAACAATTCAGTGCAGTCCACCCCGGCGGTAGCCGTTCGACAAGACAGGCTGGATTTCTGGTGCTCTGGCAGGCAGCCATGCCTTCCGTACTTGTAGAGATGGGATACATCAATAATCCTTCCGATGAGTCATTTCTTAAAAGTGAAGCAGGACAGGACAAGATCGCGAAAAGCCTCACCCAATCGCTGCAGGATTACCTGATCCTTCGAAGCAGAGAACTCGCCACTGCCTCTATTCAGCCGGATATAAGTTCGGGTTGGAGGCAATAAAGCCGGAAGACGACAGAATTTGTAATTTTGCATTCAAATTGTTGTTTTGAAACTATCATATGAAACCCGGATTGGGATTCTGGCTGCGGTTACGCTGATTCTATTGGTCTTCGGATATAAATTTCTCAAAGGCAATAATATGCTGGACCACAACAAGACGTATCTGCTATATTTTGACAATGTAGCGCAGCTGGAGCCCTCTTCTCCTGTTTTCACCAGAGGCATCAAGGTCGGCACAGTTCTTAAAATTCAGCTCGCTGAAGATAATCCATACAAAGTCGTGGTGTACATTGACATCAAGAACGATATCCACTTGCCGAAAAACAGTGTTGCGGTATTGGTTTCCACCGGACTAATCGGTGGCAAGGCAATTGACCTTCGATTTGATCATCATTGTACAGATGATTGCATTCCTAACAATGGAACGATAGATACCAGGGTCGAAAGTATTCTTAGCTCGATGCTTCCCAAATCTGAACTCGATGAATACATCAAATCAGCAGGCACCAGCATTCAACATGCGCTGGATTCCACCGGCACCAATCAGGAACTCAATGGTATGGCGCACGATCTCAAAAGTACCTTGCACAATCTGAATCTGCTTACAAATCAGTTGCACAAGGTTCTGCTTGACAATAATCAGCAGATTAACAGCACCATGAAAAATTTGAATACCCTCAGCTCATCCCTTGCTTCCAATACCAAAAGTATAGATCAAAGTCTTTCGAATCTTCAGGCGGTGACCGCACAGCTTAAGCAGGCTGATGTCAGTAAAATAGCGAATCATGCTGACGAGACCATACAAAGTTTGCAAAAAACAGCCCAGGAAGCCACAAGTTCCATGCACAAGGTCAATGAACTGATCAGCCAGATTCAGAATGGAAATGGCAGTGCCTCCAAACTGATCAAAGATCCTGCATTGTATAATAATCTGGAAAGTACGGCCAAAAGCCTCGATAAGCTATTAACTGATCTGCGTTTGTATCCTAACCGTTATGTGCACTTTTCTGTCTTTCCGGCCAAAAAGCAAATGGCGGTGGAACAAGCTCCTCAGGAAAAAAAATAGTTTACTTTCTCCTTAACTGATCTGCTTGAGGACAATTCATCCAATGATGTATGTACAGCAAGACTACCATCTTCTTTGATAAGTCAACTGCAGACCTGACAGGACATATTTTTCTTTGACCAAGGTATTGCGATTAAAGTTATTGAGATACTGCACCCCACTCCAGCCTAATCCCAGCGATTGTAAATTCCTCCAGACATAGACAACCTGAACCGCTTCATCGAGCGAAAATCCGGTATTTCGCCTGATTTGTGATGAAAAATTAACTGAACTTCCATAGGTATCCAAATAAGCTCCTGAAGTCAACGTGATGAGATTGGCAGATATCCCCGCCGCTGCTTTCAGCTGAAAACGTCCCATTGTTTTTGACACATTGATACCTGCACGTAAATCCATCTGATGCATTCGCTGGTAATGAATATCTGCAATGTGGGTTACGCGACGATAGAAGAGGTCTTCAAATCTTTTTTCACTGAGGCCGTTGAGAAAAACATAATCGTAACTGTGGCCGTTGACAATGCTGTCATTGCGGTATTCATAACGATGATACGCTGACTGCAGCAGAAAATAGGTGTACCTCAATCCCAATTCAATACCCAGTCCGTAACGCAGCGGTCGCACTACATTCATACCCAACTGGCCCGCGTATTTTGGCACAATGGAAGAATAATTTCTTGAAATAGAATCTCCCACTATGCTGCAATCCCGGGTTACATTCAGGAGGCTGCTGTAAAATTCAATTTCCTTCTTCTTGGCTGGACGATCGGGCCTCTGAGGCAACTCTTCTGCAGCGACCAATGTCAACTTTGCATCGGCCAATGAGGCGTACTTATGGTTGACATCAGGTGTCAAATTCACTTCCGTTTGTGACTTTGTTTTTTCCCCTGATTCATTATTTGTTGATGAAATGGTTTCTGCTTGAGATGGTGATATTGATTGAATATCCGTAACATGATTTTCATTTTCTGAGGCAATGTTGTCATCGGCATCAGTCTTGTTTTCAGAAAGATGTAGAACAGCCATTGCCGCATTATTGTTATCAGTAACATTTTGCGAGGACAAGTCAGGAATCGAATGGATCGTATGCCTTTGTGCTTTCTCGTTTTTAAACACTTCCTTCTTTTGAATTCCTATGATCGTAGACGGATTAAAATTCCTGGAAGGATCTTTATTATGCTGAATGTCATTGTGACTTGTTTTCTGATGATATGCGTCTGTCCTTGCATTTCGCGCTACGATGTCTGAATTCCTATTACTTGCATTGGTGCTCAATGCCGGCAGATCAGAAGTTTGCAATTGTTGACGCAGGACTTCAGGACAATCTTCTTCTACACCTGACACTTTTTCTGTAATCATTGATTCATTCTTATCCAATTCGACGGAAAGCTGCTTTTTGTGATGATCAGACACCATAATCCATCCAATCATGCCTGCAGTCATGATTCCGGCCAAAAACCAGAAAAAGAAAAACCTCTTCTTCCTTTTCTTGCTTCTCTCCTGAATATGCATCCACAGCTGATCCGCATCAACCTGTGAATGATGCTGCAGGATCTTCTCTCGTATATGCTGATCCGATTGTCTCATACGGCCCTGGCTTTTGAATAAGTTATTTGTTCAATTTTGTTGCGCAACAGGTTGCGCGCGCGGCTGAGCTGACTTCTGGAAGTCCCTTCTGAAATATTCAGTAGTGCAGCAATTTCCTTATGCGCATACTGCTCCATCACATAAAGGTTAAAAATCTCACGACAGCCGTCCGGCAACTGAAGTATCAGCCTGAACATCGTCTCTGTCTCAAGCTGAGCGTACACTTCCGGCTCATCTACATATTGATCTGCAACCTGATTGATCTCAGAGATGTACTTTCCTTTTCTCCTGCGAAGTTCTTTGAGTGATTGGTTCACTACAATGCGGCTGATCCATCCTTCAAATGATCCCAGAGCAGCATTAAAAGTTTCAATGTGCTGAAAAATATTAATCCAGGATTCCTGAAGCACATCATAGGCCAGTCCATCATCCTGCACATAACGCCTGCTGATACTCAGCATCATTGGCGCAAAGAGACCCACCAGCTCGCGCTGAGCCGATGGGTCTTTCTTTATACACTTTTGAATTAGTTCCGGAACCAGCATTGTTATTGCAATGAATGGATCATTATTTCCTTTTCAGCCTGAATGATCCTTTGAAACTTGTTGTACCATCTGATGCGTTGAATGTCCCCTGCACATAACCGTTGAGATATTCATATTCAGAAAAATTGACCGTCGCACAATCAGAACAAACTAAAGTGCGGCTGCCGGATGGATGTTCATCAAAAATATAAGTTACCGACACTGGTTTATCTATGCCAACAACAGGTTGCTCATATTGGAAAATTAAGTTCACAGACCTTGGCGTGTAACACACTACATTGAATTCATGTACTCTCTTTCCAGAATTTAAACTATCTACTATGTTGTTAACGTAAAAACTAGTATCCTTAAAAGTCTCTTCCGGTCCAGAATTATAGGATATTTTAATATAAGTATCTAAATTTTGACAGGCTGACACTTTTCCATAATCCAGGTTGTCCTTGCCATTGTAGGTCAGGGTATATACATTTGATTCGAGTAAGTTGTCCAGGTCAATAACTTTGATTTCAATGACTGCCCCTATGGACAAGCATGGAATTTTTTCATTAAAAAAACCGTTTGAATTGATTCGGTAAGTCCCCAAAAAATTACCGTTGACCTTTACTTCAATGACTGAAAATCCAAGACTATTGGGTGGACAGGATTCAACCTGACCCTGGATCTTGGCGATCGAAAGCGTATTGGTTTGGATATGGATATCACCCATATCCGTATCGGCGTTGAGGCTATTCAGAGCCTGCGTATATACGATAGCCGAAGACTTCTGCCCATTACAATCTAGGACAACTTCAAATGTCAGTGGGACACCCTTGGGTACATTGCCACCGTATGTTCCATCAATACCTGTGTAGGCAGAACCACATAGACCTGTTGACAGATCTTTGACGATGACCGTCGCATTGCTTAACGGCACCTGATTCTCATCCACCAGTCTGCCTTTGAGATAGACATACTCAGCTGGAAGGTCGCAATTCCAGAAGGAGAAATGGCTTACTTCAAAATCGTAAACAGTTCCATTTTTTGTTGCAATCCCTTCTTCACGCCAGGTAGATTCTCCATTTCTATCTGAAATGCTCCAAGTCGGAATTGAGGATGGCGCTGATGATACAATTGAAGGAAGTATATCCATTCTCATATGGACTGTTTTACCTTTTGCGATTTGCAGGACGCTGCCATCTTCAGCAAATATTTCGGTGGCTACCATCCCCAGGGTTCGCAAGACCCGCGAACGGCCTTCTTTGTCAAATGCGCGAAGATCACCCGGCATGGTCTGTGCGGTGACAGGATCGGTTGGATCCAGAAATTTACAAAAGACTTTGGCAGAACCTTTATAAACCTGATCTGAAGCATCAACCAAGGCATTGGCAGGAAAGGTGTATTCCACACCACTGAAGCGGATCTTTCCTCCAGTCTGGTTGTCCATAATTTGGGATGCCCCACGACGAATCATGGTGAGGCGATTGATCCTGCTGCCAGGATAAATTCGCTTTGGCGTACTAAAATAGTCCGGGTGCTTCAGGGTCACAATGTGACCAGTGTTTTTCAGGGCAACTTTATTGATCGCTATAATACCCTTGCTATTGCTAACAAATACCTGATCTCCGATGTTGAGTGTGACATTGGGGATGACTTCAAATTGTTCATTGCGAATTTCAATCAGCGCATTGCTTTCAATCAGCTGGGTATATTTTTCAAATTCATCATTCGTAGAAACGATCGTGTTGTCTTTGCGGCATGAATAATTTGCCAGCAGGATCATTGATAGAAGGAACAGGTGAAATTTCATATTCTAATTTTCTACTGATATCCCTCCAAATACCAGAACGTTGCAAAGCATGGAAGATTATTTTCTGATTGCCTCCACGGGATCCATCCGGGAAGCGCTGAGTGCGGGGAAAAATCCTGCCAACAGGCCGACAATCACAGACAGACCAACCCCCAGTAGCATATTCCTGTAGGAGATAAACATATCAAAGTGCAGGAATTTAGTCAGAATCATCAATAGCAGCCATACCAAAACCAGTCCCAGAAGGCCACCGACAATGCACAGAATGATTGCTTCGAGCAGGTATTCCAGCAAAATAAAATAACGCTTGGCGCCAATCGCCATTTTGATACCGATGATCGAGGTGCGCTCCTTGACAGAGACAAACATGATATTGGCAACACCGAATGCCCCGACCAGCATGGCAAATGCCCCAATGGCAAACCCCGCGAGGTTAACCACCCCAAAAACTTTGTCAATGATGCTGGTGAGAAGTGTAATCTGATTGGTTGAGAAATTATCGGCATCCTTCGGTCTAAGTCCACGTACCGGCCTGATGATGCTGGCGAGTTCGTATTTAAGTTCTTCGATTTTATCCTGCGACTGCGCCTTGATTGCCACCAGGCTTCCCCAGGAAGAATTGCTGTTGATGCTCACGAGTTTTTTGGCACATTTGAGTGGAACCAGAATTGCCTCATCGGTGGGCCATACATTCAGAATGGACTTCCCTTCTTCTGCCAGAACACCCGTTACAATAAATTTCTGACCATAGAGACTGATTTCACGTCCGACGCCATCTCCTTTGGGAAAAAGTCCCTGAGCCAGCTTAAAGCCAATAATGGCCTGATTCAGGCCGCGGTTAAATTCGAGCGTAGACAGATACCTGCCCTCGCCAATGTTAAGCCTCATGACCTTATTGTAATCCTCGGTAATGCCCATCATATAGGCCCCCTCCACATAGGTATTTTGGTATTTAACCAGTTTTCCGGGAATAAATACCATAAAACTGGCGGCTGACGCCAACTTTGACCGCGACTGAATGGCTTCTAGATCCTTCTCACTGGGAAAAGGTCTTCCCATATATTTCCAAAAACTCTGACCCGGGTCCTCGCCCCAGGACCATTTGTCCAGGAAAATGACGTCTGTTCCTAGCTTTTGAAAGCTCTTAACAATATTGTTTTGTAGTGAATCAACGGATGATAATACAGCAATTATGCAAAATATTCCAATTATTATACCGAGAAGCGTCAAAAAACTTCTCAATTTATTGCCAATCAACTGCTGCAGCGCTTGCCTCAGGCTTTCGTTCAGTATTCTGAAAAAGATCATGGTTACAGTTTCATTTTCTCTCCTTGCGGATGCAACACAATTATTTCATTTTGACTATTTCCTCCCGTTTGGCAACATTTAATCTTTTACAGTGTTCACCTTGACCTTGCCATCTTTCTGCTGGCCCCGATTTCAGATTTCACAAAAAGCATATTGGTGTTTTTGGCTGAATTCCGAAAATATTGCCATGCTGAGCCACAAGGTAGAGTTTCACCCGGATTTATTCCCTCAATTCGGCTTATTTCCTCGTAATCAGCTTGCCTGGACAATAAAAAAGAATTTTGGACGATAGGAATAGGTGATCCAAGAATAATGCCGGGATACTTGACAACGGCCCTCTTGATTTTATACATTTGCGCAAAATTTAAAAAAGCATTTCATGCGAACCAAATTATCCAATTTTGACTTTAACCTGCCAAAGAACCTGGTTGCACAGTACCCCGCCAGCGAACGAACCGAGTCCAGGCTAATGGTCATACACCGCTCCAGCGGCAAGATCGAACACAAGCTCTTTAAGGATATTCTCGATTATGTAGAAGACAAAGATGCCATGATCATCAACAATACCAAAGTCTTTCCGGCCAGGCTCTATGGCAAAAAAGAGAAGACGGGCGCCAAAATTGAGGTTTTCCTGCTCAGGGAACTCAACAAGGCTGTCGGCCTCTGGGATGTCCTGGTTGATCCTGCACGCAAGATTCGGGTGGGCAATAAATTGTACTTCTATGATAAGAATAACAAGGAAGTCCTTGCGGCCGAAGTAGTGGACAATACCACTTCAAGGGGTCGGACTATCCGGTTTCTGCATGACGGCGATGAAGAATCCTTCCAGGCCATCCTTCGACTACTCGGGCAGACCCCTCTCCCCAAGTATATTACGCGCAACAGTGAATCCAGCGATATCGAGCGTTACCAGACTGTCTATGCCAAGGAGGTGGGAGCCGTCGCAGCGCCAACAGCAGGACTGCATTTCTCACGTGAGCTCTGCAAAATGATCGAGATCAAAGGTGGCTATTTTGGTGAAGTTACCCTTCATGTCGGCATGGGTACTTTCAGAACCATCGATGTGGAAGACCTTTCGAAACACAAGATGGAAGCCGAGTATTTCCGTATCCCGCAGGAGACCGCAGATCTCATCAATAAAACAAAAGCAGCCGGGCGCAACGTCACCTGTGTTGGTACCACCACCATGCGTGCACTTGAATCAAATGTTACCGCTTCAAAACAATTAAGAGCCGGTGAAGGCTGGACCAATCTCTTTGTATACCCGCCTTATGAATTTAGCATTGCCAACAGGATGATCACCAATTTCCATCAACCCAAGTCCAGCCTGCTGATTATGGTATCTGCTTTCGCTGGACATGAACTGCTCATGGATGCTTACCAGGTGGCCATCAAGGAAAAATACCGGTTCTATAGCTACGGCGATGCCATGTTAATTATATAACCGGAAACCTTTTTACAAAAAATATATTATTACACATATTTGACCGGATAAATTAAAAAATTATGTACTGGACCCTTGAATTGGCTCATCATCTGGAAGACGCTCCCTGGCCTGCATCGCGCGATGAACTGATCGACTATGCGATACGAAGCGGTTGTCCTATTGAGGTTATTGAAAACTTGCAGGAACTCGATGACGAGGAAGAAATCTTTGAATCGATGGAAGACATCTGGCCGGATTACCCCCGTAAAGATGACTTCCTGTTTAACGAAGATGAATACTAAGGCCTGAACAGGGCTTAACAATATTAAAAATCCCTTCCGTACTCCCGGACAGGGATTTTTTTTTAATCTTTACGAGGCATGCCTTCACCAATCATCATTGCCATTGACGGCCACTCAGCCTGCGGAAAAAGTACGCTGGCCAGGGACCTGGCATCCCGGCTGGGGATTCATTATCTCGACTCCGGTGCGCTGTACCGGGCAGTGTGTCTGTATTGCCTTGATCTCGGAATTCATCCGGAGGATCGTCTCTCCGTCATCCACAATCTGGATGGTCTTGAAATTCAGATTAGTTTAGGTGATTACTTAAAGGTCATGAACAATGGCCAGGAAGTCACAGATCGTATTCGTTTGCCCGAAGTGACACGTTGGGTTAGTGAGATTTCTGTTGTCCCTGAGGTTAGAAGAAAGGTTAATGAGATCTTGCGTCGAATAGGGATGCATCAGTCGCTGGTGATGGACGGAAGAGATATTGGCACGGTGGTCTTCCCCGATGCTTCCGTCAAGTTTTTTCTGACGGCAGACAAAATGGTACGTGCACAACGCAGGCAAAATGAGCTTCAAAGCATGGGCAGGGATATCAGCATTGAAAAAGTACTTGAAAACCTTGAACACCGTGACAAAATAGATTCTACGCGGGAAGATAGCCCTTTGCGATGTGCTGAAGATGCTGTATTGATCGACAACACCTTGCTGGACCGCAGCGAACAACTTGAGCTCGCCATGGGCTATATCCGACTTATTTCATTATAAATTGCGGAACATTTTATTAAAAGATACACCTGATTTTTTTCGTAATGATTAAATAATAATTTAGTCATCAACGCAGATTGCAGCCATCGTATTCTTACGGCTTCAAAACAATTAGAACTTGTTTGATATTGACCGTTCTTTCAATCATCAAATCCTATTAAATAATTTTAAATGGCCATACCAAAGGTTATTTACCAAACTTTTAGTTCAAGTGCATTACCTTGGTTAACACGCCAGCATGTATCGCGTTTTAGAAAGAAAAATCCCGGATATCGATATGAGTTTTACGATGACCAACGCATGGTTAAATTCATGCAAAATCACCTGGATTCAGAATCCTTTGAATTATTTCGTCGCATTCAAATCGGTGCCATTAAGGCAGACTTCTTCCGTTATGTTATACTTTATCATTTTGGAGGTGTGTACCTCGATATAGACAGTCTGATCACGGCTAGATTGGATACTATGATTATGGCGGACGACAATGCCATTATTTCAAAGGAGTCTAACGGACTATTTTATATTCAATATGCCCTGATCTTCGAAGCAGGACATCCATTTCTGCAGCGGACCATTGAGATGCTCATTGACAACCTTCGCAACAACCGCTTCCCACACGATGGCCATAGTATGACCGGACCTGGCGTTTATACACACGCTATAAAATCCTGTCTTGAAGAGAATCCGTTGATACGCTATAGGGAGTTACCAGTCGATTATAACGGAGAGGTCATCTTCAGCTATCCTATGAGCAAGTTTTTTCTTTACGGACCTCAAAGAAAAGGCCACTGGAAAAAAATGAGTCAAAAATATGAAGTACTCAAAGGCAAGTAATTTGCCAAAATAATAGTAGAATTTCTTAATAGTGTTTTTGTAGAACTTCCTCACAGTTTATATCGTGGAATTTCTACAATAATAAATTTTAATTAAAAAAAAATTAGGAAGAGATGACACGGCTGCCACCTCTTCCGTAAACTGAAATTGAAATACTAATGTATAAGCGTGTACGTGCTACATCTTTGCTCAATGTTTCTAAAATAATAACAGCACGTCAGGCTATTTCTTATTCTTACTGCACGATCAGAATCTTTTGGACCAATCCTTCTGACTTAAGAAAGTAAATACCGCTTGGAACCGATTCAACATTCATACGATCGCTGTCAACCACCCACTTTATAAGACTTCCGGTCTGATCAAAGAGTCCTGCTGAAACAACCGTTTTTCCAAAAAACAGTACTCCGCCATTGACAGGATTAGGATAAGCACTGGATTGTTGTGCACGATTGATTTCATCGACAGAAGAAATGAAGTTCTTTAACACAGGATTACAGTCAAACTCAGCGCCTCTGAGTGCCGGCGAACCAGCAACAGGTTTGAAATCGGGTGATGTGCTCGATGCCATAGGATTGACCAATACTGTGCCGGCATCAAAATTCACCGGATTGATATTGTTGGCAAGACAACCACTCTGACGCACCCATTGATCAAGCAGGGTGAGTTTATTCTGACTACCCGCTGCTCGTGCCACTTCGACCAATCCGTTCGCCGTGGTATCCGTATTGCTGTTGAAAGCTGCAGTTGTATTGACAATGAGATTATTATTAAAAAACAATTGCCTGTTTGCTATATCAACCGAACCACTCTTCAACAAAGTGAGAAGATCCGGATTATTCGTATTGCGAAGACTGCTGTCGCCATCCACCATCAGGAAGTTGCGGTAACCCATAAAGATACTATTCACCACCCTGAGGCTGGAGTTTCTTCTGATCCTGGCACCACGTCTGAAAGCGGCGCGTGCAACACTATTTAAATCCGCGTATTTAGTGCCAACCGGAACAGGTCCAATCATTGTAAAGTTACTGAAAATAGCATTGGTGTAAGGTTGTACATTGGCAGTACCCGTTGCTTCATTATCAGATTCAAAACCCTCCGAAGTAGAAGCACCTGAAGGCAGGCTGTAAGTGAGATCATAATAGGCACTATCTCTTATTCCGATTCCAAACTGACTAATACCGGAATATCCATTGTCCGTATCAAAATCATCATCTGTTCCTTTGAAAGCGATCAGGTATCTGGAATTGACCGTGCCACCAAACCATTCAAATGAATCATCATTGGAATAACTACATTGCACATGATGAAGTTCAGTACCTGAACCTACAGCACCTAAGGTCAAGGCATTGATCTCTTTGTTTGCTTCGAACGCGAGACCAGCAAATTCTATTCTAACATATTTAATGATACCGGAATTGTCTGCAGGCTGATTGCCTCCGAATTTTGCAAGTGTAGCATCAAAAGTGACATTGTTAAAGCCTTCCATTTGTACGTTACTGAACGTAGCATCATTCAGATTGTGCCAGGACTTTCCGGCAATGAGGATACCTCCCCAATCTCCGCGATCACGCTGTCCCACAGGTTTGGCAGAAGTGAATACGACCGGTTGCTTGGATGAGCCGGTGATTTCGATTTTTCCTCCGCGCTCAACCACGATACAGGCATAATTTTTCGGCGTACTGTTTAAGTTGGCCAATGCGCGAATAATGGTTCCTTCGGGAATTCTTAACGTCGCTCCATTTTCAACCACGATGATCCCGCTGAGCAAATAAGTTTTTGAATTATCCAATGTCAGATTAGAACCAATTCGCAGTTCACCTGGAACGGGAAGCGATGCCCGCATACCGTTGAGTGTTAATGTATCATCCGCATCTTTGTAATTGGAATTTTTTGGATCCCAGTTGGTCCATCCTGCTGTCCAATCGGATGAAGCGGATGCATCCAGCGCACCAACATAACTTGTTTTGTCCAACACTTTTCCCTGAGCCATTGCATCCTGATTAAAGAATACGAACAGCAACAGTGAAGAAATAGCGTAAAGTTTTTTCATATTTTCAATTTTTGATTTATGCATCAAAGTTCTGACATGAAAAATTGATAAACCCTTATTTGATAATTATGGAATGATTAAGAAAATATTACGAAATAAAGAACTATTAAAACAAATATGAAGCAGAAAGACTCAGGGTTCTGCCATTCAAAAATCGAAACATTCTCCGGTCATTGGCTGCTTCATATTTTCCGGAGTTGTTGACATCCTGATAAAATACCAAATCACTTCGAAGGATATCACCAAGTGTTGCTTTCATATTAAACCGGCCAATACTTTTACCGATTTGCAAATCAATGACTGATCTCGGCGCCTCATAAATATCCCTGCGTGTGTCTCCATATTTAGGATCCACGCCGACGAATGCAATTCTTCGCCCAATCCGGTTGAAAACAAGTGAACCTGACCATCCACTATGTTCGCTGTCATATTGCAAGCCAAGGTTCAAAACATAAGGCGACTGACCCTGTAAAGGTCTGTTCGACACAGCGTGCGAACCCGGTTCAAATTGAAGTGTAGATTTAATTAATGCGAGATTGCCAATAAAACTGATTTCTTTCCACACTTTTTGGGCATTGATAAAGTCTAGATTCTTTCTGATTTCCAATTCAGCGCCCAACAACCTTGCAGATTTTTCATTTTCAAAAGTAAATGTTGTAAAAGGCTGTGTTACATCAATATTAAATTCGATTGGGTTATTGATCTTCTTGAAGAATACACCTGCTGAAATAACCTGTCCACCGGAAGGGAAAAATTCTGCGCGACATTCAAAATTATGCAGCGTGGCAATTTTCAAATCACGATTACCCCTGATCTCTGCATTTTTGTCAAATGCATAAAATGCAAATGGCGCCATCTCCCGGAATTCAGGTCTATTGACGCTACTGAAGTATGCGAGCCGCAGATTAACGGCTCTGCCCAGTGAATAGTTGAGATTTACTGATGGTAGCAGATTGGATTGCATGATATGGGATATTTCCATACCAACTTTGGCATTGGATACCCTGATGTCTGCATTTTCGTAACGAATACCATAAACAGCCCGAAGGGATTTGAATATCTTTTGATCAGCGCTGACATAAGCAGCATGTATTTTTTGATCCCCATTGTAATATGCCAGGTCATCACTGGTCTTTTCGACCAAATACAGGCTATTGGCTCCTATTTTATCCTTTCCCAAATCAATTGATGGGCTGTAACTTAATTCACCATTAGCATTACCGCTGTATACAAAATTACGGCTGGTAAATTCCCTTACTCTGAGCTGCGCGCAATACCCTAGTTTGAGTTCTGTAGGAATAATTATTTTATCAAAAGATTTGCTGAGGTTAATGGAGGCAGATCCAACGTTTTCTTTCAACCGGGAACTGAAAATACCCGTGCTGCTGTTGAAAAAATCTCCCAGCGCAAGTCCAAATGCTTCTGATTCCGGGTTGCGCGTATAACTGGCAATTTTGTATTCCGGAATACTGCGCATGATGGCACCGAAGCCAATAGAACTTTCAATGGCGTAACCTTTGCCCAGCAGCTGTTTGTAATTCATTACATGATTTGTAAACACACTGGAAGTGACCAGATTAACCTTATTGTTGACTTCGATATAATCATTAATATTACCCAGTCCATTCCTGTTAATCGCATTAAAATCAGTATTGATATTGACCAGATTATTCAGACTTAACTGTACATTCCGATCGGTGTAGTTCAAGTTAAAAATCCCTCCCGAGGTAATATTTTGATTAAAAACCTGGTCATGGAGATCCGCTACCTGACCACTGCCGTCAAATGAAGCAATATCCGCGACGCTGAATTTTCGGGTGTTGGCATAGTTCAGTGCCAGGATCATTCCCAATTTTTTATCCTGTTGCACCATGAGTGGTAGTCCGAGCGAATACGAAAGCCTCGTATTCGGAGAAGCCATTGCATTACTTCTATCCCAGTTGAGGTTAAATTTTTTTGAATTTTCAGCAAGCCTGGCGCGATCAGCTGCATTGGAATATGAACCAGATAAACGCATATCAGATTCCGCAACATCGGGTAAGTTACGCTGTCGACTGACAAGACCTGAATTTTCAATTCCATACTTCTTAAGACCCTCAAAATTTTTAAAAGTTGTCAAAGAATGCCACTGTCCGCCAATATTTACTTGTTGCGTTAATTTTTCAGGAATGCCTTTGGTGTTGATTTTAATGATGCCACCACCAAAGTCACCCGGCATCTCTGGAATACCCGCTTTGATGACTTGCATCTTGTCGATCAGAATTGAAGGGATGACATCAAATGAAAAAGCCTTTCGGTCAGATTCTGTTGAAGGCAAATTAAATCCATCAAGCAGACCCGCATTATACCGGTCATTCATACCGCGTATGATCGCAAATCGCCCCTCTTGTATGCTAGCGCCGGTAATCCTTTTGAGTGCATCGGAAGCGTTTCGGTCCGGCGTCTTTTTGATTGATTCCGCAGAAATTCCATCTGAAATGACCGCTGCATTTCTGCGCTCGATCATTTGAGAAAGTGTGCTCGACCTTTGAATGGTGTAAGTGACCACGACTTCATCCATCGATACGCTTTCTTCTTCCAGGACCGCATTTAATACCACGGATTTACCAGGATCAAGATTAATATCAAATTTCTGCATACCATATGAAATCATCCTGATTTCTATCATATGGGGTCCTGCAGGAAGTTTGAGTATGTAAGCGCCATCGAGATCTGTTGTTACGCCATGTTGGCTATCCGCAGTCTGAATGACTGCCCCGATCACCGGCTCACCGGAATTTTTATCAATAATCTTTCCGCTCAGAACGCCCTCTTGTGCTTTAACACTAAGAGCACCAATTAAAATAAACGCAATCGTTATGAAAAACAGCTTCGCTTTTAACATTAGTAGTAATTTCTAATGCAAAGCTCCTCCATTTTTTACAATAGGCCTTTATGCTATAATTATCGAATTATTACTAAATTATTAATAATCGCGTTGATCAGAGCCCACCAAGACCCGGAACAAATCCATCATTGCCCAGATCCATGCATCGCTTCCAGTAATTCATTGCGTAATGCACATGTTCAGCGGGTGACTTGTATTCCAGTTTAGTTTGTTCAGAAACAGACTCGAGTATTTCAAATATAATTTCGTATGTCAACTGATGAAGTTCTTCTAATACGCTCACGCCCAAATGTTTGAGTGCAATAGCATTCAGTTTTTGCTCCAGGTGATTCTTGATCGGCAACACAATGAGTCTTTTTCCCATGGTCAGTATTTCCGAGGGTGTTTCAAAACCTGCTGAACAAATGCAAAGCCGGCAGAATCGAAGGCTCTCATCAAACGTGTTCCGATCTACCGGAAATAAGTTTATGTTATCTATTTGAGCTATACAAGATATACTGGGGTGAAAAAGATTGATATGAATTCCTTTCAATTCACGAAAATGATCCATCAATTCGCGCAATGAAAATTGAGGCAGGTATATGCTGATCAGGTCAAGCTGTAATTTTTCACCAACCATGGTTGATTCACGAATGACCGGGGGAGTAATATGGGGATAATGTGGTGTGAACTGTATACCGAGGCTCATGTCTGAATCAACATATCTGGTCAAAATTAACCTGTCCAAATGTGTACAAGATACATGTGCAGGAATTAAATCATAATGGAATGACGCTTGATGCCCCCAATGTAGAAATCGAATACCTTTCAACCGACAAGCCCAATAAGTAATGGGTTCAAAATCACTGATCACCAGATCGTATTGTTGTACAGGCAAGTTGATTACATCTTTCGTCATACGAAACAATGACAAATGCTTCCAGGTCATCAAATAGTCCAACGTGCCTTTTGAATAATAAAGACTTATGCCTTTAAATCTGTATTTAGGCTTCAATGAAAAAAGCTGGCTTGACTGGGTGCCACTGACTAAAATGTCCACTTCCCCGTATGTATTCAGCTCCGGCAGCAATGTTGCGGCACGGCTAATATGACCATAACCTGTGGCCGGTAATGCATATAGAATTTTCATTGTAGCACAATCAATACACTAGTGGACTTCGAATACTAGTTCCTCCGTCATCTTTTTTGCCGCTTTATTCTGAATTGAGGTGAATTTGTTTGGGTAATGAAATAAACTCCAGGATCCTTCACAATATTCGAGGGCTGATAAATTTTCTATCCAATCCCCGCTGTTCAAATACTGGACTGCTCCCTCTGATGTGCGATAGTACTGCATTCGAGGCTGATGAATGTGACCGCAAATGACCACATCAAACCCTTTGGCAATGGCTGCTTCTGCTGCATTTGCTTCAAAGTCGTGAATAAATTTCACGGCATGCTTCACAACACTTTTAATCTTTTTGGACAATGAATACTTTTCTCTTCCAAGTCGAACCAGTACATTATTCATTAATCTGTTAAATATGATTAAGCCATCATATCCCTTTCCGCCCACTTTAGCGAGATACTTGCTTATTCCTTTTGTGCTGTGATCAAAAATATCACCATGAAAAAACCAGTATTTCCGTCCCTCAATTTCCATAATGTATTTATCAACAATACTTAAACCCCCAATTGTAAGATCAGAATAATTTCTCAAAAATTCATCGTGATTACCGGTAATATAAATCACCTTGCAGCCTTTCCGTATCATTTTAAGGACATAGCGGATCACTTCAAAATGAGCATCGGGAAAGTAACTCTTTGAAAAGGCCCAGCCATCAATAAAGTCTCCATTGATAATCAGTTTTCTTGGTCTGATGCTTTTGAGATAATCCAGAAGTTCATCAGCATGACAACCGTAGGTGCCTAAATGAACATCAGAGATAATTGCCAGATCAAGTTGTCGGGGTAACATGACACAAAAGTAGTTCTGTGCCCTCCGTCAGACCATTAAGCCAATATGATTAAATTTTGAACATAGTATTAAGAATTACTACTCAATCAGAATCATTTGTTTTTGGTTGCCCACCAGGACGATGTACAGTCCTTTTGGCAAATTCACCTGATTGAGAACTAAGGTATTTTGTGAAGGCGTAATTGGTTGGCTTATGATCTGCTTTCCCAGCATATCATAAACTTTGATATCAACACCTGAAGGATTGGTTAATTCAACATTATGCTCAATGATCAGGTTGCCTCCGGAAGAATAACAGCTCAGTGAAGGTGTTACTGTTGTATGCATTTTTAAAAACTGAGCGTCGTCCTCATTCAATCCGGAATAATCATAAAAAACGCCAGCAGGAATAATCCAGTATCTTTTCTCCATTTTGTCCTCGCCGACTGATCGGATGGACATATCCAATTGCTTGTATTCTAAAAGTGCTTTTTCACCATCGCTCAGCTGAAGCCCTCTCGGGATCATTATGGCACGGGACGTTCGTGTCCACACTCTTCCGTTGACCTGTCGCTGCAGAAGATCGAAGTCTGCCTGATCTATCACTGCATTGCCGTCAAGATCTGCAGCCAGTATTTGATAAGGAGAAACATGGGTCTGGGTATGGTGAAGGTAACGGTCAAGCCACTGAAGATCCTTTATTCCTGGCCTTGGCCACGATGAAGGGCCAAAAATAAAATGGTAATCTATTTGCTTTGAAAGCTGTATGAATTGATACTGTCCCGGGCCTGCACCCTGCCCCTGACTCATATTACCACCTGTAAGCGGGGATGCCAGGAGCATGACATTATTGTAATCGCGGGATGAAAACCAGTCAGACAAATGAACCGAAAGATCGAATGTTTTTTTGGTGAGGCTGTCTGGTTTTTTACAATCCGGAATACCGGTATTATTCTGAATAACAATTTTTGTTTTACACAGATCGGCGTTACCCAGTGAATCCGTGACCCAGATTTCTACTTCATTGTCCCCTATTTCCTTGCATGTAAATACTTTGCTTCGGTCAGTGATGTCTTTTGAAAACGAAAAGTGCAGCTTTTCGCGGGTGCATGGATGATAAGAACCATGGTCTAGATCACTGGCCCAGACTTCAATCATTCCATTGTCAATTTTGCCGTCTCCGTCCGTATCCGCTGGCATCAGATCAATAATAACACCGTCTTTGCAATATGGAACCGGAGGGATGGCACGTCGCACTTCGATGTTGACATTGCACTTGATTTCTTTGCCACATCCGTATTCTGCCACGTAATAAAAACTGTGCTTCCCGATGGGGTAATATCCGCTGGCGTCCGCAGTATTCGTATCTGCGGCAGTAGAAGAATTATGAATAACATATGGCATGTTGCATGGTGAGAACACGCGTGCAGAATCCAGCTTTATTCTAGCTCCTTTGCAATCGTTGACCGCCAGCACCACACTATCCTTTGGACAGCTGATGTGCGCTGCAGAATCGACGGTAATCAGCTTAATCACCTGTATATGGCTGAATATTCCGGCATAAGGATTTTTATAAGGGTCGTAAACACACCAATCCAGAATTTTCCATGTCCGCACGAGTTTGACACAACCATCCGATACTTTGAATCGCATATCTGAACTATTCAGCATGGGCCTAGAACACTTATTGGTCTTCCAGTATGGACGGTCATAGGGCTTGTAAAGCTGTTTCAGCTCCGCCTCGGGATTACAGGATTGAATTGTCAGATCCGATGGCCAGGTAATGTCCTTTTCGCCGAAGGCATCCGCATTGCTCAATGTAATGATTTGCGTACAGGTAACCCATTTCCAATCCGGGTCTTCAGCACCCCAGACTCTTGTTATGGTACCATAACCGCAGTCATTGATGTCATAAGTTACTTTGCAATCTTTGATCCAGATGATGGATCCGTTGTGATCAACATAGGCCTTGCCAAACTGATCGAGATTGGCGTAATTGACGGTACAGGAAACGGTGACATCACCGGGACAGACCAGCTTCCAGTCTGCACGAAGAGAATTTGAGATAAGAAAACTTACCGCAATCAGGAGGAGGAGTCGCATGAATTTTGGTTTTGTTCAGAGCAAATATAGAGACATTATTTATATATGTATGTTCTTTATGTAACCGTAAGAACCATTAGCCGCTGAACGCATTCAGAAAAGCCATGAGCTTTGAGAGTGCCCTGGCCCTGTGCGAGATGTGATTCTTGATCGACGGACCCAATTCTGCAAAAGTCTGGTCATACCCTTCAGGGATAAATACGGGATCGTAGCCAAATCCCATTTCGCCTTGTATGTCTGTTGCAATCCGGCCATCCACCCTCCCTTCAAAACAAAATTCATTACCGTTCATGACCAGCACCAGCACCGTAGTAAAATAAGCGCTTCGGTCATGCAGCCCATCCATTTGTTTCAGGAGGAGTTGAATGTTTGCAAAATCTGACCGGGGTTCTCTGGCAAATCGAGCCGACAATACCCCTGGCGCGCCACCCAGCGCAGGTACCGACAAACCGCTGTCTTCACCAAGGCAGGGAATCCCCTTCTGTTGCCAGCCCGCATATGCTTTGATGAGTGCATTACCTTCAAAGGTGTCAGCTGATTCTTCGATTTCAACATCCGATTCCCAGGGATCAACGGTAATGGTTGCCGGAAGGATGGCCCTGATTTCTTCAAGCTTGTGAAGGTTACGGCTGGACAGCAATAATTTCATCCAGCCTGATTTTTCCAGCTTCTGAGGGCGTTCCAGAGCAAAGATTTATTATTCTTATGCTCTTTGTACTGATCAAGCTGAAGTCCAAAAAGGATCCGCAAGTTGTTGAATTGATAGATGGTATGGAGCTCACTGAATCCCTGTAACTGCAGTTGCTGCGGGTGCAATCCCAGCGCAAGTACATGTGTGACGGGACTTCCTATCCACAACCTGAGCGGAATTTCCTGATCCGGACCAACGGTGATGAGCACCGCATTCTGGCCAAATGTTATACCGACAGAAGACATAATTTGGTTGAGGAAATCAGATTCGTCCTCTTTTTCATTATTTTCTTTTATTTTAAAAATAATATTCTGAAATTCTGTATAATTTTTGTTAATTTCAAAATTTTCTTCTGAAATTAAATATGTCGTATATTTGCTGTGATAATATTCCAAAGGGAAAGGTGTTTAAAAGATAATTCAGACAACGGTTTGAATACCCTATCTTTGGCAAATCTACTCATCATTGAAAAAACCAATCTATGAATTCTGAAATTCGCTTTCAACTCACCAACGACAGCCGCATCAGTGAAGTTGATTTCTCCAACATTCCTTTTGGAAAAGTTTTTGCAGACCATATGTTTGTTGCAGATTTTGACGGAAAGCAATGGACGAATCTCGAAATCTGCCCGCTTCATAGAATTCCGCTTCATCCGGCTACAATGGCATGGCATTATGGTCAGGCGATCTTTGAAGGTATGAAAGCAGGCATTAATCAAGATGGCATGCCGCTTTTATTCAGACCCTACGATCACGCCAGAAGGCTCAATATTTCAGCCCAGAGAATGTGCATGCCCGAATTTCCGGAAGAACTTTTTGTTGAAGCCCTCAAGGAATTGGTCTGGCTCGACCGCCAGTGGATACCCAGAGACGAAGAGAGTGCTTTGTACATTCGTCCGGTGATGATGGCCACCGATGAATTCGTTGGTGTCCGTTCGTCAGATCATTTTAAGCTCATGATCATGAATCTTCCTTCGGGTCCGTATTACCCCAAGCCGGTCAGTCTGTTTGTCGAAGAAAAATATATGCGCGCTGCGGAAGGCGGCGTGGGTTTTGCAAAAGCAGCAGGTAATTATGGCGCCAGTCTATATCCTACCAAACTCGCCAAAGAAAAAGGCTATGATCAGGTGATGTGGATGGATGCCAAAGAATTCAAATACGTGCAGGAAGTGGGCACCATGAATATTTTCTTTGTACTGCGCGATAAGGTGCTGACGCCGGATCTGCATTCAGGTACCATATTGGATGGCATTACGCGCAACAGTGTGATGTCAATACTTCGCGAACGGCAGATCCCCGTTGAGGAAAGACCGGTGACCATGAAAGAAATTGCGGAGGCGGCAGACCGTGGCGAATTGATGGAAGTCTTTGGAACGGGTACCGCCGCTGTAATCGCAAGCGTTGACCGCATTGGATACCATGGTCGCGACATTATGCTTGATGCAGCAAACTGGAAACTGTCGGGAATGCTGAAGTCGGAAATAAACGGTATCCGCAGCGGGCGTGTCTCAGATACCCATGGCTGGATCACACCGGTAAGATCGACCGTTACCGCATAAGCACTGAACAATAATCATTGCACCGATGTGGACGGAATATCGTAAATATATTCTCGGAGGTCTCGCACTACTCATTATCTTATTTATTTTGCGCTTCTTCAGCGAGGTCGTAAGCTATGTTTTGATCAGCTGGATTATCAGCATGGCAGGAGATCCCGTCATGAAATTTCTGCTTTTCCGGTTTAAACTTCTGCGCCTTGGTGTTGGCAAATCACTGGCTGCGCTGATGACCATCATTCTTATATTTTCACTCATCGGCTTGGTTCTGTGGTTTTTTGTACCGATCGTGGTTCAACAAGCTGTGATCCTCTCAAAAGTTGATTTTCACAGCATATCCACGGCATTGCAGCAACCAATTGACAAGATCAACCACTGGCTCAGGTCACTGGGCCTTGAACCAGGACCCAGTGCTGCCGATCAGGTTAAATCATTGCTGGGCAATTATTTTGATCCGGCCAAACTCAGCGGTTTTTTCGGAAGCATTCTCAGCCAGGCAGGCCACCTCATCATCGGTTTATTTTCGATTGTTTTTATCTCCTTCTTTTTCCTCAAAGAGCGCAATCTTTTTAAGCAAATGATCATTGCCGCTGTACCGGCGGCCTCTGTCAAAAAAGTGAGAAAGGTCATCGAAGAAGTCAGCAATCTGTTAACCAAATATTTTGGTGGAATTGTTCTGCAAATGGCCATGCTCACCTTGCTCATCACCGCAGGCCTCAGTCTGATAGGTATCCGCAATGCCATTCTGATTGCCGTTTTTTACGCGGTCATGAATATTATTCCATATCTCGGGCCGATCATTGGCGCTGCATTTGGCTGTCTGTTGACTATCAGTTCGAATCTTGAGCTCGATTTTTATCAACAGATCATGCCTTTGCTGACCAAGGCGCTCATGGTATTTCTGATTGTCAAACTATTGGATGATTTTATTCTCCAGCCTTATATCTTTTCGAAACGAGTTCAGGCTCACCCGCTGGAAATATTTCTGGTCATCATGATCGGCGCACGCATGAATGGAATACTCGGCATGGTCCTTGCGATTCCAACGTATACCATTTTCCGTGTCATCGCGCGTGAATTTCTCAGCGAATTCAGGATCATCCGCAAAATGACAGAAGACCTTGACTACATCCATAAAGATTAATGCAATAAAACTAAATTCAACCGATGAATATCTGGGAAGAAATACAAGTTAATTTTCAAAACATGATTCAGGATTTTGCTGGTTACATACCCCGCATCATCCATGCACTGATGATTCTGATCGCCGGCTGGCTGATTGCACGAATCATTCAATGGATCATTTTGCGACTGTCACACAGCCTGGGTATTGACCGGCTCGCTCAGAAATCCGGCGTCCACCGCTTTCTCGAAAAACGCGGGGTCAAGAATGGCTTTTCGGGGATATTGTCGCGGATATGTTTTTGGGCCGCCATGCTCCTGGTCATGGTCAGCTTTTTTAACAATCTCGGTCTCGAATTGGTCTCCGATCTGCTCAATCAGCTGATTCTATTTATTCCAAATGTGCTAATAGCAAGCATTCTAATCATCATTGGTTTCTACCTGGCAGAATTTGTCAGCAGTCTTGTCGTCAGCAGCCTGGAAGAAAATAACTTTGAAAATCCCGAGTTGCTTGGCAAGATGGTATTTTACAGTATAGGATTTTTTACCCTGGCCATCGCGCTGACACAGATTGGTATCGGGCAGGCAATCATTACGAATATTGTCAGCATCTTTTTTGGGTCGCTCGGACTGGCCTTTGCACTGGCCTTCGGACTTGGTGGCCGTGATTGGGCCCGAGATTTTATACGCAAATATTTTACCGGAGAAGAGAAAAAATAAATCTTATCAGGAAGCAGTGTACTTGAAATCAAGCAGAAGGGAAAAATCCACCAGCTTCAGAATATTCCTGTTGGTTGCTTCAAGCACAATGAGAGGAGCCTTTCCTGCACGGTAGGCTTCCATCCATCGGGAAGCGCACAAACACCATCGGTCACCTGGTTTTACGCCATCAAATCGGTATTCAGGTCTTGGTCTGCTCAGGTCATTGCCCACACTTGAAGAAAATTCAAGAAATTCCTGTGTAGCGACAATACACACCCAGTGTTGCCCCAGATCCTCCTCACCGGAACGACAACAACCATCACGGTAGAATCCGGTCAGTGGCTGCATCGAACACGGCTCAATAGGTTTATTAAATACGTTGAGTGGACCTGATTCCATACTTGCTTTTATGCTAGAAGATAAATTACAAAGATGAAATCCAATTACTAAATCACCAAAACAATCATTCTTTCAAATAATTTAAGATATTTTCTCATAAGAAATCTTTTATGATTTAACTACATTCACCAACATGCAGAGCCCAAGTTTATATGCAATACAACACTATAAAATATTTTTGTTGCCATTAAGTACTTTTGGACTATTGCAATAATAACAAACCACGAAAATAAAAATAAATTATTTTTTGATTTAATAATTTCGACAAAGCACCCCTTCTGAAAAACAGGGTGATTGTACTTTTCACATCTTTCGCTGCTGCCGGTTCAAGTGCCGAATCAAAATTTCGCGGTAGTTAAAAATAGAATCGTAATTATAATCAGACTCCTTTGCCTTATCATCTAATTTTCTGACTAGTAAAATTTCCGGGTAGTAAGGATTTGATTCAAAAACTAAGACTTCGTCTTCTGTCATAACACCACCTTGAAACTTTAAAGATTCCTTGCTGGCCTCAGACAATGAGTCAAAATATTTTTTATCATTCGACAGCAGATACCTCTTTGCGTTTACATGATTGGCGACAATTGCACAAACTCTTTCTGAGAATCCTACAGATTGAAGAAATTGACTTCCTGTCAGTTCATGCGAAGGATCACCCAAATAATTTTTGTCAATCTCCAATGAATCTTTATTATGAGCCTGATAGAGCAAATGCCCTATATCATGGAATAGTGCCGCTATAACAATTTCATGATCATTAGTCATAATTTCTGCTAAATCAGCGCATTGCAAAGCGTGTTGTAATTGTGTAACATTTTCACCCAGAAAAACAGTAGAACCGTAAGTTTGCATTACTTCCAGTATACTATAGACCTCATTTATTATCTTATTAGGCTTCATATATATACTAAATTTTTTTGTTATTTCCAAACAATCTCATTATACGCGAAACATTTCAGGATCATTATCTACTTCTTTAAAAATGCAGATGGATCCATTTTCAAAATATTTTAACTTCCAATTTCAATTGCTTTCCAGCACGAAATGTCAAAGCATGTTGAATATGACTCGAGAATCAGGTATTAACAATAACCCATAAACAGTTTTTTAAATTATAATTACATAATTATAATTAAATTTATCAATAAATCACCTTAAAAACAGACGTACACTTTGCATATTTCAAGTTACACAATACTACAATTAATTTTTTGTGCACAAATAAAATAAATGATTCAGACATTCTGTACGTTACCACAAAACATAATCAAATGGTAAAACTGAATTAACCATGGCTTAATAATTAATACTTCTCTAACTGTAATTTTGTGTCGCACACATTATACAGGTTAGCGAATGCCTCCTATTTCTTCTAACATGCCTTCCGAATCTTATACACAATATTTCAAATGGCAGATATAACTATTTCTCTGACCTTATCTTAACATGGGAATTATCTTGAAAATTATAATCAATCTTATGAGATACATTACGATTACTTTTTTAACGCTCACTATCCTTCTGGTAAACTCATTTTTTAACACTGCCAGTTCCCAGGCAGAACGAAAACTAATGATAATAACAATGGATGGTGTGAGGTGGAGTGAAATCTTTACCGGTATAGATAAAAGTTTATTAAATTGCACTGGTCTGGAGTCATCTGAACATTTAACAGACAGGTTTTGGGATGAAGACTTCGCAATGAGAAGAAAAGTTTTAATGCCCTTTGTCTGGAGCTACATTGCAAAACATGGCGCACTTTATGGAAATAGAAACTTTCAGAACAAAGTTGACGTAAAGAATTTTTTTAAAATATCTTATCCGGGATACAATGAAATTTTTGCATTAGATGACAAAGGAATAGTGGCTAGCAATGCGGATTATAATAATCCCAATATAACTGTATTAGAATACCTCAATAAAAACAATAATTACAGGCATTCAATTGCAGCCTTTACTTCATGGTATAAATTTAAGTATATTTACAATATTCAACGGTCGAACTTTTATCTATCCTGCAATTACAACGTTACAGGTGAACTTGCAGACTGCAATCAGAATCTTGAAGAAATAAAAAATATTCTATATAAACCAAATTCTACCAAAGAAGACGGTTTAACATTTCTTGAAGCAAAAGACTATATTATGAATTATCATCCTAAAGTAGTGCATATCGGATTTGGAGAAAGCGACGAATATGCTCATAAAGGCGATTATTCTGGTTATATCATGAGTATCAACTCGTGTGACAAGTTCATAGAAGATTTATGGCAATTGATTCAATAAGACCCCTTTTATGCAGGACAGACAGATCTTTTGATAACCACAGATCATGGCAGAGGCAAAGGATGTAAAAATTGGCAAAGCCATCACAGTCTGATCAAAGGCTCATCCGAGACTTGGCTAATCATGATGGGACCCGATTTCAAACCCATTGGCGAATCGAATATAAAAATTCAAATATATTCGAAGATAATTCCTGAAATATTGCTTGGACTACTTAATAGCAAGAAACCCCTTGATCTGCCCTCAATAGTATTCAATAATCATTAATTCCTAAAATGATGGGAAAAGGCAGGTCCTACTTGTCTTTTGATCACCGGAAAAATTTCTTTCGCCAGAGAAAGATCAAGCGCAAAATAATGTTCCTTGAGTAGATTTTTACGACAGCTATGAATTAACTAATTGATCCTGATCAAATCGTGGTTAGTACAAGTTAACGCTCTTCGCAAAAATAATCAATCCTATTCTTATAATAATTTATTTAACGGCATTCTATAAATTGTTTTCTCCCCGATTAGATGTAATTTATTTCTCGTCAATTGACGAATTTTATAAATTCTTATACTTTTACTAGGCAATATAGAGGAATTCAATAACCTTGCAGCGGAATTCTCAGAGGCTTGAAAGACTTCATGAAATATATCATCTTCAGCTTCGTGGGTAAAACTATCCTTTGATAAACAAATCAGACCCATTTGTGTAGCAAAAAGCACAGAGCCATTGCTTAAAAAACAAGCATGATAAATAGAATTGCCTTTTTCGCCAATATAACTAATAGTTTTTCCATGTGATTCAGTATTTTCACCCTCGAGTTTAAGTAAACTTATTGTTGATGACATCTTTGCCATTAGATGATCAACGTCCCCATACAAATTATCAACTATATTATCCGGAACTTCAAAACCCGCAACGCCTTCTTCGCTATACTTAAATATGTTGCCGCCTACCTTATGCAATAATCCTGCATCTGTGGCCATCCAATAATCATCACCAGATACAACAAACAGATCATTAAGCATATTTGCCTTCAAAAGCAAGGAGAATACTGAATCTCCGACTGATTTATAAATACCTTCATCTCGGGTAAAAACCCATACATTCTCATGAATACTCAATTCGGTTTTCAATTTAACGGATGAATAATCAGACAGTGGAAAATTAATCTTTTGAATATCAATCAGCTTATCCTTCTTAATGTTTGATTTGTATAAGCCTGATTCAGTACAAAACCAAAATTTGGAATTGGTCATGATTCCATCTATTATTCTCTCGCTAATACGATGACTATGACGAATTATCCCTTTGTTCGTAATGAAAATTGTATGCTCTGTAAGAATAATATCTCTATTACTAATACTGAAGCAATCAATTATCTGATCATTATCCGGACTTGTAAAAATCGGCTGAGATAGCATCTTACCCGATGAAAACAAAAAAAGAAAGTGAAGTATTACGGCACATTTTTTCTTTACCATAAAATAATATTCTAGGTTGAACAGCAAAGCTATAGCTGCCCAGCTAATAAATTGCCCTATATTAATTCCATAACAATACTGTAATCTAAACTTAATCCAAGAATAATAATTCGTAAATATATTCAGATATAGCACAGGTTAATTTTGTGCATCACTAAAATTTTAAAATCATGAAAAGAAAAATTCAAAACTATCTTCAATGCGTGATACTAACAATACTTACGGCTGGTATTGCATCTTCGCAGAAGCCCAGAAATGTCATCATGTACATCGGCGATGGATATGGTCTTGCTGCTAAAACTGCGACAAGAATGGCGTTAGGCCAAGGACAATCAAGCAAAAGATTTTCTACTGATAGCGGTTTTCAGGCATTGGCCATAGATAAACTAAAATTTGTCGGACTGGTAACAACGCACTCAAAGAATTCATGGATAACGGATTCCGCCCCAGGTGCAACAGTTTATGCAGCCGGACAAAAAGGAAAGGTTCATAATGAAGCAGTAGCTTTTGATCTGGATTTAAATCAACCAGTTGAGACTATCTTAGAAAGTGCCAAGAAAAACGGTTATGCTGTTGGTTTGGTGACAACAACCCGAATCACCCATGCTACTCCTGCTGACTTTGCAGCACATATATGGAACAGAGATATTGAAGATATTATAGCCGCCCAGTACCTATCCAGCTCTCAACAGGAATATGCAAATATTTTTGGGAGTTCATATGATTCACTCAAACATTGGATTTTGCCCCAGCCTAAAATTGGGGTAGAATTAGATGTTTTGTTGGGTGGCGGTAGCAGGCATTTTCTACCTAAAAATGGCTCGAGCAAAAATGCTATTATTGTAGATGAGAATGGAAATCCGGTCACAAAGACAATTGGTGGCATTGATACATTAAAAATGGCTGGAAGAAGATCAGATAATATTGATTTGATTGAAATAGCCAAGAACAGAGGTTATATCTATGTCAACAGTCGAAACGCAATGAATAATATTGATATAACCCAATTCAAACCAAACAATAATGCAAAGCTAATTGGCCTGTTTAATGCAGATCATGTAAACTATGAACAAGACAGACAGTTGTCCGCTACTTGGGAGCCAAGCTTACCGGAAATGACAGAATTAGCAATTAAAGTCTTAAGAAATAAAAGTCCCAAAGGCTTTTTCCTGATGGTAGAAGGAGGGCGCATCGATCACCTGGAGCATGCTAATGCTGGCGGAATTGGATTTTCTTCGGACACGACAAAATTAGCTTTAGAATACGATCATGAATCATTTTCAACAGACCAAATCTATACAAAATCAGGTGCCTCAGTCAAAAGGAACATAGGAATTTATGGTTCAGATTACTTAATAAAAGAAGTTTTGGCATTTGATTATTCTATTGAAAAAGGAAGAGAACTACTAAAAGATCCGACTAGCTCAACATTAATTTTTTCCAGTTCAGATCATGAATGTGGGGGAACAGCAATCGTAGGCTTACACGACGAAGCTGATTTACAAAAGAACGGATTAAAGATCAGAACGTACGCTAAAACTCCGAGTCAGGATACTTTGTATGGCGTAAATAATCCACGGCAATTGGATTAACGCCCGGTGCAAATTGGTTTCCAGACTATGAAATGTACGACTTTCAGGGGTATAAATGGCCTCGCCCGGTATCAGCCACAGGACGAAGGATTGTTGTGTCCTATGGTTCTCATCCTATAGCAAATGGCAATGGGACTAGTATTGGCTCAACTCCTGGCAACCATACCCCGCAGGATATTTTTGTTGGCGCTGACGATAATGTTGGAGGCAGCTTTGCAAGTAAAATAACCGGAAGGGGGCTTTTAGACAATACTGATTTAACACCTATCATGAAAGAATTCTTGGACCTTAAAGGATTTCAAACCGGCGTAATTAATTTTGAATCGTCTCCCGATAACCAATTCAATGCCAATGTTTATCCTAATCCTACGAGTGGAGATGTGACGATTGTTCTCGATCTACCAAAAGCGTCATTAGTCACTTTTCAGTTGGCAGATCTCCAAGGGAAAATTATAAAGTCTAATAACTTAGGCAAACTCCAGGAAGGGAACCAGCGAATTGTATGGGATGGATTTTCAAGTAGTCACATTGACTCACTGAATGGAACATACTTCCTATTAATCAAAGTTAACAACGAGATTATTAGCGTCACAAAAATGATTAAACAATAAATTCTTACTCTCTAAACTAAATGTAGTTAAAAATAGTCTGTTTGGATTTTGAGCGATTTACTAAAAAAGCAATGCCTCAGAAATATCTTCTGAGGCATTTTTGCATATAATAAAAAGATCATTATAAATAGAAGCTCATGAACACCGGTCATTTAATAAAAGCGATCACCACAATGAATACTTGCTTTTTACGTATTCATCATTCTTTTAATATTGACTTTAACAAGAATTGCTTAATTTTTGCTATAAAATTATCTGGTTAATAAATTCAAACATTATTTTTGGGCAAATTTCTAAAGATGAAATCTTTTTACCTCATTTCAATAATGCTAGCATCCTTTTTTTCCTGCGTGAGTTCGAAAAAATACAAACTCGCAATGGCCGAAAGTGATGCCCTCAAACAATCTCTTGCCAACTGCCGCCAGGACCTCAGCAATTGCCAAAATACCAAAGATGAATTGGGTAGGACTTCCGATGCCAGAATCAAAGAACTCAACCAGGGACTCAGCAGTCGCAATGAAAAAATAAAAGGCCTCGAAGAACAAATTGATTTCCTCAAGAAAAATAATAACAATCTGCTGGAAAGGCTCTCTGATCTTAGCGTGGTCAGCAAAGCCGGTGCGGAAAGTATAAAAAAGTCACTGGAAGCAATGAATGAGAAAGACCGCTATATCAAAGACCTTACCCAGGCAGTCAGTCGCAAAGATTCGATCAACCTGGCACTGGTCATGAACCTCAAAAAATCGCTCGGAGACCTGCCTTCAGAAGATGTCAATATCGAAGTCCGCAAAGGTGTAGTCTACGTGAGCCTTTCCGATCAGATGCTGTTCAAAAGCGGAAGCGCCACAATCAATGAAAAAGCGGCCCTTACAATTGAAAAAATTGCGAAGATCATCAATGATCAGAAAGACATCGATATTTTGATTGAAGGCCACACAGACAATGTGCCGATCAACACGGATTGCCTCGCTGACAACTGGGATCTGAGCACCAAGCGGGCAACCACCATCGCGAGGCTGCTGCAACGCAAGTATAATGTCGATCCGGCAAGAATTACTGCTGGTGGCCGTTCGGAATATTTACCCAAGACAAGCAACGACACAGAGCAAGGGCGACGGATCAACCGCAGGACAGAGTTAATCATACTTCCAAGATTGGATCAGTTCTTTGAACTAGCGAGTCCGGCAGGTCAATAATCCTTTGAGTAATTCAGGGACTAAGAAACTGATTTAAGCTTATTTTGCAGGTCTAATAATCTAATTTGCCCCGGCAAAATTTTGATCGAGTCCTCGGATTGCGCGAGTGCATTGCGCTTGTGACCGGTAGCATCATCGGCTCTGGTATTTTTATCAAGCCAGCAGTTATGGCTGCCTCCTTTCCAACTTCAAGCGGTTTGCTTCTGACCTGGATATTGGCCGGACTGATTACTTTGTGCGGAGCACTCACCAATGCAGAAGCCATCAGTATGTTTCCGGAAACTGGTGGACAAGTGGTTATTTTTGAAAAAATGTATGGCAGGAATTTTGCATTTCTTTATGCCTGGTCCTCCTTTGCAGTATTCAATACGGCAGGCAATGCTTCCATTGCTTTTGTGAGTGCGCAATATCTTTCTTATTTTATTTCATTGCCGAATTGCGGGGATCAGATTATCCAGGCGACATCTGTTCACATTCCTGGAATCGGCATCATCGAACCATTCAAAGACATCGGTCTTAAATTACTGACCATACTTCTGATGCTGGCGACCAGCATCCTGTCAGCAATCAGCACAGGGCTCTCTGCCAGTTTACAGAATCTCTTTTCTGCATTGAAAGTCATCGCGATAATGATCGTCATTGCCGGCGGATTGACACATCATTCAGCCATTTCGACCGTCGTATTCAATGGTTCCGGGCTGATTACATTTTCCGGCTTTATTGCCGCACTGACCAGTGCTTTTTGGGCATTTGACGGTTGGAACAATATCAGTTTTGTCGCAGGCGAAATAAGATCCCCACAGAAAAATATTCCGAAGGCATTGGCTATAGGGATTGGTGTTTGCGTTTTGATTTATTTTCTCTTCCATTGGTCACTGGACAGATGTCTCGGACTGGAAGTCATGATGCATTCTTCATCGGTAGCCAGTGATGCCGGCAAGATTTTATGGGGCACTACAGGTGCCGCTATTCTTGCGGCGATCATTGCCTTCACGACCACAGGAACGTTAAGTGCCAATGTTTTCAGTACCGCCCGGGTCACCTACTCGCTTGGTTACGAAAACAGATGGTTTGCTTCTGCCGCAAAGATTCATCCAAATTGGGGCACACCGGCGAACGCTATTTTCTTCAATTTGACCTGGGGTGTTATTTTGACTTTGAGTGGATCTTTTGACATCCTGACCGATATGCTGATCTTTGTCACATGGTTCTTCTACGGCATGAGCGCACTGGGTGTTATGCTTTTGCGCATACGCATGCCCGATATCCCGCGCGTCTATAAAACCATTTTGTATCCCTGGCCCGTTATTGTGTTTGTGGTGTTTTGTTTTGGTTATTTGCTTGCGAGCCTTTACTATGATATACATGACTATGCGACTGGAAAAAGCCAGCTCATACGTTCCGTATTCGGAAGCATGATCGCTTTGTCAGGACTCGTATTTTTAGCAACAGAAAAATGGATTAAAATTAAAAACGCAAAAGAACAACGCCTATGAAAATTCGTCTATACTTTGCTTCAAAATAATAAAGCATAATTATCCCAATCCTATCTAATTATTATTTTATTGCAATTTTATTCTGAAATTATAATTCTTATTTCTCAACGGTAATTTACGATTCTAAGAATACAATTAACCTCATCAGTCATGATATCATATACAAAAAGTCAATATAAATTAGGACTATTCATCCTGAAGCTATTCCTTTTGCTTATTTCGGCAGTTTCTTGTAACAAAAAAATGGCGTCATTTGCTTTGTCGAAGTACAATCTTTATGTCGGTGACCGTTCTAGGATAGACGAATTCAAATCAGAATTTTATTCGCGCGACAAACAAACAGTGTGCGGCGAAGCCGACGTTCAGTTTTATACTCACAGAACCAGCCTCTATGCTATTTGTAATGATACATCTGTCTTTGCGATTCGTCTCAATCCTGGGAATAATGAAGTACTCAATGAGAATCAAAATTTTAATTTACACCTTAATCTAAGCTATCTTGGTTCAGTCATGGAAGTTCAACTTATTACGAAATACCAGGATACCATTTCAACCAAAGCTTATATTCCAAAGGTCTTTGACATCTATACCGATACAACTAATCATAATAAATATTCAAGGCGCAAGGGCATTCGTTTTCACTGGACCCCTGATTCATTATACCATGATGCAGTGATTATTTCCTTGAATTACGATGCGAGCTTTAACTTATTACTTAATAAAAATGCTGCTAAAAATCACAGACAAATAACTTACCTTGTTCCAGACACAGGTCATTTTAGTGTGACAGATTTAAACTATTTGCCAAAAGGGAGAATTATGGGCAAAATTCGAAAAGAAATACATCAAAAAGTTTTCATTCAAAATAAAATATTTCGATTCAAATTTACTCAGTGGAAAGCATTTTCAATTGACCTGATTTGAACGAAATACCATTTATTGAAATGAAAACATCTTTAGTTTTTTAAGCACCGACAGCTAAAACCATGGTTCTTTCCCCAGTCAATCTTGGTGATGCCATCGAAAGTTGATTTAATCGTAATGCCTATTGAGCTGCCGGCCAATTTACTTTCATCGGAAGTCCAGAAATCAGCTTCTGTACCTTCATAAATAAATGAGCCCCCGGCCTGTCTCCTTCCTCCTGGCAAAGCACTGAAGCCACTTGAATTGGTTGCATTGACATTACCTATCCACAGTGGATCTGCTTTGCGCATGCTGACTGCGGCCAGTGAGTCTGTTTTTAAAAATTTAAAAAGCGCTTCCCATTCGGCCAATGAAGGAATATGCCAACCACTAGGACAAAGTTTGCCTGATTTTACAGCATACCAGTTATACAGTTTTTGATACTTTGGCCCATTATTGACATTATTCTCATAATAACACCAGGCAGGTTTTGTGGAACTTGCCCATTCAACAGGGTCCGTAATTTTTGGAAACCCTGCTTCGATGTTGACGTTCGACTTCATCCAACATTGGGAGCCTATGGTGATAATATCATAAAGATTATTTTCATCATCCGTTACCGCACTGAAACTTCCACAATCACCTCCATTCGATTTTGTATATTCGTAACATGCATTTGCTGTACATGTATTCAAATGATCTGTTACCGTCACGCAATAGTGCCCTGATTCACTCACCACGATAGAAGATAAATCACCGGTTCCATTGGACCATTGATAGCTTAAAGTACCAATCCCATTCGATACCTCAACCGTAAGACGATCTGTTCCTTCGAGAATTATATTTGCTCTGAAAGATGCACACTCACTGTCAAATGGTTTTCTGCATGTCTGAATCGTCATTGCAAAAATAAATGCCACAATAATCCAAAGAAAATTTACTACTTTCATCTCTTGCCAGTTATCAAATGACTGAAAACTGTAAATATATAAATGCGCTTCGAAAAAGTTATTACGAATGTGCAATGAAGTGCTAAAAGAAGTATTGCCTGGCTCATCACCATTCCTTATTTTTTAAATTTCCAAATCTTTCAATATCACTTATGCAGGCAACAAACCAGCCAAATAAGCAGTCAGTTTTACGACAATCTATCTTCTATCAAACATAAGCTGTTGCTTTATATCTTAAAGATTGATTTTGTCTTATTAAACATCAAAGCGTATGAAGTTATTGATCAGTCTCATTGCATTGCTTGCGGTTCACATGAGTTTGAAGGCCCAGCCCGTAAATTCACCAAGATTAAAAACCCCCTCAGACCAGTCCATTTTACAGGTACCCGGCACTTCGGTGAGCTGGGAATACCCGAATGCTGCTGATTACTATATTCTTAAAGTTGCCACCGACTCACTCATGAAACAGATTGTCTTTCAAGATGATAGTGTACCCGGCACGCAGCGAATGGTTCGTAACCTGAAGTTTAATTCAAGCTATTATTGGACAGTACAGGCCGTCAGCCGAATGATCACCGGACCTGTGCAAAAGCCATTCAGCTTCATGACCATGCCAGACAATCCGCATGCGGTCAAAGGACACCCAAGAATACTCATTACCGCGGAAGATCTTCCTGTTCTTCAACGCTGGGCTATCCCCGGCAATCCTATCTACAGCGCCTTGAAGAACATGCTCAACAGCGCCATCAGCACTTATAATACTAAATTTTATCCCGGAGGAGTTGAAAACCCCAACTGGCCGGATCCAGGCAATACCACCTGGTCAGGTTTTGTTACAGAACAATATGCAGAATTTTTTGCCTTCTGGTCGCTGATCGATCCAAACATTGCCGAACGACCGATTCATGCCCGTCGCGCCCGCAATCTTCTGATGTATGCGATTGATCAGGCATTGAAAGGCCCATCTGCAGGACTTCCCTTTCGCGATCCTGGCTTTATGACGTATGATCGCTCCCGCGTGTATGGTGAAGCTTTTGGACTGACGGTAGACTGGATTTATAATGCCCGGGATGAAAACCAAAACTTCATTCTAACTTCTGCAGACAAAGCCAAAATCCGAACTGTATTCCTGCGCTGGTGTACAGAACAACTCACGGCTTATAATCATCCGACGCCCATCGGATTAATCAACGACAAACGTATCAATCTGACCGATCGTTGGGTACTCAATAATTACTTCTCTGGTCATGCCCGCAATATGACTTTCATGGCACTCTCGATGGATGCGGAAGATGATCCACCGCTGGACACTGTTTTTCATTATTCTGCATTAGGTAATAGCCTGCGCAGTTTTATTTTTAATGCCACGGGTGCGTGGTTATACCAACAATATGCGCAGTATGAGTTACCGCAAATTGTATTGGCTGAATACGGAGTAAACCCCACAGGCCTGGGAATGGGCAGCGGCGGACTATCTGTTGAAGGCTCCCTCTATGGAGAAAGCATCGGATGGGTCGCACAGACTTTGCTGGCGTTGAAAACTGCTGGCTGGGCTGATGAGAATATTATAGGAAAACAAATTGGATTACTCTCCAGCGAATATTGGACCAGGCTCATGGATGGTTTGATCCACTCGATTGCGCCGATACCTTACGTTCCAAAAGATGCAACGTATTATGGCGAAATATATCCTGTGGCCAATTATGGTGATTTACTAAGAACCTGGATGACACCATTTATGATTGATGTGACGGCACCTATTAGCCTGATCGACATGCGCATTGGCAATCATCAGAACAGATTGGATAAGGCAAGGTGGTTTACAAGGAATGCGCTGGAAGGCGGCGAAGCCAAAGTACTTTATCACATCAATAATATCTGGGCGGGCAGCTCAGCGACCAGCGGACTTTACTATTTTCTGATGTTCCCACCAGACTTACCAGCAACCCCTGATCCAAGACCGGCCATGAACACAACATTCTGGGATCCGAGCTGGCAAAAACTGCTGAGTCGTACCGACTGGACTGCGGAGGCCACGTGGTTTAACTGGCAATGCCACTGGACAAAAATCAATCACCAGGCCGGCGATGGCAATCAGTTTGAATTCTACCGAAAAGGTGAATGGCTTACCAAAGAACGAAGTGGATACACCAATGATAACATCGGAACGACTTCTGAATTTCATAACACCCTGGCCTTAAAAAACGATGTACCCCCTTCGATGCAATGGTATGAAGGGCCCATATCTGAGCGTGGAGGGCAGTGGAAAGAAGGGCTAAATGCCGGTGATCCGGTTGCATTAAAAAGTATTGGCAATGATTATGCCTATGCCACAGGTGTATCAACACCTTTGTACAATCGTTATTCCGGCGCCTCAGATATAGAACATGCGAGTCGGTCAATATTCTGGCTAAAACCAGATCACATCTTTGTCTATGATCGAGCGCAATCCAAATCCGAAGATCGCTTTAAAAGATTCTTTCTGCAATTTACGGCCGCACCCCAGGTGCAGGGCAGAAATGCAACGATTTTTACGCCAGGCCATCAAAAACTTTTTCTTTCCAATCTTCTTCCCGAAGGAGCTAAGTTAACGCCGAGCGTCTCAGAAAAACTTAGTGCACTCGCCGAACAGGAATTCACCACACATCAGATCAAAATCGAAGATCCATCCAACCCCAAGGATATCCGGTTTCTGAATATATTGCAGGGAGCAGACTCCGCTTCGCTCAAAGATGATGTATTATTGGTGCAAAGCATCGCAGGTACTGCTTTTGAAGGAGCTGCACTTCGCGAGACTTGCGTGTTAATGATTAAAAACTGGGATGAAATCTTCACCAATACAAGCTTCTCTGTCCCGCACACGGTAAAGTTCATTTATGTAACCGGTGTTAAGCCCTATTCCGGTTATCGTATCAGTGCCAAATCCGTCGCAAATCAAACAGAAATTCTTGTCAATAATGGTACTGATATTTTTGCAGACGATGGCGGCGTGATTCTGATTGACCTGAACAAAATCAACACCAGTGTTGAACCGAAGATTATTTCTGAAGACAACTCCCTATCCTTATTCATCAATCCAAACCCGTCTTATGGCTGTACTAAAATTCAATATAATCTAACCTCATCTGGTCTGACGGAAATCGAATTACTGGATCTTTCAGGAAGGAAAGTGGCGATTGTACTTGATAAAAAATGGCATTCCATAGGAAGTTATCAAATCGATTTCTGTCCTGAAGGACTCGATCCCGGTGTATATATTTGTCTGCTTTCCAATGGCCTTAGGACTACACGAAAAATGCTGGTTCTTTTGAAATAGTATCAAAGCTTAAAAGCATTTCCACCATTCATATTGCCAAACTCCAAGCAATGCGTTTGCTTGTCATCACAATGGACTTTAGGGATAAGTCGCCTAACAAGGATTAGTGCGTACTATTTTTGGACAAACCTATTGTAATAAGCCAATGCAAAACTCCTTTGCTATCTTGATCAAATTGTTACAGCAAGGAGATCAATAATGTTAAAACACAACTTGCATTCTTGCATCTTGCCTGAATTGCATTTCATAAGAGGATACAGTCATTTATTATTTATCCCCAATCAATAATTGTTACCTCTGCTTTGTAAAAAGCATTGCCTTAACATAATTGAGCCAAATTATCAAGAAGGATTGGGATATTTAACCCTTAATACGGTTGACAACCGCCTTAAAGGTCTCCGGATGATGCAACGCCAGGTCAGCAAGGACCTTTCTGTTGAGCGCGATCTTGTTCTTGTTGAGACCGTCAATCAGGCGAGAGTAATTCATACCCAGCGGACGAACGGCTGCATTGATCCTGGCAATCCAAAGACGACGGAAAGCTCTTTTCTTCGCGCGTCGGTGTACGAAAGCGTACTTCATGGCGCGCTCCACGGCGTTCTTGGCTACGGTATAAACTTTGGATCTGCCGCTGAAATAACCTTTGGCAGCTTTGAGGATCTTTTTTCTGCGTGCCCTGGAGGCGACGGCGTTGACTGAACGTGGCATATGTTATGATTTAAGGATCAGGGGATCCCAACGAAGGGATACTTAACCGCTGGTCCGGTTAAAACAATTTTCTAGAAAATTCCCAAAAGCGCTTTCAGCCTGGCCTGCTCTGTTGGATGAGCGACGATATTGCTACGGTGGCGGCGCTTAGCCTTCTTGCTTTTGTTGCGTAGAAGGTGAGAAGTGTTGGCCTGGAAGGTTTTCACCTTACCTGAGGCTGTCACCTTGGTGCGCTTTTTGGTCCCGGAATGCGTCTTTACCTTAGGCATAAGTACTTTTTTGGAGGTGCAAAGATACACCAAGCAGCCTATTGCGCGAATATTATTTTATGAAATTTTAGGAACTCCCTTTTTGGGACTAAGGGTCACAAACATCCTTTTACCCTCCAGCTTGGGCAATTCCTCTGCTGCGGCATAGTTTTCAAGTTCCTTGATAAAGCGCAGCAGTACCAGTTCGCCTCGATCCTTGTAGGCAATCGCTCGGCCCTTAAACTGTACATAGGCTTTGACTTTGGCCCCTTCCTCAAAAAACTTGATCGCATGCTTGAGCTTGAACTCAAAGTCGTGGTCATCCGTATTGGGTCCAAAGCGAATCACTTTGACGGTTACTTTGGCGGATTTGGATTTGATCTCTTTCTCCTTCTTTTTCTTGTTGTAGAGGAATTTGTTAAAATCGCTGATCTTGCAGACCGGCGGGTCCGCCTTCCCACTGATCTCAATCAGGTCCATTCCCAGGTCATACGCCCATTTTAGGGCTGCCGAGGTATCATAAATTCCCTGATCTATTGGCCTTCCGGCTACTTCACTGATGGCGTCAAAATCATCGCCAGTTAATCGTATAGTGTAATTTTTAATCTGCTCATTGATGCGAAACTGAGCCTTGTTCGGATCTATCAAATTGAAATTGTTTTAATGGACATTAGGATTATGCCGCAAAAATAAATAATGCCTCGCAGACTATGATTTTTTTGCACTTTTTGGTGCAGCCGTTGTCGAAATCACGATTTTATCCTCCTCCTTATTCAGGATGGCACTGAGTCTGGCACCGGGTTCCGGAGATTCGGACAGAATGTACTCCGCCAGCGGGTCTTCGAGATATTTCTGAACCGCACGGTGCAAAGGCCTGGCGCCAAACTGGGGGTCGTAGCCCTTTTCGGCAAGGAATTCCTTGGCTTCCTGGGTAATGGTAAACTGTATATTCATTTGCTCGATGCGCTTCAACAAAGAGGCGACCACGAGATCAATGATTTTAAATATTTGCTCCTTCTCGAGCGAATTAAAGATGATGACATCATCAATCCGGTTGAGAAACTCCGGAGAAAATGTCTTTTTTAAGGCGTTTTTGATTACTTGTTTGGCATCTTCATCCGCTGATTCGACTCTCGCTTTGGTTGAAAACCCGACACCCTGACCGAAGTCTTTGAGCTGACGTGCACCGATGTTGGAGGTCATGATCAGTATGGTATTCTTAAAGTCAACTTTACGTCCCAGACCATCCGTGAGGGTTCCTTCATCCAGCACTTGCAACAGAATATTGTATACGTCAGGATGGGCCTTTTCTATTTCATCCAGGAGAATAACACAGTAAGGTTTGCGTCTGACTTTTTCCGTGAGCTGTCCTCCTTCTTCGTATCCTACATATCCCGGAGGAGCTCCGATCAGTCTGGATACGGTAAATTTCTCCATATATTCACTCATGTCCAGACGGATCAGGGAATCTTCCGAATCAAACAGAAGTCTTGCGATGGCTTTTGCCATTTCTGTCTTACCTACTCCCGTAGGTCCCAAAAAAATAAAGGTTCCGATTGGTTTGCGTGGATCCTTGAGCCCAACGCGGTTTCGCTGAATGGCCTTCGAAATTTTCGAAGCGGCTTCATCCTGACCGATAACCACTGCTTTCAGGTCGTCCGCCATGTGGATGAGTTTCTTCATCTCACTTTGCGCCACTTTCTTCACCGGTATTCCCGTCATCATCGCGACGACTTCGGCAATATCCTCTTCAGATACCGGAAAACGCTTGGTCCTAGATTCTTCTTCCCACTCTTGTTTGGCCGTCTCCAGTTTTTTCTGAAGCTTGGACTCGAGATCCCTCAGGTCTGCAGCCTTTTCATACTGTTGGCTGCGCACCGCCACATTTTTCTGATCCTTGACGGTATCAATTTGTTTTTCAATATCCTCTATATGTTTGGGTACGTGAATATTGTTGAGATGCACACGGGCACCTACCTCATCCAGCACATCGATCGCCTTGTCCGGGAGGAAACGATCCGTGATGTAACGGTCGCTCAGTCGCACACAGGCATTGATTGCATCATCCGAATAGCTCACTGAGTGAAACTCTTCGTATTTGGATTTGATATTATGTAAAATCTGTAGCGCATCTTCGACCGTCGGCGGATTGATCATTACTTTCTGAAACCTTCTGTCAAGCGCCCCGTCTTTTTCGATATGCTGTCGATACTCATCCAACGTAGAAGCTCCGATGCATTGAAGCTCACCTCGGGCGAGTGCGGGCTTAAAAATATTGGAGGCGTCCAGCGATCCTGTAGCGCCACCTGCTCCAATGATGGTATGTATTTCATCAATGAAGAGAATCACGTCGCGTGATTTCTCCAGCTCATTCATGATGGCTTTGATGCGTTCTTCAAATTGTCCGCGGTATTTGGTGCCTGCTACCAGGGCAGCCAGATCCAGCATCACAATTCTTTTGTTAAAAAGTGTTCTGGATACCCTTTTCTGCATGATGCGCAGGGCCAGTCCTTCCACAATGGCTGTCTTTCCTACACCAGGTTCGCCGATCAGAATGGGATTGTTTTTTTTACGGCGACTCAGGATCTGGGATACTCTCTCAATCTCCTGTTCACGGCCGACAATCGGATCCAGCTTGCCCTCTTCTGCCAGGCGTGTTACATCACGGCCGTAATTATCCAGAACCGGTGTGGTTGATTTGCTGCCTGACTTGCGGGTAAATGGATTATTACCCTGTTCATCCTCAAAGGACTCAGAATCACTTGAGTTGGTTATCTCAGGTACTGAGTCTATTTGTTCTTCTGCCTGCTGATTGATATAGTCCAGCTCGGACTTATAAGTCTCATAATCCACATTATATTCTTCCAGAATAGAACTGGCTAAATTGTCGTGATGCTTCATAATGGAAAGTAGGAGGTGTTCCGGATGTATCTCCTCTTCTTTGGAAATCTTGGCTTCAAGGTAGGTAAACTTAAGAACTTTTTCAGCCTGTTTGTTGAGCGGCAGATTGCCAACCTGAAAGCTGGCACCCTCGCCTTTGCGTACTGGAATGGCTTCCTCAATGCTATTGCGAAGTTCATTGAGATTGACCTTGAGTGAGCGCAACACCTGTACCGCGAGGCATTCCTTCTCTGCTAACATCCCGAGAAGAATATGTTCGGTACCAATATAATCGTGGTTAAGACGCAGGGCCTCATCACGACTGTTGGCCAGAACTTTTTTTACCTTGGAAGAAAATCTTTTATTCATTTAAGATCCCAACATTTTAATATTCCATCAAACCGCTTCGTTTTGCAGGAAAACACTAATTTAATGCATAAGCACACCGGATAGTTCAACAATAGCCGATGCTTTATTACATTTACGCCACCAAAAGTACTGATTTTTGGCAAATTTACCCTGTAAATATCCGACATTTTTGATTAATTTTCTGATTATCAGTATTATAAAAATATAATTTCATACTAATTTATATGAAGTACGAGATAGACAAAAAGGACCGGTACGCGGTTTTTAGTCTGGAGGAATCCAACCTCAATTCACTGATCGCCCCACAGCTGAAGAGTGAGTTTGTTTTTTTACGCAATGAAGGTGTCCGCAATCTTATTTTTGATCTGAGCAAGGTAGACTATATCGACAGTTCAGGATTGAGCAGCATTCTGACTGCCAACCGATTATGGAAGAATTATGGCTCGTTTGTACTCACCAATATCCGCAGCGAGAGCATTAAGAAACTGATCGAGATCTCTAAGCTTGACGGCATACTGACCCTGATCCCCACCATGGAAGAGTCCGTCGACTACGTCTACATGGAGGACATGGAGCGTGAGCTGGATGAGGAAGAATAACAGCAACAGCTTTGAGTTGCTGATATTGGGCACCTCCTCAGCCACACCCTCCAAGACCAGACACCCTAGCGCGCATTTACTCAACATACAGGAAGAATTATTTCTGATCGACTGTGGGGAAGCCACGCAGGTAAGGCTCTTTAATCATAAAATTCGCTGGAAACAGCTGGGACATATACTCATCACCCACCTGCACGGAGATCATGTTTACGGTTTGCCCGGATTACTGAGCTCTATGGGCCTTTATCAACGGGAAAATCCGCTGACCATTTATGGTCCAGCTGGAATTAAAGAATTCGTACATACAACACTACGTCTTAGTCATTCACAAATCGCCTTTGACCTGCAAATCTGTGAAATAGATCATACCCGCGCATCGGTAATCTTGCAGGACGATAAACTGACGATTACCGCTTTTCCCCTTGACCACAGGGTGCCCTGTATAGGATATTGTCTCCGCTACAAGGATCATTTTAAAAAATTTGATAAAGAAAAACTAAGTCATTATACTTTACGCATTACTGATATCCGCATGCTTAAGGAAGGCCATGATGTAATACTTCAGGACGGAAGCATGCTCCAGTGCAAACAAGTACTTCAGGATATAGAAGTCAACAAATCGTATGCGTATTGCAGTGACACCAGATACAACGAAAGCATTATTGAATATATCGAAGGAGTTGACCTCCTTTACCACGAAACGACCTATGATGGCGGGCTTGAACAAAAGGCAGAAGAAATGGGTCATGCCACCACTCTTCAGGCTGCGCGTATCGCCGCAAAGGCCAACGTGCAAAAACTCGTCATCGGTCATTATTCTTCGCGATATCATAGTCTGGAACACCTTCTTGAAGAATGTCAGGGTATTTTTCCTCAGACAGTTCTTGGCGTCGAAGACTTGAGGATCAAGTGGTAATTCTGAATTCTGCGACTAAGTAAATCAAGCCTGATTCTTAATTGATTTTCCAATGGAATAAGAATACTACTTCGTACTGAAGGATGGTTCTCAATAGCTCTTAATGATTTGAGCTTTTGCGGTGCCAAGAGATTTGAGTAAAAATGATCTTCCCAACCAAGCGCCCCTGAAGGAAGTTGAGCACGAGCAACACAACCCACAATTATGTCTAAGTAATAATTCCTGACTACTTTAAATCAAATCTAAAATACCAGTTCATTATTACATTTCTAAAAAATGTCCGATTTGATTCGTCAAGTATAATATGATTTTGATCCTTGATACCAATTATTTCATGGATTTGAATTCCAATGAAAAAACTGCATCATATACATTTGAAATATAAAGTTTCTATTCCTCTTCTTCACAAATAAAATTTATGAAGTCTTTTAAGATCGCCATTAACCGGTTTAAATATGTCTTGCTTGCCATATTCCTTCTAAGTACACTTTCTTTGCTTTTATGCTCTTATGATACGATCCATTTATTGCAAACAAAGAACAACAATTCCAACAAAGCAATGATTGACAGACTGAACCAGATCCATCAGTCGAATATTGTCCCACAAAATTTATTTAGTCCCCAAGCACAGCTAGCCTTTTACGATTCGATCATCACCACAACACATAATAAGGTTGAGTACCTGACAGCCTGCAATTATAGAGCCAATGTGATGCTTAATCTGGGACGAGAAGAAGAAGCCATAAAACAATTCACTGATGTGGCCAATAAACTCGAGAACCCCATAATAACCAATACCGGCGTTGTCCGCAATATCGGTCTATCATTTATGAGACTGGGAGAAAGACAGAATTGTGTAAACTACCACAATACTGAATCTTGCATCTTCCCAATACAAAGCACAGGTATTCATTACCAAAAAGATCCATCGAAACACGCGATAGAAATTTTTGAAGAAATATTGAAATTCAATCCTGAAGATTACGAATCCCGATGGTTGTTGAATATTGCGTACATGACTATTGGAGAGTATCCTTCCAATGTGCCAAAATCAATGCTCATCCCTGATCTGAATAGGGAGTCCAGTTCGTTGCCGGCTAAAGCATTTATGGATATCGCTCCTGATCTTGGATTAAATCTACACAACATGGCCGGCGGTCTGATCATTGATGATTTTAATAATGATCACTATATGGATATTGTATGTTCGGAATGGGGAGAGACTTCTACAATGCACTACTTCATCAATGATCAAAAGGGAAGATTTATTGACATGAGTAAAGAGTCAGGGTTGGGAGATTTGCCCGGAGGTTTAAATATGATCCATTCAGACTATGACAATGACGGAGATAACGACATCCTGGTTCTGCGTGGCGCATGGAAAAATAATTTTGGGGAGTTTCCCAATTCCTTACTCAGAAACAATGGTGACAACACGTTTACCGATGTAACGCATGAGAGCGGAATTTATTCAGAAAATCCAACCCAGGCAGCAGTCTGGAGAGATTTCAATAATGATGGCTGGCTGGACTTATTTATTGGCAACGAAACTTCATTGGATAAAGGCACCCATCCACATTATACCGAATTATTCATAAACATGAAAAACGGAAAGTTTGAGGAAGTGGCAGCGAAGGCGGGGTGTCGTTGGACTGACTTTATTAAAGGTGTTACTGCTGGTGATTATGATCAAGATGGATTGGAGGATTTATTTATATCCAGTCTTAACGGTAATACCAAATTACTGAGAAACACCAGAATTGATCATGGTATTCCACAATTTACGGATGTAACCAGGCAAGCCGGACTTTTTGATCCGAAGCAGGTTACTTTTCCAACCTGGTTTTGGGACTATGATAATGATGGTTGGCTGGACCTATTTATGTGCGGATATAATTTTGGTGAATCGATTGCCAGTTCTTCGGCTTCTGAAGCCCTGCGTATTCCAAATAATGCCACAACCATGTACTTATACAGGAATAATCACGACGGCACTTTTAGCAATGTCACCAAGGCAGCCAATCTCTCCAAAAATGTATTCGGCATGGGCTCGAATTTCGGAGATTTTGATAATGATGGATATCCTGATATGTACATTGGAACTGGCAATCCCCTCTTCTCCTCTCTGGTACCAAATAAATTATTTCGTAACAATGGCAAAGGAGGTTTTGATGATGTAACCGTATCTGCAAGGGTTGGCAACCTGCAAAAAGGGCATGGAACAGCTTTTTGCGATTTGGATAATGATGGTGATCAGGATATTTTTATTGTCATGGGTGGTGCCTATCCAGGCGATGCCTTTTACAACTCGTTTTATCTTAATCCAGGCCAGAACGACAACCATTGGATCAATGTGCATTTGGAAGGTGCTCAGACTAACAAATCGGCCATTGGCGCAAGGTTAAAATTCAGCTTCAAAGAAAACGGAATAACACGAAATGTTTATAAACAAGTTAACTCAGGAGGAAGCTTCGGAGATGGACCTTTCAGAAGAGAAACTGGCATTGGTACAGCTTCCATGATTGATCAACTTGAAATCATCTGGCCATTAACCGGTAAAATTCAGCGCTTTAATAATATCAAGTCAGATCAGTTCATTCACATCAAAGAAAATGAACAGAACTACTCAATTATACCAATAGATAAAACTGTGTTTCCCATCAATTATGCGAAGCGTAATACCATGTGCAAACAAAATGGATAATGGCTTGTACGAATAAGGCAAGACCTGAGCCTACTTATAAAGACTCAAACAAAGTATATCCAGCTAAACATCGTTGCCTAAATATTTATGTTTCATTTTAACAATTGATCCCAAAATACAATTTACCAAATAATGTTTTTAAATGGAAGCTTGAAATGATGATGGATTCGCTGCACAATTGCCAATCAACAATTTAGTAATCAAGTGCATTGTATTTTATTTATCTGATCAATTGCTTTTAACCTTCCAGTCATTTTATTATCAGAAATAATGACGGAATTTCCAGCCTCAATCGATGAATTTTGTACTAGCCATTAAGGCTATTTTCTAACACATCATTTCGTTAAATAATGGCCATCTGGGGATATTCAATGAGGTTAATTCTTGAACTCAATGAAATACGCCAAACTCTCGCATGAAGGCGCAGCGTGGCCAGGAAAATCACTATTCTAATGATTTTGTCAGCTAGCCGGCTAAGAATCTTGGTCTTTAGATCCTTCTGTGGCAAATGGGTCGTAAGCAGACTTATCAAGCCAGCTAAAATTGTCTCGGAGGCCTGGAATAACAATCAACGTCCCAAAGAGCAGGTCATATTGCACTGGCATCTTCGATAGGTATTATGACGATTAGAAAAATTCATACATCTGGCAATTATTGAAAATCCAAATATCTAAAAGTAATTTTTATGCTCTCGACCAAAATCCAGATTCTAATTTATATCATGAATTTTAATAATGGTCTGATACGCTTCAATTAAAATTAATCTTTTAAAAATAATATTCAAAACTACAAATCGTCAAAGTATCAGAAAAGAAATTGCCGTGTATGGCTCAATGTTTTCTGGCGTCTGAGCAGCGCCCTTGCATTCATTCATGAATCAGACGATCATTTGAATACAAATGGCCTTTTAAGCATAATGTCACATCCTGATGCAATTAGAGACAGCGCTGTAGCCTGCATCTTATCAATTAGGTTATTCTAAATCGGACCTTAGAGCCATTTTTTCGATCCAAATTATTAATGACCACTGAGCATAGATTAACGAATACAGATTCAATCAAATAATTTTGCATCGGCTGGCTTACAGGCCACATTTTATAGCCCAGATCAGCCTTCATTACATTATTTATTAGACAATTATTTCAATTTGCCAAGTAAGAAACAGCTACAGGATTTTGTATCAGTGTCGAAAAAATGTTTAAAGCTACTTCAGTATTTTACAGGCAAATTGGCGCATCAGGCTGATGTTTTTGACTCTTCAATTTTTCTTATTGCTTATTTTACCTTCATGGCTCAGCAATTGAACATCTCAAGTGGTTTAAAATCTCATTTTAGAACCAATAATTTTTAGAAACTTTAGGTTATTGTTGCAGCTGTATATTACTGCCAATTCTGTCATTCTATTGAATTAGAAATTAAAAAGAGTCTATTCTTAATCAAAGACATACATAAATATGTAAATAATGTGTTCGATCAGCTTGTTAGAATATCCAGGTCTAGAATTTTATAACATGAATTTGACAAATGGGCAATTTACCTCAATAAATTAGAATCAATATAAACACAAAAGGTGCCATCAAAGATGACACCTTTTTTTACCAAGATAAAATCCTAAATACTATGAATGAAATGATATTACGAAATAATAATAGAAGTCAAATTTGCGACGAATCGTTGTGATCTTAAGTGATTTCTATTGGTGCGACATGATCTATTCATTTCAAACTAGAAATAAACCATCATATTGCAACCGGCAAGATTTATTTAATGACCACTCATCCCTGCAGAATTCATTCCCATCATCTGATGACCATAAGAACCAATTCTGACACTAAATCCCAGGTTAATTGAATAATCCGCAAAAGCTGCGTCACCTTGTGTAAACACACCAGTATCTTTTGTCCGCTGTATGTCAGAAGTACTTTGAACCCTGTTGCGCTTAATAGCATACGGCACACTGATCTGAACATCATATCTGTTCCAAGAATAGGCCAGATTGGGTTCCACACCCACGGTATAACCTGGTCTTCTGAAACCATCACTACCGCCAATCAGATCTTCAGCAGGAATTCCTTCCATTCTCAAACCAACACCAAGAAAGAGGCCATGAAATCCATAATTGACACCACCACGTACAGCATATTGGTCAGAACAACTCATGACATTGGTGCGGTATTTGAGCGCTGTTGCACTTGCTGTACCTCCTCTTGTTGTAGAAGTTCCGTTTACATTGCGGGGATTGCTCATGTAATAAAAGTTACCATAAAGACCTAATCCTTTATACAGGTTAACATTTCCATTCAGTTCGAGGCTGATACCAGTACCACCATCTCCAGGCTGTATGGACTGGTCAACAGCACCAAAAGAATATGTGGTATCATTCTTATAAAACCAGTCCTGATAATTATAATCACCTGTTGGAAGTTTGATTCCCAATCCGGCTTGAAGATTGCCCCAACGGTTGGGCTTGAACAGCATCGCATAGACCGACAATCGTACATCACCTAGTCCTGTTGCAGAAGTAGCATGACGCGTTTTGCCATCGTGTTCATACAAAGAAGTTCTTTTGATACTCTGAAAAGGAAGCGTCAACCCCATTGACCATCGTGAATTGATATGTTTGACTACATTGATGTCAACGAAATTTGAATAATTGCGTACATCTGATCCCAGTTCAACTCTTTCTGTCTGCTCGGCAGTCCCCCGATAATGGCGGAAAGATTTGAAATAACGGTAAAAGGTATTGACCTGCCAGCCTGTGCTGTCATTGTGTGAACTAAGGCCTGTACATGAACTGCCATTGCTTCTGATCGCGACACAGCCTTGTGCGTTGGCATGGAACGCGAAAAGAATAAATAATCCTATGACTGCTCCAAGCCATGTAAGTTTTCTTGATTTAAATGTAAAGTTTGACATGAGTTTAGTTTTGAAAGATAAATAAAAACGATGCAAACATATGGAGCGCTGTTAGCCATGTCAAATTAAGTTGACCAATTAAATCTTTTATTTGATTTTTAAAGATCTTGATTGGATGAATTAAGGATTTATGCTGACGAAATAAATAAATGACATTTTGAAATCAATTGATTTGGTCTAATTTCAAACCATAATCCAGAGACTAAAAGTATCCTTAAATTAGCAAAATACAGTATGTATACAAAACATGATTACTACCAACAGATCAGATAGAATTCTCTGTGAGGAATACATTTTAATTCAGGACAACAATATCTACAGGAGTTTATAATATCCAATGAAATTCAACAATGATACGCAACGTCAGGATCATTAACTTAATTTAGGTAACGATCCAATAATTTAAGTTAAAAAACTTACTAAATGACGCTCTTCGTAGAGAAATCGAAATTTAACAGGCACGCTGTAATGGCATAAAAACAATTTCTCAATCACCGAAAACCGGTGATTGAGAAATTGTCTGAAATTGCGGTTTCAGAAAAGATAAGAGGTAAGACTTTATTCGCAGAGATTAGGAAATTCATCCGTCAAAAGAATATCACCGTATTCTATACAGCCTGAAAAAGCTATATCAGAAAATAGCTTTAAATTACTTTCGTGATATTCAAACTGAACTGGATTTGCGAACATGAATTCCAACAATTGATCACTTCTTCAAAAAATCGAAATTCAATACACACTGCCGCATCAGGGTTTAAAGAAAAATAGCAGGATAAAATATAATACAGGAAGAAATACCAATGACAAAATGGGCGTAACATTAACTAACCCGTCGTAATCAATGACACACAAGTATCTGAACAACAACCACACTTTTACCTATCAAATCAAATCTTACGAATCAAGCACAGAATGGTTGTTGCGTCAGACAAATTTTAAGAATACTGCTTTTAAGCAATTTTGTTTTTTTAAAAATCTAATCCACACCATCCAATGCCGCAACGCCAACACTATAAGCGGCGACATTCTTACCAACTGCAAGCCCTGTCTCAGAGTCAAATCGAAAGTGAATTCCGCCATAAAGTCTGGAGATTGCTGCCTCTTCAGCGATTCTGTCAAATTCTGATTTCGAACTGGTAAAGAAATGCGTCAATACAGCCGCTGCAGCGCCAGAGAATGTTGAATGTCCACTGGTGTATGAAGGAAAATTAGGAATACCGAGGAGTGTTTTAAACCCCGGAATAACCTGCGAAGGCCTAGGGTAATGATAGTAATATTTAGTATCCCAACAGCTTAATCCTGCATCCATAATCGCATAATTCATATAAGCAAGCACTCTTGCCAATCTGAGTGGGTTCATCTTTGCATTGATGGCCTGTTCCAGCGCTATCCGATTCCAATGTCCCGGAGGTGAATACGTTCCAATGCCATCACCATACAAGTAAGCAATCCTGCGTTGATCTTCCGTTAGATTGTCTGCGATATTCTTAAGTTCTTCCGCAGCTTTATTGAATTCATCACTACCAATTGCCGGAGGAGGACCTGGGCGAACTGCTTCCACACTGGGAATAAACCACGGTTTTACCTTGCCAAAAAGTGGCGTAATTCCTACAGGTCTTTCCGGAATTTCAAGATTTTTCCAGGACCAACCAAAACGCTTAAATGCTGCATCTTTGATAGAGTCAGAAACTGCTTTGCTGGTTTGTGCAAATTTCATACCGTCGCTACCCAAGCGTTTTTTGAACTCATTCGCAACGAGTACACCCAGTGAATCCCCTCCCTTGATATCAGACCGGGTGTTTCTTCCGGCCCACAGCAATGAATTTTCATGTTCTGCAGCAAGTGCTTCAATCTTTGACTTTTCGAGTGGAAATAAAGCGGTCAGCATGATTTTTGAAACACTGGCAATTACAGCTCCTTCTGAAGGATAAGTAGGAAGGTTTGATGCTGGAAGATTGAGCTTTATCGATGCATCCGTACTCTGATGTGAAGGAACATTGTACTTGTATTTCTGACTCCATGCTGCGATCATTGCATCATATTGTGCTCCGGACAAATAGGCCAGCGCTCTGCAAGCATATGTAGGATGAGAAAATGGAAAGAATGGATACTTATCCGGGGTTGCAGAACTGGGGACGCTATATGTTCCGTCAGCATTAGGTGAAGGAGGCAAATTGTATTTTGATATTAATTCTCTTGCAAGTTCATTCCAACGGGTGATACCGTCATTCGCCCAGAATTTAACTGATTTGATCTGATCAGCGCTTGGGTTAGCCGATGCAGACTTGAGTTCACTCAAATCTGCCAGAGCGGTAGCACTTCCCGCAGCGGGAGGATCAGGAATATTAAGCTTGCTGACATCTGCAATTACGACGGAGTGCCAGGTACCCCCGGTTTCGTCGTTTTTAGCATAGGCATATGGCTCATAACCAAATGAGGTTGGAATATCTTCTTTGCATGCGTTGAAAGCTACTACTGCAATGAAGAGGGCAAGTTTATATTTTAATAAGTATTTCATTTGATAAGTAGTTAGATATTGATAAATAGTTTATTTTTATTGAGCCATTTCGGTATTGCCACCCCACACGCCAAACTGATACGCCAGTCCCACAGTATAAGCTGTTGACTGACCGACGTTTCTACCACTCAAAACCTGTCCATAAGAAGCAAAAATGCTTAAACCCGGAGCAAATCGAGGATAGAAATGAGCAAATCCGTTGACCATGGTATTGTTCATTCTGTTGGATGGGAATGGTGCATCCTGGCGACGAATATCAAATCCCCCTTGAGTATTCATGCCATCATACGAAACATTCACATTAAGCAGGTCCTTTTTGACCCAAACACCCAACCTCAAGGAGTACATGATGGCATCTGGCATATCGACAACATTACTGTATACCGGATGATCGGTATAATAATAATCTCTCTCTATCTTGATATCACTACGGAGGTGATACGAGCTTGCGCCAGATAAATAGATTCCGTTATCCAACTGATATTGAAATATACCGCGAAGTACGCCTTCTTTAGCCCCCAAGCCAAGACCAAATGGTAGGTAATCCTTGTTGTAATTGGTCAGGGGTGTACTAAATCCACCGTATACCAGCAGGTCAAGCCTTCCAGGCCCCATATGCTTATTTACAAGCAACGCTTTAATTCCAATACCCAGATCCTGAATTCCTTTATCACCTTTAAAATATCCAGCGCTAGGATGCGTCCAAATATATGGCAACGACGCCAGTAGATTAATTTTGCGGGTTAGGCCCAGTGCGAACATCGGTGTTACAGATTGCCTTGTGACCGTCCCCAGGTTACCATTGGTTCTTTTGAGGGTACCTTCCCAATAATGATCCCAGTGATCGTTACTGTAAATCAGTGCGCCACAGAACCGGCCTTTGTCCATCATGATGTTATCTGCCGGAGTTTGTGCTTTTAATGATCCCAAGGCTGTTATCAAAAGCATCAATAGTTGAAAAAACGACTTCATTTTTACTTCTGGTTTATGCCCCAAAAGTATTCTCCGACTAGACTAGCTTTTTTATACGGCTGACCAGAAGGCCTGATTTATTGACTAAAGACCATTTTTAAAGGACCAAAGCCAGAATTAGGGCTGCCGTGATTTAGAATAAAGATATTGCAGTATTTATTTAATCAGGAAATTGTCTGTATTCGTCAATCAAAAGCATCAGTTCGTGTATAAAAAAAGAAAGGAAATGAGAGCACTCTACCTTTGTGTCATCAACCAACCAAAACTGAATCGGTATGAATACAATGACTTCCACCAACCTCGAAAACCCTTCAAGCCTCCATTTATTCACATTATTTGGAAAGTCTATTGATAGACCAACTTTTATTTCGGCCATTAACCGATTTTCTATGTTTATTGTATTCTTTTGGTTCGGATGGCTTAAAGTAATATCGGTATCTCCTGCCGAGCAACTGATCGATCACCTGCACTCTGCAACGATTGCATCACTCATCACTAAAGAACATTTTGTAATCCTTTTAGGCGTATTTGAATGTCTGATTGGAATATTGTGGCTAATCCCTAGTCTGACCAAGATTGCCTTTTGGTGTTTTGCAATCCAGATATTCACGACTTTCCTTCCCTTCGTATACCTTGGAGAAGAAATCGTTCACAAGGGATTTCAATTAAGCCTCACTGGTCAGTATATCGTTAAAAATGTCGTGCTGATTAGTTGTGCCATGAATATCCTGTACCAGTTTAATTGCGAAAAAAGCAAATAATAAGAAATATATTCCTGAAAACTAAATGAATGATCTGAGATGAAATGTAATTTATTTATTCTGTTGGGTGTATTGCTAAGCCTCAACACACAAGCTCAAAAGAGCCTTGCTTTCAAGTGGCTCGATATCGCACTTGAGGTAACAGCCAACGATGTCGACCGCGTTGGTGCCAAGCCAACGGTACAGTCGCGCTCATTGGGTATCGTTACCAAGGCCATGTATGATGCCTGGGCGTGCTACGACGATAAGGCTTCTTCATGGAGCTATGGCAACAAAATGCGTCGTCCTAAAGCGGAACGCACCAAAAAGAACAAAGAAACGGCCATCAGTTATACCATGCTGCGTGTGCTACAAGACCTCTACCCTTCCGATAAGGATTATATCCTAAAAGAATTTGTCAAGATGGGCTACAATCCGAATCTGACGACCCAGGATCCAAACAAACCGGAAGGTCTGGGCAACAAGATCGCCGCTCACATCATCGAAGCCAGCCATAAAGATGGCGCCAATCAGTTGGGTGATGAAAAAGGATGTGATGGGTCTCCTTATTCAGATTATACCTATTATCGGCCGGTCAATAGTTACAAGCATATTATTGATCCAGACCGCTGGCACCCATTGCCTTTTGTCAGTCCAAAGGGCGACACCTTCCTGGTAGGATTTCTTACACCACACTGGTATCGCGTACAACCATTCGGACTTAAAAATGCAGCGCAGTTCAGAGCACCTGAATTTCCAAAATTTGGAAGTGCACAACTAAAAAAAGAAGTTGACGAAGTGATTGATTTCAATTCACATTTGGATGCAACCCGCAAGGCAACTGTAGAATTTATGCGTGACGGACCACGTTCTACAGGTCAGGCTGGACACTGGTTAAAATTTGCACAAATGGTATCTGTTCGTGATCATAATGATCTTGACCAAGACGTTAAAATGTTTTTTGTGGTAGGAACAACAGCCATGGATGCATTTATTGCATGCTGGGAGACCAAGCGCTATTATGACAGTGCAAGACCATGGACACTTGTACGCGAATATTATGCCGGCCAGACGATCAAAGGATGGGCCGGCCCGGATAAAGGAACACAGGATATTGCTGCCGAACGCTGGCATCCTTATTCTCCTGCAAACTTTGTCTCACCTCCGTTTCCGGCTTATGTATCTGGTCACAGTACCGTAAGTGGTGCATGTGGCAAAATTCTGGAATTATTCACCGGTAGTGACAAATTTGGCGAAGTTGAAAAACGCCAGGCCGGTATCATTACAGAGACTCCCGGAGATCCTGTTTCAATACCTATGCCGACATTTACCGCGACTGCAGATATGGCCGGTATTTCCAGGGTTATGGGTGGGTATCATATCCAGGCAGACAATATTGAAGGACTTAAAATGGGAAGAAATATAGCACATTACCTTTGGGATAATGTCTACCAAAAATATTTTGATGGCACAATAAAAAGATAATTGTGCATTTCAGAATGTTGCACATTCTGAAGTCATAAGAAGTCTTTGCATAAAACTATTTTCGGTTATAAAATTTGGTACGGGGTTCATGCGCAAGCAAGGCCCCGTATATTTTTTACAGAATCTTGCAACGACCAGCCAATTGATATTTAGACATACTGTAACAATTGGTACAATCGATTTACAGGCATCTGAAATTTGGAAGTTAATAAATTAATTCATTCATAAAATTCAATAATCATATGAAAAATTATTTAAGTTTATACATTCGAAATGTAGTGCTGATCACTGCATTTTTTAGCTTGTTCACAGGCTTCATTACGGCACAGGCAACGATCTATCATATCAAGGCAATTCACCCTGACGGGCGTATGCTTCCCGTGAAAGCCCTGGATAAGGATGGAAAAATTTATGATGTCAAAGCCATCATGGATCAGGGCAACAAGCACGTCATTGATGTCAAGGCGATCATCAATGACAAACACATACCTGTCAAAATGCTGGTATCGAAGGATAAGTATATCCCTGTAAAAGCCATCCTTGAAGACGGATCCATACTAGATATAAAGGCAATTGATGAAAAGGGAGGGCATTTGGATGTAAAAGGAATTCGTGGGACCGGCAAAGTGATGGACCTCAAAGCCATTGATTCCAAAGGTCACCAAATTGGTATCAAAGCCATTACGCCCGAAGGACAATTTTATGATGTCAAAGGTCTGAAAATGATGGATAAGGCCCGTGAGATGATGATTGGAAAAACGGAAGTATTTGCCCATATTAAGGCTATTCCTCAAAACATCATCTCCAACAAAGACAGTATCTGGCATATCAAGTGCATTCACCCCAGCGGTGTCATGATGGATGTCAAAGCAATTGATAAAGATGGCAAACTTCAACCCGTCAAAGCATTGGCAGGACATGAGCGGTTGTATATGATGGATGTCAAAGCCAAAATTGGTGGCAAATGGCTTCCGGTCAAGGTGCTGAGCAGCAATGATCAGTATGGCCCTGTTAAGGCAATTGGAATGGATGGCACCATTTATGACATTAAAGCGATCACAGCAAAAGGTGACAAACTCGATGTCAAAGCCGTCATGCAACACGGCAACATTTTTGATATCAAGGCGATTGATGCTGAAGGTAAATTTATGGGGATCAAAGCAGTATCACCAGGCGGTTTAATTCACGATGTCAAAGGAATGAAAATGCTCGACAGTAAGACGGAAGGCAAGATCAATAATGTCGATATCATGGCGCATATCAAAGCATTGCCAGTTGTTCTTGATTAATGACAATGATATATTATTTGTAATTGATAATTCAGCATTCAGCAATAAAAAAGCCTGTCTTGGACAGGCTTTTTTATTATATTGAATTGTGAATTATTGGCACTAGTCAATGATCGCTTTATCATATAATAATTTCTGATGCGATGTCATACTTTTCCATCATCGTTTGCTATCGTCTTAGTCGCTAAGCGAGATGTTTCATCAGATACTCAGACTTAAACATTTTACACTTAACCTTCAGGTCCAATAACTTCTTTTTTCAATCTACCTCACCACAAATACCGGCAGCGTAATTGTTGAAGAAGCACTCCGCAGTAGCAGTTGGTATTGTCCGGTAGCCCATTGATCGGTATATATTTTGAGCAAATACTTACCTTGTACTGCTGTAAATTGGCCGACGCTCAACTCACGTCCCAGCAGGTCAGAACAACTATAACGAATTTCTTCATCCGGGGTCGTGTTGATTTCCGCAATAAAATACTGGTGCGCCGGATTCGGGCTGATGGTCGCTTCGAAGATGCCTTCTGTGTGGCGATCCTCATTATTTGTAATGACTGTTTTCTCCGCAGACCAAGCTACTTCTGCAAGACCGAAGCAAGCACTGCCTTCGAAATTATTGATTGCGGTGATGAGTATATAACGCGCTTCTGGAAGGCGGATATCCATCCAATCCATACCCTCATAATTATTTAACCCACTACCCTTTTCAAGACGAAGTGTCCCACCATCAAACCAGTCCACCTGATTACCGGAATACTCCACTTTGCAATCGCGAATACCCCATCCCAGATGAGAAGGATCATTGATATTCCAGACTTTGATGCGCTCAATGTTGTAGCGTTCCTGAAGATCATAAAGAATCCAGTGCCCACTTCCATTCGACGTATTCGGTGATGGCGATGGATCACAAGACACCCATGCGTCAAACCAGTCTGTGCTGTGACGATCAGGATAGCATTGCGCATTTAACAATGGCACACTTGCCACTAGCATCAGAATTTGCAGGTATAGTATTTTTTTCATATTGGTATTATTTTAATAAACCCAGAGGACTATTCGAAGAATGTGTATCATAGAATGAGCCAATATTTGGCAATACATAGCTCAAATCTGATTTGGCAACGCCCATCCATAACGCCAGCTCCGCAAAATAAAGATCAACCGGTGTGGTTGGTATGATAGCCCCTTCATAGACGTTGTATGTATCGGTGAGACTCAGCGAAGGATACTTGCCATAGAGTTTGGCACCATTGACTGCGCCACCCATACAGAATACATTACCTCCCCATGCATGATCAGAGCCATTGCCATTGGAAGTAAGTGATCGACCAAATTCGCTGATACTAAACGTTGTGACCTGCTTGAATAAGCCCAACTCAACCATCGCATCTCTGAATTCTTTAAGACCCTTGGAGACCACGCCAAGCATTTCATTTTGATTTTGCAACACTTCGTCGTGATGATCCCACCCGGCATAATTAACGTAAAAAATTTGCCGTTTGTAACCAAGCTTCTCATGTACCGAAATGATTTTTGCAATCATACTGAGGGCTTCGGAAAACCTGTTATCTGAAAATGAAGTCGAGATAGAAGGTCCGTTGTCCAGTGCTTCCTGAAATTGCAATTGTCCATCCCTGGAATCCCGCATGATGTCCGCATAAGTCTGTTCAAAAATATTGGAGTAGTTTTGTGACAACAGGGAATCTATTCCTTCCGTTTTGCGGATATTGAACACATCATACATGTTATCCGGTCGATAACCATTAATTCCAATGGCGCCATTTCTGGGATCAACCACATATTCTACCAGTTCATTTCCCGTTTCAAAGTAATTGGATCCTTCAAGGGAAATATTCATTGAAATCTTGCTATTCGCATTCAAATCCTTGATCAGGTCGGAGACCCTTCCGCCCCATCCGATATTGGTTCGGGACTGCGGTATTCCGGTCTGCCAATGTGCACCCTGATCGGAATGAGAAAATAGTCCCAGCGGAAGTGGCGTACGGTTATTATAAAAATCATCTTTGGTGGTTGGCGCGAGCAGCGTGCCGACGTTGGCGATAAAAGCGGCTTCGCCATTGTCATTCATTGTACGCAATTCGGTCATGGATGGATGTAGGCCATACTCCTTATTCGGTGTATTGGTTGTTCTGAGTTTGAGTAGTGACGTTTTGTCCAGTGCCAGATTCGAACGCACATTCTTGTAGATGTTGTACTCAGAATTGAGGTAGGGAACCAGCATATTGTAAGAATCGTTGCCTCCCGACAGGTTGATGCATACCAGCGCTTTGTATTCAGGGTCAAGCGAACTGGATGAAATTGCCAAGGCATTGATTGCTTTGAGGTTGAGCAGGGTATTATACAGTGTCGAATATCCCACGGCGGCACAGCTCAGCTGGCCAATAAATTTTCTTCGGCTATTGATATTATTTTTCATTCCGTTCTATTTAAATATGGCGTAATCAGGTGAGACCATGGTAAGGTAAAGGGCCAGTCTGACCCTGTCATTTCGATAATCTCCAGTCGTCATCCGGCTAACAACATTGCGGATGATATTGCGCGTACCTTCAGACATATTACCATGCGTCAGCATCAGGTCAATGCGATTGAGCAATACTTCCGGTTCTCTGGCCAGGTTTTTCAATTCATCAATGACCAGCACAGTATAAGGATCTTTATCAATCCAGGAATACATGACATAATCATAGATCCAGTTGTTGACCATATTCATGAATCCGATCGAAGTTTTTGAATTGTAGATCTGAAATTCAGGTGCGACAAGGTTTTCAGCAGTAATAGTGCCCGTGGGTTGAAATGATGGCATATAAAAGTTAAACACTGAAGGAGAATGCAACGGAATCTGACCGGTGTTGTCAAAAAACTCATACGAAGAGTTGTAGTAACGATTATAATATTGTTCAACGCCAACGGCATGTACGAAGTGACTGTAGCGTAGGATAGGTTCTCTCAGTTGTCCGTTATGTTCATCTTCAAGCCATTCGCAGGTACGGGCCTCATCATCCAAAAGTATTGCGCGCAGAACGGCTGCCATATTGCCCCGAATGCCTTTGCCATCGTTGACAAATACCCTGGCTACACGACTCACATAAGAAGGTGAAGGATTGGATTTGACCAGCCGCTGGATAAGTTGCTTACATACAAAGGGTGGCACATTGGGATGATTAAAAAGCAGTCGCAATGCTTCTTCAACGTCTTCATCGCCTGATTGTGGCCATTTGGTGCTGTATTTTCCAAAAAGCAATTTTGAACCAGGCTCGTGGTACTCATCGAACATCCGCATTGGTCTTGTTGGGTCACCGAGGTACAAGTAGTTTGGAAAAAATGAGGTATCCAGTGTGCCGCCATTCGGATTCATCCGCAAACGCGAGAAGGACATACCCGTGAAGATCTTGGCCAGTTCCTGAATATCCCTTTGCGTGTAGGTTGGAATAGCATTATTTGAGCCATCCTTGCGAAGGGTTCCGTCCATGTTCAATTCAAATAGGCCGATCGTAAAAAGCTGCATGATTTCTCTGGCATAATTTTCATCGGGACGGATATTCTCTGCAACATTGGTCTTTGGGTTATTCAAATGGCTGAGATAGACTCCCATTGAAGGATGATAGGTGACTTCTTTGAGGATATCGAAGTAATTGCCAAAAGCATTTCGTATGAATATATCATAATAGCTGCACATGGCATTTCCAAACCCACCCAAATCAGAGTTGGCGCTGATCACAAGTAATTCACTCAATGCCAATGCCACGCGCTGTCGCAGGAGGTCTTTATTTTTAAGATTAAGATCCCACCAGGAGTAATTAAAGTGCAAAGAAGAAAAATAATTCGGCACTTCAGAAGAATCTCCGCCATTAAGATAATGCCAGTTAATTGACTCGCGAATCACCTCATCCAATTTGACCAGCATCAAGGAAGGAGGAATAGTCATTTGTTCATTGATCCATTGATCATAACCCATGGCTGCGGTTCGCTCAACCTCACGCAGGTCATAACCTAACGTAGCCTGATATAAGAACCGACTCGCAGCATAAAGCGGTGCGTTGAGTCCTTTTCCATTGATGGTATTTATGGCCGACGCGCTGTCAGCCCACTTTGGAGCCTGCCAGTTGCTACTGGCGCGCACCTTGATCTGGGGCGACTTTCCTTCTCCGAGGATAATTTTCTGAGCTTCACCCTGCCACCAGGTACTCAGCAAGAGCAACAGTAATACAAGTCTCGATAACATGATGATCCAATTGTTGTACAAATGTAGTCTGACTCTATTACCTGGGCAATAGCAAATACCCTAAGGTTTCCGATTCATGGTTTTCCCCAGGTTTTAAAGGCAGGTCTTACCTTGATTAATCTTTGGGTATGTTCGTAATTTGAATTATCTATGCATCTACAAGATAAAAGATGATCAGCGTTCTGTCACCTTCCAAAGACCTTGACCTTAAGCGTCCAGTGATTGCAGATTCCGCACAAACACCTGAATTTATCAAGAAATCACAAGACATTGTTCAGGTCATGAAGAAAAAAAAGGTGCGGGATTTGATGAAGCTGATGAATATCAGCGAAAAACTAGCGGAGGAAAACTTTCGCAGGTATCAGCAAATGCAACCAGAGTTCAATGCATCCATTTCTAGGCCTGCAATTTTTACTTTCAATGGAGACGTCTACCGTGGATTGGATGCAGCCAGTCTGAATATACCCCAATTAGACTATCTTGAGACTCACTGCCGAATTCTGTCCGGTTTGTATGGAATATTAAGACCATTTGATCTGATACAGCCCTATCGCCTTGAGATGGGAACTTCTGTTCGCGTATCCCGAAAAAAAAACCTTTACGCTTTCTGGTCTGATCAGGTTACTTCTACACTGAACACATTGCTCACCCAACAGGAGCACCCCTGGCTTATCAATCTTGCCTCACAGGAGTATTTTGAGGTTATTGACATAAAGAAAATTAAATTTCCGGTGATTCACATTCACTTTAGAGAAATAAGAAACGGAAAAATCAGTTTCTTGTCCTACAATGCCAAACGAGCCAGAGGTCTTATGGCCAGATATATGGCTATCCACCAGGTCATGGCATTGGAACACATCAGGGATTTTGATCTTGAAAATTACCGCTATGACGCTAAACTCAGCAGTGCCACCGAATTTTATTTTGTTCGATAATATCACAACATACTGACTGATGCATTTTATACCAATCTGTATTCTATCACTGACTGAATCTGAAACCTGCCGTGTGCATTCCAAATAAATAAGTGCCAAATGAAAATGATTAAAGTCATCATACCATTCTTGCTTTGTATAGTCTGGTGCTACCTGCTTAACAAGCCTATTCACTTCAAAGAGCTTAGCCTTCCGGCGCCCGGTATTTTTTTTTCACCCTTTGAAGGCTTCTGGAATAATGGAAAAGATCCGCTGTCAGTTATGACAGATAATCTTCGCAATCAAAAAGGCGAAGGAAAGGTTTATTTTGATGAACGTGCAGTCCCCCACATCGAAGCCCCCACACTACACGACGCTTATTATATCCAGGGCTATGTACACGCCATGCACCGGTTGTGGCAGATGGATTTTTCTACACGCGCAGCCGAAGGACGCATCAGTGAAATCATAGGCGCCAAAGCGATTGAATTTGACAAAATCAAACGTCGCAAAGGACTTGCCGAAGCGGCACGAAGAAGTCTGAAGCAATGGCAAAAAGATCCAGCGGCATATTCCCTACTGGAATCCTACTGCGATGGTGTTAATGACTTTATCTCATCGCTTTCTCCCCGTGATTACCCACTCGAATACAAGCTGCTATCTTACGCTCCAGAGCCATGGTCACCATACCGTTCGGCGCTTTTCCATAAGTCAATGTCTGAAGTACTCGCAGGAAGAGACAGTGATGTTGAGTTAAACAATGCTCAGCATTTGTTTGGTTCGGATTTTAATCTGCTTTTTCCTGAAGATGATCCAGACTTGGATCCCGTTATTCCAAAGGGCACCAATTGGGGATTTGGGTGTGACAGTCTGGGCAGCGTAACGATTGACAGCAATATCATTGAGTTTCTACCGGTTCCAGTCGATACGTTGCCGTCTGGACTGGGATCGAACAATTGGGCAGTCAACGGTGCGAAATCCTCATCAGGGCACCCCGTGCTCTGCAATGATCCACACCTCATGCTGACTTTGCCAAGCATATGGTATGAACAACAGATTATTACGCCTGATTGCAATGTGTACGGCGTGACCTTCGCAGGAATCCCAGGCGTAGTCATTGGATTCAATCACAATATTGCCTGGGGAATTACGAATGCCGGATGGGATGTACAGGACTGGTACAAAATTCAATGGAGCGATGAAGAACATAAGCAATATATGCTTGATGGCAACAAAACTCCTGTACAACAACGTGTAGAAAAAATCCTGGTTCGCGGACAGGATCCGGTATTTGACACCATACTCATGACTTTCTGGGGACCAGTAGTCTATACGCAACCTTCACAATCACGGTATGGACTGGCGATGCATTGGATTATTCAGGACAGTTTTGCTATGAATGATCTGAACACCTTCATCGGTCTCAATCGCGCTGAAAATTATAATGACTACCGAAAGGCAGTGCGTAACTTTTCATATCCAGCACAAAATATTGCCTATGCAGACCGCTTCGGACATATCGCACTTACAGTTCAGGGTGAAATGCCGCTTAAGAAAAATCAACAGGGTCGACTGATTTCAGACGGATCTGATTCACACAACAGTTGGTCAGGATTTCTGCCAATGTCGCTTAATCCGCACACACTGGATCCGGCACGTGGATTCATTTCGAGTGCCAATCAGAAATCAACAGACCATACTTTTCCAGTATACTATAACAATGGCGATTTCCGTGAATGGCGTGGAAGTATGATTAACCACCTGTTGAGCAATCAAGAAAAGTGGTCAGTTGAAGAGCTTCAAAAACTACAGTTCAACAATCACTCACTGCTGGCAGAAAGCGCGCTGCCACTGATGATGAAACATCTTGACAGTGCTAAGCTTAATGAAAAGGAAAAAATCTTTTGTAACAGCTTGCGGGCATGGAATTGTGACTATGATTCAATTTCCGTTGAAGCGGTTCGATTTGATCTCTGGTTTACAACATTTCACCGTATTTTCTGGGATGAGATCACTGCGGACAGCCTGATGAAATACACTCAGATACCGAGTGAACGCGTAACCATAAAGCTGATGAAAGATCACACCGAGAACAAATACACCGATATTGTCAAAACACCGAAAAAGGAAACGCTTGATGATCTTCTGCGCATCGCGCTAGACTCTGCCATTGAAGCGAGCGCTTTGAATACAGCCAAGACCTGGGGAATGTATAAGGCTACTAAAATTGAACACATTGCTAAAATTCCTGCCTTCAGCATTCCTGTTATTTCGACCAGCGGATCGAAGGATATTATTAACGCATGCTGGAAGACCTGGGGTCCATCCTGGAGAATGGTGGTCGAACTGACTGAAAATGGTCCTGTTGCTTATGGGGTATATCCCGGAGGACAGGACGGACAGCCCGGGCATCGCCATTACATGGATATGATCGAAACCTGGCGCAAAGGAGAATATTATTCGCTTAAATATTGCTCAAGTCTCCGGGATTTGGAAAATATTGCAAAGCATAACATTCAATTTCAAAAATCATGAAAAACTATTTTCAATATCCTGCAGTATTGGCGGCGACCTGTCTTGCTACAGCATGGCTTATGCCCTGGTGGACCATCGCGATCGCTGCAGCTGCAGTAAGTTTTTTGTATCACATGAGTAGCATCAGAGCATTTGCAACTGCACTCGTCACCATCAGTTTATGCTTTGGTCTAGCCTGCTTTTTCCAAAATAAAAGAGCCGATTCTACCACCTCCATTATGATTGGCGAGTTATTCATGAATATTGGGGTCCATAAGCTTTATTATATCAGTAGTCTGGTTGCAGGAATCACTGCAGGTCTTGGCGCATGGGCCGGCGCTTCGATTCGCAAGAAACCGAAACATGTTTGATTATTATTTTCAAAATCGCCAGTTACGCCGGTTGATTTATTCGAATACGATCTATAGGATAGTATATTGATCGCGCTGTTTGCTGGGAGTGATGATAACATTTTAATGAATAATAAATAATTCAGAATCGTATTAAAAACAGCCTACACAAGATAATACCCTTATTCATCGTTAATAAATTTTAATTTAAAATCAAGATCCAATGAAAAACGTAAAAACCACTTTGTCTTATCTCCTTTGTCTGATGCTTCCATTCAGCGGGAATCTTCAGGCCCAGAAGAAAAAAGATCCCGCGAAAATAGTTGCAGTTGACAGCGCCAAAACGCCTGCAAAAGACACAGCCAAAAAAGAAACGCTGGCAGACAAAGTAAAAAGCTGCAAAATGAAAGACGGGTTATTCAGATTGTATCAGGACACCGTCACGGGAAGCGTTATGATCTATGTACGCAAAGAACAACTGGAGAAAGAATACCTTTACCAGAGTTTTAGTATCAGCGGGCCTCCGTCATTGTTTCTGAATCAGAATATGCTGCGTGAGACATGGCTGTTTTCACTCCGCCGGAATTTTGATAAAATATACTGGAGTCGTTCCAACACAAATTTTTATTACGATAAAAATAACCCTATCAGCCGAGCAGCCAATGCGGATGTCTCTGAATCCGTATTTGCTGCCGAAAAAATTATCAGTAAAGATTCGCTCGGATTTCTGATCAGCGCAGACAATCTGTTTCTCAGCGAAAAACTTGATCCTGTCAAACCAAATATCCCACCCACTATTCCAGCCAACAGTTATCTGAACCTGGGCACGCTCAACAAGGATAAATCGGAGTATTGGAAAATCAGAAGCTTTCCAAAAAACACAGACATCATCGTCAACCTTTCCTACGAAAATCCAATGCCGCAGAACGATGGCGACAATTTTATCACAGACGCCCGTTTCATTACGGTACGTTTGCAACACAGCCTGATCGAACTGCCGGAAAATGATTTTGTGCCGCGGGCTGACGATCCACGCATTGGTTTTTTTACAACGATGGCCAACGACATGAGCTCCACAGATATTTTGCCGTTTAAAGATTACATTCATCGTTGGCACCTGAAGAAAAAAGATCCTCATGCAGCACTCAGTGAACCTGTTGAGCCCATCGTCTGGTGGGTTGAAAATACGACCCCGGTCGAACTTCGCCAGACCGTCATCAATGCCGGATTGCAATGGAACGCTGCTTTTGAAAAGGCCGGATTCAAGAATGCCGTCGTGATGAAAATGATGCCCGATGATGCGGATTGGGATCCTGCCGATATACGCTACAATGTGATTCGATGGGTCTCCTCTGATCTTGGCTTTGCGATCGGCCCATCCTTTGTCAATCCCAGGACAGGACAAATACTCGGCAGTGACATCACCATCGACTACAGTTTTTTGCGTGGATTGGGCATGGAAACGGACCTTTTTGAAAAAGGTTTTGCACTCAAAGCTGAAGAAATCAGCAAAAATGGTCAATGCCAAATGGCCCACGGCCTGAGGTTTCAACAGGAATTTGCCAAGACAATGCTGGATGTGATGGATGATGATGAGGCAGAAAAGAAAGAACTGCTGCATCAGTTTATTACAGAGCTGGTGATGCACGAAATGGGACACACCATGGGACTTATGCACAATATGAAAGCATCGCATATGCTGAGTCCCGAGCAGCTAAAAGACAAAAAAGTCACCGGCAAATATGGCGTCATTGGTTCTGTAATGGATTATTCCACGGTGAATCTTTCACTGGACCGCAGCAAACAGGCCCATTATTATACCACTGTCACCGGTCCTTATGACCATTGGGCTATAGAATATGGCTACACACCTTTTTCACCTGGTGAAGAAAAAAAGAAACTGGACGAAATAGCCTCCAGAAGCACAGACCCTAAACTGATCTTTGGCAATGACGCAGATATATGTTTTCCCGGAGGAGGTATTGATCCCAGGGTCATGGTCTGGGATATGAGCAATGATCCGCTGAGCTATGCTGAAGAAAGATTTCAGATCGTTGATAAACTGGTCACACGCCTGAAGGATAAATTTACCAAACCCGACGAAGGATATGCGCGATTGAGAAACAATTACAATTTTGTTTTCTATCAGCGATTTAATATGGCTTTCACAGTGGCGAATTATGTTGGCGGCGTATTTGTAGATCGCAGCAGACCTGGTCAAAAATCGACAACCTTGCCGTACACTCCGGTAGCTGAAGATCAACAAAAAAAAGCAGTGCAGTTATTGTGTAAATATGTGTTCCGGCCTGGCGCGATTGCAGGTGATCAATACCTTTACAATTATTTGCAGGCGCAGCGCAGGGGATTTAATTTCTTTGGCAACTCCGAGGACCCAAAGATTGACATCATGTCTTTCAATATGTATTCAAATGTCCTGTCACCTTTGCTCAGTAACTCAACCCTTCGCAGGCTCGGCAACAGCAGAATGTATGGAAATACTTACACAGCAACTAAATTACTACAGGATCTTGATCAGGGTATTTTTGAGGAAGATCTGTCAGGCAGTGTGAATCCGATGCGAATGCAGCTGCAGCAGATTTTCGTCGAGCGACTGATCAGTCTCAATGATACCAAGAATCCACTGATGGGATATGATACCAGACCTGCCGTATTTGATGAATTAAAAAAGCTCTACAAGAAGCTACACAAAAATAAATCCGGCGATGAAGCCACCCGGGCACATCGAGCATTTTTAAGTCATCAGATAGAAACAGCATTGAAGCTGGAAGATTGATGATCTTTGGGTTAATCGATAAAACAGGATCACATTTTTCAGGCTTAATCGATGTGAATGATTATGGCTTCTTTGCTTAAAAAATACCACCATCGCTCTTAAGTCTTGCACCGCATTTTGCTTTCAATGCTTGACCTGAAAATCAGGAAGCCGGAATAATTATTGAATAATGTTAAGACTGGCTTCCTGATTTTTTAGAATGGTTGTGCAACAAGACCTTGTACACGCTGAGGTGTCAAATAATGTTTGTTAAGTTAATTGAGAAAACGCCATAGGAGGCGAATGCGAAGACTGTAATCATATTGTGGGTAACCACGAATAATCTGTGGTCTTTGCGGATTCCAAAGTGAATCCAAATGATCCAGGCTGAACACAAAACGAAGGTCAGCGACCTGGGCCTCGGCGGACAGCCCAACGAAGGGTCCAGCCTTTACGATTCCGCCAATGGGATAAAAAAAACCGCTGAGTGCGTCATAGGCGTTTTGTGTACCCGATTGTACCAAATCAATATACCCGGCGATCTTCATTGGAATACTCCGACGCGCCAGATTAAAAAGGAAGTACACTTCATGCTGAGAATACCAGGCACTCCAGCCTGGCAGATCCGGCGTAACGCGGATCCAGCGAAAACGATGTGTGGTACCTAAAAATCTCCATTGAAAATCTTCTGTCAACGCAATATTAAACCGGCTGATAAGCTGATCAGACTGACGAATACTATCTGCGGCAGTTGCATAAATAAGCTTATCAAACTGCGTCCATCCTAATTCTAATGATGGTAAATATTTATTAGTGAAGTGAAGTCCCGCGGATAAATCCAGCGTTTGAATCTTTTGAGCGTCCAATACACGAATACTTCTTTTATTGACGTAAAGATGTTGCTGCATTATGGAAGCCAGATCATTCGCAAAAGTCGCACGCCATTGAAATTTCAATATTTTATTAAAAGGCAGATTACCATCGACGGTGAAGCGATAAAGCGCTTGAGATTGCTGGGATTTGATGTCTGCTATGATGCCTAATCGTCCGGATCCTCTGCTCCAGTGAAGTCCCGCGTGCCAGACTGAGACGTTTAAATCTCTTCGGTAGGTACTGTCCTCGATCAAATGATTGAACGTATAGTGATAGGATATCTCTGCTTCTGTCTGCTGTCCTGGATTCATACGCAGACCTGCCACAAATGGTGTCGAATACATCGCCATCGTCCGAAGCAATCCATTTGAGTCCATACGGAATGACGCGCCATACAATGATTGACTTCCTGTCCGCTGATCGGAAAACGTGTTGTACCAGTTTTGGTAATCCGCTTCAGCAAATATTTGCGGACGTAGTCCTGATGAAGTACTGATGACCCAGGACACCACACCGCGATACTGGTTTCCCCGGATATCTGTTCTTGCCCTGTCCGTATATACTGGAATGGCCTCACGCACCTGGAAACGACTACTGGACAGCAGACTATCATCAACAATGCCTCCGTTATTTTCTATTCTGAACAAATGGTTGACATAATAAAAGCCATAGCTCCAGCGGGACTTTGGATTTCGGTATTGTAGTCCAGCGCTGAGTCTTCCAAGCAGATTTCGGCTATTCTGATAGATTCCTTTCTGATTGATGCGATCATATATGACATTGAGATCAATATGGTTTGCAAAATTTTTGGCTACCACAGCCGAGGCATTGAGATTATCAATGAGCCCGGAGGTTGAATTGGAGAAGAATAATCCTTCAGAAACCATCAATTCGCTGTAGGTCTTATTCGAACGTATAAAAGGTCGCTCCTGGGCCAGCTGTGTAAAGAAATCCAGATTGCGATAACCATAATTAAGCAATGGGATAAATCCGCTTGTCTCTCTTTCTTCGTTGACCGGTGAACCGATGTTATTGAGCACACTTTTTCCGAAAGCATGATATGACCTGATAACAAATTCATTGCTATCCAGTGTTCTGATGTCTCCATAATCTCCGCTGCTGATTAGTTTCAATGGGATAGCACGCAGTGAATCACTGACCCGCTGTCGCGCCAGTACAGCTGAATCCGGAATCGATCCTGGCACCTGGGCATGCAGGAGGAAAGCACCCGGAAAAAAGAAAAAAGTAATGGCGAGACGCGCCGTTTTAATCATTCGCAATGATCAACTTTTTTTGCTCTCGCGCACCATCAGAATAATGAACATCCATCACATAAAATCCAGGGAACAAATCCGATAGATCAAGTAACAAATCATAAGCCGGTTGTAAGGCAGGATATTTGACACGGCCATCTGCAGTGATCAGAATCAGCTTGCTGATGATTTTCTCACTGTGGATGCGGACCTGATCTCTTGCCGGATTAGGCGTCAATTGAAGTGAAGCTTGGTCATTAAAAAAGGTTGTTGAAGTTGCCGAACAGATGTTGGCCGGGTTGCACACTTTTTCCGGACCTTCAACGATAAACATCCCGCTCTGCATATCCGCCACAATGATATTGCCGGAAGGCAAAAACGGATAGGTACCCCAGGCTCCTTTATAACCTAAATCATTGACCGCGGTAGAAGTTGGGTAATAATATTTTAACTGAGGTGACCTCGAATTGGAGATGTCGTATACCTGCAAGCCGTCATAATAGTATGCGACGTAGGCATACTGACAGGATACCAAAGGGTTGTGCGGAATGGCCTTGGCGCTATCGCCGTAGACCGAAAGATAGGAGACGACTTTCGGATGAGCGAAGTCCGTCAGGTCAAAGACCTTTAGCGGTGACCCGTGGGTCTCATCGGCCATGACATAAGTCTTGCCATCAGGTGTAAGCCAGCCACTATGGTTGTATCCTGAATAATTGTATTCGTTGGGCTTGAGCGTAAACAACGGTTTGGGATTATTGGCATCAGCAAAATCCATGATGGCCATGCCGTCATATCCGCAGTTGAGATAGGCGGTATCGTTGCGCACAAAACAGTCGTGTACGTGATTCGCTGTAATGTTACCAAAAACGCCGTAGTGACCAACAAAACGCGGGTTTTCAGGTTCGCGAATATCGTAGAGTCCAAGCGCGTAATAACCCGTTACGCCTTTCTCAGCGCTGGTGTACAGCCTCGCCTTGGCTTCATCAATAAAAATATTATGAACCCGGGTAAAAAGATCATTTTTATTGTAGACGAGAATGGCCGTATCCGGCAGACGTGAGACATCAATGATTTGAAGTGTACTGGTTCCTCCTTCATCACAGACACCATAAATATGGCATTTGTAATAGCGAAAATCACGGTGTATAACTTCCGTTCCGCTGGTCCCACCCGGGATGCGCATTCGCTCGAAAGGATGTTCGGGATCGGTCACGTCGATGATGTGTGTTCCGTAAGTAGATCCGATGATTCCGTATTCATGACCATTGGCCACAAAGCCGTACGCCTCGTTGAAAGTATTGTCGTATTGTGCGGAACCTTTGAGCGCAGGATCGCGCCAATGGCCCAATAGCTTTAGCTTGGTTGCCTGCGCGCCCAGTATCACCGGCAGCATCAGCAGGAAAATATTGATTATTTTTTTCATCCGAAATTGAGTAAGCTCGGGCTCATTCCCATGGATGAGAATCCGCCGTCGTGATAAAGGTTTTGCATGGTAACATAACGTGTGAGATCAGAAAACATAACCACACAATAATCGGCACAGGCTTCCGCACTGGCATTGCCGAGTGGACTCATCTTGTCCGCGTAATCAAAGAATTCTTTAAAACCCTTGATACCGGAACCCGCCGTGGTCATCGTTGGGGATTGTGATATCGTATTGACGCGCACCTTTTTAGCAACACCATAATGGTAACCGAAGCTCCTGGCAAAAGATTCCAGCAGGGCTTTCGCATCCGCCATTTCGTTGTAATCCGGAAAGATACGCTGTGCTGCGATATAGGACAGCGCCAGGATGGACCCTCCTTCGGCGATCGCATCTTTTTTCATCGCGCATTGCATCAGTTTGTGAAATGAGATGGAGGAAATGTCCAACGTCTTCTGCATGAATTCATAGTTGAGGTCTGTGTAAGGCTTACCCTTACGTACATTGAGCGACATGCCAATGCTGTGCAACACAAAATCAAGCTTTCCGCCGAGCGCTTCCATTGACTGCTCGAGTAATTTGTCAAGGTCTTCCGTGAGCGTGGCGTCGGCCGGGATTACTTCAGCATTGAGCCTGGTGCCTAGATCAAAAATTTTACCGAAGCGCATGGCTACCGGCGCATTGGTCAGGGTTATGCGCGCACCTTGCGCAACACATCTTTCGGCGACGTGCCAGGCAATGGATTGTTCGTCCAGTGCCCCGAAAATAATACCGCGTTTTCCTTGTAGAATCATATTGTATGTTTTGAATTAGTTTGCAGAACTGATCAATTCCCTTGCATTCTTCAAGGCTGATGGCGTCGGCGGATCTCCGCTGAGCATCTTGGCGAGCTCGGTCATGCGCTCATCTCTGGATAGTTTTTTGAGCCGTGTATTGGAAATTTTAGAATTGGTCTCTTTATAGACCAGGAAGTGATGGGTCGCCCGAGATGCCACCTGTGGTGAATGCGTAATGGTGATGAGTTGCTGATGTGCTGAGATCTCCCGGAGGATATCTCCCATTTTCAGGGCTACCTGTCCGCTGACACCGGTATCGATCTCGTCAAAGATCATGGTCGGAAGTTTGGATCGTTTGCTGATGACCGATTTAAGCACGAGGTTTAGTCTGGATATCTCACCTCCCGATGCCTGAAGGCGAATGGGAGCAGGTGCTTTGCCTTTGTTGGCAGAGAACAAAAAATCCGCACGGTCCATTCCGGTCGGTCCGGGCTCGGTAATTTGCGATAGCCCTACGTTAAATTGTGCAAATTCCATGCCCAGTTGTTGTAGCAGCGCCGTTACTTCCGGTTCCATTCCGGGCGCTTTTTTCTGCCGCAACTGGCTGATTGACCGGGCGCGTTGTAACAATTGCTGGTATGCGAGATCTATTTTCTTTTTGAGCTTTTCGATCTCTTCATCGACATTGCTAAATCCGCGAAGGCGTTCGTACAACTGATCCCGCAATTCGATGAGCGCAGTATCACTTTTGACCCTGTGTTTTTTCATCAACCTGGTGAGCAGATCAAAACGCTGTTGCAGTAGGCTTATTTTTTCTTCATCAAAATCCGTACGGTCCGCGAGTCGGTTGAATGCTGTATTAAACTCCTTCAGGCCAGATCGTGCATCCTGAAGTTGCTGATGAAGCTCGCCGATTCCGGGCAGCTGAAGAATCCCTTTCATGGACTGACCGATGGTGTTCAGCTGATCCATTACGCCTTGCTCTCCTTCAATCAATTCTGAAGCAGTTCGTGCCGAATTCAGAATTTCGCCCGCCTTGAGTGCCAGGGCGAGTTCTTCTTCAATCCCGGTATACTCATTATCCAGAAGCGCCGCATCATGAAGTTCTCTGTATTGAAATTCCACATAATCTTTTTCTTCGTTGGCCCTGCGCTGTTCTTCCTCCAGATGCTTTTGTTCACCGAGGAGATTTCTCCATAATCTGTATTCTTCACCGCAGCTTTCAACCTCACTTTGGAGACCAAGGTACTGATCGAGCATCTCAAGCTGTACAGCATTGTCCAGAATATCGAGCTGATCAAATTGCTGATGAATCGCAATCAGCAGAGGTGAAAGCGTCTGCAAATCCGACACGGTCACAGGCGAATCATTGACAAATGAGCGGGATCTGCCGTTGGGCAATATTTCCCGACGAATCAGTATTTCTTCGCTATCATCCAGGAATTCAAGTTGACTCAGTTCTTCGCGCTGGTGTTCGAGTTGGGTGAAGCGAAGCTCGACAATACATTTTTCGTCCGGCTGACACAAGACCTTAGAATCCGCTCGGGCGCCCAGCACAAACTGAATCGCGCCGATGATGATGGATTTTCCGGCTCCAGTCTCACCGGTGATGGCAGACATGCCCTGTGGCCACTCCAGCTCAAGGTGGTCGATGATGGCATAGTTCCGTATCAACAGGTTTGTCAGCATAAGCTATCTGGGTTGTAGCGGATTTTCTGGTTCTATATTTTGTCCGAGGCTTCTCGCTTTCTCGAGGTCTGCCTGTGCGGCCGAAGCATTGCCCAGCGTTTGATGAGTCCTTCCTCGCTCCAGGTACGCTAATCCATGTCTGGGATTCAGTCGAATCGCTTCGTTGTAATAAGGCAGCGCCTCTGCGGTACGGTTGAGGGCGCGAAGACAGCGTGCGCCTTCATACCAAAGGTCCGCATCGTAAGGATCCAGTTTAATGTATGCTTCGATATCATTGAATGAATGTTGAAAGTCACCCATTGCCTGATACATAATGCTTCGGTTCAGATAACCGACTTTCCAGGCAGGGTCAATTTCCAGCCCTTTATTAAAGTCATTCATTGCATCGGTCATTCTACCCAGACGAGCATAGGCCGCCCCGCGGTTGACATAATACTCTGCCAAAGGTTTTTTGGTAATAGCGACATTATAATCTGCGAGCGCTTTCTCGTTTTCATTCTTTTCAAAATACATCTTGGCGCGACTGTTATAGGTCGGATGATCGGCCTTCAGCTGTATTGCCCGGCTGTAGTCACTCATCGCTGCATCATACATCCTGGCATCTCGGTAGAAGTTGGCGCGGTTGTTAAACGGCAGTGGCGTGTTATCGTAGAATTCGATCACGCGGGTCCAGAGCACACCGGAATCCTTCCAGTAGGTGCATTGCCGGTAACTCAGGTAGGCCATCAGGCCAAGGTAAACTCCGATACCGCCCCAGACCGGCGCGCTAAGGCTTTTGTTTTGTGCGAGGAAGCCCTGCAAGTAAAAACAAGCGATAAAAAACAGTCCCGTGTAGGCCACATAGGTAAACCTGTCGGCGAGGTAACCCTGTCCAGCGCCAAGCACCTGCAGCAGAAAAGCGATGTTGACGAAAAAAAACATAAAGCCAAAAACCAGTCCCCTGTAATTTTTTTTCCAGGCAATGTATAACCCAGCGAATACACCAAGAAAAGGGATGATTGACAGAAAGTGCCATATACTCATCTTCTCTGGATAAGGGTAAAGCGGGAGTGTCATATATGGTACCAGCCATTTGATCAAATAGGTAATCAGGCTGTAAGTCCCAATGAATATTCGGTGATAACCCTGATACACCTCATTGGCTTCAAGTGATCCTTCCTGGCGCAAGAAATAGATGCCGAGGAGACCAAATGCCAGCGCTGCCAGGAAGAAATACCATTTCTCCAGAAGAAGCCCTAATTTTAAAGGACGTCCTTTCCAGTAGTCAATCACGAGGAGCGTCAGCGGAAAACTCACCATCTGAATTTTGGCAAAAAGTCCCGCGACAAAAAGCAGGAAGATCAGCAACGTCCGATAAAAGCGATGCGCCTCAAGGTTCTTCAGATAAAGAATGAGTCCTGCAAAGAAAAAAGTGGCAAACAGCACATCCTTGCGTTCGGTGATCCAGGCCACCGACTCAACGCGCATCGGATGGATGCCGAAAAGCAGCGCCCCAAGGAAAGCGATCCATATATTTAGCCCCAGCCGCATAAAAATGAAGAACACCATCAGCGTGCAGGCCAGGTGCAGGATCAGATTGGTCCTGTGCATCGCCTTGGGCAGCGCCAGAGGATCCTTGGTGTTCTTACCGAAAAAATGCTTTTCAACTGCAAAACTGAAGATGGTCAGCGGATTATAGTTGCCGATTACCGTCGACTGGAATATCTTGGAGATCTTCTTGGTGTTCAGTGGCCCGTCCAGGGTCTTGTTTTCATAGACGTTGCGGTCATCATCCCAGTTGACAAAACCATTGCGCAGGCTCGGGCTCATCACCAGGAAGGTGACAGCAACCAGAAGTACCATCTGGAGCCAGGGCCACTCGCCTCCGGTAGACGGCGTAGTCTGGGTTGCTTTAGGCTCCCTGACCTGGCTCGCCAAGGCTTCTGCGCCTGTTTGTTTTTTCTTGGAACCCATAATGTGCAAAAATAGGAGAAAAAATGAGTCCTGGGCCCTCCGGCGGCAGTAAAGAAAGAGAAAGGCCACCAGGGATGGATAAGCATGATTTATAATCGACCTGTCCCGATCGTCTAGAGTTCTATATATTTTTTAGAAACAATAATGCAGTAGTTAAATATCAACCTTCACCGTGGCTAGCAAATAGCCATTATGACTAACAATCGAAATGAAGTAAATGCCATGCGTAAGATTTGAAATGTTTATTCTTTCTGCCCGCTCTATTACCTGACCAAACAAATTGGTCAACATAATACTTTGACCTTCTTCAAGTCCTTCAACAATCAGAAAATCATCCTGATATTTCAAAATATAGTCAAACTTGCGCTCTTCGTGCTGATCCACCTGGGTACTTTCCCTGAATTCATAACAACCGATGTCAAATGAATTTCCTTGCGGTCTCTTTTCATTATCCAAATCTGTTGAAACTAAATTTGCAACCTGGCTGCTACCAGAATTTCTCGCAGCAGAAAGAGCACTCAAATGATAATCATTGTTGGTCAAATCCTCAAACAAACTGGAATTGTCCTTTGCCAATATGGAATGTAGATCATGACCTTTATTTTGCCATTGTGCAAAGTTGATATAACTGTTGCCCTGATCAGTTGTCATTCTATCATTGAGGATATTGTAATCGCCGTAGTAATTCGAACAGCTGCTCTCGATATCAAGACATCCTTTGGAAGAAAAACTGATCAAAATATTATTGACTATCCACAGACTATCACTCTCAACGGCCAAGATAGCCCACTGTGAACCATTGGGAACGACGACTGTATTGTTAAACACTTTGACATCATTACAACCGGTGGCTGCGTCTCCATGAAAAAGTGTGATCCCGTTGCCTCCATTGTTGCTACCGTTGTTGTAAAGCAGATTATTGTATACATAGCTGTAATAAAGTCCTTGAAGATTGAGGCCGATGCGATTATTATAACATATGTTGTTATAGATGAATACATGGTAGGAAAGGCCGGGGCTTCCGCTGCTTACATCAGGATTGAGTTGAATACCAGCGGCTTTGTTTCCATAACATACATTAAATCGGAGGGTCACTTCATCGCTATTGTTGGAAACATAGATTCCATGTTCACCAAAAGATCTTTTGCAAATATTATTTTCTGCCAGAAAGTCATCGGTATAGCCTGTAAAAATTCCCCGATAGCAACTGTCCACGATGCAGTTTCGAATGATAATATGGTTCGATAAAACGGCCCGAATTCCGTCTTCACCCGAACCATTGGGATCAGCGATCGATTGAACCCTGAACCCATTCACTTCAATCCAGTCACACCCTTCAATATTCAATCCATCAAATCCTCTGCCGCAAGATTGATTGATGATTACATTTTGTCCCTTTGCAAAATACACAATCGGATTGCTCTGCACACCACTATTCTTATAAAAATGATCCCATCCTTTGTAAAACCCATCATATACGAGGATGCTATCGCCGGCAACAACCAGGTTAGTCGCTTTTTGAATGGTTTTGAAAGCCTTTGCAAAGCTCAGCCCATCGTTATTATCAGATCCCAAAGGTTGAACGTGATAATTTTTAGCGCAGAGTAGATTACTCACTATGATTAACAAAACAAGCATCAACGTTCTATTCATATGTCGTTTTATTTTAAATATGCTCCTTATTTCGCAACTGGGGATTGGTTTAAAAAATTTTCAATTCAATATACAATCTGCCATACGCCCAACACCTTGACCCAAATATTCATCCCTTCATCTGATCCCCACCGCATAACTTCACTTCAGCAAAACGAAAGCTAAGCCACCATAAACAACAAAAATAGGCGATTTGGCAGACTCTTGTGTATCCGTGAAGCTCTAAATTTGGCCCAGGCAAGTAATGATAATACCTCAGGGATCGCAAGGTTCTCCCTGTTGACTTCAGAATTTCAAATCTCATCAGTGATTTCTGTTTCTCAATAGGCTTGCCAATTTCGGTGTAACTTATTCCCTTTTTACATTGCAAAAAATACTATTGAATGAGGCCATGTATCTGGCTATCAAATAATCATATTATTTCCAATCAGCACGCAGAGATAACAAAATAACAAAAGATAGAATTAATGAGCAATAATACATGAGATGAATAACAGTATCTGTCATAATATAGAGCGTAACACTAACCAATTGGATTATTTCAACATCATAATTCGCACAGCTGAGCGTAATGCTCAGCATGTGTGAATAATTAATTGATTACCTTATAGACAATTCGTCAAATACTAATGCCTAGCATCATATCTGGTATAACCTTCCTCCGCTCTTTGTTGAGCCCTTTTACTATAATATTCTAAGTCATCAGGCGCCCAGGTGCCCAATCCATCTACATACCGGTTAAACATACAGAATGCAGCAGCAATAAGAACCGTGTCGTGAATTTCTTTGTCAGTTGCGCCACATATTTTGGCGTCAGAAATCTGTTCTATAGTAACAAGTTGACCTCCTTTTTGCACGCTTTTTGCAATAGACAATAAGCATTTCATCTTATCAGATAATGAAGTTGAATGAAAGTCATTTTTATATTGCTCGATTTGCCTGACATCACAGTTTAAATAGTATTGGGCAATACTTCCATGTACATTTTGACAGAAAAAACAATCATTCAAGAAAGACACGTAGGTGGCAATTAATTCTCTCTCTCCCCTGGACAGGCTGTTGTTGTCATCTCTCAAAAGTTGCTCAGCAAGATTATTTAAGGGAATTGCTGTCTTCGGACAATAAGCCATCAATCCACGAATTCCAGGTAAATCATTATTCAAATCGATATGAGCCATGTTCCTAAAAATAAAAAGTGTCCACTCAACAATTCATTCAGCTTGTGAAAAATAACTTAGGCCATACCTACTCTGTACTCGGAATTGGAAATGAACTCCAGATATCATCATTAGGACGATCAATAGGCAAAGTATTCAGTAGATTGTACCGGCGTAAATCTAGCCAACGGTGACCTTCTGAGAAAAGAGAATACCTTCTCTGAACTAACAACTCATCGATCAAAGCAGATGAAGTCATCGCTCCGGTGTAATTTCCTAACCGATGTCCATTTCTAATATTGTTGATTGCAAGCAAGGCTTCCGAAAAATTACTTTTTTGAATGTTAGCCTCAGCATAAATTAATATTAGCTCTTCATTTCTTATAATTGGAATGGCAGCCGTATTACTTTTGAATACCCAAACATCCCTGTCGCTGGTCAATCCGCTACTACTTATTGGCATGGCTCTTAAGGTAGCTTTGCCAATCCGATCATCACTTGAATCAATTTCTCTAGAAAAACCAGGATGTGCTACTCTCGTTTCACCGGAACTATTTTGCGGAAAAAAGGCAGGATTCAGTTGATCACCTGATCCTGTAGAAAATACATTAAAAACCCCAGTATTGAAATTTGTACTTAAATTATAAAATGAACTTTTCAAATCAGTCAATGCCTTATCCCAATTTTTTTGATAAACAGCAACCCTGGCGGATAAAGCTTTATTAAATTTTATCAGACCCGCAGCATCGTCAAAGCCGGAAAATCCTGATGACAACTGAAATGAAATTTTAGCGGAGATCATCTGCGCACTTGCCTCATCCAATAATTCAGCAATTTTTGTCAGGGCTTCATCATAACCCACAATTGGGCCCAGGTGATTTGGATCTGCAACATCAACTCTGATACCATTTTTATAGGTAAGATTTAGAACCAGTAAAAGTTGATATGCTTTGATGGTTTTTGCAAAACCCACATATCCATTTCTTTCATTATCAGTAATTAATGTTGAGGCATTGGCTGCTTCAATCAAGACATTGCAATTCTTGATTACCCTATAGCGACTGGCCCAAACATTAACAATATAAAATCCGGTATTCTGCAGTTGCGCATCATTGGCGCCAAGTAGATCTGTATAATATCTCGGATCCGAATTGGAGAATCTATATAATTCCCGGCCAAGAATGCCAATGTCGTCTAAGTAAAGTCCTAAATTATTGCGCATAGCAGATTCAGTTCCAGCGACCAGGTTATTCAATTGGCTTTGATTAGCGTTGTCTAAATAACTATCAACGGTTGGATTATTTAAATTTCCATAATCCTTATCACAGGAAGAAAGAAAAGTAGATATTAAAATAACAAGTATCGACAAAAAGGTATGTGATTTTGACATAATTTGTTCTTTAAAAATTTACGGTTAAATGTAAAGCTGCCCTTTTTGATGCAGGGTATGGTAGCACATCAAGTCCGGAAGAAAAACCAGCTCCAAAATTAGAAACTTCCGGATCATAACTTGGGTATTTGGTAATGGTAAAATAATTATTTAAAGATACCCCAACCTGAATGCTTTTGATATATCTGACCTTGAATTGATCAAATGTATAATACAAGCCTATTTCTCTAAAACGAAGGTATGTTGATGATTTGACAGAGTTTACAGCCGAACGTCCGATGAGCATAATACGATCCAAGCCATCCGGTATTTTATTTCCATTTGCATCGGCGTCCCAGTCTTTACTTGTACCTCCAAAATCGCTTTGCAAATTCGTAAAAACAACATTTTCTCCACCTTGCTTCCAATGAATCAATATCCTTAAGCTAAGTTTATTTTTATATACAAATTCGTTATAATTACTCATTTGAAAGTCCGGTTCCTGATCTCCCCATACTTTTATAGGAGGGCCATTTACCACATCATCCGTCAAACCAATAATCTGTGTCGCTGATTTACCCTCCTCTAACTGAAAGGTTCCCAAAAGCACCCCTGCCAAAGAACCCAGTTGTACAGGCCCTGTTGTAAGTCTTGTAACCTTGCTTCGATTTTTCCAAAAATTAATAGATGAATTCCATTTGAAATTTTGAGTGGAAACAGGGATAATATTTAATCCGACTTCAACGCCCTGGTTTTTTAAATCTCCTGCATTGACCCAATGCGTCGTAAATCCTGAAGATGCGGGTAACCGGTCTTGCAATAAAAAGTCAAATACCTTTTTATTATACATGGTCAATTCTAATCCGGCGCGACCCTTAAAAAATCCAAGGTCCAATCCAAATTCCAATTCTGTTTGTCTCTCTGGCTTAATCCCCGGCTCTCCAAGTTGCGTACTCACTACAGAGCCAGGCAATCCATCCACGTTTGAAATGGTTAACGAAGTAAATTTACTTCCAAACGCTGGGAAATTTCCGGCCTGACCATAAGCTGAACGCAATTTGAAATTGTCGAAGAAATCCAAATGCCAAAATTTCATTTTAGTCAAATTCCATGACAGTCCGGCTTTTGGATAAGCATAATACTTTGAGTAATCACCATTGTTGGACGATTTGTCCAATCTAAGTCCAGCAATTAGGTTAATAGACTCCAAGATGCTAACTTCTTCCTGAGCAAACAGTCCGTTGTCAGTATTTCTGGTCCTGAATTGGGAAGCTGATAAGGCACCAGCCTGGTCAACGTTCGATTGCCCTTCAATAACCTGAGTAGCGACACTTAAAAGATTATTGTATTTGCCTGTCTCCTGCGTAATTCCAGCGGATGTTGTGAATAATAGTTGGTTGGAAACAGAATAATTATTGACTAAAGAGAAAATGTAATTGGTGTTCAAATTATTTGTATTTCCCTGAATGGAAGTTCCTTTATTAATTTGCTGGAATTGCAAACTTCCAGGAAATAATGCTTTGGTCTGCAAATTGTAAAAGTCAAAACCACCCCGACCAATTATTTTTGTAAGCGACTTGTGCGATTTCTGAAGAATTGCTTCAAAACTTATTCCGGTTAAAAACCGATTTACACTTTCATTATTGACCATCTTATCTCTTGTCTCTAGTGGATTGGAAGAAGCATAAAGATTGCGTGGATAATTTCCCTTTGAATCAGGATGCAATTCTGTAAAAGAAGGTGTTGAAGCCAAGGCAATTCCCAGTGTTATACCTGCATTATCATTGCCTGACAATCCCCTGTCAGAATTTGAATTTATATAGTTGGTGCTTAATCCCACTTTAAAGTTATTGGATATTCTATGATCGACATTCAATCGTAGACTAGAATTGCTATATCCGGTTCTTTTGATGATGCCTTCTTCTCGTTTAGTACCGGCAGACAAATAAAAATTCGTGTTGGAATTTCCTCCACTCATGCTCAACTGAGTATTTCTTGTCATTCCTGTTTCACCGTAAATTTCTTTTTCGTAATCATATATCTTACCTGATGCAACTGCTGCATCATATTCGCCAACATTCCATCCACGCTGATTGAGTACAATATCCCTGGTAAGAGGCCTTGTTCCCAATAACTTTCTCACTTTCACAAATCCTAAATCCTGTGAAACGGAAATATTCGTTTTATCCGAATTACCTCTTTTGGTAGTAATAATAATAACCCCTGCTGCAGCTTTAGAACCATATATCGCAGAAGCAGAGGCCCCCTTTAATATTTCAATATTTGCAATATCCTCAGCTCTTAAATCAGCAATTCTCATAGATGGATTATCCTGATTGGAAGAATTACCCCCTGCACTAGCAGCTGTAACAACATTCAGACCACCTGAAGTTGCAGAATTGTCCATGAATACGCCATCCACAACATAAAGCGGCTGCGTATTACCGAAGATCGAAGTAACACCACGAAGTTTTACAGACACGCCCCCTCCCGGTGCACCCGTACTGGCATTGATATAGGCACCCGGAATTTTTCCATTGATCGCTGCATCAAAGGTTTGCGAAGGCGCGATTCCGGTCAATTGCTTGGCGGAAATGGTGGCTACTGCATTGGCAAGATTTCTGCGCTTAATATTCGTAGATAGTCCTGAAATTACAACTTCATCTAATCGAGCGATGTCTTCTTTCAGTTCCACCAAAAGGGGAGATGTAATTGAACTTACAATAAATGTCTGGGATTCATATCCCGTTAGACTAATTTCAATCACAGCTTCACTTGGCGCACTAATTTTAAATAATCCTTCGGCATCCGTAGCACATCCAAGGGTGGTATTTTTTACAATAACGATTGCCCCAAGAACCGGAACGTTGTTCAGTGTTGTAACTTTTCCATTGATTTCCTTTTGCTGAGCATTAAGCCAAAACGGCAAAAGAAGTATGAATAAGATGAATGATTGGTACAGTTTAATTTTCATGAGTTCGTTTTTGATTTTGAATTGATGTTAGCCTTATAATTTTATTGAATTATTTTTTCAAAGCATACACATGACTGCCGTATCCATTTTCGACAATCTGTTTTGCCCGAACTGGATAGCTACTCATATCGGTTGGAGTCATCGTATCGAGACCATCGACATATCTATTGAACATACAAAAGGCTGCTGAAATAAGCACAGTATCATGAATATCCTTGTCACTGGCCCCCATCGCCTTTGCTGATTCAATATCATTTTTAGTGACGAATTTTCCACCTTTCTGAACCTTCGCGGCTATATTTAATAGCGCCTTTAATTTATCAGAAATATCGGCTGTTGAATAATTTTCTTTGATTTGCTCAATAATATCCCGGTCCCCGGACAAATAAATACATGCTATTTCAGCATGCGAATGATGACAATAAAAACAATCATTCAGGTAAGATACATACATGCCAATGATCTCTCGTTCAGCGCGTGATAATCCTACATTCGATCTCATGATTATTTCTGCAAGAACACCCATCGGTTCCGCCGTCTCAGGACTATACGCCATGGCACTTCTGATACCTGGCAAGTCATTGTTAAAATTTATATGAGGCACAATTTTGAATTTAATATAATTATTAATAGACAATTTAATTTTCGTCAATCTGAATTTTATCGGATGCAATTTCCGGCGCAAAAAATGTGCACACCAAGCCAATTAAAAAAATCAGTGAAAACGCAAAAAGAGAATTGCTGTAACCGCCTAATTCAGTAACCAGAACACCAACAAATAATACGGCAATCGCAGTAAATACCCTCCCTGCATTAAAGCAAAATCCCGTCGCAGTTGCACGAATTTTGACCGGAAACAATTCAGGAATATAGACAGACAAAACGCCCTGACTTGCACCGAAAAATAAAGATATGATTGCAATTTCGAAATAAATGACGTAAGAAAAACTGGCATTGGTCTTAAATAACAGGATTGAAATAAAACTGCAAATAAAAAAAGAAATTAAGATTGATCTCTTCGCACCAATCCAGTTGATTAATGAACCGGAAAATACTCCTCCAATCAATCCACCACAACCTAGAACCATCATGCTTATTCCCCTTTCTTTTGCAGCGTCTCTTAAAGTAAAAAAACTTTGAATCCATGTTGGAAGCCATAAGAATACAGCCCACAAGCCGATCAACATTGAACCAAAAATAATCGTACCGGCAACTAAATTATTTCTGTATTTTCTTGAAAAAATAAAGTCTTCAGTGTGATTCTTCTGGTTGGCTTCAGATTTATTAGTTAACCATTTATCAGATTCTTTAAGAATCCAAAAAGCAATTATTGCCAATAGAATTGGAAAAATACCTATGAAGAATGCTATCCTCCAGGAAGTAATAAAATAATCAATTAACCCAGCTGAAAAAATACCAATTGGAATTGAAATAGACAGATAACCCATATACGATGCTCTGGATTTAGAGGGCCATTCTTCCATCATTATCGTGGTAGAGCTGACCAGAACGCCACCTAAACCGAAACCACTTAAAAATCGACAAATTACCACCCCGAACCAGGACGGCATGAAAGCTGTCAACAGGGTAAAAAGTCCATAACATGCGATGGATAAAATAAGTCCTTTTTTTCTTCCAAATTGATCACTTATATAACCACAGGTAATTCCTCCTAGTGAGCCACCTAAGATAAAAATTGAATTGATAAAAGCACTAATTTTATTGACTTCCATTTCATCCGACACCCCAACCAAATCCTTTATTGCCGCGGGCATATAGACAGACATTAGTGTGGAGGTAATTCCTGCAAATAAGGTACCTAAAAAACAAATGCTAAAAAGCAACCAGTGGTACTTATTGATTTGAACATTTTCTAATCGAATGTTTTGCATGACTTGACCCTATTTTACTTGATTCTATATCCTGAAATAAAATAATTCAAAAAATTGATCATAAACTTATTTATAATTAACTCAGTTAAATATTTGAGTTTACTGCTAGAGGAATCACGTAACCATGATTTGACATATGCTCACCCATTTGAGTATAGAGTTCAATATCCGTGGGCGTAAAGGTGTCCAGACCATCAACATATCTATTGAACATGCAGAAAGATGCTGCTATAAGTACCGTATCATGAATTTCCCGTTCCCGAGCACCCGCTTGATGTGCAAGGTCAATCATCTCCCCGCTCACTTTTCTTGCATCATGACATACGCATTGCGCTATGGTTAATAGAGATTTCATTTTATCAGATAATGCAGAATTTCGAAAGTCGCTTAAAGCAATATCTACTATGTCATGATCAGAATCATATAAATATCGAGCAGAGGCTGCATGACTCTTCGTGCAAAAAGTACATTCATTTTGACGCGAAACAAAAGCTGCAATCAATTCTCGTTCAGCTGTACTTAATGGAGACTCCCCCCTTAAAAGGACCTGGTCTAATTCATATAAGGCTTCCCCGGTATCAGGACGATACAAAAAAAGACTCCTAATTCCCGGGACATTTTCCTGAAGCTAAATATGCGGCATCTGATATCTTTATTAGCTGTAAAATATAATAAATGACAAGTTTAAAATTGCATCAGGATGACTTAAATTCAATCCAATACTATTTATAAATTTTAAATAAATGAATAAATAATAATCATAACATTATAATATCTTTATTTGCACATTCCGTAATCTCTTGCTTAGCAAACAAATCCATCATTGACATCTGAGTCTAACAATATTAAAACCGCCCCAACAATCCATTATTATTACGTCAATACACTTCATTTTAAATCATTCTTAATCTATTCTATTCATTGCACGATTAGGAAAAGCGTTGATTTCACTATTGAATCGTTGTGCTTTTAAGGTGATCGTAACCTCCGCTTAATCTATTGTATCAATTTATGGTTATTCTCTCACCAAGCCGGGCGTAAAAATCGACATCAGAGGGTGTAAAAGTATTTAACCCATCAACGTATTTATTGTATAAACAGAATAAGGCAGCGATCAAGACGGTGTCGTGAATTTCGCGATCCGTCGCACCTTGATCTTTTGCTCTTTGAATCACGGATTTTGTAACCTGACGACCGCCCTTTTGTGTAAGTTGAGCAATGTTAAGTAACGCTTTCAATTTAGCGCTAACAGGAGCAGATTCGAAATCCTTCATCACAAGATCACAGGTAGCATCTTCACCTAATAAGATATTACTTGCAGCGCGATGTGATGCAGTGCAAAATTTACATTCATTTCGCGATGAAACAAGGGTCGCAATCAGCTCTCGTTCTTCAGTGGTCAAACTCGAATTGCCCCTAAGAAGTATTTGGGTTAATGTTCGGATAGGTGCTGCAGTATCTTTTCTATATTCCAGCAGTCCTGTAATACCCGGAAGGTGCGCCTCGAGCGCTATATGCGCCATAAAATTATTTTCTTAATTTTGAAAATGAGTCAAAAAATAATAAGGTCATCGGGGATACAAAACTAAATGTGACAGCGCACTGTAGATTATTTATTACACCTATTATGCTTATTCATTGACCAATGAATACTTTTTATATGTGAATTGGTGATATTTATTGACCATTTTATGGCGTTAATAGTGCAAGGACTTAGTCATAATAAAATTTGTTTGCTTCCAACAAACTTCCTGACCTAACTTGCTGAACAGAAATCAAGCAATTGTGTATTTAAATGCACATTGGAATCTCATTTATACTTTTGAACACGGATATATTGCTAATCAAATGATTGATATCAAATCATTTGATTTTTGAAAATCTAGAATAGGCCATTGCAACTCACAGAGCTGATTTGCCAGTTTTCGGGACACTCTGTGAAAGTCGGCAAATAAATAATTTCTTAATTTAGTCTTTTTCAGACAATTTTGAATCGTTATTCTGGCATAGTTTGTCCCGACTGAAGTTTGGCTGGAGCCAACACTTAGATGGGGTGCCATCATCCAAATAAATTAAATTGCAAATTGAAATTTAATTTCTCGTGACAATAATAAATTATTACAATAATTAGTTCGGTACTGCGACTGTCTTATCCTATCACAATATGTCTACAAGCAGAAAAGACAACATTTTTTTATTGCATTCGCTAGCTTTCTCATGGATTGTAAATAGAGCTGATGCACAAGCCTTCTTAAGACTTAATCCCGGATTGGAAATTTCAAAAGTTAGCGAAGGTGATCACTACTGGGGTTATGTAACGGACAGCGCCGATATTTTTAGTCCGTATTTTGGATTAAGCCTGGAAAATAAAATAAATTCATTTTTAGCAATTGAAATTAATACCTCCATTTCCAGAATAAAAATAAATAGCAATGACAACGGAATTAACCCAATTAGAAAATTGGAATTCAATCAATACAGCTATTATGTTCTGATCGGTTACACGCACTGGCATAATCTAACATTATCAGCAGGTCCATTGCTTTATTATATCCCCAAAATGCACACTTACTCATTCACTGGAAAAGGTGCTCCGTTTAAATTCAATGGCAAGGTATTTGGCATTGCGAGTGCATGCAGATGGAATTACAGGAATATTTCAGTGTCTATTCTCTACGTACATTCCTACAATTATGTCAATAAAGATTCGCATGGACAATTTGTGCTATTGAAGCCGTTTAATTCTTTAGAACTATGCGTTAGTTTTCAAATAAAACTCTTTGAAAAAATTTTCAAAGAAGCAAAGAGAATTGATTGCCCAGGAATATAAACAGCATTAACTCCTTGGATAAACCCAAATATTAATCCTTTCATCTGCCCCGCATCCCATAACTTCACCTCCCCAAACAGAAATCTTGACCCCCATAGAAAACAAAAATAAACGATTCAGCAGACTGCTCCGCATCCTCGGGCCGGGTATTGTCACCGGGGCGAGTGACGATGATCCTTCCGGAATAGCGACCTATTCACAAGCGGGCGCGATGTTTGGATTGGGGACGCTATGGTCTGCGATCCTGGCCTTCCCGCTGATGGCAGTAATACAGCAGATGTGTGCCCGCATCGGGCTGGTGACTTCACGTGGACTGACGGGGGCGCTCAAGCAACATTACCCGGCACCCGTCCTCTACCTCATGATCCTCTTCAGCACGCCTGCCATCGTCATGAACATCGGAGCCGATATCGCCGGCATGGGCGCTGTAGGCAATTTGATTTTTCCAGCGATCGACGCATCGTGGTTTAGCGTATTCTTTACCTTATTGCTGATTGGCCTCATCATCTACCTGCCCTATCAGCAGATTGCCACGAGCCTTAAATGGCTTTGCCTGGTGATGCTGGTGTACCTGATCGTCCCGTTTTTCTACAAACAGGATCTGGGACAGATCTTACGGTCGACTTTCATCCCGCAAATCGTCTGGAACAAGGATTTCTTTATGACGCTTGTGGCCATCCTGGGCACCACCATCTCACCTTACCTGTTCTTCTGGCAGGCCAGCGTTGAAGTCGAGGAATTGCGTCAGCGCAGGAAGCAACTCATCATCAATAAGAAGCTCATCCATGAGGTCAACCAGGACGTCGACCTCGGCATGGCTTTCTCAGGGCTGATCATGTACTTCATCATTCTGACTACAGGCACGGTGCTTTACGAATCAGGGGTTCATCAGATCGATACGGTCGAACAGGCAGCCGCTGCACTCAGGCCTGTGGCCGGCGACATGGCCTACCTTCTCTTTGCCATCGGCGTTATCGGCACAGGACTGATTGCCATTCCTGTACTCAGCGGTTCACTGTCTTACATTTTCTCGGAGACCTTTGGCTGGCAGGAAGGCCTTGATAAAAAATTTCACGAAGCACGGGGTTTTTATACCATCATCGCCATCTCGCTGCTCGTCGGGCTCAGCCTTAATTATTTTGGCATCAGCCCGGTCAAAGCGCTCATCTACACCGCCATACTCTACGGACTCACCGCACCGGTATTAATCCTGCTCATCCTCCATATTGCCAACAACCCCAAAATCATGGGGCGCTATACCAATAACAGAATGTCCAACATCTTAGGCATCCTGACTTTAATACTGATGACGCTGAGCGCCATAGCACTACTTTACTTTGAGTTTTGGGTTTAGGCTGGAAGTTGTCACCAAGGCATACGTAAAATCCATTGCATGACAATTTTTTGGAGCATAATCGTATCCAAACGCATCAAATCGTATCAATTTCCCACCTGCCTACTACTTCCTCATAGAAACCAGACCTAACCACACGTTCTGAAGCCCAAATTGGCATAATTATCGCTGTATCCTCATGAATTGAAAACCTGCATTTGACGACAACGACAGGCGAACTAACGGCATTGGTCAACGGAAAGCTAGAGGGCGAACCGGGAATCATCATCTCCCGTGCCTCCAAAATCGAGGAGGCAACCGAGGGCAGTATTTGCTTTTATTCCAATCCCAAATACGAATCCTACGTGTATTCTACCCTGGCCAGCGCCATCCTAGTAAACCATGATTTTGTCCCAAAACAGCCGGTCAAAGCAGCCCTGATCAGGGTAACAGATGTCTACCAGAGCGTAGCGACACTGCTCCAGGCCTTTGAACAGCCCGCTCCGCAGGCAGCCATTATTGACCCGCTAGCCAGCATACACGATTCGGCCCATCTCGAAAAAAACGTCGGTGTTGGTGCCTTCAGCATCATCTCCCGCGGTGCCAGCATTGGTCGCGACACCGTGATCCATGGCCAGGTATTCATCGGCGAACAGGTCAGAATTGGCAAAGGCTGTATCATTCACCCGGGAGTACGGATCCATCGGCAATGCATCATCGGAGATGAGTGCGTCATCAACTACAATGCTGTCATCGGGGGTGAAGGATTTGGATTTGCACCCACAGAAGACGGTACTTACAAAAAAATAGCTCAGATAGGCAATGTCGTCCTCGAAGACCGTGTCGAGATCGGTGCCAACACCTGTATCGATCGCGGGAGTATGGGTTCTACCAAAATTGGCCGCGGCAGCAAACTGGACAATCTCATCCAGATCGCTCACAATGTACAGATCGGAGAAAATACCGCGATCGCCGCGCAGACCGGAATCGCAGGAAGTGCACGTATTGGTAACCGTTGTATCATCGGCGGTCAGGTCGGTATTGTTGGTCATATCAGCATTGCCGACGGCACCATGATCCAGGCTCAGAGCGGCGTTGCCGGCAATGTCAGCGAGTCAGGATCCAAACTGTACGGAAGCCCGGCGATCAGTTATTCTGCCTATCTCAAGGCTTATGCCGAATTCAGACAACTTCCGGTTACCGTGCGCAGACTCAGAGAGTTGGAAAAAAAGTGGCAACAAAGCCAATTGCCTGGTGAAGGTGCGGAGCACAAACCCTAACTTTGCGCATCCATCAAATCACCTTTGCGCTTTAATGAATCAGACCACCATCCGCAATGAAGTCCAGATCGAAGGAGTCGGTCTTCATACCGGCGTTCGTGTCAGGATGCGATTTGTACCTGCCACCGAAAACCAGGGAATTCGCTTTTGCCGGACTGACCTCAATGGCAAGCCAACCATTCCCGCCGACGTATCCAGAGTCATCTCAACCAACCGAGGCACCACACTCCAGGAAGGAGAAGCCCAGGTTTGGACCGTCGAACACACCCTCAGTGCGCTCTATGGTCTTGGTATCGACAATGTCCTGATCGAACTGGACGGACCTGAAATTCCAATCCTGGATGGCAGCTCCGCCTTTTTTGTAAAGGCACTTCGGGACGCGGGTATTCAAGAGCTGAATGCAGAGAGAGAAATATTTGAAATTACAGAGACCATAACATTTGAAGATCAGGAGACCGGTGCAGAGTATGTGGCGATGCCATCGGATGAAATGGAAATTACAACACTGATAGACTTTAACTCCAACGTTCTTGGCCAGCAATTCGCCAGTCTTGAACACTTCAGTCAGTATGCCGAACAGATCGCACCTTGCCGGACTTTTGTGTTTGTGCACGAGCTGGAACACCTGCTCAATCAGAATCTCATCAAAGGTGGTGACATGGACAACGCCATTGTCATCGTAGACCGCATGATGACCCAGGAAGAACTCGATGATCTTGCCAGAAAGCTAAACAAACCTTCTGTCAAAGTGGACAAAGAAGGAATTCTCAATACAGTCAGTCTACATTATCCCAATGAACCGGCCCGTCATAAATTATTGGATGTGATAGGTGACCTTAGTCTGGTCGGCAGACAAATTAAAGGAAAGATTGTAACCAAAAAATCAGGCCACCGATCAAATGTGGAATTTGCGAAAATCCTGAAGAAAAAATATCTGGAGACACGCAAACTCAAAGGTGTACCAGTTTACGATCCGAATCAGACTCCTGTCATGAATTCCATACAGATAATGGAACTTCTGCCCCATCGGTATCCATTCCTTCTGGTGGATAAGATCATTGAATTGACAGACACCACGGTCGTCGGCGTCAAAAATGTCACCATGAATGAGGGATTATTTCAGGGACATTTTCCAGGTAATCCTGTTTTCCCTGGAATGCTTCAACTTGAAGCCCTTGCACAAACCGGCGGCGTCCTGGCGCTGAATATCCAGGAAGATAAAGGAATGTGGGACACCTATTTCGTCAAAGCAGAAAATGCAAAGTTCAGACAGAAAGTTCTGCCAGGCGACACCCTGTTACTAAAAATGGAACTTGCCGCACCGATACGCCGAGGACTGGTTATCATGAACGGCACCGCCTATGTTGGCAATAAACTCGTTTGTGAAGCAGAACTTACCGCTCAAATCGTAAAACGCGAGGCATGATGAATATTCAAACCAATATCAGCCCAGGTGCCAAAATTGGAACAGGCACGCGCGTTGATCCTTTTGTAACCATTCATTCTGATGTTGTGATCGGCCAGAATTGCTGGATTGGCCCTTACGTAACCATCATGGATGGAAGCCGGATTGGCAATAACTGCAAAATATTCCCTGGTGCTGTCGTTGGTGCAGTTCCTCAGGATCTGAAATACAATGGGGAGAATTCCCTGCTGGAAATCGGTGATAATACCACCATCCGGGAGTATTGTACACTCAACCGGGGGACCAAGGCGGCGATGACCACCAAAATTGGCTCAAACTGCCTGCTTATGGCCTATACCCACGTAGCTCATGATTGCATTGTCGGCGACCATGTGATTCTTGCCAACAACGTCAACCTTGCAGGGCATATCACCATCGAGGATCACGCGATACTGGGTGGTCTTGTTGCCGTTCATCAGTTTGTCAAAGTTGGTGCCCACGCCATGATCGGAGGGGGATCGCTGGTTATGAAAGATGTACCGCCATTTGCCAAAGCGGCCCGTGACCCCCTTAGTTATGAAGGTGTCAACAGTATTGGCCTGAAGCGCCGTGGATTCTCCAAGGAGCAGGTGGACCGCATCCATGACATTTACCGATTTATGTTTATCAAGCATCGCAATATTTCCAAAGCCATTCGTGACATTCAGGACAATATTCCTGAGTCCGAAGAGAAGCTTCAGATTCTGAATTTTATTGCAAGGTCTGAACGCGGCATCATGAAGGGTATCCGACGTTAACTGCGCCATGTTCGAACTCATTACGCGAGGCCTGTTCAAGCGATATGACAGTGGCCGATGGATTCTTAGAGATCTTAATCTACATTTGTACGCTGGTAAAAGATATGGTATTGCCGGCGGAAATGGCTCAGGCAAATCCACGCTCATCAGCCTGATGGCCGGATTATCCATGCCAACCAAAGGAGAGGTCAGCCATTGCATCGCTGGCACAATGATCGAACCCATGTTATGGCACAGACATATGAGTATGGCAGCACCTTACGCGGATTTGTTCGACTACCTCAACGTTCTGGAGATTCTTGAATACAGTGCTAAATTTAAACCCTGGGTGGAAGGGCTATCCACGGGTGACGTAGTGCGTATCTGCAAGTTTGAAGGCCGTGAATCTTTGCTTACGAAGCAGCTATCGTCAGGCATGAAACAACGCTTACGCCTGGGAATGGCAATCTTGACACAATCCAATCTTTTACTACTCGATGAACCGCTGACCAATCTGGATCAGGAAAATCAGAACTGGTTTGAGGAACTTATCGCCCGACATAGTCAAGAGCGATGTGTAGTCATCGCTTCCAATGACCTGGAAGACTTTGCGCGTGCAGATGAGATGATCAACCTGTAGATTTTTAATACGATTCGGCACAGATCGTTTATTTTCGTACCTACAAGTCGAATAACCAATGGATCCAAGAATTAAAAATGTACTCGCCGTTGTGGCAGGCCTCCTGGCTGGCTCCTTGATCAATGGAGGACTCATCAATATCAGCGGCACAATCATACCACCTCCTGAAGGAGCGGATGTCACAACAATGGAAGGATTGAAAGCCTCGCTTCATCTTTTCGAACCCAAACATTTTATTATGCCATTCCTGGCGCATGCCATTGGCACACTTGTCGGCGCTTTTGTCGCCATCAAACTTGCGGCCAGTCAACCCATGCGAATGGTTTATATCGTTGCCGCATTTTTCTTTGTTGGAGGAGCCATGAATGTCATGATGCTACCCGCCCCCATGTGGTTTAATATCCTCGATCTGGTTGGAGCGTATTTTCCGATGGGATGGCTGGTCCTCAAACTCACCAATAACCATTAAAATAAACTGATGACCTAAACCAAATATTTTGCAAAATTATTTTCACCCTTAATAAAAAAACTATGAAGACTCAATGCCTTAAATCAATATAATTTATTCAATTGGCCTTAACAGCGGCAACAATATATTGACTCACATTCGTGACGTAAGCAATAATTTAAATACGCGTCTCGAAGTTTTACTGCCTGGTTTGTGTAACAAACATAAATCAGTCGGCAACAAAGAAATTTTTTAATCACACATAAAAACTAACTATGAAAAACATCCATTATAAACTTTTCACCACTTTCTTACTGATCACCAGCATCAATAGCTTTTTACTGGCCCAATCTTCACAACCTGCGGTTCTGCTTCGATGCATCAACCAGGATTCAAGCATTATCAAGCTCTACCAGGATGATTTAATATGCCTGAATAACCTCGATTTTAATACACGTAAAAAACTCAAGCTCAGCGGATATCATTTTTATACCCTCAAAGGCATTACACCCGATAGCCTCTACTTAAGTTATAAGAATAAAAACTATAACATTTCGAGAGAGAATATTTCAGGTTTTACCAGAATTAACGACGCGGAATTTTATAAAGAAAAAGGAAAGAAAGAATCAAGCGGGCAGCTCACATCAGGTTTAATACTTCTTCTTCTGGGCCTGATCCTGGGATTGAGTTCACTATCACGAGGGTATTTCGAAATTACTGAAGATACCAATTCAGGCTGCACCGCATTATTACTGGCTGTACCGATGAGTATTATCGGATTTATTCTACTTGTAAATGGAGTTACACGTTCTGACAACAATGATCATGATAAACTCTTAAAAAGTGGCACACTCATCAAATTAAAAGATCCTCGCTGGACCTGTAGTTGCTACAAACTGCCATAAAAAGGGTATCCAGATTGCGCCACAGCCTCTGAACAATTGAATGGGGACGTTTGCTATGGCAACCTGTTGTAATCTGAATGAAATCCATAAGATGAATGATGTTCTTTTCAAAAGATGAATCGAATGATCAATCATTATTCAATGCTCATTCATTGAAACCATGTCAAATCTCTTTTAACTTTACTGATAACTGAAACAGGAAATAATCCCTTGAAGGTGCATTGAACATTTCCAGAATCTCATTTTTCTTTCTTATAATAGAAAAGAACCCTTCACCAATGATTTTAATGAACGGCAGTAACGTTGACTCTTTCAATACCTTTTAAAGTCAACTGAATATTCCTGTCCAGTGCTTTATTACCAAATTCACTGATGATTTCAAGTATATCGTAATCGATAAAATTGCATTCGCTGCCATCAATGGTCAGATTGGAATTTTCCGGCACTTCATCCAGCGCTTTCCTGAGGTTGACTTTATTAAGAAAAGTAACATTGGTATTGAGCTTAATCGTAAAAGATTGTTCACCATGTTCTGATAGCTTTGAAATCCGGTATTCCGCATTAAAGTTATTTCTAATAATATAGTAAACAGATATTAAAAGTCCAATTGAGACGCCGATTAACAGATCCGTGGCCAATATAACGATGATGGTTATGACAAATGGCAAAAACTGTTTCCATCCCAAACTCAGCATATTGATATAGAGTTTTGGTTTGGTCAGATTATACCCGGTGATCATCAGAATTGCGGATAATGCTGCATATGGAATCATGTTAAGCACGAACGGGAAAAACATAACCGACAAGAGGATAAAAATGCCATGGGTGAATGAAGACATTTTGGTATTTGCTCCCGCATCCACGTTGGCTGCTCCCCTGACGACGACTGCCGTAAGCGGAATAGCGCCTAATAGCCCGCAGGTCATATTTCCAATTCCCTGCGCAATCAATTCGCGGTTAACCGGCGTGATTCTGTTGTGATGATCCAACTTATCAATGGCTTCGATACACAGCAAAGTCTCCAGTGAGGCCAACAGACCAATAATCAGACCTTCCTTCCAGATTTCGACTGATGAAAACAAATTCTCAAATGATGGAAATTTAATTTCGCTGAATACATTGGAAGGAATACTAACCAGCTGTGTATGTTTGAGAGAAAATCCCGAAGCGGCATTTGAGAACAGGATATTGGCGATGATCCCAATGATCACGACCAATAATGGCGAAGGTATTATCTTCCATTTTCCCGAAGATGAACGCTGGAAAATGATTAGAACCAAAATTGAAATGAATGAAATAAATATTGCACCTCTAGTAATATGCCGGTTAAAGTTTTCGATATTCCCAAAAAAATTATCATCTGTCAGTAATCCAAGGAATCCACTGGTCCAAAAGTCCGGTTGGTCGTATCCTAATGCAATCGGAATCTGTTTGGAGATCAGAATGATTCCGATTGCGGCCAACATCCCTTTAATGACCGAAGAAGGAAAATAATTTGCAATGGAGCCCAGTTTTAAAAGCCCCAGAATGATCTGAAAAAATCCTGCGATCATGACCGCCACGAGGAATATCCGAAAATCACCCAGTAAAATCATTGAGGATGCAACCACCGTTGACAATCCCGCTGCAGGTCCCGATACCGCCAACTGCGATCCACTGATCAATGACACCATCAGTCCACCGATAATTCCCGACAGCAATCCTGAATAAAGCGGTGCGCCGGATGCCAGGGCGATCCCAAGACAAAGCGGAAGAGCTACAAGAAATACAGATAACCCGGCGCGCAGATCATTGGTAAGCCAATTTGTTGAATAATACTTTAACGTTGTTTTCATGATCTGTAAATGACTTTTAGCAAAATTAACTAAGCTGCATTGCCTGCAATCGAATCTTTACAAAGTAGAATGAAAACATCAGATTCTCATGTTGGATTAGGTTTGAACAACTGATCCGTTTGCATGATGATGTAATGTCCCTTTTCATATCGTTTTAAGGTAAATCCAGTTTACCAATGTCAAAAAAGCTTTGGACATTAAGTCAACAAATTAGATCCGAATCAGGTAATTTATTCCAAAAAAATAAGATTGCGTCATGATTGACTTCGACTTGAAAAGGATAAGACTAACAATGAAGTATTTTTATTGTATCCGGCCATATCAATTCGTTGATAAAACTTGTCCCGAAAAAAGGTAACCAAGAAAAAGTCTTTTAAAAAAATTGCCCGGGAACCACCCCGGGCTAATAAACCAATCTCATGAAAAGGTATGAAAAGACGAAGCCTCTTTAATCTACATTGTCGTGCAAAAAACTGCTGTCCTGCCGTATCTCAGCCTTGTCTTCTTCGATGAAGATGCGGGTCTTGGAAATACTGCTCTCGGAGGAAGGCGTCAGCTGATCCAGCCTGATATTCTTGCGCAGGTAGGCGGGTGTATTTTCGTAATCCGCAAGATTTTTTCCTTCTGCAAGGGAACGCACATTGGCAGGTTTGCTGTTTGCAAACAGTGTAGGTGTAGATATATTTTCTTCCGGAATTCTGGATTCCTTCTTGAATAAAGTCTCTGTGATTTTTGGTTCTGGCACTCTGGGAGTCGGCGCGGCAGAATTCATGAACTGATGTTCGTCAACGTCGTCAAAATCAATGATTCTTGCGGCCTGATTGCCTGCTGCAGGCTCAAAGATATCGGGCCTGATTTCATCATTCAGACTGACGCGAATTTCTTTGGGTTCCTGATCTTTTCTGCTCTTGTAACCAGATCCGAATCCCGTGGCGATGAGTGTTACGCTGATTTTGTCATCCAGGGCCTCATCAACACAAGAACCCCAGATGAGATCTGTATCATATCCAGCTTCCTGCTGAATATATTCTGTGATTTCGGCCACTTCGTCCATAGTAATCTCAGGCGACTTGCCGGTTGTGATGTTGAGAAGAATATGTCTGGCACCCCGAATATCGTTGTCTTCCAGCAAGGGTGAATTCAGTGCATCTTCTATTACGCGACGCGCGCGGTTTTCGCCGGAAGCAAGTGCAGAACCCATGATGGCTACCCCACTGTTTTTCATTACAAAGTTGACATCTTCAAAGTCAACATTAATATAGCCCGGCACGGTGATGATTTCTGCGATACCCTTGGCTGCAGTTGCAAGGATACTATCCGCGTTGGCAAAGGCTCCTGACATGGAGAGATTGCCATACATCTCACGCAACTTGTTATTTGAAATTACAATGAGTGCATCCACATTGGCCTTCAGTTGTTCAAGACCTTCATTGGCGAGGCGCGCACGGCGCGGACCTTCAAACTGAAATGGAAGCGTAACGATTCCTACCGTAAGAATTTCAAGTTCGCGTGCGACGCGGGCGATTTGTGGTGCAGCTCCTGTTCCGGTGCCGCCGCCCATTCCTGCAGTTATAAATAGCATTCGGGTATCCCTCTCCAGGAATCTTCTTAATTCCTCAAGAGACTCGATACAGGCTTGCATCCCTACTTCAGGATTGTTGCCTGCGCCACGTCCCATCGTCAGGATGGGTCCAAGCTGAATTTTATGCGGAACCGTGCTGCTCTGCAGGCTTTGCTGGTCCGTATTACAGATCGCGAATTCTACCCCGCGAATCCCCTGATTGTACATATAAGTCACTGCGTTGGTGCCACTGCCTCCAACACCAAGGACCTTTATGATACTTTCAGAATTCATATTTAGGTTTTGCATATCTGTTAAAGGCGTAAAGTTATAGTTTTATATATTAAAAAAACAAATAAATTATAATATTTTTTTATATGTATCAGAATTCATTATCCGGGTGATCCTCAAAGAAGGTCTTGAGTGACGTGAAGCCCTTCTCCAGGGTAGATGAAAACCAGCCCTTGCCGCTGGGTGCCACCTCCGCATCGATGGTCTCCGGAACAAAATCATCTTCAAAGTTCATGACAGCACCTGGCAGACTTTCCCTGGCCGGAATTCTCGGTGTAGGTTGTACCTGGCGCAGGCCCTCGATCAAAAGGCCTATACTCGTTGCAAACATCGGGTTGTTGATCTCGTCCTGATAATGCGAAGAAAGGTGCATGGTTGGTACGCCAATTCTTGACGCCAGTCCGGTACGGAATTCAGCGAGCATATCCATATTTTTCAAAAGCGAACCACCTCCGGTGAGCACAATCCCGGCAGAAAGCTTATTCTCAAAACCACTGCGGTGGATATCCCACATCACATAATCAAAAATCTCCTCCACGCGAGCCTGGATGATTCGCGCCAGGTTTTTTTCTGAAATTTCCTTGGGCTCGCGGCCCATAAGACCTGGTATGGTGATAATTCTGTTGTCAACGATCTCTTCGGCTAGTGCAGAACCAAATCTCACCTTTAATTTTTCTGCATATTCCTGTGTCGTTGAACAACCTGCTTTGATATCTTTTGTGATCATATTGCTACCCAACGGAATGACCGAAGTATAACGGATGATCCCTTCATAATAAATTGTCACATCGGTGGTGCCACCTCCGATGTCCACCATAACGACGCCGGCTTCTTTCTCCTCCTTTGACAACACCGCCTCTGCTGAAGCCAATGGCTCCAGCGTCATGCCCTGAAACTGCAGGCCTGCCTTTTCGACACAGCGCTGAATATTCTGTGCGGCAGAAGTATTGCCCGTGATGATATGAAAGTTGGATTGTAGTCTCGCCCCGGACATCCCGATCGGATCATGAATTCCCTCTTCCTGATCAACGGTGTATTCCTGGGGAATTACATGCAAGATCTGATCACCGGGTGGCAATGCAATCTTGTGCATATCTTCCATGAGTTTCTGCACATCTGCTTTGCTGATCTCATCCTGCGCATTGGTGCGAAGCAAAAGACCCTGATGCTGAATGCTCTTGATATGCTGGCCGGCGATACCCGCATAGACCTGATGGATCTCTGTGTTACTCATTTTTTCCGCAAGATCAATGGCGTCGGTAATGGCTGCGACGGTCTTGTCAATATTGGAGACCACGCCACGGATCACTCCTTCGGAATTTACTTTTCCGAAACCCAGTACTTCAATTTTGTTTATAAAATTCTTCCTGCCGACTACGACACATACTTTGGTGGTACCGATATCCACAGCGGCTACGATTTCGGGGTTGTTTTGATGTTGTGAGTCCATAGATTGACTTTTATTTTGGTTATTCAAGAATATTAAATCTGGTTTGTATTGCGAACGCCGATCACTTGATCTTTAACCTTGAGGTTAAGCACCTTGTAGACGTTCCATCCTTCGTACCTCAGTCCTTCCCTGTAGAAAAATTTAAGCTTGTCCAGTTTTTCGTCCAGCTCCTCAGCAGGTCCGAATGAAATTTTTTCAAATCCGATTTTAGGAATGAGGGTCATTTCACCACCGCCATCAAGATCTACCTGCTCGATCAGCGAGCGCGTGAAAGGATCTTTACTGATTTCGGTGATGAGGCGGTAGGCATTGCGGTAATTCACATTGGCTTTCCCCCAAATATCATTACCCGCAAGACCCTCCAGTATTCCAGTTACAACAGGAACACGGGCAGAATAATTCTCGGAAGCGGGAATTTTTTTTCCTTCAACATCCACATAATACTGTGTACCGTCACTACTCATTACCCGAAAGAGGGGGTCCCGCTGATACACATCCACATGCAGATTTTCAACGGCGTCCATGTACACTTCCGCATGATGCACCACATGAAGTTTTTCCAATTCAGCTTCCAGTCTTGATACCTGAAGCGCTTCCAGCGGAATCTGATGCCAGTCTTTCTTATAGAAAAACTTTACGCTCCTGGCGATTTCATCTTCTCTGATCAGCATATTCTCAGACGAAGGTTTAAAAATCCTGACCTGAAGTTTTCTGGGCTTTACAGCAGACTGCATGCGGATCGTCTTTATCCAGCTGAAACTTATCACTGCCAGCACCAACAGGTACAGCATTATAAAAATACCAAGTTTCACTTTTATATTCATGCTCATCACCTCAGTATTTTAATTATTTGATCCTGCATTGCGCTCAGGTCTCCGGCGCCTAGCAGTGCGATGACATCGGTTTGATAGTTTTTCAAATTTTCGAGCAGATCTTCTTTACGAATGAACGCACTATGAGGATTTTTCATCTTGTCGAGAATGGTATACGAACTGATGCCATCCAGTGGTTCTTCTCTGGCCGGATAGAGCTCTACCAAAATAATGTCATCCAGCTGATCCAGCACTTCTGCAAATTGCTGTGCGAAGTCTCTGGTCCTTGTAAATAAATGAGGCTGAAAGATGCCCAGTAATTTTCTATTCGGATAACACTGACGCAATGCTGCAATGGCAGCGCGCAATTCTTCCGGATGATGGGCATAATCATCGATCAGCACCTGAGATCCTTCATGAAGCCATTCAAAACGCCTGCGGATGCCTTTGAAAGACAACAAGGCTTCTCGGATATCCAATTGACTGATGCCCAATTCCAGTGCAATTCTAATTGCTGCGGTGGCATTTTCAATATTATGCTGACCTGGCAATCGCATACTCAGCTCGGCAGCCCTTCTGCCTTCCTCATCGATGTAATCAAAACCCATCCAACCACTGTTCGAAGTACGAATAGTACATTGCACGGATCCTTCTCCATGACCGTAATTCAGAATACGTACGCTGTGGTGTACAGATTTTTTCAAAAAGTTCCGGTCTGATTCTGTGATATGCGGCCCCAGCAAGAGTAATCCCCCATTGCGGACCTTGCCGGCGAATGCGGCATAGCCTTCCAGCATTTTGGTGCGGGATCCATAAATGTCCAGGTGATCCGCGTCAACAGCTGTTATTACGGCAATATCAGGATTCAGCTGAAGAAATGACTGATCATATTCATCAGCTTCTTCAATCATCCATTGGTTGCCCAGATGAATAAAATTATTCCTGTAATTGACAGACACGCCCCCGAGAAAAGCAGTCACTGGAAATTTATTGTACGCCAGGAGATGGCTTACAATTGTACCGGTTGTCGTTTTTCCATGGGTGCCTGCAATGGCGATGTTGGGGTATTGTGAAGTAATTTCACCTAGCACTGCTGAACGCTTGTGCATTGTTACACCGAGTTCAACAAAATGCCGGAAAATATGGTTGGTCCGAGGAATTGCTGGAGTCCAGATCACGCGCGATATATTGTCCGGAACTGAACTGACATCGTCAACAAAAACAACCGGGATGCCCTCCTTGATGAGTTCTTCTGTCAGCTCCGTCGGTGTACGGTCATAGCCACACACTTTCTCTCCTTGAAGGTGAAAATATCTTGCGATCGCAGACATACCGATGCCTCCGATCCCCAGAAAATAGATATATCCTTTACCGCTCAATTCTGATGTATCATTTTAATTACCTCCCGTGCGATGGTCAACGCTGCATTGGGTCGCGCCACTGCCGATAGTCCTTTTTTATATTTTTCTTGTTGCGACGTATCGCGAAGCAAAGACATGCACGACTGCCACAGTTCTTCTTTTGCAACACGATCTGACACCATACCTGCGGCATCTTCACCCACCATGGTTTCTGCATTTCTTGTCTGATGATCCTCCGCCACGTTGGGTGAAGGAACCAGAATGGCTGGTGTGCCTGTGACCGCCAGTTCACTGAGTGTGATCGCGCCAGCGCGGGCGACACATACATCCGAGGCCGCATAAGCGCAATCCATGCGATCAATAAAGTCGAATAAGAAAACGTTGGGAAGCTGACTTACATGCTGCCTGACGAATTCTTCTTTGTAGGTCCTGCCTACCTGCCACAACAATTGAAGATCTTGTCTTTGTTCAATCTCATTGGCATGGGCGGATACAGCTTCATTAAGTGTCCTTGCACCGAGGCTTCCTCCAAATATGCCAATGGTTCTTTTGTCCGGATGGATCCCCAGAATCCGGCGCGCATCATCCCGCGATGGCAGATGTAAAAAATCATTTCGTACCGGATTACCCGCCAGGATGATTTTATCTTTTGGAAAGAAACGTTCCATTCCTTTGAACGCAACAAAAATGGCGCTTGCGCGATTTCCTAACAATTTATTGGTGATCCCTGCGTAGGAATTCTGCTCTTGTATAAAATACGGAATTTTTCTCCACGCCGCGACTTTCAACACCGGGCCGCTGGCATAACCACCGACGCCAATTACGGCATCTGGCTTGAAATTTCCGATAATGTTCCAGGCTTTGAACAATGAACTGGCAAGTTTGAAAACAAGTGATACATTGCGCATGCTAAGGCTGCGTTGCAATCCGGAGATCGGCAGACCAATGATCTTATACCCTGCTTTAGGAACTGCATTCATTTCCATTTTTCCTTCCGCGCCGACAAATAGAATTTCAGTTGCCGGATCGATCTGTCTGAATGCATCCGCTATGGCGATAGCCGGATACACATGACCGCCGGTCCCTCCTCCGCTAATGATGATCTTCATAGGCATTGGTATCTTCTGATGAATCCTGCAATCCTGCTGATTCAGAGCGTTCAAGTGTCAGTGAATTAATGTGTTTACTGACGCTTACAATCATTCCAAAGGCGAGACTTGTAAACAACAATGAGGTGCCTCCCATACTAATATAGGGTAAAGTCTGTCCCGTGACAGGAACCAGCCCAAGTGACACGGCCATGTTGGCAAATGCCTGCATGACGATACTAAATCCAAGACCAATGGTCAAAATCGAGCCAAAGGCCTTGGGTGATTTCTTTACAATCAGTATGCAATGCCACATGAGGGCCATATACAGTATGATCAGCAGCACCGCGCCGGCCAGACCATATTCTTCACATACAATCGCAAAAATGAAATCCGCATAAGAATATGGAATAAAATGTCTTAACATGCTTTTGCCGGGTCCGGCGCCAAAAAATGATCCCCTGGCAATGGCGATCCTCGCCTGTTCAGCCTGATAATTCTCAGCCGAAGGATTTATAAAATCTGAAATCCGCTTGACCCAGGTTGTTACGCGTACGGTATCCGGGAGAAACTGTCCGATGTAGACCAGCAGTCCCAGCAGAACAATACCAAGCGCCAGCAAGAGTAAAATATACTTCATCTTAATCCTGCCCACTATCAACATGATCACACTGCACACAAAAAGTATGGCAGCGGTAGAAAAGTTGGAAGGCGCAATCAGTCCGCAGATGATCAGTACCGGAAGAAGAATGGGAACAAAAGCTGTTTTAAAATCCTTGATGATCTCTTGCTTGGCAGCGATACTTCGCGCCAGGTAAGTGATCAGTGCAATTTTGGCAAAATCGGAAACCTGAAAAGTAATATTCAGAATCGGAATATTGATCCAACGACGTGCCGAGTTGATTGACACACCACCAAACAATGCAAATATAAGCAACATGATCGCCAGCAACAGCATAAATGGCGCCATGCGGTTGAAAATTATGTAATCGTGATTGCCGATATACCAGACAATAAACAGACCTGCAATCACAAAAGGAAGATGTCTGAACAACATGAAAACAGTAGAATCCATATTATACTTGGTCAGTGCTACGCTCGCACTGTATACTGCCAGAACGGACAATACAGACAAAAGTCCAACGAGTGACCATAAAAATTTGGCACCCCTGATCTCTTCGTTAAAAAGTACTTTTAGTTGACTCATGCTGCGTATTCTGTTTTAAGTTTCATCACCGCAGTACGGAATTCGTTGCCGCGGTGTATATAATTACTGAACAAATCAAAACTGGCGCATGCCGGCGAAAGCAACACGACATCTCCTTCTAATGCCTGCTGGCGACCAATCCGCACCGCATCCTCCATGGCGTGCGTGTCGAATACCGGTACGATGCCTTCGTAGTGCTGCAACAGCTTGCTGTTATCTTTACCGAGTGCGATCAGCGCACGCACTTTGGTTTTAACCAGTGGATCAATGACCGTATAATCATTGCCTTTGTCCTGTCCACCCGCGATCCAGATGATGCTTGTACGCATCGCATCCAGTGCCCAGTAAACAGAATCAACATTGGTCGCCTTACTGTCATTGACGTATTGTACACCATTGATCACATCAATTAATTCCAGACGGTGCGCATCATTCACAAATGAATCGACTGCGCGTTGAATGATCTCATCTGTAATACCCAATAGAGAACAAGCGGCTGCCGCACAGGCAAGATTCATTGCGTTGTGCCTTCCTTTGAGCCGGGCGTGTTGTAGCTGGAATCGGGTCTCTCCATTGATGGATACATTTTCGCTGTCATCCATTGTTGTCTCGACCCAGTGTATTTGTGGTCCATCCAGTACCATTGACGGAACATATCTTTCGATGCCTGCATCCCGATAGAGAATCAGGTGATTTTCTTTATGCTGATTCTTGGCAATACGGAATTTCGCAGCGGCGTAGCGGCCCATATCATGACCATAGCGATCCAGATGATCCGGTGTAATATTCAGTATGACGGCAATATCCGGTTGAAATCGGTCCGTTGTGTCAAGTTGAAAACTGCTGACTTCAACCACATAATACTGATGCGCTCCGGCAGCCAGGCTTCTGCAAAAAGATACACCCACATTGCCGACTTTGACCGCATCCAATCCCGCCGTCACCAGAATGTGATGCGTGAGATTCGTGGTTGTCGTTTTGCCATTGGAACCTGTGATGGCGATGATCTTCCCGGTGCAATATCGAAATGCAAATTCAATCTCACTGATGATCGCTATTTTTTTCTCTTTGAAAAACTGAATGGGTTCTGCAACATCCGGAATTCCCGGGCTCTGAATGACCAGCTCCGGATGACAATCGTAAATAATAGAATGCCCTTCCTCTTCAAAATCGATCTCGCGTTCGATCAGTTCTTTGCGAAACGTTTCGCGTATTTTTGATCCGTCACTGACAAATACCTTGAGCCCCTGCGCCTGAGCCAGGAGCGCTGCTCCGAAACCACTTTCACCGCATCCGAGAATAATGATCATCCTAACGCAGTTTTAATGTGACGATGGTAAGAATTGCGAGAAACAGACTGACGATCCAGAAACGCGTTGCGATAGTCGCTTCATGGTATCCGAGTTTCTGATAATGATGATGCAGCGGGGACATTAGAAAAATCCTCCTTCCTTCACCAAATTTCTTTTTGGTGTATTTAAAATAAGTGACCTGAAGCGTTACCGACAATGTCTCGATGAAGAATACACCGCACATCAGGGGAATCAACAATTCCTTTCGCAGCAGAATTGCAAGCACCGCGATAACTGCACCCAGCGTAAGGCTGCCGGTATCACCCATGAATACTTTAGCAGGAAAGGTATTGTACCACAAAAAACCTACACAACTTCCGAATAATGCCGAAGCAAAAACCACGAGCTCCGAGGTGTATGGCAAATAATATATATTGAGGTAATCCGCTACAATGGAATTGCCCGACACATAAGCCAGAATAACCAAAGTCGCGGCGATGATTGCAGATACACCGGTAGCCAGTCCATCGAGACCATCAGTCAGATTGGCTGCATTGGATACTGCAATGACAATAAAAATAACGATCGGTATAAAGAACAACCACAACAGGCTCGCTCCGTTATCTCCAATGAAATGCGTCAGCCATTCATAATCAAAATTATTGCCCTTGAGGAAAGGCACATTTGTCATGGATGTCTTGACGTACGCGTATTCTGCAGAGCGATTGTGTGCAATATCATTGAGGACGATCGTCTGCATTATTTTAAAATGATTCGCAAGGGCTTCTTCTTTTGGAAGTCTGACTACTACCTGTTCATGGTAGAGCATGACAAAACCTACCACAAGTCCCAATATGACCTGCCCTGCCACTTTGAATATGGCTTTGAGTCCCTGTTTGTTTTTGAGAAATACTTTGATGTAATCATCGGCAAAACCGATCGCACCCATCCAGCAAGTACTGAATAACATAATCTGGATATACACATTATCCAGCCGCGTCAATAATAAAGTGGGAATGATAATCCCAAGAATGATGATCATGCCTCCCATGGTTGGCGTGCCTGCCTTTGCCTTTTCGCCGGCCAGACCAAGGTCACGAATGGTCTCACCCACCTGCAATCTCTTCAGTGTGCGGATGATACTTCCTCCAAAAATCATGGTGATGATCAGTGAAAAAATAATGGCCATGCTTGCACGAAAGGAGATATACCCCATCAGCCTGCTGCCAGGAAAATGGAAAGCCTTGTCGATCCATTGAAACAGGTAATACAACATACTTTCTTCATTTGTGATTGAAATTTAACAGAACAGCAGGGAACCAATCCCTTTGGTTGCATTCACCTGCTGTTACTGTTAAAACCAACCTGAGAATGATAATAGAACCTACTCTATAATCTTTTATTAGTTTAACAAAATTGTTTTCAGTATTTCCATGTCATCAAAAGGGTACTTTACCCCTTTGATTTCCTGATACTTCTCGTGGCCCTTCCCCGCCACGAGAATGATATCAGAAAAATTGGCGAGCATACAGGCTGTTTTAATAGCCTGCGCCCTATCGGTTATGCAGATGTGTTTTGAAGGATGAACTTCCTGTACACCTGCCTCTATTTCTTTTATAATTTCTTCAGGATCTTCATCCCTCGGATTATCTGATGTTAAAATGACCTTGTCACTCATTCGTACGGCGATCTCGCCCATGACTGGCCTTTTCCTGCGGTCGCGATTTCCTCCACATCCCATGACAGTGATCAGTGACTGATCTTTCTGCTGGATCTTACGGATCGCAGTGAGAATTTTCTCTAACGCATCCGGTGTATGTGCGTAATCCACAATCGCGATCACATTTTTTTCAGGACTCCTGAACCATTCGAATCTTCCTTCAACAGGTTGCAGCGTAGATAAACCAATCAGAATTTCTTCCTGTTGATGTCCGAGAAGTTCGGCTACCGCATAGACACATACGAGATTGTAGGCATTGAATTCGCCGATCAAGCGCGTATGAACTTCAGCTTTGTTGATACTAAGGTGCAATCCGAACAGGTTATGATCCAGAATTTTACCCTTGTAATCTGCCATATTCTTCACACCATAGCTGTACTTTGCTGCTTTGCAATTCTGCACCATGATGCGTCCATTCGGATCATCGGTATTGTACAATGCAAAGGCTCCTTCCTGTAATCCGTCAAAGAACTTTTTCTTGGCGGCGATGTATTTACTAAAAGTCCCATGGTAATCCATGTGATCCGGTGTAATATTCGTAAATACAGCCCCGGCATATTGAAGACCTCTGATACGGTCCTGATCCACCGCATGTGAGCTCACCTCCATAAAAACATACGTACAGCCTTCGCACACCATTTCATCGAGCAGTGCATACAGCCTGATGATATCGGGCGTTGTATGACTGGAATCATAGACTTTCAGATGCACCCTGTACTGAACCGTGGAAATCAGACCGCACTTAAAGCCCCATTGCGTAAAAAGCTGATAAAGCAAGGTTGCCGTGGTTGTCTTTCCATTGGTCCCGGTGATGCCAACCAGTTTAACAGTACTTGAAGGATACCCATACCATTCATTCAGCATCGAAGCCAGTACACCATTGAGATCATCACAGGTGATATAGGTTACTGCCGGCTCAGGACGATCGGGTAACTGTTGGCACAAAATGGCTGCAGCACCTGATTGTATCGCAGATGGAATGTACACGTTACCATCCTGCGCGCTACCACGTACCGCTACAAACAGATTCCCCTTCTGTACTTTTCGGGAGTCCAGACAGAATCCGCTGATCATGATTTGTGCATCCCCATGGATCTGCACTTGATTTAGATCGCGAATAATGTCGGCCAGTTTTTTCAAAGAACTTTTTTATTCCAAAATCAATTCTATCACTTCACGCTGGTCGCTGGTCCATGCGCCCGGCGCAATGCTTTGCCATTTTACTTTTCCGCTGCCATGAATTTGCACGCGAATTTTCACCTGGTCCAGCAGAAACAATGCGTCTCTGAGGCCCATGCCCGTAAGATCCGGAATCAATCCTCTGACCACAGTCTGCGGAAGAGTGTGCACTCCATCTTTATCGGCTATGGTGCGCACCCAGGATTCCTGATCCTGACGGAAGTATGGCAATTCAATATGTTTGAAGACCTGTTCAAAATCTCTTTGGTATCCGTAATTTCCAACCGGAAGTCCATCGGAGGCGAGAACTGGTTTTGGTACTGCATTCAGCACCTGGCTTGCCAGTAATTTAGGACGCATGCAGCGGTCTGCTATTTTTCTGAAAACCGGTGCGGCGGCCTGTCCACCATAAAAACCGACTTCAGGATTGTAGATCACCACGATACAGCTATACTGTGGATCCTCACTCGGGAAGAAACCGCAGAACGAAGCCTGAAATTCTTTTTTCTCTGCACCGGCGAGGTGATAATTTGTCACCGCTGTTCCGGTCTTTCCGGAGATTGAATATTGCTCAGACCGGATCGAAGAAGCCGTTCCTTTTTCAACTACAGCGCGCAGCAATGTATTGAGCTGCAACAATGTATTTGAAGAGAGAATGCTATCTCTCAACACCACCGGTGCTGTCTTACGAATTTCTACCTCATTATCCATTACCGATGATACGAGATAAGGTTTCATCACCCTGCCGTTGTTGGCGATTCCATTATAGAATGTCAGCACCTGCAGTGGCGTAAGCTGCAATTCATAACCTACACTCATCCATGGCACCGTCGTGCCATACCATTTATCTTTATCTTTTACCGGATGTTTGACCACCGGCAACGGCTCACCTTCCAAATCGATCTGTGTTGGTTCTGTGAGGCCGAATTTTTTATAATAGGATGCAAATTTTTTCTGTCCTTCCGGTGTTCCAAAGCTGTTAAATGCCAGACGACTAATACCTACGTTAGATGATTTGATAAACGCATATTCCAGATCAGACATCCCTACACCATGCAATTCGGAGTCCGGCATTTTGCGGTTGTAGAAATAATAGACACCTCCGTTGAGATCTATGGGCGTATGCAGATCGACTCGTTGTTCTTCCATCATGGCCGCCACGGAAGCGAGCTTGAGCGTTGAACCGGGTTCTGTCGAGTTACCCACGGCGTAGTTAAAATTTTCGGCCAGCAATCCGTTGTTATCATACCCGAGATTTGCTATCGCTTTGATGGCTCCTGTGCGCACTTCCATAACGATTGCGCATCCCTTTTCTGCATGATGTGTCTCGATGGCCTCCTGGAGTGATTTCTCAGCGACTTCCTGAATTTCCATATTCAGTGTAGTCATGATATCCTTGCCTTTGTGGGCTTCGATTTCATTGACTTCATCCATCGGAAGATAGACGTTCGGACCTACTTTTTTCATCAGTCGTTGTCCACTTTGCCCTCGGAGCAATTGGTGGTATTTGGACTCCAGCCCTACGGACTGTGCGTTCTCGCGCTGTATGCCGATTGTTCGCCCTGCGAGCAATTTATACGGTCTTTCGCGATGGTCTACACGGTCGATGATCAGTCCTCCTTTGTTTTGACCCAATCGAAAGATCGGAAACTTTTTAATGGACTGAAGCAGACTATAATCAACACCTTTGCGGATGAGCACGTAGTGATTGCCGCGCTGACGTTCCCGCACCAGCATTCTGCGCACTTCTTCTTTCGATGAATTCTCATAGACAAATTTCGAAAGACAAAGTGCCAGTGAATCGACGTGTTGATTGAAAATGTCTGATTTCAATCCCGGCGCTGCTGCATCCATATGTATGTCAAAGAACGGTAGTGAGATCGCCAGGGGACTTCCGTCATCGGCGAGGATCTTACCCCTCTCCGCTTCGAAGTCGATGAGCTGATAATACAACTCCTTCCCTCTTGATTTCCAGTGATCACCTTCGATCACACTGATGCGAACTGCCTGCACAACGAGCGCCACTGCCACCAATACAAACACGATGGTGATGAAGTACACACGACTCAGGAATTCGCCTTTCCTGCTCATACGGTCAATTTTCTTTTCGCACCAGTCTTTTTGGTGCTTTTTGACCAATCATAATCTCCTTGTCCACGACTTTTTTGGACACCTCGGTCTCGATGCTATTATAGATCATTCCCGATTTGAGAGTCCAATACTCCCATCGCAGACGACTCAACTCGTCAGAAAGAATCTGGTTTTTGCGGATGGCCCTTTCGACACTGTTGACATTCCACACATAAACAATTGCTAGGCCCAATGCCAAAAAAAAGTATGGCAGGTTTTTAAAGAAATACATCGATCCCACATCCGAGTACTTCCTTCGCTCCAGTTTTGGTGGTTTATTATATTCCATTTTATATCTTCACTGCCGCGCGCAGTCTGACTGATCGCGACCTTGGATTTCTTTTTATTTCCTCTTCGCTGGCCTGCATTACATTTTTGTTGAGCAGTCGCCATTGCGAGTTGCCAGCCTTGCTCCAGGGAAGTCCGGCTTCTGCCATTTCACCCCTGAGAAACTGCTTAACCATCCGGTCTTCGAGCGAGTGATAGCTCAGCACGACAATCCTGCCTCCGGTGGCCATCAGCGATTCCGTCTGCTGCAGAACATCTTTCAGGCTTTCCATCTCCTGGTTGACTTCTATACGAAGTCCCTGAAAGACTTTGGCGAGAAATTTATTGCGCGGCCCATAAATAAAGGGGCCGAGCCACTGCGCAAATTCCCTGCAGGTGCGGAGGCGAATGGATTTTCGGTCGATGGTCCATTTCGCAGCCATCTTCGCTGCGTTGGTGACCTCGGCATACTCACGCCATATCCGGGACAACTTATCCTCCGGATATTGAGCGAGAATGTCCGCCGCCGTCATCTCCTGTTCCATGTTCATCCGCATGTCCAGCGGTGCATCCGACTGAAAGGAGAATCCTCTTTCTTCTTCATCCAGATGAAAAGAGGATACGCCAAGATCTGCCAGCACACCATCTACTTTTTCTATCTTATAATACCGCAGATACTTCTTCAGGTATCTGAAATTTGAGTGTATCCATTGAAACCTTTTGTCAAGTATCAACTTATGAACTGCATCCTGATCCGTATCGAAAGCGATCAACTTGCCTTTGTCACTGAGCCTTCCAAGAATCTCCCTGGAATGTCCACCACCGCCATACGTCAGATCTACATACACCCCTGAAGGGTCACCGATCAAAAAGTCAACTGACTCTTTCAGCAGTACGGGTATATGCCCTGCCTGTTCAGACATCTTTATGTCCCAGGATCTTTTCAGCCAAAGTGGCAAAATCTTTTGGTGCACTATCCATCATTCGCTCATAGGCCTCTTTCGCCCAGATTTCAATCTGATCGCCATAGGCATAGATGATGACATCCTGCTGGATACCGGCATATTCCATCAGCGTCTTAGGCATCAGAATGCGCGATGATGCATCCGGCTCGAGGGGTGTTGCGCCGCGAAAAAAATACCTGGCGAACTCCCTGTTTGCTGTAACATAAAGATTTAGCTGATTGACTTCGTCGCTAATTTTCTCCCACTGCTTCTGTGGGTACAACACGAGACATTTGTCAAAGCCTCTGTTGATGACCAATCCCAACTTGACCTCCTCACCGAGTTGTCTCAACAGCACCGCCGGCAATCGCAACCTGTTCTTATCGTCCAGGCGGACTTCATATTCTCCGGTAAATCTGCTCATTGAGTCAGGATTGGTTGGTTTGATGGCTCAAAAGTAAAGCAATTCTCCACTTTTGCCCACTTTTACCCAAGAAAAGTATAAAAATATTTAATATAAAACCAGCTGAATTACAACATGTAAACAATCTGTTTATGCAATATAAACAAATTATTTATATTTTCAATCTATAACACTCTCAAAGAACTATGTATATACATTAATATATGTACAAATGTATAAACTATTTTATTACTAATCATTAAATATTAAAAATTTTCATATATAGAATAAAATGTTATATATCCTGCGATCAAAAGATGCCGCCGTACTAGCCGTAATCCAATAATTTTACGCCATGCGGTCAAAATCTGAGATAATCAACGGTAACGACCTGATCCAATTGGGTTACCCGCCAAACGATATCCTGGGCATTGCGCTTCGGCTCAAAGAGAAACGCCACGGATTTACCAGACAAGCCATGCTCGACCATTACGCTGCTGTCCTGGCCAACCCCAGCGCTTATATTGACATCAGGCCATTTGACAAGCTGGCTCGCGTCCTGATAGACCGTACCAGGATCAACGAAGCAAAAATGCCCTACACACTGCAGCCAGCGCCACTATTCTACCCAACTTTCGGCACCCCCCAGATTGAAGCAGGGGCACGTCAACAGATGGAATTGGCGATGTGCTTGCCGGTTACCGTAGCGGGAGCGCTCATGCCTGACGCACATCAGGGTTATGGCTTACCCATCGGAGGTGTGCTGGCGACTGAAAACGCAGTGATTCCTTATGGCGTTGGGGTAGATATCGGATGCAGAATGTGCCTGAGCCTATGTGAAGTATCTCCCGAAAGACTCGACACGCACAGACATATCTTCCGACAATCGCTCATGCAACATACCTTATTTGGCGCCGGCAAAGGATTTACCGGTAAAGAGCGCAGTGATCATGAAGTCCTTGAGCACCCGTTATTTCGTCATTCGCATTTCATATCTTCACTGATTGATAAAGCCTGGTCTCAGCTCGGCACCTCCGGTGGCGGTAACCATTTTGCAGAATGGGGCATCGTTGAAGTCAAAGGACCCTCTGACTGGCCAGGTGTCAGGGAAGGCAGTTATGTTGCTTTGCTCACCCATTCCGGAAGCCGAGGATTGGGCGCCACCATCGCCAACCATTTCACACAAATCGCAAAATCCAAATGTCTGTTGCCACGTGAAGCACAGAATCTGGCTTTTCTCAGCCTTGATGAAGACGCCGGCCAATCTTACTGGGAAGCCATGGCCCTCGCAGGTGCTTATGCCAGTGCCTGTCATGAGATCATTCACCGGAAGATACTGGCACATACAGGATTTGAGATGATCGCAAGGGTGGAAAACCACCATAATTTCGCCTGGAAAGAACGCATTGAGGACCGCCAGGTCATTGTTCACCGCAAGGGAGCGACGCCAGCGGGCGAAGGTGTCCTTGGGATCATACCCGGCTCCATGACGGCACCTGGCTTTATTGTCCGCGGCCGTGGCCACCGTGACAGCCTGCAATCTGCAGCGCATGGCGCAGGAAGGCAAATGAGCCGCACCGCGGCAATGCGCGATTTGCGACGAAAGGATCTGGAGACCATACTCATGGGCTCAGGTGTAGAGTTAATTGGCGCCGGTCTTGACGAAGCACCACAAGCCTACAAAGACATCCATCAGGTGATGGCCGCCCAACGAGAACTCGTGGATATTATCGGCACCTTTTACCCTCGGTTGGTGCGTATGGCGGACGACGGGAGCAGGGAAGATTGAAGTTTGAAGTATGAAGTATAAATTATAAACTTTGAAATAAAGTAATCCTTGAAATAAGAAGGGTGTCGGGCAGAGGATATTTCAGAGAAGTTATCGTTTATTCTGCAATTTTCATTTTAATCAAATAAAAAACCCCCAACGAAATTCATTGAGGGATTTTTAGAAAATATCTTTACACGCCTCAATGCATCAATTTAAAATCTGAAGCATTCTTGACCTTAAAAATATAGGAGCGCGTACAGGTCTCATGCACGTAGACATCATATCCTTCAATTGTTCCAGTGACGCGCAAGGATTTATATCCTCCTTCCTTGACCGAAGAAAATGTTTCCTCCGGAACTGTTTCAGCGAATTCAATTTTTACGGTGTAATCATAATTATCCGGATCACGAACAAAGACTGTCCTTCCTCCTGAAAGAACGTTGCTACCGTTGAGTCCGACTTCCAGTGTGTACTCCTTGCCTTCACAGGGCATGACCTTGCCGCAAGGCCCCTGGCAATCCGACCTCCGGGCCAGATTATTAATACCCTTGATGGTTGAACTTTGGGTCTTGCATGCGAGGGTGGCCAAAATAATGATTGTCAATATCCAGTATTTCATCATATTTAATTTTATGAATTCGATGCGATAGATAAAAAATAATCATGACCGTCTGTTAGGACCGGTCATGATTAAAATATTTGTTGATAGAACTTTTTTGAATTGCATCGCAAAGCTTGGTGTGTTGAACTTCACCATCATTGCCATTACTTACCTGTCAATTCGCTGTAAAGACGATCTGCGCGATAGATATATTTGAGCGCTGCCACAATTCCGCCGGCATGAACCGCTACCGAACGATTGGACGTATCATCATAAATGAAATTGCCCGGCAATGATTCGATGTTACCATCGAAGATCAGCCCAACTGCTTCGCGGTTGCGGTTGACGATCGGCGATCCGCTGTTGCCTCCAATGATATCGTTGGTCGCGACAAAGTTAAGTGGCGCTTTCAGCAACTCCAGTGGTGGGTTCTCCCAACGCGCAGGCAAGGCAAAAGGGTATTTCTGATTGAATGAAGTATTGCGATCATACATACCGTAGAAGCTCGTTTTGTACGGCGCAATCGTACCATTGTAATCGTAACCTTTGACCACACCATCAGATATCCGCAGCGTAAACGTAGCATCCGGAGGAAGGTTGGTGCCCTTGACACCAAATACTGAATTGGCAATCCTGGCCTCCAGGGCGCGGCGACGCGGTGTACTGGATTGAAAAGCACTGATTGCTTCATTGTATTTTGGCACCAGAATTCTGGACATCTCCAGAATTTCGTCATCCGCTTTCTTGAATTTCTTGGCATCCATGGCAAGAATCTTTTCAACCTTCTCAGCGTCCGTGAAATCAGTCTTCTTCAGAATTTTTTCGACGCGTGCTTCAGCAGATTTTCCGTCCAGAATCATCCCAACGTACTTAAAATCGGGATGCTCATATTTTTGAAGTTCCTGCAGGTATGTGATAAAATAAGCCTTTTCAGTCTCTGACGTCAGATCCTTGCAATAGGCGCGGATCTCCGTGCGCAATTTGTCCAACGCAGCAAGATTTGCCGGATTTTCGAGTGCCTTTTCGTAACGGCCCAATGCATATGCAAGGTTGACCGCATTGCCCTTAATACCACCCGGACCTGCAATGGTCACAGTCGCAGCATACTTCTTCAGGCCTTCTACCGCCTTCTCCAGTTCAAGCCAATAGTCCTCTTTTTTGATTTTGGTCTTTTTACGAATATCGTCCTCCGTCGCTTTTTTGCGCGCCAGTAACTGCGGGTTGCGCAGGCCTCCAAGGATTCCACCGAATGCTTTCTGGCTGTTGCTCAAACCGAATATTTCATTGAGAAGATCGAAATTTGGATTCTTGTCGTATTCTTTCTGCAATATTTTGATACGGTTTGTCATCATCTCATATTGCATCGGGTAGCGATAGTCACGATCATATTCCAATTGCTTGAAGGTGCGGTATCGCTCGGTGTTGCCCGGATTGCCGATGACGAAGACCGGTTCATTTTCTGTTATACCATCCGGGTTAAATTTAAAATAATTGGCACTTGTATTCAATGGATTACCATTGTCATCATAAGCGCGCCAGAAGGTGCAATCGAAATCATATCTCGGATAGGTAAAATTATCCGGGTCACCGCCAAAAAAACCAAGTTCTGTCTCGGGAATAAATACCAGTCGGATGTCGCTGTATTTTTTGTATCCGTACAGGCTGAATTTTCCACCGCTGTAATAGGTGACGGGCTGAATACGAAGTCCTTTCCATTCACTTTTGCCATTGTATTCCTTGGTGATCATCATCATCGCGCTATCCTGAAACTGTTTGCGTTGTACATCATCGGAAGCTTTATCCATTATCTTCAGCATTCGCTCCGTGATGTCTTCGACTTTGACCAATTGTTCAACAAACAAGTCCTTGGCACGGCGTTCATCCGCCAATGTGGCGGCATAGAAACCGTTCTTGTCGAAGTTTTCCCCTTCCTTCTGCAAAGCACCCACCACATCGCGGGAACAGTGATGGTTCGTCATGATCAGGCCGTTGGGAGACACAAACGAGGCCGAACACCAGCTCGCAAATCGCAATGCCGACATGCGGACTCCTTCAAACCATTTGTCATCCGCAGTGAAGTTGTAAGCTTCCTTGAACCAATCTTTCGGCGGGTATTCAAAAGTCCACATTTTGCCGTAGTCAAATCTTTTGGGTGCAGACATATCGGTCTGGGCCCGGGAGTCCAACAGTAGGAACATCAGGCTTAGTACCGCGATAAGTTTTTTCATATTAGAGTTTTTTATAATATTTAATTTCTTTGCGCTGCAAATATACGACCCGTATTACAGCTCACAGGCGCTTTTGAAGGATTTCCTCCACTGACATGCGCGTCAACGGGTGATAGGACGGGCGGGCGACCCGATAGACGGACGCTGCTTCTTCTGAAAGTCCATGTTTGACCAGATTCTCATAAATCGGCTGTACGAATTTTCTTCGTCCGACCGACTGGAGAAAATGACTAATCTGTACAAGGTGTTCCTGTCCCCTGCCATTGTCAATGAGATAGTTCAGCCAGCAGAATGCAATTTCCGCATTGCGCGAATGATCCAGGTCGAACTGCTTCTGAAGTCTTGACGCGATCTGCCCCGTGGAATCAGGGCCAATATTCCGCAAAAAATGCAACCACTCATGCGTAGACCAGCCCTTCGTCTTCAATGCAGTTGAAGGGTTATTTTTAAATTGTTTTGCCTGTTCTTCGACGCTGAAGAAGCGGCTATTATCATAGGCAGGCTGGTAACGGATCAATCCCGGATTATAAATCCACCGGTCTACTGTATCCCGTATGGTTTGCGGCATGTTGACAAAGGTGCTGTCCAAAAACCGCAGAAAACCTTCTGTCGTATTGGAACCAAAGCGGAATCGATCGAAATAGGATTTCAGAAAAGGATCCCAAGTTGCTCTTCCCAGGCGTTCTTCAAGATAGCGCAAAAGGTTTTTACCTTTTTCATAGGCAATGTCGGTCAAAGCCTCTTCCGGATTGATACCCTTCAGATTCAGTTTAAGTTTTGTAAGCGGATTATCCTCACCCATTTCCTGCAGACTTTTGAGCAAATCCTCATAACCCAACAGGCTGAGCATGTCCGCATAAGACTTGCCATACAATGATTCCATGATCCTGTTTTCGAAGTACGTGGTAAACCCTTCATTCAGCCAGAAATCCTCCCAAGTTGCGTTGGTCACCAAGTTGCCGGACCAGGAGTGGGCCAGCTCATGAGCCAGAAGGCTGGTAAGGGATCGGTCGCCGGCGATTACGGTGGGCGTCAGAAATGTCATTCTGGGGTTTTCCATACCCCCAAATGGAAAACCGGACGGCAGCACAATGACGTCGTATCGCTCCCAGGCATAAGGACCATAGAGTTGTTCCGCAGTCGTCACCATTTTTCCAAGATCGGCAAACTCCCAGGCTGCACTGTCCAGAATTTCCGGTTCAGCATAAACCCCGGTACGATGGTCGATCGGTTTAAAATCAAAATCCCCAACTGCCAGTGCCATCAGGTATGCGGGAATGGGATTATTCATATGGAATTCATAAAGTCCGCTTTCTGCACGACGCACAGGATTCGAAGCACTCATCACGGCCATCATACCTGCAGGCACCTTTACGCGCGCATCGTAACTGAATCTTACACCAGGACCATCCTGACAAGGGATCCATGAGCGCGCATAAATCGATTGAGACTGCGTCAGCAGAAAAGGCATTTTCTTATTATTGGTCTGTGCTGCATCCAGCCATTGCAATGCGTTGGCATTGTCTGATGTATGAAAGGAAATGATCACTCTCCTGGTATCCGGAAGGATATCAATAATGAGCGGCGAGCCCAGCATGCTGTCTTGTTGACCCAAAGTATAATGTGCAGTCTTTGTTTTGCCGGCCTCATCGGCGATGGCCACATCTGTAATCACCGGGCCGTTCAGATCAAAAATAATGTGATCTGCCTTTTGATGCGCGATCGTATAATCCGCCGTGCCCGAGATCATTTTATGATCAAAGTCACATTGTATATCCAGGTTGAGATGTGTCGTCCGTGCCTCTTGCGGAAGGCTGAAGCTGTGCGGGTCGGGACGCTCTGTCGTGGTTACATGGCCTGAAGAATCTCCCGTCCTGCAACTCAAAATCGTAATTGCCAATATGCCCATCAAGATGGCCATTCTAAAGCAAAATGTACTATTGCGTGAATTCATGCGCTTCGATGATTGCGATATTCGTTATGGTAATTTGTTTGCCAACGCAGGATAGATCCCAATGCTTCGGGACCCTCGTGAAACAGCAGATGAAGACTGCTCAGTTCGCCGTACCGTCTTTCGGCGTTTTCAATTTGCTGCGAATGATCCATCCAATCCAGCGATGCGCCCCGAAGGTCTAGGATTCCTTCATCCGGTTGGTGTTGATACTGCATGGTATATTCAACGTTGTAAGGAATATTCAATTGTGCTGCCAGCCATTGATGTGTGCTGCAGTTAAAATCAAACAGATATTTCTGCCGGGCGTGGAAGAGTTCTGCCAGCTCATCTTTATAAAATAAATAGAACGGCGCGCGACCATATGCCGCCGCAAGGCTTGACAACATTGTCCTGACCCATGAATGATCATAGGAAATACACACTTCACGTATGGGCAGGTGGTCATTTTTTCCTTTGCAAAGTGGAATGGAAAGACAACGCTCCCGGCCTGCCCCACGGATCCAGAATCGATTGCGTGACGAGCGTTTCTGATAATGCTCACAGGTCTCAATGAGTAGCCGGCCTTCCAGCATCCAGGCAAAAAATGCCGGCGGCGGAAAAACCTGGCAGTCAATTAAAACTTTGGGCAAAACGCTCACGACGCAAAGCTAATTATGACCAGCCCGACCTCCAAATCAACTCCAACAACCAAGTCAACCCACCAGTTATCTTTGCGACTTGAACGCACAGCAACATTCCCTCGCAGCGATGCAAAAATATTTGCTGAGAAGGGCGTCAGAAAAATTATGGATAGATGCGCTAACCGATCCTGGTGTACGTATGATCGTGGTGATCCCCTCATACAAAGAGGACGAATGGCAGCTAACACTTGAGTCTTTGTTTGCACAAAAAGAGAACAATTTTCAAACCGAGGTGATTTTTCTGATCAATTATCCAAAGGCTCAGAAAGATGCTTGTGAAAAATTTAGCTATCAACAAAAAAAACAGGTAGAACAGTGGATGTCGGAACATCAGACCCGCAATCTCAGGTTTCACTGTTGCCCTGTCTTTGAAATGGATTCCAAACATGCAGGCGTCGGTCTGGCGCGCAAGACCGGTATGGATGAAGCGGTACGAAGATTTGTCAGCATATCCAATCCGGATGGAGTGATCGTATGCCTGGATGCAGATTCTACCGTTCATGAGCACTACCTCAATCATATTCATCAATATTTTATTACACATCCTTCAAAAGATTGTCTGAGTATCGGATTTAAACATCGCATACCCGAAGATGACCTCTTGGCCAGTGCAATTGATCAATACGAAGGGCATCTTCATTATTACATCGATGCACAAAAAGCAGTCGGCTATCCTTTTGCCTTTCAGACACTCGGATCCTGTATGGCAGTCAGGGCTGCAGCGTACTGTGCACAGGGAGGAATGAATCAACGACAGGCCGGTGAGGATTTCTATTTTATGCACAAATATTCCATTCTTGGCACGCTGGGAGAGATCGCTACACCCTTGGTCTACCCTGCTGCACGTTTGTCAGACCGGGTTCCTTTTGGCACCGGCAAAGCCATGAAAGATTATGTCGACCACGGTCACCGATTCAGCTATTCCTTTGACGCAATCCGAATCTGGGGCAAGGTCATTGAATTAATTCCGTTAATGAGAGAAGACACAACTGACCCACAAATACTTATTGCAAGCATCCAGACTACTGCTGCTGAATTTTTTATTGCGGCAGGCATTGCGGATCAACTCAAACATTGTCGACAACACAGTGCGACGGATGCAGCATTTCACAAACGCATGATGCGTTGGTTTGACCCCTTTATGTTAATGAAATACCTTCACTATATGCGAGATCACGGTTTTCCTGATGAGGAACTCCGTCTTGTCAAGAATAGATTATTGACATTTACAACGAGCGATCATAAAAATCAAAGTGATAGATAGGCTTGTCACATTTCATTTTAATGTTTGAAACTTGCCTAATTTCAGATTAATTTTTGAAGACACAGTTGTTCAGCATCCTTCATTAGCTCAATAGAACGCTCGTCATTTTTAGACATCCTGATGATCAATGAAAGACCTTTGTGTTTCGATTCAGCAAAATGGTTTACTGGTCAACTTATACAAACGTGATTATTTAAGCTTCAAGGCATAATAAAATCTTTTTATTCATACTGCATAATCCACTGTTATTATAGAAGCTCATAAACCACGTTGACTTTTGCTTGAAGTACGTCATAAATAACCGAACTCAGGTTCTTTCATTTTAGTCTTTTAAAATCTATTCCCTCAATTCAAGTCTGCCGGCCACTACATTTCAATAATAAAAACACAGGGTGGCTTTTATTTGTATTTTCGTGCCTATGGCTTACCTCACAAATCAATGTTCACTTCATTAATTGATTTTATAAAACGCCCAAAGCGGTTTTCACCAGTGAAATCAACTATTGAATTCAGGAGTAGAGGTTATCCATTTACATTCTATCAGGCGACATGCATTTGGCCGGGGCTTAACATACGTCTCGACAACTTCATTCTTGCAATTCTGCTCTGCTTTAACTTCATCATACCCGTCAGCGCGCAGATCAGTTGTTGTTGTGACATCCCCAAGGAAATCATTTTTCCGGGACTGGACTTTGAATTTGACCAGCCACCGCCTTTTGGATATTATTCATATTTCCCTGGATCATTTGGCCCCTGGACCGTGACCCAAGGGATTATTGATCACGGAGATCCTGCCTACTGTGGAGGATTAGCAAATGGCAATCCAAACGGACCTTCAGCTTTTATCGATCTTTGGGGATCCCCGGCAACCGGAGGCGGTGCTGCAGGCACTTTGTCGTATACCTTGACCGGACTCACCGCTGGTAATACATACTTTATTGAATTCTGGTATGCCACCTTTACCGCAGCAGGAAGTTTTAGTGCCAACCTGAAAGTAGATGGTGGAGCCTTATTGAACGTCAACTGGACTGCCAATAATCCTGGCGCTGCCATTTGGCTTAAAAAGGTCTATTCATTCGTTGCAACAGGTACTACAGCCCAAATGTCCTTTACGGACACAGGTCCGAGTTCACCGACATACCAAATCGGTATGCTGCTGGATGACATCCGAATTTATGAGTGCAGTCATGATGATGAGAAGCCCATTATATTGAATCCTCCGGCGGATGAGGAAGTAGCTTGCACAGCAAATGTTCCACCTGTTCCAACTTTAAAACTCAGTGACAACTGTGACAAAAACCCCCTCAATCGTTTTAAATCCAGAAAGGATTCAATTTCTCCCTGTCTTGTGAAATATTATCGAAGCTGGGAGATTGAAGATCATTGCAACAATATCACAACATGGGATCAACTCATCACCATACAGGATATTGATCCCCCACTTGAGTTAAGGGCTCCAAGCACCAAAATCATCCATTGTTCCGATTCCGTCCAAAGCAGATTTCAATCCTGGATCGGAAATCATTGTGATGCGCAGATGTCAGACGTGTGCAGTTCCATCCACTGGAATATCAGCTATTCCCGTCCGCCAAAATTGTCCTGTGACTCCGTCAAAGTCCTGATTACTGCGCAGGATGTCTGCGGAAACACCACATTGGATTCCAGCTATTTTATTGTCCTGGATACCAGCGGTGTAAAAATTATGCAGCCGGCCAGATCAATAACTGTCTCATGTTCCGGATTGGCCAAGGACAGTCTGCGTTGGTGGCTTGAAAATCACGGTGGTGCAAAAGTGAAAACAGGTTGCAGTAATGCATACTGGAACAGCAGTTTTGATGGAGATTCATCACGCACCAGAATGACCGTCTTCTTTGTGGCCAGCGATTCCTGTGGGCACCAGGATACAACTTCGGCAGAATTTACGCAATCCAATCATGCTGATACAAGCTATATCAATAATATTCAATGCCAGATCACTTCTCCTTATACAGACACCTTGATATACACTACCCGGTACTGTGACAGCGTGGTCATCAGACATCATATTTCCGGCCGAAAGGATACCACTTATCTGAAGATTGACCAATGTCAGTCGTCAGGACCCGCTTCAGATACTTTGCACTTGCTGAATCTTGAAGGATGTGATTCACTCGCAATCATGTTCTTTGAATACCATCAGCCCTCACGTACTTTGAAAAGAGACTTTCAATGTGTTTACGATCAATTTAGTGTTGACTCTGTGATCCTGACAGGACAATACTGTGACTCCATTATAGTCACTGAAAGATATCCATTGCGCAAAGACACCACATTGATCGACGCGACGACCTGTGATTCAAGCCTTGCAGGGGTTACGATACAACATTTGATGAACACGGTGGGATGTGACAGCGTGGTGATTCTTCGTCAACAATTTGTTTCTGCAAAAATGGAGTTTGTACAATCCTACGATTGCCTGATCAACCAAACGTTCAATGATACCGTCAGCGTATCCGGTCCAGGGTGTGACAGCCTGTTCATAACAATTCACATTCCCGCAAAAAAGGATACAACGCATATCATGAAACAGACCTGCAAGATTTCAGAAGCAGGACAAAAAATGGAACATTTTATCAATGCATATGGCTGCGACAGCCTGGTTGTGACCGATAGAGTATTTCAGCCTTCTGATTCAATGGTCATCCAAATAACCACCTGCCGCAGAGCGGATGAAAGAACAGAAAAGCAATCATTTGTCAACAGGTTTGGATGTGATAGTATGATTACGCGCATCTACCATTTTCAATTAACGGACACCGGCAACATTACACAGCATACTTGCAACCCTTCAGAAGTTGGCACCGATTCAGTCTGGATCAACAGTTCTGGATGTGACAGTCTGTTAGTCATCCATACGTTGCTGACCCGCAGTGATACAACGAAAATCAGTATCATCACCTGTATTCCTTCCGAAGCAGGAAAGCAAAGTGTTATATCAAAAAATCAATTTGGATGCGACAGTCTGATCATAACCGAGACAACATTCAAACCCGTCAGACTTCAATATCATCTGGATTCCGTCAGTTGTCACGCAAAAAATGACGGCATCCTGACCATTAAGAACATCAATGATTTTCAGAGACCGCTCATGCTATTTCTGGACCAACAAAGAATTGATTCCTTTCCTGTAACTGGGATTACTTCGTCAATGCATGATTTCAGGATGATAGATTCTGCGGGGTGCGAATCCGAAATCCTACAATTTGAACTCTATGATCCGGAAGAACTGATGATTGATCTGCCTTACAGAATATCGCTGCAGAAAGGCCAGGATACCCTCATCAGTTTTAACAGAAATCGTCCTGTATTGCGCATTGAATGGTATCCCCTGCTATGTCCTGGATGCGATACAATCGACATTCAAGGGAATGATGATTTGTGGTTATATTGTATGGTCTATGACCGCAATGGATGTCCTGCCAGGGATTCGGTGTATTTGCAGATTGTCAGTCATGACGAAATTTATCTTCCTGATGCTTTTTCTCCCAATGGCGATCAGGTCAATGATTTCTATTTCCCCCAGGGAAGCGCCAACATTACTGTCCAAGAATTCAGGATTTTTGACCGATGGGGAGAAGAAGTTTTCCATACTGAACACTGTATGATCAATGAACCATCCACCGGATGGAATGGTCAGATGGATCACCGCATGGTTAATCCGGGGGTTTACCTTTTGTATCTCAGTTATCGTCAACCGGACGGCACAACAAAAATCCTTGCAAGATCATTCAGTCTAATACGCTAGGAGGCTCGTAAAGAACTGATTTAGTATCTCGGAGAATTGAAGTGAGATGTTATAACCATCAGTTGTATCCTACAAATTTTTCAATTTATTGATTGCTTCGGTGCGGTTTTGAACCTGCAGCTTGCCATAGATTTTGTGAATATGCTGTTTGACGGTACCCGTTGTTATGTCCATCAGCGCAGCGATCTCTTTGTAGAGAAGGCCCCGGGAGAGATGTTCAAGTAACTCCTTTTCTCTTGAGGTTATCGGAAGAACTGGCAATGATGAAGGCATTTCAACTTTGACGAATGCGTCAAGAATTCTTCTTGCAATAGATGGACTCATTGGCGAACCTCCGCGATAAAGCTCACGGACCGCCTCCGCTATCCTTGATGCGGATGATCCTTTGAGCAGATAACCCTTGGCGCCAGCCTGCAAAGACTGGAAGATTTTATCATCGTCCTCATATACCGTAAACATACAGAATTGCATTGCAGGACATGACTCACTCAATGTACTTATCGCCTCTATACCACTGGCCCTTGGCAACCCGATGTCCACGATCAGAATATCCACGGGATTTTTTGGCAAAAAAAGCATGGCATCTTCAGCGTTATGATAAACCTGCAGACAGCGCATATCCTCCGTAGCATTCAATTGCTCCTGAAGCAACAGGGCCACTTCCTTAAGGTCTTCTATAATTGCAATGCTAATCATTTGATTATTATCAGTATAAAGTTAATGTGCTTATTAAATAATTTCCTTTAAATTGTTTTAAAAAAAATCAACACTACAATTACCAATATTGAATTTGGCATTCATGATTATTTAAACTCAGGCACAAAAAAAGAATGACTTACAATGGTTGCAATAAAATTAATTCACGCTCAAAAAAATTAACCAAGGGTCATGCATGGGGGACAATACTAGTCTTGTCGTCGGGTTTAAAAATCAGGCTCACTTCAGTACCTTCTTTGGATGTTGTGAACGAAGCTTCACCGCCAATTTGTTCCATTCTTTTTTGCATATTGTGCAGTCCATTCCCATGACTGCGAATCAATTCAGGATCAAAACCATGACCGTTGTCTTGAATTCGTATCCCAACCCCACTATCCGAAGATTGAATTAAAACTGTTACTTTGGAGGCACGTGCGTGTTTGACCACATTGTGCAGACATTCCTTAACAGTTAAAAATACATTTCGCCGTGTTACCCCATTCAGACTGCATACTTCTTCACGATCGTTTGATCGCATCCAACTTAATTCAATCTGATACTCATCCAGATATTCGGAAGCATAATGCCGGATATAAGACAATAAGCTATCCAGTGTATCAAAACGACTGTTCATTGCCCAGATGATTTCCGACATGGAGCGCACGAGTTCGCTGCTTTGGCTTGCGATCTTTTCGATCTGTCGGCGGTCGTCCGGGTTCTGCACAATACTCATGGCGCGGTCACTGAGGTATTTGATGGTGGTCAATCCGGAACCGATGTCGTCGTGCATTTCGGAGGCGATGCGGGAACGTTCTATTTCGATCGCCTTCTGTTTTTCGATTATCAATTCCTGTTGTCTGAGGAGCAAATCCTTTTTTTCCAATTCAGACTGATGTTTGTTACGCTGGTAACGCCTGAAACCCCAAATCAGCAGCACGCTCAAGAGCAATGGCATAAAAAACGCCACAATGATCACCCAGTAGATTACTCCTCCTTTTTCAAGCATACCACAGAAGCAATATAACCCAGTGATAGAAATAAATTACCCAACTTAAGCAAGAAATTATATGCTAATTTCACATCCTGGTTACCAATGAGGAGGTTGTAGAAAACCAACAGCGGAAAAGAACTCACATAAAATAAGATTATGCCCAATCCAACAAATAATTCCTGCCGATCCCAGGTTACTATCAACTGATCTGCTAGTTTATCTTTGTATTTGAACAAGAAAATAACAATGATAAAAGTCAGGTTAGCAGCATATAATCTGGATTCTGGGGTTTTTGAAAAAAACAATATAAACCCCACTTCTACCAAAAAAACCATATAGATCCAAAAAACGAATCTCCGATCACAGAATTTATGGAGGTCAAAGCAGATCCAATAAATTGCGACCATGATAAAAGCATACAGATTATAGAGCACCGTATTGTCCTTATAAATGATTGAACAAACTGTCAATATAATACCTTCAAAGAGAAAGGCCGTAGAATACAGCAAGCCATAAGGCCATCTTAAACGAAGATCCTTCCTTACAAGGCATCGATACCAGTAAGTTAAAAATGCGATGCCGAAAATAATTTTGTAGAAGAACGCCAAACTGAAGAGATATCTAAGAATATTAAGAACTACTTTTATTTGATTACGCCGTCTTTAGCAGCACTTTGATCCCTTTTATTTTTTGGAATCCAGCTGGGTGAAGGACTGTCTTTAATTGGGCAATTTGGAGGGCAGACATCTCCATAATCGTATAAAGTCCCTTCAATGGAAGACTCAACGAATCTACAAGTGCCCTGTAATACCACATTGTATTGATTTTGATAAGGATGATTTGTCTTATTATCACTTTGTAATAAGTCCGATTTATACTTGTAAATGTAAATTCTTATTCCTTTTTCATTATCGTTACAATTTAAATTATAAAATAAATCATGAAAATCATCATAGTAAAAATAAACATATCTATCAGTATCCGAAATTCGATCCATCCTTGATTTAATTGCGGCATTTGTAATTCGGTCCCCTTTATTACTTCTAATAATATCGTATATTTTATCTTGAGCCATTGTAAGTAGTGACGGGCTGAACTTTTTCAGAAAGTCTATAAGTATTTGAATGCTATCTGATTGATAAGAAGTAGCGGCAATTTCCTTCACTTCACTATCCTTCAAGGTTGAATCTCCTTTTGACGATTCCTTACACATTATGAATGTAAGAAACAATGTAAGCATAACAATATTTATTTTCATTGCAATTAATTTAGTTTTTAGATCTGATAATTCTGATTATTTGCATTTTCCAGATGGATCCCACTTTTTGTCGCAGCTTATTCCATCCTTATAATCTTGAAGAGTTCTGCACTCGTAATCACAATTTACATTACAATTCGGAGGACAAACATCACCATAGTCGTACAGGGCATTTGCATTATTAGTAATATCCACACCTTCAAAAGCTGCTCTTAAGACAATTGTTGCTCTTCCAGCAAAAGGATGTGGATTGGAATTAGATGTTGGCATAATAGATTCATGATTTTTTAGATACATACGTATCCCACAATTTGAGCATCCAGAAGGAAGGGTGGATAATACTGTTTCAATATCTTTTTTATAATAAAAGACCCATTTAGTAGAATCAGGGTGAGTATTTGAGTCTTTCATTTTCCGAAAGGTTGAGTCAGGAAGAGGTCCTCCATTCACATAGTAAATTTGTTTTCGCAATTGTTCAAATACTTGAGATTTAACAGTAGCAGATATTGAATTTGTAGAATCCAGATAATTTTTAATTGAATCTGATCTTAAAAGTTCTAAAAACCTGGAGACTATCTCAGCATTCGTTGGCTTCTGAACCTGACAGGAACAATTGAATAAGGCAATTAAGATAAAAAGTAATGTATATGATTTCATAATTTAATATTTTAAAAATTATATGTTGCACCCACAAACCATCCGAGTTTCCAAATTTCGACCAGTGGCACTGCTGTTATTGCGGCATTCAACAATTGATTTGTGGCATAGGCACTCGTGATGGTTTTAACTTTGGAAACTGCCGCGCCTCCATTCAAAACGAACTTCTTGTCATTGCCAAATAAAATTGCCATTCCACCCAAGTAAGACACCTTCGCATTTCCATCCAGTTCAAATCCAAGAGAACCACCGACATTAAACCCACCTCGACAGCGACTGTGCAAATGCGCAAGTAGCCCAATTCCTCCTCTGAAATTTCCATTTTTTTCTTTAATAATTTGACGCACAGTATCATTTACATAGGCTAATAAATAACTTTTATCTTTAAGGTTGGTCGCAAAAAAGCCTGTACTGACATCAAATTTGATGCCACCTCTGTTTCTAAATGAATAGAGCCTTTCTTCGATGATTTCCCCTTTGGCATCTAGTCTTTTTACTTTTATGTGGGTATAATCTTTATCTTCAATTTTAAATGATAAAAAATAAGTTGCTGGTGAAGCTATTTTTAAGTCTCTTGAAGTAGCTTCATTAAACCGCTTTATGCCCTCAATGTTTTGTACATCACTATAACTAATTTCGAATTTTAAGCTCTCACGGCCTGGATCGTAATATGTAACTTTTATAGCTATGATTTTCCCGACCTTAAATGTTACATTTTCTTCGTTTAGCTCTAAGGTTTCAGCATTAAAAATAATTACGCCTTGTGTGAAAGAACGATTATGAATTAAAAAAAGAAAAAGTATAGTAAATGCAAATTTCAATGCCTTACTTCGACATAACCAAAGTATAATTCGCTCCATCTTAATTTTCAATGGCATATAATTCTTTAATAATATTTTTTTCATAAGATGTATTTTTTGATTCTGCAATTAATAAATAATACACAGGAATAACTATAGAATTTGATTTATAGAAACAGAAATCTTCTATTCACTTCTTATCTCCTGCGCTCCAATAATTATAACATAAATTTCTACAAAAGTATTGGCAAATGAAGATTCGAAAAATATAACCTTTGTTCTATAAGCGAATTACAAGCAATTATTAAGCTAAAAAAAACAGATGATACGTCTATTTTATTAATATAATCTTAAATGATTTAAACTGCAAATGCCCTATACGTATTAATTGAAATACGTTATTAGATTTTCGCATATATTATGAGATTCAACTCATATACCACATTACCCCATTCGACTGATCACTCTCGATATTCATTTTCTGATCGCTTCCAAGTAATTTAACAGCGATAGTTAGAATTTTAGATAAAATGGCTGATCCGCCAAAGCCACAGGCAGTAGCCATTATCCTGTTGTCTCCAACCTTTTCTTGCAGTAAGTAAACGGTAAAAACACCAAGTCCAATCTGCAATGCGAGTGAAATCCAAAAATTTATTGACTTCAAATGATTCGGTAAATCAGAATTGTATTTTCCGTCCAAAAATTTAAGAACTTCTGGAATGATCGAGCCAATTACGGCTAAAGTGTACATATTCATAAACTTTTTGTTTTTGATGACAAATTGAATGAATAAGCATGCATATTCAAATGCCCCTATTCCTAATCATAATATTTAAATCAATCCGTTTTTGGGGTAATTCGTATTCCGGACGAAATGCATTATATCACGGCAACAACGATATCATATATCAAATTCATGTATCCCAGCTTTGCAAGTTATTGCCTTTGACAAATATAAAGATTTTATTAGTACCATTTTCAAAATAATATTTGCAATGATTTTGCCGCTGGTAATTTGCCGGACTGTTTTGTTATATGTAACATTACTTTAATCTATAAAGCACTGTTAACCAACAATCAATAAAGCAGTAAAAGACAAATTGAAGCTCCAATGAACCTGGAGCTTCTTGTCTCCCGCGATCAAAACTTCAAAAACCGAAGCGTAGCATATTTGCTTTTGTCTCTAACGGTAAGAATGTAAGTACCCGGCGTAAGAGATGAGGCATCCAGGCTACTTTCGGATTTTCCTTTACAAATTGGGACCACAATCGTCTCGCCAACGATAGATCTGACTTCGAAACTTGAAGTGTTAAAATCAAAATCGGAAGAGCGGATTGTTAGTTGATCTGTAACGGGATTTGGAACAGCAAAGATTTTTCCAGATGGTACCATAAGATCAATGACTCCAACCGCTAACGCATCTACAGTTATCGTGCCAGCCATCGGATTTACCTGAAAACTCTCCACTGGATCTGCAAAAGTGATTGGTGTTGGAAGATTGCTAAAGGCAACGGAGCATTTTTCTTTATCCGCAGCCATAACCTCAAATTCTATAAAGAAAATCGGCTCCTTATCTGGTAAGCTTATTCCATTTAAGTCAAAGGTATACCAGGTGACTCCAAAATTGCCATTGAGGGTATTTTGTAAAGCAAAATTAGAATTGGAAAGCCCTAACTTGCTATTGAATTGATTAACTTTTAAGAATTTCAATTTATTTTTTTCCCAGTTGACTGAAAATCCAAAACTCAAGACATTATGGAATCCCTTACTATAGACCGGTAATTTTAAAATGGATCCGGGGCGCACTGTATCAGAAGGAAGAATCAGGTCAATAACTGGTATTGATCGCTTTGATAAATGTTTAGAAAGACTCGAAGTTGGATCTTCTTCTTTTGAATTCTGCGGATCGTTGTCGAGAGTCAAATCTGCCATTTTTATTCCAACGAAATCAAGATCTGAAAGGTCCTTATTTACAGTTGCCGATATTACTTCCGGAAAAGCGGACTGAAAGGGGTTACTCGCATTTGGAAATTGGAATGACTTGGGGACAAATCTCCAACTATCCACATTGACAAATACGCGTGATTTATCCTTAAATGTAGGAATAATTCTCGCAATATCCGTTGCAGTAATCTGTTTGTTATTGTCAACGTCTGCAGCAATAAGACGATACGGAGTTGGCAGAATAAAGGTCTGCAAAAGATGACCTTTAAGATCGGATAGGTCATCTGCTTCTACACCATTACCCGGAAAATTAGTTTTTCGAGGTTTGATAGAATAAGTTCCTGCCGGAACAGACGTAAAACAATAATTCCCCTGGTCATCTGTTGTCGTGGATTGTGATGCAGCACCATTTAATGTTACATTAACTCCTTTTACAGGTGCATTATCTTCTCTGAGTATTCTACCGCAAAGTCTAAAACTACCATTGATGCAAACGCTTCCAGTCTGGAGAATTGATGGAACACTAACTCTATTCTGTTTGACCTTTGCTGATGTGTTTTCGATAGAAATAGTTGCGCTAGAATTTGAAGCGCCGGTGGTATTGAGCAAAAGATAATAGAGAATATCATTGTCTTGCAAAGTCGTATTAACTCCGGCTGTCCCAATCCAGGCAACTTGTAATCGATTATTACCAAGTAAATTGGGTATAATGGAATTAGGATCTACATTTGGCCCGGCCTCGGCTGAAACAAAATTGGCAACATTCGACGGAGAGATGGTAAATGTAAGATCCACGGAACTCATGTTTTCGAAGCTTTTTACACGTACCGGTACCTTGATACCTGTATTCGTAGGCACGCAACTCATTTCGTCCGGATCAAAAGTAACTGTTCCCCCAGAGCCTCCTTTTCGGATGGTAAAACAGTAACAACAAGTGTAGCAACCCAATTTCATTTTCAGACAAAAAATATAATTGCAATTTAAGTCAGGAATTTTGCAGATTGGAGATCTGGATCCTCTGTCTGTTCCGCTTGTGAAGCTGCATCCTGAAGGAATCACCCAATTATAACTATCCATTGAAGGAATATTATTAAAGCTTACTTCGCCATTACTGTTGACCTGGTAGGTAATTGGTGGGTGACTTGGCGGTTTTGACCCACAACCAGAATTGTTATTGCAAACAGTTATACACTTAGATATCATTCCGCAGGCATTTCCAACGGTTAAACAGACCGTCATACAATTAACTCCAGATGGGAACTTGCACTTAAAACTTGAATTACCGGTTGGCTGATTGGGGATATTCGCATTGGCATTGCCACATCGCCAGCTAAAATTATCAGCATCGGTCGTTGTGGTAGTGAAGCTTATTTCACCGTTGCTGGCTACTGTCCCAGAATTGATAAATACTGTTGGTGTGTTTTTACACGGAAGAGCGACCTGTACAACATAACAACAAGTATATGCCAGGTATCTTCCACTCTCCTGATATTTGAAAACTTTCAAACACACCGTATAACTTCCCGAGAATGGTAATCGGCAAATCGGGCTATAACTTGTACTGGATGTACTATTCAGAAATTCAGGCTGTATTACAACATTGTTACTATTTTTAAATTCCCATTCATATTCTGTAACAGGCAGGAAATCCGTCCATGGATGATTTAATTGAAAGATTGGCTCATCACAATAATTGTTTTGAAGATATAATTTCCGATAGTCACTGCAATCAAACCAATAGTTAAAACATTCGTCACAATCATCACATGGATCACTGCTCACTCCGCACTTCTGAAACTCGTTTTCATAATAGCCTGCCACCCTTGCAAAGCATGCATTATTGGCAACCTGTTCTCCGGTACCTTTGAGACATACGGGATCAAATTCCTGGGTACAAAGAACTTGAAAACCATTCTGCGTCGCCACGCATACACCTCCTAAAAGAAAACCGTCTCCTGATTTATCCGAAAAAAAATCGTACCGGGAAGGAAATGTCTTTGCTCCTGTCGGTACATTCTTAAATCCCCCGACTTTGTTATTGTTTCTAAATATTTCCAGGCGTCCGTCATTGTGGTAAAAGGCACTCATCGCAACCCATGTATTTTGAGAATAGGTAAACGACCCAATCTTTGCTTTGCTGCCATTATATATATTTACAATACCCGTCGAAGTAAATTCAAGGTAAAGAATATCATTGTTTGCATCATCCTTAATAGCAAGCTGCGCACTCTGATTCTGAAATAAATAGACACTAAAATTGAATCGGTAGTCTTTTGGTCCAAAATTTAATCTGAAATAATTATCTACTGGCTGTCCATTGTACGTAAAATCGGCATACTTCATCCAGCTTGATCCAATTTGACCCACTCCGACCTTGGCTGACACCGGGAAATATACCGATGAAGAGGGATACAAAAACCAATCACTGGTCAGCAAATCCTGCCCTACGCTGAGTAATTCATAATTTTCACATTGCACTGTAGACCAGTTTGCGGAGGGAAGATCGCAACTGTTCAAGCAGTTTTTGAGAATTTGCGACGATGCATTCTGCAAAAAAAGCATGGCCGTCATAAGATAATAGATTTGTTTCATTGCTTTACTTTTAGGTTTAATAAAATTGACGCAACAAAAGTAGAAGCACGGCCAGCAGCAGTCAATATAACCTTGGTTATATACCTAGGAGCCCTATCAAAGAAAAGCTATAGCAATATTTAGGTATGAAATTCAGCTGTGCCGCGTATTAAATCACAACACCACTACAGTGAATAATATCAATAATCACTAAACTGTAAATTAAGAAATAAAACCCAAGACTTATTCAAGATCCAGCGCGCGTCGCCAGATACTGTCGGCTACATTGTGCTTTGTCCAGTAATCTGTCATCAGAGATTTTCTAAGTTCCGCATGTGTCTTCAGAAGATTTTCTCCGTCCAGATAGGTTTCTGTCCATCCTGTGATTTGAAATGGATACGCCTTCTTATATCGGATCACGAGCTCGCGATTTTCTGATGGATAACGCACCGTATAATCCATGATGGAATCATTCAACGCGCGTTGTGATGCTGTTGCCTCCAAAAAGTCCATTGGCCAATGCCGCAATCTTAAATAGAAAAACCCCGGCAGCAATTTCAAAGATCCGATTGGCAGCTTCTCAGGGTCAATGCGAATCTGATTCCAAAGACCATCCTCTGACCAGCCTGCCTCCAATATTTTGCGTTGATCTCCTTCAGACTCAAAATATGAAAAAGAATTAATTTCAAATTGATCATTACGATTGTTGAGCTGCGAAAAAACCTGACCGCACCAATCCTGAACGGTACAGCTCACCTTCAGAGGATATAAAGGCACCTTATCTCCAACTGCACTAAAGGCACTCAACATCAGGGAATAAGTGTAGATCCCTGTATTAAATCTCTTCAGCATATTGAGCTTGAGCACCGGCTGCCGATCTGCACCTGCGGCCAACGGATCATCAGACTTAACCAGTTTGCTTGCATTGAAATCTTCCGATACAAAAATGCAAACTGCCTCACCCTGATGCAGCTGGCCATATCGCGCCTGTGTCAGACTGTAACTATTCACCTCTGCCTTGCCCTGATACCAGTAAGTGCCTTGCAAAGGGTTGTTCTCAAGCACATTGTCTTTCAAATTTTTTGAAGAATTGGCAGGTGTTGATGTGCTGCAACGCAAAATGGGGACAACCGCGATCATGATGAGTGCAAGACGATGCATAAAGGCTTGTTTGATTTTACAAATATAGTATAGGAAGAAATGAGTTGGAATAGAAAAGGGAAAAACCCGTAATAAGAATAAAATAATAAATGCGCTACGGGTTTAATCCCTTTGCCACAATAATTGAACTTGTTAGGGATTAAAGATCGATGCGACGTGGCATTGATGAATAGATGGCTTGAAGCGTATTTCGATTAGCAATATAAAATTCTATTTCTGTTCAATGCTGTGTTAAATTTGATTATTATCATTCGCAATAAATGCTGAACAATACAATATAAAAGTATTGGAAACTAGGCGATGGCGGTGATTGGAAGCTTCCAGTGAATACGTGTAGAGCACGTCCTTCAAATTAAATTTCTCTCGGAGCGCTAATTATGCCGAGAATCAGTCGTGGTTATGCACAACAAAAATCGCCTTTTTCCGACAAGGCTTTTTGTTTCTTTTTGGCCACAAAAAGTAAGAGGAATTGATTGAATCGGTATTCATTTGAGTAAAAAGATAACTCAATACTATTAACATATATTCGTAGCAATTGAATAAAAATGTAACGAGAATAATTATAGGATCAATTAAATTTCTTCCAGATCCTAATGTCTTTGAAATCATAAAAATGACCTACTAATAACGGTTTGTTCCTTTCGTACTTTTTGGCGCGCAAAAAGTACCAAAAACGCAGCATTCTATAAGGCAGTTTGTTTCTGAGCCAGCAACAGCCTCAAACGGTCTGCTGCATAGCCTCCTCCCTGGAAAGATTTTTATCGCTGTAATTTGCATTTGCGCTTGATCCAATACATATCCTGATTCAATAGCCACCAAGCCTTAATAATCACTTTTTGCAGCAAATTTAGGCGACGGCATGTTCTTCGTATTCGAATCGTCCACCGCGTTATCATTAAGAGCGCCTTTAAAAATCTTTCTCTAAATCACTGCTGTATAGAATGCTATTTTTAACCATTAAATGACAATCAGTACAATTTAAAGGTGTCGAAAAACCAGCGATGGCGGTGATTGAAAGCTTCCAGTGAATACGTGTAGAGCAAGTCCTTCAAACTTAGTAATCCTGGAGCGTTATTTATGCCGAGAATCAGTCGCGGTTTTGCAGGGCAAAAATCGCCTTTTTCCGACAGGTCTTATGGTTTGGCGGTCACTTTCCGTCAATTGCTTTCTTCCTTTCTTTTGTGCCGCCAAAAGAAAGTGATACCGTATTGATTTGATTATTATCATAAGAAGGAAATAATCAAATCAATACGAGTATAATGCCGAAATTAACTATTTGTATTTTCAGGCTAAGAAGTTCTGACGGCAAAAGCCAAAGAAAAGCTCGTGGCTGGGCGGCAAATCAATAGCCAGTGGTCAGCGGTCAATTTCGTGGCGAGGGACGGGCCTAATTCCTTGCTCTGACCTTCCTCTTCATCCGTGTCTATGGTATAGCCTCACTTTGACTCAAACAGTTTTTGATGCGGGCGCTTCATTCGTTGGTTGGGTCCCAAGCTGCGCAGCCAAGGCCGCAAAACAAGGGTCAATAGTCAATGATGAATTGCCAAAATCTTAGTGTGTGAATGTATAGGTATTGGCATTGTATTCAACATCCTATTGATCAACGACATTGAATCATTTTACTAATTTCTCCTCTATAGAATGCTTTCTTAATATCATTGGGGTGGAAATCTATTTTTGTCATCATTTTTGCACACGGCGCAAAAATGCCGCCAAAAAATCGATATGTGTTATTATAACAACGGGCTACATTAATTTCACCCCTTCGGGGTTTGGGTACGATGCATCACGGGATTCCGTTCAATCATGATTTTTGATTGCCGCCAAAATTTGTGTTGTCCTTTGCATCGCATCGGTGCTACAATAATTTCACCCCGTCGGGGTTTGGGTACGTTGCATCACGAAATTCCGTTCAATCATGATTTTTAATTGCCGCCAAAATTTGCATTGTCCTTTGCATCGCATCGGTGCTACAATAATTTCACCCCGTCGGGGTTAAATGTCGTTGCATCACGGGATTCCGTTCAATCATGAATTTTGATTGCCGCCAAAATTTGCATTGTCCTTTGCATCGCATCGGTGCTACAATAATTTCACCCCTTCGGGGTTTGGGTACGTTGCATCACGAAATTCCGTTCAATCATGAATTTTGATTGCCGCCAAAATTTGCATTGTCCTTTGCATCGCATCGGTGCTACAATAATTTCACCCCTTCGGGGTTAAATGTCGTTGCATCACGGGATTCTGTTCAATCATGATTTTTGATTGCCGCCAAAAATTTGTGTTGTCCTTTGCATCACATCGGTGCTACAATAATTTCACCCCTTCGGGGTTAAATGTCGTTGCATCACGAAATTACGTTCAATCATGATTTTTGATTGCCGTCAAAAATTTGCATTGTCCTTTGCATCGCATCGGTGCCACAAAAACTACACCCAGACGGGGTTAAATGTCGTTGCATTACGAAATTACGTTCAATCATGATTTTTGATTGCCGTCAAAAATTTGCATTGTCCTTTGCATCGCATCGGTGCTACAATAATTTCACCCCTTCGGGGTTAAATGTCGTTGCATCACGAAATTCTATTTTTTCATCAATTTTTCATGCCGCTAAGAATTTGTAATGTCCTTTGCATCGCATCGGTGCTACAATAATTTCACCCCTTTGGGGTTAAATGTCGTTGCATTACGGGATTTCGTTCAATCATGATTTTTGATTGCCGCCAAAAATTTGTGTTGTCCTTTGCATCGCATCGGTGCTACAATAATTTCACCCCGTCGGGGTTTGGGTACGTTGCATCACGAAATTCCGTTCAATCATGATTTTTGATTGCCGCCAAAATTTGCATTGTCCTTTGCATCGCATCGGTGCTACAATAATTTCACCCCGACGGGGTTAAATGTCGTTGCATCACGAAATTCTGTTCAATCATGATTTTTGATTGCCGCCAAAAATTTGCATTGTCCTTTGCATCGCATCGGTGCAACAATAATTTCACCCCGACGGGGTTATTGGTTAATGTAATATCGCATTGAAAAAAAAACCTTTTGCTTAATTGGAGCTGTATAGATTATTTTTTTGTACAATACCGTTCATCCCGAAGGGATCATTTGCTGCTATTCATCCCGAAGCAGGTCCGGTCTTTTATTACGCGTAATACGCATTGATTGCTCATAGCGCCATTCTTCAATCTTTGCTTCATGTCCGCTTAACAACACATCAGGAACCTTGTGTCCGCGAAAATCTTCCGGCCGGGTATAAACAGGCGGTGCGAGCATATCATCCTGAAAAGAATCTGTCAGCGCTGAACAAGAATCATTCAATACACCAGGAATAAGGCGACCTACTGCGTCTACCAATACTGCTGCAGCCAGCTCTCCGCCACTGAGCACATAATCACCAATGCTGATTTCCATGGTTACCCAGTGATCACGCACGCGCTGGTCAATGCCTTTGTAGTGTCCGCAGATGAGCAACAGCCTTCCCCGGAGGCTTAACCAATTCGCACACTTCTGATCAAACTTTCGGCCGTCCGGGCTCAAATAAATAATCTCGTCGTATTGGGCCTTTTTCTGCAAGGATTCAATGCAGTTGACTAATGGCTCCGCCATCATGACCATGCCCGCTCCTCCCCCAAAAGCATAGTCATCCACCTGCCGATGCCGGCCGATACCGAATTCGCGCAAATCAATGAGATTGATCTCAAGCAGTTGCTTGTCCTTCGCACGCTGTATAATAGAATGACTCAGCGGACTCACCATCAGCTCCGGAAGAACAGTGATGATGTCGATGATCATTGATATAAACTATGAAGTATGAACTATGAAGTATGAACTATGAAGTAGTACGTATGAATGATGAATCCGTTCAGTTCATCGTTCATCATTCATAGTTTATAGTTATTTTTCGATATCGAGAAGCTCGACTTCGAAAATCAGTGCTGAAAAGGGTTTGATATCTGCACCGGCTCCGCGATCACCATAGGCAAGGTTGTAAGGAATAAAAAACTTAAACTTAGAGCCTACGGGCATCAACTGCACTCCTTCCGTCCATCCGGGAATCACATTGTTCAAAGGAAATGAAATGGGTTCGCCGCGCTCAACCGAACTGTCGAATACCTTCCCATTGGTCAATGTACCATGGTAGTGCACCTTCACTTTATCAGTTCCTTTGGGCTTGGGGCCATCTCCGATTTTAATGACTTCATACTGCAATCCACTGGGCGTGGTGATAACACCTTGTCTTGTCTTATTGGTCGCCAGGAATTTCTCGCCTTCTTCTTTGGTAGAAGCATGGGCTTTCATCTTGACCTGCTGCAGACTGTTGTTGTAATTGGCTGAAGCCTGTTCCAGGCTACACTGGGCGCTGTTGTTCAACATGTCCTTCATTCCCTTGATGAGGTCATCGTAGGCCAGGTTATCAATGCCCTGATCATGAAGTGATTTGGCAAACAGCATGCCAAGACTGTAACTGAATGTATCCATTTTCATTGGTTTGTTCTGCGCGGTGAGGGTGACATTAAAAACGCAGGCCATTAAAAGGCAATAAGCGAATTTAGAAATCATGACGGATTATTTGATTTAAGTTGAGAATAATTCTTAAAGAAAAGAGGAATGGTCTCAATGCCTTTGCGGAAATTGAGAACTCCATAATGTTCATTTGGAGAGTGAATGTTATCTGAATCAAGTCCGAATCCCATCAGCACGGTCTTGAGTCCAAGGACCTCTTCAAACAGTGCAACGATCGGAATGCTTCCGCCTCCCCGGGTTGGCACCGGCTTCTTACCAAAGCTTTCTTCTATAGCCATGGCTGCCGCGCGATACGCTATGCCATCGGTCGGGGTAACCACTGGTTCTCCGCCGTGATGTTCTGTCACCTTAACCTTAACGTAAGGAGGTGCTATTTTTTCGAAATGTTCCCGAAAAAGTCTTGCTATCTGGCCTGATTTCTGATGCGGAACGAGTCGCATACTAATCTTGGCGCTGGCCTTTGAAGGCAGTACCGTTTTGGCACCTTCGCCGGTATATCCTCCCCAGATCCCATTGAGCTCCAGCGTAGGTCTTACACCCGTTCTTTCGAGTGTGGTATATCCTTTTTCGCCCCAGACCTCATCAATATTCAGATCCTTCTTGTAATCCTCCAGACTGAATGGCGCCTTATTGAGTTCGGCACGCTCGGCTTCAGTGAGCACGAGAACGTCATCATAAAATCCCGGAATGGTGATGTGGTTGTTTTCATCGTGCATCGATGCGATCATTTTTGCGAGAATGGTAATGGGGTTGCCCACGGCACCGCCATAGACTCCTGAATGCAGGTCCCGGTTCGGACCAGTCACTTCCACTTCCATATACGCCAGACCACGCAGACCCGTCTCAATCGAAGGGGTATCCATGCTGATCATCGAAGTATCGCTCACCAGAACGATATCCGCCTTGAGCTTTTCTTTGTTTTGTCTAAGAAACGCACCCAGATTATTGGAGCCGACTTCTTCCTCCCCTTCAATCATAAATTTGACGTTGCAGGGAAGCCCGTCATTGGCAAGCATGGACTCCAGCGCCTTCACGTGCATGAACACCTGACCCTTGTCATCACAGGAACCACGGGCATAGATTTTATCATCCTTGACCACGGGTTCAAATGGGCCACTGGTCCAAAGTTCCAGCGGATCGGGAGGCTGCACATCATAATGTCCGTAAGTCAATATGGTGGGCAGCGCCGGATCAACAATTTTTTCTGCATAGACGATAGGATGGCCTGGCGTCGGACAAATTTCTGCGTGGGTACAACCTGCTTTGAGCAAAGATTGGCGTACTGCCTCCGCACAACGCGCCGTATCGGCGTTATGTGAAGAGTCCGCACTAACTGAAGGGATTTTGAGGAGTTCTATCAACTCCTCCACAAACCTGGGAAGATTATCCTGGATATACTTATTTAAGGCAGTCATGAACTTGATTTTTAAATTAGAAATGCAAAAATACAACAGACCTGAAGACCCGCCGCTAGTTAATGATGCCCAATTGAAGTTACAGGTTCCCCATTCCGTGGGATATACCCATCGGTCCTGTCATCAGATCCTATCGAAAAAGAGGAAACGCTTAGAAGCGTCTGTTCCTGGGGTTGCCGCCTCTGAAACCGCCGCCGCCTCCGCCGCCTGGACGTGAGTTGCCGCCTTCTCTTGGCTCAGCCTTTTTAACGATAATTGTCTTGCCTTGTAATTCTGTCTCGTTCAGTGCATTGATTGCACTCATCGCATCATCATCTGAAGGCATTTCAACAAATCCATAACCTTTGGATCGGCCGGTCATTTTATCCATGACGATTTTGACCGAACTAACCTCTCCATACTGCGCAAAAGCGCTCTTCAGATCTTCCTCCCGAGTGCGGAAATCTAATCTGGTAACAAAAATGTTCATAAAAAATAATACCCCTGATATTTGTAAAGCCAGGGCCCGCAAATGTATGATAATTCAGTAATATTATTGATCAACAGGCCGATTTTTAGAAAAATATTTTGAAAATCAAATCATTACGATGCTTTACCCTTGAAGTATTATCAGGAAGCAATTTTGCTTTATTCGAAATAATATTGCTTAAAAAGTGCAGAATAATACTACTTAGGTAATAAAATCCATGGGTTATATATTACAAAAAAAATAAATATATTGCCCTTGAGGCACTACTTTTGTCCTATAAAAGCCTTCGTATTGATGAATTTGAAGTGCGCGTTGCTGCTTCTTACAGTCCCCATGGCCTTAAGGGCAGAGGTCATCCAGGATCCACCGCCAGCCACCGCGGAGGCTCTTTTGCTAAAACTGCAGACCTGCTATGAAGAACAAATTGAGCTGACTGAAGCGCGTCAGACGCAAATCGGCATCCTCCGAGAGCAGATCTTCAATGCCGCCGCCGTTCCGCAACAGAAGAAAATTCTCGAAGCCCAGTTGAAAACCAATCAGACCCTGTTGAAAACATTTACGGACCGGGCCCAATCCTGCCAGTTCGTCATGGGTCAGATCAGGCAACTTCAGTTCATGAGCAATTTACAGCGGGAAGAAGCCCTGAAAACCATACAACACGCCGCGCAAAAGGTACTGGAACACCACATTACCTTCGAGCAGCTGGCCCGAAAGTATCCACTCGGCTTGTTTGCTCAAGCCGGTACCCATTACCTTCCCTCTGAAGATTGTCAGCGCGAGCGCTCAAGAGACGGCAAGATCCTGGCCAACGCCTATGTACCATTCTTTTCCCATACGCCTCCGGAACTCGAGAAGCATTACATGCAATCAGAGTTTATGGAAACCCAAATCCGATTGCTGCAAAGTGGCAAAAAGAGATTTTTGGAAATGCGCATTGTTTTCCAGTCAGCAAAAGCTGCACAGTACTATGGCATCATCGAGGAATCAAGTCCCATGAAACTCATCTTTACAGATGATGATTATATCTATCTGCAAAACGCCGTGACCGCTCATCCCGACAACCAAAGCACCTCTGGCACGACGAGTTATAAAATGCAATGTGCGCTCACCCGTTCGGATTATAAGAAAATCAAAAAGAAGCTACCGGATAAATTGATTATCGTGTGGCCATCCGGTGCGGAGACCTATGAGATATACAGACTACACACTTTGCAAAATCTGGCGACATGTCTGGAGAAAAAGATCTGACCAAATTAGGCCTTCATCTTCCCACCGATCCAAGGTGGGTTGACCTGACACAATATTCCCTCGAAGATATTCTCAGCGATCACGCGTATTGCGAACAAAAGGCTGCGAGCAGCTGCATCAGCCTGATCCAACAGTTTCCCGACAAACCAAAACTTGTGGAAGACGTCGCTCCCGTGGTGACTGAGGAATGGGGACATTTCAGGATGGTGATCGCCGAACTTCGCAAACGCCGGCTGTCGCTGGGCTTTCAGCGAAAAGATGAGTACGTCAATCAGATTAGAAATTTTGTAACGAAAGGAGGAAGTCGTGAAGACCGCCTGCTTGATCAGCTGCTGCTCTGCGCCCTGATCGAGGCCCGCAGTTGCGAGCGCTTCAGGTTGTTGTCACTACATCTTGAAGAGTCCGCGCTGAAGGATTTTTACAGGCACTTCATGGTCTCTGAAGCGGGTCACTACAGGATGTTTATCGACCTTGCCGAGTATTATGCTGATCCGGTGAAGGTGCGCAACCGATGGCAGGCGTTTTTGCAATTTGAAGCAGAGGTTATGAAGGGATTGTCGCCTCGCGGCGACCGGATGCACTGAATCAATAGTCAGTGGTCAATAGTCAATGGTCAAATGCTGTGAATGCCTGAAATAGGTTGACCTTTTTTAATTAAAAGTTTCTACATTCAAAAGAAGGATATTATTCCGGTAATCCAAACGTGTTATGATTTATTTGATAGAGGATTCATTGACGAAACGTTGATGTCAGATAATGAGCTATGAAAAAAATTATAGCCAGAAAAGAAGGATGTAACAATAAGCGTGGTTTGTGATCGCTGCAAAGCATGAGTGCTACTTCAATGCGTTTCAATTTTGCGAATTTGATGACCATTCTTTTGATTTTTGTCATCATTTTTGTTTGCTTCGCACAAAAATGCCACCAAAAATTTGTGTTTTCCGTTGCATTGCATCGGTGCTACAATAATTTCACCCCTTCGGGGTTAGGTGACGTTGCGTTACCTGATTTCGTTATAACATCATTTTGCTTGCCGCAAATAAACCATATGTGATTTTATTTACAACGTGCTACAATAATTTCACCCCTTCGGGGTTAGGTGACGTTGCGTTACCTGATTTCGTTATAACATCATTTTGCTTGCCGCAAATAAACCATATGTGATTTTATTTACAACGGGATACAAAAATTTCACCCCGACGGGGTTTGGGGGCATCGCGTCACGAGATTCCATTTTTGTCATCATTTTTGTTTGCTTTGCACAAAAATGCCGCCAAAAATTTGTAATGTTCGCTGCATTGTAATGGTGCTACAATAATTTCACCCCTTCGGGGTTAGGTGTCGTTGCATCACGTGATCCCGCTTTATCATCATTTTTGTATGCTTCGCACAAAAATGCCGCCAAAAATTTGTGTTTTCCGTTGCATTGCATCGGTGCTACAATAATTTCACCCCTTCGGGGTTTGGTGTCGTTGCGTTACCTGATTTCGTTATAACATCATTTTGCTTGCCGCAAATAAACCATATGTGATTTTATTTACAACGTGCTACAAAAATTTCACCCCTTCGGGGTTTGGTGTCGTTGCGTTACCTGATTCCGTTTTAACATCTTTTTTGCTTGTCGCAAAAAAACATATGTGATTTTATTTGCAACGGGATACAAATATTTCACCCCGACGGGGTTAGGTGACGTTGCGTTACCAGATTCCGTTTTATCATCTTTATTGCTTGTCGCAAAAAAAACCATGTGTTATTTTATTTACAACGGGATACAAAAATTTCACCCCTTCGGGGTTTGGTGGCATCGCGTCACGAGATTCCATTTTTGTCATCATTTTTGTTTGCTTCGCACAAAAATGCCGCCAAAAATTTGTAATGTTCGTTGTATTGCAACGGTGCTACAAAAATTTCACCCCGACGGGGTTGGATGTCGTTGTGTTACGTGATTCCGGTTTATCGTCTTTTTTGCTTGCCGCAAAAAAAAACATGTGTTATTTTATTTACAACGGGATACAAAAATTTCACCCCTTCGGGGTTTGGGGGCATCGCGTCACGAGGTTCCATTTTTGTCATCATTTTTGTTTGCTTCGCACAAAAATGCCACCAAAAATTTGTGTTTTCCGTTGCATTGCATCGGTGCTACAATAATTTCACCCCTTCGGGGTTAGGTGACGTTGCGTTACCTGATTTCGTTTTATCATCTTTTTTGCTTGTCGCAAAAAAACCATATGTGATTTTATTTACAACGGGCTACAAAAATTTCACCCGACGGGGTTAGGGGGCATCGCCTAACTAGATTCCATTTTTGTCATCATTTTTGTTTGCTTCGAACAAAAATGCCGCCAAAAATTTGTGTTTTCCGTTGCATTGCAACGGGCTATCGCCCGTTGCAACAAAAATTTCACCCCTTCGGGGTTAGGGGGCGTTGTGTTACGTAATTACCCTTTATCGTCTTTTTTGCTTGCCGCAAAAAAAACCATGTGTTATTTTATTTACAACGGGATACAAAAATTTCACCCCATCGGGGTTAGGGGGCATCGCGTCACGAGATTCCATTTTTGTCATCATTTTTGTTTGCTTCGCACAAAAATGCCGCCAAAAATTTGTGTTTTCCGTTGCATTGCAACGTTGCTACAATAATTTCACCCCTTCGGGGTTTGGCGCCGTTGTGTTACGTAATTACGCTTTATCGTCTTTTTTGCTTGCCGCAAAAAAAACCATATGTGATTTTATTTACAACGGGATACAAAAATTTCACCCCACGGGGTTTGGGGGCATCGCGTCACCAGATTCCATTTTTGTCATCATTTTTGTTTGCTTCGCACAAAAATGCCGCCAAAAATTTGTGCTTACCTTTGCATTGCAACGTTGCTACAATAATTTCACCCCGACGGGGTTAGGTGACGTTGCGTTACGTAATTCCATTTATGTTAAAAATTTTGTATGACGCTAAAAATTTGTAATGTCCTTTGCATCGCGTCGGTGCTACTACAAAAATTTCACCCCTTCGGGGTTAGGTGACGTTGCGTTACCTGATTTCGTTATAACATCATTTTGCTTGCCGCAAATAAACCATATGTGATTTTATTTACAACGTGCTACAATAATTTCACCCCTTCGGGGTTAGGTGACGTTGCGTTACCTGATTTCGTTATAACATCATTTTGCTTGCCGCAAATAAACCATATGTGATTTTATTTACAACGTGCTACAATAATTTCACCCCGACGGGGTTTGGGGGCATCGCGTCACCAGATTCCATTTTTGTCATCATTTTTGTTTGCTTTGCACAAAAATGCCGCCAAAAATTTGTGCTTACCGTTGCATTGCAACGTTGCTACAATAATTTCACCCCGACGGGGTTAGGTGACGTTGCGTTACCTGATTCCGTTTTATCATCTTTTTTGCTTGTCGCAAAAAAAAACATATGTGATTTTATTTACAACGGGATACAAAAATTTCACCCCGACGGGGTTAAGTGTCATTGGATCAGGAGATTACCTATCTCCAAAGGTGAAACCCCTTTCGGGATTTTAAATCATTCAATATTTTACATCATTCAATGTAAGGAGAAACCGCTGGATAGTTCTATCAATATTATAGCCCATATCAGTTTTTGCACTCAAATCAAAGGAGACATTGTAATCTCACCAATGTTAACATGAACTGTTTCCAAATGAAATTTGAATTAAGAAAAGCCTGCCAATGAAAATTTAAATTTGCTCATAGGATTTTGAGGTGTCACCTTGAAATTAATCCTGAAAAATGGCGCCAATCCTGGCATCCAAAATTTGCGACAGTGTCTGCTCATCTTCAAATAGTGAATATCCTGGTAGTTGTTCGGCGAGCGGAATATGCTTCTGCAAATCCAGTGCATCCTGACTTACTGTAAAAAACAATTGTTTGCGTTGTAACTCACGCGCGAGATATTCCTGTTCAGGTTGTCCCGGTGTAGGGATTAACAGCGCGCGGCCACCGATCACACTGAGATCAAGCAGGGTCGAATAGCCGGAACGGCACACGATCAACTGCGAAGCACACATGATCTCGTTCAACACCTCGGATGTGGCGAGTGGCACGACCTCCAGCAATGGCATTGCAGGCAACGGATCGCCGTGCTCGGTGCCCCTGATCAGTATTGCCCGGCAAGGTCCCAACTCGCCAATTTGTTGCAGGATCTTTTGCTCTAACAGCGTTCGCTGCGGCTCTGGACCTGACAGCATAAAACACAGTTCATAGCGCATCGTAACCGGCATCTTCCGAAAACGACTCAGCGCACCGATAAAGTAATGTTTACGCGATTTGAAAAGATGTGACAGGTCACCGCTCAGATTTTTTTCGGAACCGTAATCCGGCACCCAGATCTCGTCAAACTGCATATAGAAAAACCGCATCCAGTTGTCGGCGAACCACTCAAAAAGCTTCAACGGCAATGGAAAATGCAGGTGATGGGTTATGATCACACTTTTAATGCTGCTTTGCGCTGCCCCGAGCCTGGCGTCAGAAACAACCAGGTCTACCTGATGCGCTCTGCAAATCTTTGCAATGGCTCGCTTCTCCAGCCAGATGGCCTTGTGCATCTGCCATAGCTGAATCGCCATATTCCAATACATATTCCGACTCGGATATAAAATGCCATAATCGGGAAGTTCAAAAACCGGCAAGTCCGGAAACTCACGCTTAAGCAGCGCTGCGCCAGCCCCGGAAGAGGCCAGCAAAACCCGCCAGCCTTTGGCAACGAAATACCGAATCACCGGAATACTGCGCGTCACATGTCCCAGGCCCCAGTGCTGGGGCGCCAGTAGTACCGTTCTGACCGCTGAAGACATGATAATTCCGCACCAAAGTTCGCAAAAATCAGCAACGATGTGACACATTGACAAATCAGTAACTTTTTGTGATGAGCCCTATACCAGACCGGGACATCTGCATTCCGTGATGGCTATAGGTTGAACGTCCTTCCACTCCTATCTTCAAGATATGAATTGCAAAAGGCTATTTTCCTCTCAGGTGAAATAATTAACCTACGGGATTGCTCATGCCAGACGTTTTTACTCACCTTGTCATGTTTGCCATTTCGCTGTTTTGTATGACATTTATCCTGTAAAAACCAAACATGAAACGATTCTTATGGTCCCTTGCACTTATTGTCAGCTTCCTTTGTGTTTACCTCGAATGGTCCGGAGGACATTCGACCTTCCTGTTTCAGACGATCGGAGATGTATTCAAACCGGAGCAGTTGCACGACAACATGATGCATCCGCTGATCCTTCTACCTCTGAGCGGCGTGGTATTGTTTGTTGCAGCGATGTTTTCAGCCAGGCGAAGCAGACTTTATACGCGCATCGGGATCGCAGCATGCGGGGTATTGGTATTGATTGTTCTGCTGATCGGGGTCATGGCCGGGAATATTAAGACGATAGCGTTTTCGTTGCCTTTTGTATTCATTGGCGGATGTTACTTTTACTTCAACAGGAGAAAAGCGGATAGTTTGTGAGTCGATTCTTCCTTATTGACAAAAGACGGGGAGATCACAAAATCAGATGGAATCTACCGAGGGAAAAAGCAGGATGAATTTCAAAATATTATTTTCAAATTAATTTCACGCGAATAGATTTTCCAGTGTGCAGACCAATGATTTCAATTGTAGCAAATTTTCATTCTTTTTTGGCCACAAAAAGTAAGAGAAATTGATTGAACAATCATCCAATATTGAATCGCCGCCACTAGCATACGGCGAATTGTTTAGTGGACACAGACCGCTCATTCACTTTCTTCCTTTCTTTTGTGCCGCCAAAAGAAAGGAAGCCAAAGAAAAGCTCGCGGCTGGGCGGCTCGCTTACCCAACTTCAACTCATTCCGCTGCATCAAAAAAACTCGTCATAACATGAATTATCCGCTCATAGCTTCCTCTTCATTTGACATCCAAATGTGTTCTCCTACCGGACTCAAACACTTTTTGATGCGGGCGCTTCATTCGTTGGTTGGGTCCCAAGCTGCGCAGCCAAGGCCGCAATACAAGGGTAAATAGTAAATGGTAAGTAGTCAATTAATGTGAATGCCTGAAATAGGTTGACCTTTTTTAACCCAGAATTGTCATTAGGAATCAAAAATAAAAGTCGATTTTAAGTTATTTGTATTCATCCATAGGCCAGTAAACCATTCCCGTCTCTTCATGGCGAGAGATAACTTTAATATTCTTTGATTCCCTTTTTGAATAATGTATCCTCCAATCGCAAAGACTCTATAACGTAAGGTTTTCATTTGTTCATGAACTTTAGTGTTAAGCACAACCTGACGGAATAGGCTGACAAAATTGTAAGCCATCATTACAAAATTTAATGCTGCTTCTGTGGCATAAAAACTATTTACATTAAAACTTGATGATCCAAAATCATATTTTAGTTCTTTGATCCTGTTTTCAGCATCAGCTCTTTGCCTATAAAGTGTCCAAATTTGTTCTGCTGGCAGATTTAAGTTTGTTATAAAACAGCTATATCGGTATCTCTTATAGATTTCTTCATCCTTGAATAGACTTAATACCCTTCCCGTAGCTTTTGGTCTTGTAGGGATATGTTGCCGAATAATTATCATTCTTTTTCCGCTCTGCCAATTTGGACTCTTGTATTGCGTGTCTGCAATTTCCAATCCAGCTGCCATTTTTAGCCAAATGCGATGTGATGTAATTGTTTGTTGTATTGGGGAATACATTCTTGCTGCTATGATATAATTTATTCCCTTCCCTTCTAAGTAATTAAATACCTTCTTATCATAAAAACCACTGTCCGCTCTTAATAACCCAATTTTCTTGTTTCCCAATTTTTCAAACGTATCATCCAAAAAGGATTCTATATTGTTTGATGTATAAGAATCTCCGCTGCGTTGCCAAAAGTTAGCAACCATCTTACAATCCGCTATAAATGCCATTAAGGGGTGATGTGATAGCCTCCCTGGTTTCTTTGGATTGTATCCTTTTTTGGCTCCTTCTTGTGATCCATATCTTGTATGAATGGTACTGTCAACATCTAATGTGAAATTATCAAATTGAAGCTTATTAAAAAACCATTGATACAACGGTGTAAATATTTGTTGATTTTTACTAAGATCAAATTTTGTAAAGAACCTTTGAAATGATTTATGGCCCGCCATCCTTTCAAATCCCCAAAATTGCCGAATTACTTCATCTTGGCGAGTAACCTCAGTATGTTCAAACTTATTTGCGCCACACCAAATACTCGTAATGAATTGTTTTACCAATTGATTTGCACTATATCCCCTATTTGATCCTGGTTCGGGAAGTGATAACTCTTTTATTATTCCATCAAAGTCCATCTTATCCAACATCTTTTTCATCAGATATATGCCTCCCCAAGGACTAATTTCCTTATCTGTAAATTCAAGCTTAAGATCCATTTTGTAGTGTAACTTTTAATTACTCAAAAATAAAGATTCTCGAAAAATATTAAATGTTATTAAATCATTGAAAATCAAAAGAATATGACATCATTTTCCTAATGGCGGTCATTAGAAATCATTTCAAATGACAATTCTGGGTTTAATTAAAAGTTTCTACATTCAAAAGAAGGATATCAGTCTGTTAATCCATACGTGCTATGATTTAATTGATTGAAGATTCATTGACGAAACGTTGATGTCAGATAATGTGCTATTAAAAAAATTATAGCCAGAAAAGAAGGATGTAACAATAAGCGTGGTTTGTGATCGCTGCAAAGCATGAGCGAACTTCAATCCGTTTCAATTTTGCGCATTTAATGAACATTCTTTTGATTTTTGTCATCATTTTTGTTTGCTTCGCACAAAAATGCCGCCAAAAATTTGTGTTTTCCGTTGCATTGCAACGGGCTATCGCCCGTTGCTACAAAAATTTCACCCCTTCGGGGTTAGGCGCCGTTGTGTTACGAGATTCCGTTTTATCATCATTTTTGATTGCTTCGCACAAAAATGCCGCCAAAAATTTGTGTTTTCCGTTGCATTGCAACGGGCTATCGCCCGTTGCTACAAAAATTTCACCCCTTTGAGGTTATGCGCCGTTGTGCTACGTGAATCCGGTTTATCATCGTTTTTGCTTGCCGCTGAAAAAACCATATCTGATTTTATTTACAACGGGCTACAATAATTTCACCCCTTCGGGGTTAGGCGCCGTTGTGTTACGAGATTCCGTTTTATCATCATTTTTGATTGCTTCGCACAAAAATGCCGCCAAAAATTTGTGCTTTCCGTTGCATTGCAACGGGCTATCGCCCGTTGCATTGCAAAAATTTCACCCCTTCGGGGTTAGGTGGCATTGCGTCACGAGATTCCATTTTTGTCATCATTTTTGATTGCTTCGCACAAAAATGCCGCCAAAAATTTGTGTTTTCCGTTGCATTGCAACGGGCTATCGCCCGTTGCTACAATAATTTCACCCCTTCGGGGTTAGGCGCCGTTGTGATACGAGATTCCGTTTTATCATCATTTTTGATTGCTTCGCACAAAAATGCCGCCAAAAATTTGTGCTTTCCGTTGCATTGCAACGGGCTATCGCCCGTTGCTACAAAAATTTCACCCCTTCGGGGTTAGGCGCCGTTGCGTTACGTAATTCCGGTTTATAATCTTTTTTGCATGCCGCAAAAAAACCATACGTGATTTTATTTACAACTGGATACAATAATTTCGCCCCGACGGGGTTTGGCGCCGTTGCGTTACCTGATTCCGTTTTATCATCTTTTTTGCTTGCCGCAAAAAAACCATATGTGATTTTATTTACAACGGGATACAAAAATTTCACCCCTTCGGGGTTAGGCGCCGTTGTGTTACGTAATTCCATTTATGTTAAAAATTTTGTATGCCGCCAAAAATTTGTGTTTTCCGTTGCATTGCAACGGGCTATCGCTCGTTGCTACAAAAATTTCACCCCTTCGGGGTTAGGTGGCATTGCGTCACGAGATTCCATTTTTGTCATCATTTTTAATTGCTTCGCACAAAAATGCCGCCAAAAATTTGTGTTTTCCGTTGCATTGCAACGGGCTATCGCCCGTTGCTACAAAAATTTCACCCCATCGGGGTTAGGCGCCGTTGTGTTACGAGATTCCGTTTTATCATCATTTTTGATTGCTTCGCACAAAAATGCCGCCAAAAATTTGTGCTTTCCGTTGCATTGCAACGGGCTATCGCCCGTTGCTACAAAAATTTCACCCCTTTGAGGTTATGCGCCGTTGTGCTACGTGAATCCGTTTTATCATCTTTTTTGCTTGCCGCAAAAAAACCATATGTGATTTTATTTACAACGGGATACAAAAATTTCACCCCTTCGGGGTTAGGCGTCGTTGTGTTACGTAATTCCATTTATGTTAAAAATTTTGTATGACGCTAAAAATTTGTAATGTCCTTTGCATCGCGTCGGTGCTACAAAAATTACATCCCGACGGTGTTAGTGGCTTTTGATATTGAAAACTGAAAATAATTATCTATATCGTAATTTGTAAGTTCAAGTAATAAGTGCTTTTTCATCATCCGTAATGTGAAAAGAAGTACTTTATAAAAGTGTCGAAAAATCAGCGATAGCGGTGATTGGAAGCTTCCAGTGAATTGGTGTAGAGCACGTCCTTCAAACTTAGTAATCCTGGAGCGTTATTTATGCCAAGAATCATTCGTGGTTTTGCAAAGAAAAAATCGCCTTTTTTCGACAGGTCTATTGGTTACTTTTTGGCCACAAAAAGTAGGAGGAATTGATTGAATCGGTATTCATTTGAGTAAAAAGCTAACTCAATACTATTAAAATATATTCGTAGCAATTGAATAAAATGTATCGAGAATAATTATAGGATCAATTAAATTTCTTCCAGATCCTAATGTCTTTGAAATCATAAAAATGACCTACAAATAACGGTTTGTTCCTTTCGTACTTTTTGACGCGCAAAAAGTACCAAAAACGCAGCATTCTATAAGGCAGTTTGTTTCTGAGCCAGCAACAGCCTCACACGGTCTGATGCATAGCCTCCACCCTGGAAAGATTTTTATCGCTGTAATTTGCATTTGCGCTTGATCCAATACATAGCCAGATTCAATAGCCTCAAAGCCTTTATAATCACTTTTTGCAGCAAATTAAGGCGACAGCATGTTCTTCGTATTCGAATCGTCCACCGCGTTCTCTTTAAGAGCGCCTTTAAAAATCTTTCTCTAAATCACTGCTGTATAGAATGCTATTTTACTGCTGATTTTAAATAATAGATGTGATTTATTCTTTACTAATTTGGTACTTTCTCCTACTTCTTCTTCGCAAAAGCTGCGCAGCCAAGGCCGCAATACAAGGGTAAATAGTAAATGGTAAGTAGTCAATTACAGAAAAAGCAATTGTTAAAATTGTTTTTGATCTTCTAATTATTTTAGTACCAATTCTTAAAAATATTTTCTTTGAATCACTGCTGTATGGAATGTTCTTTTTTATACAAATAGTACATATGTTGAATGGCAAATCAAATATTTATTACTTGAGCAAGGTGACGTTGCCCTTTTTAAAGTAACTGCGGCCATCAGGACACCGCAAGGTGCAGTAATAACCATAGACATCAGGTGGCAGGCGAATGCCCCTGAAGCGGCCATCCCAGCCATTGTTGAGATCATCTGACTGAAATACCATCTCTCCCCAGCGGTCGTACACTTCGAAATGAATGTCCATGGTGCTTGCGGCGCGGACATAAAAGACATCATTTGCATGGTCATCGTTGGGAGAGAATGCGTTCGGAATAAAAAAGGTGCTGGAATCACAGGGCTCCTGCAACAGATTAACCTTTACCGTCAGCAATAATGTACAACCCACACTGTCGGTCACTTCCACGAAGTACCGCGTCGATGTGTCCGGGGTCGCATGCACGACCGGGCAATTGGTACAGTCCAAATCCACCCCAGGATACCAGCGGTACTGAAAACCGGGACTTACTTCGAGCGTGGCCGTTCCACCGGGGCCGATGATGGTATCGCGGCTGATTCTGATTGAATCGAGTGCCTTTGACACGCGGACGCAAAATGTATCGGTCACGGCACAGCCGTGAGCCCCCCGATATTCCAACAACACCATACTGTCCTCGTTGAACCTCAGCCTTTGCTCAGTGGCGAACGGATTGGTAAGATTACCTGACCATTTGAATTGAGTTCGTGTTCCGGCAGAAAATACGACCTCACTCCCCCGACAGATGGTATCGGTCAATTTATTTCCCTGATCAGAAGTGAGTAAAACTGTGAAAAGATAATCCGTCACGCAGCCTTCTTCACTGCTATCCGTCAATTGAAAACGAATCAGCGAATCACGCCCTGTTGCGATCAACCATTGCAAGGTATTGGAGGCACAGTCATTGCAGGGAAAGGATCCTCCTGTCCATCGGTAAAAATGTCTGTCCTGCGTCGCTATGCCAAAAGATTTTTTGATTCCGGAACAAATTGAATCCATTCGCATCACCGAATCCCTGGTCGTCAACACATCAAATACGGTATCGCGGGAACATATGCAGCTCTTCGCCAGTACTGCGGCACCAAAGCGGCATGAGAAAATTTTATTTCGATCGACTTTAAATCGGAAATGATATGGACCGTCACCCTGAATGTCTCGTTCGGTAATCATAACCTGATGGATCAGCCGATCCATACTATCCAGCACACCATGAATTTTGAAATCATTATACAAACCAACGCAGATCGTGCTGTCTGTGCGATGTGTGAAATCGCGGATATTCATCCAGAGGTCAAAGAAAGTCTCTGATGCCTCTGTTGTCATTTTCATGGAGTCCAACATGAGCTGCATGAACTGATCGTCAAATTTCAACGACTCATGATAGCGCGTCACCATGGCATTGCAATCCATTTGCGTCTGCGCACAATAGACACGCTCGTTTCTGAAAATTTCGAGCGGAATGATCAGTGAGGTGCAGCCGATGTGATTGAAATTCATCAACGTAAACTCAAATCGTATCACGCTACCCGGTGCAAGTCCCTGCAGCAAGGGCACGAAAAGGAGTGTACCGCGTGTATCGCTTCGCAATATGGGCGCCGACGCAGCATTGCTCACCGCCACATAACTATTGGGTGCAAGATAGATTCCAGCAGGAATCAGAATGGAAACGGTATCCAGCCCCGAACTGATGCCGGGATCTCTGATCTCAACAATAAAATGATGACTGTCCGGACATCTGCCCGTGCTGTCGCTGCGAAAGATGACATTCAGGGGCGGTGGGTTGGAGACGCCTTTGATGCGGATCAGATTGGATGACTTGCTGACGGCATTGGACCGGAGATCACAATTTCTTTCTCCGCGAAATACAAAATTAAAATAACCACTCACGCTCGACTGACAGGCGGTCAATGCCTTGAGGCGAATCTTCATACCGTTGGCCGGCGCACTGTTGTATCCCGGCAGACCCGTAGCGCTGATGGATGGTAAAATACGCTCGAGATCCCAGCGGTAGGTTGTGCCGCCAATCCAAACCGGCGGAGGCAGGGTAACATAAGGTGCATTGGAAGGATAGGCGATGCGGAGTTCCGATGGCAGGAGCGTAATTCCCTGCGGAATGTCTATTTCCAGGGTCGTGCGGTATGCTGCGCCTTCACCGGCATTAAAGAGCTCCAGCAATATCTCCGGCAGTGTGTCGCAGAGACTGGATTCTATATTGTCCTGTGTCAGTTTAAGTTCCAGTTCCGGCGGCTCACTGACCACCGGTATCCTGAAAGTATAGACCGAACAGGTATCCCCCTCGCGATAAGAATCACCACAAGACCAGATCACATCCATGATGATGGTGTCGGTGGTACAGCTTCTATTGCGGGCACAAAAGTTGATGGCGTAGTTTTTTCCGGGAATGAATTTGCCTAAAATATAATCTGCAGGGCTTTTGGAAATCAGGGTGTCAAAGGAAGGATCAGGCTTGATCACAAAACTGTCAATCATGCCCAGGCGTGAAGAAAAATGCACGAGGTAATAACCCGATTGCTTGAGATCTGTCACGATTGCATTCCATTGCAATAATTTGGAAGAAGACACAATCACCGGTGTCGCCAACTGCAGGCGTTCGCCGCCGATATAATTGCTGATGCTGAACGCTCTCGAAAAAGTGTAGGTACTGAGCAGATTACGGTAATTGGGATCCACATGAAAATCAGCGTCAAAATCTTTGCCGACCTCAACCGTCAGGGCCGCACTGAGTGTCTTCGACGCAAGGGCCGCCCGACAATCCGGCAGCGAAGCATAACCAATGATCTCCATTTCATAAGATTCATCGTGACGCAGGCTTGCGAGACGGGCCGAATCCACCTGCCAGACCGTGCCAAACGACAGCGGAAGAATTGCTGAATCCTTGAGATACCGGATGCCATTCAGCATGTAGTAATATTTTATTTTGACACTATCCATGCGCAGCACCGGGCTGATAAAATAATTGAGGGCCGTAATCCGGTGCAGCGATCTGAATTCATATGGAAAAAGATTGTGCAGGTGTCTGCTGCCATAAATACTGACGGCGGGTAAGACCACCGCCGTGCCACATAACAAAGCCGACGTCGAAGCCGCCTCAAATCGTATGCTATTGGTCGCCTGCCTCAGTTGCTGACTGGCGTTGCCACACACGAAGGGTATTAAAAAATGTCCCCTGCGATCATACGCCAGGGCATAATAGATAACTGGCAATGTAGCCAGACGGTCGTTGACCGTGCTGATCACCCGGCCACTCATCCTGACCACGATACTGTCCCCGTCGCCAAAGCGATAATCGGCTGGAAAATCCTGATGAAGTGCGCGGATGTCTTCCGGTGTCAAGCGCAAAATATAGCCTCTGCCCAATCCTGTGCCGGAAAGCTCCGTCTCACCGCACTTTGGTGAGCCGCCACCCAATTTGAATTCCTGTACCGGCAGCTGGTCTATTGAAAAATAGCGTTGCAGGGATTGGCTAAAAAATGTCAGTTGTGAGGACCAGTTGTCCATTGTCACGATCGTGGAGACGAAAAAAGCCAGGGAATCCAGGGTCCTGTCCGGGCGATCCGTGACGAGTTGTCCGCGGAATGTGAATTGCAGCGAGTCCCCCGTGATAAACACCTGGCGGTCAATCAGCGCGGTGTCAAGAGGTCCTGACTCTGGCATGCGGTCGTTGTTGGTGTCGCGTTCGCCAAGACTTATTCTGTGACCCTCGGCCGTAAAATCAATATACCCCGGAATCGTGTCCTGACGGCTGATGGTGCTGTCGCAGATGATACCCGCGCCCTGGTTCGCCACACTTCTGCTACCGCACTCTCCCCGGTCATCGGGGCAACCCAGGGTAGCCGCCACACAGATCACTCCAACGAGGTGCTCGGAAATGACTCTTGGTATGGGGCAATTGGTGATGGCTCTGGTTCTTCTGCTCTGCGGAAAATGATCCGCACAGGGATCATCGCAGTCTACGGCGATCCTGGTCAGCAAGGACACTGGTGAGGCTCCGAAGGGTGCGCGGTAAGTGAGGTTGGCGAGATATCCACCACCAGGCTGCGGTGAAATCACGGCGGTCAAGGGCTTTTGTCCCCCTAATAAAAAAACGGAATCCTGAAAACGCATCGGGCAGGGAATCAGGATATCGACCTTCATTTTTTCTGTCGTCGGATTTTTGCTGAAGGTGAAATTGGCCTGTAGTGTATTGACGGTATTGTCGTAAACGTCGGGGGGAAACTGTGTGACAACGGTCACCACCGGAAGATTGACCGGCGGAATGTTGACCTTCAGGTCGGTATTCATCCTTTGTGACGTCGGATTGCATCGCGTCCCATATTCGTAATCATAGGACCATCGCAGGAGCCGGCTGCTGTCCAGGGACGAGAGGCAGCTCAGCCAGGTCGCCTGGATATGAACCTCTTCACCCGGATACAGCGAATTAAAACACAGTCTGATCTGTTCATACAGTGAGTCCCCTTTGGCCGGGGCACAACCGCTGATGAGGCCGAGGTACTGCAGGCTGTCCGGTTGTCGTGGCCCGTTGACGACCACACTGCCTTGACGGAAACCGATCGGATCGGTGATGAAAGGATCCCGCGCATGCAATGTGATGCAGACATGATCTGCGATACCCTGCCCGGTATTCCTGATGATCAATTCCTGCACTGCGCCCAACGTGTCACAGGCGCAAACCGGCGCGTCGGCGTTGGCGATGAAATTGAGCATGGCTTCAATTGGATTTTTCTCAAAGGTCAACACCGAGCCTTCACCGCTTTCCTGACAGAAGGAACCTCCACATCCCCAGGCTGCACGAACCCAACTGGGAACGGCATAGGGATTGCAGCCCAGCGCTTCGATTCTTTCTTCGAGGGTGATCATCTCGTCCCGTTCGAAGATGCTGTCGTGATCACCGAATTGGACAAAATCAGAAGGTCCGAGGGTTACGATCAGGACCGTATCATTTCGTACGACGGTCTGTCCCAGCGACGAACTGATATTGGCCAAACCGTGGTGGTCTTCAACGGTTAGACTGTGCAGATCACCCAGTCTTGTATTGGTTATTTTGATGCTCCGGCTTCCAACCGTACCAATCGGCACGGTGACATCCGGCACGTCGGCAAGAATCACGAAAGGCGTATAAACAGGATATGGCGGTGAGGACCGCAGGGAATCTATCCGGTTGTTATAGGCGATCCAGAACATGTTCTCAAAGCGCTGGGCCATATTGGCTTTCTCAAAAGCTTCGCATCCACATTCCAGGGTAATGGAGAAGACATACTTGCTTCCCGGGGCGACGCTCACGACTCTGAATACCGGCCGGTCCGGCGGATTCACACTGATCTCTTCGGCATTGATCACGGAGCCCGGCTGGTAGCGGATGCCCGACGGACATTGCATGGTGATCTCTATATCGTTGATCACCGCCATGCCTGTATTTTCGAGGAGTAGATCCAGTCGCTGGGTGCCACAGATGGTCAGGGTGTCTTTGGTGTTGTAGCTCAATAACAGGCCCTGGCTATTGCTATGCCAAGCGAGAAGACAGCTTATGAGTGTTATTAAATATAGCTTCCTACGCATACGATTTGCCTCGTGAAAATAGCCATTAAATATTAAGCGAACAAAATTATGTAACGGCCCAAAAGGCAAAACATGCCCTGCGAACCGACCTGAAGACGCTTTATTTTCAAAATCTACCAGCATGATGATTCAAGTGCTGAAAGGTTCTTGTTACAACATTTCATATTTAACCCGTGACATTAACTTTGACCCTCACCATTCATTTCTGTATGTTCCGTAGACTACATTTCATCCCGCTTTGTCGATTACCAATTGCATTTTTTATTACTCTTCTGGTCCTGTTCCAAAAAACTGTAAAAGCTCAGGAGGCGGCCACTGAATTTGACCAGGCGCTGGCTGATTCACTCGGTGCAGATGCCTACGGTATGCGGAGTTATTATCTGGTGATATTGCGCACCGGTCCGGCGGTGATCGAAGATAAAATGGTTCGAGACAGCCTCTTTCGCGGGCACATGAACAATATCAGCCGGCTGGCAGAATCGGGTCAGTTGGTCGTAGCGGGACCACTTGCAGCGAATCCATTGCAATACCGCGGTCTGTTCATATTCAAGTGCAGCAGCGAAGCAGAGGTTCGTACATTGCTGAAGGCGGATCCAACCATTGAAACGAAGTTATTTGATGTCGATATTATCCGATGGTATGGCTCGGCTGCCCTACCCTGTTATCTCCCCTATCACCGTAAAATTGAGAAATCCAGGCATTGAAGCGCCCGATAGTATCCGGGGAAAAAGTCACATCAATTATCAGATTGCTGGCAGGCATCTTAAAATCGATATACTTTCTACGCCGCTCCCGGTGAAATTGATGTCCTCTTCACTATTTCAGACGGCGAATTGAATCCCGAATGATTTGATCAAAGAAAAGAATTTAGCTATTTGTTAAATACTATCATTATTTATTTTATACATACTAAATTATAATAATGTATAATACACTGTAAATTCTAAGTGACTTCCTTATAAAATGTCTTTACACCAAATAAAATATTTTAGCAATTAACTATTGCAATACAAGGTTTTTTCTATTTTTAAGCCCCTGCACAACCAACTATGATTCAAATGTCTGACCGCTCTAATCAATGGTATGCCCTGATCGCCAAGCCCCGGCAGGATAAGAAGCTGGCACAGTATCTCGCGTATTCCGCATTTGAATATTACCTTCCGCTGGTGCGCCAAAAGCATCAATGGAGCGATCGGACCAAAAATATCGATGTCCCAGTCATGAGTCCTTACGTGTTTGTCTTCACCTGTGAGGCCGAGCGCAACCGCGTCTTCGACAGTGGATCCGCCTTAAGTTATGTGCGCAGACACGGACAGACCAGCATCATTGCGCCAAATGAAATTGAATTGATCCGTCATATCTGCACACACGGTGTTGAACCTACACTGCAGACCGCAACCATTCAGTGCGGCGACCGTGTACAAATTACGGCGGGCCCGCTCAAAGGAATGGAAGGATGCATCCTGGAGGTCCAGGGACGGTGGAGATTCTTTGTACGGCTGGACGGCCTGGGCGCCTGGGCTTCGTGCAGCATCGAAAGAAAATACCTGCGCAGGCTGGATCATTGACCTGCAATGAATAATACAACCCGATATGCTGAGCTCTATTGAAAAAATATGGGACTCAGGACGGCGAAGCCATAATAATAGTAAAGCGTAAGTAGTCAGTAGTAAAAAGCGGCGATTGAAAATCTTACGATCCATATAGAATCAAGTATTCCGCGCATTTTCTTTAGATCAATGAATTATGAAGAGCTCCAGCATGAATAATAATTCATCCGAACTTAATGTCAATTGCAAAAAAATCTAAGAATTCCTTTCGTAGAAGGAAAGCGTCAAGAGTCGTGGGTGGTGAGTCGCGAGTCGCGAGTCGCGGGTCGTGAGTCGTGGGTCAATATTCAGTGGTCAATAGTTAGTAGTCAGTAGTCAATTATACAAGAATTTAAGAAGTTTGATCGTAGAAGGAAAGCGTCAAGAGTCGTGGGTGGTGAGTCGCGGGTCGTGAGTCGAGAGTCGCGGGTCGCGGGTCGCGGGTCGTGGGTCGAGAGTCGCGGGTCGTGAGTCGTGAGTCGTGAGTCGAGAGTCGCGGGTCGCGGGTCAATATTCAGTGGTCAATAGTTAGTAGTCAGTAGTCAATTATACAAGAATTTAAGAAGTTTGATCGTAGAAGGAAAGCGTCAAGAGTCGTGGGTGGTGAGTCGCGGGTCGCGGGTTGTGGGTCGAGAGTCGCGGGTCGCGGGTTGTGGGTGGTGAGTTGTGAGTTGTGGGTCGTGAGTCGAAAAGTTAAAATAGTTCGTTCGTAGAAAAAATGCGTAAGCGGTCAATAGCGGATGGATGCCCATGAATATTTATAAATTTGGTTGAAAATATAATTGCGATTGTTAGTTCAAGTCCATCTTTATAATCCGTATAAACTGATGTAACAATTCATAAGATCCAAGCTCCACAAGTTCATTGTTGGACCAGACCTTATAAGAAATAAAGTAATTGCCCAATCAGGCTTTGATGCACCGTAACCTTATGACTAGTTACAGGTATTCATCATATCAGCGCTCCGGACACCCCAACCACTGAATCATAAAATCAATAGAAAAAATGAACAATAGATTTTACACGATACCCATGCTGCTTGTTGCAATGGCCTTATTCAATTTCGGGATGAAGAAAAAACCATACCGGGACATCGAAGAAGGCAAGATCCTCAATCTCTATGATGCCTTCAGCAAGGATACCGCACTGACCAAAGACTTTGGATTCTCCTGCATTACCAAATTTAAAGGAAAGACGATCCTCTTTGATGCCGGCAGCAATGCGGATATATTTCAGCGCAATACTACCATGCTTGGCATTGATCTTCGGAAGGTGGATATGGTGATCGTGTCGCACGGACATTTTGATCATCTCAATGGATTGGATTATCTGTTACAAGTCAATCCGCACGTCAAAATCTATTTTCCCTACGACATCTTCTGGGGTGCGCCGGTACCCTATGATGCCACAGGGCAAGAGGCGGGCGTGAAGGATTCACTTCCAAAGTCCAATCAATACTTTGACGGGGGCGCCACCAAATTCATGATCAACCAAAGCGGAAGATTCTGGCATGCGAATATTGAGTTTGTCAAGAATTCAAAAGACATCATGCCCGGATTAAAGATCATCACCACCAGTTCGGGTTACATGGGATACTTCTCCTGTTATCCCAATAAGAGTTTTGTAGACGGACAATTCACACAACAAAAAGACGATTGCAAGCAAACCGGTTTGCCGGAACTCTCGCTCAGTATGAAAACAGACCATGGGGAAATCTTGATTGTGGGTTGCTCCCACACCGGCGTTGAAAACATCATCGTCGAAACCCAAAAGGTGACGGATGATACAATCGATCTCGTCTATGGCGGCTTTCACATGATCCCCTTTGACCGCAAGCAAACCAATCTGCTGGTGGACAAAATCAAAAATGAACTGAACGTGCGGCGTGTCGCACCCGCGCACTGCACGGGACATCTCGCATTTAAAATGCTTCAGGACCACTACGGTCAGAATGATCTGTATGCTGGACTGGGCGCTACGTTAAAGTACTGAACGATTGGCTATTTCAAACACAAATACCACTTATGAAAATCTGAACTCAATTAAATTATACCCATGAAAATATAAATTCTCAAACCCGTCAGTACAAACACCTTTGTGCCACCACATCTTCCGCCCAGCAAAGAGGAAAGTAAAGTATCCGAATTATTACCGGAAGAATTGCTGCAAGCCATACAAGGATTAGCTATTGAAGTACCGAATTCCATCAAGGATATGGTTGATCTGGCGCAACGCACGACGCACCTGAGCATCAACCATCGCACGGAAGAAACGGAAGCAGGTCCAATGTATTTATTGTTCCTGCCACCCTATTCGATTGACTTCATTGGAGATTCGGTGGTCCTGGAAAAAGAATCCACGCTCAATTTCTATTCTTATATTGCCAACTTTGGAGGATACCTTTGGATCGTATTACCTCCTGGAAAGCGATTTATGCTCACTATTACCGCCGCATCCAAAAGAAAAAACAGTGTCTTTCACATCGGCGTCCGCTATCAGGATCACAGTCAGGAGTATATGGTCGACAGCACCGGAGAAACGCAGATCTTCAGCTTTGTGGTGGATACCCACAGTGGGAACCTGCATCATATTGATGTGGCCAATTTCAGATCCAGATTAGAGAATGCCACCCATCATGTGGAGTGGACATTCTACAAATGCACGGTAGTGGATTTGGATTGATCTGGGTCAGACTTATTATCCAGCGGTCGATTGAATATAGATTGACCTCTTCCATATATATTATAGAATATTAAATTCTAGAATCCGGGTACTTACAACTGCGCAAAATAAATTTTATAATAAATCTAAATTGAAAATAAAGATGAGATCAAATCATTTAATATACACGATTTTTATTCTTATTTTAAATAGTAATAGAAACTTCGGCCAACTAAATAATGAACTTGGAATAGCCAAACATAAAATAAGTATTGGGTTATCCACGCAATTCTATATTGGACAAAAAGAGTCGAATTTTAATTTATCCCTTTGTTTAGGATTAATGTCACACCAAAAGGCTGTCCTCGTTCATACTCAAATATTTTACAATCTATATTTTGGCGGATTAGGAACTTCAACTCTGGCAAATGAAAAACTGCCATTTTTTAATATAAGCAATAGTATGTGGGATATTGCTATTGCTCCAGGAATTACATTTGGCACGGGCAGAGAACCTATAGTAACTTTTATACGACCCTTTAATCATATGAGCACACCCGCAGCATATCATAATTATTCAGCGTCTCTCTCTCTGACACATGTATTTGTTATTAATAAATATAAAAGAAATCAAAAAGTTGGGTCAATTAATATCAATTTGGGAAGGCTTTCACTTGGGTATTTCAATGATGTAATGGATAACATATTCGCCTGGGAAGGCCTAGGAATGGGAGATAATCACGATAGATGGTGGACCGGAGGCGGCTTTTTAAACTATAGAATTGATTTATATAATGAATTTTTCTATGAATTTGATCGCTTTACTGGATTTGGTGGCAAACTTTTTGAAATTAGTAATAAGCTAAGGTTAACAAACCTATTCTATCCTTCAGACTCAATAAATGACATTACAGAAATAGAAAACGTGTACAAAAACCAATTGTTCTTTAATCGTGGACTTATCTCAGTTGGATTCCGTGGCTACAATTCTGAATATCAAAATTTTTATCTCAAAATATCTTTAATGGGGGATAATAAATATGATGTACAAAATTTTATTCATTCTAAAATCAGTCACAATCCTATTCACAACACGCAGACCATAGATTTATACCAGTTATCATATGGCCTAAACTATCTTATAAATAAAATTAGCCTTAACAATTAAATATGAAAAAGATAATTATAATACTTTATTTATTCTATTGCCTACCTGGAACATCACAAATTAGAATATATCAATGTTCCATATGTGCTCAAAAAGAACTGCATAGAATACAGAGTACAGGAACACCCTATTACATCAATCAGTTTGTCCCATGTAATCCATATAATACTGAAAACAAATTTAATAATAATCTTGTCCAAACAATATATATAGTATTCAAACTAAACTGTCCAGGCGGCATTGACAGCGCCTTCTTATTTACTAACTTTAAATTATTCTCCAAGAAATTTTATTACAAAAGAGATTTCCTTGACCCGAATCTCAGAAATCAGCTTTCCAATCAACTAATAGACCTGACAGAAAGTAATGGCCTAAATTTAATAAGAGGTCAATACAATTCAATGAATAATATAATAATTTTTACTAGAAATAAAAATGACGAATTTCATATTTCTCCGGTGAATCTGTCAATGAGATCCGATGATCAATTCTGGCTTAGAACAGTAACATACAAACCAAATATTGGTGTATTAAACTATCGAAATATGGTTCCATTTTTTTTAAATGACACTTTAAGTACTAATGGAATATTTAATGACACCTCTAAGCTTTTATTCACAAGTATAATTTATCTTTTACCAAGTACTCCAGGAATTTCTTATACAACCAAATTTTCAATTGAAAAAATAATATTTTTGGGAACATCCAAAATTATTTGGAGCCCTGTAATAAATCAAATAATATCCGATGATTCTATAATTAAACCGCGACTTTCCGTCAGATACAGCCCATACCTTCCACCTTATTCACAAAGTCTTCCAGTAGGTGTGGTTCAGTATCTAAGAGATTCCATTGATCCAAAGTCGGAAAACAATATAGACATAAATACTATTAATCAAGCAATAAAAAAAGTAGGAGTAAAAGTATATGAATCTTATTATAAAGACCAACTCCTTTTGCGAGAACACAAACTTAAGAAATTTATGAAGCAATATAAATCAATTAACTCAGATAATCAAACAAACATAAATGAATACTTTACTGCCCTAGTCATTGATCTATATTTTAACAATAAAAGCAATGATTTAGAGAGCTTAATTAGTAATCGCATTCTTATTAAAGAAAAATCTGGAATTTTAAAATTAAATAAAAAATATACATTTTATAATAAAGACATTCCACTTTTAGACTTAAAATTAATTTCAAATGATACATTTATTAAATATTCAATAAACACAAAACTATCTAACATGGAGAATAATCTACCAAAAAAAGACTTCATAATTAACTTGTGTAAAATAATTACCAATAACAATATATGCTTGAAAAGAGATGACCCTAAGTTAAAAGATTACCTATATGGAAAATTGTCAAACTTAGAAAATATAAGAATACAATATTTTGATAGTGTTGTAAAACCAAGTGTTAAAAACCTAAATTACTTTCAATACACCTATACTGTAGAAAAAATATTTAACAAAGTTGATACGAACTATATTAAGAATAATTTATATGGAACAATTGATAGTGCTTTTAATATATATCAAATAATTCAAGATACATATTTAGTAAATATTTGGAACAAATTCCAAAATCAATTACAAATTTATAAGGATATAAATTCAAATACTAATAATTCTCCAACAAATGAAAATTTATTACAAAATAATACATTAGAGAGCATTAAGAAATTATTTAATGAGACAATATCAAATACAAAAAACACAACATCTTATAAAAACAATTTATATTCAATAGATACTATCTATGAAAATTATATTCAATTCCAGATAAAATACATTAAAGATATATTAAATATATATTATAAGGTCGATAATACTTTCGAATCGAATCTGTATAATTATTTAAAGACTGTTTATTACAAATCAAAAAATTGGAATTACGGTTACACATTTACACTTTCTAACACTTATAAACTAATAGAACAACTTCTCGACTTAATTAAAATTTCTTGCGACGAAATTCCTACAGAAACATTACTTTTAAAACTTTGTTCTGAATATAGAGAATTTCTTGACGCTAGTTTCTTCCCAAACCTCTATTATAGACTGGAATCAAAATAAATAAAATGAATCATAAACTACTCATTATAATAATTAGCTTATCCAATTTAAGTTTTCAGAACTTATATTCCCAGTACTTTTACAATCTTGGTTCAAGTTACTACCCAGATAAAAAAAGTTACTACCCAGATAAAAAATATTCTATAGATTTTTCGAAAGTAATTGCATTACAAAAATTTAAAACTTGCACTTTACAATTGAAATTTAAATCTGAATTTTTATATAACAATGTCAATAATGTAAATAATACAAATAATATATCCAATTTTAATACTTCAATATATAATGTTGCTTTCAAAATTGACTTTAATTATTCCATATTTAAGTATATTGATTTAAAGCATGTTGATTTATACCCATTATCAATTTACTATATAAACAATAGATTGTATAATTCAACTTCATCATATTTTCGACCTGGTTTTACTATCGGATTTCATTACAATAATTCATATTTAAGATATAATTACATTTTAAGTAGATCAATTCCTTCAACTAATTCTTATACCATTCCGATTCAAAGCTTTGAATTGAATCTTCCTCTTAATTTTCATAAGTTTAATATTTATTTTATTGTTGGAAATCATTTTACTAATAGGTTAACAAGGTATGACCGTAATGATATTATTAAAACAAAGTTACTAAGTCATTTGGATCAAGGAGGATTCAAAATAGAATTTCAACCTAGCATAAATTATCCGATTATAAGTAATATATCAATTGTTAATTCAAGCAATTATAATATAAAAAATATTGGCTTTAATTCACCAACAGAAAAAAACTCTTACAAAATTATTGATGATTATTTTATTTCATACAATTTTGGCATCAACCTAAGCACATTTTATAATTCATTCAATAATTTATATTCAATGGATAAAAACATAGATAACTTTTTAAACACTACATCTTATAGAAAACTAGGCATTAGCCTGAGACCAGTTTACAAGATGTTCCATATTTTATATTTAAAAAATAAAGATATTGACTACTTTTTGAACTTGCTATCTTATAGTAATATAACAATTGGCGCTGGAATTTTGAACCAGAGAATTAGAAAAGTTAATGAAACAATCTCTATAAATAAAAAAATTGGATTCTCATTAAACTATACAATTCAAATTAGATGTATTCCAGGTAAAAGATTTTATCTTGGATACAATTTAGTTTACGTTCCTAACTATCTAGTAAATTATTACCATAACCAAGCATACGTGTCTCCAATTGGCAATGATCACTATAGTCATTCTATAATTATAGGTTGCAGGATTAATTAAATATTTTCAATAAATTTTTTACGAGACATTTAGCAAGTTTCATTATTGTATAGATGCAAAATAATTTTTTCCAATAAGAACTCCTGTTCTGCCAAATTCAATTATATTATTAATGACAATCAAAAATTATTTCACCAGTCAGTACAAACACCTTTGTGCCACCACATCTTCCACCCAGCAAAGAGGAAAGTAAAGTATCCGAATTATTACCGGAAGAATTGCTGCAAGCCTTACAAGGATTAGCTATTGAAGTACCGAATTCCATCAAGGATATGGTTGATCTGGCGCTACGCACGACGCACCTGAGCATCAACCATCGCACGGAAGAAACGGAAGCAGGCCAAATGTATTTGTTGTTCCTGCCACCCTATTCGATTGACTTCATTGGAGATTCGGTGGTCCTGGAAAAAGAATCCACACTCAATTTCTATTCATATATCGCCAACTTTGGAGGATACCTCTGGATCGTATTACCGCCGGGAAAGCGATTTATGCTCACTATTACCGCCGCATCCAAAAGAAAAAACAGCGTCTTTCACATCGGCGTACGCTATCAGGATCACAGTCAGGAGTATATGGTTGACAGCACCGGAGAAACACAGATATTCAGCTTTGTGGTGGATACCCACAGTGGAAACCTGCATCATATTGATGTGGCGAATTTCAGATCCAGATTAGAAAATGCCACCCATCATGTAGAGTGGACATTCTACAAATGCACGGTAGTGAATTTGGATTGACCTGTGTATGACTAACAATCCAGTGGTCTATTAAATTTCTGTCATCTTTTATTAAAGTACTCAAATCACAACTAACTTAAGCAATAGAAGTCATTTTACAAATTCTTTATTGCGATTGGCGAACAAAATTTATTGCTCACTCTGTTATAAAAATTGTTATCACAGCGAATTTTACTTTTGAAAATCAAATGAATTAACCGTATTAAACGTTTATTTACGTTTATAAACGTGTATAAACGTTTATATCCGTTTATCGTAACTTAAATTTGATTCTATCACCAAATACCTCCATGATTGATCAATGAATATACTAGGTTTGCCTTGATAAAATAAAATTCATCATGATCACCAACACCCCAGCTCTATTATCTATATCCCTGGCACCTGTCCAGAATATCGGTGAATCCTATGTCGCTGTGCGTCACATCAAGTCAAAGCAAGACCAGAAACTCATCAGACAATTGCCCAAGCGATACCGGAGCCCCAAAACCAACGCTGGCACTTCCCACAAACCAAAGAGTACTGGGCGCAGTTTAAAAATTTATTCCTACAGTACCATTTACATCTTAAACCAATCGATCCTCTTGAGAAGCCACCCATAAGATTGTGATTATGTTTTATTGAGTGAAAAGGACCATATGTATTATACCGGCTATCCATCAGACTTGAATCAACGAATGAAGCTTCATCAAGAAGTAAAAGCGTCTTCTAACAAGAGGAGAGGACCCTTGACAGTAATTTACTTTGAAGTGTATTTATCCAATTAATAGTGAGAAGAAACATCACTCAGAAAATGGGAAAATTGACTTAACAGACAGACTCAAACTGTTTTTTAAATCCCACTGGCTAATAAAGACAGAATGACCATTGTAATGGAAAGAATGATACTAAATCTGATTGAACATGATGTTATTGTAAAACCCAAACATTGGCTGCTTTCAACCCGTAAGAAAGATGTCCAAGGGGTTAAAGGTCAGGACGGCTCTCTGAAGTCGTCTACACATCGCCACTAAACAAACGCTATGATCACACTTTCTAAAATTTTTCACAAGGATCAGTTTCGAATTCTTATCCGGTTTCCACATGACCAAGAGATCCGGAGAAAGATCTGCCATCTCGAGGGCATCCGGTACAGCAGCACGCACCGAGGCTGGCATATACCTTACGACAAGTCCAGCTGGAAGGCATTTGGCGAATTGGGCCTGGCGTATCACATCGTCCTGCGAGCACCAGAAGAGCCGGTCACTACAACCAGCAATTCCACTGAACAAGAAATCCATACCAACGCGACGACCTCACTTACCGGGACCGCTTCTCCTTCACCAGAACCAAGCGACAATGCCGGCATAACTTCTGATCATAAGACAGCAGTGAACTCCCTTCTTCCTCCGGTTGGTGAAGCCGGAGAGGGGGACATACGCCTTGAAAAAGGCGGAAGAGAAGTGATGTACAGCGCCGGAAAATTTGTTCTTAAAATCCATTTCAACGAAAGGGATGTCGCGTTTCTCAAAGGCATCCGGGGATGGTGGAATTCCTCCGTCCGAAGATGGGTGGTTAAGGGGACACTTGAAAACCTGGAAAAACTGCAGCAGCAGTTTGCCTTCTGGGATGATACGCTTTACAACAGGATAGAGGACATTATTCTGACGGTGACCAAACCTTATGCGGTCACGCTCTACAGCGTCCCGGAGTGCAAAGATCATGTCATGGTGCAAGTCTGCGGACACCGGGCCAATCTTGACATCATCCAGCGCATCAGTGCAAGAGCCTATCAAAAAGAAAATCAGCGCTGGAAGATCCCCCGTGATCCGGTACTGATCGACAGGATCCTGGAGGAATACCACAAAGACGGCGCCACGATCATCAACCGATTACCGCTTCTCGGAGAGGATTACCACAGACACCGGCCTTCCTACGGTCAATGGAAGCGGCACTGGCTCGAAAAAACCGATACAGACCTGAGGGGCATCGTCGAGCCCTATCTCGATGCGCTGAGCACAAGGCGATACAGCCTCCGGACATTTGATTCATACCTGGGGCCTTTTGTACGGTTTGTCCGGCACATCGGTATTGAGCGGCTGGATCAGGTCATGAGCCAGGATATCCGACAATACATGTCGATGCTAGGGGCCAGGAAGATATCGGATACTTACCTGCACAGTGCCATCAACGCCATCAAATTCTATTACCGCCATGTGCGGTACAACGACCGCCTGGTGATTGAGGAAATCAAAAGGCCCAAGAAGGGGAAGCCCCTCCCAACCATCCTCAGTGTGAATGAAATCGACCGTCTTTTACAGGCCACCGACAACCTCAAGCACGCTACCCTGCTCTATACATTATACAGCTCGGGCATGCGGCTCAATGAAATACTGAACCTGCGGACGGAGGATCTTTGGTGGGACCGCAATCAGATCATGATCCGACGTGGCAAGGGCAAGAAGGACCGCATTGTGCCATTGAGCGGAATTCTGAAAAGAATGCTGGAGCTGTACTTCCATGAATATAAACCCATCTACTGGCTATTCGAAGGACAGGACAGAAAGTACCAGTACTCTGAAAAATCCGTCCAAAACGTGGTCAAGAGAGCGGCTCAGCGCGCCGGGATCAACAAGCGTGTGACGCCGCACACCATACGGCATTGCTATGCTACGCACCTTTTGGACGGCGGTACCGATGTGCGCTTTATCCAGGAATTACTCGGGCACGCGAATATTACGACCACATTAATCTATACGCATGTCACGAACTACAGCATGGCCAGGATTGAAAGTCCGCTGGACAAATTGATGAATCACCGGGCTGACGGGAGATTTCTGTCGGACAAATTTGAAAAAAGCGAAAGTTAATATAGATTTGTGTCGGAGATAAACAAGTTATATCGCATGTTCCTAATGTCACTTGTGCTGAGATATAAAACGCCAAAAAAGAAAAAAGGCTAGCAAGACAAATAAGCCGCTTGAAGAAAAAAAATAAATGACAAATAGACCACAAAAAGCCACCTGAAAACTAGACGCTTAAAACCATCAAAGGCCCTTGAATGCAGAACGTAAAACACGACGCAAATCATGACAGCAAAAAGGACAGCAAACGGGACGTATGCTTAATTTATCACGCGATATAACAACCGCTTGGCCGACAGTGCTCAAAGATTCGTTATAATAAATGAAAGTACTATATTTGTAATTCAGCGTCCTGAACCATAGCGGTACAAGTTCGCACCGTCGCCAAGCGCGGG
>JAXLUU010000003.1:0-45847 GCA_046329325.1 Saprospiraceae bacterium
AATATATCTGCTTAAGTCGATTTTATAATTTGAAAGTAAATTTAATATGATGAAGGCATTGCGGTTTAATTTTATTTGGAAGGACTGTCAAAATGTATTTTCAATAACCCTGTCAAAAATAGCATTATTACCTTAAAATGTGCCAATAAATACTATCTAATATATTTAATATCAGTATAATATAAATTATATTTTATTTATTTTATAAAATAACTCATTAGGGGTAAGTATTTACCTTCAATCATGTTGAACTGAAAATCCATGAGTATTTTTTTTCGTAAAAATTTGGAAATTGAGAAGCAGATCTTATGTTTGTGTGTCCAAAAGACTGACTAACCTCCAGTTTTACGGCGAAGCGTTTTTAAATTATCAGTTTCTAAGTTTTTGAATTTCAGTTGATTAACTGGGAATCTGGTCATTTAAAAAATAACCAAACCAAGACATGAAGCAAACCATTTTTAACCAACCAAAGGCTGTACTATCGTATTGGATAGACTGTTTTTATGGTTTGCTAAGTCCCCACCAGCTAATTTTTTTACTCATTATTATCGTCGGGCTTGATTTGCAGTTGATAGCTTGCAAAAACACCGATAGTCTCAAGGATAAACCAAAAGCCACTGATGGCTTGGCGAAATCAGAACCAGGTGACCCTTCCAATGTAAAAGCCTTAAATAGTGGTTTTCCATCACAGGCAGAATTCTATGACTTGCTCATGGCCAATGGAAATGAAGGGTTTGCGAGGTTGCTGAATGAAAGTTATCTCAATCATTTCATCAACGTCAACGATTCTTACGAATTCGTATTTCTGGTGCCTTCAGAAAAAAACCAGGATCCCGTGTACCAAACCCGGTATTTGGGTAAAGATGCATCCCCACAGGATAAATTGGATTTTTGGCTCAGCCATATTACCGTAGCTTCCAAGGGGGTTCCCTTTGAAGGTAACCCAAATCTTAAACAAACGATGCTGAAGCGTTCTGCACAGATCATAAGTTATGAGGGTGGTGCCGCAAACGTCGTTAAAGAAGTAAAATTGAAAGACGGCACTCAAGTGCTGTTTTTAGATAAACCATTGAAAATTATTGAAAAGAAATAATTCCAGACTCATGAACAAATTATCCACTCAAAACCAAAGATTTATGAGCGTTGCACTAAGAGGCATTGCGACGCTTATGCTCATTCTGGGAATGCACGTCATGGTGAAGGGACAAGGCGTCCCAGTTTGTAACCCGGCGATGTTTCCTTGTCTCAGTGGTCCCGTTGGTGGCCCTGTTGTAGCTCCAACCGGACCTAATTGTATTATTACTGTACCAAACCTCTTGGGTAGATGGACTGCTTCCCCGACATGTTCGGATGGAACCAATACATGGACCTTGGTCGCGGGTACCCCGGTTCAGGTACCACCTGCGGGTTCAACATTTATGGGAAGCAGTGTTGGATGTGTGGCAACTAATCCAATTCCTGTGAATATAGAAGTGGATTATTTCAGGATTGTAGCAGGATCAATAATAATATGCTCAATTACAAAAGGGGATATGTTTACAGCAATAGACAATACCCCGCCAACATTGTCATTGCCAGCGAATGTGACCTTTGATGTCAATAACGGTTGCTCTGTTCTTGCAAGTACAATTCTTGCCTGGGCAAAGGCGAATGCAACTGTTATGGATAACTGTACAGACAATGCAACTTTGATTACTAACCTGGTGATGACAAGTCCAGCGACTATACCTTCACTGGTTTGCCCTAACCCTACATTGACCTTTACAGCGACCTTTATTACTACGGATAATTGTGGAAATAATTCTTTGCCAGCAAACGTATCCGTAACCATAAGAGATAATGTGGCCCCTACGGTGACTTGTCCAAGTAATCAGACGATCAATTTGCCTTCTAATTCATGTACTTCTGCGATTCAGGATTTTAGGAATCTTGCTACTGCATCAATTAACGGATGTGGTACTCCGAATAGCTTAACCCAAAGAGTCATCATTCCGTTTAGTTCTAATATCAATGATTTTACAACAGTATATGGCTGTCCGGTTTGTACAAATAATGGCTCTTCTTGCGCAGCAACAGTTAGGATATGCGCCACGGATTGCTTTGGCAATGGTGGAGACCCAAACAATGCTACAGTTCCTGCTAACTGCTGTACTTTTTCTGTTTTCTTTAGAGATGTCACACCACCTGTAGCAAACTCAAATGCTTGCCCACCCCAAGCTACCTTATTTGCCAACACACAATGTCAGTACACTGTGCCTGACCGTAGGTCCGCTACAATGTTTAGCGATAATTGTGATCCTATCGATATTACCAGAATCGTTCAGATACCGGCCCCTGGCTCTGTCGTTAGTGCAAGTCCTATTTGTGCTCCGGGCAAAACGGTAGATTTAACTTTTACCTATACAGACTGTAACGGTAATGGGCCAGCAACATTGGTTTGTCCTGCTTCTTTGCTTATTAGAGATAATTTACCACCAACGGTAGTTTGTCCTGCAACACCACCCGTGTTGAATCTAAGTATTAATCCAGCCACTTGTGCGTATACGTCTGTGTCAGTTCCAGCTAACTTCTTTAATGGTATTGCTGTAGCTACGGACAACTGTGATCCGAATCCAATCGAGACCAATCCTCCAGCCGGACCATTCAATTGTAGCCAACTTGGGCTGCAGCCTGTTGGAATAACCGCCTTTGATTGTTCCGGTAATCAATCTCCAACAGTCAATTGTAATGTACTGATTCAGGCTAATCCGCAGGATGCCAAGTGGAATGCCCCTGGAATAGTTTGTCTATCCGCAACGCCAATTAACTTATGTACCTTGATTGCGGCAGGAGCCCAAACCTGCGGAGAATGGAGTGGTGACGGTACTTTTTCAACAACCAGATGCACCAACGGACCAGTGCTTTGGACTCCGCCGGGAGCTGGGGTATGGTCAATTACTTATACAGTTGGAGATGCCAACTGCCATGTTGAATTAACAAGGGCTGTAACTGTACAATTGGATCCACCAGTTACACCATGGTTTATATCTTCAATCAGCAAGTGCCTATGTCCTTCTGCTGAAGTTGACCTGGAGACATTTTTAAAATCTTCAGACAGCATACCGAGAGGAGGTACATGGAGCATTGTCACAAACCTTACACCTGCAGCAACGTTGGCAGGTGGAGTCGGTTCTCATGACCTTATCTATAATGGAGGTTGTGGAGCGCTTGTAGTAAGATATACCTTGACAAGATGTAATGGTACAACGGTGTTTCAGGATTATACCTTAAATATCAGAGAATGTGCCAAGCTTTCTATCAACTATATTGATGACCTTTGTCAGGACGAGCCTATTTTCTTTCCATCATATGTAGCTTCAGGTTGTAGTGACTATATCGTGCTTCAACAATATTTTAATAGTTCTGGAGTTTTAGTAGCATCAGGCGTTGGCTTAATGGGTTCTAAGGTTGCGTTGGTTCCAAGTTCATTTGCTGCTGGCGTATATACCTGGAAAGTGACCTTGTCCGATCCTCAGGGAGTTTGCCCACCTGTTTTTGACTCTTTGCAGTTCAGGATTCTTAAAAACGGCGCAATACCCAATGGAATAAATGCAGTTGGACCACTTTGTGAAAATGCGACATTTCCACAGACGCTTTCCATAATCAATATCAATGACGTCAGTGGAAACCCAATGAATGGAAATGATGTCCGTTGGAGTGGCTCCGGTGTAACAGACAATGGAGTAACGGCTGGCTTCAACCCTCCGGATCTGGATGGAGACGGGCTTCCTGGGCCAGGACTGTTTACAGTTTGTGTTGAACTGGGTGATGCACGTTGTTCAGATCAGTATTGCAGGGATATTCTCATCAATGATGACATTCCGAATATTGCAAATGATCTTGTTCCAAATCAGTCAATTTGCGCTACTACCAACATTTTCATTCCTTATGATGCCTTAAGAGCAAATAATAGCATGTCCGGAGGTGTATTTACAGCAGTAGTTTCAGCAGGAATTACGGGTATTGCACTGCCGAACGGATATTTCTATACCGGAGGTTGTGGAACTATAACAGTGACCTATACACTAACTCCGGATTGTAACCCGGACAATGTGAATAATACAACGGTAATTACAATTGCAGCCAAACCTGATGTTGAAATCAACGGTGCCCAATCCGTTTGCATCACAGATGCTGCTTTTACAATTACAACCAATATACCGAATGGTGGTCTGGTGAACTGTCCGAATACTACGACTTCTCCGTGGAGCGTCGTACCTAACAGAGGACTGACAGCAGGCACCAATACAGCGACATTTAACCCGGCAACGGCAGGTGAAGGAACATTTACAGTTCAATATATTTATTCAACTTCCGCTGGTTGTGCTGATACCGCTCGAATGAATATTGTGGTCAGTGCAGCATCTGATCCGACTTTCAGTGTTACATCACCGTTATGTCAAGCCGGCCCGAATTTGACGATTAGTTTGTCTAATCCTAATCCTTCGGTTCAGGATGGCAATATCCTGAATGGAGATAATACCCAGGAAGTGATTTGGAATTCTTCGTGCGGTTCATGTTTGACGACGTCTGTGCCAGATTCTACTATGGCCGTATTTAATCCTACGGTTGCTGGTCCTGGTATTCACTTGGTATGTGTGACCACAGGTGACGCGAGCTGCATGAAATACTATTGTAATCTAATACGTGTAGTTCCTACGGTAGTTGCAACATTAAGAGCAGATACAATTCGGGGTTGCTACCTCTTTGCTGAAGGAAGCCCGGTTGAGATAGACCTGGAGCAATTCTTCCTCTCTAATACTACAAGAGGTGGTTCATGGACCTATATTTCAGGACCCGGTATAGGAGTTCTTAATCATACTTTAAGAGCATTTCCGGGATGCCATCAGGTTAGATATACGGTAACGGGTGAATTGGCTTCTGGCCCTTGTTCAACAATGTCAGATGATATCTTTATCATAGTGACTGAACAGCCTCAGCCATATTTTGCAATTCAGGATCAAGTTTGTTGGTCTGCCGGTGATCCTCCTGGAAATCATATTTATACGCCTTTTATACAGAGTCAGAATTACTATCCCACCGGTACACTGACCAGAACTTTCTTTATTTCTTCTGGTAATAACGGTTCAGTTAATCCTTCAACTGGTGTTGTTACAATTACTGGAGTAGGAACTTTAAGAGTTTGCATGGAAGAAAGGCTGACCTATGCGGCGTGTGGTACAGTGAGTACTGCGAGCTGTAAAGACACTTTCTGCCAGAATATTATTGTTAGTAATGGTACGGCATTAAATGCCAGTTTCACCGCCAGCAATACCAATCCTTGCGCAGGTGATTTGGTTAACCTAACGGTTACAGGAACTCCTGGCGGTCAGTTTACGGGTGTCGGTGTGGTTGATGGTGGCAACGGAACAACAGGAACGTTTACGCCAAATGGTTGTGGAACTTTTGCGGTAACCTATACCGTAGATGATCCAAATGGTTGTAATGCGGTATTTACCATGAATATTACGACAGACCGCACGAGGCCAACAGTTAACCCTCCTGCCAATATCACAGTGAATTGTGATGGAGCAGGCAATATTGCTGACATGAACGCCTGGGCTGCTACGGCTACAGGTTCAGACAATTGCCCTGCTGGTTTCCGATTGACGAACAGAATTTATGACAGGAGATCTGGTTGCGGACGCTTTGCGGGTACTTATGTTTTTGAATTCCGTGGAGAAGACTCATGCAGAAACATAACTTTGGCTTATGCTAATTTTACTGTTCAGGATACTACAAGACCTGCAATAACAACTCCTGCATCAGATCTGGTGATAGAATGTGGAAACTTGACGAATACATTGATTATCAACTGGTTGAACATCAATGGACGCGCTATTGCTTCAGATGTCTGCTCAGGATCAAAAATAACCTGGTCTCATAATTACTCTGGCAACATTGCGACATACTGTAACAATCCCGCAGGCGAGCCTGTAACATTTACAGTAAGAGACGAATGTGGTAATAGTAATACGACAACTGCCAGAATTATCGTTAGAGATGTTCAAGCTCCGGTTTGGATTATTAATCCTGTTAACATAAAGCTTGAATGTAATGGAGCACACGGAAAAGATCCTTATAGCGAGGTAACTGCTTGGCTGAACAGGGCAGGAGATGGAGTTGCGGTTGACTCTTGTCAAACAACAGTAAATTATACCAATAACTTCAATGCTTTGCCTTGGGTAGGAGGATGTAATAGAAATACTGGAAGTAAAACTGTAACTTTCACTGCTTCTGATGCCTGTGGTAATATTAGTGCTAGGCAGGCTACAGTAACTATAATAGATACAACTCGACCAATAATAACTTCTCCGGCAAAAGACACTGTTGTCGATTGCGACGGCGCAGGTAATTTGGTTGCACTCAATACATGGTTGCTTAATAATGGTGGTGCCAGGTCAGTTGATGACTGCAGTGGTTCTGCAACAATTCCGGGTATTCTTAGATGGAATCAGACGTTAATGAGAACCGAAGAGGATTGCGGTCTGACCAGAAGACTAACTTATATGTTTAGCGCAGTTGACAGTTGTAATAATGTATCTGCTGCAACAATCGCCAGGTTTATTATTCAGGACACAATGGCACCGGTATTTACGCTGAATCCTGCCAATACCACGGTCTCTTGCAATCGTGTTACAGGTAATTTGACGGAACTAAATTCCTGGTTAGCAATAAATGGTGGAGCAATTGCTGTTGATATTTGTGCTGGTGGTCCACTAAGATGGGAAAATGATATTGTTAAAACTTTGGATTTATGTAGTAATACTACCGTATATACTTATCGGTTTACGGTATTTGATTCATGTCGCAATAGTGCATGGCGTGAAGCAACCTTCACAATTCAGGATATTACTGCACCGGTAATAGATCCAGCATCGGGATATAACAGATTCCTGTCCTGTGATCTTTTGAATGCAAATAACAATGATGCACTAACTGCTTGGTTGGATTCATTCGGTGGACTAAGAGCAACTGATGCTTGTTCAGATGTCATTAACTGGAGACATAATTTCAATGATAGAAACTGGGTTTATAATTGTGGAAAAACCAGACAACAGACTGTTACATTTACGGCAACAGATGATTGCGGAAATTCGAGTACAAGGCAGTTGATATTTGGAACTATAGACCTGATTAAGCCAGTCTTCCTCAATTGCCCAGCACCGATTGTCCAAGATGCAGAATTTGGTCATTGCGATGCTTATGTGACTGTTCCTAAGCTTATTGCTACAGACAACTGTACAGATCCTGTTACGATCACACAAGTGTATGGTCCAAATCCGATTGGATACAGGTTCCCTGTTGGAACAACTATTCTAAAATACGAGGCAAGAGATGCATGTAACAACGTAGATACATGTACTATGAAGGTTGTAGTTAATGACTACTGGGATGTGCCCGCCATCGTATGTCCTGCCAACATTGATACTACGAATACTACCGGTGTCTGTGGAAGAAATAACCTTTCAGGACTCGCCCCGAAGTCAGTAACGGATGTTTGTCCACATACTGCTGTGTTATATGTTATCAAGAATAGTGTTGGTGATACGATCAAGAAGGGAATTAATGACGCATCTGGCTCTAATTTCCCTAAAGGGTTGAATCAGGTTTGCTATACAGTGCAGGATCAGCCTATTGTATTAATAACTGAGGTGACTCAGCAGATTGATGCAACTGTAGTTGGTTCAACGAATCCACTTCCAACATTTATAGCTCCTTCGGATGTTAACGGTGACTATATCGAAATCACCAATTTTGGCCCTTCGGCAATAGACATAAGTTGTGCTTCAATTCAGATTTTTGAAGGTGGTCGACTTGTGGGTACATTTACTTTACCAGCAATGCCGGCTATTATACTTCCTGCTGGCCGAGTCCTTACACTTCATGTTGGTCCAGCCATTGCGGGTTTCCCTGATAATCCTGCCCAATTCTTCTGGAATATGAACCTGCCTGAGGCTGTTATCAACACGCCAAGAGGCTATGTATTTAATCATCTTGGGTTAAGAAACATTGATGTAGTTGCAACCAATGGATACAATTTTGCAGCCCCTGTACAGGGTACACCAACTGTAACTGCCAATGACTGGTCCGGTACGAGTCCGACGAATACCATTGCAGGATCTTATTATCGTAATTGTATCTTCGACTTTAATTCTCCTAGGGGATGGGCATTGGCTGAGTCATGTGAGCCAGCTACAATTGGACGTGTAAATCCAGTTTTGTCCTCATTTGTTTTCCCTGCAAACGGAAGAACAACTTCTCTTCAGACAATAGCACCGCAAAAATCTACTTGCTGCTTTAATGTGAATGTAAGAGATATTGAGGCGCCAATGTGTGCAAATTCAAGGGATACCTTGAACCTTGTTGGTACTCCATCATCTGCTAGTGGTCCTGGTTGTTATGTCTTTACGGTTACAGCTCCTGCCACACCAATAGCCAAAATAGGTGATGTGTGGATCAGAAATCTGAATCTGAGTGTTACCAATTTTGCACAAACAGAAGCGACTTTGGTTGCTCCAGACGGCACTAGGGTAAGACTTTGGGACGACGGCATATGTAACGGCTCAACGAATTTGGTTGCAGCCAGAATTGCTGATCTTGATAATACCAAGGTTGCCAATGCAGTTTGTGCAGTCTTAAATTCTGGTCAAAACTATAAGCCTGATCAGGCACTTAGCGCATTCTGTAATAAACCTGCGGTTGGAACCTGGAGATTGGAAATTGAAGTCAATACACAGGCACCTGCAACTTTGAATCTAACGAGCTGGACGCTTACATTGATAAATTCTGGACCTTCATTGCTTAGAGATACTGTAGTGTCAAACAATGTTAATCAGTGTGGTGCTAATTTTAGTTGGACTCATCCTACAGTTATGGATAACTGTTGTATGGGAACTGTTGATGTGACATATACCCCAATTCCAATGCCTGGTTGCCCACTTCATCGCGTTCCTACTGGAGGTAGAGTTGTGGCTGGTGGTCCTGCCAATGAATTTTTTGGTGTAGGTATGACAAATATCACATACCTGATTACAGATATGTCAGGTAATACAAACACCTGCTCATTTAAATTAACCGTAAGAGATACTCAGGCTCCGGTGATTGTAAATTGTTCAAAAGATTATGTTGCCAATCTCAGTGGGGGAGAATGCTTCAAATTCCTTGAAGTAAATCCACCAATTGATGCAAGAGATAATTGTGATTCAATTCGTGTAACTTATAATCCACCTCTGGGAACTCAACTTCCAATTGGACCTAACAAAATTGTTGTAACAGCTACAGATAAAGCTGGTAATTCAACAATGTGTATGTGGACTATTACTGTCGTTGAGAGTAATCCGAATTCCAGAGCATTGGCGTGTAATGATCTGATTAACTTTTCGTTGGGCCCGGATTGTAGAGGAGTACTCACGCCAGATATGATCCTGGAGGGAGAAGGATATGGCTGTTATGCAAGATATCAGATGGTCATTGAAGATTGGGTGACTCGTCAGACACATCCAAACCTCTTCACGATAAATGACATTGGTAAATACTTCAAGGTCACCATCATTGATCCTGTATCCGGCAATAAATGCTGGGGTAAAGTACTTGTTGAATATAAAGCTGTACCTCAGATTAATTGTCCATCTGATATCGTTGTTGAATGTAATAATTCACTAGATCCAACGCAGACAGGCAATGTTACCATTACAAGCTGTATACTGAACTATACTACTGCATGGGAAGATAGTATCGTCAAAGGAAAGAACTGTGATACGCCATATGTGTTTGTAGTTTACAGAAAGTTTATAGTTACCAATGAATTAGGGAATACCGCAACCTGTACGCAGAAGATCTCCGTCAGAGCATTTGACTTGGCTAAGATTGTTTGGCCTAGACATTATGACAATCTTGATCTTCCTGCTTTGAATTGCGATCAGAAGATTGACAGAAACAAAGATGTTACACCGCATATGAGTGATTATCCTCAGTGTGTGGATGGATATCTTCTGGATAGTGCATATTGGTTGGCAAGGCCTAATCAACCTGACATTTATCCAAACAGAAGGATACCGATGATTCTTGGTTGGAACTGTGTTGATGATCCAAAAGATCCTATCAATGGACATCCTTCACCTGATCCTGTTTACTATCCTCAACACAGACAATGGACCTCTGCAAATCCACTTTGCTGGGGACCTAATGAAAGAGTGATGTGGCAAGGCACAGGATGGCCTACACTGGCTGGATTGCCTGTACGTAAAGATGCCTTCAATTGTAATCTGTCTATGAAATTTGACGATGAAGTTTATGACATCTGTGCAAATAGTTATGAGGTTCTGCGTCACTGGAAGATTAGAAATATGTGTTTGCCACCACTTGCCGGGGTAAATCCAATTGAATTCATTCAGGTCATCAAGGTTATTGATCAGAAAGGACCTACAATTGCTTATCCTGATACAGTAGTAATTGGAACTGGTTCTTACACTTGTACTGCGATATGGGAAGTTCCAAAGCCATGGATTACTGACAATTGTTCTGATTCAGTTTCTTACACTGTTAAGACCCTGAATGGTAATCCAATCAAGCAAAATGACGGAAGCTGGATCATCTTTAACATGAAGCCTGGCATATCCAAAGTGACAGTTACTGCACAGGATGTTTGTGGAAATAAGTCTGAAAAGGCTATTATGGCTAATGTTATCGATAATACACCTCCTCAGGTTGTTTGTCGTACAAAAACAGTAGTTAGCATAACCGGTAATCAAAGTCCTGGCGATAATGTGGCAAAGCTTTATGCAGAATCACTCGATGAAGGAACTTATGATAATTGCCAGCCGCATGTATGGTTCAAAGTCATTCGTATGGCTGAATTGTTAGGTACTAATAACGGTTCAAATGCTAATAATACTACAGCCTGCAACGGCATTAATGGTGATGATAATTCTATTCTGGCGGGCAATCAAGTGTATTTTGATGATTTTACCTATTTCTGTTGTGCTGACGCCGGTCAGAAAATAATGGTAGTCCTCAGAGGATTTGATGTTGACCCAGGCGCAGGCCCTGTTACACCTGCTAGAATGACAAATGCAAATTCTCCTCTCAGAGGAAGATTTGCTGATTGTATGGTAGAAGTCGAAGTTCAGAATAAGACAATTCCTACTGTAGTTGCGCCACCTAACATCGTGGTAAGTTGCTGGTTCTGGTTCGACGTAACCAAGTTGACCGATCCTAATGATGCTACTTTTGGACGTGTTGTAACTGACCTGTCAAATAGAAAGAAAGTTGTAACGCAAGACCTTGTTTGTCATAAATTCTGTGAAAGAAATGTCAGAACCGGATATCCAGGTTATGTAGCAACCAATACTGTACCTAAACCAGCACCTAATCAGGCATGTGAATACTATTTCACATATTTCGATACGGCACACTGGGATCGCAAGTATGAACTTGTTTGGGGATTTGATGGCTATGTACTGAGTGGTTGCGGAACAAACCCAACAATTACTGTAAATGACCTCAGAGAATGCGGGCAAGGCCAAATTCAACGTGTAATTTCTGCGGTAGGGCCTAACAACCTTAACGTATCAGCAATTCAGACAATTTGGGTAGTTGATTGTGATCCATTCTACGTTGATACCAACACATGTAATGATGCCAGATATACAGATCTATTCTGGCCTAATGGAGTATGTACTCAGACTCCGGTAACAGTTGAAGGATGTGGTGGTGATGTAAGTCCAGATAATCCTCAGCTAGGCAGGCCGACTGTAGTCAATAATGCTGATGATAATTGCGCGTTGATTTCAATAGAGTATAAGGATGAGATATTTACCATAGAACCTGATGCTTGTTTCAAGATTCTTCGTCACTGGACTGTTATTGACTGGTGTCAGTACGATCCATTCATTGATCCTAATGTAGGTCGTTGGGAGGCACTTCAGGTAATTAAAGTGAGAGACAAGGACAAGCCAGTGGTGACTTGTCATGTCGGAGATTGTCAACCAGCTACTTATGACAATAACCTGAAAACATGTGTTGGTCCGATTAGTCTTACTGCAGAAGCTACAGATAATTGTAGCCCGCTTGATTGGCTGCTTTGGGAATATAAGATTGATCTATTCAATGATGGTAAAGGGGTTCATGGAGGTTATGATTTCAGGGTTGGATCATTAACTAGACAATCATTCAATAGGGGTGATACTGTTGAATACAGTCACAATCCTTTTGCTAATGACCGGCATAATCCTTTTGATGCAAGTGGAAGCTATCCAGTTGGTACTCATAAAATCTGTTGGTTTGTAGAAGATGGTTGTGGTAATGTAGGCGTATGCTGCTCAGTTTTTGAAGTAAAAGATTGTAAGGCTCCAACTCCATACTGTCTAACAGGGGTGATAACAGTGCCAATGCCTGCAACCGGATGTGTTGATATTTGGGCTAAGGACTTGGATCATGGATCCTATGACAATTGTACTTCTAAGGATAACCTGAAGTTCTACTTTGATGGAGATCCGAATAAGCCGAGTATACGCATCTGTTGCCAGGACTTCATTGATAAAAAAGCCAATGATGAATTACGCGTAGATGTTGAAATGTGGGTTGAAGATGAAGAAGGTAATAAGGATTATTGTAAGACCGTTGTCATTGTACAGGATAACTTGGATATTTGTCCTAACCAAGGAAGTGCCAAAGGAAAGATTTCAGGACTTATCAATAATGAGAAAAATGAGGAAGCCAAGCCTGTTGATGTTTATCTGTTGAATAATACAACCATGATGAGCCAAAGGGTAGGTAGCCCATACCAGTTCGGAGATCTTGATCTTTCTTTGAATTATACGATTAAACCAGAAAGAACAGATGATCCTTTAAATGGTGTTTCTACCCAGGATATCGTATTGATTCAAAAGCACATTCTAGGAAAAGCTGTTATCGCTTCTCCATACAGATTGATTGCGGCAGATGTTAACAACTCTGGTAACATCACAGGTGCTGATATTGCAGAAATCAGAAAACTGATTTTGGGTATAATTCCGAACTTTGCAAAAGTTAACTCCTGGACTTTTGTTTCGGATAATTATAAGTTCGCAGATCCGGCTTTGCCTTTCGGCGCACCAAGGGTTAAGGATGTACACTTCAATCAGACAACTGTGTCTGAAAACATCACAGCTTCGTTTATGGCTATCAAAATGGGTGATGTGTCTCTGGATGCTGCTGCAAGTGGTGTCGCTGCTAAGACCAGGACGAATGGTATCCTCAATCTCGAAATTGATGAGCAGCAGTTGATTGCAGGAGAAAGTTACCAGATTGCCTTTAAGTCATCTGATTTTGCAAATATTGCCGGTTATCAGTTTACTTTGAAGTTCGATCAGCAAGCACTTAGCTTTAACGGAATTGACAAAGGCATGCTGAATATCGATGAATCCAATTTTGGTCTGATGAGACTAAATGACGGAATGATTACTACCAGCTGGAACTCTAACAAGGGTGAATCGTTTGGAAAAGAAGATAACCTCTTTGTAATTAAATTCAAGGCACTCAAATCAGGCAACTTAAGCAAGATGTTTGCAATAACCAGTGACATCACAAGTGTTCAAGCTTATGATGAATATGGTGATGTTAAGGATGTTAAGCTGGGAGTCAGGACTCAGAAAGGAATTGTTGAATCTGGAAATTTTGAGCTTTATCAGAATGAGCCTAATCCAGTCAGCAAGTTTACGAGTATTGGTTTCCGCCTGGCTGAGGCTGCACCTGCTAAGCTTACAATATATGAGCCTAATGGCCGTGTATTGAGAGTATATGATATCAAAGGTGTTAAAGGGCTTAACAAACTGGATATCAAAGCAGATGAGCTAAGATCTGGTAATGAAGTATTGTTCTATCAGCTGGATGCAGGCAATAATACTGCAACCAAAAAGATGGTTATAATTAAGTAATTAATACAATAGACTGTACAAAAAAAGGGGTGCAATACGTGCACCCCTTTTTTTATTATAATTATTACGCGCTAATTGTCTAATTTTCTGTCTAAATGTGAATCATAGAATTGTTGGCTGCCTACTGTATGATTTGGAACTATAAGTTGATTAGAATAAAGAACGGTTCTGCGATATTTATTTGAGATTTTAAACTAACGTATAGTTGCGTTGTCGGTATTTAACAAAAAGAATTGCCCTATACAATATTTATAGGTATGCATGAACTGATCTATAATTTGAGACGCCTTTTCGTCCTTTCTTTGCCAGTTATGCTGGGGAGTGCAGGACAAAATCTTATTGCCCTTACTGATAGTATGTTTTTGTATCACTATGATGAACATGATTTTGCAGCCATTGGAATAGTAAGTGTCTTTTATTTAATAATATCTTCAATAGCTTATGGATTTTCCAAAGGTGGCCAGATATTGATTGCAAGAAAGTATGGTGAGAAAGCGATAGATGTCGTGAAGAAATACTTTTACACTTTGTGTGTTTTTGAATTCCTGATCGGATTGCTAGTATTCGGAGCATTAAAGATATTTCCAGAAAAAATTCTGGGATTATTTATTCATACAGATGTGATACTTCAGAAATCCCTGGCATTTTTGAATTACAGAACCTATGGTCTTATGTTCTCTTATGTAGGTCTCGGGTTCTTTGCATTATATATGGGTTTGGCAAAATCCAGGATAATTCTAATAAATACGGTATTTCTTGGACTGGTCAATATTATTCTATGTTTTGTTTTGGTCTTTGGGAAATTTGGATTTAAACCAATGGGGATTGCCGGTGCAGGACTTGCGAGTTCAATAGCAGAAATAGCTGCTTTCATTTTTTTTATTATATATCTCGTTTTTGACAAACATTTGTCCTTTTTAAATTTGTCCAAACTTCCTGCTTTTAACATAGCGCATATTAAGACCATAGTTGCAATCAGCACGCCCATTCTGTTTCAGTCTATTATTGGTATTGCCAGTTGGTTTGTTTTTTTTGTCTTTATTGAAAAACTAGGAGAGGAAGCGTTAAGTATTTCTAATTTGTTAAGGGTTATTTATCTGGTTCTTACAATTCCGAGTTGGGGCTTTGCACTTTCATTGAATACTATTGTTAGCAAAACAATTGGCAGAAAAAGATCAAGGCGAGTTATCAAACAAGTAGCGCATGGATGCATATTGTCAGCAGGTGTTACAGGAATCATTGCATTCCCATTCCTTTGCTTTCCATCTGTCTTTCTCGCGCCGCTGCTCAACAATACAAACAACGAAATCTATTCTAACTGCGTACCTTTCTTTCCACTTCTATACCTTATCCTTTTGATGGCTTCTGTCTCAGTCATTATGTTTAATGGAGTCAGTGGAACAGGAGAGACAATGAAGGCCCTGAATATTCAAATAATTTGTTCAGTATGTTACCTGACGTTTTGTTATTATTCAATAACCAATCCGCAATCCATGGGATTATATGGCGCCTGGTGGTCTGAATTTATTTATTGGGCTGTACAGGGTCTTTTGTCTTGGTATATCCTCCGGACTGAAAAATGGGCATTGTTAAAAATATAATTATTTAGAATATGTAATTTTTTGGATGGCAGTATTTTGTCATAGGGTGAAGTGTTTTTATACTTATTTGAGAAAATTGTGATGTGTTGATAAATGTTTAAATTTGCACCCTTATGCAACTCAAATCACTCGAAATTAAAGGTTTTAAAAGCTTCGCCAATGAGACGGTGATTCATTTTAATGAAGCAGTAACAGGAATTGTAGGCCCTAATGGATCAGGAAAGTCCAATGTTGTAGACGCTATACGTTGGGTGCTTGGTGAGCAAAAAGGCCGTGAATTACGTCTCGAACAAATGAGTGATGTTATCTTTAATGGCACCAAAAAGCGAAGAGAAGCCCCCATGGCTCAAGTGACGCTTTCATTTGAAAATACTAAAAACATTATTCCAACAGATTATCAAACTGTTGCTGTTTCACGGATACTTTATCGCAGCGGTGAATCTGAATATCGACTTAATAATGTCACCTGTCGGCTAAAAGATATAACCGGGTTATTTCTGGATACTGGGGTGGGTCCCGATTCCTATGCTATTATTGCGCTTAATATGGTTGAAGACCTGTTGTCAAACAAAGAGAACGCGCGACGTAAGATGTTTGAACAGGCAGCTGGAATTTCAAAATACAAAACACGGAAAAGAGAATCGATTAACAAACTTAAATCGACTACGGAAGACCTTGCCCGAATTGAAGACCTATTATTCGAAATAAACAATAATCTACTTGAATTAGAAAAACAGGCAAAACGTGCCAAGAAGTTTTATGAAATGCGCGACAAATACCGTTCAGCGGGATTATTGTTAGCGCATATTAGTATGAATAATCTTGTGTTGACATCAACTGAATTGGATCGAAAGGTTGAAGAGGAAATTATTAATCTTCAGGCTATTGAGGTTCAAATGAGAACTGAAGAGGCTGCACTTGAAAAATTCAAAATTGAGCACTTGGATCAGGAAAAGTTTCTTGGAGAACATCAGAAAAGTGTTAACGAACTTTTGGATAAGCTGAGAAATTTGGAAAGTGACATTCAAGTGAATCAACAAAGAAAAAGCTTATTTGAATCACAGGTTGTACAACTTAGATCAACCTGTGAATTGCTTGAAAATAGAAGTGAACAGTATGATCGTGAAATTGACACTATTCAGTCAGATATTGTCATCGTGGAAGAAGAAATTAAGATTTCTCAAGCACATTTTCAGTCTCTAATTGATGAGTTGAAGAGTGTGCAAACCAAGTATGATGAATTAAAGAGCGGTGTTGATATACAGGCTAGTGAGCGGCAGGCAACTGATCAGCAAATATTTGAAAAAGAAAAAGATCTGGCCATATTTTCTAACCAAATTGAAAATCTTAATTCAGAAATTAGACGGGCGCAGGAAGAGTTAGTGATACGTGCTGGTGAATTTAAAGATGCGGAATCTTACTTGCAAAATCAGGACCAGGATATTGCCCGGGTAAGATCTGAAATTAGTGACTTACTAGCCAAAGAAGAAAGTAGAAAAATTGCGATAAATGAAAAAAAGAAGGCAGTAGACCAACAAGTAGGTGTAGTTAATAGTATCGAAAGAACAAAAGATGCAAAACAGAATGAATATGATCTGTTGAAAGCGATGATTGAGAGGATGGAAGGATTTCCGGAATCTATGAAATATCTCAATGAGAACTGGAAACGAAATGTACCAGTGCTTTCTGACGTAATTTCAGTAAACGATACAGTTCGATCGGCGGTAGAACTTTATCTTGAACCTTATCTGAATTATTATCTTGTTAAAAACGACAGCGAAGCATTGGATGCGATTCAATTACTGCAAATAAAATCAAAAGGCAAGGCAAATTTTTTTATTAGTGAACGATTTAACAACTCATCAGTTGTTCAAAGTCTCGACATGCCTGAGGCTATAAAAGCATTAGATTTTGTTGAATGCGACCCAGAGTACATTCCGGTATTGGAATACTTGTTATCTAATGTTTACATTCTTCCGTCAACGTACAATCTTGCCGAAACCCATAATTTTCCTGATAATATTACCGTAATTAGTGCCAATGGCACATTTTTAAGGCAGTCAAAATCACTGTCTGGTGGATCTTCCGGCTTATTTGAGGGTAAAAGGCTCGGAAGAAGGAAACATCTAGAAGTACTCGAAAAAGAAATTAAATCCTTAGGTGATCGGCATCATTTGGCAGATAAAGACTTAATAATATTAAAAGAAGATTTGGGAGGACTGGAAGTTATCAGTTATGATAGAATTCTTTCAGAGCTTCGTTTGAAAGAATCTCAAATGTTGCAGGAATTAACTGCATTCAGTACAAGGTTTGCGAGTCACAAAGAACTTCAGAATCAATATTCAGAAAGGATCGAAAAAAATGTACTGGAAATTAACAATGTTAAAGAGAAAATAGACGCCCAAAGCCAAAAGTTAGGTGATCTTAAAAATAAAAGGGAACAAATTCAGATATCATTAAATGAAAGTGATCAAAACTTTGCAATAGTAACTAATCAACTCTCAGATATTTCAGGAAGACATAACCAGGCTAACCTGGAATTGTTAAAGATTAGAAATCGCCTGGATAATCTTATTAAAGACAGAGTATTTAGGCTAAAGCAAAAAGAAGAAGTCTCTTCTGAATATACTTTAAGCCATGATAAGATTGCGGCACTTAACAGTGAGATTTCCAGCTTGTCAATTGATCTGGAAACTAAGCAGGTTGAACTGAATATGGCTTATGAAGGAAGAAAGGAAATGCAGTCCAATCTTACGACGTTGGAACAACAGTATTATGAAAAGCGCAATCATATCAGCATCGCTGAACAGTCGATTAAGGATCTGCAAAGAAGTATCTACGAAATGCAATCCGGAATCAATGGGTTAAAAGAAAAGCGCAGTGACACCCAGTACAAAATAACTGCATTGCGCGAAAGAGCCGAACTTGAGTTTGGCACAAAGTTCGAAGACCTTAAAAAGGATGAAGAGACCGTAGACATGACTGAAGAGCAGTTGAGGGATAGGGTCAACTACTATAAAGTCAGGCTCGATAACTATGGAGAGATTAATCCTTTGGCTATGGAGGCCTATGATGAAATGAAGACCAGGTTTGATGTCATTCAGACTCAGCGAGAGGATATATTAAAAGCAAAAGAAAGCCTGCTGGAGACCATCAAGGAAATTGAAGAAACAGCGACGTCTAATTTTCTGGATTCATTCAATAAGGCCAGAGGGCATTTTCAGACTGTTTTTAGATCATTATTTACGGAAGATGATGATTGTGATCTCGTGCTAATGGATGAAATGGACCCACTGGAGTGTGATATCGATATTATTGCAAAGCCAAAAGGTAAACGACCCAAATCCATCAGTCAACTTTCGGGTGGTGAAAAGACATTGACAGCAATTGCTTTGCTATTTTCACTATACCTTCTTAAACCTGCGCCATTCTGTATTTTTGATGAGGTTGATGCGCCATTGGATGACATTAACATTGAAAAGTTCAACAAGATTGTACGCCAGTTTTCAAAGGAATCACAATTTATCATCATTACCCACAATAAATTAACGATGGCAGAGGTAGATGTTCTATATGGCGTTTATATGGAAGAGCAGGGAATATCTAACGTTACAGCAGTGGATTTTAGAAAATATGATTACGATAGCATACTAACGGAGATGCAGGGTTAAGTGAGCCATATTATTTTTATGGTTAGTTGAGAAATACCTTTTTATAAAATGCCTTTTCTGGCTTATGTATGTGAATTATCGAAACCCCGGTACTACTTTGGTGCGTTATCATATTAGACAATGAAGTAAGAATTCCTGTATTCAAAACTTTTCCTGCAACATCATAAAGTTCATACCTGGCATTCAACCAATCTTCAGTTATCTCGATTCGGTAATCATTATTGCCTTGTTTTGTTATTTTGACCTGTTCTGAATCATCCTCAAATACCGGTCTTGTGCCAAGTAATGCACTGCTATCAATAACGATATTCTCGTCGCCGTTTTGATATAGGGTAAAAACAAAATAAACCAGCAACATTTCATCTGTAGTTGCTTCGCCGAGTCTTACGATTTTGGGTGGCGAATTAGGATTATTTGGATTATCTGATGTGTTATCATACGTTGCTATCGCTTTCAATTTAGTCCCTGGTAATAGAACGACAGGCTTTACATAACTGTATGATCCCTGCCAATGAAAGTCCCAATTGTTAATTCTTATAAGGTTTTTGGTCTCATTGATTGAATTTGTCGCAGTTACTTCAATTGTCTTACCTAAAAGATGCATATGTGGCGCTACACTTAGCAATGACACTTTAAATGTATTGAGGACAAATTCAGAGGTAAAAGACTTGACTGTATTTGCTGGAATGACCAATGGGCCATTCACTAATGCAACATCGTGATTAAGTATAGGTGATATATAAACCTGACGCGGTTGGCTTTCTTTTGTATAAAATATTCGAAGCATGGTCTGATCGCTTTGCCCGTCAGCGGCTGCAGGATAATGGACTTGCAATACGATGTCCCCGTTAGCGGGTATTTTAACGCCCATACCATTCGGATATTGTGTTGGTGCAGTCCCAGGTACCCATGCTCCAATCAGGTCAGCGCCGCTAACACCTATTCCGCCAAATGAAATATACCCTGGTTCTGGAGTTGAGTCATCAAGTTTTTTTGCTTCGCCGGATTTGTCATAATAAATAAGAACGTGGTGAACAGCATTGCGGTTGCCAGGAATGACTTCCAGCGCTTGAATATATTTATCTGCGGTACTTTGATTTTTAACTACAAAACATTGATAAATATCTTTGCTGGCATGGATTTGAAAAAAAGGAGCGGATAGGGTGAGATCTGGAGTCCCGCTTAGCTCACCAAGGACAGCAAATTGAGGTAATGGGGGTTCCTTACTAATATCGCCTCGGGGCATGCCATCCGTTAGCCATAATAGCAAATCTTTCTTTTGTTGATCATTAAGGCTGCGTTCATGAGCAAATCGACTAAAAGTCTGGTCTGGTGGCCAGGGCGGCATATTATCATTGCTTACTGACCAGTTAATACTGCCTTCATGCATAATGACATCATTATAACTTTCGAGAGCAAATGGGGCAATACCTCCTGTTCGGTGGCAACTGGTGCATTTTGAATAAATAATTCCGGCAATCTCTGATGACCATGTTGGGGACTGTGCAGATACCGATAAAAAGCTAAATGCAACTAAAAAAAGCAAAATTTTATTCATAACCCAGGGTAAACTATTTTGACGATAAAAATATGTATTAGTTTAATTATAAGAGTCAATTAATATTTTGAGGAAGGTCTTCGATCATAAATACTGAATTTGCTTTAAAGTCCACTTTTGCCATCTGGTATCTTAAACCGTTGGTGATATAAACAAATGGAGCTTTCAGGCTCATATTATAACGCGCAGCCTGGTATATGGCAGAATCATGTAGCATGACTTCAAATGACTTGCATTCTATTAAGATATAAGGTTGAGCATATTGATCAAATACCACAATGTCAAAGCGCATCAGCTGATCGGAAACTAGAAGTTTTTTCTCAACAGCTATTCGGCCGGATCCGTAATGTAGTCTGTGTATTAGGTCTAAAATAACCAATTGGCGCACAAATTCTTCATTCGTAAACACGATCCATTTTTTTCTTATTGGGTCAAATAGCTTATCTTCTTTTCTTAGAAGCTGATCTTTATATGACAACAAATTAATGAGTAAGAATTTAAAAGTTAACTTTTTGCAATCTATTCTCAAATAATCTTTGGTCTGGATATGGCCATAGATAATAATGTTGAAGAAGCTCTTTTGTTCTGAAAGTCTTAACTTCAAATCCAGCATGTCTCAGGGATAGGATAAAATGCATCTGCCAGCCAAGATGTTGTATTGTAAGGTGATTCGGTTCTAGTATTGCGTCAAGCGTCCAAATCACTTTTCGGGTATTTGGATAGTTAAGCCAATCTTGAAGTCGCAAGACATCGGATTGTTCACTGAGTCTAAAAATATTGTACTGAGGATGATTTAACCTGGCAGCATATGCTGTAATATCTTCAGGCATAAAACTTAATACAAACTCCTCATTATTGATGAGCGCTATAGGCTGGGCAAAATTGGCAAAAATATATTCTGAGAGACCTTTGATGGTCTGTGAATTTCTGGTGGTTTCGCCTGCAACTAAATGTTCGATTCCTTCAGGAGGAGCCTGCATCAAAGCTATTGAAAGATCAGTGTAATGACTCAACTCTGTGGATATAAATATGCGGCGACGGCTGCTTTTTTCAAGTTTTTCTTGGAACGCGGTGCTAATTTCAGAACCAATGTAAATTGCCTCATCCCAACACATTTTTTCAACGTTGGGGAGATAATCTTCTTTGACGTTTTCAAGAACAATAATTGGAAATATTTCTGAAAACTGAGGCAGTAAACTGTAATATTCAGCTAGTGTGTAATCGGAATTCTTATGGAGGATTAGAAGTTTTTGTAATTCTTCATCCAATTGACTAAGTCTTGCTATTGCAAAATGCTGGTTAGATTCAGTTCGTGATCTTATTTCCGGGTTGACAATAGATTTGTATTTCTCAATGGCTTCAAGAAATTGTTCTGTCCTTGTTTCATTTTCTTCTATTTCACAGAGAGGCATTCCACCGATGATATCCTCGACATATTTCAAATCTACCAAGAGACCCCATTTGTCTGGAGGAATCTGTCTGCATTGAATAAGAAATTCTTGTTCCTTGAGAGCGCAACTGTCAAAATAACTTTGCCATTGATAATATTTTTCAAAATATGATTTTAGTTTTCGCAAGGTTATTAGATGATTATAAAGGTTGCGCAGCGTGGTCAATGAAGCATCTGAATTTTCTTTAGTTATCTCAGGTAGGTTAAATAAACTTTTGGCTTGAAATAGAAAATATTTATCAAAAAATGAATTAGTTATGAATTCCTGAGCACTGAGTTCATTTACCTCAATAAGACTGGTGGACATTTTTTCTTTAAGTGCATCAGAGGCGAGACTTAATAAGCTTGCAATGTCAGCAGTAGAGATCTCAGACCTGGTGGTGTATCCAGATATTTTATATTCCCCCAAAAAATCATTCCATTTCTGACAATACAAGTCGAGTTGCAAATCATCTTCAGCTGTTCTTTCTTCTCTTTGAATAAGATTAGTAATTTTTCCATGTAAATAAATCAATCTTCTCTGAAGACCGGTCAATTCAACCTGGAATTTTCTATGATTTGCATTGCTGACCTCAAGCATAATTCCTTGAATCAGCTGTAGAGTCTGACCTATATTTGAATCAATTATATTCCAGGCTTCTTCGGGACTAAACATCCTGATCACATCCTTTTTTATTATTTCAAAAGGTTTTAGGGCTAAATCAAAGCCCGCTGACAATGAAATAATATCATCCATCTTGCCTTTAAAGGAAACATACTCCTTGTAGGAAAATCTGCTGCATGGAGAGATAAAGAGACCTAAGTATTCTCCCAATGCGGATCTTAATTTCATGGATTGAAGTAGTAGGCTGACAAGATGTAATCGTTTGCTGGTGTTGCCCGCAAACATAGCATGATGTGATTTTTTCAGTTCATCAAAAGTATCCCTAAGAAATTTTAGATGCGTGTCGTATTGCTCATGTGCCAGTTTACCACTGACTATTATGGGTTGAAATTCCTTCAGGCTCTTCTCAATATTGCTTCTGGAATGTTGGAAAATGAAACATAGAGACTCCAGATCATGATGGTAGAGAAACTCTTCGAGCAACTTGATATCAGAAGCAGTAAATGTGACAATTACAGTTTTTCTTCCAGTCAGGAGATTTTTCAGAATTTTATTATACAGCCAGATTTTCTTGTTGTTGATACCTAATGGCCGAAGATGTATTTCCGGTTCAGTCTCAGCCATGAGAATTGTCTGCGCAATATCGTCAGGCATAGGGTAGAAGTATTCAAAATTTTCGTATGTCATCCGGTTTTACTACGGATGCAAATATATATAAATTAATTTAATATTTAAAGCTCGTCTTACGGTCCACAATATTATATTAAATTATTATATAATTTATAAATAGACTGAATTATAATTAATTACGACTAAATAATAATCTTTCCCCTCTGATGTTATCATTCACCGTTTCACCGTTGAATACTTCTTGACCGTTCACCCAGGTGCTTCTGATTCTTCCTTTTAAAGTTCTGCCTTCCAGCGGACTCCATCCGCATTTATAAAACAATTGATGCTTTGACACGGTCGTAGATTTGTCAGGATCCAGAAGGTAAAAATCTGCATGGTATCCTTCACGAATAAAGCCTCTTTCTTTGATCTGAAAGAGCCGTGCCACCTGGTGTGACATTTTTTCCGCCAGAAACGTAAGTGGCCATTGCATTTCATCGGCAATAGTCAACATCATTAGAACAGGATGCTGTACCAGTGGTAGTCCTGCCGGCGCCATGAAATATTCCTGTTGTTTTTCAATAATTGTATGGGGGGCATGGTCTGTAGCTACGACGTCTATAAAATTGCTTTGTAATGCCAGTCTGATCGCATCGCGGTCTTCCCTCGATTTGATCGCCGGGTTACACTTGATTTTGTTGCCCAGTTCAACATAGTCTTCATCAGTAAAAAACATATGATGAACGCAGGCCTCTGCGGTAATTTTCTTTTGTAACGGATCTGAACCTGGATTAAATAACTTGAGTTCGTCTTTGGTAGAAATATGAAGAACGTGCAGTCTTGTGCCATGTTTCTTGGCAAGGGCAATTGCATGTGAGGAGGAGCTAAAACAAGCACTTCGATCTCTGATTTGAGGATGCAAGCCAGCGTCAAATTTTACGCCACGATTTCTTAATTGCGCTAGGTTGTTTTTTATTATTAATTCATCTTCACAATGTACAGCAATCAGTGATTCTGAATTGGCAAAAATATAATTTAGAGTCCTTTCATTATCTACCAGCATATTGCCAGTAGAAGCACCCATAAATATTTTAACGCCACAGACATTTGAAAGATTTGTTTTAAGAACTTCTTCTGCATTATCATTTGAAGTGCCCATGTAAAATGAATAATTCACAACGGACTTCTGTGATGCCCGAAGGTATTTTTCTTCCAGCAGTTCCTGTGTAAGCGTATTCGGAACTGTATTTGGCATTTCCATAAAACTTGTTACTCCTCCAGCAGCTGCTGCGCAGGATTCGGTATGCATATCTGCTTTTTCCGGATATCCGGGTTCCCTGAAATGAACCTGATCATCAATACAGCCTGGGAGAAGAAATAGGCCATTCGCATCAATAATTTTGACTTCGTTGACCGAAATGGAATTGGCTATTTTTTCGAATCGTCCGTTTTGTATAAATACATCACTCAATCTTATTAACCCCTCATTGACAACATTGGCATTTTTTATTAAAATAGAATCCGACATTTGATTATTTTTGCGATACAAATTTAATTTAATTTCCGTCATTATATGGACTATTGTCCGGACAAATTCAACATCGGAGTTTTAGGTGGAGGACAATTGGCCAGGATGTTACATCAGGAGTCAATTGCACTTGGTTTAAATATAAATTTTCTGGATCCGGATCTTAGGTGTTCTGTTGCTCAGGTATCCCCTGGATTTCAGCACGGAAATTTCCAGGATTATGACGATGTGATCAACTTTGGGAAAAGACATAGTATAGTTACAATTGAAATTGAAAACGTCAATGACAAAGCATTGGAAATGCTGGCAAATGATGGAGTAAAGGTTTTTCCCCAGCCACACATTATCAGACTGATCAAGGATAAGGGGACCCAAAAGGAGTTTTTCAGATCAAATGATTTTCCTTCTGCTCCTTTTGAGTTTATTCAAAGCAAAAAAGAACTTGAATCATGCATACTTTCCGGAAAAATAAAATATCCGTTTGTTCAAAAACTTAAAATCGGAGGCTATGATGGCCGAGGTGTTTCAATAATAAAAAGTGAAGAAGACAAAGATAAAATTTTGGATAGCCCTTCAGTAATTGAGCAGCTTGCAATAATTAAGAAGGAATTGAGTGTAATTGCTATTCGATCTGCGAACGGTGAATGTTCTACATATCCAGCTGTTGAAATGGAATTTCATCCGGACGCTAACCTGGTGGACATTTTAATTTGTCCTGCAGAAATTCCGGGTGACATTGAGAAAAAGGCACAGCAGCTGGCTTCAGATATTGCCCGTAAATTGGAAATTATTGGTCTTTTGGCGGTTGAGATGTTTTATCTGGAAGATAACACAATCTGGATCAATGAACTGGCACCAAGACCTCATAACAGTGGACACCACACTTTGAGTAATGGAAGTGTAAGTCAGTTTGAAAATCACCTGAGAGCTATAACTGGAATGCCATTAGGTGACACTACTGGATTAGTATCTTCTGCCATGATTAATATTATTGGAGATGATGATGCTTATGGTGAACCAATTTACCCAGATTTTGATAAATTAATTTCAATACCGGGAGTTGCTGTGTATTTATATGGTAAGCAGGAGGTGCGCCCATTCCGTAAAATGGGACATGTTAGCATCGTTGCGCATTCCTTAACTCAATGCAGAGAAAAAGTTAACGCTGTAAGGCCATTTTTAAAAGTAAAATCAAAAAATCTATGAACATTGTAGGTGTAATTATGGGTTCAGAATCTGATCTTGCTGTAATGAAAAATGCCACAGAGATTTTAGATCAATTTGGAGTGACTTACGAAACCAGAATTGTATCTGCGCACCGTACTCCTGAGCATATGTTCAGATACGCAAGAAATGCAGCCCAAAGAGGTTTAAAGGTAATTATAGCAGGAGCAGGCGGTGCAGCCCATTTACCTGGAATGGTAGCTTCAATGACTATATTGCCTGTCATTGGTGTGCCTATCAAATCTTCCAATTCACTGGATGGGTGGGATTCCATTCTTTCTATACTTCAAATGCCAGGTGGTGTTCCGGTTGGTACTGTGGCTCTCAATGGATCTAAAAATGCTGCCCTGCTTGCGGTTCGAATTCTTGCCGCTTCCAATCCCAAGCTGCAAATCAAGCTTGAGAATTATATGGAGAATATGAAAAAAGAGGTTCTCACCAGAGATCAATCAATCCGCAAGTCTGCAAAATAAAAAAGCTGGTGTGAGACCTTCAACACCAGCTCATGACTTGAATAACGCAGTTTTCTTATTTTGAAATAATAATTCTTTTTGCGATTTGATCTTTATGGTTAACGCATTTGAGTATGTAAATACCTGAAGGAGTTGCTTCTTCAATTGGAATTGAAATCATGTTGATTCCTTTCTTTAAATCAACTTGTAATTTAATCTGGATATTTCCCTGAACATCCTGAAGGTAAAACAATACTGATTCATCGGACGAGGATGAAATTTGAACATTTACTGGCGCACCAGGAATTTGTGGGGAAGGATACACATTAAGGATGTTGAATTCCTTTATTCTTTCCGGATTAATTATTTCTACCTGTAATTCAAGATTGGCTGTCAACCCGATTTTAGCAGGCAATTCTTCAATATTGAAAGAAGTAGGTGATTCAATTTTTAATTCAATTAATTGTGGTCCTTCCTGTTCGGTATTGACAGCATACATTGTATTTGACTCTTTCAGAATTCTCCAGTTATTGCCTTTGAATTCAGTCTGTATTCCGGACGATAACTTTGAAGCCTGCAGTACCTGAATGTGCTCCTTTGCAATTCTTAAACTAATGTTTGTGGGTATGCCGGCCTCAATTTTTGAAACTTCACTGAGTAAAGTCACATTATTTTTTACTGATCTTCCAGTTGCGGTTAGATTCTCGAATTTGCAACTCAGATCGAGATCACCTGCTGCGAACATGATAAAGTCAGTATTCTTGGCATCCTCAGTGAGAGGAGTAAAAGCAATGTAATCTTTGAGTTCATAAGGTCTCGAAAGGTCATATTTTGCCGGGCAGCAGCGCCAGGGTTGATTTATTTCTGCGATGCTCTTTTCACCTTTTATAATAGCATATAATAAATTGAAATCCAAAGTATTTATGGTGCCGTCTGCATTTATATCCGCGGCGATTCGTTGATAGGGTGTATTCATTGGATCTACACCAAGGAGAAAACGCAACAGAATAATGGCATCGTTGATATCGAGTCCACAACCTGGGGCTTCTGAACTTCCCGGAATCACCTTATAATTTTTACCTTTAACCAGATTATTAAAACTGTAATGTCCATGCTCATCTGCGTCATGGGTTGTTGTAATGATTGCTTTGACCGTGTCATACGTAATTTTTATACTGGTATCTTTTTTTTGTACAAAGAATACGGTTCCGCTAGGTCTAACGATGGTGTCAAAGGAGATTTTGATTTGGGTATCTCTTTTTTCAGTAATTACAAATGAACTTTGATCGATCAGGTGTGCCTGAATTCCAGGCATTTGAGTACCGGTTGGAGATAATATATTGCCTGCAATATTCAGTCTTGTCGGATTTCCTATAACACTGTCTTTCTTACAATTCGGTATTTTGGCATTGTTATTTTGTATCTCAATATACGTTTTGCAAAATGATTGATTGCCGCTGCTGTCGGTGATCCAGAGCTGTACTTCGTTTTTTCCAAGGTCAGCGCAGGTAAATATTCTCGATGTGTTTTTTGTGTCAGAACTAAAAGAATAGATCAGTCCCTGTTTTTGGCATTTTGCATATGATCCATGGTCAATGTCTTTTGCCCATACTACGATCATTCCGTCATCTGGGACTCCGTCATGTGTTGAGTCAACAGGCATGAGCGCAACAATAAGGCCTGGTAAACAGTTGGGTACAGGACTGACTTTATTTTTAACTGTAATACTGATCTCGCAGGAAAGCTGACTTCCGCACCCATATTCACCAAAATAATAAAATTTCGTAGTCCCGATGGGGTAATATCCGCTTGCGTCCGCATTTTTTAATTTGCTGTAAGGTGAGTTATTCGTTATTTTAGTAATGTTGCCACATTTATTTAGTCCAAAGACACTATCGAGTTTAACATAGGCTCCCTGGCAATCAGTAACAGATAGGATCACGGTGTCTTTAGGGCACACAAGATGGGCAAGACTGTCCTTTGCTATAATTTTAATCACCTGGGTATATGTCCAGATTCCCACAGGATTCTTTGCATTTGGAACGAACTGGCACCAGTCAATCACTTTCCATGTTCTTAAAATCTTCATACAGCCCTCTGCGATGGTAAATTTGGAATCTTGGTAAGAGTACATTGGCTGACTACAGCTTTTTCTCAAAAAAACCGGATAATTGTAAGGCTTGGGCAGATCTTTAGGGTCAATCGTTGCGCTGCAGCCTTCCACCTGGTAATTTAGCGGCCAGGTTATATCTGCATTTGAAAATAAATTGGCAGAGCCGTTAACTGTAATTGTCTGACTGCAGCTATGAACTTTCCAGTTCTTGTCTTCATATGTCCACTTGCGGATAATTTCTCCCATTCCGCAACTGTTGAGATTATAAAGTACTTCACTGGGTACGGGTCCTGGTTTTTTTACATTGTCTTCCCAGACCCATATCTTGCCCCAGTAATCCAGATTGCTAATCGGTGTCTCGCAACCAATGGTTACATTGGGTGGACACTCAAGCCAAACATTTAATATTGAACAATATGCGTCGGGGAGCACATTGAAAAACGAGCATAGAAAGCTTACTGCCAAAGCAATAACATTTCCGGAGCCTGCTCTGAGCCCATTGAAACAAAAATTCATATCAGAATAATTTTAATTACAAATTACCTGTACTGAATTTGGGAGAGCAGTGCGTAATCGAGGCTCAAATATATAAAAAATATTTAATATGAAGGTCTTAGTAATATTTTTTTAGAACGGGTAATTAAGCGCTAAATGAAGACTTGAGTTGTCTTTAATTCGTTGTATCGAGATTTTGTCAGCAGTATAAAGCCCATAGTGCCCATTGTCGTCTGGAAATGGATTTCGCCATTTCATACCGTAATCCAGCCTAAGTAGAAAGTATGTGAAGTCCATGCGAATTCCCAGGCCAGATCCAGCCGCAATCTGTCGATACGCCAGGGAGCTGATCTGACCTTCTGTTTTTGATCCGCTTCCCGGCCAAAGCCAAATGTTACCGGCATCTGTAAAAAAAGCGCCTTCAAACCGCCAGTAAATTTTAAATCGGTATTCGATATTGGCTTCAATCTTAAGATCTCCCGACGAATAGTAATTACCGGCGTTATTGACGGTCAAAGACTGTTTATCTGCACCTGGACCTGGTTCGCGTAACCGCCATGCTCGCAGACTTTGCGGACCACCCATAAAAAACTGTCTGATATAAGGCACGGTTCCGCTTTTATTTAATGGTGTGGCAGCTCCATAGTTAATCCTGAAAACCAGTGCATTCTTGTTTTTGAACTGGTAATTCCAACGATGATCGAATTCGAGTTTTATGAATTTAGAAAGTTCAATACCAGCATAATCGCTGATTGACTTTGCCCCAAAAAGCCCGGTCAATCCATCAATAACGCTGACTTCGAGTCCACTTGTCTCTAAGGATGCAATAAACGTTCTCGACCATCTGAACTTGTTTCGTGCCTGAAAATAATATTGAAGTTGTCCCAGAAAAAAAGAAGTGAAGAGTCTATTTTGAGGAAAGCTGGATTGAAGGAATTTATTGCTGTCCAATATGGGTTGAAAACCTTTAAAAACTTCAGGACGGTATAAGCTAATCTGATATGTGGTAGCCAGCAGTCGTCTGTTCAGGTCTACCGGTATATCATATGAAATACTGTTGTTAACGGAAAGGTAACGGAAATAATTATTGAGGCTTACCAATTCGAAGCCTAGATTGAATGAAGTTCTTGTTTCAGGATGAAAAAAATTATGCCTAAAAACTTTTGCGATTGTTCTGGAGATACCATAACTTGCGGTAATGTCATAAAAGTCTGGAAAAGTCAGTGAATTATTAAAATTAAGGTTGATTGCGTTGAAAACAGAAGTATTGAAGAAAGAAATTTCGGCACCAGACTCGATTCTGCTGCTGAATACAGTGCCAGAGTGTGCTATGTTTCTGTTTTTTAAAAGAGCAAAGCCAGAAACGCCAAATAATGAACTAAGGTTGCTTGAACGCAATGAGGTATAATTAATATCCGCGCCGATGTCAAACACCCAACGGTTATTTGGGGTCAGGTAAATATTATGCATGACGCTGTTAGAGTCAACCGAATCACGTCTTGTTTCTATGTTGATAAATTTATAAAATTCTAATTTAGAAAGCTTGTTGTAAGTTGAATCAATTCTGGATTTGCTGTACAGCATGCCAGGTCTTGGCATTACTCTTCTGGCAATATTTTTATTGCCTATGTAGAAAGTATTTGGCTTTCTGTAAAAAGTAACTGAGTCGATCTTCTCGGCCTGTGTCGGAATGAATTGATTAGGTCCGAAGTTGGTGTAAACATTAATCTGACTGATCGCATATCGCTTATGTGCTGTTCGTCCATCAGGATCTGAGATCTCAATTTTAACGATGTTTTTCCGAGAGCTTGTGTCGGCATCTAGGTTTTGGATATAGAGTGGATTAAATTCTGCATAACCTTTGCTGGTTAGTAGTCTTGTAATTCTTGCCTTTTCTGATTGAAAGAGCAAGTTGTCGATCGGTTTGCCTTTGTCAAGTAAGGATTCATTTTTAGTTGATGTCAGTAGATTTTCTATGGCACTGTCCTTGGCTTCGTAATACAGTGAGTCAATCAGAAATAATTTATTTGGATAGACTATATAAGTTACAATGGCACTTGAGCCTGAATTTTTGAGCTTTTGCTCAATACTTACATTGAAGTAACCTTTGTTAAACATGTAATTATACATATTACTTTCTGTTGCGGATATGAGTTTGTTATCCACAAATGCAGGTGGCTCAGCTATTTTTTGTAGTGTGTTTTTAAATAGTATTTTCTTATTTTTTTTAGATTCAAGATAGTAATATATGTTGCGGCGGTTGAATATAAATAGCCATCGTCTGTTTGGTTTTTGCTTTAACAATGTGGCCAATTCTTCTTTCAGCTTAAGTGCTTCGCTATTCTTGCCCTGAAAAGACTTCAGAACAATTTTATTCTTTGTAAGAATCTTTTCTTCATTTCCAAGTGGTCTGGTGGATAAACATGAAGTCAGCAAAATCATCATGCCAAACAAGCATAATACTATACCTTTGTTCCAATTGAAGACAGGGCTGCGAAAGTAGAACATGGCAAAGATTGACTTTTCTGATTTCAAATCCGTTAAATTACTACATGACAGGAAGCAAAGATATGCGCATCGACTATATCTTGCCGAGGGTTCCAGGATGGTACTTGATTTAATGAGCGCGAATCCATTAGACCTGGAAGCTGTATATGCAACCCGGGACTGGATTGGCCTTCATGGCTCAAAAGTAAGCCAATTTTTGGATATCATTTATGAGGTAAGTGTTTCCCGCCTTCAGGCAATGGCCTCACTCAAATCAACCAATGAAGTGATGGCTATTGTAAAATTTCCGGTTTTCAATTCACCCATAATTTCACCGGAGATCAGCTATTATTTGGATAAGGTTAGAGATCCCGGCAACTTGGGAACGATAATCAGGACTGCAGACTGGTTTGGTATTCAAGAGATTTTTTTATCGCCAGAATGTGCTGATCCATTTAATAATAAGTCTGTTCAGGCAAGTATGAGCAGCGTGGCCAGGGTCAGACTTACCGAATTAACTTACGAGAAACTGAATAGATTCAAGCACATTGTGATCACTTCATCCGGAGGTAAAGATTACCGTCAGTTTATACCCACACCTGGAACACTCATTTGTTTGGGTAATGAAGCTCATGGCATTAGTTTGGAATTGCAAGCCATGGCTTGTGATACTATTATGATCCCTTCCAACTCGCTTGGTGCTGAATCGCTTAATGTCAGTATTGCTGCTGGAATTTTGATGGCTCACTATAATTTATAAATCTTAAGCTATGCGTGCTGCATTACTATCAGGCATTCATCAACCTTTAAAGATCACAGACCTTGATCCTTTGGTACAAGAAGAAGGTTCCTGCCTTGTTGATGTGCATTATTGTTCGCTCAATCACAGGGATTACTGGATTTCCATTGGTCAATATGCCGGTTTGAAATTTCCGGTAATTTTGGGTTCGGATGTCTGCGGTTCCTATGATTTCAAATCAGTAATCATTAATCCCGGGACAGGCTGGGGGTCTGATCATAAGGCCCAATCTGCGTCGTATCAAATCCTGGGGCTTCCGGAAAACGGAGGCTTAGCAGAACAAGTTCTCACCAGGCCAGATCGATTGCATGTGAAACCTGAACATTTAACTGATCTTGAAGCAGCGGCATTGCCTTTGGCAGGATTGACAGCATTTAGGGCATTGGTTGTAAAAGCAAAACCACAACGGAATGAATCGGTCTTAATCACAGGTATCGGAGGCGGTGTGGCATTGTTTGCCATGCAATTTGCAATTGCACTGGGCCTCAAAGTTTATGTGACTTCTTCCAGTGATGAAAAACTAAATAGAGCATTATCCATGGGTGCATCTGGCGGATTTAATTACAAATCAGCTGACTGGCAGAAAGGAGTACAGTCCGAAGCTGGGTTGATGGATATTATAATTGATGGTGCGGGTGGTGAAGACTTTGGCAAACTTGTTAAGGTGGCAGCGCCTGGCGGTCGTATTGTATCCTATGGAGCCACAAGAGGTTCATGGAGCGGACTACAAGTTCAATCGGTTTTCTGGAAACAATTGAGTATTTTTGGATCAACTATGGGATCGGATGAGGATTTCAGCAATATGATCCGGATGGTTAATGATTATAAAATTGTACCAGTAGTCGATAAGGTCTTACCCTTGGATCAGATCAATGAAGCAATCCAGTACATGGCTGTGGGTTCTCAGTTTGGCAAAATAGTCATTGACCTTAGGTCATGAAAAAAATAATCCTGTTGTCGGACACCCATGGATTCCTGGATGATAATATCATCAGGTACTTTGAAGAAGCTGACGAAGTATGGCATGCAGGTGACATTGGTTCTATGGAAATGATTGATCGGATCTCAGCCGAATATCCTTTGAGGGCTGTTTGGGGCAATATTGACGATCAGCTTATGAGAAGATCCATCCCTGAAAAACTTGAATTCGAAATTGAGAATTTTAAAGTTCTAATGATTCATATCGCTGGCAAATTTGGTGTATATACTCCTCAGGTAAAATCCCTAATTGCACAGTATAGTCCTGATATTCTTGTTTGCGGACACAGCCATATTCTCAAAATTGTCTATGACCATAAAAACAGTCTTCTGTATTTAAACCCAGGAGCGGCCGGTATTTCAGGATTTCATAAAGTGCGAACGCTGGTACGCTTTATGTTGCATGACAAAAAAATTTCTGATATGCAGATTATCGAGATTGCCTCAGTCCAGAAATGTTAATTCAGGCTTTCAGAAAATCCTCAAAACTACCTGAATCTGAATTAGAGGCCTGTCTTTCCGGGGCCGGACTATTCAGTTTCAAATTGTCATTTTTACCGCCGAGCAACAGCAGCTTGCTTTTCTCCTCATAATTCTGAAGCATTTTTAGACCTTCTTCTTCGAACACTCCGTTTTGCAGATCAACAGAGTTCATAAAATTCTCTGAAAGCTCCATAAATCTTTCCATTTCACCTACTTTGCTGGCAACATCGTCGGCGATGTGTTCGAGCGCCTGATCAAAAATAATTCTTTGATCCGCATTGCCCGAGATTACATTCATCGCTGACTTCATAGCACTGTGCGAAGCCCGAATTGCCTTGCGCTCTTCTTCTTTTATTTTGACCTGATCTTTTGTGTCTTCCAGTAGTATTTCTGAATTTTGGTACATTTTGCTGAGCACTTTGCTCAGAATGTCCATTTTGCTCAGTAGATGGTTATATTTATCATTGGTCTCCTGAAGTCTGGCGGCTTTTCTTGTGGCGAGAACCATTTGGGCGTCCTGTCCTTGTTTTTTGGCAACTTCCGCCATCCGGAGGTTTGTTTCAATTTCTTTGGTATTTTCGTTGACATTGTTGCGCAACTTGTTGATCTGCCCTTTAAGTATACTAATTTGTTCACTCATTTTGGATAGATTATCCTGTAGGCTTTCAATGTAATTCTTTAATATGCCGATCGGATCGATGGTCACAAACACCCCGGTAACCCAACGCATAATACTCTTGTACATATATCCGATCAATGTGCGCATTCTGGGGTCCAGCACCATATAAACCACTGCCCCAAGAACCAGCAGCATGCCAACCAGGTACAGCGTATTGCTGGCAAGCGTAATCAAAAAAGGTAGAAACTTATAAAGCAGGGCCCCACCTCCGATGAGCAGGCCGGCCAGAACGACAGAGCCGGTGACCCCTTCGGGTTTAGACCAGAATGATTTTGGCTTTTCAAAGCCGCTTGGATTGGAAACGGTTGGACTAGGCATAAGTATTTTTAAATTAAGTTGAATATTTAATAAGCCAAATAATACTCAAATATGACAAATAGTTCCATACAATAGCAAAATTTAGATGAAATCCACGTCTGGCAGGTATGGATAGCGCATCAGAAACTCAATAGCGCGTTCGACATCCATACCTTCGAACAGGACACTGTAAATCATATTGATAATCGGGACTCTTACATGATGATATCGAGCAAGCTGATAGGCAATCCGGACAGTTCGGACACCTTCAACGATTTCATTCATATCATCTATTATGGCCTGCATCTTTTCTCCTCTGGCATACCTCATTCCAAAGGTGAAGTTTCTGCTTTTGTTGCTCGTGGCAGTAGCAATCAGATCTCCAATCCCCGCTGTACCCAGAAATGAGCGGTGGGTTGCTCCTACGGCCCGGCCTAACTCAATCAACTCTCTGAGCCCACGCGTGATCAACATTGCCTGGATATTTTTTCCCATTCCTTTGCCTTCGAGCATCCCGGATGCCAACGCGATGATATTCTTCAGTGCTCCTGCCATTTCGGCGCCAACCATGTCATAGCTGCCAAATACAAAAAAATACCTGCTGGACAGATATTCTGATCCGATTCTAATCACTTCATCGTATTCACTGGCAATGACGCAAGCAGTCGGTTGGCCTTCCAGGATTTCTTTATACAGGTTAGGGCCTGCGAGACAACCCATCCTCAATACTGAGGTCTCCTGTTTGATCACGGTACTCATTGGATGGATGTGTTTACTGGAAAGATTTACCTTCATCAGATCATCAATTGGAATGCCTGAAATATCAAGTCCTTTTGTCCCGTGGATTAAAATATGTCCTGGTGTAAGGTAAGGGGCCATGGACTTCATCGTTATACGAAAACTCGATGAAGGAAGTACAGGAAAAATGAGTTGGCACTTGGAAGTTATTTCTTCAAGATCTCCTGTTGCCCGAATTTTATCAGACAACAGTATGTTGAGGTGGGTGTTCCGCTGGTTGATGCTGTCGATAACCTCATCTCTTCGGGAGAATATTAAAACTTCTGTGTTGTGTGCCAGAAGCGTTGCGATGGTTGTTCCGAAACTGCCAGCCCCGACGACACCTACGGTATGCGCTTTTGTCTTTTTCATGAAAACGGAGGTGCAATTTACAATGTTTGAAGTTAAATAGCCTAGCTGAATAAAAGCCTTTTGTTCGCAAAGGACTATCTTTGAGGGGTAAAACATGATATGTGCAAAAAATACTCCCTTTAAGTTATAATACAATATTATATATATTAACTATTGTTATTATATTTAATAGCTGTCAACGTGATAATCCGTCCTGGAACATCGATGTTCTTGCGCCGATAGCCAAAGGAAAGCTCAGGATATCTGACATTGCGCCTGATTCGTTGTATAATGCTGATTCTTCTGGTCTGGCGCATTTGTACTTTGAGCGTGCACTGTATAATCTTAGCGTAGACTCTTTTTTTTCTATCAGTGATACCACGGTGGCCAAGTCCTTCGCCATTGATTCATTGCGTTTATACACATTAAATATTCAGTATCCTTTGACACTTGGAGCCATTGCCAGACAATCAGGACCAGTAGGCGCCCTGATTCTTGCACTGCACGGAAGTACTTTTGCAATTCCTGCAATTGGTCCTTTAAGTGTGCCACCTGTTGATCTTAATGCCGATACTTTATTTACTTCAATGACTTTAGATGATGGCAAAATAGATGTTCGTTTTGAAAATAATCTTCCGGTGGATATAACCGATGTTCGCTTTGTTCTTAAGAATGCCAACAATGGCCTCAAACTACTTGAAGGTAATTTTCCCATCATTCGGGCAAATACCGCGGAAAGCCAGACATTTTCACTGAGTGGACTTACTGTTGAATCAAAGCTGACTGTTGAAGTGAGCAATTTTTCTTCTCCAGGAAGTGGCGGCAAACCGGTACTGGTTGACACCAGTAATTCGATTATAGCTGCATTGAAAGTATATGATTTAAGACCTAGTAAAGCTACTGCAGTATGGCCTGCACAGAATATTATAGAGCAATACCTTGATTTTAACCTTCGGAGGCTATCTGTAAAGTTGAAATTTGCTAAAATCAAGAGTGGCAAAGTATATCTCAAATTGCTGAGTACGATTGACGATACATTGCATTTTTATTATTCTCTTCCGGGTGCTGTAAAGAATGGAAAAGGTTTCGACATCCGAAAAGACCTTGCTCCCGGAACAACGCTCCAGCCATCTGCCATCTATGAAGAATATGATTTTTCAGAGTATGACCTGGATCTTTCTGGATCAAACATGGACACCTTTAATGCAACGCCTAATTCAATTATTGTAAGTATTGATGCAACAGGGATACAAAAAACATTTTCCAAAGCAGATAATATTCTGGTGGAATTGGGATTTAAGGATTTAAAGCCTAGTTATGCCAAAGGTTACCTTGGAATGGATACCTTTACTTTTGGACCTAATTTCACGTCTTTTGATTTCCTGAGAGACCTTAATGGTAAATTTAAATTCAGTGATATTCAACTGAATGTGGATGTTGAAAATAAAATTGGTGCGGATGGAAGCTTAAAAATCGAGCAAGTCTTAGCTCTCAATACGAGTACGGGCCAACAATTATCCTTGACATCCTCTGAATTAAATAAACCACTGAGCGTACCGAGGGCCAGTGATCAAAATGGCTTTCCGCCAATTATCCCGGGAAAGACCTCTCTTCAACTTGATAATATCAATTCCAATATTAATGATTGTGTATCAGTTTTGCCGGATCAGCTAAATTATGCTCTAACACTGATCACCAATCCAAATGGGAATGTATCTGATTACCGAGATTTTGTCTATGACGGACAGTTATTGGATATTCGGTTAAAAATGGATGTTCCATTGCACTTTTCGATTGAAAACTGTAGTTTACAGGATACTGCAGATCTCAACACGTCAGGTCTTAATTTACAAAATGCGATCGAAGGAAAGCTGTATCTTAAAGTTGATAATGAATTCCCTCTGGATGCTGATATTGAGATAAGATTTGAAGATCAGGCAGGCTTGTCACAGCCTTTGCTGGAGGCCGCAGGACTTGTCAATGCTGCTGATATTGTTAATGGCGACAGGACTTCGGGACCAAAAACTACAGTGATTGAAATCCCAGTTACACAAGATCAGGTAAATAAACTCAAAAATGCTCATATTGTAATTTTTAAAACAAGATTTAATACCAAACCAGCTAATCGTCAGGTCAAAATATTTGATGATTATGCAATGAATCTATCACTTACTGCTGACTTGAAATACAAGATTGATTAGAATGAGAGTTATTATTACTTTTTGTTTCATTTTAATGGCCAGCAGGCTGTATGCTCAGGAAAAAAGCATCGGAAAAAATTTTGAATTAAAATTTGGATCTGCCCTTGTCGCGGGATCTCCTGATGCTAATTTGATTTTTTTTCACAAACTTGTAACAGGGGGAAATATCAATGACGAAGAAAAATCAGACATTCTCAAAGGTCTTGATCATAATAACCGGATTGGAGCAATTCTTGAGACCCAGCTTTATGGCAGGTTTTTTTCAAATAGCGGTGAGCATATTGAAAGAAAGAATTACACGCAGTTTGTTGTTAAAGACTTCTATTTGGGCGAGACAGACTTTAATCGAAACCTCGTAGACCTAATATTGAATGGGAATAAGAAATATGAAAATAAGTCTGTTGATCTTTCCGGTGTGATATTTAAAGATTTGAGATTCCAGACATTTGAAGTGGGCCGATATCAGCGGTTCGGAAAAATGGGCATATATGGAGGAATAGGATTAATTTCTGGACAAAGGTTTGATGATGTCAGAATAGACAAATTATCAATTTATACTGCACCACTGGGTGAATTCATTGAATTGTCCATGAATGGTAACGCACATTATAGCAAGTCATCAATAAACAGATTTTTCTCATTTGCTGGTATTGGAACAGCTTTTACCATTGCAACAGACGTTGATATCCATCCTGATTGGAATCTGGGACTTGAAGTCAACCGACTTGGGTTCATACAATTTGGAAAACCGACCAGTCTGGCAACTGCAGATACAACTTATCGTTTTGTGGGTGCTGTGATTTCCAATATTCTGGATAGTTTTGTATTAGACTTCAAATCTCCTGAGGACATTCGACATGATATTGTTCATGTTAGTGATCAGCCAGGATACAGGATGTCTCTGCCTTCGGGTTTTAAAGTAAAGCTAGGTTATGCTCCACCTAACAGACGATTAAGTGCCGGTGCGTCATTAGAATGGATACCATCGACGAAATTTCGTGCAGCATTGCAGACTTTAGTAGATTATAGGTTGCTGCCAATCCTCAAGCTCGGGTTATCAGCAGGGACAGGAGGATATTCGGTTTGGAATGCAGGAGCAGGAGCTGAACTTAGACTACTCAATACATTGATAATTCGGGCTGATCTACAATCGGGTTTCAATCTGATATCGGCAGAAAGGCCGGCCTCCTGGATTGCATCTGCTTCAGTAAAAGTAAGATTGTAAATATTAATTAAGATGCTTCTCGACTATTCTGTCGATAGCTTGTTGTATCAGGGATTCAAGTTCTTTCAATGGTTGCGGGGCAGAATGACTGTTCGTGATTTTTTTATTACGACCATTCAAGAAAATTGTTGTAATGGTCTTTGGAAGATCCATTATAATCTCCTTTTCATTCACTGGATATAAATCTTCTAATGCAAAAAAGCCAACAGAATCAACTTTGTTTTTAATATCCTGCCATTCTGACTCTTTCATCAGATCATAAAATTGGCCTTGAATGGGCGTAAACTGTTTTCCTTCATAAAGACATACGCCATTACGGTAAAGTCTGAATTCAAATACCGGGCAAAAGCCAAAGCAAGCTGTCTTTTGAAAAGTCATTAGCAAAGGAACATTCTGAATATTAGTGTCCGACGGGTGCATTTTATTTATGAATACCGGTAGGGGAGGAATTGAATCACTTCTCTGTTCCATTTTACTTTCGGATTTGATTAATTTTTTGTGACAGGCAGAGAAACAAACATTCAAAAGAACAAGAGTAGCCAAACCTATGAATTTCATTTCTTTTTTTGTGCTTTTTGTTTTTCCAATTCGATACGCTGTCTTTCCTTCATCATTTCTTCCATTTTCTGCTGCCAACCGCCTTTTTTCTTTGGTTTTTGTTTATTGAGTTCCAGGCTGGCTCGCAGTTTGTCTGTATCAAATAGCAGTGTTTTGCCCATAATGGTCTGTCCGATATTGAGCAAATTACTGAAAAACATATAACAGGTCAAACCGGCTGCAGTTTTATTAAACATTACCCAAAAAAACAAAGGCATAAGATACTGCATGTAAAGCATGCTGGGGTTTGCTGAAAAGTCAGTTGTCTTGGAGTTGTAGTAAGTAAATATAATTGTCGAAATCACCCACAGGATGGCGAATAGACTCAGCGTGTCTCCAAAGAAAGGTATGCTAAATGGTAAACTGATAAATTCATCAAATGATGTCAGGTCCTTGGCCCATAAAAAGGATTCCTGTCTGAAATCAATGGTGGCTGGAAAAAATCGATAGAGTGCAATCCAGATGGGCGTCTGTAAAAGTAACGGAAAACAACCTCCCAATGGGTTAACTCCAAACTCATTGTAAAGTTTCATTGTTTCCACCTGCTGTTGTTGCATATCATCCTTTAATCTGGCTTTGACCTTGTCAATTTCGGGTTTAAGCGCCATCATTTTAGCCTGAGATTGCAGCATTTTGTACGAGAGTGGAAAGACCAGCAGTTTTACAAGCAAGGTCATTAGAATGATAATGATCCCTTTGCTGCCCAAAATGTTATTGAGGAATGAAAAAAGTGGCCTGATTAGATATTTGTTGATTGTCCCAAACACAGACCATCCATAGGAGATGACATCTTCCAGATTATTTCCAATCGCATGAAGTCGGTTGTACTCATTGGGTCCTACATACAGCTTCATTTCAAAATTCTTCCCGTCTACAAGCCCGGATGGAAAGCTGACAGTAGATCTTAGTGTTTTAAGAACATTTGAATTTTCAGGCGCCATTTCTGTCTCGAATTTGCCTGAAGAAAATGGTTGTGAAGGGATAAGCGATGAATTAAAAAACTGATTCGAGTTACTCAGCCATTCGATTTGTTTTTTGCCTTCACGCACATCGCTAGAAGTACATGAACAGTACTTGGCGTTGGATGAGGATTCTTTGTAGTACAAAGATGAATAGGAGCGCTCATAGGTTGAATTGGTCTCGAGTTTGTCCAGATGATTCTCCCAGACTAGGGTTACTTCATCTGTAGGTGTAAGATTTTGCGTAGAGAACTGATATTGAATTGTGTAGTCGTCTTGTTTGAGCTGGTATGCCTGAGTGATCATTCCACCTTCAGGTAGTTGCGCTTCCAATATCAGTTTGTCATTGCCAGACTCCTTGGCTTGGAAGTCAAGTGTTGAAGTATTGATGTTGCCTTTTGCAGTTTTTATGTTGAAGTAGAATTTATTCGAAGGATCTTGCAAAAGCAACAAATCCGATTTAATCTCATTGCGTTGTGCGTCACGAGATATTTTTTTGAAATGATGTAAGTTGGCTGATTGAATAAATCCACCCTTACTACTCAAAACGTAAGTGGCCAGGTCATTCTTTAAGTAATAGCTCTGAGTTGGTCTGTCCAATGCGACGAGGACTTTGGAGGTGTCTGTCGCAATGCTGTCTGCACTACTTTTTATTATAGTCGTCAGTGAGGTATCTGTTCTGGATTCCTGCGGTATTCTTTTTAATGAGTCCTCGGTCCTTTTGACAAGGGCCTCTTGTTCCATTTTTGGCTTGATATAGAATTCACTCCATCCAAGCATGACCAATAAAATGAGAACAAATCCTATAATCTGGTTACGATCCATATTTATTTACTGGAACGCAAAAATACAATAAGACTCTGTTATTGGGGTTTTTAGGATATTCTGGCTGATATTCAGTCTATTGCAAAAAAAAACTATCCGACACCTTTGGCCGGATAGTTCCTAAGACAGTAGTAGGTAAATATGTCAAAAATCTTTATATTGCATGGATGGGCCCTTGACTGATGAAAACTCCGATACCCGGGTACCGGAGCTAACCTTACCTATTACCACCTGAGGTGAACAACAGGTAAGTTTTAATCCACTAATCATCAAACCACTCATTAAGTACAGCGCTGTTACATATTAGACGCCGTAAACTAACATTTTGCTGCCTGCACTATCATAAAAATATTTATTTCGCAAATAACAGATATACAGTAGATAATATATAAATAAATAATTAATATTATATTTAGCTCAATTAGTGCTCGAAAAAAGATGCATTAATTCATGGCATACTTGTATGTTTCCGAATGGACATTACCCTCCATTTCAATCCTACGCACAGCAACGCATTTGTAGTGAACTTGCCTTTATCTAAGAGCCAGTCTAACAGGGCGCTGATAATCAATTATTTAAGTAAGAAATCGGTCAGTTTTAAAGCTATCTCTGAAGCGAAGGATACCAGCATCTTGTCCAATATCCTTAATCAGTTGCCTGAAGTTGTAGATGTTGGGCCATCAGGAACTAGTTTTCGTTTTCTAGTCGCACTTCTTTGCGTCACGCCGGGACAGCGCATTATTACTGGGACGGAAAGATTGCGTCAAAGACCTATCGGGCCCCTCGTCTCTGCTTTATGTGCGATCGGCGGACAAATAAAATACCTGGATAGGATTGGATTTGCACCCTTAGCCATTGAAGGGCAACAAAGCCTTGAAGGGGGCAGTCTAGAGTTGGACAGCAGCCAAAGCAGTCAGTTTGCCTCGGCATTATTAATGATTGGACCTGTCTGCAAAAATGGTCTTGATCTCTCTTTTAGCAATATTCCGGCCTCGCAGGATTTTATTGAACTAACGCTAAAAATGATGGATGATGCTGGCGCTAAAGTGCTACGCCAAGGTCAGCGAATCATCGTAGAATCAGGAAACTACGGTCCAGGGCACCTGGTAATTGAAAAAGACTGGGCTTCTGCATCCTATTTCTATGCACTTGTCGCTTTGAGTAATTCGAATATTGAAATTTTTTTTCCGGAGCTTTTGCCTGACTCCAATCAGCCTGACCGGAGAACTGTTGAACTCTTTGAAATGCTAGGAATTGAAACAATTCCAGCGTCGCTTGGTATTTTGATTCGAAGAAAAACAAAAAAACTTCCCGAATTTTTTTCATACGACTTTTCGAATTGCCCGGACCTTGTAATGAGTGTTGCTGTCGTATTGGCTGCTTTGAACATACCGGCAGAGTTAATCGGTTTGCATACATTATCTTTAAAAGAAAGTGATCGCACCAAAGTTCTGGCGGCTGAATTATCAAAATTTGGCAAGCAGGTTGTCAATACGAATTCGTCGAGTCTACTAATCAGTGGAATTTTTTCATGCCGCGCCAATGTAAAAATTCAAACTTATCTGGATCACCGCATCGCTATGGCTTTTGCGCCACTTGTTGTTTTAACGAATTCTATTACGATAGAGGATCCGGATGTTGTCGAAAAATCATTCCCATCATTCTGGAAGGAAATGAGCATTTTTGCTGAACTTATATACAACGCGTAAAATTGAATTCTACAGGAAGACTCTTCAGGGTCAGTTTATATGGTGAATCACATGGCCCGGCAGTTGGCATTGTATTGGATGGAGTGCCTGCCGGTATATTGCTATCTGCAGAAGATTTTGCGATTGATCTGACCAGACGAAAACCCGGAAGACCCGGAACCACAACGCGAATTGAAGATGATATTCCCATCATTCTCTCAGGTGTTTATCAGGGCAAAACGACTGGTGCTCCATTACACATTTCATTTGAAAATAAAAATATACGATCTGCAGATTATATTTCATTGATTGAGCAGCCACGTCCGGGTCATGCAGATTTCACGTCCCGGGTAAAGTTTTCTGGATTCAATGATCCGCGCGGTGGAGGTCACTTTTCAGGTCGATTGACTTTGTGTCTTGTAGCCGCGGGTGTTGTTGCAAAAAAATGTATTCCTGAAATAACATTTCAATCGCATGTTGCAGAGGCTGGCGGAATGACGGATATTGAGTCTGCGCTGGAAGAAGCATTAAAAAAAGGAGATAGTATCGGGGGGGTGGTTGAGTGCATTGTTTCTCAGATTCCTGTTGGCATTGGTGAACCTTTCTTTGATAGTCTGGAGTCCGTCATTGCACATCTTGCATTTTCTATCCCCGCTGTTAAAGGGATCGAGTTTGGATCTGGATTTGCTGCATCAAGAATGACAGGATCTCAGCATAATGACGCCTTTGTTACAAAAGAAGGTAAGACCAAGACCAATCATAGCGGTGGAATTTCAGGAGGTCTTAGTAATGGCAATGACTTGGTGGTAAGATTAGCGGTTAAGCCAACCTCGTCGACCCCTCAGGCACAAAGAAGTTTAAATTTTCTATCGGGTGAAATGGAGAATCTTCAAATTCAGGGAAGGCATGACCTATGCATTGCATTACGGGTTCCGGTAGTTCTTGAAGCCATCATCGCAATCGGCCTTGCGGACTTGTGCCTTATTCATGGCAAATCACGTTAATACTTAAAAAGAGACTTTTGGGAAAGTGAATTCATTGCCACAAACACTAACAAACACAACTTAATGTAGGAATTATCCAATATGAAATCGCAAAGTTCGCATATCCCTGGTTTTTCCATATCTTGTAGGTAGAATGGTTCGAGGTAAATAACCTATTAAAATTTATATCTTAACCAGATTAAATAAAAAATCTAATTTTGTTAGTGTTATTCAGTCCCGGGTAGTAGGGTATCTTAAACAGGCAGTTAAGGCAGGCAGCGTTTGAAGGATTGAAAGCATCTTCGATTGTAATGTAACTTAATTGTTTAAGATGAAAACGACATCCCGTTATCAAGTTTACAGTGTGCAACTGAATGAATTCATCAGGTTCGTTTTATTAATGTGCCTTGTTCTTTTGAATCACGCAAACCTAATTTCACAATGTACCCCTGCGTCTGCAGATAATTGTGAAGACGCCAATGTGCTCTGTTCTTTGAACGAGGTCAACGGATATATGTGCCAGAATCCTGATTACTCTAATCCAACTGGATGCTCTCCTTTATGTCCCGGGACTGGATTTTCCGCTCAAAATACAGGATGGTGGGCCTTTGTGACCAATGGTGGCAATGTTTGTATCACACTGACCTGGAGTGGATGCCGGGACAATAATGGAGTTCAAATCGGTATTTGGGGTGACTGTGATTGTAATGTCTCAGTTGCTTGTGATGGTAATTGTACAGGAGGATCTGGTTCAAAAACTATTTGCGGGACACTTCAGCCCTGCAAGACCTATTATCTCTTTGTCGATGGATGCTCAGGAGATGTTTGTGACTTTTCGTTATCAACTACTGGCGGAGGACCACCAATGCTTCCACCGCTTGGCAATATCAGTGGGCCAACGACGCTTTGTAAAGGAGCTTGTAATGTCATGTATTCGATTGATCTTGGAGCCAGCAATTGCGAGCCTGCGTTTCAATGGACTTTAGATGGTACAGAACTTGATCAGTATGAAAAGAAAATTACGCTCGATTTTCCTGATGAAGGAGACTTTGTGCTTTGTGCAACAGCGGTTATTGGTAACCCGCAGTCTGGATCCATTTGCGATCAGGAAGGTCCTAAGTGTATTACCATTAAAGTTACCCAGGAGAAGGACCGGAAGGCAGGACCTCGTATAGTCTGTATTGAAAATACACCAATTACCTGGCAGGGACAGCAAATCACTTCAAGCGGTGAGTATACCCAACACTTTAAA